>NZ_CP009458.1:1241359-2482718 GCF_000758305.1 Cedecea neteri | reverse complement strand
GAAGCTGACCCGCGAATGGCTGAATATGCTGGGCATGGATAATGCCACCGCCGATGCGCCTTTCCACAGCCTTTCATGGGGGCAGCAGCGCCTGGCGCTGATTGCCCGTGCGCTGGTTAAGCACCCAACATTGCTGATCCTGGATGAACCTTTGCAAGGGCTGGATCCGCTCAACCGCCAGCTGATACGTCGCTTTGTCGATATTTTGATTGGCGAAGGAGAAACACAGCTGCTGTTTGTGTCCCACCATGCCGAAGATGCGCCCCAGTGCATTACCCATCGGCTGACGTTTGTCCCGGTCGGCGACAAGTACGGCTATCAGATAGAAAATATTCTTCCCGCATAATCCTTCAAGGCGCTGCGGCGCCTTTTTCATATAGAGTCGCAGTCAGACTTTCGGAATAGACGCACCCTTTCATGTTTACGCATTTGTTTTACAATGCGTTATATCCTTTTTATTCACGAAAAATAACGCAGTGTAAACGATACCACTAATCTGGTGCATATCACATTTTTCAGCCATCTGTTATGCTATGGTTATCTTAACCCATAGGCTATATGGAGCGAAAAATGAGAGTTTTGGTTACAGGTGGTAGCGGTTACATTGGAAGTCATACCTGCGTACAGTTGCTGCAAAGCGGCCACGATGTGGTGATCCTCGATAACCTGTGCAACAGCAAGCGCAGCGTATTGCCGGAAATTGAACGCCTGGGTGGCAAGCATCCGCTGTTTATCAACGGTGATATTCGCGACGAAGCCCTGCTGGCAGAAATTTTCCACGACCATCGTATCGATGCCGTAATTCATTTTGCCGGCCTGAAAGCCGTCGGTGAATCGGTGAATAAGCCGCTGGAGTATTACGACAACAACGTGACCGGCACTCTGAAGCTTATCGCCGCCATGCGAGCGGCAAACGTAACTAACTTCATCTTCAGCTCTTCCGCCACCGTTTACGGCGACCAGCCTCAAATTCCTTATGTAGAAAGTTTCCCTACCGGTAAACCCGCCAGCCCTTACGGCCAAAGCAAGCTGATGGTTGAGCAAATCCTTACCGACCTGCAAAAAGCCCAGCCAAACTGGAGCGTTGCGCTGTTGCGCTACTTTAATCCGGTCGGCGCCCATCCGTCAGGCGATATGGGCGAAGACCCTCAGGGCATCCCGAATAACCTGATGCCTTACATTGCGCAGGTTGCCGTAGGTCGACGCGATTCGCTGGCTATTTTTGGTAACGATTACCCAACCGAAGACGGTACCGGCGTGCGTGATTACATCCACGTGATGGATCTCGCCGACGGCCACGTTGCCGCGATGCAGGCGCTGAACGGTAAACCAGGCGTTCATATTTACAACCTGGGCGCAGGTGTCGGCAGCAGCGTGCTCGACGTGGTAAACGCCTTCAGCAAAGCCTGCGGTAAACCGGTGAACTACCACTTTGCCCCTCGTCGTGATGGCGATCTGCCGGCCTACTGGGCCGACGCCACCAAAGCCGACAAAGAACTCAACTGGCGTGTCAGCCGGTCGCTGCAGGAAATGGCAGACGATACCTGGCGCTGGCAGTCACGCCACCCCCAAGGTTATGAAGATTAAGGATATGTAATGGAGCAGTTTAACCCGGTCGATCATCCGCATCGCCGCTATAACCCGCTAACGGGTCAATGGATTTTGGTTTCGCCACATCGGGCGAAGCGCCCCTGGCAGGGCGCGCAGGAAACCCCTGCGCAAGAAAAACTTCCGGCACACGATCCGGACTGTTTTCTTTGCCCTGGAAATACGCGCGTTACCGGGGATAAAAACCCCGAGTACACCGGCACTTTCGTTTTTACCAACGATTTTGCGGCGCTGATGACGGACACGCCCGATGCCCCGGCAAGCCAGGATCCCTTGATGCGTTGCGAAAGCGCGCGCGGTACCAGCCGGGTTATCTGCTTCTCTCCCGACCACAGTAAAACATTACCAGAGCTCACGCTTCCCGCTCTGGAAGAAGTTGTACAAACCTGGCAACAGCAGACCGCTGAGCTGGGGCAGACATACCCGTGGGTTCAGGTATTTGAAAACAAAGGCGCAGCTATGGGCTGCTCCAACCCACATCCTCACGGACAGGTTTGGGCAAACAGTTTTTTGCCTAACGAGGTCGCCCGTGAAGATACCCTACAACGTGAATATTTCGCCCACCAGGGCACCCCAATGCTGCTGGACTACGTGCAGCGTGAGCAGGCGGACGGTAGCCGCACCGTAGTTGAAACCGAACACTGGCTGGCCGTCGTCCCTTACTGGGCAGCCTGGCCATTCGAAACGCTGCTGCTGCCCAAAGCCCACGTCCTGCGTATCACCGACCTCAGCGCAGAACAAAGTGCTGACCTGGCATTAGCGCTGAAAAAACTCACCAGCCGCTATGACAACCTCTTCCAGTGCTCCTTCCCCTACTCAATGGGCTGGCACGGCGCGCCGTTCAACGGTGAAAGCAATCAGCACTGGCAGCTTCACGCGCATTTCTACCCGCCGCTGCTGCGCAGCGCCACGGTTCGTAAGTTTATGGTTGGCTATGAAATGCTGGCCGAAACCCAGCGAGATTTAACCGCAGAGCAAGCCGCAGAACGCTTGCGTGCCGTCAGTGATATCCATTTCCGCCAGTCAGGAGCGTCATTATGAGTCTGAAAGAGAAAACCCAGCGTCTGTTCGCTGAGCAATTTGGTTACCCGGCAACACACGCTATTCAGGCCCCGGGCCGCGTAAACCTGATTGGTGAGCACACCGATTACAACGATGGTTTCGTGCTGCCGTGCGCCATTGATTATCAGACGGTGATTAGCTGCGCCAAACGTGATGACCGCATTGTCCGGGTTGTTGCCGCCGATTATGACAATCAGCAGGACAGCTTCTCCCTCGATGCCCCTATTGTCTCGCACGATACACAACAGTGGGCTAACTACGTTCGCGGCGTGGTGAAGCATCTGCAAAAGCGCGATAACAACTTTTCCGGTGTGGATATGGTGATCAGCGGCAATGTGCCGCAGGGCGCCGGGTTAAGCTCGTCCGCCTCGCTGGAAGTGGCGGTCGGCAAAGTCTTCCAGCATCTCTACCACCTGCCTCTGGACGGCGCTCAACTGGCGCTCAATGGCCAGGAAGCAGAGAACCAGTTTGTCGGCTGCAACTGCGGCATTATGGATCAGCTGATTTCCGCCCTTGGCAAGAAAGACCACGCCCTGCTGATTGATTGCCGCTCGCTGGGAACGAAAGCCGTCTCCATGCCAAAAGGCGTTGCGGTGGTGATCATTAACAGCAACTTCAAACGCACGCTGGTGGGTAGCGAATACAACACCCGTCGCGAACAGTGTGAAACCGGCGCTCGTTTCTTTAGCCAGAAAGCCCTGCGAGATGTTGATCTGGCAAAATTCAATGCCGTCGCGCACGAGCTGGATCCGATCGTTGCCAAACGCGTTCGTCACGTGCTGACAGAAAATATCCGCACCGTGGAAGCTGCGGATGCGCTTGCCAAAGGTGACCTGGTCCGTATGGGCCAGCTGATGGCCGAATCTCACGCCTCCATGCGCGATGATTTCGAAATCACCGTGCCGCAAATCGATACCCTTGTGGAGATCGTCAAAGCGACCATTGGTGAAAAAGGCGGCGTACGTATGACCGGCGGTGGTTTTGGAGGCTGTATTGTAGCGCTGGTGCCTGAAGATCTCGTCCCGGCCGTGAAACAGGCTGTAGAAGAACAGTACGAGAGTAAAACAGGGATTAAAGAAACCTTCTACGTTTGCAAAGCCTCCGAAGGAGCGGGCCAATGCTAAAAGAGACGCCGCAGCTGGCGCCGGACGGCCAGCCGTTTCGCCTTACCACCCTGCGCAACAGCGCGGGGATTGTCGTCACGCTGATGGACTGGGGCGCGACCTTGCTTTCCTGTCGGGTACCGCTAAAAGGCGGCGGCGTGCGGGAGACGTTGCTGGGCTGCGCTTCGCCTGAGCATTATTTGCAGCAAAGTGCCTTTATGGGTGCGACCGTCGGGCGCTACGCTAACCGTATTGCCGGAGGGAAGCTTACCGTTGGCGGTGAAATGCTCCAGCTTGAAATTAATCAGGGCGAAAACCAGCTTCACGGCGGGCCGGAAGGTTTCGATAAACGCCGCTGGCGCATTGCCGTGCAAAATGAGCAAGCAGTGACCTACGAGCTGGATTCCTGCGACGGCGATCAGGGGTTCCCCGGTAAATTACACGCCACGGCGCGCTATGCTTTAACGGAAGATAACCGCATCAGCATCGAGCTTCGTGCCGTCGTAGATAAGCCTTGCCCGGTCAATCTCACCAACCACGCCTACTTCAATCTCGACAGCACCCAAGGCGATGTGCGGCAGCATAAGCTCCAATTGCTGGCCGACAGCTATTTGCCGGTCGACGCCAGCGGCCTGCCTTCGGGCGACCTTAAAGAAGTGGCTGGCACCAGCTTTGATTTCCGTGAGCCTAAAACGCTTGTGCAAGATTTTATGGCCGACAACGATCAGCGCCTCACCAAAGGTTACGATCACGCTTTCTTGCTGCAGGCTAAAGGCGATCTTAGTCAGCCGGTTGCACGAGTCTGGTCTGCAGACGGTGCGCTGGAAATGAAGGTGTTCACAACGGCACCGGCGCTACAGTTCTACAGCGGGAACTATCTGGCGGGTACGCCTGCGCGAGATAGCGCAAATTACAGCGACTGGAACGGTCTGGCGCTGGAGAGCGGTTTCCTGCCGGACAGTCCAAATCACCCGGAATGGCCGCAGCCGGACTGCTGGTTAAAACCGGATGAGACCTATCTCAGCATCACGGAATACCAGTTTCTGCCTCATTGATCCCTATTGCCCTTTTCAATAAGGGCAATTTCTCACCAAATCGCTGACTTTCCCGCCAGATCGAGCCAAAAATATAACAACCTTTTACAACCACCTTACACTCCACGCGCTTTTTCGCTATGTTAAACGTTTATCATTGCCGTGACTTATGGCACGGCAATATAATGATAATTGTTATCATTAATCCCAGGCTCATTAAGGAGTAAATCATGGCTGTTACTAAGCTGGTACTGGTTCGTCACGGCGAAAGCCAGTGGAACAACGAAAACCGCTTCACTGGTTGGTATGATGTTGATCTGTCTGATAAAGGTCGTACCGAAGCTAAAGCTGCCGGTAAGCTTCTGAAGGACGAAGGCTTCACTTTCGACTTCGCTTACACCTCTGTGCTGAAACGTGCCATCCACACCCTGTGGAATATCCTCGATGAACTGGACCAGGCCTGGCTGCCGGTTGAGAAATCCTGGAAACTGAACGAGCGTCACTACGGCGCCCTGCAGGGTCTGAACAAAGCTGAAACCGCTGAAAAATACGGTGACGAGCAGGTTAAACAGTGGCGTCGCGGCTTCGCGATCACCCCGCCAGAGCTGTCTAAAGACGACGAGCGCTTCCCTGGCCACGATCCACGTTACGCTAAACTGACCGACAGCGAGCTGCCAACCACCGAAAGTCTGGCGCTGACCATCGACCGCGTAACGCCGTTCTGGAATGAGTCCATTCTGCCACGCATGAAGTCCGGCGAGCGCGTTATCGTTGCGGCTCACGGTAACTCCCTGCGTGCACTGGTTAAATACCTGGATAACCTGAGCGAAGATGAGATCCTCGAACTGAACATCCCTACCGGCGTGCCGCTGGTTTATGAGTTCGATGAGAACTTCAAACCGCTGAAACGTTACTACCTGGGCAACGCTGACGAAATCGCAGCGAAAGCCGCCGCAGTAGCCAACCAGGGTAAAGCGAAGTAATTCGCCACCCATAAAAAAAGGCGTGGTAAGCACCACGCCTTTTTTATTGCTCAAATCAGGCCGTTAGCCGCGACGAGCTTTTACCGCCGCGGCAAGTTTACGCAGCGCCACTTCGGTATCGTCCCAGCCAATGCAGGCGTCGGTAACGCTTTTGCCGTAGACCAGCGGCTCGCCGCTCTCCAGGCTTTGGTTGCCTTCTACCAGATGGCTTTCAATCATCACGCCGATGATAGCCTTTTCGCCGCCGGCAATTTGGCCGCAAACGTCGGCAGAAACGTCCATCTGCTTTTTGAACTGTTTGCTGCTGTTGGCGTGGCTGAAGTCAATCATCACCTGTGGCTCAAGACCCGCTTTCACCAGGCCCGCTTTAACCTCTTCCACATGCTTCGCGCTGTAGTTCGGCTCTTTGCCGCCACGCAGAATAATGTGGCAGTCACCGTTCCCGCTAGTGTTGACGATGGCGGAATGGCCCCACTTGGTTACGGACAGGAAGCAGTGCGGTGCACCGGCGGCGTTGATGGCATCAATCGCAACTTTGATCGTGCCGTCGGTGCCGTTTTTAAAACCAACCGGGCAAGAGAGGCCGGAAGCCAGTTCGCGGTGCACCTGTGATTCAGTGGTACGCGCGCCGATAGCGCCCCAGCTCATCAGGTCCGCCAGATACTGAGGCGTGATCATATCAAGGAATTCCCCTGCCGCTGGCAGGCCGGAATCGTTGATATCCAGCAACAGCTTACGCGCAATGCGCAGGCCGTCGTTAATCTGGTAGCTGCTGTCCATGTGCGGATCGTTAATCAGACCTTTCCAGCCCACGGTGGTGCGCGGTTTTTCAAAATAGACGCGCATTACCACTTCCAGTTCGCCCTGAAGCTCTTCACGCAACGCCAGCAGGCGCGCACCGTACTCTTTGGCGGCTTTGGTGTCGTGAATGGAGCAAGGCCCGATCACCACCAGCAGACGGTCGTCGCTGCCTTTAAGGATTTTATGGATCGCTTTACGCGCCTGAGAGACGGTGTGGGCAGCTTTTTCAGTGGCGGGGAATTTTTCCAACAGCGCTACAGGGGGGAGAAGCTCGTTAATCTCTTTAATTCTTAAGTCGTCGTTCTGATAATTCATGATATTTCCGGGGTCATCCTGATATTTTTCTTCGTTGCAATCCTTTCAATCTAACTCGCATAACCACAAGTGTAAACGGGCTTTTACACTTCTCACAGGTTAATCCTGAAAACTCGAAAA
Organism: Cedecea neteri; assembly: GCF_000758305.1. Classification (NCBI taxonomy): domain Bacteria; kingdom Pseudomonadati; phylum Pseudomonadota; class Gammaproteobacteria; order Enterobacterales; family Enterobacteriaceae; genus Cedecea; species Cedecea neteri. The sequence goes on along the minus strand of NZ_CP009458.1, from coordinate 2,475,692 downwards.
AAACAGTGAGAACATAATGAGAATCTATGGATTCACACCCTATTTCAACGCTTACCACTGAAGGATGTTAAATTTTCAATATTGAATGCTATTTTGAAAATTAAGGTCTCATCCACATTTTTGACTCGCTGGATTTTTCAGCCTCTTTCAACCAGTTGAAACCATGGAGCGGTTATAATTAGCCCACCGGGATTTATCTTTGTGAGAGATTATGGCGCATTCACACCAACATACCCCTGCTGATAGCAACGTAAAACGCCTGCTGTTTGCCTTTCTCATCACGGCAATTTTCATGGTTGCCGAAGTTATCGGCGGCCTGCTTTCCGGCTCGCTGGCTCTTCTGGCCGATGCTGGCCATATGCTCACCGACGCTGCGGCACTGCTGTTTGCTTTGCTGGCCGTGCATTTTGCCCGTCGGCCTCCCAACGCCCGGCATACCTTTGGTTGGCTACGCCTGACTACGCTCGCAGCATTTGTAAACGCTATTGCCCTGGTGGTGATCACCATTCTTATTGTCTGGGAAGCGATTCAGCGCTTCTCAAATCCTCAGCCGATTGCGGGCTGGGCAATGCTGACCATTGCGGTCGCCGGACTGCTGGCTAACCTGGTTTCTTTCTGGATCCTACACAGCGGCAGCGGAGAGAAAAATCTCAACGTGCGCGCGGCGGCGATGCATGTGCTGGGTGACTTGTTGGGTTCAGTGGGGGCAATTGTGGCGGCGGTGGTGATCCTCTGGACCGGCTGGACACCGATTGACCCCATACTGTCGGTGCTGGTTTCCTGCCTGGTGCTACGCAGCGCCTGGAGCCTGCTGAAAGAGAGCGTCAACGAGCTATTAGAAGGTGCACCGGGCGCCATCGACATTGCCGCGTTGAAGCGTAATCTTTCCCGCTCAATACCGGAAGTACGTAACGTGCATCACGTCCATATCTGGCTGGTTGGCGAAAAACCGCTGATGACGCTACATGTTCAGGTTGTACCGCCCCACGATCACGACGCTTTGCTGGCGCGCATACATCACTTCCTCGAGCACGAGTATCAGATAGAACATGCCACGGTACAGATGGAGTATCAGGTTTGTCACGGCCCGGACTGCGACCTGAATGAGCATGACCACGGTGCTGGCCATGCCCATCATCATCACTAATCAGGACAAGGCGCGCGAACCGGATTGTCGCGCGCTGTTGATCCACATCCGGCTGCCATTCAGCGCGATGAACGTCAGAATGAGATATTCCAGCGACATCGCGTAAACGCCCTGCAGGGCAAAGATAACCACGCTGATGACGTTGATGATTGTCCACAGCAGCCAGTTTTCCACGTATTTCCGGGTCATGAGAATCATCGCCACAATCGACAGCACCATCATGCACGAGTCCCAGAACGGATAGGCATCTGGCTGAAGTTCAGGCAGGGTAACGTTCAGCCCCAGACTCTGCATCACAGACACCGCAACCCGGGTCAGGAAGGCAAAGACCGGATCGATAAACACCGTCATCAACCCAATCGCTGCGACAATAATCACTAGCCAGGCAATCGCCTTAGGCAAAGGCAGCCATCGGATTTGCAGCAGTGACTGATGGTTACTACTTTGCCGCGACCAGGCATACCAGCCGTAGATGTTCGCCACAAAAAAGAACAGCTGCAAAAGAAGGCTAGCGTAGAGCTGGATCTGAAAGAATATGATGGCAAACAGAGTGACGTTGATTAACCCGAAGGCGTAGTTGCCTATCTTCTCCAGGCTGGCAAGCCAGATACAAAGCAATCCCGCCAGCGTTCCCACAGCTTCAATCCATGATAAGTCATACCCGCCCGTCCCAATGGGGATGTGGACGAGAATGTTCTGCGTGCTAAAAAAATCCATGAACTCCCCTGAGCGTAATATTGTTACGCGTTGCCTTTAATCGTACGACGCAATTCTGCCGCAAAATCGAGCATACGATTAAGCGGAACCAGCGCGCCTTCTCGCAGCGCAGCATCCACTTCTATCGTGTGTGCAGCCCCACCCTGTTCCAGCCCTTCAGCAATGGCTTTAAGCCCGTTCATTGCCATCCACGGGCAATGCGCACAGCTGCGGCAGGTTGCCCCTTCCCCTGCGGTTGGCGCTTCCAGTAGCTCTTTGTCCGGACACGCCTGTTGCATTTTGTAAAATATCCCGCGATCGGTGGCGACAATAAGCTGCTGGTGAGGCAGCGTTTTAGCCGCGTTAATCAGCTGGCTGGTCGATCCTACCGCATCGGCCATATCCACCACGGCCTGCGGTGATTCAGGATGAACCAGTACCGCCGCATTCGGGTATAGCGCTTTCATCCGCGCCAGCGCCTGAGTTTTAAATTCATCATGCACAATGCAGGCTCCTTGCCAGCACAGTACGTCGGCCCCAGTCTGCTTCTGAACGTAGTTGCCAAGGTGGCGATCCGGTGCCCAGATGATTTTCTCGCCCAGGCTATCCAGATGTTCAATCAGCTCTACCGCAATACTGGATGTGACGACCCAGTCTGCCCGGGCTTTTACCGCGGCAGAGGTATTAGCATAGACGACGACAGTACGATCCGGGTGCTGGTCGCAGAAAGCATTAAATGCCTCAATCGGGCAGCCGAGATCTAATGAGCATTCGGCATTGAGGGTGGGCATTAAAATGGTCTTTTCGGGGCTGAGGATTTTCGCCGTTTCCCCCATGAAACGCACCCCCGCCACCAGTAGCGTAGACGCTGGATGGTTAGCGCCAAAGCGAGCCATCTCCAGCGAGTCAGAGATACACCCACCGGTTTCTTCGGCAAGCGACTGGATTTCCGGGTCGGTGTAGTAATGCGCCACCATCACCGCATCCCGCTCTTTAAGCAGACGCTTAATTTTTTCACGATAAAACTGTTTTTCATCTCCGCTCAGGGGCGCAGGTTTAGGCGGGAAGGGATAAATCGCAGTTTCCGGGTCAAACATTACGCTCATCATGCAGTCTCGTTTTACTGACTTAACATTACAGGCCAAATAAAGCGTGATTCACGCCATCTTCGGCACTCATTGTTTTATATGCTAAACAAGATAGCGAAATTTAGTCGAAATGTCGTGGGTTATTGCTCGATGCGCTGAGAGAAACAGACCAGTGGAGAATGAGTGCCGGGAATGGCAGGATTTTCAAATCGCAGATAGCAAAAAGGCGCCTTTAGGGCGCCTTTCTACATTGGTGGGTCGTGCAGGATGACGGTGCCCTTCGGGCTCGTCGCAAGCGACGTGCAAAATCAAAAGCGATTTTGTCGAACCTGCTGCAGGCTAGAACCCTGCCCGAATATCAAATAGCAAAAAGGCGCCTTTAGGGCGCCTTTCTACATTGGTGGGTCGTGCAGGATTCGAACCTGCGACCAATTGATTAAAAGTCAACTGCTCTACCAACTGAGCTAACGACCCGCTTTATGCGGTTACTGCTTTGAAGTTTTGCTTTGCCCTACTCGAACCGTTTTCGATTCACTACAACTTTCATCTTAAAAGATGGTGGGTCGTGCAGGATTCGAACCTGCGACCAATTGATTAAAAGTCAACTGCTCTACCAACTGAGCTAACGACCCGCTGTGCGGCTTACTGCAAACTTGTTTACTGCTTACTACTTTAAAGTGGTGGGTCGTGCAGGATTCGAACCTGCGACCAATTGATTAAAAGTCAACTGCTCTACCAACTGAGCTAACGACCCACTTTTGCGTCACTTTGGGTTTATTTAGTATCCCTTGGCAACGGCGGCATATATTACTGATTTAAGATTTTGACGCAACAATAATTTTGACGCAGATCGCTCAACTGCTTACGTTTCGCACGGCAAGACCAGAAAAACGACGATATCTGGTCAGGCCGCACGCATTATTGCGCATTCAGACGTTTTTGAGCCTGCTTTGCACCTTCAGTATTGGGATACTGTTTAACGACCTGCTGGTAGACGGCTTTCGCTTTTGCAGCGTCGCCTTTGTCCTGCATGATCACGCCAACCTTAAACATGGCGTCCGGTGCTTTAGGAGATTTTGGGTAGTTTTTCACCACGGAGGCAAAATAAAACGCCGCATCGTCCTTTTTGCCTTTGTTGTAATTCAACTGACCCAGCCAGTAATTGGCGTTAGGCAGATAAGTTGAATCCGGATACTTCTTCACAAAGGCCTGAAACGCGTTGATAGCATCGTCCTGACGCGATTTATCCTGCACCAGCGCGATAGCTGCGTTGTAGTCGCTATTAGCGTCACCGCCCTGCACTGGGGCAGCAGGCGCCGCGTTAGAGGCCCCTGCGTCCGGCGTGGCGGCCTGGGATGCACCGGCAGCAGGCTGTTGCCCTGCTCCCGCCGCAGCGCCACTAAGGCTATCCATCTGCAGCAAAATTTGCTTTTGACGTTCCACAACCTGATTCAGCTGATACTGACTTTCCTGAATCTGACCGCGCAGGGAATCAATGTCATTCTGGTTATCGGAGAGTTGTTGCTGGAGTTGGGTCAAAAGCTGACTGTGAGCGTTAGAAATACGCTCGAGTTGAGTGACGCGGTCTTCGACCGAGCCTGAGCCGACACTACTGATTGGCGCCTGAGCAGTAGCGGCCCAGGGGGCCGCTATGCCAACCAGTAACGACAGACTCAACAAGTGATGTCTGAAGTTACTGCTCATGCGATTCTCTTAGTAAACCAGTACGGCACGACGGTTTTTAGCGTAAGCCGCTTCGTCATGACCCAGTACTGCAGGTTTTTCTTTACCGTAAGAAACGATGGAGATCTGGTCTGCAGAAACGCCTTTACCTTGCAGGTACATTTTAACAGCGTTAGCACGACGTTCGCCCAGTGCGATGTTGTACTCTGGGGTACCGCGCTCATCCGCATGACCTTCTACGGTCACTTTGTAAGACGGGTTGCTACGCAGGAAGTTAGCGTGCGCATCCAGCATTGCAGCGAATTCAGAGCTAACATCGTATTTGTCCAGACCGAAGTAAACGATGTTGTTCTGCTGCAGCTGTTGCATCTGCAGACGAGCCTGCTCTTCAGAAGACATGTTGCCGTGGCCGTTAGCGTCCATACCAGTGCCGGCACCCAGCATACCTTCACCGCTCTGACCATTGTTGGCGCTCTTGTTAGAAGAACACGCCGCGATAGCCATAACCGGCAGAGCAATCATCAGCCCTTTCAGCACTTTGTTCAGTTGCATTTCTTTGATCCTTTAATAATCAATATTGTTATCACAGATACGGCGACCAGGCAGGGAATTTGACCTGTCCATCAGTTGCCGGAAGACGCGCTTTGAAACGCCCATCTGTTGAAACCAAATTCAGCACGGATCCCATCCCCTGAGAAGAGCTGTAGATTACCATAGTGCCGTTAGGTGCCAGACTTGGCGTTTCATCCAGGAACGTTGACGATAAAGTTGTTACGCCACCCGCTACCAGATCCTGTTTGGCAATGTGCTGCTGACCGCTAGCGGAGCTGACCATTACCATAATTTTACCGTCGGCACTGACATCGGCATCCTGGTTCTGAGAACCTTCCCAGGACAGACGCTGCGGAGCACCGCCACTAATACTGACTTTATAAATCTGTGGACGACCCGCCTGGTCAGAGGTATAGGCCAGGGTTTGGTTGTCCGGGAACCATGTAGGTTCCGTGTTGTTACTGCGACCTTCTGTCACCTGACGAATCTGGCCAGAGCCAAGGTCCATCACGTACAGCTGCAGGCTGCCGGTTTTAGACAGCGCGAACGCCAGCTTAGAACCGTCCGGAGAGAACGCTGGTGCACCGTTGTGCTGCGGGAACGAAGCAATCTGACGCACTGCACCGTTAGCCAGCGTCTGCACAACCAGCGCAGAACGGCCGCTTTCGAAGGTCACATAAGCCAATTTACTGCCGTCCGGAGACCAGGCTGGAGACATCAGCGGCTGTGGAGAACGGTGAACCACAAACTGGTTGTAGCCATCGTAATCAGACACGCGCAGCTCATACGGGAACTGGCCGCCATTGGTCTGTACGACGTAAGCAATACGGGTACGGAATGCGCCTTTAATCCCGGTCAGCTTCTCAAACACTTCATCGCTGGCGGTATGGCCGGCATAGCGCAGCCACTGTTTGTTCACTTTGTAGGAGTTCTGCGCCAGTACCGTGCCTGGTGCACCAGAGGTATCTACCAGCTGGTAAGCAACGGTGTAACTGCCGTCGCCGTTTGGCGTAACCTGGCCTACTACGACGGCGTCAATACCGAGCGCGGTCCAGGCAGCAGGCTGAACTTCCTGAGCAGAACCCGGCTGCTGTGGCAGGCGAGATCTGTCGAGTGGGTTGAATTTACCGCTGTTACGCAGGTCAGCGGCAACAATGCCACCGATGTCTTCAGGCGCGGCGCCAGGGCCTGCCCAGGTGAACGGAACCACACCAATTGGACGAGCAGAATCCACGCCCTGGGTGATCTCGATACGAACTTCTGCGTGCAGCACCGCTGCCCACAGCATTAAGAAACTTAACGCTACACGAAATGCCTGCTTCATCATATCTCCCTTATCCGGGCGGAAAGCCCACGATAATTTAGCAGAATGTTAACAAACCCAAATACACAAAACTACCAAAACCCTGTAACTCAGCTTAGTGTGCTTTCCCCGTCGTGACGGGGAAAACCGCGTTAAGGCTTAAAGTCGATCGGTGCGTTCTTGAAGACTTCATAAACAGCTTCGCTTGGCGGCTTCGGAATCTTCGCCAGACGCGCTGCCGCAACGGCAGCCTGACAAAGTGCTGGGTCACCGCCTTCAGGCTTGATATCAAGCAGAAGGCCGTCTGGTGCCAACTTGATCCGCAGCGAACAGGTCTTACCGGCAAACGAAGGATCGTTATAGAACTTACTCTCGATCGCTGCCTTTATCTGACCAGCATAGCCGTTGATCTCCGCGCCACTAGCGCCGTTGTTCTTATTATTCCCTTTTCCGGCGGCAGCTGCGGCATTACCTTTCGCCCCACCGCCCGTTTTCGGTGCATTCTTACCTGAGCTTAAATCACCGAATAAATCATCGACACCCTGTGCTGCGGCCTTGTCAGAAGCAGCTTTCTCAGCAGCAGCCTTCTTCTTCGCGTCGGCGGCCGCTTTCTTATCTGCGGCGGCTTTAGCAGCTGCAGCCTTGTCAGCAGCGGCCTTCTCGGCAGCTTTTTCTGCCGCGGCCTTTTCAGCAGCAGCCTGCTTAGCAGCTTCAGCTTTTTCAGCTGCAGCTTGCTTAGCTGCCTCAGCAGCAGCTTTCTTCTCGGCGTCCTGCGCAGCCTTCTTAGCTGCAGCATCTGCGGCTTTTTTCTCAGCATCCTGCTGAGCTTTTTTCGCTGCAGCAGCAGCGTCAGCAGCAGCTTTTTTCTCTGCGTCAGCTGCTTTCTTAGCCGCTTCTTCAGTGGCTTTTTTCTGAGCATCCGCAGCCGCTTTCTTCGCAGCTTCTTCCGCAGCTTTAGCCTGGGCATCAGCCTGAGCTTTGGCCTGGGCGTCAGCCTGGGCTTTCGCCTGAGCATCCGCTTTTGCCTTCGCAGCTGCAGCCGCGGCTTCGGCCTGTTTCTGCTGCTCCTGAGCCTGCTTCGCGGCCGCTTCAGCCTGTTTCTGCTGTTCGGCCTGCGCTTTTGCCTGCTCCTGAGCCGCTAAACGCTCTTTCTCCAGCTCTTTCAGACGCTGTTGCTCTGCCGCCTGTTTTTGCTGAAGCTCTTCCGCCTGCTGCTGCGCCTGTTTTTCACGCTGTTCAGCGGCACGTTTGCTGCTTGCCTGCTGCTGCTGTTGGCGATTGTAGTTTTCCACTACCGCACCCGGGTCAACCATCACCGCGTCAATAGAAGAACCACCGCCACCGCCAGCGGATGCATCAATGTGCTCATCAAACGAGCTCCAGATCAGGATGGCAATCAAAATGATGTGCAGCACCACTGAAACGATGATCGCCCGTTTTAATTTAGCGTTCTCTTCGGTTGCCTTTGACACTCTCGGTTCCCAAACGGTTTAAGCGAAATGGATCAGATTGGCTGCGTCATCAGACCAACGGATTTCACGCCCGCCTGATGCAACAGATTCAGCGCCTTGATGATCTCGTCATACGGAACATCTTTTGCGCCGCCAATCAAAAAGACCGTTTTTGGATTCGCCTGCAGACGGCGCTGCGCTTCGGCAACAACCTGCTCTGACGGCAGCTGATCCATACGATCTTTCTCAACCACTACGCTGTACTGCCCTACCCCGGACACTTCAATAATGACCGGTGGTTCATCGTTACTGCTGACGGTCTGAGAATCGGTCGCATCCGGCAGATCCACTTCGACGCTCTGGGTGATGATCGGCGCCGTTGCCATAAAGATCAGCAACAGCACCAGCAGCACGTCCAGCAAAGGAACGATGTTAATTTCTGACTTCAGCTCACGACGACCACGTCCGCGTCTGGCCATGACTTACCCCTTGTTACTGCTTTTCGCTGCTGGTAAAAGCCTGACGGTGCAGGATAGCCGTGAACTCTTCCATGAAGTTGTCGTAATTCAATTCCAGTTTGTTCACGCGTTGGTTAAGGCGGTTGTACGCCATAACGGCCGGAATAGCAGCAAACAGACCAATCGCGGTCGCGATCAGCGCTTCGGCAATACCTGGCGCTACCATCTGCAGCGTCGCCTGCTTCACCGCACCCAGGGCGATAAACGCGTGCATGATCCCCCACACCGTACCAAACAGGCCGATATACGGACTGATGGAACCGACGGTGCCAAGGAAAGGAATATGGGTTTCCAGCGTTTCCAACTCGCGGCTCATCGAGATACGCATCGCACGTGATGCGCCCTCAACCACGGCTTCTGGCGCGTGGGTATTGGCACGATGCAGGCGCGCAAACTCTTTGAAGCCGGAATAGAAGATCTGCTCGGAACCGCTCAAGCTGTCACGGCGGCCCTGGCTCTCCTGATACAGGCGAGACAGTTCGATACCGGACCAGAACTTGTCTTCAAACGCCTCGGCTTCACGGCCGGCGGCATTAAGGATACGCGTTCGCTGAATGATGATTGCCCATGATGCGATGGAAAAACCAATCAAAATCAACATGATAAATTTGACCAGAAGGCTTGCCTTCAGGAACAAATCAAGGATATTCATGTCAGTCACTGCTTGAACTCCGCGACAATAGACTTGGGAAGCGCACGAGGCTTCATTAGGTGTGGATCAACACAAACAATCAGCACTTCAGCTTGGTTAAGTAACTGATTTTCAGCGTTGACTATTCGCTGCGTAAACACCATAGAAGTGCCGCGCATCGATGTAATTTCACTTTGGATTTCGAGTAAATCGTCGAGTCGGGCAGGCGCAAGATAATCAACCGTCATCCTGCGTACGACAAAGGCGACACGCTCCGCCAACAGGGAATGCTGGTTAAAGTTGTGCTGGCGCAGCATCTCTGTGCGTGCTCTTTCATAAAAAGCAACATAACTGGCATGGTAAACCATACCACCGGCGTCTGTGTCCTCGTAGTAAACACGAACCGGCCATCGAAACAGCGTTGTACTCACTTTACATCCCGGTAATGCAATTAAACGCTGCTTACTATACGCAAGAGAATCAGGGTTTGGAATGGATTGTTTTAAACGTTAAGTAAATTTTTATGGGCTTGTTAAAGCCCATAATTTCTGCTTCAGGCGAGGGAATGCGCACAGGCATTCAGAAGAAGAAAAACAGCAGTCCAGCTATGAGCACTAAATCGGCTATCAGCGGGCAGAAAATACCCTGCCAAAGCACTTTGGTTGGGCGGAAACCCACGCCGTGAATGATCCCGGCACAAACGCCCCACATCAGCAGGAAGCCATGCCAAATCTCCAGCTCACTCGTTTTGGCGGCAAAACGAGACGGGTCCCAGAAAATACATCCAGCCAATACCAGCGCCATCACTAAGGAAAGAGCCCGCAAGGGGCTCTTGTCCATTACCGCGTACAGTTTCGCGATAACGTATTCCATCAGGGCTCTTCTTTTCCGGCTTTGCTCGCCTCAACGTGCTCGAGAGCCAGCGCGGTAATAATCCCGAATGCACACGCGAGAAGCGTGCCCAGAATCCATGCAAAGTACCACATAATCAGCTCCTTATTAGTACAGAGAGGTGGAGTTGCTTTCGATGTGCTCTTTCGTGATACGACCGAACATTTTCCAGTAACACCAGGTGGTGTAGAGAAGAATGATTGGCACGAACACGATGGCAACATAGGTCATCACATTCAGCGTCAGCTGGCTGGACGTCGCATCCCACATGGTCAGGCTAGCGTTCATCATGGTGCTGGAAGGCATCACGAACGGGAACATCGCGATACCGGCAGTCAGGATCACACAGGCCAGCGTCAGCGAAGAGAAGATAAACGCCAGGGCGCCTTTCTCCAGACGAGACATGAGGATGGTCAGCAGCGGTAGCACAACGCCCAGAGCAGGAATCAACCACAGCGCTGGCGTATTGTTGAAGTTCACCAGCCAGGCACCAGCCTGACGCGCCACTTCTTTGGTCAGCGGGTTGGACGCAGCATGATGATCCAGAGCAGAGGTCACCACATAGCCATCAATGCCGTAGATCACCCAAACACCGGCCAGCGCGAAGCAAACCATCATCACCAGCGCAGCAATCTGAGCAGCCGCTTTAGCACGCAGATGTAACTCACCTACGGTACGCATCTGCAGATAGGTTGCGCCCTGGGCCACGATCATCGACACGCTAACAACACCCGCCAACAGGCCAAACGGATTCAGCAGTTGGAAGAAGTTACCGGTGTAGTAAAGACGCAGGTATTCATCCACGTGGAACGGAACGCCCTGCAGCAGGTTGCCGAACGCCACGCCAATCACCAGCGGTGGCACGAAGCTACCGATGAAAATGCCCCAGTCCCACATGTTGCGCCAGCGGGTATCTTCAATCTTCGAGCGGTAGTCGAACCCTACCGGACGGAAGAACAAAGAAGCCAGCACCAGAATCATCGCGACATAGAAGCCAGAGAAAGCAGCGGCATAAACCATTGGCCAGGCAGCAAACAGAGCCCCACCCGCGGTAATCAGCCAAACCTGGTTCCCGTCCCAGTGCGGCGCAATGGAGTTAACCATGATGCGGCGTTCAACGTCAGTACGGCCAATCACGCGCGACAGCATGCCCACGCCCATATCGAAGCCGTCGGTGACGGCGAAGCCAATCAGCAGAACGCCAACCAGCAGCCACCAGATAAAACGCAATACTTCATAATCGATCATTTGACGACTCCTGTCTTAGCGTGCCGGCTGAGAAGCCACGTTGGACTGCTCAAAGTGATAGCGTCCTGTTTTCAGACTGCTCGGCCCAAGGCGAGCAAATTTGAACATCAGGAACAGTTCCGCCACCATAAACAGCGTGTAAAGGCCGCAAATCAGTATCATGGAGAACAGCAGGTCGCCCACGCTCAATGACGAGTTTGCAACAGCCGTCGGCAGAACCTCACCTACCGCCCAAGGCTGACGACCGTATTCCGCAACAAACCAGCCGGATTCGATAGCGATCCAGGGCAATGGAATACCGTACAGCGCGGCGCGCAGCAGCCATTTTTTCGAACCAATGGCGTTACGGGTCACGGTCCAGAAGGACACAGCAATGATGAACAGCATCAGGAAGCCACAGGCCACCATGATACGGAACGCAAAGTACAATGGTGCTACGCGAGGAATGGAGTCTTTGGTTGCTTTCTGAATCTGCTCTTCGGTCGCGTCAGTAACGTTTTCCGTATAGCGCTTCAGCAACAGACCATAGCCCAGGTCTTTCTTCACGTGGTTGAAGCTATCACGCACGCTTTGGTCGGTTGAACCACTGCGCAGTTGCTCCAGCAGGCTGTACGCCTTCATCCCGTTACGGATACGCTCTTCGTGCTGCACCATCAGCTCTTTCAGACCGGTGACAGGTTTATCCACGGAGCGGGTAGCGATGATGCCCAGCGCGTAAGGGATTTGAATAGCAAAGCGGTTTTCTTGCTTATCCTGGTCAGGAATACCAAACAGAGTAAACGCCGCCGGCGCTGGCTGAGTTTCCCATTCGGCTTCAATCGCGGCCAGTTTGGTTTTCTGCACATCCCCCATTTCGTAGCCAGATTCATCGCCCAGTACGATAACGGAGAGAATAGCGGCCATACCAAAACTCGCGGCAATCGCGAAGGAACGCTTCGCAAAAGCGACGTCGCGGCCTTTCAGCAGGTAGTAGGAGCTGATACCGAGCACGAACATCGCGCCACACACATAGCCGGACGCTACGGTGTGTACGAATTTAACCTGCGCAACCGGGTTCAGGACCAGCTCGGCAAAGCTGACCATTTCCATACGCATGGTTTCGAAGTTGAAGTCGGAAGCGATAGGGTTTTGCATCCAGCCGTTAGCGACCAGAATCCACAGCGCGGAGAGGTTGGAGCCCAATGCCACCAGCCAGGTGACGGCCATATGCTGAACTTTGCCGAGGCGATCCCAGCCAAAGAAGAACAGACCAACGAAGGTAGATTCGAGGAAGAATGCCATCAGGCCTTCGATAGCCAGCGGCGCACCGAAGATATCCCCGACATAGTGAGAATAGTAAGACCAGTTAGTCCCGAACTGGAACTCCATGGTCAAACCGGTTGCCACCCCCAGCGCAAAGTTGATTGCAAACAACTTGCCCCAGAATTTGGTCATATCTTTATAAATTTGCTTACCTGACAGCACATAGACCGTTTCCATGATGGCCAGCAAAAACGCCATACCTAGCGTCAGTGGCACAAACAGGAAGTGGTACATCGCGGTCAAGGCAAACTGTAAGCGCGACAGTTCGACAATATCAAACATCTTGACTCCTTGCTCTTCGCATGAAGACTTCGACTGTGGTTCACCGGGAGGTTTCCCACAAGCATGCCCTAATACAAATACATTCGCTTCCAGTCCCCTTTTTCTCGCCCACTTTATTCAAATGTGAAATCAAAAGGTGAAAGGTTACAAACACGTTAATTAAATCAAAAATAACCCGTAATTATATTACCCTGCAATTCCCTTACAATAAACAGGTCTTTGCTTAATGTTTTTTACGTTTTACGACGGCGATCAATTTATAGCTAAAACACCGTTATTCGGCCAGTTTGATCTGCAGCAATTTTGCCCCTTTATACCCCGCAACGCCAGCTTTAAACATTGATCCAAAACAATTTACATTGGTAATGTTAATTATTTTTCAATAGAGAATTAATCGTGAATTTGTTGTTAATGATATGTTCCAACGCTTCGGTTGAGGTTAATTTCATGACGCTTATTCTCAACATAAAGCGGATATTTAAAGCTGAACCTTAAATTTCGCCAATGCTAGCCTGGTCATCTTTACACTATTTATCCGGCACCTTTTTCCGTGGTTTTAGCCCCCTCCTTTTAATATTCACAAATAATTCACTTTTGATATAAATTAAATTAACAAATCATTATTTTTTATAAGGTTACAGAGAGAAAATATCGCAGAGAGAAATTATTCAGGAAAAGAAAATGTGCGTGGGAATGCGCGATACAACGTAAGAAGAGGCTGGATTATCAAAGTCAAAACATAAAAAAAGGCCACCCAGGGTGGCCAACCATGTCGAACACTTATTATTACTGTCTCCCCCGCTTACGCGGGGGGCATCTGCTTACTGCGGCAGAATAGCTTTCAGCGCATCGCCAATGTCGGCGAGGCTACGAACGGTTTTCACGCCAGCGGCTTCCAGAGCTGCGAATTTCTCATCCGCCGTCCCCTTCCCGCCCGCGATGATGGCACCCGCGTGGCCCATACGCTTGCCTTTAGGCGCGGTAACGCCGGCAATGTAGCCCACAACAGGTTTGGTCACGTGCTCTTTGATATAGGCCGCAGCTTCTTCTTCTGCGCTCCCGCCGATTTCCCCGATCATCACAATGGCTTCGGTTTTCGGGTCTGCCTGGAACATCTTCAGGATATCAATGAAGTTGGAGCCAGGGATCGGGTCACCGCCGATACCGACGCAGGTTGACTGGCCGAGACCGATGTCAGTTGTCTGCTTAACGGCTTCATAGGTCAGCGTCCCGGAGCGGGAAACGATGCCCACTTTGCCCGGCAGGTGAATGTGGCCCGGCATGATGCCGATTTTGCATTCGCCTGGGGTGATAACACCTGGGCAGTTTGGCCCGATCATGCGCACGCCAGCTTCATCCAGCGCCACTTTCACAGTCAGCATATCCAGCGTAGGGATACCTTCAGTGATAGTGATGATAAGCTTAATGCCAGCATCAATCGCTTCCAGGATGGAATCTTTGCAGAACGGGGCTGGAACATAAATCACGGAAGCGGTCGCGCCAGTAGCGTCAACAGCTTCACGCACGGTATTAAATACCGGCAGACCCAGATGTTCAGTGCCACCTTTGCCTGGCGTCACGCCGCCAACCATTTGCGTACCGTAGGCAATCGCCTGCTCGGAGTGGAAAGTCCCCTGGCTGCCGGTAAAGCCCTGGCAAATTACCTTAGTGTTTTTATCGATCAAAATGGACATTATTTCCCCTCCACGGCAGCAACAACCTGCTGTGCTGCGTCCGTCAGACTTTTCGCTGCAATGATGTTCAAGCCGCTATCCGCCAGTTTTTTCGCGCCCAGTTCGGCGTTGTTACCTTCCAGACGCACCACCACCGGCACGTTAACGCCCACTTCAGCTACCGCGCCAATGATGCCGTCGGCAATCAGGTCGCAGCGTACGATACCGCCGAAGATGTTCACCAGAACGGCTTTGACTTTGTCGTCGGACAGGATGATTTTGAACGCTTCGGTGACGCGCTCTTTGGTCGCACCGCCGCCCACATCAAGGAAGTTAGCCGGCTCGCCGCCGTGCAGCTTAACGATGTCCATGGTGCCCATTGCCAGGCCCGCACCGTTAACCATGCAGCCGATGTTACCGTCCAGCGCCACGTAGTTCAGCTCCCACTGCGCAGCCTGAGCTTCACGCGGGTCTTCCTGAGACTGGTCACGCATTTCGCGCAGATCTGGCTGGCGGAACAGTGCGTTACCGTCTGCGCCCAGTTTACCGTCGAGACAGATCAGGTCGCCCTGCTTGGTGATCACCAGCGGGTTGATTTCAATCAGCGCCAGGTCGCGCTCAAGGAAGATAGTCGCCAGACCCATAAAAATCTTAGTGAACTGCTGAACCTGTTTACCTTCCAGACCCAGTTTGAACGCCAGCTCACGGCCCTGGTAAGGCATTGGACCTGCCAGCGGATCCAGAGCAACTTTGTGGATCAGGTGCGGCGTTTCTTCCGCTACTTTTTCGATTTCCACGCCGCCTTCAGTGGAGGCCATGAAGACCACACGGCGAGAGCTACGGTCAACTACCGCGCCCAGATACAGCTCTTTGTCGATATCGGTTGCAGCTTCAACCAGAATCTGGTGTACAGGCTGGCCGTTGGCGTCCGTTTGGTAAGTCACCAGGCGTTTGCCCAGCCAGTGCTCAGCAAAAGCACGAATGTCTTCTTTACTGTTAACCACTTTCACACCGCCCGCTTTACCGCGGCCACCGGCATGAACCTGACATTTCACCACCCAAGGACCCGCGCCAATTTTAGAGGCGGCTTCTTCCGCTTCGCGCGGTGTGGTGCAGGCGTAACCGACAGGTGCCGGCAAACCATACCGAGCAAACAACTGTTTCGCCTGATATTCGTGTAAGTTCATGAGTTCTATCCATCCAGATAAAGAGCATTAATGCTCGGGGTAAGGTTAGATTTGGTTGTAGGGGCGGGTGTCATAGCACCCGCCAGAGTCTTGTTCGACTACACGTCCAGCAGCAGACGAGTTGGATCTTCCAGCAGCTCTTTAATCGCTACCAGGTAACCCACGGACTCGCGGCCATCGATCAGACGGTGATCG
This sequence comes from Cedecea neteri, assembly GCF_000758305.1. Lineage (NCBI taxonomy): Bacteria > Pseudomonadati > Pseudomonadota > Gammaproteobacteria > Enterobacterales > Enterobacteriaceae > Cedecea > Cedecea neteri. The sequence goes on along the minus strand of NZ_CP009458.1, from coordinate 2,459,845 downwards.
TAAGAGAGCGCCAGGTACATCATCGGCAGGATCTCAACTTTACCGTCCACCGCCATTGGGCGATCTTTGATGGCGTGCATACCCAGGATCGCGCTTTGCGGTGGGTTGATGATTGGCGTAGACATCAGGGAGCCGAAGACGCCACCGTTGGTGATGGTGAAGTTACCACCGGTCAGCTCTTCCACGGTCAGTTTGCCGTCACGGCCTTTCACCGCCAGCTCTTTGATGCGTTTTTCGATGTCGGCCATGCCCAGGGTATCAACATCTTTCAGCACTGGAGTCACCAGGCCACGCGGGGTAGAAACCGCGATGCTGACATCAAAGTAGTTGTGGTAAACCACGTCTTCGCCGTCGATGGAAGCATTCACTTCCGGATAGCGTTTCAGCGCTTCAACAACCGCTTTAATGTAGAAGGACATGAAGCCCAGACGCACGCCGTGGCGTTTTTCAAACGCTTCGCCGTACTGCTTACGCAGTTCCATGATTGGCTTCATGTTCACTTCGTTGAACGTGGTGAGCATGGCGGTAGAGTTTTTCGCTTCCAGCAGACGCTCGGCTACGCGCTTGCGCAGACGGGTCATTGGTACGCGTTTTTCGCTGCGGCCAGCCAGTGGCGCAACCGGTGCCTGAGCGGCTTCAGCAGTTTTCGCCTGTGCAGGCTGTTTCGCTTTCGCTTCGCTCAGGTGTTTTTCAACATCTTCACGAGTGAGACGACCACCTACGCCGCTGCCTTTGATAGCGCTGGCGTCGAGGTCGTTCTCTGCGATCAGGCGGCGGATAGCCGGGCTGAGGGCATCATTGCTCTGCTCTTCCAGAGAAGCCTGCTGACGCTGGGCCGGAGTAGACTCTTTGGTGTCAGCTTTTGCGGAGGACTCTTTCCCGCCGCTGTTGCCTTCACGCAGGCGGCCCAGAATCTGACGAGAGGTCACAGTTGTGCCTTCATCTTCCAGGACTGCATCCAGAACGCCGTCCGCAGACGCGGGTACTTCCAGTACCACTTTGTCAGTTTCGATTTCAACCAGCACTTCGTCACGTTTGACGCTGTCGCCCGGTTTTTTATGCCAGGTTGCCACTGTCGCGTCGGCTACGGACTCAGGCAGGTCAGGAACTAGAATATCTACGCTACTCATTATTTATCCTTTAATTTATTCGACGTTCAGCGCGTCATTAACCAGATCTTGCTGTTGCTTCTGGTGAACGGACATATACCCTACCGCCGGAGAGGCGGAGGCCGGGCGACCTGCATAACGCAGAGCGGACCCAAACGGAATCACTTCGCGGAAGTGGTGCTGGCTGCAGTACCAGGCGCCCTGGTTCAGCGGCTCTTCCTGGCACCAGACGAAGTCGTGTACGTGAGCGAACGGCTTCAGCGCTTCCTGTACCGCCTGATGCGGGAACGGATAGAGCTGCTCGATACGCACAATCGCCACATCCTTCTGCTCATTCTTACGGCGCTGCTCAAGCAGGTCGTAGTAGACCTTACCGGAACACAGAACAACGCGCTTCACGCCTTTCGGATCCAGTTCGTCAATCTCACCAATTGCCGGCTGGAACGTGCCGTTGGCCAGTTCGTCGAGGCTGGAAACTGCCAGCGGATGGCGCAGCAGAGATTTCGGTGACATCACCACCAGCGGACGGCGCATCCCGCGCAGCGCCTGACGACGCAGCATGTGATAAACCTGAGCCGGAGTAGATGGCACGCAAACCTGCATGTTCTGCTCGGCACACAGCTGGAGGTAACGTTCCAGACGAGCGGAGGAGTGCTCTGGACCTTGCCCTTCATAGCCGTGCGGCAGCAGCATCACCAGGCCACACATACGGCCCCATTTCTGCTCGCCGGAGCTGATGAACTGGTCAATCACCACCTGTGCCCCGTTGGCGAAGTCGCCGAACTGCGCTTCCCAAATAGTCAGGGTGCGAGGTTCTGCCGTGGCATAGCCGTATTCAAAGGCCAGCACTGCTTCTTCAGACAGCACGGAATCCCAGACTTTGAAGATACCCTGGCTGTTGTGAACGTGCGCCAGTGGCGTATAGGTAGAGCCGTTGGTCTGGTTATGGATAACAGCGTGACGGTGGAAGAAGGTCCCACGGCCAGCATCTTCACCGGACAGACGAACGGACACGCCTTCATCCACCAGCGTTGCATAAGCCAGGTTTTCCGCTGCACCCCAGTCGAACAGTTTATTGCCGTTCGCCATGTCCTGACGGTCGCTGTAGATTTTCGCCACGCGGGACTGCATCTCTACGGCTTCCGGCACGGTGCTGATGCGCTTAGCCAGTTCCTGAACGCGCTTCATCTCAACTTTATTCGGGTAGCTTTCATCCCACTCGTGGTTGAGGTACGGCGACCAGGTAAAGGAGTGCATGTTCATCGGACGCCACTCTTGCACGACACATTCGCCGGCATCCAGCGCATCGCGGTACAGATTCACCATTTCGGTGGCATCTTCCAGCGTGGCCAGTTTGTCCTGCTCCAGTTTGTCTGCGTAGATCTTGCGTGGGGTCGGATGTTTTTTGATCTTCTGGTACATCACCGGCTGCGTTGCGCTTGGCTCGTCAGCTTCGTTGTGCCCGTGACGGCGATAGCAAACCAGGTCGATAAACACGTCACGTTTGAAGGTGTTACGGAAGTCCAGCGCCAGACGGGTCACGAAAGCTACGGCTTCCGGGTCATCCGCATTCACGTGGAAAATCGGCGCCATCACCATCTTACCGATGTCGGTACAGTATGGCGTGGAACGCGCATCCAGCGGGTTAGAGGTGGTGAAACCAATCTGGTTGTTGATAACGATACGCACGGTACCGCCCACTTCGTAGCCACGCGCTTTGGACATATTCAGGGTTTCCTGAACCACGCCCTGCCCGGCTACCGCGGCATCACCGTGAATGGTGATTGGCAATACCTGGTTGCTGCCTGGCTTATCCAGACGATCCAGACGCGCACGCACGGAACCGATAACCACCGGGCTAACGATTTCCAGGTGTGACGGGTTGAATGCCAGCGCCAGGTGAACCAGGCCGCCTTCGGTTTCAACATCGGAAGAGAAGCCCATGTGGTACTTCACGTCGCCGGTGCCGAGATGTTCTTTATGTTTGCCCGCAAATTCGTCGAACAGATCCTGCGGTTTTTTACCCAGTACGTTGATCAGTACGTTAAGACGACCACGGTGCGCCATACCCAGCACCACTTCGCGCGTGCCGCTCTTGCCGGCGTGGCGAATCATCTCTTTGAGCATCGGTACCAGCGCGTCGCCGCCTTCCAGCGAGAAGCGTTTCGCGCCTGGGAATTTTGCACCCAGGTAACGTTCCAGACCTTCTGCTGCAGTCAGCTCGCTCAGGAAACGTTTTTTCTCTTCCTGAGTAAAGCTTGAACGACCAGCTACCGATTCGATGCGCTGCTGGATCCAGCGTTTTTCTTCGGTATTGGTGATGTGCATGTATTCCGCACCGATCGACCCACCGTAGGTTTGCTTCAGCGCAGCGATCAGGTCGGCAAGCTTCATGGTCTCTTTGCCGATGGCAAACGATCCCACGTTGAAGCTCTGCTGCAAATCTTCTTCGGTCAGGTTATGGAACGCCGGATCCAGATCGGCAACCGTTTCCTGCTGCCAAAGCCCAAGCGGATCGAGCTTAGCCGCCTGATGGCCGCGGAAACGCCAGGCGTTGATCAGCTGCAACACTTTTACCTGTTTGGCATCGGTGTCAGGATCGGTGATTGCGGTGGAGTAACGTGAGGCATCCTTCGCCAGACGACGGAAATAATCACGCGTTTTTGAATGGAATTGATCCGGTCTGGCTCCGGTGCCAGGTAACTGCTGGAACATGGTGCGCCAGTGCGCATCAACAGAGTCAGGATCGGTTAAGAAGTCTTCATAGAGCTGCTCTATGTAGGACTGGTTTGCGCCCGCCAGCCAGGAAGAGTCCAGCCAGGGCTTCATCGCGCCGTTCTGCATCGTGATCCCTTAAGCATTTTATGCTTATTTCGCCGTGGATAACTATAACGCACACCGTAGGGTATACAGGTATACGTTCCAGGGTTCACTTTCTTCGAGCCTGTTGCCGTGGAGGGCGGCCCGCGAAGGAACCTTTAGAAACTGTCTTAAGGGTTTCCCCTAACCCTTCCCCTTACATGAGAAAGGGAAGATCGTCGGCAGTTTTTAAAGATTTCCTGCAATTTGTACCCTCTCCCCTACGAGGAGAGGGTACTTTTCTAACTTAAGCGCTTTTTTGCAACAGCATCGACTTGATATGGCCGATAGCTTTCGTCGGGTTCAGCCCCTTAGGACAAACGCTGACGCAGTTCATAATGCTGTGGCAACGGAATACGCTGAAAGCATCGCTCAGGCCGTCCAGACGCGCGTCCGTTTCGGTGTCGCGGCTGTCGATCAGGAAGCGATACGCCGCCAGCAAACCGGCCGGGCCGATAAACTTGTCCGGGTTCCACCAGAACGACGGGCAAGAAGTCGAGCAGCAAGCGCAAAGAATACACTCGTACAGACCATCCAGTTTTTCACGCTGCTCAGGCGACTGCAAATGCTCACGAGCGGGTGGATTTTGCCCATTATTCAACAAGTAAGGCTTAATCTTCTCATATTGAGCATAGAATTGCCCCATGTCTACCACCAGATCGCGGATCACCGGCAGGCCAGGCAGAGGACGGATGACTATCTTCTGCTTACCGTTACCGAGCGCCGAGATTGGCGTGATACAGGCCAGCCCGTTTTTGCCGTTCATGTTCAGGCCGTCAGAGCCACAAACCCCTTCACGACAAGAGCGACGGAAGGACAGACTAGGATCTTTTTCTTTCAGCTGCATTAAAGCGTCAAGCAGCATCATGTCGCGACCGTCTTCCGCTTCCAGGGTGTAATCCTGCATGCGCGGAGCGTCGTCTACATCCGGGTTATAACGATAAACTGAGAATTCGAGTTTCATTGTCCTGTCTCCGCATTAATAAGTACGAATCTTCGGCGGGAACGCCGGACGCAGTTTCGGTTCCATGTTGACGCTACGACGCGTCATGGATTCCGTCTCTGGCAGATACAGGGAATGGCACAGCCAGTTTTCGTCATCACGCTCCGGGAAGTCGAAGCGGCTATGTGCGCCACGGCTCTCGGTACGGAAGTTGGCCGACACCGCAGTGGCGTAAGCGGTTTCCATCAGGTTATCCAGCTCCAGACACTCAACGCGCTGGGTGTTGAACTCGCTGGAAGTGTCGTCCAGACGGGCATTTTTCAGGCGCTCACGGATTGCTTTCAGCTGCTCAAGCCCTTTGGCCATCGCGTCACCTTCACGGAACACCGAGAAGTTGTGCTGCATACATTCCTGCAGCGCTTTGCGGATTTCCACCGGATCTTCACCGTTACGGTTGCCGTTCCAGCGGTTGAGGCGCTCAAGGGAGGCGTCGATTTCAGCGTCGGTTGCGTCAAGCAGATCGCCCTGCTCGGCAATGGATTCCTGCAGGTGCAGGCCAACAGCACGCCCGAACACCACCAGGTCAAGCAGAGAGTTGCCGCCCAGACGGTTCGCACCGTGTACGGAAACACACGCGATTTCGCCCACGGCGAACAAACCAGGGATAACTACATCTTCGCCCTGCTCGTTCACGGTCAGCGCCTGACCAGTTACTTTGGTCGGAATACCGCCCATCATATAGTGGCAGGTTGGAATTACCGGGATCGGCTCTTTCACCGGATCGACGTGGGCGAAGGTACGGGACAGTTCCAGAATACCCGGCAGGCGGGATTCCAGCACTTCTTTACCCAGGTGATCGAGTTTCAGCTTGGCGTGTGGACCCCATGGACCATCACAGCCACGGCCTTCACGGATCTCGATCATGATGGAACGCGCCACCACGTCACGACCCGCCAGGTCTTTCGCATTCGGGGCGTAACGCTCCATGAAGCGCTCGCCGTGTTTGTTCAGCAGGTAACCGCCTTCACCGCGGCAGCCTTCTGTGACCAGAACCCCTGCCCCGGCGATACCGGTTGGGTGGAACTGCCACATTTCCATATCCTGCACCGGCACGCCAGCACGGATAGCCATACCGACGCCGTCACCGGTGTTGATGTGGGCATTGGTGGTGGACTGATAGATACGACCCGCACCACCGGTTGCCAGCACGGTTGCGCGGGCTTTGAAGTAAACGACTTCACCGGTTTCGATGCACAGCGCGGTACAGCCAACCACCGCGCCATCGGCGTTTTTCACCAGATCAAGCGCATACCACTCGGAGAAGATGGTGGTGTGGTTTTTCAGGTTCTGCTGATACAAAGTGTGCAGCAGCGCGTGGCCGGTACGGTCAGCGGCTGCTGCAGTACGTGCCGCCTGCTCGCCGCCGAAGTCTTTCGACTGGCCGCCGAACGGGCGTTGATAAATGGTGCCGTTTTCCAGACGGGAGAAAGGCAGGCCCATGTGGTCCAGTTCCAGAATCGCTTCCGGGCCGGTTTTACACATATATTCGATGGCGTCCTGGTCACCGATGTAGTCGGAACCTTTTACCGTGTCGTACATGTGCCATTCCCAGTTGTCTTCATGGGTATTACCGAGCGCGACGGTGATGCCACCCTGCGCGGATACGGTATGGGAACGGGTCGGGAACACTTTAGAAAGCAGCGCACAGGTCTGGCCGCTCTGGGAAATCTGTAGCGCCGCGCGCATACCTGCGCCGCCGGCACCAATCACTACAGCATCAAATTCTCTGACTGGCAGTTTCATTACACACCCCACACCACAACGAATCCATAAATGACGTAAACCAACAGCGCGACAACAATCAGCAGCTGTAAAGGAAGGCGAATCGCCAGCGGTTTAACGTAGTCGGTCAACACCTGCCACATGCCAATCCAGGCATGGATCAAAATAGAGAACAGTGCCAGCAGGGTGAAAACTTTGGTGAAGGCAGAGGCAAAGAAGCCGTGCCAGACGTCGTAGGTCAGCTCGCCGGTGACAGCGAAGAAGCCAATCATGTAGATGATGTACAGGGTGAGTACGATGGCGGTAGCGCGAACCAGCACATAATCGTGCACGCCATTGCGACCCAATGCGGAGGCATTGCTTACCATACGAGGACTCCTGCAAGAATTGAAAGCACGACAGTAATAACAAAGGAGATATGTGCGGATCGTTTGCCCGCTACAAAGGTCTCTTCCAGATAGCCAAAGTCCATCAGCAGATGGCGGATACCGACCACCACGTGATAGGCCAGAGCCGTCAGAATGCCCCACATTATAAATTTAACGATAAAGCTGCTCATCACGGCGGACGCGGTCAGAAAACCTTCCGGGGAGGAGAGTGACAGTCCCAGCAACCAAAGCAGAATGCCGACCGCCACAAATGTGATCACGCCGGAAACGCGGTGGAGGATGGAAGCGATTGCAGTGACGGGGAACCGGATCGTTTTCAGGTCCAGATTGACAGGTCGTTGTTTTTTCACGTTTCTTATCATGAATAGCGCCCACATGCTCTTCTTATTGTTTCCTTCCTCCGGATCTGCATTCGGGGTCAGACAGCGCTAACTTTCTATAACTGTGCGTCATGCAAAAAACAGCTACATCCAGAGGCCAGAGATCTGGCTACAACGCTGGGTGGCTCCCGGTAGCAGGGTGTTCCGGAGACCTGGCGGCAGTATAGGCTCTTCACAAAATCATTACAATTAACCCACATAATGTTTGAAGGGTTTTGCTCGGAACAGTGAGCAGGATCACGATAACAACATTATTTTAAATTTTAATCATCTGATTTGACAAAAGTTAAACATTCTTGTTACAAACAGGGCCAGAAAAGCCGTATAATTCGCAAAAGTTATAGGGTCAGCCTTTCACCTGAGTAATAGTTATGTAACAGTGGATGGGTATTGACCCGAGAGATCAGGACAGTTATTAGTGATATACAGGTTTGAATGATACTGATTGCTAAGACGCTGATTTGCTGTAGTTTCGCCCTCAAAGCGAGTGTTACCTGCAAGCGCCCATCGCTCTGTACCCTGGTTGTACTCCTCTAAACAGAGCCGCGAGCCAATTAAAAAACTGGTAACCAACCATTGTGGGTTCGAATGCAAATCGGACGCCCGGCAGTCTTATGAAATAAGGCGCTAAGGAGACCGTAAATGGCTGATACTAAAGCAAACCTCACCCTTAATGGTGACGATGCTCTCGAACTTGATGTGCTAAAGGGCACGCTAGGTCAGGATGTAATTGATATCCGTAGTCTTGGTTCTAAAGGTGTATTTACTTTTGACCCAGGTTTCACCTCTACCGCATCCTGCGAATCTAAAATCACTTATATCGACGGTGACGAAGGCATTCTTTTGCACCGCGGTTTCCCGATTGACCAACTGGCCACTGAATCCAGCTACCTGGAAGTGTGCTACATCCTGCTGAACGGTGAAAAACCGACTCAGGAACAGTTCGACGAATTCAAAACCACCGTTACCCGCCACACCATGATTCACGAGCAGATCACCCGTCTGTTCCACGGCTTCCGTCGCGATTCGCATCCGATGGCCGTGCTGTGCGGCGTAACCGGTGCGTTGGCGGCGTTCTACCACGACTCCCTTGACGTAAATAACCCACGTCACCGTGAAATCGCGGCATTCCGCCTGCTGTCCAAAATGCCAACCGTAGCGGCAATGTGTTACAAGTATTCGATTGGCCAGCCGTTTGTTTACCCACGCAACGACCTCTCCTACTCGGCTAACTTCCTGAACATGATGTTCTCCACGCCGTGCGAAGAATACAAAGTTAACCCAATTCTGGAACGCGCAATGGATCGTATTTTGATCCTGCACGCTGACCATGAGCAAAACGCATCGACATCAACCGTGCGTACCGCAGGCTCTTCTGGCGCGAACCCATTTGCGTGTATCGCGGCGGGGATCGCTTCCCTGTGGGGACCGGCTCACGGCGGCGCGAACGAAGCTGCACTGAAAATGCTGGAAGAAATCAGTACTGTGGAGCACATTCCAGAATTTATCCGTCGTGCCAAAGACAAGAACGACTCGTTCCGCCTGATGGGCTTCGGCCACCGCGTGTACAAAAACTACGACCCGCGTGCCACCGTGATGCGTGAAACCTGTCACGAAGTGCTGAAAGAGCTGAACCTGAAGGATAACAACCTGCTGGAAGTGGCGATGGAGCTGGAACACATTGCGCTGAACGACCCGTACTTCATCGAGAAGAAACTCTACCCGAACGTAGACTTCTACTCCGGCATCATCCTGAAGGCGATGGGCATTCCTTCCTCCATGTTTACCGTTATCTTCGCGATGGCGCGTACCGTGGGCTGGATTGCACACTGGAACGAAATGCACGACGACGGCATCAAAATTGCCCGTCCACGTCAGCTGTACACTGGCTACGACAAACGTGATTTCAAATCCGACCTCAAAAAGTAATCTTTTCGCTTTCTGAGTAAAAAACGCGCCCTGTGGCGCGTTTTTTTTATTTCTGACAGCGAGGACACCAGTAAAAAGGCCTTGAAGAGAGATTGGTTCTTTCAATAATCCCACCACACCGTTCGCACGGTTCACCCGCCCGGTGAAACACCCTAAAGCTGAACACAGTCCCGTGATGTTTGTTCTCGTCTCCCTGGCCTCGCGTCTGATAAGAAAGCCGCGGAATCGCCAGTAAAGCAGTCGCTAACCGCTCAACCTGATCTTCGCTTAAATCCTCCGCGTGGTGCTGCGGCGCAAGCTCCGCCTCCCAAAGGATTTCCACGCGCAGATAATTCCCCAGACCAGCAAGAAAAGCCTGATCGAGCAGTAACCCACTGAACTGCCGACGGCGAAACTTCGGCGACAGCAAACGTGCTTTTACCTGTTCCACAGTCAGTGTCTCGTCTAATACATCCGGCCCAACGCGCTGCAAGAAAGGCTGTTGCTCAAGCTGCCCTTGATCGAGGATTTCGATGTCCGAGGCGCTGTACAGTAAAATGGCTTTTTTAGCTGTTTGCAGCCTGACACGCAGCACGCGGTTCGTTTCTGCTACTTTACCTGCGTCAGCCACTCGCCATACGCCGTAGAGCTGGTTATGGCTATACAACGTTAAACCGTTGGAAAAATGCGTCAGCATCGCTTTCCCCCGGGTCTCGATACGATCGATGGTTTTCCCCACCAGCATCGCCTCAAACGGCTTTAGCTCTTCAAAAGCAAACCAGGCTTCGGTTAACGGTTCCCCGCCCACGGCGGCTTCCAATTTATCCGCCGCACGGCGAATCTCCGGTCCTTCCGGCATACTAAACTCCCTGAAACGTTACGCTTCCTGTGCCAGTTGCCAGGCAATTTGCTCGAGATAAATCGCCTGTTCACGGCGCGCTTTCAGCGCCTCCGCCAGCGTACACGGCACAAAATGAATGGGTTCCCCCAGTCTGACTTGAGCCAGGTGATAAAGGTCGGCCTCAATCACGCAGGCAATGCGAGGATAGCCGCCGGTTGTCTGGGCATCGTTCATGAGCACAATCGGCTGGCCGTTATGCGGCACCTGAATCACGCCCGGCAGCAGGCCATGGGACAGCATTTCACGCTGGGTCGTCCGCGCCAGTTCCGGTCCCTGAAGCCGATAGCCCATCCGATTACTCTGCGGACTAATTTGCCAGGCCAGACGCCAGAAACACTCCTGCGACGCCTGGCTGAACTCCTGATACTCCGGCCCGGTCACGGCACGAATACGATTTCCCCAAAGCAGTTGCTTAACGCCGCGAGGATGCTGAAATTTACGCTGAGGTTTACGCAGAGATAAACGGTCGCCATCCCGCAGCAAACGGCCATGATGGCCGCCGATGCCGGCTTTAAGATCGGTGCTGTATGACCCCATCACTTCCGGAACATCCAGGCCACCGTCGACGGCAAGGTAGCTGCGCATACCGTGCGCAGGTTTTTTCAGCGTCAACCTTTGACCTTTTTTGACCGGCAATCGCCAGCCCGTCCAAACGGCGTTGCCATCCAGTTCCGCATGGCAGCCAGCTCCGGTAAGCGCAAACCAACCGCTACGCCCGAATTCAATCACGCACTGCCCTAGCGTGATTTCCAGTGCGGGGGCGTCAGGCGCATTCCCGACCAGTAAATTGGCGACTGAGAGAGCGGGTGTATCGAGCGCGCCGCAGCGGCTCACGCCCAAATGGCGATGCCCTTCACGGCCCGTATCCTGCACGCTGGTTTGTATCCCGGCGCGAATAATATTCAGCATATGCCCCCCTGTTGCGGGACGAAACGCACAGAGTCACCCGGCAACAATAAAGTGGGTGATGAGCCGTTGGGGTTGAACAAATGGAGTGAAGTGCGGCCGATGATTTGCCAGCCTCCCGGCGTCACCAGCGGATAAATACCGGTTTGACTGCCGCCAATGCCTACAGAGCCGGCAGCAACCTGCAGTCGAGGCTCTGCACGGCGCGGCGTGGCAAGGACATCAGGCATCCCCCCCAGATAAGCAAACCCCGGCTGGAAACCAAGGAAGTAGACGATGTACTCCGCGCCGGAATGCAGGGCGACGACCTGCTCAGGCGTTAAGTTATTGTGCCGAGCTACGGCATCAAGATCGGGCCCCACCTCACCGCCGTAAACTACCGGAATCTCAATCTGACGAGGCGTGGGGACGACAGCCTCGCTTTCTTCCCACCAGCGCTGGAGCCATTCAATGCCATCCAGCGCTAACCTCTGGGGATCTTTCAGCACCACGGTGATGTTATTCATGCCAGGAATGGCCTCGCTCACCTCGTCAGAGGCATTCAGGCGCTGCAACAGCCCCCAAATGCGCTGCTGGCTGGCAAGTCTGACGGGCGGCTCCAGTTCAAGAACCACCGCTTTTTCACCCAATAAATAGCAGCGAGCTCGTTGCACAGGCCCTCCGGTATCAGGCTGGATTAGGGATGTCGATAAAGATAACGTCGAGATCGGTTTCGCTGTTTAGCCAGTCGCTAAGCGCCTGGATCCCGCCCCGCTCGGTGGCATGGTGACCCGCTGCATAGAAATGCAGCCCCTGCTCGCGGGCGGAGTGAATCGTCTGTTCGGAAACCTCGCCGGTAATAAACGCATCCACACCAAAGCGTGCCGCACTATCGATAAAGCCTTGCCCACCGCCGGTACACCACGCCACTCGGCGAATCTGATCCGGGCCAGTGTCTCCACACCACAGCGGCGTGCGGCCTAAGCGCATTTCAATCCAGGAAGCCAGCTCCACGCCGGAAAGCGGCGTCGGGAATTCGCCCCACGGCACCAGCGGCTCAACTTCCCCTTTCGTTTCAATCCCCAGCAGCGCGCCAAGCTGGGCGTTATTCCCCAGCTGTGGATGGGCATCAAGCGGTAAATGCCAGCCGTAAAGGTTGATGTCGTTCGCCAGTAGCGCTTTCAGGCGGTTGCGCTTCATGCCGCGGATCACCGGCGATTCGTTTTTCCAGAAATAACCGTGGTGGACGATCACCGCGTCGGCCTGCTGGCGCACGGCCTCGTCCAGCAGCGCCTGGCTGGCGGTAACGCCGGTGACAATCTTGCGGATCTCTTCCCGGCCTTCAACCTGCAGGCCATTCGGGGCGTAATCGCTGATTGCCGCGCTGTTCAGCTTGTCATTAATCAGGCGTTCCAGTTCACTGTTTTTCATCATTATTCTCTTCGGTTATTTTCTTGCTGCTTCATAAGCGGCAAGCGTATTCAGTCGGGCCTGCTTATGGTCAACAATCGGGCGCGGGTAGTCCAGCGTTTGCTTTTGTTTATCGGCCCAGGCCCACGGCGAATGAATCTGTTTCCCAGGCACAGTTTTCAGTTCAGGTAGCCAGTGGCGAATAAAATCCCCTTCAGCATCAAAGCGTTCGCCCTGAGTTGTAGGGTTAAAAATGCGAAAATAAGGCGCGGCGTCGGTGCCCGTAGAGGCCGCCCACTGCCAGCCACCGTTGTTCGCCGCCAGATCGCCATCAATCAGTTGAGACATAAAATAGCGCTCGCCCTGGCGCCAGTCGATCAGTAAATCCTTCACCAGGAAGCTCGCCACGACCATGCGTAAACGGTTATGCATCCAGCCCGTTTGGTTCAGTTGCCGCATCGCCGCATCGACAATCGGGTAACCCGTTTTACCCTGCTGCCAGGCTTCAAGCCACTCCTCATTCCCACTCCAGCGAACTTTATCAGTCCAGGCGATAAACGGCCGGTGACGGCAAAGCTTCGGGTACGCAACCATCAGATGGCGGTAAAATTCACGCCAGATGAGTTCGTTGAGCCAGGTCGCTCCGGCCTCGCCCTCCAGCGCTTTAGGGTGTTCTTTTAGCAGGCGATGCAGGCACTGGCGCGGAGACAAAACGCCGGTGGCCAGATAAGGCGACAGCCGGCTGGTCCCTTCTATCGCCGGGAAATCACGTTGTTCCGGGTAATCGGCCGCGGGCTGCAGGCAAAACTTACGCAGCAATCCAATTGCCTCCGCCTCACCCACCGGGAAGAGTTCGCGGTCAAACGCTTCACAGGGCATATCAAACGCAAAGCGTTCATTGAAGTCACACTCTCCACGTGCTTTTGGCGCAGGCACGCATTCAGGCAAGCCCTCCTGCAAACGCCGAATAAACGCCTTGCTGAACGGGGTAAAGACTTTATACATCTCGTGGTTACCGGTAGTGACGCTGCCCGGCGCAAGCAGCAGGCTGTCATCAAATCCCTGCACGGTAACGTCCACGTCCAGGGCATTTTCCAGCGCGGCGTCACGGGCACGCTCGTTGACTTCATACTGGTAGTTGTAAAAAAGCGCGTCGACCTTTTGTTCAGCGCAAAACGCTTTTATACAGTCTACCGATGCGGCGAAATCCGCAGCCTGTTGGATATGAAGTTCAATCCCACGCCCGGCCAGGGCATGGCCCAATGCTCGTAAATGCTCAAAGATGAACTCGGCCTGTTTTGGCGCCATAACATGCTGCCGCCACTGTTCGGGCGTCACGACAAAAAATCCGATAACTTTTGCATCGGGATTACGGCAGGCGGCGTGTAAGGCGTAGTTATCGTGAATGCGTAGATCGTTGCGGAACCAGACCAGATGGGTGGGCATAACTCTCCCTGGATTAATTGCCTGACCGTCTCCAGTACGCTTAGATGACGGTTCAACATTGCGAAATTATTCCGGGCAGAAGAATGCCAATGCCAGACTAAGCGACATCTCTGACTGCCCGCGTCTAAGTTGTTAACTAAGTGTAGCAAGACGCAGGCAACAAAAAAGCTACCCGGAGGTAGCTTTCGTCAAATCGATTCAGCTTTTAGTAAAAATCGAAGGCGCCAGCTTCGGATTGCGCCATCCACACCGGCTTGTCGCTGGTTTTGGACCACACGCGGTGCAGGTAGCTGTAAAAACGTGCACGATCTTTCCAGAACAGCATCACAGGCAACGCCAGCACACCGGCAGCGACGGCTAAGGTGCGACGCAGGATGACCTGATGCGCAGGGTATTCTTTGTATAAAGACATAGGCTTCTCCTCATAATGTGTGACCGACACCGCATGTCGGAAAATCGAAACTTGTTATCTGGTCAAAATACTATCTCATTGTTTGAAAGTTTACTACTCCTCCGACCAGATAAATGCGCTTTTTTGTGCGCTATTTATCTTTTCACCTGTAATTAAGTTACAAAATGGTTAAATAAATACTAACCATTAGTTAACTAATGGCTTTTGCCATTTTTATACTTTTTTTACACCCCACCCCCGGACTTTTACGACATCTTTTCACCCGAAATCCTATTCTGCCGCGAAATGCTTAACGCACCGTTGGAGGTGGATTGTGAGTGCAGGCGTCATAACCGGCATCGTGCTGGTCTTCTTGCTGTTGGGTTACCTGGTTTATGCCCTGATTAAAGCGGAGGCGTTTTAATGGCTGCGTCCGGATTTTTACTGATCGCCAGCTTCCTGCTGGTGCTCTTTGCCCTTGCGAAACCGCTGGGCGCCGTGCTGGCACGACTGATTGACGGCGAACCGCTGCCGATTGTGGGCCGCATTGAGCCGTTTTTGTGGTCCCTGATGGGCAGCAAAGGTGAAGAAATGGGCTGGAAACGCTATCTGATGGCGATTCTGGCATTTAACGTTTTCGGGCTGATCCTGCTGTTCGCAATGCTGCTGTTCCAGGACAGCTTGCCGCTTAACCCACAGCATCTGCCTGGTCTCTCCTGGCACCTGGCACTGAACACCGCCGTCAGTTTTGTCTCCAACACTAACTGGCAGTCTTACGGCGGCGAAACCACGCTGAGCTACTTCAGCCAGATGGTGGGCCTGACGGTACAAAACTTCGTTTCCGCCGCAACCGGCATTGCCGTGGTGTTTGCGCTGATTCGTGGTTTCTCTCGCCATTCCACCAGCACACTGGGCAACGCGTGGGTCGATTTAACCCGCGTCACGCTGTATATCCTGCTACCGATCTCGCTGGTGATGGCGCTGTTCTTTATCAGCCAGGGCTCGCTGCAGAACTTCTCTGCTTACCAGCCTTACACCACTATCGAAGGCGTTCAGCACCTGTTGCCGATGGGGCCAGTGGCTTCTCAGGAAGCGATAAAAATGCTGGGTACCAACGGCGGTGGCTTCTTCAACGCTAACTCCTCTCACCCGTTTGAGAACCCAACTGCGCTGACCAACTTCGTGCAGATGGTTTCCATCTTCCTGATCCCGGCCGCGCTCTGCTTCGCCTTTGGTGAAGCCGTGGGCGACCGCCGTCAGGGACGCGCGCTGCTTTGGGCAATGACCATCATCTTCGTGGTCTGCGTGGTGGTGGTAATGTGGGCCGAGCTGCAGGGCAACCCGCACTTTATCCAGTTGGGTGCGAACAGCAGCATCAACATGGAAGGTAAAGAGAGCCGCTTCGGCATTCTGAACAGCAGCCTGTTTGCGGTCATTACTACCGCCGCATCCTGCGGGGCAGTCAACGCCATGCATGACTCCTTTACGGCGCTGGGCGGCATGGTGCCAATGTGGTTGATGCAGATTGGCGAAGTGGTCTTCGGCGGCGTAGGCGCTGGCCTGTACGGCATGCTTTTGTTCGTGCTGCTGGCCGTATTTATCGCCGGGCTGATGATTGGGCGTACCCCGGAATACCTGGGTAAGAAAATCGACGTGCCGGAAATGAAGATGACCTCTCTGGCCATTCTTATCACCCCAGCCCTGGTGCTACTCGGCACCGCGCTGGCAATGATGACGGAAGCTGGCCGCAGCGGCATGGCAAACCCTGGGATTCACGGCTTCAGCGAAGTGCTGTATGCGGTTTCTTCCGCCGCGAACAATAACGGCAGCGCCTTCGCAGGTCTGAGCACCAACACGCCGTTCTGGAACATGCTGCTGGCCGTGTGCATGTGGATTGGGCGCTTCGGGGTGATTATCCCGGTAATGGCGATTGCCGGTTCCCTCGCTGCGAAAAAATCCCAGGCCGTCAGCATCGGTACGCTGCCAACGCACGGCCCGCTGTTTATCGGTTTACTGATTGGGACAGTGCTGTTGGTTGGCGCCCTGACCTTTATCCCCGCCCTCGCTTTAGGCCCGGTTGCGGAACACCTTTCTCTGGTTAATTTCTGATTACGAGGCTTCCATGAGTCGCAAGCAACAGGCGCTGTTTGAACCTGGCCTGATCCGTCAGGCGCTAATTGATTCTTTTAAAAAGCTCGCCCCGCAGGTGCAGTGGCGTAACCCGGTGATGTTCATCGTCTGGGTGGGGAGCATCATCACTACCCTGCTTGGGATAGCGATGTTCACTGGCCTGCAGCAGGGGGATGCCCTCTTCACGCTCGCCATCAGCCTGTGGCTGTGGTTTACCGTGCTGTTCGCCAACTTTGCTGAAGCGCTGGCAGAAGGTCGCAGTAAGGCCCAGGCGAACAGCCTGAAAGGGGTGAAAAAAACCAGTTGGGCACGCAAACTGCGCAGCCCGCAGCATGATGCTCAGGTGGACCACGTTCCGGCAGCCGATCTGCGTAAAGGCGACGTCGTGCTGGTGGAAGCCGGGGATATCATCCCTTGCGATGGCGAAGTCCTTGAAGGTGGCGCATCTGTAGATGAAAGCGCTATCACCGGGGAATCCGCCCCGGTTATCCGTGAATCCGGCGGCGACTTTGCCTCAGTGACCGGCGGGACGCGCATTCTGTCTGACTGGCTGGTCATCCAGTGCAGCGTTAATCCAGGGGAAACCTTCCTCGACCGCATGATTGCCATGGTGGAAAGCGCCCAGCGTCGTAAAACGCCGAACGAAATCGCCCTGACTATCCTGCTGGTAGCACTGACAATTGTCCTGCTGCTGGCGACCGCAACCCTGTGGCCGTTCTCTGCCTACGGCGGCCAGGCGGCTAGCGTCACCGTGCTGGTAGCCCTGCTGGTCTGCCTGATTCCAACCACCATCGGCGGCCTGCTTTCCGCCATCGGCGTGGCCGGGATGAGCCGTATGCTGGGTGCGAACGTGATCGCCACCAGCGGCCGTGCGGTAGAAGCCGCCGGGGATATCGACGTCCTGCTGCTGGATAAAACCGGCACCATCACGCTCGGTAACCGCCAGGCCTCAGCCTTCCTCCCTGCCCCTGGCGTGGATGAAAAAGAGCTGGCCGATGCTGCACAACTGGCCTCACTGGCGGATGAAACGCCAGAAGGCCGCAGCATCGTGGTGCTGGCAAAACAGCGCTTTAACCTGCGCGAACGCGACGTACAGAACCTGCAGGCAACGTTTGTGCCGTTTACCGCGCAAACCCGTATGAGCGGCATCAACATTCAGGATCGCATGATCCGTAAAGGTTCCGTGGATGCCATTCGCCGCCACGTAGAAGTGAACAACGGCCACTTCCCGGCTCAGGTCGACACGCTGGTTGAAGGCGTGGCCCGCCAGGGCGGTACGCCGCTGGTGGTTGCCGAAGGCGCTAATGTTCTGGGCGTGATTGCGCTGAAAGATATCGTGAAAGGCGGCATTAAAGAGCGCTTTGCACAGCTGCGCCAGATGGGCATCAAAACGGTAATGATCACCGGGGATAACCGTCTGACCGCCGCGGCGATCGCCGCCGAAGCCGGGGTGGATGACTTCCTTTCCGAAGCAACGCCGGAAGCCAAACTGGCGCTGATTCGCCAGTATCAGGCCGAAGGGCGTCTGGTGGCGATGACCGGCGACGGTACCAACGACGCTCCGGCCCTGGCACAGGCTGACGTAGCGGTAGCCATGAACTCCGGGACTCAGGCAGCGAAAGAAGCCGGGAACATGGTTGACCTGGACTCTAACCCGACCAAGCTGATTGAAGTGGTTCACATCGGGAAGCAAATGCTGATGACTCGCGGGTCACTGACCACCTTCAGTATTGCTAACGACGTGGCGAAATACTTCGCCATTATCCCGGCGGCGTTTGCGGTGACTTACCCGCAGCTCAACGCGCTGAACGTGATGCACCTGCACTCCCCTGCTTCAGCCATTTTGAGCGCGGTGATCTTCAATGCGCTGATCATCATCTGCCTCATCCCGCTGGCGCTAAAAGGCATTAGCTACAAGCCGCTGAGCGCTGCCGCGATGCTGCGCCGCAACCTGTGGATCTATGGCCTGGGCGGTATTGTCGTGCCGTTTATTGGTATCAAAGTGATTGACGTGATCCTGACCGTGCTCGGTCTGGTCTAAGAGGAAAAGAACATGGCTACGTTACGCCCCGCTTTATTACTGCTGATTATCCTGACGCTGATTACCGGGGGGTTTACCCCCTCCTCGCCACGCTGCTGGGGCAATGGTGGTTCCCGGCTCAGGCCAACGGCTCGTTAATCGTTGAAGACGGCAAGGTTCGCGGTTCAGAACTGATTGGTCAGGACTTCACTAACGCAAAATATTTCCAGGGCCGCCCCTCTGCCACCTCGGATAGCCCCTATAATCCAATGGCATCCGGCGGCAGCAACCTTGCGGCCAGCAACCCGGAGCTGGACAAAGAGGTTAAGGCTCGCATTAGCGCGCTGCGTGCGGCTAACCCGGAGGCTAATCCAGCGGTACCCGTTGACTTAGTCACCACCTCCGCCAGCGGCCTGGACGGGCAGCTTTCTCCTGAAGCGACCGCGTGGCAAATCCCACGGGTGGCGAAAGCCAGAAACCTGCCGGTGGAGCAAATCGCTCGCCTGGTGGCGGAAAACACCACCACGCCGCTGGTGAATTTTATCGGCATGCCGGTAGTGAATATCGTTAAGCTGAACCTGGCGCTGGACCATCTCCAGGCGAAGTAAAAAGGACGCGTTATGACCGAGGAGCCGCTGCGCCCCAACCCCGATAAGCTGCTGGAGAAAGTCAATCGCCAGCCGCGTGGGAAACTGAAAATCTTCTTCGGCGCCTGTGCAGGCGTCGGGAAAACCTACGCGATGCTTCAGGAGGCGCAGCGCCTGCGGGCGCAGGGCCTCGATGTGCTGGTGGGCGTGGTGGAAACCCACGGCCGCAAGGAAACCGCCGAACTGTTGAAGGGGCTGACGATTCAGCCCCCTCGTCGTATTCATCACCGGGGGCGTCTGGTTCAGGAATTTGACCTGGACGCCGCTCTGGCCCGCAGCCCTGCGCTGATCCTGATGGACGAACTGGCGCATACCAACGCGCCGGGGTCGCGCCATCCGAAACGCTGGCAGGACGTAGAAGAGCTGCTCGAAGCCGGGATCGACGTTCTGACCTCCGTTAACGTTCAACACCTGGAAAGCCTGAATGACGTGGTAGGCGGGGTGACCGGAATTCAGGTACGCGAAACCGTCCCCGATCCTATTTTCGACGCTGCCGACGAAGTTGTGCTGGTTGACTTACCGCCGGACGATCTCCGCCAGCGCCTGCACGAAGGCAAGGTTTATATCTCCGGCCAGGCCGAACGCGCCATCGAGCACTTCTTCCGCAAAGGCAACCTGATAGCGCTGCGCGAGCTGGCCTTGCGACGCACAGCCGACCGCGTTGACGATCAGATGCGTGCCTGGCGGGACAATCAGGGCCAGGAGAAAGTCTGGCACACGCGGGACGCCATTCTGCTGTGCATCGGCCACAGCAACGGGAATGAAAAACTGGTTCGCACCGCCGCTCGCCTTGCCGCCAAGCTCGGCAGCATCTGGCACGCCGTCTACGTCGAAACGCCGCAGCTTCACCGCCTGCCGGAACATCAGCGCCGGACTATTTTAAGCGCTCTGCGTCTCGCCCAAGAGCTTGGAGCCGAAACTGCCACACTTGCCGACCCTAATGAAGAAAAAGCGGTGCTGCGCTACGCCCGCGAACACAATCTCGGCAAAATCATTATTGGCCGTCACACCACGCGGCGCTGGTGGCACCGTACTTCTTTCGCCGACCGGTTAGCCAAACGTGCCCCGGATCTCGACCTGCTGATTGTTGCACTGGATGAAAAACCGCTCCCCTCCCCGGCCAGAGCACCGGATACCAGAACGCTAAGCGAGAAATGGCGCATTCAACTGCGCGGCTGCGCCGTGGCGGTGGTGCTCTGTGCGTTTATTACCTTTATCGCCAACCAGTGGCTGGTGGCCTTTGATGCCGCCAACCTGGTGATGATCTACCTGCTTGGCGTTGTAATGGTCGCGCTGTTTTATGGCCGCTGGCCGTCTGTCCTCGCGACGGTCATCAACGTGATTAGCTTCGACCTGTTCTTTATTGCGCCGCGGGGCACGCTCGCCGTGTCGGACGTACAATACCTGCTCACCTTCGGCGTGATGCTCACCGTAGGACTGGTGATCGGTAATCTGACAGCCGGGGTACGCTACCAGGCGCGCATCGCCCGCTACCGGGAACAGCGCACTCGTCATCTGTATGAGATGTCCAAAGCGTTGGCCGATGACCGCACGCCGCAGGACGTCGCCGCCACCAGCGTGCAGTTTATTAATAACACCTTCCAGGCCCGTAGCCTGCTACTGCTCCCGGACGATCACGGGAAGCTCAGCCGCATTGCTGCCGAAGGGGAACCCGCCCAATGGGATGAAGCGATTGCGCGCTGGAGCTTTGATAAAGGTCAACCAGCCGGCGCCGGAACGGATACGCTGCCGGGCGTGCCTTACCGCATCCTGCCGCTCAGTACCACGGAAAGAACCCTGGGCCTGCTGGTCGTTGAGCCGGAGAACCTGCGCCAGCTGATGATCCCTGAACAGCAGCGCCTGCTGGAAACCTTTACCCTGCTGGTGGCCACTGCGCTCGACAGGCTGCTGCTCACCGCCAGCGAAGAACAGGCCCGGCTTTCCAGCGAGCGGGAGCAAATCCGCAACTCGCTGCTGGCCGCGCTTTCGCACGACCTGCGCACGCCGCTGACCGTGCTGTTCGGCCAGGCGGAAATCCTCACGCTGGATCTCGCCAGCGAAGGGTCAAAACACGCCCCGCAGGCCAACGAAATTCGTCAGCACGTGCTGAACACTACCCGGCTGGTGAATAATCTGCTGGATATGGCCCGTATTCAGTCCGGTGGTTTTAACCTTCGCAAAGAGTGGCTGACGCTGGAGGAAGTCGTCGGCAGCGCGCTGAAGATGCTTGAACCGGGTCTCGGCGGCCGCCATATCGCCCTTAATTTGCCTGACCCGCTGATGCTGATTGAAGTCGACGGCCCGTTGTTCGAACGCGTGCTGATCAACCTGCTGGAAAATGCGGTTAAATATGCCGGTTATAAAGCCAACATCGGTATCAAAGCGACCTCGACAGCAGACAAGCTCGACCTGGAAGTTTGGGACAGCGGCCCGGGGGTTCCCGCTGGTAAAGAGCTGCTGATTTTTGATAAATTTGCCCGTGGTAACAAAGAGTCAGCGATTCCTGGCGTTGGGCTGGGGCTGGCTATCTGCCGGGCGATTGTTGAAGTTCACGGCGGCACAATTTATGCGCTTAACCGCCCGGAAGGCGGTGCCAGCTTCCACGTTGTGCTACCTTTATCGCCTCCCCCCGAACTCCCTGAAATGATTGAGGTGCTGTGACAACGGTTCTGATAATTGAGGATGAAAAAGAGATCCGCCGCTTTCTGCGCACCGCGCTGGAAGATGAATCGTTACGCGTGTTTGATGCCGAAACCCTGCAGCGCGGCCTGATTGAAGCCGCCACCCGCAAGCCGGATCTGGTGATTCTCGATCTCGGCCTGCCTGACGGTGACGGCATCGATTTTATTCGTGACTTCCGCCAGTGGAGCCAGACGCCGGTCATCGTCCTGTCGGCCCGGAGTGACGAGCAGGCGAAGATTGCTGCGCTGGATGCTGGCGCAGATGATTTTCTCAGCAAGCCGTTTGGCATCGGTGAACTGCAGGCCAGGCTTCGCGTCGCCCTGCGCCGCCACGCCAGCACCGTTCAGCCCGATCCGGTTTATCAGTTTTCCGAAATTCGGGTCGACCTCGCTTCGCGTCGCATTACCCGCGGCGAAGAGGAAATTCACCTGACCCCGATTGAGTTTCGCCTGCTGGCCACTCTGCTGAATAATCACGGTAAAGTCCTGACCCAGCGCCAGTTGCTTAACCAGGTTTGGGGCCCGAATGCCGTGGAGCACAGCCACTATCTGCGGATTTATATGGGCCACCTGCGCCAGAAACTGGAAAGCGATCCTGCCCGCCCTCGCCACCTGCTCACCGAAACCGGGATCGGCTACCGTTTTATGCTCTGAAAGAGTAACCTCTTGTCGGTTCAAGAGGAGTCTTTTATGAGCGCATGGTTAGTCTACGCCCTGTTGTCTGCCGCTACGGCAGCGCTGGTCGCTATTTTTGGTAAGGTTGGTTTGCAGCATCTGGATGCCAATACCGCCACGGCCGTTCGCGCCGTGGTCATGGCGTTATTTTTAGTTGGGGTGGTTGTGGTTCAGGGAAAACTGAATCTTGTTAGCACGGTGTTTGCCGATAAAAAAGCGCTGCTGTTTATTTTATTAAGCGGCGTGGCCGGGGCGCTGTCCTGGCTGTTCTATTTTATGGCGATCAAAAGCGGCGAAGTGTCGAAGGTCGCCCCTATCGATAAGCTGAGCGTGGTGTTCGCGGTGATTCTGGCGGTGATTTTGTTTGGTGAGAAAGTGTCGCTGATTGCCGGGATAGGTGTGGCGCTTATCACCTGCGGCGCGCTGATGGTGGCTTTGGGTTAAAAGAGAAAGGCTCCCGAAGGAGCCTTTTTACCTATTACTTGGCGCTTTTCAGCACTTCGCTGACAATCTCTACTGCTTCTTTCTCAATCTGCTCGCGGTGCTCTGCGCCCAGGAAGCTTTCACAGTAAATTTTGTAGGCGTCTTCTGTGCCGGACGGACGAGCGGCAAACCAGCCGTTCTTCGTCATCACCTTCAGACCGCCAATGGAAGCACCGTTGCCCGGTGCTGCCGTCAGACGCGCGGTGATCGGGTCACCTGCCAGTGTGTCTGCGCTCACCATTTCAGGCGAGAGCTTGGACAGCGCGGCTTTCTGTGCGGAAGTGGCTGGGGCCTGAATACGGTTGTAGCTCGGTGCGCCAAAGCGCGCGGCTAACTCGTCGTAATGCTGCTGCGGGTTTTTGCCCGTAACGGCGGTGATTTCTGCCGCCAGCAGACACATGATGATACCGTCTTTGTCGGTCGACCAAGGAGTGCCGTTGAAGCGCAGGAACGATGCCCCGGCGCTCTCCTCACCACCGAAGCCGAAGCTGCCGTCGAACAGACCGTCAACAAACCACTTAAAGCCCACCGGGACTTCCACCAGCTTGCGGCCCAAATCTTCCACCACGCGGTCAATCATCGCGGAGGAAACCAGGGTTTTACCCACGGCCACATCTTTGCCCCACTGCGGGCGGTGCTGGAACAGATAGTTGATAGCCACGGCCAGGTAATGGTTCGGGTTCATCAGACCAGCCGGCGTGACGATGCCATGACGGTCGTAATCCGGGTCGTTGGCAAACGCCAGATCGAATTTGTCGCGCAGCGCCAGCAGGCCCGCCATCGCACATTCGGAGGAGCAGTCCATACGGATTGCGCCGTCTTTATCCAGGTGCATAAAGCGGAAGGTCTGATCGACCTGATCGTTCACGATGGTCAGATCAAGGTTGTAGTGCTTCGCAATACGGTGCCAGTACTCGATCCCAGAGCCGCCGAGGGGATCAACGCCCAGCTTCAGGCCCGCTTTTTGAATAGCGGCCATATCGACGATATCCACCAGCCCTTCGATGAACGGCTGAACCAGATCCTGCGCCTGAACGTGACCGCTTTCCCAGGCTTTATCCAGTGAGATACGCTTCACGCCTTTCAGGCCGTCGGCCAGCAGCGCGTTAGCGCGATCTTCAACCACTTTGGTAACGTTGGTATCAGCCGGGCCACCGTTTGGCGGGTTGTACTTGATGCCGCCATCGTCCGGTGGATTATGGGATGGCGTGATCACAATCCCGTCTGCCTGAGCGCCGCCCTTTTGGTTATGCACCAGGATGGCATTAGAAATCGCAGGCGTCGGCGTGTAGCCATTATCCTGCTGCACAATGACATCCACGCCGTTGGCGGCCAGCACTTCCAGCACGGAGATAAACGCAGGTTCGGACAGCGCATGGGTATCTTTGCCCACATAGCACGGACCGGTGATCCCATTCTTCGCCCGTTCTTCAGCGATAGCTTGCGCAATCGCCAGAATATGAGGTTCGTTAAAGCTATGACGTGCGGCACTACCACGGTGGCCGGAGGTCCCGAATTTCACCGCGTGTTCGCTATTCCCCACCACTGGCTTAAGCACGTAATACTGCGCCGTAAGCTGGGCTACGTTAATCAAGTCGCTCTGTTGTGCAGGTTGGCCCGCACGATCGTGGTTAGCCATTGGCTCTTCCTTACTGACGCCAGGTTTTTAAATAGTGCCGCAAACCTTTTCAATCAGCTCCGCAGGGAACTGCATTGACTGCATGATGTGTTCGATCATGCTGCATTTACGACCAGTATTCGTATTGGTAATCACCCAGTATGGGGTGCCCGGAACATGTTTCGGCTTGGTTTGATTGCCGTTTGCCAGCAGCGTTTGCTCATCGCCAGCAAAATAGACGCGGGTGCGGCCGTGCAGTGATTCAGTGGCTTCGCCGAAGGTTTTTGCATCCAGCTGATACAGCGTGGACAGCACCATCATAAAGCGGTTTACGGCTTTATTCTGGGCAGCATACTCGTCGGAAAGCAGCAGCTCACGAACGGCACGCACGCGGTTACGAGCGGTGTTCGCAGGTTTTTCTTCAACAACGGGAGCCGCAGCGCGCTCAGGCGCAGCTGGCGTAGAAGTGGCTGCTGGTGTTTGCCCGGCGGTAAATTTAAGCATACGCCGTAAAATGTCTGACGCGCTCTCGCCGATGTGTTTAGTCTGGCTGGCAATATAGCGGTAAAGCTCGTCATCAACTTCGATTGTTTTCATCTTAATCCAGTGCGATATCTTTTCTGAATACAAGTCGTTGGGATTATAGGGTCAAATCCCAACAGCGAACAGGAGAGGCAGCTCAAAGTCAGAGTAAACTGAATATTTGCCGCACGCCCGCGGGAATGCCAACATGATACCCTAACCAAACGAACCAAAATAAAGAACTTTGCCATGAAATTAAATGCTCGCCTGCAAACTGCGCAACAATCGAATAGCAATTCCCCTATTGTACTGATCCACGGCCTATTCGGCAGCCTGGATAATCTCGGCGTTCTGGCTCGGGATCTGGGTAAAGATCACACGTTGCTGCAGATCGATCTGCGCAATCATGGACTGTCACCGCGCAGCGATGACATGAGCTATGCCGCAATGGCCGGGGACGTTTTGGATACCCTGGACGAATACGGCATCGAAAAAGCCACGTTTATTGGTCATTCCATGGGCGGCAAAGTGGTGATGGCCCTTACCGCAATCGCACCTCAGCGTATTGATAAGCTAGTGATGATCGATATTGCGCCGGTTAACTATCAGGTTCGCCGTCATGACGAAATTTTCGCGGCTATTCGCGCGGTCAGCGAAGCGGGCGTAAAAACTCGCCAGCAGGCGGCGCAAATCATGCGCGACCACGTAGCTGAGGAAGGCGTTATTCAGTTTCTGCTGAAATCCTTTGCTGACGGCGAGTGGAAGTTCAACGTGCCCGTGCTTTGGCAGCAATATGAAAATATCGTTGGCTGGCAGCCTGTCCCGGCCTGGCCACATCCAGCGTTGTTTATCCGCGGCGGGAATTCTCCGTATGTTGATGAAAGCCACCGCGAGGCGCTGTTAAGTCAGTTCCCACAGGCCCGCGCTCACGTCATCGCTGGAGCAGGTCATTGGGTTCATGCGGAAAAACCGGACGCCGTTTTGCGGGCAATTCACCGATTTATCGACGCTGAGTAGAAAAACTGATTAAAAACAGACCGACCGGGCAGCAGAAGTCGCTAACGCGTTGGCGGGAATGGCGCGCTGATGTATGATGGCGCGCTTAATTGCACCGGCACCCTGCCCCTGCAGCCAGAATTTCCTGTCAGTATTCTAATCATGGCAAAAGAACAAACGGACCGTACTACATTAGATCTGTTCGCGGACGAGCGTCGCCCCGGGCGGCCGAAAACCAATCCGCTCTCGCGTGATGAGCAATTGCGTATCAATAAGCGCAATCAGCTGAAGCGCGATAAAGTGCGTGGTTTGAAGCGGGTTGAGCTAAAACTGAACAATGATGCGGTCGATGCCCTCAACCAGCTGGCTGACGCCCGCAACATCAGCCGCAGCGAACTGATCGAAGAGATGCTGCTCGAGCAGCTTAAAAATCTCGGGTAACGCCTTCAGCCGCCCTGCGGGTTATCTGAAATCTCAAAAGGGTGAGCTAAACCATGTTGCAGACTGTGCACCCGGGTGTGATAGCTGTTTCCGCTGCCGGAGCTGTTCTGCTATGATTGCCCTATACGTGGGCATTTGACGGCCAGCATACTATTAAGTTTCAAGAGGTTATTTTACTCATGGCAATCGTAGGCATTTTTTTCGGCAGCGACACTGGTAACACCGAAAATATCGCGAAAATGATTCAAAAACAGCTCGGTAAAGACGTTGCTGAGGTGCATGACATTGCTAAAAGCAGCAAAGAAGATCTCGAAGGTTTCGACATTCTGTTGCTCGGCATCCCGACCTGGTACTACGGTGAAGCCCAGTGCGACTGGGATGATTTCTTCCCTACTCTTGAAGAAGTCGATTTCAACGGCAAACTGGTGGCGCTGTTCGGCTGCGGCGACCAGGAAGATTACGCAGAATACTTCTGTGATGCACTGGGCACCATCCGCGACATTATCGAACCGCGCGGCGCGGCGATTGTGGGCCACTGGCCAACCGCCGGTTACCACTTTGAAGCCTCCAAAGGCCTGGCTGATGACGACAACTTTGTCGGCCTGGCCATTGACGAAGACCGTCAGCCAGAACTGACCGCAGAACGCGTTGAGAAGTGGGTTAAGCAAGTTTCTGAAGAACTGAATCTGGCTGATATCATTAACGCCTGATTTCTCTGGCGCAAATAGAGCATTTGCGCCATTTTGATAGCTTGTAGCAATGAAAATAATTGCTACAAGTTTGTAACTTTCTCGTACATCCCTGTACAATGTCTTCCTGATAGCTTGGCTGATAATTACTGTAAATGGCGACGCCGCCACGATTTTTCAGCCTTATTTTGCACCATACTTGCGGTTCCCATTTAGAAGTAGCAGTTCTATAATGAGACGCATTACTCTTAACGCTCACTGCAGTTTGAGCGAATCGTTAAGCAACAGGACAATTTCCGCATGACTGACAACAATACCGCATTAAAGAAGGCCGGCTTGAAAGTCACGCTTCCGCGATTAAAAATCCTCGAAGTGCTGCAAGAGCCGGTAAATCATCACGTCAGCGCGGAAGACTTATATAAACGTCTGATCGACATGGGCGAAGAAATTGGCCTGGCGACGGTCTACCGCGTACTGAACCAGTTTGATGATGCCGGGATCGTGACCCGCCACAACTTTGAAGGCGGCAAGTCCGTTTTCGAGCTGACCCAGCAGCATCACCACGATCACCTGATCTGCCTCGACTGCGGAAAAGTCATCGAGTTCAGCGACGATTCTATCGAATCTCGCCAGCGTGAAATTGCCGCGCGCCACGGTATTCGCCTGACTAACCACAGTTTGTATCTGTACGGACACTGTGCCGAAGGCGACTGCCGTGAAGACGACACGGCCCACGATCCGAAATAAGTAATCCGCATTAACAAACGCTGCTTCGGTGGCGTTTAAAAGCAAAAAACCGGCAGGTTTCCCTTGCCGGTTTTTTTATTGACTGAAAAAGGTTATCAGCTGTTATTGGCGCGAATCTCCTGCCAAATCTTATCGCAGCGCACCTTCGCGGCTTCATCATTGCCGCTCTTTCTTGCCTGGATGCATTTCTGATAATCCAACACGTTCACAGCCTCTTTTTCAACAAACGCTTTATGCTGTTTTTCCTGACGCAGTACGTTCAGCACGCTCTGGCAGGCTTCAATTTTATCCGGATTGCCCTCCGCCGTGTTGATACAGGCGCTATAGGCCTGCTTCAGGCGTGAATCTTCCGGAGGTGCCGGAGGCTGAACGCAGGCAGACAGCGTGAAAACAGCCGCAGTGACCAGTAGAATCTTTTTCATGTTCGGTTCCTTATAAAAAACGGGCGCTTACGCGCCCGGTTTCACATCAGAAGATGGTGAACGGAGCAATCACGATGAACTTCACGTCACGCTCATCCTGGAACATGTTGCCGTAACCACCGCCCCAGCTTGGGATGTCGGAGTGGTTGTCGTACTGTGTGAAGTGCAGTTTGAACAGCGTGCCTTTCGCTCGGCCTTCCTGCACGGTATACATTGCATCGAGGCTGTAAGAAGACTCTTTGATCTTGTTGGAAGCGAGATCCTGGCGGTTACCGGAAGCATCAAGCGCCCAGGTGGATGGTTTTGCATCCCATGCATAAACGTAAGAAGCACCGACTGCCCAACCCGGCAGATTCCAGTTGCTCAGGTCATACATTGCGCCGAAGAACACGGCTTTTTCACCGTTGGCGTTGAAGTCAGAGCGGTTATCCCACCACACATCCAGACGACCGTTGGAAGAAGCGTAGGTTGGCGTCATACGCTGCAGGAAGTAACCCTGCTGCCCTTCTGCCTTCACCATGGTCCCTTCGAGACGCAGGTCAACCTGGCCAATTTTATAACCAAAGGTCAACGCCTGGAGCCATGCGGTGCCATCGTAGATATCGTTGATAGTGTTGTTCGCGGCTTTATCACGGGTGCCGTAGAACTGGTAGCTGGTGCTCAGCGGGCTACCTGCAACGTCAAATTTGTAGCTGGCTTTAGCGAAGTACTGATCAACAAAGCCCTGCGCCTGGCCAAATGCGGCTTCGAGAATCAGGTCGTTTTTGAAGTCATACTTCGCGCCGATGGAGTGCAGGTAATCAACTTTGGTTTTTTTGTCGTTCTGGTAGAACTTGTCGGTTTCAAGGTGCCACGGCGCCTTGTACTCGTTGGTCCACATATAGGAGAAGCTCAGCGCACCGGCATCACCGTAGTCAAATGCGGCCCCTGCTTCAGCACCCTGATAAGTACCAGGCATGAAGCTCCAGTGTGGTGCTAGCAGCGTTTGGCCGGTTGGCTGAATGTAACCTGCACGTGCCCATACCGGGCCGTATTTGAATTTAGCAGCCGCTTTATAAAGGCTAATGCCGCCTTTATCACCGGAGTAGTCTTCGTCGTAGGTTTTATTTTTAGAGGAGAATGCGATTTCGTTCGGGTGGCCACTGGCGCTGTCTTCGGCCATTTCAATGGCGGTGAAGGCGGCAATATCGAAACCAAACATATCGGCCGCATAGCCGGACTGGAAGTCGAGGTTGGCGTTCCAGGTTGAGTGCGACAGGTTAGTTTTGTACTTACCGTCGGACACATCTTTACGGTCACGCTCACGCTGCCAGTAATAGATGCCGCCGGTCAGCGTGGAGTCATCAACAAAACCCGCAGCACTAACCTGCGGAGCCACTACAAAGCCAGAAAGAGCGGTAACGCTTGCAATAGCAAGAGCAAGCGCACTACGTTTGCCACTAAACGTACGCATAGTTAAATTCCTCTTTGACGTAAAAATCATCGTCTGACGTGAAAAGCGCCATTGACGAAAAAAGTAAAATTGCCTGACGGCTAAAAGCGGTTTTTGCTTAACACACCCGCATTACTGCTGCTCATAGACTATTTTTCGCGACGCGAATTATCAATGACTTTGTATCAGAGATTTCCTGGAGTATGACAGAGAGCACATAATCTATGTGCATTTGTAACAAAATTGCGCAGCAGATGATTAACCCTGATTACGATTGATTTTAAGAATAAAATCTCTTTGAGAGCGCTTTCATTATAAGCATCAGGAGATTACGGGGAAGAGATGACATTGTGTAAGGAGATTTTCCCAAAAATGAAAATGAGAATTAATTCGCACCGCGAATGTGCATGAAAGGTTAACAAAAGGTAAGCAAAAAGAAAAAACGCCGCATTGCGCGGCGCTTTCATCAGGCTGTTAGTGGCAATTACTCACCGATTTTAGCCCAGGTATCACGCAGGCCAACGGTGCGGTTAAACACCAGTTTTTCTGCGGTCGCATAGCGGCTGTCGAGGCAGAAGTAACCTTCACGCTCGAACTGATATGCCTTACTTTTTTCCGCGTTCTGCAGGCTAGGCTCAACGAAGCCCTGACGAATAACCAGGGAATCCGCGTTAATGGTAGACAGGAAGTCTTCCGCAGCCCCTGGATTCGCGACGCTAAACAAGCGATCGTACAGGCGAATCTCCACCGGCAGCGCGTGTGCTGCGCTGACCCAGTGAATCACACCCTTAACCTTGCGGCCGTCAGCCGGATCCTTGCTCAGGGTTTCCGGATCATAGGTGCAATACAGTTCGGTGATATTACCTTCGGCGTCTTTTTCTACACGCTCGGCTTTGATCACATAGGCATTACGCAAGCGAACTTCTTTACCCATCACCAGACGCTTGTATTGCTTGTTTGCCTCTTCACGGAAGTCAGCGCGATCAATATAGATCTCACGACTGAACGGCACTTCACGGCTACCCATTTCAGGTTTATTTGGGTGATTCGGCATGGTGACCGTCTCTTCATCACCTTCAGGGTAGTTAGTGATAATAACTTTTACCGGATCCAGTACGGCCATGGCACGCGGTGCATTCTCGTTGAGATCGTCACGGATACAGGATTCCAGAGAAGCCATTTCAACGGTGTTGTCCTGCTTGGTTACGCCAATGCGCTTACAGAACTCGCGAATGGAGGCTGCGGTATAGCCGCGGCGACGCAAACCGGAGATGGTCGGCATACGCGGGTCGTCCCAGCCTTCCACAATCTTCTCGGTCACCAGCAAGTTCAGCTTACGCTTGGACATGATGGCGTATTCGAGATTCAGGCGAGAAAACTCGTACTGACGCGGGTGTGCAGGAATGGTGATGTTATCCAGCACCCAATCATACAGGCGGCGGTTGTCCTGGAACTCCAGGGTACACAGCGAGTGCGTAATGCCTTCCAGCGCATCGGAAATACAGTGGGTGAAGTCGTACATCGGGTAGATGCACCACTTGTTGCCGGTCTGGTGGTGATCGGCAAATTTAATGCGATACAGCACCGGGTCGCGCATAACGATGAACGGCGAGGCCATATCGATTTTGGCACGCAGGCAGGCGGTACCTTCGGCGAACTCACCGTTGCGCATTTTCTCGAACAGCGCGAGGTTTTCCTCAACGCTACGATCGCGGAACGGGCTGTTTTTACCGGGCGCAGTCAGCGAGCCACGGTATTCACGAATTTGTTCCGGGCTCAGCTCATCAACATACGCCAGCCCTTTATTAATCAGCTCAACGGCATAATTAAACAGCTGGTCAAAATAGTCAGACGAATAACGCACATTGCCAGACCAGTGGAAGCCCAGCCATTCAACGTCATGCTTGATGGACTCTACGTATTCGATGTCTTCTTTTACCGGGTTTGTGTCGTCGAAGCGCAGGTTGCATTGCCCCTGGTAATCTTGGGCAATGCCAAAGTTCAGGCAAATAGACTTGGCGTGGCCAATGTGCAGATAGCCATTTGGCTCAGGCGGAAAACGGGTGCAAATACTGGTGTGCTTACCGTTCGCCAGGTCTTCATCAATAATCTGACGAATAAAGTTAGTTGGGCGGGCTTCAGCCTCACTCATCGCGGGTTCCTCAAAGCGTGTACCTTAGTTAACGGCGTATGATCTAATAAGCGGCCTCGGGAAACAACCTTTAGTTGCATAAATTAGGGTTATCCATGCTGGCTAGCGGCAGGTAATAAAAAAGCGGCTGACGATATACGCCAGCCGCTTAAGGCACAAATGCTTACTCAGGAGCGATTACTTGCCTTTAATCTCATACAGTGGTGTTTGACCTGCAACCACCTGACCTTTCGCCTGGATAACCAGACCGCTGAAGTCGTCGATGTTGCTGCAAACTACCGGGCTAATCATGGAGCGAGCGTTGGCGTTCAGGAAATCGAGATCCATTTCCAGAATCGGCTGGCCGGCAACCACTTCGGCTCCTTCTTCCACCAGACGCGTGAAGCCTTTACCACCCAGAGCAACGGTATCGATGCCCATGTGAACCACAATCTCTGCGCCTTTTTCTGTCTCAAGGCAGAACGCGTGGTTGGTGTTGAAGATTTTCACGATAGTCCCGGCGGCAGGAGAAACGACAGTTTTCTCCGTCGGCTTAACCGCTACGCCATCACCTACAGCTTTGCTGGCGAAAGCTTCGTCAGGCACCTGGTCCAGCTCAACAACATCGCCGGTTACCGGAGAAACCAGAGCGGCAATAGTTGTGCTGGCCGCGTTTGGAACAGCCTGTGGTTTAGCCGCAGGAGCCGGTGCTGCACCCGCAACAGGTGCGGCGGCTTCGACAGTGCCTGCGGTTTTCATTGCATTAGCAATTTTTTCTGCAGCAAAGCCAACGATGATTTGCACGCTGGTTTTGTTCAGGCGAATAACGCCCGTCGCACCCAGACGCTTAGCCAGCGCTTCGTTAACAACGGAAGAGTCTTTCACACTCAGACGCAGACGAGTGATACAGGCATCAATGCCGGTCAGGTTTGCAGAGCCGCCTACCGCAGAGATGTACTGACGAGCCAGACCAGAAACGTCCTGATTCGCTTCACCGCTCACGTTCACGTCCTGACCGTCAGCCTCGTCACCGGCTACAGCCAGTTCACGGCCCGGCGTCAGCAGGTTGAATTTGGTGATAGTGAAACGGAACACCACGTAGTAGAGAACGAAGAACACCAGACCCTGAGGGATCAGCATCCACCAGTGGGTTGCCAGCGGGTTACGGGAAGAAAGCACCATATCCACCAGGCCCGCAGAGAAGCCGAAGCCCGCAATCCAGTGCATGCTTGCCGCGATAAATACCGAGATACCGGTCAGCACTGCGTGAATCACGTACAGTACCGGCGCAACGAACATGAAGGAGAACTCCAGCGGTTCGGTGATCCCGGTGAAGAACGCAGCGAAAGCAGCGGCCATCATGATACCGGCAACTTTTGCTTTGTTTTCAGGACGTGCACAGTGATAGATGGCCAGCGCTGCACCTGGCAGACCGAACATCATGATCGGGAAGAAGCCCGCCTGGTAACGACCGGTGATACCGACAACCGCTTTACCTGCTTCGATGGACTGAGCGCCACCCAGGAAGTTAGGAATGTCGTTAATACCCGCAACGTCAAACCAGAACACGGAGTTCAGGGCGTGGTGCAGACCAACCGGGATCAGCAAACGGTTGAAGAAGGCATAGATACCGGCGCCTGCAGAACCCAGTTTCTGAATGTGTTCACCGAAGTTCACCAGACCGTCGAAGATCATCGGCCAGACGTACATCATGATGAAAGCAACGGCAATCATCACGAAGGAGGTCAGGATTGGCACCAGACGACGACCGCTGAAGAAGGAGAGCGCTTTCGGCAGCTCAACGCCGCTGAAGCGGTTATAGAGTTCTGCAGAAATAATACCGACCAGAATACCGACGAACTGGTTACTGATTTTACCAAACGCCGCCGGAACCTGATCCGCCGGAATTTTCTGGATCATGGCAACCGCTGCCGGTGAGCAGAGGGTGGTCAGAACCAGGAAGCCAACAAAGCCGGTCAGTGCAGCTGCACCGTCTTTGTCTTTGGACATGCCGTAAGCGACGCCGATGGCGAACAACACGGACATGTTATCGATAATGGCGGAACCGGATTTAATGAAGAGCGCGGCTAACGCGTTGTCTCCACCCCAGCTAACTGGGTCAATCCAGTAACCAACCCCCATTAATATTGCTGCTGCTGGCAGTGTAGCCACCGGCACCATAAGTGCCCGGCCCACGCGCTGTAGATAACCTAGAATACTCACTTTATTCCCCCTATGAGACCCCGTTAAGGCTCGCTCAAGCAGTGTTTTTATTGTCTTACTTACATTGAATACACGGCGACGATTCACATCACACGGTGAAGTGTGAAAAAAATTAATTCGTACCGCAAATTAAACGCACCTTTTTTGTGATATTTATCACCAAATATCGCTTCAACCCTCCCCCTTCACTGGCTATCTCCGAAAACTTATTTTATGATTCAAAAAATCAAGGCGGATTGATCCCTGTCGGTTCAGTATAAAAGTGGTTTACCCTTATGCTTATCGAGATCGATTCAGCTAACCCTATTTTTACTCTTAAACTACGAGGTGAATGATGAGACTGATTCCCCTGGCTACCCCGGCACAAGTCGGCAAATGGGCAGCTCGCCATATTGTAAATCGCATCAATGCATTCAAACCAACCGCGGACCGTCCTTTTGTTCTGGGTCTGCCAACCGGCGGCACGCCGCTGGAAGCTTACAAAGCTCTGGTTGAGATGCATAAAGCAGGCCAGGTTAGCTTTAAGAACGTCGTCACGTTCAACATGGATGAATACGTCGGTCTGCCGAAAGAACACCCGGAAAGCTATTATACTTTCATGCACCGCAACTTCTTTGATCACGTTGATATCCCAGCGGAAAACATCAATCTGCTGAACGGCAACGCAGAAGATGTTGATGCAGAATGTCGCCGCTACGAAGAGAAAATTCGCTCCTATGGCAAAATTCACCTGTTCATGGGCGGTGTGGGCAACGACGGCCACATCGCGTTCAACGAACCAGCGTCTTCCCTGGCTTCCCGCACCCGTATTAAAACCCTGACCCATGACACCCGCGTGGCAAACTCTCGTTTCTTCGGCGGCGACGTGACTCAGGTACCTAAATACGCGCTGACCGTTGGCGTAGGTACCCTGCTGGATGCAGAAGAAGTGATGATCCTGGTGCTGGGCGGTGTCAAAGCTCTGGCGCTGCAGGCGGCCGTGGAAGGCAACGTTAACCACATGTGGACTATCACCTGCCTGCAGCTGCATCCAAAGGCGGTGATCGTGTGTGATGAGCCGTCCACCATGGAGCTGAAAGTCAAAACGTTGAAATATTTCAACGAACTGGAAGCAGAAAACATTAAAGGCCTTTAAGGCACAATAGACAACTGACGCGTCGTAAAAGCGTCAGTTGTCCAGGAAAATCAATGTATTGGTTTTCTACAGTCAGTCATAAAGAGGAAGGTGTTTCGGCTTTTCCTCTTTATTAGCGATCTTACAGTCTTAAAGCACGACGTTATTCCCGGGGGTAGGATATGTATGCATTAATCCACGGTCGGATTTATACCGGCCACGAAATTCTGGATGACCACGCGGTAGTCATTGCCGATGGCCTGATTGAGCGAGTTTGCCCTGTAGAAGCACTGCCAGCAGGTATCGAAACGCGCGATGTGGGCGGTGCCGTCATTGCCCCCGGTTTTATTGACGTACAGCTGAACGGCTGCGGCGGCGTGCAGTTTAACGACACCGCAGAAGCCGTTTCTGTTGAAACGCTGGAAATCATGCAGAAAGCGAACGAACGCTCAGGCTGCACCAGCTACCTGCCTACGCTTATCACCACCAGCGACGAGCTGATGATGCAGGGCGTGAACGTCATGCGCGACTATCTGGCGAAATACAGCCATCAGGCGCTGGGTTTACACCTTGAAGGGCCGTGGCTTAACATCGTGAAAAAAGGGACGCACAACCCGGGCTTCGTGCGCAAGCCGGATGCGAAGCTGGTTGATTTCCTCTGCCAGAATGCCGATGTGATCACCAAAATCACCCTCGCACCTGAAATGGTTGAGCCAGAAGTCATTCAGAAGCTGGTCGCTGCGGGCATCATCGTTTCTGCCGGTCATTCCAATGCAACAATTAAAGAAGCCAAAATTGGCTTCCGCGCCGGGATCACCTTCGCAACCCACCTTTTCAACGCGATGCCTTATATTACCGGCCGTGAACCTGGCCTTGCTGGCGCAATTTTTGATGAAGCTGACGTCTACTGTGGCATCATTGCTGATGGTTTACATGTGGATTATGCGAACATTCGCACCGCAAAACGCGTGAAGGGCGATAAACTGTGCCTGGTGACTGACGCAACCGCACCGGCAGGTGCCAACATCGATCAGTTCATTTTTGCTGGCAAAACAATATACTACCGTGACGGTCTGTGCGTTGATGAGAACGGCACGCTGAGCGGGTCTGCACTGACCATGATTCAAGGTGTTCGCAATTTGGTGGAACACGCGGCCATCGCGCTGGATGAAGTCCTGCGTATGGCAACCCTCTACCCTGCTCGCGCCATGGGCGTGGATAAACATCTGGGCGCAATCGAAGCCGGTAAAGTGGCTAACCTGACCGTGTTTACCCGCGACTATAAAATTATCAAGACCATCGTTAATGGTAACGAGGTCGTAACTGAGTAAATAGCATGACGACTGGCGGACAAGCCCAAATTGGTAACGTTGACCTGGTAAAACAGCTGAATAGCGCGGCGGTCTACCGCCTGATTGATCAGCACGGTCCCATCTCGCGCATCCAGATTGCCGAACAAAGCCAGCTTGCGCCCGCCAGCGTCACAAAAATTACTCGCCAGCTTATTGAGCGCGGCCTGATAAAAGAAGTCGATCAGCAGGCCTCCACCGGCGGCCGCCGCGCTATCTCCATTACTACCGAAACACGTAACTTTCACGCTATTGGCGTGCGCCTTGGGCGCCATGACGCCACTATCACCCTGTTCGACCTGAGCGCGAAATCCATCGCCGAAGAGCACTACCCGCTGCCTGAACGCACCCAGGAAACGCTCGAGCATGCGTTGCTCAACGCCATCAGTCACTTTATCGAAACCTGGCAGCGTAAAACCCGCGAACTTATCGCTATTTCCGTCATCCTGCCAGGGCTGGTTGACCCAGAAAGCGGCGTGATCCGCTACATGCCGCACATCGCCGTCAACAACTGGGCGCTGGTCGACAGCCTGGAAAAACGTTTCAAAGTGACCTGTTTTGTCGGCCATGATATTCGCAGTCTCGCGCTGGCCGAGCACTACTTCGGTGCAACTCACGACTGCGAAGACTCTATTTTGGTGCGCGTTCACCGCGGCACCGGGGCGGGCATTCTGTCAAACGGGCGGATTTTTATCGGCCGTAATGGGAACGTCGGTGAGATTGGCCACATTCAGGTAGACCCATTAGGCGAGCGCTGCCACTGCGGTAACTTTGGCTGCCTGGAAACCATCGCCGCGAACGCCGCCATTGAAAAACGCGTCCGCCATTTGCTGGAACAAGGCTATAACAGCCGTTTGACGTTGGAAGATTGTAGTATTCAAGCTATCTGCAAAGCGGCCAATAAAGGCGATGCGTTG
Organism: Cedecea neteri; assembly: GCF_000758305.1. Taxonomy (NCBI): domain Bacteria; kingdom Pseudomonadati; phylum Pseudomonadota; class Gammaproteobacteria; order Enterobacterales; family Enterobacteriaceae; genus Cedecea; species Cedecea neteri. The sequence continues at coordinate 2,422,205 of NZ_CP009458.1, read as the reverse complement.
GCCTGTGAAGTGCTGGAACACGTTGGCCGCCACCTGGGGAAAGCCATTTCCATCGCCATTAACCTGTTTAACCCGCAAAAAGTCGTGCTTGCCGGTGAGATAATCGAAGCTGAAAAAGTGCTGCTGCCGGCCATTGAAGGCTGCATTAATACTCAGGTATTGAATGCCTTCCGTAAAAATTTGCCTATCGTCTGCTCAAAGCTGGACGACCGCTCGGCCATCGGAGCCTTTGCGCTGGTTAAGCGCTCGATGCTAAACGGCGTCTTGCTTCAGCATTTGCTGGAAAGTTAATGCTGCCCAGGCAGCATTTTACGCTATAGTTACCGACTTCATTCCGTGAGCCAGAGTTGTTAATGACCACCATCCAGAACGTAATTTGTGATATCGACGGCGTGCTGATGCACGACAACGTCGCCGTGCCGGGCGCTAATGAATTTCTGGCACGTATTCTTGAAAAAGAAATGCCGCTGGTGCTGCTGACCAACTACCCTTCCCAGACCAGCCAGGATCTTGCCAACCGCTTTGCCTCCGCGGGTATCGACGTGCCGGAGAGCGTGTTTTACACCTCCGCCATGGCTACGGCCGATTTCCTCCGTCGTCAGGAAGGTAAGAAAGCCTACGTCGTCGGTGAAGGGGCGCTGATTCACGAACTCTACAAAGCTGGATTTACCATTACCGACATCAATCCTGACTTTGTTATCGTCGGTGAAACTCGCTCCTTTAACTGGGAGATGATGCATAAAGCGGCCTACTTCGTGGCAAACGGTGCACGTTTCATTGCGACCAATCCTGACAGCCACGGCCACGGCTTTAGCCCGGCCTGCGGCGCGCTTTGTGCGGGTATTGAGAAAATCTCCGGTCGTGAACCGTTTTATGTCGGCAAACCAAGCCCGTGGATCATCCGCGCGGCGCTCAATAAAATGCAGGCGCATTCCGAGCAAACCGTTATCGTCGGCGATAACCTGCGGACGGATATTCTCGCGGGCTTCCAGGCGGGTCTTGAAACTATCCTGGTTCTGTCTGGTGTCTCCAGCCTGAACAACGTCGATGATATGCCGTTCCGGCCAAGTTGGATTTACCCCTCTGTGGCTGAAATCGATATTTTCTAATTCAGAATGCCGGCCCAGAGCCGGCATTTTTATATCGATAAAAAATCGCCGCCCAGGCGAATCAAACTTCAGTACAAATTGTTAAAAATTGACGATCCGTTAATTTTCACGCCGAAAACATCATCATTTTTCATAAATCAGCAATCCTCACTGCACTATTTATTAGCTGAAAGCTAAAAGCCTTGCATTCCCTTCAACGATTGAGCATTTTCATTACTAAGCAACGCCGCAAAGCCGCAGCAAAAGCAAAAAAATCGGCAACGCAGCACCACAACTCAAATCGCTCAGGCAAGTGTACGGAGAAGTTATATGTGTTCTATCTTTGGCGTTCTGGATATCAAAACTGATGCAGTTGAATTGCGCAAAAAAGCGCTGGAATTATCACGCCTGATGCGCCACCGCGGCCCGGACTGGTCAGGGGTATATGCCAGCGATAAAGCGATTCTTGTTCACGAACGTCTGTCAATTGTTGACGTCAACGCGGGTGCTCAGCCGCTGTACAACACCGAAAAAACTCACGCCCTGGCGGTTAACGGCGAAATCTACAACCACCAGGCTCTGCGCGCCGAATACGGCGACCGCTATACCTTCCAGACCGGTTCAGACTGTGAAGTTATCCTGGCGCTGTATCAGGAAAAAGGCCCTGACTTCCTTGATGATCTGCAGGGGATGTTTGCCTTCGCGCTTTACGACAGCGAGAAAGACGCTTACCTGATTGGCCGTGACCACATCGGCATCATCCCGCTTTATATGGGCCATGATGAACACGGTAACCTGTATGTCGCTTCAGAAATGAAAGCCCTTGTGCCTGTTTGTCGCACCATCAAAGAGTTCCCGGCGGGCAGCTACCTGTGGAGCAAAGACGGCGAAATCCGCAGCTACTATCAGCGCGACTGGTTCAGCTACGAAGAAGTAAAAGACAACGTCACGGACAAAAATGCGCTGCGTCAGGCGCTGGAAGATTCCGTGAAGAGCCACCTGATGTCCGACGTTCCTTATGGCGTTCTGCTGTCCGGCGGGCTGGACTCTTCCGTGATTTCCGCGATCACCAAAAAATTTGCCGCGCGCCGCGTAGAAGATGAAGAGCGTAGCGAAGCCTGGTGGCCGCAGCTTCACTCCTTCGCAGTGGGTCTGGAAGGTTCTCCTGACCTGAAAGCCGCACAGGAAGTCGCTAACCATCTGGGCACGGTTCACCATGAGATCCACTTCACCGTCCAGGAAGGCCTGGATGCGATCCGCGATGTTATCTATCACATCGAAACTTACGATGTGACAACGATCCGCGCTTCAACACCGATGTACCTGATGTCGCGTAAAATCAAAGCGATGGGCATCAAAATGGTGTTGTCCGGGGAAGGCTCTGATGAGGTGTTCGGTGGTTACCTGTACTTCCACAAAGCGCCAAACGCCAAAGAGCTGCATGAAGAAACCGTGCGCAAATTACAGGCCCTGCACATGTTTGACTGTGCCCGCGCCAACAAGGCAATGTCCGCCTGGGGCGTTGAAGCCCGCGTCCCGTTCCTGGATAAAAAATTCCTCGACGTGGCAATGCGCATCAACCCGCAGGACAAAATGTGCGGCAACGGCAAAATGGAAAAGCATGTTCTGCGTGAGTGCTTCGAATCGTACCTGCCGGCAAGCGTGGCGTGGCGCCAGAAAGAGCAGTTCTCTGACGGCGTAGGCTACAGCTGGATTGATACGCTGAAAGAAGTGGCCGCTGAGCAGATTAGCGACCAGCAGTTGGCCACCGCTGCCTACCGTTTCCCGTACAACACGCCAGGCTCGAAAGAAGCCTATTTGTACCGCGAAATCTTTGAAGAGCTGTTCCCGCTGCAAAGCGCGGCGGAATGCGTACCTGGCGGCCCGTCAGTGGCCTGTTCTTCCGCAAAAGCGATCGAATGGGATGAGTCGTTCAAAACCATGAACGATCCATCAGGGCGCGCGGTGGGTGTGCACCAGGCCGCCTATTAATCGCTAATTTAGCTTAAAACAACGGGCCTTATGGCCCGTTGTCGTTTCTGTATTCCTGTCGCGGCTTTATCCCTGTTTTTAAGCGGAATTAAAAACAAAAACGTGCGTTATTGTCGATATTTCAAGCAAGCTGTTCGCAAGTCATTCAAACGAGCATTCTGAGCGGGTTTTCGGGAAAAAACTAGTTGACGCTGTAGAGTCAACTCAGCATAATGCGCCCCGCAACGCCGATAAGGTAGCGCGTAAAAAGATGGCTACGTAGCTCAGCTGGTTAGAGCACATCACTCATAATGATGGGGTCACAGGTTCGAATCCCGTCGTAGCCACCATCTTTTTTATGCGGGAGTGGCGAAATTGGTAGACGCACCAGATTTAGGTTCTGGCGCCGCAAGGTGTGCGAGTTCAAGTCTCGCCTCCCGCACCATTTATCTTTCGCGTTGCACGGATGGGGTATCGCCAAGCGGTAAGGCACCGGTTTTTGATACCGGCATTCCCTGGTTCGAATCCAGGTACCCCAGCCATTATTTTTTCGATACATGCGGTTTACCGCGACGGTTATTGGGGTATCGCCAAGCGGTAAGGCACCGGTTTTTGATACCGGCATTCCCTGGTTCGAATCCAGGTACCCCAGCCATCGAAAAATATGATAAGGTCTGGCTACGTAGCTCAGCTGGTTAGAGCACATCACTCATAATGATGGGGTCACAGGTTCGAATCCCGTCGTAGCCACCATACAAAGGAATTATTGATTAATTTCGATAAATCCAAAAAAATTGTTGGGGTATCGCCAAGCGGTAAGGCTCTGGTTTCTGATACCAGCATTCCGAGGTTCGAATCCTCGTACCCCAGCCAATTTTAAAGTCGTTAAGCGGTTCGTTTAACGCAATTGGGGTGTCGCCAAGCGGTAAGGCTCTGGTTTCTGATACCAGCATTCCGGGGTTCGAATCCCTGCACCCCAGCCACACAATGAAAAGCCCGCGCAAGCGGGCTTTTTGCTATCTGACATTTAGTCAGCATAAGCAGAGCGGTAAATCGCCCTGCGCGTCTTAACTATAATCCCAGGGCGTATTTCAGCGCTTTACGCTTCAGGCCACCGGCTCTTTCCGCCGCCATAAGTCCAATATTTCGCACCACGCGCAGCGGCCCCAGGTTATTACTGAACCCCGCATAGAACAGATCCATTCCGCTTTGCATCAGGAAATTATCCGCCTGACGGCGCCTCTGATAACGTTTTAAAATAGCCTCACTCGCCCAGGCTTCTGCGTGGCTACGGGCACCGATCAGGACATCAAGCAAAGTATCTACGTCGCGATACCCCAGGTTAACACCCTGCCCGGCCAAAGGATGAATCGTATGCGCCGCGTCACCTATCAGTGCCAGCCCCGGCTGGACATACTGCAAAGCGTGTCGACGAGTCAGCGGAAATGCCCCGCTGGCAACCGGCGTAACCGCCCCGAGTCGCTGAGGAAAAGCGGCCGAAATCGCTTTTTGCAGCTGGGGCATGTTCATTCCCTGCAACTGCCGAATACGTGTCGGCGTGTCATACCAAACCAGAGAGGCCCAGTTATCGAACAGCGGCAGGAAAGCATGTGGCCCTGTCGGTGTGAAATGCTGCCAGGTGCTGTCTCCCGGCTCAAACTCGCATTTAACGGTAATTAGCATGCAGGCTTGACGGTACTGCCAGGCATGCACGCCAATCCCCGCCCATTTTCTGATCTGGGAATTCGCGCCATCCGCGCCAATCACCATTTCAGCATTGAGTGAGCCGCCGTCTTCAAACTCAAGCGCCCAACCTGCTGCCTGGCGATGGATTTGCCGTAGCCTCGCCGGGCAACGTAAAGTGATATTCTGATGTGCCTCAAGCGCTTCCCAAAGCACGCGCTGCAGCACGTTATTTTCCACCATGAAACCGAGCTCAGGTAAGCCCAGTTCTTCGGCATCAAAACCGACGTGCGCGCTTTCCCATTCCCAGGTTTCCAGGCGGCGATAAGGGTGCGCCCGCACCGCTAAAACGCTGCCCCAGACGCCAAGAGACTTGAGCAGGCCAACCGATGCACTGCTGATGGCCGAAATACGGACATCCGGCTGGCGACCTGGAACAAAAGCCTCAGGAGCATGATGTTCAATCACCGCCACACGAAAACCGTGCTGCGCCAGCCCCAGCGCAGCGGCCGCACCGACCATGCCGCCGCCAACAACGGCTACTTCAATTGGTTGATTTGCCATAAATCTCTTTCCTTAATTCATCTTTGCTAATTCTACTGGCTTTTCCCAGGCTGGTCACATCCATAGCAAAGCATTACACTATCCGGCTTAATTCCTGACTTCACCTTGAGCAATGGCAAGTCGATGACAAAAAAACTCCATATAAAAACCTGGGGCTGCCAGATGAACGAATACGATTCATCGAAGATGGCCGACCTGCTGGACAGCACCCACGGCTTTACGCTGACCGATAACGCGAATGAAGCGGACGTTCTGCTGCTGAACACTTGTTCTATTCGCGAAAAAGCACAGGAAAAGGTGTTTCACCTGCTGGGGCGCTGGAAGCATATCAAAGCCAAACGTCCGGACGTGATCATTGGCGTCGGCGGCTGCGTTGCCTCTCAGGAAGGGAAGAAAATTCGCCAGCGGGCACACTATGTAGACATCGTCTTTGGGCCGCAAACCCTGCACCGCCTGCCGGAAATGATCAACCAGGTTCGCGGTACCCGCAGCCCGGTGGTGGACGTCAGCTTCCCGGAAATCGAAAAATTTGACCGCCTGCCTGAGCCGAAAGCCGAAGGCCCGACCGCCTACGTTTCCATCATGGAAGGCTGCAACAAATATTGTACCTATTGCGTGGTGCCTTATACCCGTGGCGAAGAAGTGAGCCGCCCTTGCGACGATATTCTGTTTGAAATCGCTCAACTGGCGGAACAGGGCGTGCGTGAAGTTAACCTGCTGGGTCAAAACGTTAACGCATACCGTGGCGCGGCTTACGACGGCGGCATCTGCTCGTTTGCTGAACTCCTGCGCCTGGTTGCCGCAATTGACGGTATCGACCGTATTCGCTTCACCACCAGCCACCCGATCGAATTTACCGATGACATTATCGAAGTGTACCGCGACACGCCCGAGCTGGTGAGCTTCCTGCACCTGCCGATTCAAAGCGGTGCTGACCGCGTGCTGAATATGATGGGCCGCACGCATACCGCGCTGGAGTATAAATCGACGATTCGCAAGCTGCGCGCTGCACGCCCGGATATCCAGATCAGCTCAGACTTTATCGTGGGCTTCCCGGGCGAAACCAGCCAGGACTTCGAGCAGACCATGAAGCTGATTGCTGACGTCAACTTTGACACCAGCTTTAGTTTTATTTTCTCCGCTCGTCCGGGCACCCCGGCGGCCGACATGGTTGATGACGTACCGGAAGAAGAGAAAAAACAGCGCCTTTATATCCTGCAGGATCGTATTAACCAGCAGGTAATGGAGTGGAGCCGCAAAATGCTGGGCACGGTGCAGCGCATTCTGGTGGAAGGTACTTCACGTAAAAGCATTATGCAGCTGTCCGGCCGTACCGAGAATAACCGCGTGGTTAACTTCGAAGGGACACCGGATATGGTCGGGAAATTCGTGGATGTTGAAATCACCGAAGTCCTGACTAACTCCCTGCGCGCGAAGCTGGTACGCACAGAAAGCGAAATGGGCCTGCGTATTGCTGAAACCCCGGCTTCCGTTATTGCTCGTACCCGCAAAGAGAATGAAATTGGCGTTGGGACTTACCAGCCTTAATTCTCTCCACAGCCTGCCGGAACGCGAATTCCACGCCCTGGCAGGCTGTCTCATTGTTTGCACTTGCATTCTGAAGACATCACCCAAATATCAATTGTGACGCTTGCGCCATCACGCTGCGGGATAAATAATTTCCCTGTAGCCGAACCGTATTTTCGGCTACGCGAGACCGTTTTACTCTAACTGGCCCCGAGTGACCCAGAGGATAAGTTTGAATATCGAAACACGTGAATTAACGCTGGAACCGGCGGATAACGCCCGTCTGCTTAGTCTGTGCGGCCCTTTTGATGACAACATCAAACAGCTGGAGCGCCGGCTGGGGATTGAAATCAACCGCCGTGACAATCACTTCAGGCTCACCGGTCGTGAGCTTTCCGTTAACGCCGCTGCGGATATTCTGCGCCATCTGTATGTAGACACCGCGCCAATGCGCGGCCAAAGCCAGGATATCGACCCTGAGCAAATTCATCTGGCGATTAAAGAAAGTCGGGTGCTGGAGCAAACGGCCGACAGCGTGCCGGATTACGGTAAAGCTATCCATATAAAAACTAAGCGTGGCGTCATTAAGCCGCGTACGCCTAACCAGGCGCAGTACATCGCGAATATTCTCGACCACGACATCACATTCGGCATTGGGCCGGCAGGGACAGGGAAAACCTATCTTGCCGTTGCCGCCGCGGTTGATGCGCTGGAGCGCCAGGAAATTCGCCGCATTCTGCTGACCCGTCCGGCGGTTGAAGCGGGTGAAAAACTGGGCTTCCTTCCCGGCGATTTAAGCCAGAAGGTTGACCCGTACCTGCGCCCTCTGTACGACGCGCTGTTTGAAATGCTGGGCTTCGAGAAAGTCGAAAAGCTAATTGAGCGCAACGTTATCGAAGTCGCTCCACTAGCCTACATGCGTGGCCGTACCCTGAACGATGCTTTTGTCATTCTTGATGAAAGCCAGAACACCACCACCGAACAGATGAAAATGTTCCTGACCCGCATTGGCTTCAACTCCAAAGCGGTGATTACCGGCGACGTGACGCAAATTGACCTGCCGCGTAACCTGAAATCAGGCTTACGTCATGCTATCGACGTTCTGTCCGAGGTGGATGAAATCAGCTTCAACTTCCTTAACAGCGAAGACGTGGTGCGCCACCCGGTTGTGGCCCGCATCGTTAACGCCTATGAGGCCTGGGAAGCCGCCGATCAAAAACGCAAAGACGAGCTTGCCGCCGAGCGTAAACGTGAAGCCCTTGCCCTGCAGGCTACCGCTCAGGAGAGCAAATGAGTCAGGTTATTTTAGATTTACAGGTTGCCTGCGAAGCAGAAAGCGGCCTGCCGGATGAAGCACAAATCCAGCGCTGGCTGGATGCGGTTATTCCTCAGTTTCAGCCAGAGTCAGAGGTCACCGTTCGTCTGGTAGACGAAGCAGAAAGCCACGACCTGAACCTGACCTATCGCGGGAAAGATAAGCCCACCAACGTGCTCTCTTTTCCGTTTGAAGCCCCGCCTGGGATTGAGCTTCCCTTACTGGGCGATCTGATCATCTGCCGTCAGGTGGTTGAGCAGGAAGCCAAAGAACAAGAGAAGCCGCTGGAAGCCCACTGGGCACATATGGTTGTACACGGCAGCCTGCATCTGCTCGGTTACGACCACATCGAAGACGATGAAGCCGAAGAGATGGAAGCGCTGGAAACAGAGATAATGCTTGCTCTTGGGTATGCCGATCCGTACATTGCCGAGAAAGAGTAGTCGGCTCAGGGCTTTCCCTTTGCCGCCGCCACGCGCAGGCAGTGCACCATCAGGCTGCCTGTTAGTATTTGATTTATATGAGGCCTAAAACCTAACGCCATGAGCGACGACAATTCACAGAATAGTGACACGCCGGAAGCCAAAAAGGGATTCTTCTCCCTCATTCTCAACCAGCTGTTTCACGGTGAACCGAAAAACCGTGACGATCTGCTGACGCTTATTCGTGATTCTGAGCAAAACTCTCTGATAGACCAGGACACCCGCGACATGCTCGAAGGGGTAATGGATATCGCTGACCAGCGCGTCCGCGACATCATGATCCCACGTTCACAGATGGTCACGCTCAAACACAACCAGACGCTGGACGAGTGCCTCGATGTCATTATCGATTCCGCTCACTCCCGTTTCCCGGTGATAAGCGAAGACAAAGATCACATCGAAGGGATTCTGATGGCGAAAGATCTGCTGCCGTTTATGCGCAGCGACTCTGAGCCTTTCAGCATGGAAAAAGTGTTACGTCAGGTGGTTGTCGTGCCTGAAAGCAAGCGGGTTGACCGCATGCTGAAAGAGTTTCGTCAGCAGCGCTATCATATGGCGATTGTCATTGATGAATTTGGCGGCGTTTCAGGTCTCGTGACTATCGAAGATATTCTTGAACTGATTGTCGGGGAAATCGAAGACGAATACGACGACGAGGAAGACGGCGATTTCCGTCAGCTGAGCCGCCATACGTGGACGGTGCGCGCCCTCGCCTCTATTGAAGACTTCAACGAAACCTTCGACACGCACTTTAGCGATGAAGAAGTCGACACCATCGGTGGTCTGGTGATGCAAGCCTTTGGGCATCTGCCTGCCCGTGGCGAAACCATTGAAATAGATGGTTACCAGTTCAAAGTCGCCATGGCCGATAGCCGTCGTATTATTCAGGTTCATGTCAGAATTCCGGACGACTCGCCGCAACCTAAACTGGACGAATAACTCAGCTATGGCTATAGCTCAACTTCTTCAACGCCAGCGCATTCGCCTGCTGCTGGCGCTTTTCTTTGGGGCCTGCGGAACGCTGGCCTTTTCCCCTTATGATTTCTGGCCTGCAGCCATTGTCTCGCTGGCTGGTTTGCAGGGTCTGACGCTCAACCGTCGCCCGGTACAAAGCGCCGCGATTGGCTTCTTCTGGGGGCTGGGGCTGTTCGGCAGCGGCGTCAATTGGGTTTACGTGAGTATTGCTCAGTTTGGCGGTATGCCGGGCCCGGTGAACGTGTTCCTGGTCGTACTGCTGGCCGCTTATTTGTCACTCTACACAGGTTTGTTTGCCGGTATTCTCAGCAAGCTGTGGCCAAAAACAACGTGGTGGCGCGTAGCTATTGCCGCCCCGGTCGTCTGGCAAATTACCGAATTCCTGCGCGGCTGGGTGCTGACCGGCTTCCCGTGGCTGCAGTTTGGCTACAGCCAAATCGATGGCCCACTAAAAGGCATCGCGCCGATTTTTGGGGTCGATACGATTACCTTCCTATTGATGATTATCAGTGGCCTTCTGGTGTACGCCCTGCAGGCACGGAAATGGGTTCCTGCCGCGGTTTCTGCGGCTTTACTGTTATTACCCTGGCCTCTGCGCAGTATTCAATGGTTCCAGCCTCTGCCAGAGCGTTCCGTTGATGTGGCGATGGTACAAGGCAACATTCCCCAGTCTCTAAAGTGGAATGAAAGCCAGCTGCTGGACACGCTGAAAATTTATCTGGATAAAACAGAGCCGGAGATGGGTAAAGCTAAGCTTATCATCTGGCCAGAATCGGCTATCTCCGATCTGGAAATTAATCAGCAACAGTTCCTGACCATGATGGATGACCTGCTGCGGGCAAAACACAGCTCATTAATTACCGGTATCGTCGATGCACGCCTTAACAAGCAAAACCGGTATGACACCTACAACACCATTATCACGCTTGGTGAAGGTAGCCCTTACAGCTACACCAGCAGTAATCGCTACAACAAAAACCACCTTGTGCCATTTGGTGAGTTTGTGCCGCTTGAATCGATTCTACGGCCGCTGGCCCCGTTCTTCGATCTGCCTATGTCATCGTTCAGCCGTGGGCCATATGTTCAGCCCCAACTGCTCTCAAACGGCGTTAAGCTGACGGCGGCAATCTGCTACGAAATCATCCTGGGTGAACAAGTCCGGGACAACTTCAGGCCAGATACTGACTTCCTGCTGACTATCTCCAACGATGCCTGGTTCGGTAAATCTATCGGCCCGTGGCAGCACCTGCAGATGGCGCGTATGCGTTCGCTCGAACTGGGGCGGCCTCTGTTGCGCAGTACCAATAACGGCGTCACTGCGGTGGTCAACGCCGAAGGTGATATCACTAATATCATCCCGCAGTTCACCCGCGAAGTGCTGGAAGCGAAAGTCACGCCAACCACCGGCTTAACGCCTTATGCACGCTTCGGCTTCTGGCCGCTGTGGGTGATTACTGCGTTATTCGGTTTCACCGCTCTGGTGATGAGCCTGCGTAACCGCAACAAAAAGTAATCTCCCTTCCCGCGCCTAAAGGCCAGCAAATTTGCTGGCCTTTTTCATTTCTGGCACAAGCTTTGCTAGATATTAACAGTTGAAATCAAATAGCTGGCGCAAAGACGCCCTGTGGCCTTGCCGTATCGGGCAGTGAAAAATGCATGCACCAAAAAGCGACATCGCAAGCACCGTTATAGTGCATTGGCATATCTTTGCCTTTAAACGGTGCGGCGCGCTTCGCAAAAATAAACATCTTATTAGCATTTTCTTTACATTCAGCTAGGTTAGATGCTAACAAAAGAGCATTGCATGACGCTTTTAGCAGCATGAAAAAACAACAAAACACAACACTCACATCGGATACCGGTGCCTCCTCTGGCACTAAGATTAAGGAGTTGGATATGCAATTACGTAAACTGGCCACGGCAATGCTGGTGATGGGCATGAGCGCCACAATGGTTCATGCAGAAGATGCGAAACCTCAGCAGTCAACGCTGGATAAAATCAAAGCCAACGGCGTTATCGTGGTCGGCCACCGTGAATCATCTGTACCTTTCTCTTACTACGACAATCAGCAAAAAGTGGTTGGCTACTCTCAGGACTACTCAAACGCCATCGTAGAAGCGGTGAAAAAACAGCTGAACAAACCTGACCTGCAGGTGAAACTGATCCCAATCACCTCTCAGAACCGTATTCCGCTGCTGCAAAACGGCACTTTCGATTTTGAATGTGGTTCCACCACCAACAACGTGGAACGTCAAAAACAAGCCGCATTCTCCGACACCATCTTCGTTGTCGGCACCCGTTTGCTGGTGAAAAAAGGCGGCCCGATTAAGGACTTCCCTGACCTGAAAGGGAAAACCGTTGTTGTGACCTCCGGGACCACCTCCGAAATCCTGCTCAACAAGCTTAACGACGAGCAGAAAATGGGCATGCGTATTATCAGCGCCAAAGACCACGGTGACTCCTTCCGTACCCTGGAAAGCGGCCGTGCCGTTGCCTTTATGATGGATGATGCCCTGCTGGCCGGTGAACGTGCGAAGGCTAAACAGCCAGATAACTGGGAGATCGTCGGCAAGCCGCAGTCCCAGGAAGCCTACGGCTGTATGCTGCGTAAAGATGACCCAGAGTTTAAAAAGCTGATGGATACCACCATCGCGCAGGCACAAACCTCCGGTGAAGCCGCGAAATGGTTTGATAAATGGTTTAAACAGCCAATTCCACCGAAAAACCTCAACATGAACTTCGACCTTTCTGACGAAATGAAAGCGCTGTTCAAGGAACCAAACGACAAAGCTCTCAACTAATTAGAAACACAGGGGCCGGAAAAATCCGCCCTCCCGATTGACGAACTGAAGCCAGGACAGACTATGCGTTGGTGGGTCGTTCCCCCACCAGCGTGAAGGTGCTCAAAAACGCAGACAAAGATCTGCTTCAAGGCACCGGCTTCTCATCAATCTTCGAGGGTAGCCTGCGCTACCCTCTTTTTTTATCTCGGAGTAAGTTATGTCTATAGACTGGAACTGGGGAATCTTTTTACAGCCCGCCCCGTTCGGCAACACAACCTATCTGGGCTGGATTTGGAATGGCTTCCAGGTCACCGTAGCCCTGTCAATAACCGCATGGATCATTGCTTTTCTGGTAGGGTCTCTGTTTGGTATTTTGCGTACGGTCCCGAACAAATTCCTGTCCGGCATCGGTACGCTTTACGTTGAACTCTTTCGCAACGTTCCCCTGATAGTCCAATTCTTTACCTGGTATCTGGTGGTGCCTGAACTGCTGCCGGAAAACATCGGCATGTGGTTTAAGTCCGAACTGGATCCCAATATTCAGTTCTTCCTCTCGTCAATGATTTGCCTCGGTCTGTTTACCGCCGCTCGCGTTTGCGAACAGGTGCGAGCCGCAATTCAATCCCTGCCTCGGGGGCAGAAGAACGCGGCTCTGGCAATGGGGCTGACGCTGCCTCAGGCCTATCGCTATGTCCTGCTGCCTAACGCCTATCGAGTCATCGTGCCGCCGATGACCTCTGAAATGATGAACCTGGTGAAGAACTCGGCCATCGCTTCAACCATTGGTCTGGTGGATATGGCGGCACAGGCTGGCAAGCTGCTGGATTACTCGGCACACGCCTATGAATCCTTTACGGCGATTACCCTTGCCTATGTACTGATTAACGCCGTCATCATGGGCGTGATGTATGTGGTTGAACGTAAAATTCGCCTGCCTGGCAATATGGGGGGCAAATAATGCTCGATCTTGACTGGAGTTCTATTCTACCTGCCCTGCCGTACTTAATGCAGGGGCTGGTCATCACGCTCAAAATCACCGTTACCGCGGTGGTGATCGGTATTGTCTGGGGCACGCTGCTGGCCGTCATGCGCCTGTCGAGCTTCAAACCGATCGCGTGGTTTGCTACCGCTTACGTGAACGTTTTCCGTTCTGTGCCGCTGGTGATGGTACTGCTTTGGTTCTATCTGGTGGTGCCTGGCTTCCTGCAGTCGGTGCTAGGTCTGTCGCCAAAAACTGATATCCGCCTGATTTCCGCGATGGTCGCCTTCTCCATGTTTGAAGCCGCCTACTATTCAGAAATCATTCGCGCCGGTATTCAGAGTATTTCCAGAGGGCAGTCAAACGCCGCTCTGGCGCTGGGCATGACCCAGTGGCAGTCGATGAAACTCATTATTCTGCCGCAGGCCTTCCGCGCTATGGTGCCGCTGCTGTTAACCCAGGGCATCGTTTTGTTCCAGGATACCTCGCTGGTATATGTTTTAAGCCTGGCAGACTTCTTCCGCACCGCCTCCACCATTGGCGAGCGTGACGGTACACAGGTCGAGATGATCCTGTTTGCCGGCCTGGTCTATTTTGTGATTAGCCTCAGTGCATCGCTGTTGGTCAGCTACTTGAAGAAAAGGACTGTGTAATGATTACCCTGAAAAATGTTTCTAAATGGTATGGTCACTTTCAGGTGCTGACCGAGTGCTCAACCGAAGTGAAGAAAGGCGAAGTTGTCGTCGTGTGCGGGCCTTCCGGTTCCGGCAAATCTACGCTGATTAAAACCGTCAACGGTCTTGAGCCCGTACAAAAAGGCGAAATTTTGGTGAACGGCACCCAGGTGAACGATAAGAAAACCAATCTGGCGCAACTCCGATCCCACGTTGGCATGGTGTTCCAGCACTTCGAGCTGTTCCCTCACCTGTCGATTATCGAAAACCTGACGCTTGCCCAGGTCAAAGTGCTGAAGCGAGATAAAACAGCTTCCCGCGCCAAAGGGTTAAAATTACTAGAGCGCGTTGGGCTTGCCGCCCATGCCGATAAATATCCGGCGCAGCTTTCCGGCGGCCAGCAGCAGCGTGTCGCGATTGCCCGCGCCCTGTGCATGGATCCTATCGCAATGCTGTTTGACGAACCAACCTCAGCGCTCGACCCGGAAATGATCAACGAAGTACTGGACGTCATGGTTGAGCTGGCCAATGAAGGCATGACCATGATGGTGGTAACCCACGAAATGGGCTTTGCCCGCAAAGTGGCTAACCGCGTGATCTTTATGGATGAAGGGAAAATTGTCGAAGACTCAAACAAAGACGACTTCTTCAATAATCCTCAGTCTGAACGCGCGAAAGACTTCCTGGCGAAAATACTGCACTAACCGTAACGCGCCACAGTAAAAAGCCTTCCCTGCGGAAGGCTTTTTTTTAAGGCTCAAATGGCCGTCGATGAAACTGGTTATGACCGCATTTCGGGCAAACCGGCAGCACATCAGGTGTGTAAATTGCAATGTGATGGTGACAGTTTTCACACACTAAATTGCCTAACCCAACAACTTCGCCGCTGTGATACACCCCGTGATGGCTGAGATCTTTAAACACTTCCCGCCATTCAAGCTGCGTTTTGTCGGTAATGTCCGCCAGCTCTTGCCATAAGCTCTCTTTAATCACCCGCATAAAAACGCTGTCGGTGAACTCTTCCTGACTTTCCCCGTAGCTACGAGCAAACTCTTCGAGATCACGGCGCACCGCACGCGTTACCTCCTCTATCTCCGTTCGGGTCAGCTCCCCGGTGTCATTCATCTGCTTACGGGCGCTGGCAACCAGCGCATCAATATCGCGCTCCCCCTTGCGTAGCCGTTCACTCAGCGATTCGACCAGTTCCCGATAAAATTGAGCAACCTTGTTCATCGTTAGCCTGCCTCCTTGAAGGATTCCCGCATTCGCGGCGTGGTAACTGATTCTAATAGTAGACGTTAATCCGCCCACGCTTTGTTAGATTAACCACACCCTGGGTAAAAAACTGCAAGCGTTACGGAACGGTGAAATGGTCACTGAGGGCGTCGAAAGGCTGTTTTGCCGCTGTCGAATCGGCTATGCTATGGCGATCTAAACTCGAATTCATTAAAGGCTACGTTTCGTAGCCGTCTTTCATACACAGGACTACTGGCTGCCATGCAAGAGCAATACCGCCCGGAAGAGATAGAATCCAACGTCCAGCAACACTGGCAAGAGAACCGTACTTTTGAAGTGACCGAAGACGAAGGCAAAGAGAAATACTACTGCCTCTCCATGTTGCCCTATCCTTCCGGCCGACTACATATGGGCCACGTCCGTAACTACACCATCGGCGACGTTATCGCACGCTACCAGCGTATGCTGGGTAAAAACGTCCTGCAGCCGATCGGCTGGGATGCTTTCGGCCTGCCGGCTGAAGGCGCCGCGGTAAAAAACAACACCGCTCCAGCCCCGTGGACCTACGACAACATCAATTACATGAAGAACCAGCTGAAAACGCTGGGCTTCGGCTACGACTGGAGCCGCGAACTGGCTACCTGTACGCCGGAATACTACCGTTGGGAACAGCAGTTCTTCACTCAGCTGTACAACAAAGGTCTGGTTTACAAAAAAACCTCCGCGGTTAACTGGTGCCCGAACGATCAGACCGTACTGGCAAACGAGCAGGTTATTGACGGCTGCTGCTGGCGCTGCGACACCAAAGTTGAGCGTAAAGAGATCCCGCAGTGGTTCATTAAAATCACCGCCTACGCCGACGAACTGCTGAACGACCTGGATACGCTGGATCACTGGCCGGATCAGGTTAAAACCATGCAGCGCAACTGGATTGGCCGTTCCGAAGGCGTGGAAATCACCTTTGACGTACAAAACAGCGCCGAGAAGCTGACCGTTTATACAACCCGTCCTGATACCTTTATGGGTGTGACTTATCTGGCCGTTGCCGCCGGTCACCCTCTGGCGCAGCAGGCCGCAGTTAATAACCCTGCGCTTGCCGAATTCATTGAAGAATGCCGCAACACCAAAGTGGCCGAAGCCGACATGGCGACCATGGAGAAGAAAGGCGTCGCCACCGGCATTAACGCCATTCATCCGCTGACCGGCGAAAGCGTTCCGGTTTGGGTGGCCAACTTCGTGCTGATGGAATACGGCACCGGTGCCGTGATGGCCGTTCCAGGCCACGATCAGCGTGACTGGGAATTCGCCACAAAATACAGCCTGCAGATTAAACCAGTAATTCTGAATGCCGACGGCAGCGAGCCGGACCTTTCCGCCTCCGCAATGACCGAAAAAGGCGCACTGTTTAACTCTGGCGAATTCGACGGTCTGGACTTCCAACAGGCGTTCAACGCCATTGCCGATAAACTGGCCGCTAAAGGCGTGGGCGAACGTAAAGTGAACTTCCGTCTGCGCGACTGGGGCGTTTCCCGTCAGCGTTACTGGGGCGCACCAATCCCAATGGTCACCCTGGAAGACGGCACCGTGATGCCAACCCCGGAAGACCAGCTGCCGGTTATTCTGCCGGAAGACGTGGTCATGGACGGCATCACCAGCCCAATTAAAGCCGATCCTGAGTGGGCGAAAACCACCGTTAACGGGATGCCTGCGCTGCGTGAAACCGACACCTTCGACACCTTTATGGAGTCCTCCTGGTACTACGCGCGCTACACCTGCCCGCAGTACGACAAAGGCATGCTGGATTCCAAAGCCGCCAACTACTGGCTGCCGGTGGATATCTACATTGGCGGGATTGAACACGCCATCATGCACCTGCTCTACTTCCGCTTCTTCCACAAACTGATGCGCGATGCGGGCATGGTGACTTCCGACGAACCAGCCAAACAGCTGCTTTGCCAGGGCATGGTGCTGGCCGATGCCTTCTACTACACCGGCGTTAACGGCGAACGTAACTGGGTTTCTCCAGTCGACGCTATCGTTGAGCGCGATGATAAAGGCCGCATTGTCAAAGCCCGTGACGCAGAAGGCCGTGAACTGGTCTATGCTGGCATGAGCAAAATGTCGAAGTCGAAAAACAACGGCATCGACCCGCAGGTCATGGTTGAGCGCTACGGTGCAGATACCGTTCGCCTGTTTATGATGTTTGCTTCACCGGCAGACATGACGCTTGAGTGGCAGGAATCCGGCGTTGAAGGGGCCAACCGCTTCCTGAAACGCGTCTGGAAACTGGTCTACGAACACACCAACCGTGGTGCTGCACCAGCTCTGGATATTGCTGCCCTGAGCGAAGATCAAAAAGCACTGCGTCGCGATGTGCATAAAACCATTGCTAAAGTGACCGACGATATCGGCCGCCGTCAGACCTTCAACACCGCCATTGCTGCCATTATGGAGCTGATGAACAAACTGGCAAAAGCACCTCAGGACGGCGAGCAGGATCGTGCTCTGCTGAACGAAGCTCTGCTAGCCGTTGTGCGCATGCTGTATCCATTTACCCCGCACGTTTGTTTCGATATGTGGCAGTCGCTGGGCGGTGAAGGTGATGTGGATAACGCACCGTGGCCGCAGGCTGACGAGCAGGCAATGGTCGAAGACTCTCGCCTGGTTGTGGTTCAGGTTAACGGTAAAGTACGTGGTAAAGTTACCGTGCCTGCCGATGCCACTGAAGAACAAGTGCGCGAGCGCGCCGGTCAGGAACATCTGGTCGCGAAATATCTTGAGGGTGTAACCGTACGTAAAGTGATTTACGTTCCGGGTAAACTGCTCAACCTGGTTGTGGGCTAAGCGCAGGAGGAAGCGTGCGACATCCCTTTATCACCCTGTTAGTAACCCTGGCGGTGCTTGTCACCGCTGGATGTGGTTTTCACCTGCGTGGTAACACGCAGGTCCCTTCAGAGATGAAGACGCTGATCCTCAACTCTGGCGATCCTAACGGTCCGCTAACGCGTGAAATTCGTAAACAACTGCGCTTAAACGGCGTAACGATTGTTGACGATACCGGCACTGGCGTACGCAAGGATATTCCGTCCCTGCGCGTAGGCGCTTTAGGCTTGAGTCAGGACACTGCTTCAGTATTCCAGAACGGCCAGACCGCGGAATACCAGATGGTAATGACCGTCAACGCTCAGGTCCTGATCCCGGGTCACGATATTTATCCAATCAGCGCGAAGACCTACCGTTCGTTCTTTGATAACCCGCTGACTGCCCTGGCGAAAGACGCTGAGCAGGATCTGATCATCAAAGAGATGTACACCAACGTTGCCCAACAGCTGATCCGTAAACTGATGGCAGTACACGCGGCCGATCTTGCAGCAACGAAAGATGAAGTAAAGCCCGTTAGCGCTGAGAAACCTGCCGTACCTGCAGGCCGGGTGTCCACCACTCTGCCTGCAACCTCTGGTAGCAAATGATCCGACTGTATCCGGAACAACTCCACGCGCAGCTCAATGAAGGGCTGCGCGCGGCGTATCTGCTGCTAGGTAACGATCCTCTCTTATTGCAGGAAAGCCAAGATGCGGTGCGTAAACACGCCCAGCAAAACGGCTTTGAAGAACATCACACCGTTCAGATAGAAGCCTCCACGGACTGGCAGGCGTTGTTTTCGATTTGCCAGGCGCTCAGTCTTTTTGCCAGTCGCCAGACGCTGCTCTTATTGCTGCCGGAAAACGGCCCAAATGCCGCCATTAACGCACAGCTAGAAACGCTTGTGAGCCTGCTCCACGACGACATTTTGCTCCTGGTTCGCGGCAACAAACTGACCAAGGCACAGGAAAATGCGGCCTGGTTTACCCAATTGGCAAATCGCTCTGTGCTGGTAACCTGCCAGACGCCAGAACAGACCAATCTTCCCCGCTGGGTGTCTCAGCGCGCAAAACAGATGAATCTGACCCTGGACGATGCCGCCAATCAGTTGCTTTGCTACTGCTATGAAGGCAATCTGCTGGCGCTCTCTCAGGCTCTGGAAAGGCTGTCGCTCATCTGGACGGATGGTAAATTGACGCTGCCTCGTGTTGAGCAAGCCGTAAACGACGCCGCTCATTTCACGCCTTTTCACTGGGTAGATGCGCTGCTCGCCGGTAAGAGCAAACGAGCGCTGCATATATTGCAGCAACTCCGTCTGGAAGCCAGCGAGCCAGTCATTCTGCTTCGAACCCTGCAGCGCGAACTTCTGCAACTGGTCAATCTCAAACGTCAGTCAGCAACGACTCCCTTACGAACGCTGTTCGATCAGCAACGCGTGTGGCAAAACCGCCGCCAGCTGGTCACTGAAGCGCTCAGTCGTGTTTCTCCGGAGCAGCTTTATCAGGCCGTTCGTTTACTGACGCGCATCGAACTGACGCTGAAGCAAGACTACGGGCAGTCAGTCTGGGACGAGCTTGAAGGTCTTTCTTTGCTTATCTGCCATAAAGCTATACCGGAAATCTTTATTGATGCCTGACTCCTCTTTGTTGGCGCTGTACGGCGGCACCTTTGATCCTATCCATTACGGTCATTTGAAATCCGTTGAAGCCCTTGCGAGACTGGTGAAGCTAAAAAGCGTCACCATCATGCCCAATAATGTGCCTCCGCATCGCCCGCAGCCGGAAGCGAGCAGCGCGCAACGCAAAGAGATGGTTGAGCTTGCGATAGCAGACCACCCGCTTTTCACTCTGGATGACCGCGAGCTGACCCGGACGACACCGTCCTGGACCGTGGAAACGCTGGATCAGCTCCGCGCCGAACTGGGGCCCAAACAGCCGCTGGCTTTTATTATTGGCCAGGATTCACTGCTCAGTTTGCACCGCTGGCACCGTTGGGAAACGCTGCTTACTCTGTGCCATCTGCTGGTCACCCAGCGGCCCGGTTATCCGTTAACCATGGAAACGCCTGAACAGCAGGCGTGGCTCGCACAAAACGTAACGGATTCTGTCGAAATACTGCACCAGCAGCCCGCTGGCAAAATCTTTCTGGCCCCAACGCCGTTGTACGACATTTCGGCGACAACAATTCGCCAACGACTTGAGAACAATCAGCCCTGTGACGATCTGCTACCCCGGCTGTGCTGACGTTTATTCTCCAGCAAGGGTTGTATCGCTGAGCTTCCAGGCTAAGTCTGAATCATTCGGCAGAACGACAGTGAAATGCCCGGCTTTACGCTATTATCTTTTACCGGAAGCCGCAGCCATTGACACCACTCCTCAGGCTGTTATGCTCCGCTGCCATAATTTCCTGCCCGTAATCCGGCTTTTCTGAAATAGTTTTACAAAAATGGCAATGCAAACTCTGGCGCGCAATGGGATGATAGCCCGCGCTTCGCGCTGGACGGCCAATTTTTCAGCCAAAGCCACCTGCCCTGTTGGTCCAGGGTTATTTACGGGCTCAACCAAACACTCTCATTCTCTCAGGGGGAACACTTGCAGGGTAAAGCACTTCAGGATTTCATTGTCGATAAAATCGACGACCTCAAAGCCCAGGACATCATCGCGATTGATGTTAAAGGCAAATCCAGCATCACCGATTGCATGGTTATCTGCACCGGGACGTCTAACCGTCACGTCATGTCTATTGCTGAGCACGTAGTTCAATCCTCTCGTGAAGTTGGCCTGTCGCCAATGGGCGTGAAAGGCATTAACGCTTCTGACTGGGTCGTGGTCGATCTGGGCGAAATTATCGTTCACGTCATGCAGGAAGAGAGCCGTCAGCTGTACGAACTGGAAAAACTCTGGAGCTAACGGGTGAAGCTGCAACTGGTGGCCGTTGGAACCAAAATGCCTGACTGGGTGCAGACCGGCTTTACCGAGTACCTGCGTCGTTTCCCGAAAGACATGCCTTTTGAGCTGGTAGAAATTCCGGCTGGAAAACGCGGCAAAAATGCCGATATCAAACGTATCCTCGAAAAAGAGGGCGAAATGATGCTGGCCGCCGCGGGCAAAGGTAACCGAATCGTGACGCTGGATATTCCCGGTCAACCGTGGGATACCCCGCAGCTTGCCACGCAGCTCGAACGCTGGAAACAGGATGGCCGCGATGTCAGCCTGTTAATCGGTGGTCCCGAAGGGTTAGCACCAGCCTGCAAGGCCGCCGCCGAGCAAAGCTGGTCGCTCTCCACGCTAACCATGCCCCATCCGCTGGTCAGGGTACTGGTGGCGGAAAGCCTTTATCGGGCGTGGAGCATTACCACCAACCATCCTTACCATCGTGAGTAAACCTGAGCGGGTAATACTAAGCAGCGAATGAAATTACAGAATTCTTTTCGCGACTATACTGCTGAGTCTGCGCTCTTTGTGCGCCGGGCGCTGGTCGCTTTTATCGGCATTTTGCTGCTTACCGGCGTGCTGATCGCCAACCTTTATAATTTGCAGATCGTTCGCTTTAACGACTATCAGACGCGGTCCAACGAAAACCGCATCAAGCTGGTGCCCATTCCGCCCAGCCGCGGCATTATTTACGATCGTAACGGCACTCCGCTGGCGCTGAACCGCACCATCTATCAAATCGAGATGATGCCGGAGAAAGTCGATAACGTTCAGGATACGCTGGAGGCGCTGCGCCCGGTGGTTGACCTGACCGACGACGATATCGCGAATTTCAAAAAAGAGCGTGCCCGCTCGCACCGCTTCACCTCTATTGCGGTCAAAACAAACCTGACGGAAGTTCAGGTTGCCCGCTTTGCGGTAAACCAATACCGCTTCCCTGGTGTGGAAGTGAAAGGCTACAAACGCCGCTTCTATCCTTATGGCTCAGCGCTGACCCACGTCATTGGCTACGTTTCTAAAATCAACGACAAAGACGTTGAGCGCCTGGATAAAGAAGGCAAGCTGGCCAACTACGCCTCGACCCACGACATCGGCAAGCTCGGTATCGAGCGCTATTACGAAGATGTCCTGCACGGGCAAACGGGCTACGAAGAGGTCGAGGTTAACAACCGTGGCCGCGTTATCCGCCAGCTTAAAGAAGTGCCGCCTCAGGCCGGGCATGACATTTATCTGACCCTCGATCTGAAGCTGCAAACCTACATCGAAACCCTGCTCGCCGGCAGCCGTGCTGCGGTGGTCGTTACCGATCCTCGCACGGGCGGCATTCTGGCGCTGGTTTCTATGCCAAGTTATAACCCGAACCTGTTCGTCGACGGCATCTCCAGCAAGGACTACTCGGGCCTGCTTAATGACCCGAATACCCCGCTGATTAACCGCGCGACCCAGGGCGTGTACCCACCGGCCTCTACCGTGAAGCCTTATATGGCCGTCTCGGCCTTGAGCGCCGGGGTAATCACCCGCAACACCTCGCTGTTTGACCCAGGCTGGTGGCAACTGCCAGGCTCGGAAAAACGCTACCGTGACTGGAAAAAATGGGGCCACGGCCGCCTGAACGTCACAAAATCCCTCGAAGAATCGGCGGATACCTTCTTCTACCAGGTCGCCTATGACATGGGCATCGACCGAATTGGCGAATGGATGAGTAAGTTTGGCTACGGCCACCTGACGGGCATCGACCTTTCAGAAGAGCGCGCGGGCAACATGCCGACGCGCGAGTGGAAGCTGAAGCGCTTTAAAAAACCGTGGTATCAGGGTGACAC
Organism: Cedecea neteri; assembly: GCF_000758305.1. Classification (NCBI taxonomy): domain Bacteria; kingdom Pseudomonadati; phylum Pseudomonadota; class Gammaproteobacteria; order Enterobacterales; family Enterobacteriaceae; genus Cedecea; species Cedecea neteri. The sequence continues at coordinate 2,399,312 of NZ_CP009458.1, read as the reverse complement.
CATCCCGGTCGGTATCGGCCAGGGTTACTGGACGGCCACGCCAATCCAGATGAGCAAGGCGATGATGATCCTGATAAACGACGGTATTGTTCGCGTTCCGCACCTGCTGATGAGCACCACCGAAAACGGCAAGCAGGTTCCCTGGCAGCAGCCGACTGAAGCGCCGGTGGGCGACATCCACTCTGGCTATTGGGAAATTGCTAAAGACGGGATGTATGGCGTAGCCAACAGACCTAACGGTACTGCGCATAAATACTTCGCGAATGCGCCTTACAAAGTGGCGGCGAAATCTGGTACTGCACAGGTCTTCGGCCTGAAAGCCAACGAAACGTATAACGCGCATAAAATTGCCGAACGTCTACGCGACCACAAGCTGATGACGGCGTTTGCGCCGTATGACAACCCACAGTACGCCGTAACCATGATTCTGGAGAACGGCGGCGCAGGCCCAGCCGTTGGGACCATCATGCGACAGATCCTCGACCACGTCATGTTAGGGGATAACAACACGGTACTGCCGTCTGAAGCACCGGCCGCCTCGGCCGCAGAGGATCAATAAGCATGACTGACAATCCTAATAAAAAAACAATTTGGGATAAGGTTCACCTCGACCCGACTTTCCTGGTGACCATCCTCGCGCTGCTGGTGTTCAGCGCCCTGGTGGTATGGAGCGCCAGCGGCCAGGATACGGGCATGATGGAACGTAAAATCGGCCAGATCCTGATGGGACTGGTGATCATGGTCGTCATGGCACAGATTCCGCCTCGCGTTTACGAAGGCTGGGCGCCCTACCTCTATATTTTCTGTATTATTCTGCTGGTGGCGGTTGATGCCTTTGGGGCCATATCAAAAGGGGCACAGCGCTGGCTCGACCTGGGCTTCGTGCGTTTCCAACCGTCAGAAATCGCTAAAATTGCCGTTCCGCTGATGGTTGCTCGCTTTATTAACCGCGACGTTTGCCCGCCCACGCTGAAAAACACCGGCATAGCGCTCATCCTGATCTTCATGCCGACCCTGCTGGTTGCCGCCCAGCCTGACCTGGGGACATCCATTCTGGTCGCAGCATCAGGCCTGTTTGTGCTTTTCCTGTCAGGCATGAGCTGGCGGCTTATTCTGGTTGCCGTACTGCTGGTAGCGGCCTTTGTGCCGATCCTGTGGTTCTTCCTGATGCATGATTATCAGCGCGCGCGCGTAATGATGCTGTTAGATCCAGAAAGCGATCCGCTCGGCGCGGGCTATCATATAATTCAGTCCAAAATCGCCATCGGCTCCGGCGGACTTCGCGGTAAAGGCTGGCTGCACGGCACACAGTCACAGCTGGAATTCTTGCCCGAACGCCATACGGACTTTATCTTTGCAGTGCTTGCAGAGGAGCTAGGCTTAGTCGGCATTCTGGTGCTGCTGGCGCTCTATCTGCTGCTGATCATGCGCGGCCTGTTTATTGCCGCCCGCGCGCAGACCACCTTTGGCCGGGTAATGGCTGGTGGGCTGATGCTGATCCTGTTCGTCTATGTATTTGTAAATATTGGCATGGTTAGTGGTATCTTACCGGTGGTCGGCGTACCGCTGCCGCTTGTCAGCTACGGGGGGTCAGCGCTAATCGTGCTGATGGCCGGGTTTGGTATCGTCATGTCGATACATACTCACAGAAAAATGTTATCAAAAAGCGTGTAACTGGATGAGGTGCGCAATGGGTAAGCAAAAACGGTGGGCTGGCGTCTGCATCGCAGCGGCGTTACTGGCAGCATGTTCGTCAAATGATGAGAGTCAGCAGCCGGTTAATCAGGCACCGCAGCCGGCCGTGTGCAACGGTCCAGTCGTGGAAATCAGCGGCGCTGAGCCACGCTACGAGCCGCTGAATCCGTCAGTGAACCAGGATTACCAGAACAACGGCAAAAGCTACAAAATTGTTCAGAATCCGGCAAACTTCAGCCAGGCAGGCTTTGCGGCTATCTACGATGCCGAACCCGGCAGCAACCTGACCGCCTCTGGCGAAGCGTTTGATCCTAATGCACTGACAGCAGCACACCCAACCCTGCCTATTCCAAGCTATGCGCGAATCACTAACCTCGCAAATGGCCGCATGATTGTGGTCCGCATCAACGATCGCGGCCCTTACGGCAACGATCGGGTTATCTCGTTGTCTCGTGCGGCGGCAGACAGGCTGAACACCTCGAACAATACCAAAGTCCGTATCGACCCTATTATCGTTGCACAGGATGGCACAATGTCTGGCCCGGGTACGGCCTGTACGACTATCGCCAAGCAGACCTATGCTCTGCCAGCCCGCCCAGATCTTAGCGGCGGCATGGGAAGCGCCTCCTCCCCTGCTCAGCCTGTCGCGCCGCAGGGTGATGTCCGCGCCATCAGCAATTCGACGCTGCAAAGCGCAGATACCACCGGCGCACCTGTTCAGAGCAGCGGTTTTCTCGGTGCTCCTACTCCTCTTGCGGCAGGCGTGATAGAAACACCTGATGCTCCGGCAACGGCAGCTCCTGTTACACAGCAGCCTGTCGCAGCAACAGCTGCACCAGCCGCAGCGCCTACTCCTCCAGTAGCGCCACAGCCAGGGCCGATCGTTGAGCAGCCTGCTCCAGCTGTTTCTGCGCCGGTCACCGCGCCGGGTTCAACGCAAGGTCACGTTCAGCGCAGTGTAACTGCAGCAAGCGTGCCAGCCAGTAGTGGCCGTTATGTTGTTCAGGTCGGTGCAGTGAGCGACGGCGCACGCGCCAGCCAGTGGCAGCAAAAGCTAAGCCAGCAGTTTGGCGTACCGGGCGCAGTTTCTCACAACGGTGCCGTCTATCGCGTTCAGCTTGGCCCGTTCAGCAGCCGCAATGAAGCTACAGCTCTGCAGCAGCGCCTGATGTCTGAAGCGCAACAGCAGTCATTTGTTACCAACGCTCCCGCTATGTAAAGCAATGACTGGCCTGTTTCTTGCCCGTAAATTTGTGTAAAGACCATTAACAAACTCACGCGCAAAGTCAGATGCCAGTCAAAAATGCTTTTGCTATAGTAAGGCACTTTTTTTAATTCCATCACGGACGTCGTAGTTCCATCATGAATACAGCTCCTTCTGCACGTTTTGTTAAGCGCCTGGCGCTCACCTCGGCTTTCGCTCTTGCGGCTATGGCCTCTGCTCAAGCTGACGACCTCAACATTAAAACTATGATCCCGGGCGTCCCGCAGATTGATGCAGAAGCGTATATCCTGATTGACTACAACTCAGGCAAAGTGCTGGCCGAATCAAACGCCGACGCACGTCGCGACCCGGCCAGCCTGACCAAAATGATGACCAGCTACGTCATTGGCCAGGCGATGAAAGCCGGCAAGTTCGACGACAATGCAATGGTCACCATCGGCAAAGATGCCTGGGCCACCGGTAACCCGGTGTTTAAAGGCTCCTCGCTGATGTTCCTGCAGCCTGGTATGCAGGTGCCGGTCAACAAACTGGTTCGCGGTATCAACCTGCAGTCAGGTAACGATGCCTGTGTGGCGATGGCCGACTTCGTTGCCGGTAGCCAGGATGCCTTCGTGAGCCTGATGAACGGCTACGTTTCCGCTCTGGGCCTGAAAAACACCCACTTCCAGACCGTGCACGGCCTGGATGCCGAAGGTCAGTACAGCTCTGCGCGTGATATGGCGCTGATCGGCCAGGCACTGATCCGCGATGTACCGAACGAATACGCTATCTACAAAGAAAAAGAGTTCACCTTCAACAACATTCGTCAGACTAACCGCAATGGTCTGCTGTGGGATACCAGCCTCAACGTTGATGGTATTAAAACCGGCCACACGGATGCAGCAGGCTATAACCTCGTAGCTTCCGCAACCGAAGGCCAGATGCGCCTGATCTCCGCTGTTCTTGGCGGGCACACCTACAAAGGCCGTGAAACAGAAAGCAAAAAGCTGTTGACCTGGGGCTTCCGCTTCTTTGAAACTGTTTCTCCGCTGAAAGCCGGCAAAGAGTTTGCTTCTGAGCCAGCCTGGTTTGGCGACAACGATCGTGCCTCCCTCGGCGTGGATAAAGACGTTTATCTGACCATTCCTCGTGGCCGCATGAAGGATCTGAAAGCCAGCTACGTGCTGACCACGACTGAACTGCACGCGCCGCTGCAGAAAAACCAGGTTGTCGGTACCATTAACTTCCAGTTGGATGGCAAAACCATCGAGCAGCGTCCGTTAGTCGTGCTGCAGGAAATGCCGGAAGGGAATTTCTTCAGCCGAATCATTGATTACATCAAACTGATGTTCCACCACTGGTTCGGTTAATTATTGAACACTTGAAAGTGTCGAAGTTGACCCCATATACTTAGCATCAAAGCAACTCCCGCCCGCCGGCGGGAGTTATTATTTTTATTGCCGTAACGCTGGAGCTACCATGAAAACCAAACTGAACGAACTGCTCGAATTCCCAACCTCTTTTACTTACAAAGTAATGGGCCTGGCGAAACCGGAGCTGGTTGATCTGGTCGTTGAGGTGGTGCAGCGCCACGCCCCTGGTGACTACACGCCGCAGGTTAAACCAAGCAGCAAAGGTAACTACCACTCGGTTTCTATTACCATCAATGCCACTCACATTGAACAGGTTGAAACCCTGTATGAAGAATTAGGCAACATCGAAATCGTTCGTATGGTGCTGTAATCTGAGAACCCGGCTTAGGCCGGGTTTTAGCTGTGATATACTTTCCGCCACCCTCTTCTCCCGGAGACGCTGTTTTGTCTCAAGACACTATCCTGATTCGCACTCTTGGCCTGCAGCCTTATGAACCTGTTTCGCAGGCAATGCATGACTTTACCGACACCCGTGACGACACTACGGCCGACGAGATTTGGCTGGTTGAACATCCCCAGGTCTTCACCCAGGGCCAGGCCGGTAAAGCCGAGCACGTCCTGATGCCGGGCGATATTCCCGTTGTGCAAAGCGATCGCGGCGGCCAGGTAACCTTTCACGGCCCAGGCCAGCAGGTTATGTATCTGCTGCTGAACTTAAAACGACGCAAGCTTGGCGTGCGGGAGCTGGTAACCGTCCTGGAACAAACCGTGGTTAACACGCTGGCAGAATATGGTATTGAAGCTTACCCCCGCGCCGACGCGCCGGGCGTGTATGTCGACGGACGCAAGATTTGCTCTCTGGGGCTTCGTATTCGTAAGGGATGTTCTTTCCACGGGCTGGCACTGAACATCGACATGGATTTATCCCCCTTCCTGCGGATAAATCCCTGCGGTTATGCCGGCCTGGAGATGACCCAGGTCAGCCATTTTGTCGAAGGCATCACCGTGGCGGATATTCAGCCCCGGCTGGTAGAAAACTTTATCGCCCTGCTAAACCACCCGCCGTACGAATATCGCAAAGAGAAGTAAACGTCAGGCCTGCCTCCCGCGGGCCAGACATTGCCGTTTTATCACTTTTTCGCCCACCAGTTATAATCACTAATTGGATAATTCAGTAATGTCATTATTTAAATAATATGACAGTCAGGAATGGGTTCCCATAGCTTAATTTTTCTCATTCGTGCTTGGGTTGGCAAAATAACTACGCTAATTCCCCAAAATGCTCTATTTGTATCTATAAATATAATATTCTTTATTTTTTTAGCGGAGACCTGACATGGGGCAAAACCCACTGTCTGAGAAAAAAATCGTGGATCGCGATGGTGAAAACAACTATCCCGTATTCAAGACGTTACGCAACATAGATTTGAACTTGCTGACTATTTTTGAGGCCGTCTACATTCATAAAGGCATCGTCAATGCAGCCCGAGTGCTTAATCTCACGCCCTCGGCTATCAGCCAGTCTATCCAAAAGTTGCGCTATATTTTTCCCGACCCTTTATTCATTCGCAAAGGCCAGGGCGTCACGCCGACGGCGTATGCGGCACATCTGCATGAATATATCAGCCAGGGCCTGGAATCGATTCTTGGCGCGCTGGATTTCAACAACAGCAACGATCAGCAGCGTACCATCACCATTGCCACTCAGCCGTCTATTGGGGCTTTAGTTATCCCTAAAGTCTATTCGGCGATCCGCAAGGTCAATCCAAATCTGCTTATTCGCAATGTGCCCATTAACGATGGTGAGTCCCAACTCAGCCAGTTTCAAACCGACCTGATTATCGACACCAGCCGCCACTACGCGCGTACCATCACCAGCGTACCGCTGTATCAGGAAAGTATCGCCGTGGTCTGCCGGGAAGGTCATCCCTGCCTTGAACAGCGGCTCACTCGCGAAGATCTGCAAAATATGGAGCACACTTTCCTGATCATGCAGGATGACCTGTTGCGTGACCTGCGTCAGGAGATCAGCGAGCGGCTTCCTAACAGGCAAATAGCGTTCAGCAGCTACAACTACGTCACGTTGTCCTCGCTGCTGGGCAGCAGCGATTTGCTGGGCTTCATGCCCTGGCGCCTGTACGAAATGTTCAAAGAGACCTGGAACCTGCGAGCCGTTGACTGCGATCTGTTTGCTGATAAAACAATGGAAACCAGCATGCATTTTAACAAGCTGAGCATTCGCGACACGGTTTTGCAGGAGATAATCAAAGCCATTCACACAGAGTTCGCTTGATCCTCAGTGGTTTTCACCTCTTGCCGGGCGTTTCAGAGGTGAACACCATGCTCGTTAACCTCGCATTTAGCACAAAACAACAACCCATTTACAATTCTTTCTCCATTTCACGTTGGGGTATACTGATTCTCCCTGGCCGTGATGGTATACTTCCGGCCATTAATTCAAAAATAGTTGATAGATCCTAACTTAGCTTGAATTAGCCTGACTTCATTATCCGCAACTGGAACACGCACCCTATGAGCAAACCCATTGTGATGGAACGCGGCGTTAAATACCGCGACGCCGATAAAATGGCTCTGATCCCGGTTAAAAACGTGGCGACAGAGCGCCAGGAGCTGTTGAGAAAACCAGAATGGATGAAAATTAAACTTCCGTCTGACTCAACCCGTATCCAGGGCATTAAAGCGGCGATGCGCAAAAATGGTCTGCATTCCGTTTGCGAAGAAGCCTCCTGCCCTAACCTCGCTGAATGTTTTAACCACGGCACCGCGACCTTTATGATTCTGGGCGCTATCTGTACCCGCCGCTGCCCATTCTGCGACGTCGCACATGGTCGCCCTGTTGCGCCAGATGCCAATGAGCCTGAAAAACTGGCACAGACCATCGCCGATATGGGTCTGCGCTATGTCGTGATTACTTCAGTAGACCGTGACGATCTGCGTGACGGCGGCGCCCAGCACTTTGCTGACTGCATTCGCGCTATCCGCGAAAAAAACCCAAGCATCAAAATCGAAACGCTGGTGCCTGACTTCCGTGGACGTATGGATCGTGCGCTGGATATTCTCACCGCAACGCCGCCGGACGTGTTCAACCACAACCTGGAAAACGTACCGCGCGTCTACCGCAACGTCCGCCCAGGTGCAGACTACAACTGGTCGCTGAAGCTGCTTGAGCGCTTCAAAGAAGCTCATCCGGATATCCCGACCAAATCTGGCCTGATGGTAGGCCTGGGTGAAACCAACGAAGAGATCATCGAAGTGATGCGCGACCTGCGCCGTCACGGCGTGACCATGCTGACCCTGGGCCAGTATCTCCAGCCAAGCCGTCACCACTTACCGGTGCAGCGTTACGTTAGCCCGGACGAGTTTGAAGAGATGAAAGCCGAAGCGCTGGCAATGGGCTTCACCCACGCCGCCTGTGGCCCGTTTGTTCGCTCTTCCTATCACGCCGATCTGCAGGCAAAAGGTATGGAAGTGAAGTAACAACCGTTACATCTTGTTACTTATAAACTGACAACCATAAAAAAACCGGCCATTTTGAGCCGGTTTTTTATTTTGCAGTCGTCATTCAGTCTTTATGAACGATGCGCTGTTCTGCAGTGGCTTCAGCTTCGGTATCGGGCTTTTTGCCACTGTCGTCTTCAGCCATCGCTTTCTTAAAGCCTTTGATGGCAGAACCGAGATCGCCGCCCAGCGTGCGCAGCTTCTTGGTACCAAACAGCAATACGATCAGCGCGCCGACAACCAGCAGCTTAGTAATACTAATCTCTCCCATACCTACCTTCTTTTGTGATGCGTGCCGTGGCAACGGCGAATAAAAGACCTGATTGCATTAACGGATATTTATCCGGGCGACACAATAGCAATCTGTAACAAGGTGAATCAAGGCTTGTTTAAAAAAACATCATAACATTTGCGGCGGCGCAAACCTCCGGTTAAGCAGTACCGGCAGCATTTGCCTGACCGCCGCGACTCGTTCTGTGTTTATCTCGGCAAAAATCAGATCAGGCACCTCGGCTGCCGCAGCAACGGTCACGCCCAGCGGGTCAATGATCCGGCTCTGGCCGATATTTTTATTGCCACACTCTCCAGAAGCAACCATATAGCACGTAGTATCCAACGCGCGAGCGGCGAGAAGCGTCGCCCAGTGAGCCTCTTTATGCGGGCCTTTTAGCCACGCCGCGGGCAGAACCAGAACCTCTGCCCCACTAAGCGCAAGACTCAACGCCATATCAGGAAAACGAAGGTCGTAGCAGGTCATCAGCCCGACGTTCATGCCGGCAACCTTAATCAAAGGTGCCTGGCTTGCTCCGGCATCCACCAGCCGGGACTCCTGAACGCTGAAAGCATCATACAGATGAACCTTCCGGTAATTCGCCACAATCTCACCGCCGCGAATGGCCAGCAAGGTGTTTGCCGCCCGACCATCACGGGTAGGGACATGCAGCGTTAGCACCGTTGTCATCTCGTTCTTTCGGCTTTCAGCCCGCAGCTGTTGTACATAGCCGCCATCCAGCGTCTGTGCTGACTTGACTGACATATCCGGATCGGTATCACTCCGGGCTAACACCGCCTCAGGTAAAACGAGCAAATCGGCCCCTTTGCCTGCCGCTTGCGCCATCAGGCTGACGCAGGTTGCCGCATTTTCCTGCCAGACTGGCCCCACCACAAACTGCCCGACCGCCACCTTCATATTCGCCTCGCCGTTCAAAGGATTAATTACAGCACATTGGGTATAAATCTCCCGGCCTGAACGCTACACTTTTCCCATTGCTGATGTTTAATAAGGATTAATCGTGATTCAGATGCTATTCGCCGTCTTTATCGGCGGCGGGATGGGCAGCGTAGCACGCTGGTTTCTCAGTATGAAGTTCAATCCAATGCACATGGGCGTTCCCATTGGGACGCTAATCGCCAATCTGACCGGGGCGTTTATCATCGGCCTTGGGCTGGCGCTGTTCAGCCGCTTCAGTCACGTTGACCCGATGTGGAAGCTGCTGATAACCACCGGTTTCTGTGGCGGTCTGACAACGTTTTCGACGTTTTCTGCAGAAGTCGTTTTGCTGCTGCAGGATGGGCGTTTGATCTGGGCTGGCACGAACGTCCTGCTCAACCTGGCAGGCTCGTTTATCATGACCGCGCTCGCATTTTGGCTGGTTTCTCTCTTCGTTACCCAATAAGCCCTGAGGCATTAATGTTAGCTTAATTTTTCTCTGCCACTATCCCAGCCATATCTTTGGGGGAGCGGGCAATGAAAGAGCAAATAACCGGCTGGGAGAGCGTGTTGATAAGCGTCGTTATCGTTGGACTGTTTTTGAAAACGTATCTGTTTGCCTGACAAATCACAGGCAAAAAAAAACCCGCCTTGGCGGGTTTTTATATTCTACTGGTAATGACTTAGATAGGCATTACGTTTGCAGCAGAAGGGCCTTTGGCACCGTTAGTGATTTCAAACTCAACGCGCTGGCCTTCAGCCAGGGTTTTGAAACCATTGCTCTGGATTGCAGAGAAGTGTACGAACACGTCTTTGCTGCCATCTTCCGGAGTAATGAAGCCGAAGCCTTTGGATTCATTAAACCACTTAACGTTACCTTTAATCTTAGACATCAAAATTACCTTTACATGAAAAAACGACACAAATGCTGTGTCGGGCATCAGTACAACAATTGTGGTGGCTTTTGTCCAGTCCAGAATTGCTAAAAAGTGATAAAAGTCGCTAACTTTTTACTAGCTTGCGCATTACACCTTGTTTTTAAAGGGGTATAAAAACCCTCAGTTTTCACCGACTTCAGGACTATACAATCAGAACTGGAAACGCATCCACGCAAAGTAGACGTTACCGTTGTTATAGGTGCCTGGAATGTAGGTCATCTGGAAGGTTGCCGGGCCGTAGCCAATAGACGCCAGCGGCAGCACAACCGGGATTGGGATGTATTTCCAGTTGTCGCGGGCAGTAACACCCACGGTATAACCCAGTCCCATATGGAAGTTATCGTCACTCAACGGCCGCCAGGTTTTCTCCCAACCGTAACCGCCGATAGGCTCCCATTTGTTAAAAGAGTCCTTGAACGCCATCAGATAGATGCCGTTCCAGTTACCTTCCTCATCCCAGCGGGATTGGCCAAAACCTGCGCCCCACGGTCGTTCGTTATAGCGATCCGTTTTTTCTTTGTCATAGGCAAAGCGGGCGTGCCAGGTAATCGCCGGCACGTAAAGGTCATAATGTTCTGGTTCGTTCCAGGTTTTAGATACCTGGCCGGAGAAGGTTTCCCATGCGTTGCTGAAAAAGCCGTCTTCCGCAGCAGCAGAAGCGCTCAGCCCAAGCGTGCAAACAAAAATCAAAATTGAGAACAGTTTATTCGCGTAAGTCACGTCGTTATTACCATATTAAAATTCGACAAGTACCTTACGAAATTATATCTCAATGGAAGCTAAATCAGCACATGACTCGTAAAGAAAATTGTCCATCGCCTGCTGTCAATACGCTGAATTCCCAAACAGATGTCAGACAACGTTGAATAAAATTGCAAGCAGGAGCGCATAACTATATACGCTCCTGCCAACAACGCTTATTTCCGTTTTTTAATCAACATATATACCGCAGGGATAACCAACATCGACAACAATGGCGCCGTCACCATCCCCCCAATCATCGGGGCGGCAATACGTCGCATTACCTCCGATCCAGTGCCGTTGCCCCACATAATCGGCAGTAAACCCGCCATAATGGTGGCCACCGTCATCACTTTAGGCCTGACGCGTAGTACAGCACCTTCATGAATAGCACGCCGCAGCAGACCGCCATCCTGCACGCTGTCAGTTTTCTGATGCTTAGCTAGCGCCTGGTTTAAATAAAGCACCATGATCACGCCAAATTCGGCAGCAACACCCGCAAGGGCAATAAAGCCCACGGCTCCGGCCACCGACAGGTTATATCCCAGCAGATAAAGTAGCCACACACCGCCAATTAATGAGAACGGCAAAGTCCCCATAATTAATAGCGCATCCTTCACTCGTGAGAAGGTGACATATAACAGTACAAATATGATTAATAAGGTAAATGGCAGCACAATTTTTAATTTCGCCGTCGCACGCTCCAGGTATTCAAACTGCCCTGACCACGAAAGAGAAACACCTTCAGGCAATTTCACCTGCTCGGCCACCGCACGCTGCATATCCTCTACGGCAGACTTCAAATCTCGGCCACGCAGATCGACATAGATCCAGTTCGAAAGGCGCGCATTTTCACTTTTCAGCATCGGCGGCCCTTCTGTAATCGCAATATTTGCCAGTTCAGAAAGTGCTACCTGGCTGCCGTTGGAGGTAATAACCGGTAAATCGCGTAGTTTCTGCAGGTTGTCTCGCAGCTCACGCGGGTAGCGCACATTTATTGGAAAACGCTCACGCCCTTCAATAGTTTCACCAATGTTTTCCCCACCGATCACCGTGGCAACCAGCGACTGCAGTTCTTTAACCGAAACGCCATAGCGAGCCGCTTTGCGCCTGTCGATATCGATATCCACATAGCGCCCGCCGCCCAGGCGCTCAGCCAGCGCAGAGGTGACGCCAGGCACCTGCTTCACCACGCGCTCAATCTGTTCCGCGACTGACTCAATAGCGGCAATATTATTGCCGTTCACCTTTATCCCTACCGGGCTTTTAATCCCGGTGGCCAGCATATCCAGCCGGTTACGAATAGGCGGTACCCACACGTTGGCAATACCCGGCACCTTCACCACGCTGTCCAGCTCATTCACCAGCTTGTCCATCGTCATTCCCGGCCGCCACTGGTCGCGTGGCTTAAAGCGAATGGTGGTTTCAATCATGGTGAGCGGCGCGGGATCTGTGGCCGTTTCGGCACGTCCGGCTTTACCAAAAACGGTTTCAACTTCCGGTACAGTTTTGATCAGGCGATCGGTTTGCTGCAGCAGCCGCCCTGCCTCTCGCGTCGAGATACCCGGCAGCGTGGAAGGCATATACAGTAAATCGCCTTCATCCAGCGGCGGCATAAACTCGCTGCCCAGTTTGCTCAGCGGCCAAAGCGTGGCGACCAGCAACACGCCGGCTACCGCAAGCGTGGTTTTCGGCCTGTCGAGCACTTTTTCCAGTACAGGCTCGTAGGCCGCAATCAGCCAGCGGTTAATCGGGTTGGCCTTTTCATCGGGGATCTTGCCGCGAATAAACCAGCCCATCAGCACCGGCACCAGCGTAATCCCCAGCCCCGCGGCCACCGCCATAGAATAAGTCTTGGTGAACGCCAGCGGCGAAAACATCCTTCCCTCCTGCGCTTCAAGAGAGAACACCGGGATAAACGACAGGGTAATAATCAACAGGCTACAAAATAACGCTGGCCCTACTTCTACCGCCGCCTGCTGAGAAATTTGCCAGTAATCTTCGCCGCGAGGCTGCTCTCCCGGACGATCGTGCCGCCACTGCTCCAGCACTTTGTGCATGTTTTCAATCATCACTATCGCCGCATCGACCATCGCGCCAATGGCAATCGCGATGCCACCCAGCGACATGATATTGGCATTCACGCCCTGGTAATGCATGACGATAAACGCCCCCAGAATCCCCAGCGGCAAAGTAATTATCGCCACCAGAGCAGAGCGGAAGTGGAACAGGAACAGCGAACAAATAATGGCGACCACGATAAACTCTTCCAGCAGTTTATGTGAGAGAGTTTCAATCGCGTTTTCAATCAGATGTGAACGGTCGTACACCGGCACAATTTCAACGCCGGCGGGCAAACTCTTCTGCAGCTGAGCCAGCTTTGCTTTAACCGCGTTAATCGTTTCAAGGGCATTTTTGCCGTAGCGCATCACGATAATGCCACCGGCAACTTCACCCTCGCCGTTAAACTCCGCCACGCCCCGGCGAATTTCCGGCCCAAGCCTGACGGAAGCGACATCGGAAAGCAGCACCGGCACGCCATCACGGCTGGTGATAACAACCTGCTTGAAGTCATCCAGATTTTTGAGATAGCCAGAGGTTCGCACCATATACTCAGCCTCTCCCATCTCGAGCACCGACCCGCCGCCTTCCTGGTTGGCGCTTTTTACCGCATTGATGACTTGCTCATGGGTAATATTCAGCGCTTTCATACGTTCCGGATCGAGCACAATCTGGTACTGACGTACCATGCCGCCTACGCTTGCCACTTCGGAGACGTTAGGCACGGTTTTCAGCTCAAACTTCAGCGTCCAGTCCTGTAAGGCTCGCAGATCGGCCAGGCTGTGTCTCCCGGTTCTGTCCACCAACGCATATTCATATACCCAGCCGACCCCGGTAGCATCAGGCCCCAGCGAGGCTTTGGCCTCCGGCGGCAGCTGAGACTGCACCTGGCTCAGGTATTCAAGTACCCTGGATCGTGCCCAGTAAGGGTCGGTCCCATCGTCGAACAGAATGTAGACATAAGAATCGCCGAACATGGAAAAGCCACGCACCGTTTTAGCTCCCGGAACGGACAGCATGGTGGTAGTCAGCGGATAGGTGACCTGGTCCTCCACGATTTGCGGTGCTTTACCCGGATAACTCACCCGCACAATCACCTGCACATCAGAGAGATCCGGCAGCGCATCCAGCGGCGCTCTCTGCAGCGACCAAAGCCCCCATGCCGCCATAATGATGGCGGCCAGCACCACCAGCAGGCGATTTTTAAGCGACCAGCGAATAACGGCGGCAATCATTTGTGCGCCCCCGCCATCGGCATCAGGTGAGTGATCACGGCCCCTTTTTCATCGTCCATTGTAAAGCTGAACATGACTGCATCCCCCGGCTTCAGACTGGTCGGCGATGTCAGCACAAAGGGCATCACCATCGCGCCCCAGTTCAGCGCCGGGATAGGATGATGGGCAATAGTAATAGCCTCCGCGCTGACCGCTTTGACCACGCCTTCGCCGTCGTAGGTTTTCACCGCTGGTGATGCTTTGGGCTGCGCGTCAGACTCCGGCAAAGCGCTGCGCAGGCTTGCCTCGGAGTCGATAAGGAACTGGCCGGAAGTGACCACTTTCTCCCCCTCATTCAGCCCGGAGCGAATCTCCACCCAGCCCTTGTCACTGATGCCCGGCACCACGTTCACCGGGCGGAAATGGCCGCCCTCTTCGGCAACCAGCACGCGGCTTTGGCTTCCTGTTTCAATCAGCGATTCCTCCGGCACGGCCAGAACCGCGGCACGAGGCTGCTGATTCGCCAGATGCACGCTGAGGTACATGCCGGGCTTGAGCTTCATTTGCGGGTTATCCAGCACAATGCGCGCTTTCAGCGTGCGGGTGGTGGTTTCGAGGTTCGGCAGCAGTTCACTTACTCGCCCGTGGAATACCTCCCCAGGCCAGCTGTCGGCGGTAGCCACAATCTCGCTTCCCGGCTGCAATGCCTGAGCCTGAGACTGCGGGTAATCCACCACGATCCAGACGGAATCAAGGCTTGCCACTTCGAACAGCGGGGCATTCGCGGTCACCTGTTGTCCTTCCCGCGCCTCCAGTTTATTCACATACCCGGCAAGCTTTGCGCGAACGGTCACGCGGGTTTGCGGCTTGCCGCTGCGCTCAACCTGGCGAATCACTTCCGTGGGCATAAACTGCAACTGCAGCCGTTCTCTGGCCGCCGCGGTTAAAGCGCTGTCTCCCAGCTTGCGCACCGCCAGAAACTCCTGCTGGGCGGCGGTCCATTCCGGGAACCACAGCTGCGCCAATGGTTCCCCGGCTTTCACGTACTGCTGAGGGGCCCTGACATACAGCGTTTCCACAATGCCGTTAGCGCTGGCCGGGATGATTTGTACGCTGCGTTCGTCCAGCGTGACGGTGGCAAAAGCGGCGAACGGCACGCTCAGAGCCTTGCGCTCAACGGCGGCTGTCTTAATGCCCAGGTTTTGCTGCTGGCGGTTGCTGACCGTCACGCCGCCATCGTTGGCCACTTCATCGGCATAGCGCGGGACCAGCGCCATATCCATAAACGGCGATTTCCCCGGCTTGTCGAAGCGCTGCCCCGGCACCATAGGATCGTACCAATAAAGCACTTTACGGCCGCTTTCCTGTTGGGGCTGAGCGTCGACATGCTGGTGAGAGGTTTGCTGCTTCCCGGCGTAATACCCCGCAGCCAGCGCGGCAACAATCGCCCCCGCCAGCAGGGAAAGAGTGAGTGATTTTTTCATTAGTTAACATCCTGAGGCGTAAGGTAGCGGATCGCCGCCCAGTTGGTGGCCACGGCTTTTTCCGCGCTGCTGGCGGTCAGCTCGGTGTCCAGAAGATCCCGGCGAGCAGCCAACAGTTCAGTCAGAGAGGATTGCCCGGCGCGATACTGCGACTCCAGCAGAGACAGGCGCTGACGCTGAAGCGGTAAAGCCTGCTCCTGCTGCCGCTGCCAGACGCTTTGTGCAGCCTGGTAATTCGCCACCAGCGAGTGAACCAGCGCGATACGCTCCCGGCGAGCCAGCGCCAGCTGATCGTTCGCTTCCATCGCCCGGGAAACATCGGCGGAGTAATCTTTATCCTGCCGCTGAGGTTTAAACAGAGGCAGATCGACGGTGAACATCACGCCCGCCATATCGTCATAACCTTCAGCGCGGCGTCCGTAATAAACTTCGATGCCAACGTCAGGCTTAGCCGCAACGGCAGACTGCGCGGACTTAGCGCGAGCCACATCTGCTTCACGGGCAGCTTCAATCACCTCCGGGTGCTGCATCACGCCTTCTTCAAGCACGGCAGGATCGGCCGGTAACCGCTGGTAGCGGGGCAATGTCCCCACCACGCTATCAATCGTCTGCCCGGTCAGTTGCAGAAGCCGGGTCTGCGCCAGGGTGACATCACGCTCGGCAAGCGTGACTTTGTCCTGCATGGTGAGCAACGTCATGCGGATATCCACTACGCCGGAGGCGGGCGAGCTGCCGCTGGCCACGGTGGCTTTCTGAACGCCAATCTGCCGCTCGGTTTCACTTACCAGCTTGCGGGCAGCCGTCAGTACTCGCTCAGATAAAGCAAGATCCAGCCACGCCTGCGCGGTATCGCGCTGCAGATTGGCGCGAATCACCTCCGCTTTCGCCTGGCTACTGGCCGACTGGGCCAGGATAGTGTCCGCTTTGCGATCGCGTTTATCTTCGCTGACGTAGTCCTGCATGATGCCGATACGCTGCATGGTCATGCCGTCACGGCTAAAGCGGTGGTTATTACTCCCCCCCACCGGCACGTTTTCGATACCAAACTTCAGCTTTGGATCGGGCAATTGCCGGGCAGAATCAGCCATGGCGTTCAGCGCATCGCTCTGATTACGGTTGGCGGACAGCGCCGCAGAATAGTGCTCGGCGGCCAGCAGAGTCTGTTGCAGGCTGAGCTCCGCCGCCTGAGCGGCGGAGACAGACGTAGCCAACAGCACCCCGCCAAGCCAGAGGCTCAGGGTGTGTCGTTTCATGGCAACCTCGGTTAGTTAAGCGGGGTTGCGGAAGATAACTGATACCCGGTCTCATGCTGGGTGAAAGAGAAAGCGATCTTCTCCCCCACCTTTAACGCCGGCAGCGAACCGTCTTTCGGCAAAGCGAACGTCATGGTCATCGCTGGCCAGCCAAGTTCGGCAACGGGATGATGGGCGATAGACACGGTATCGGCGGTGATGGTCTTCACGATGCCTTCGGTTTTGTAGACCTTAGTCGCCGGAGTCGCATCAGAAGACATCGCCATGCCAGGCATGTCAGACATCCCCTTCATAGAGGACATATCGTGGGAAGTTTCAGCGG
Source organism: Cedecea neteri (assembly GCF_000758305.1). NCBI lineage: Bacteria > Pseudomonadati > Pseudomonadota > Gammaproteobacteria > Enterobacterales > Enterobacteriaceae > Cedecea > Cedecea neteri. The sequence continues at coordinate 2,382,298 of NZ_CP009458.1, read as the reverse complement.
AAAAAGCAGGGAAAGCGGCAACAACAAGCAGCGCACCGGCCGCGGCAGAACGAATAGCGTTAAACATGATTTATCTCCAAAACACAGTCAAAAAGGGAATGGGCAAAGCCCCAAAACATTGACAGTGCTGGAGTTATTCTCTAAAGCGGCAAAAACGAATGGTTGCCGGAGGTCCTGTTGCGGGAGGGGTAACATAAGGGGCGGACTCAACGACTGTTGAACACTGAGGCTCAACCAGTGCAAGGGTATCTGCAACCGGTAACGCCACCAGCGAGCTGTGCCCGTTGTCTTTTTGCATTACGTCAGGCACGCAGTGTTTTTCACACAGCGGGTTACTGAGTTTGGCCTGCATTGCCTTGTCAGGCATCTGCATACTTTCAGTATGCGGGGCTGCCATTGGACCCGCGGTCATATCAACCGGGCAATCGTAAGACGCTATCGCCACCTGACTGTTGACAAAAAACCAGCCCAACGCCAACAGCAGCATCAAAAGATGCTTCCTGATAAAGCGCCAGCGGCTTGTCGACCAGAGGGAGGTGTGCAGCATAAAAACCCCGACATAAAAGAGATCGGCAGTATAGGCGGCAGCCTGTCGCGTTTTAAAGTTTTTTTTAACTGCTTTACGAAAAACCCATTCGTTAACAATCAAGCAAAATAATCATTGTTTTTACATAACCGATCGTCGGTTACACCGCCAAAATACGCACAATTTTTGTGCCTTATTTTTTATCGGCCACGTCGATAAACGTAATGCAGCTAACAAAAGCTTTGCCTAAAGTTGATCCGTTGCAACGAAAGTTGATGCTCATCAGAAACTCTAAACAGGTTCTGAGGCAAATTCTTAGCCCTTTACAGCCGGCTGTAAAAAATCACTATTTTAATTTTCTGAGAAAAAACCACTTTTAGCTGCAAGCGTAAGGACGCCGAAGAGCGCCTTAGCGTATCAGGGGATAACATGCTTACCATTCTGGAACTTATTATTGGCGTCGTGGTGATTGTGGGCGTTGCCCGCTACATCATCAAAGGCTACTCCGCCACCGGCGTACTGTTCGTCGGCGGGTTGTTGTTACTTATCGTCAGCGCGCTCATGGGGCATAAAGTGTTGCCCGCCAGCGCGGAAAGCACTGGCTACACCGCCACAGACATCTTTGAATACGTCAAAATCCTGCTGATGAGCCGCGGCGGCGATCTTGGCATGATGATCATGATGCTCTGCGGATTTGCCGCCTATATGACCCATATCGGCGCCAACGATGTGGTGGTCAAACTGGCCTCTAAACCGCTGAAGTTCATCAACTCGCCTTACTTACTGATGATCGCCGCCTACTTCGTCGCCTGCCTGATGTCACTGGCCGTTTCGTCAGCAACCGGCCTTGGCGTACTGTTAATGGCGACGCTGTTCCCGGTCATGGTCAACGTCGGCATCAGTCGTGGCGCGGCAGCGGCCATCTGTGCCTCCCCGGCGGCTATTATTCTGGCTCCGACCTCCGGCGACGTCGTGCTGGCCGCTCAGGCCTCTGAAATGTCTCTGGTCGATTTTGCCTTTAAAACAACCATTCCTATCTCCATCGCGGCCATCATCAGCATGGCCATTGCGCACTTCTTCTGGCAGCGCTATCTCGATAAAAAAGAGCACATCAGCCACGAAATGCTGGACGTGAGTGAAATCCAGACTTCTGCGCCCGCTTTCTATGCCATCCTGCCGTTTACGCCTATCGTCGGCGTGTTGATTTTCGACGGCAAATGGGGCCCACAGCTGCACATCATTACCATTCTGGTTATTTGTATTCTGATTGCCGCGCTGATTGAGTTTTTCCGCAGCTTCAACACGCAGCACGTCTTCTCCGGGATGGAAGTTTGCTATCGCGGCATGGCGGACGCCTTTGCCAACGTGGTGATGCTGCTGGTTGCCGCCGGCGTTTTTGCCCAGGGCTTAAGCACCATCGGCTTTATTCAAAGCCTGATCTCCATTGCCACCTCGTTTGGTTCCGCAAGTATTATTCTGATGCTGGTATTGGTGGTACTGACCATGCTGGCGGCAATGACCACTGGCTCCGGTAACGCACCGTTCTATGCTTTTGTCGAGATGATCCCGAAACTGGCGCACTCTTCCGGAATTAACCCGGCTTACCTGACCATTCCGATGCTGCAGGCTTCCAACCTGGGCCGTACCATTTCCCCGGTTTCCGGCGTAGTAGTAGCCGTCGCAGGGATGGCAAAAATCTCGCCTTTCGAAGTGGTGAAGCGCACCTCTGTGCCGGTCGCCGTCGGTCTTATTGTGGTGATTATCGCCACGGAGATTCTGGTTCCTGCTGCCGCGATCGTTCACTAACGGGCAGGCATCATCGTTTCAAGCGCCTGCATCAGGCGCTTTTTTTATGCCTATAATAAGCCCGCCTCCAGGACAGATAAGAGAATAATGATGAATTTTACACCGCGACATTTACTGCTTTGCACACCGCTTTTCCTCAGTCCCGCAGCGTTTGCCGACGCCCTGCAGCCCAGCCAGTACGGAGATTTTGATCGCTACGTGCTGGCGCTCTCCTGGCAAACAGGCTTCTGCCAGAGCATGCACGACCGCAATCGCAACGAACCCGCGGAGTGTAAAGCCCTGCAGGAACAGGCGGATAAAAGCGCCTTTCTGACCGTTCACGGCCTCTGGCCGGGTCTGCCAAAATCTGTCGCTTCACGCGGTGTCGATGAGAAACGCTGGATGCGTTACGGTTGCGCCACTCGCCCGGTACCGAATATGGCCGAAGCAAGAGCTTCAAAAAAATGCGCCGCACCAGACACCGGGCTTTCCGTTGAAATGGCCTCAAAGCTGGCCGGCGTGATGCCCGGCGCCGGGGGACAATCCTGCCTGGAGCGCTACGAATACGCCAAGCATGGCGTTTGTTTTGGCTTTAACCCCGACGATTACTTCGGCACGATGGTGCGCCTGAACGGGGAAGTGAAACACAGCGCCTTTGGCCAGTTCCTTGCTCAGAATTACGGCCAGACCGTGACGCGTAAGGCGTTTAACAAAGCGGTGAAGCAAACCTGGGGCAGCGATGCAGTGGATGCCATTAAGCTAACCTGTGACGGTAATCCCGCCTACCTCACGGAAATGCAGATCTCCCTGTTGGCAGACAAGATTAACCAGCCGCTGCAAAGCGCCTCCTTTGCCCCGCAAAAACACCCGGGAAACTGCGGGAAGAGCTTCCGCCTGGACGCAGTTGGCTACTGACAGGATAAATACTGAAGCCAAAAATTAATCGCATCACTATTTGTTCCGGTTTTTTGGTTATAGCCTTCAGGTAACGAACCTGGAGGTGACCATGAACAGAACAAAACGGTACTTACTGCAGCTGAAGGCGCAGTTCGAGCGTGAAGGCAGCCAGCAAAAACTGCTGGGATTTATCTGGCTCTCGCCGCAACAGCGCTATGAAATCCTCAAAGAGCTCTTGTTGCCGATAGCGGAACACCCTGCTCGTTAAAATAATCGGGCCCCGTACAGCTCGGTGCCCGCGCTTTATTCCGTTTACTGACGATGTAAGTCAGACGCATGTCAGATCTTTTCCAGCCAAACAATTCTCCCGCTCACCTTTCTCGCTGATTATTTTGATTGTTTGAACTTCGTCCCAAAATGTTAACAAACATTACAGAGTTCATTTACAGGCAGCCTGATGTTACCGATATCATGTTACCGGTATCAGCATCACCCAATAACACGATTTTGGTGCATTCATCTGAGAATTTGCCACTGGGGAAATAAAATGACCGAAATAACAACAAGTTTAGGCGCAGGAACCCTGCTGGGTATCGCCGCCTGCTCCGTCGTGCTTCTGCTCGTATTGATCATGCGCTTTCGCGTACATGCCTTCCTGGCGCTGACCCTGGTCAGCGTCATTGTGGCTCTCGTCACCGGCGTGCCGTTCGACAAAATTGTGCCCACGATTCTGGGTGGCTTCGGCAGTACCCTGGCAGGCGTCGCGTTATTGGTTGGATTAGGCGCCATGATCGGCCGCCTGCTGGAAATTTCCGGCGGGGCAAAAGTGCTGGCGGACACCCTGGTCGGCACCTTTGGTGCTCACCGGGCGCCTTTTGCCCTCGGCGTCGCGTCACTGCTGTTTGGCTTCCCGATCTTCTTTGACGCGGGTCTGGTGGTCATGCTGCCGATCATCTTCAGCGTAGCTAAGCAATTCGGCGGTTCAACCCTGAAATATGCGCTCCCGGCGGCCGGTGCTTTCGCGGTGATGCATGCGCTTCTGCCGCCGCATCCAGGCCCAGTGGCGGCCAGCGAACTGCTGGGCGCAAACATCGGCCTGTTGGTTGTGGTGGGGCTGATCATTGCCATCCCGACCTGGTATCTCGGGGCCTATCTCTTCGGGCTGTATGCCGGGAAGAAATTCGATATTCCTCTGCCGAGCTCTTTCCTCGGTAAAATCGAAGCGGACGAAAATCACCAGCCGCCGTCATTCGGCATGGTGATGACCATTTTACTGATGCCGCTGGTGCTGATTTTCCTCGATACCGGCCTCAACACCGCCACGGTGCTCGGCTGGGTCAGCGCCGACAATACGCTGGTGAACTTCTTACGCATGCTGGGCAAAACGCCTATTGCGCTACTGATCACCGTCTTTTTTGCCCTGATGGTCTTCAGCGGCAAACATAGCCGCCAACATCTTGAAAAAGTTTGTGACGGCGCGCTGGGCCCGATTTGCGGCATTATCCTCGTGACCGGCGCAGGCGGTATGTTCGGCGGCGTTCTGCGCGCAAGCGGCATTGGTGACGCGCTGGCTGGCGTACTCTCAGACACAGGCATGCCGGTTATTGTTGCCGCCTTTGTTATCTCGACTGCGCTCCGCGTCGCGCAGGGGTCAGCAACTGTTGCCCTGACCACCACCGCCGCGCTGGTCTCACCGATGGTTGAAGCAACCACGGGCCTCAGCCAGTTTGATCTGTGCTTTATCGTTATCGCGATTGCCGGGGGCGCTACCGTCCTCTCTCACGTGAATGACTCCGGCTTCTGGCTGGTGGGGCGTTTCCTGGAAATGGATGAGAAAACGACGCTGAAAACCTGGACCGTGATGGAAACGCTGATCGGCACCATCGCCTTCCTGTTGGCGGCGCTGGGGAGCGTGATTCTGTAAGGGACTCGGGGGAAGTCAAAATGTGACTGATCTCGCTTTCAACTCCAGGCTAAGCTCAGTATCATCGGTCTTACGTGAACAACCCTCGCCGGTTTCGGTGGGGGTTTTTCTTTGTACGATTTCAGCACATGAGTGCCCTGTTTTTTACACGGAGAGAACTATGTCCAGACCTGCCATCATCATTAACGAACTAGACGCCGAACGCCTTGACCGCCTGCTGGAACAGCCGCAGTACGCCAAAGCCCCGGTGGCAGAGGCGCTTAACGCCGAACTGGATCGCGCGGAGATGTGCAGCCCGGAAAAAATGCCACCGGATGTGGTGTCCATGAACAGTCGTGTAGAGTTTCGCGATTTAAGCACTCAGGAAGTCCACGTGCGCACGCTGGTTTACCCGGCAAATCTCACCGACAGCGATAACCAACTTTCTGTTATGGCCCCGGTCGGTGCCGCACTGCTTGGCCTGAGGGTTGGCGATAGCATCAACTGGACGTTACCCAACGGCAGCCAGACTCATCTGGAAGTTTTGGCGCTGCAATACCAACCGGAAGCCGCCGGCGAATTCCACCGTTAATGTTGTTTCCCCTCTGCCACGCAGAGGGGAATTTACCTTAAATCGTCATTTCCCACCCGCCATACCAGTTTATAAATACCCTCAACAACTACCAAAATTAATAGCACTTGCTTTAAAGACGCAGATTTACATTCGTTAAATAAATTGACAAAATCACCGCCCTTTGTTGATGAGCAGTATTTTCCTAAAGCGGCAGCGTCCGTTCGAGGCTATTCCCTACATCATAAAGATGTTATTCCCTCTATTTTTCCGCTCATTAATATGAATTAACTATTAATGTTGCACGCGGCCATGCCGATATTTTCGTTTATTTTATACAAATGGAGACGTTATGAAAAAGGTTGCTAAGTTATTCGGTATGTTTTTGATTTTAGGCGTTCTTGCAGGCTGTGCGCGTACTGCACCTATCGCCAACATTCAAACCACCGTTAGCGCTGGTCACACTGAAGCACAGGTTAAAAGTGCCATTCTCAAAGCGGGTATTCAGCGCCAGTGGATAATGAATGAAGTAAGCCCAGGTGTTATCAAAGCTCGCCAGCAGAATCGCGAATTTACCGCTGAAGTGCGCATTAACTATACCGCGAACAGCTATTCTATTAATTATGAAAACAGCCTGAACCTGCGCGCTTCCGGCGGCAAAATTCACAAAAATTATAATCGCTGGGTTCGTAACCTGGACAAAGATATTCAGGTTAACCTGGCCTCTTCCGGTCTGTAATTTTGCTTAGCGCCGAATCTGACGGTTCGGCGTTTTCTTTTTATCACGTTGACAGGTATTGCAGCATATGTACGAACAGGACAGCCTTAGCGCATTGGATGCCATTACGGAAGCCCAGCGAATCGCGTTTGCCCCCATGCTGTTTCAAACGGCACTCTGCCTGCGAAATGCCGGCGTACTCGCTTACCTGGACCAGCAAGGAAAACAGGGCGCAACCCTCGAAGAAATAACGGAATCCTGCAACGTTAACGAATATGCTGCCAGCGTTTTACTGGATATGGGCCTGAGTGGGCGCATTATCTTCAGGCAAAATGCACATTATTTCCTGGCGAAAATCGGCCATTTCCTGGTGCATGACACCATGACTCGCGTGAATATGGATTTCACCCAGGATGTTTGTTATCAGGGGCTGTTTTTCCTTGAGGAAGCACTAAAAGAGGGTAAACCCTCGGGTCTAAAAGTTTTTGGCGACTGGCCGACCATTTACCCCGCACTTTCGCAATTACCCACTTCTGCCAAAGAGAGTTGGTTTGCGTTCGATCATTACTATTCCGATGCGGCCTTTGAAGCAGCCCTGCCGCATGTTTTTGCCAGCCAACCGGCTCGTCTTTATGACGTTGGCGGAAATACGGGAAAATGGGCAATACGCTGCTGCAAATATGATGAAAAAGTGGCGGTCACGCTTCTGGATTTGCCACAACAAATTGCACTCGCCCGTGAAAATATAGAGAATGCTGGGCTTTCCAGGCGCGTTGATTTCCACAGCGTAGATATGCTGAGCGATACCCCGCTGCCCGGGGAGGCTGATATCTGGTGGATGAGCCAGTTCCTGGACTGCTTCTCACCGGAGCAAATTATTAAGCTCCTCAGCAACGTAGCTCGGGTGATGAAGCCCGGCGCAAAACTCTGCGTGATGGAACTGTTTTGGGACGCACAAAAATTTGAAGCGGCTTCGTTTAGCCTGAATGCCTCTTCGCTTTACTTTACCTGCATGGCAAACGGTAACAGCCGTTTTTACAGCGTAGAGAAGTTTTATCGTTATCTGGAAATGGCTGGATTCCATGTTTCAGCCCGCCACGACAACTTAGGCGTTGGTCATACCCTGCTGGTATGCCAGAAAATCTCCTGACCCAGCGCATCTTCAGCGTCGGTGATTAGAATAACACTCGGATTGAACGCAGAACTACGCGGATGAAATTTGCACTCAACATTATTGACTGGCAGGCGAAAGCCCCGGGTCTCAGCAACGCGGCAGAATGGCAGCACTGGTCGCAGCACGGTCAGGCTATCGACCAGACTCAACCTCAGGGCGCGCTAAGCGAACTCCCGATGATGACGGCCCGCCGCCTGAGCTCAGGCAGTAAACTGGCCGTTGACTGCGGACTTGCCATGCTTCGCCGCCACGAGATTGATGCCGTGCTCTATACCAGTCGTCATGGAGAGCTGGAACGCAACTACCGGATTCTGCAGGCGCTGGCGACTGAACAGCCGCTCTCCCCTACGGATTTCGCGCTTTCGGTTCATAACTCCTCCGTCGGTAACCTGACGATTGCTGCTAAAAAGCCGATTACTTCCGTGTCGCTGTCCGCGGGGAAAGATACCTTCCAGCAGGGCCTCTGCGAAGTCATCTGCCTCTTACAGGCAGGTTACAAAAAAATCATGATGGTCGATTTTGACGGCCTGCTGCCTGCGTTTTACCACCCGCGTCTGCCGTCGGAAATGCCTACCTGGCCCTATGCAGTCGCGCTGGTCATTGAAGCGGGAAGCCGCCTGCAGTGCAGCACGCAAAAAAGCGATGCAGCTGGCGAACCTGCCCTGCCGCAGAGTCTGATGTTTTTACAGCACTATTTAAATGACAGCCCGACCTTTACCCTGCCGGGCGAGCGCGTTGAGTGGCAATGGAGTCGTGCATGAACCGCGTGGCAGCACGGCTAAATTGGCTATGGCGTCTTGCGATGACGGGCTTTTGCTTTGTGCTCTTTGGGCTCGGCGGCCTGCTGCTCTCTACCGTTTGGTTTAACTTACTGTTGGTGTTTATCAGAGATAATGCAAAGCGTCGCCGCATTGCACGCCGCAGCATCGCCGCCAGCTTTCGCCTTTTCCTGACGGTTGCTAAAGCCATTAAGGTGCTCGACTACCGTATTGAAGGACAGGATATTCTGCAAGCCGAACAAGGATGTCTGGTCGTTGCCAACCATCCAACGCTCATCGACTACGTACTGCTCGCGTCCGTGATGCCAGAGACCGACTGCCTGGTGAAGGACGCGCTGCTGAGAAATCCTTTTGTCAGCGGCGTTATTCGCGCAGCGGACTATCTGGTCAACAGCCAGGCCGATGCCCTGCTGCCGGCAAGCCGTCAGCGGCTACAGCAAGGTGACACAATATTAATCTTTCCCGAGGGCACGCGAACGCAGCCCGGCGGTAAAATGACGCTTCAGCGCGGTGCGGCCAACATCGCCGTGCGCTGCGGCAGCGACTTACGCGTGGCGACAATCCACTGCAGTGAGAACCTGCTGGACAAGCAAAGCAAATGGTACAATGTGCCTCCCGCAAAACCCTTGTTCACCGTCAAGGTGCGCGAACGAATAAGCATTGACCAGTTTCACCAGGCAAATTCACAAGAACCGGCGCTGTCCGCAAGGCAGTTAAACCGGCACCTTTTGCTTCAATTACAACAGGGGTCGACACCTCTTTCGGGTATTAATGATGCAAGCGCTCTATCTTGAAATTAAAAATCTCATCATAAACACACTCAATCTGGATGAAATGTCGAGCGACGACATTGACACCGATGCAGCACTTTTTGGCGAGGGCTTAGGCCTGGACTCTATAGATGCTCTGGAACTGGGGCTGGCGGTGAAAAACCAGTACGGTGTGGTGCTTTCTGCGGAAAGCGAAGAAATGCGCCAGCACTTCTTTTCCGTCGCCACGCTGGCATCTTTCATTCACGCTCAACGAGCCTGAGGAGAGTCCGTTATGACCGATCCACACGCTATCTATGAAGAAGTTTCCGCGCTGCTGGTAAAGCTGTTTGAAATCGATCCTCAGGACATCAAGCCAGAGGCTCGCCTGTATGAAGATCTGGAGTTAGACAGCATTGATGCTGTCGACATGATCGTCCATCTGCAGAAAAAAACCGGCAAAAAAATCAAACCGGAAGAGTTCAAGGCCGTTCGCACCATACAAGATGTGGTCGATGCGGTAGAACGTCTGATACGAGAAGCGTAACGCACCGTGCCGTGCGCTCGCGCTTTTCCGGGTGTACAGCTGCTGACCGGTCTGCTGCTGCTGGCCTGGCCTGGCATTATCTGGCTAGGCCTGGCGCATAACAGCCTTCACTGGCTGCTGCCGCTCATGGCTCTGCTGCTGTTTTTCCGCTTTCGTCAGACCCGGCGTCAGGCAGGTCCTTTACGCATCGTCACTCAGGTTGTCGCCGTCGCAGGAATCATCCTGTGCGCGGCCAGCTACCTGCTGAAAACGCATCAGCTGCTGCTGTTTTATCCGGTCGTGGTGAACAGCGTAATGCTGGCCGTTTTCGGCGGTTCGCTGTGGTCCTCGATGCCGATTGTCGAACGTCTGGCACGCCTGCGTGAACCGGAGCTTCCTGAACCGGCGGTGCGCTATACCCGCCGCGTGACGCAGATCTGGTGCCTGTTTTTTGTGGCGAACGGCAGCATTGCCTTGTTTACCGCGCTGCACGGCGATATGGCGCTGTGGACGGCATGGAACGGCATGATCGCCTATCTGCTGATGGGCACGTTAATGGCCGGAGAATGGCTGGTTCGCCGCCGGGTGATTAAAAGAGAATCTCAATGAAGCAACCGCTTTCTCTGGCAGGGTGGCTAACCGCGCCACGCCCTTCATCCACGCTTATTGCCTGGCTTGGCAATCAAGAGTGGACGCTGGGGCATTTGCGCCACGACGTCGCACAGCTAATGCAGCAAATGGCTCATCGCCCCGGCCAGCGCTGGGCGCTGTGCTTTGAAAACAGTTACCTGTTTGTTGTGGCGCTGCTGGCGACGCTTCATGCCGGAAGAACGCCGGTCATCCCAGGCCATTGTCGGAGCGCGCTGCTTGATGAGCAACGCAGCTTGTTCGACGGCGTATTAAGCGACAAAGACCTTGCCTGGCAAGGGCCACTTTGTCTTGTGCGCTCAGAGCAACAAACCGAAGAAGAAACCATCTTTTTCCCCGACGTTGCTGCCGATGCCTTTGTGGAGCTCTTCACCTCAGGCTCGACCGGAACGCCTAAACGCGTAGTGAAACCCATTACTCATCTGGATCGGGAAGCCGCCCTGCTGACGGCGCATTTTGCCGAACGGCTTGAAGGATGCAGGATAGTCGCCTCGGTCGTGCCTCAGCATCTCTATGGGCTGACCTTCCGCATCTTTTTGCCAATGACCCTGGGGCAACCGCTACATGCCGCCATGCTTTATTACGCCGAACAGCTTGCCGCGCTAAGCCACGAGCATCGCTACGCGTTTATCAGCAGTCCGGCCTTTTTGAAACGACTGGATCGCCAGCTTTCCCCGCCGCCGGTAAAAATGATCCTCTCGGCGGGTGGCCTGCTACCCTGGCAGGATGTCACGCAGGCTGCGCAATGGCTGGGCGTCTTGCCGGATGAAATTTATGGCAGCACCGAAACCGGCGTGCTCGCGTGGCGCTACCGGGAGCATGATGACGTTGCCTGGCTGCCGTTCCCGGGCGTAAATATCACCCCAGAAGAGGGTTCCTTCCGCGCCCGTTCGCCGCTGATTGCTGCCGAAGAAGGGCTGCTGCTGGATGACGTGCTTCACATTGAGGCCGACGGCAAATTTCGCCTGATGGGGCGCCGCGGACGTGTCGTTAAAATTGAAGAAAAGCGCATTTCGCTGACGGAAATTGAACAGCGTCTGCTGGAGCTTGAAGGCATTTCCGAGGCCGCTGCGCTGCCGATTTCTCGCGGCGGGCGTCAGGGAATTGGCGTCCTGCTTGTGCTCAACGAATCTGCCCGTCAGCGCTGGCTACAGCGCAGCGGCAAGGCGCAGGAAATGGCCTGGCGAAGGTCGCTTCAACCGTGGCTTGAACCGGTCGCCATGCCGCGCTACTGGCGCGTGGTGGACGAGATCCCGGTCAATAACATGAACAAGCGTGTCTATGCGCAATTACAGGAGTTATTTCATGAAACCTCATGAAATTGAGCGCCACCAGGCACAGCCGGAAAAGCTGGACGTCGTGCTTTATCTCGACCCTTCCCTGTTCTGGTTCCAGGGTCACTTTGCCGTACAGCCTTTGCTACCGGGCGTTGCCCAACTGGATTGGGTGATGCGGTATGCCTGTGACTTGTTGGCACCAGGCTACCGTTTCCACAGCATTCAGAACGTAAAATTCCAGGCACCGCTGCTGCCGGAAACGACCGTCACGTTAGCACTGGAATGGCATGAAGCCCGCCAGGTCTTGAGCTTTAGCTTTCAACGCCATGACGGTGAACAACGCCATACCGCCAGCAGCGGGAAAATCCGCCTATGTCGCTGACTTTCAGCCCCTGCGTCCTTATCCCCTGCTATAACCACGGCGCTATGATGCCGGGCGTTCTCACGCGCCTGACCCCCTTTGATTTACCCTGCATCGTTGTCGACGACGGTAGCGATGACGCTACGCGTCAGATCCTTGAGCAGTTAGATGCCCATCATGCAAACCTGACGCTGATTCACCTGCCGTCGAATGCCGGCAAAGGCGAAGCCGTCATTCATGGGCTGAGGGTTGCCGCAGAAAAGGGCTATAGCCACGCCGTACAGGTGGATGCCGACGGTCAGCATGCCGTAGAAGATATCCCTAAGCTGCTTGAGCTCGCGCAGCAGCACCCGGAAGCGCTGATTTCCGGGCAGCCCATTTATGACGATTCTATTCCCCGCTCGCGCCTTTATGGCCGCTGGATAACCCACATCTGGGTGTGGATAGAAACGCTGTCGCTGCAGCTGAAAGACAGCATGTGCGGGTTCCGGGTTTATCCGGTAGCCCCTACGCTGAAGCTTGCCGGGCGCGTTTCCCTGGGCAAGCGCATGGACTTCGACACCGAAGTCATGGTGCGTCTTTACTGGCAGGGCAACACCAGCTATTTCGTGCCAACCCGCGTGACCTATCCGCTGGATGGCCTGTCGCACTTCGACGCGCTCAAAGATAACTGCCGCATCTCGCTGATGCACACCCGTCTGTTCTTCGGCATGCTGCCGCGTATCCCTTCCCTGCTGTTTCGCCGTAAAAAACAACACTGGGCAGAACAGAAAGAGGTCAAAGGTCTGTGGGGCATGCGCCTGATGCTGCTGGTCTGGCGTCTGTTGGGGCGAGGTGCATTTTCCCTGCTGCTTTACCCGGTCGTGGGCGTTTACTGGCTCACCGCACACCGAGCTCGTAAAGCTTCACAAAGCTGGATTTCACGTGTCCGCACGCAGCTTACGGCCCGCAGTATGCCAATACCGGCCAACCTGAACAGCTTCCGCCACTTCCTGCGTTTTGGCGACGCCATGCTGGATAAAATCGCCAGCTGGCGCGGCGAACTGCGGCTCGGCCGTGACGTTTTGTTCGCGCCTGGCGCGGAGCAAACGCTCAACACCAGCGGTACCGCGGGAAAACTGCTGCTCGCTTCCCATTTAGGCGACGTTGAGGCCTGCCGCGCGCTGGCGCAGCTGGAAGGCAGTAAAACCATCAATGCGCTGGTGTTTAACGATAACGCCCAGCGCTTTAAGCAGATCATGCAGGAGATGGCTCCTCAGGCCGGGCTGAACCTGATGCCGGTCACCGACATTGGGCCCGACACCGCCATGCTGCTCAAAGAGAAGCTGGAGCGCGGCGAGTGGATTGCCATTGTTGGCGATCGCGTAGCGGTTAACCCGCAGCGCGGCAACGAATGGCGCGTCTGCTGGAGCCCGTTTATGGGCCAGGCCGCACCGTTCCCGCAGGGCCCGTTCATCCTGGCCTCTATTCTGCGCTGCCCGGTCGAGCTGATTTTTGCCCTGCGCGAGGAGGGCAAGCTTCGCATTCACTGCGAGCCTTTTGCCGACCCGCTTCTGCTGCCGCGCACGGAACGCCAGGCCGCGCTGCAACGCACTATCGACCGCTACGCGGAGCGCCTTGAGCACCATGCTCTACGGTCGCCGCTCGACTGGTTTAATTTTTTCGATTTCTGGCAATTGCCGGACGTCAAAGACAAGGAGTAAAGGGTGAATAACGATCCCCGTTTTACCGCAGAAGTCGAACTGACTATCCCTTTTCATGACGTCGACATGATGGGCGTCGCCTGGCACGGCAACTATTTTCGCTACTTCGAAATTGCCCGCGAGGCGCTGCTAAACCAGTTCAATTACGGCTACCGCCAGATGAAAGAGTCCGGCTATTTATGGCCCGTGGTGGATACCCGCGTGAAGTACCGTAATCCCCTGACGTTTGAGCAGCGCATTCGCGTTCGGGCAAGGATTGAGGAATACGAAAACCGCCTGCGTATCGGCTATGAAATTTTCGACGCCGAAACCGGAAAACGCGCCACCAGCGGCTACACCATTCAGGTCGCGGTCGAAGAAAAAAGCAATGAACTGTGCTTCGTCAGCCCGGACATTTTATTTGAACGTATGGGAGTCAAACCATGAAATATTGGCCAGTGCTGGCGCTGCTGCTCAGCCCCGTCGTCAACGCTCTCACGCTTGACGCCCTGCAACAGCGTTTCACCGAACAACCGGTGGTCCGCGCGCATTTCGAGCAAACGCGTACCATTAAAGATCTGCCGCAGCCGCTGAAATCCTCCGGCGAAATGTTAATTGCCCGGGATAAAGGCCTGCTCTGGGACCAGACGACCCCTTTCTCCATGAAGCTACTGCTGGACGACACCCGCATGGTTCAGGCCATTAACGGCCAGCCGCCTCAGACGATAACTGCGGAAAATAACCCGCAGATGTTCCAGTTTAACCACCTGCTGCGCGCGCTGTTCCAGGCCGACCGTAAAGTGCTGGAGCAGAACTTCCGCGTGGCGTTTGCCGACAAAGGCGAAGGCCGCTGGACGCTGCGCCTGACGCCAATCGTCACGCCGCTGGACAAGATTTTCGCCAGCATCGATCTTGCCGGCGGTCAGTATCTGGATAGCATCCAGCTCAATGACAAACAGGGAGACCGCACGGATATCACGCTCTCTCAACATAAACTGACCCCGGCTCAGCTCACCGATGACGAACTCCAGCGCTTTGTCGCACAGTAACCGCAAAGCCCCGGTCCTGCTGTGGGGCCTCGCCTGTCTGATCCTGCTGGCGGCTTTACTCACCCTGCTGCCCGGTTCGAGGATGAACAGTAGCGTGCTGGCTATGCTGCCCAAACAGGCGCTGGGCGCGATCCCCCCGGCCCTGAACGACGGCTTTATGCAGCGTCTGGACAAGCAGCTGGTCTGGCTGGTCAGCCCGGGTAAAAAAGCCGATCCGGCCGTGGCGCAGGCCTGGCTCAGCCTGCTCCAGCGTTCGCACGCGCTTGCCGAAGTCAAAGGCCCGATGGATGCCGCAGCCCAGCAGCAGTGGGGCGCGTTTTTCTGGCAGCACCGCAACGGCATGCTTGATGCCGACACGCGGGCACGTCTGCAAAACGGCGGGGATGCACAGGCGCAGTGGATCCTCTCCCAGCTTTACTCCGCCTTTTCCGGCGTCAGCGGGAAAGAGCTGCAAAACGACCCGCTGATGCTAATGCGCGGTTCGCAGCTGGCTATGGCCAAAAACGGCCAACGCCTCAGGCTAATGGACGGCTGGCTGGTGACTCAGGATGAGCAAGGTAATTACTGGTATTTGCTGCACGGCGAGCTGGCGGGCTCCTCTTTTGACATGCAGCAAACCCACGGTTTAGTGACTACGCTCGACTCCCTTAAACAACAACTGAGCGAACGTTATCCGCAGGCGCAGATCCTTTCTCGTGGCACGGTGTTTTACAGCGATTACGCCAGCCAACAGGCGAAGAAAGATATCTCCACGCTTGGCGTAGCTACCCTGCTCGGCGTGGTGCTGCTGGTTGTGGCGGTTTTTCGCTCCCTGCGCCCGCTCGTGCTGTGCGTCATTTCCATCGGTATCGGCGCGCTTGCCGGCACCGTCGTCACCCTGCTTATCTTCGGCGAACTGCACCTGATGACGCTGGTGATGAGCATGAGCATCATCGGTATTTCCGCCGACTATACGCTTTACTACCTGACGGAACGCATGGTGCACGGTAGCGAAGTCACGCCGTGGCAAAGTCTGGCGAAGGTGCGTAATGCGTTGCTTTTAGCGCTGCTCACTACCGTTGCAGCTTACCTGATCATGATGCTCGCCCCGTTCCCCGGTATTCGCCAGATGGCCGTTTTCGCCGCCGTGGGGCTAAGCACCTCTTGCCTGACGGTCATTTTCTGGCACCCGTGGCTGTGCCGTGGCCTGCCGGTTCGCCCGGTACCAGCCATGGTGCTGATGCTGCGCTGGCTCGCCGCCTGGCGGCGGAATAAAAAGCTCTCCGTCGGGCTGCCGGTTGCGCTGGCGGTCTTCTCGCTTGTCGGTGTTTCTACGCTAAAGGTTAATGACGATATCTCCCAGCTACAGGCATTACCGCAGCATTTACTTTCCCAGGAAAAAACCATTACCGCGCTGACCGGGCAAAGCGTCGATCAGAAATGGTTTGTGGTTTATGGCAGTACGCCACAGCAAACGCTTGAGCGCCTTGAGGCGTTTACGCCCGAGCTGGAGCAGGCAAAAAATAGCGGCCTGATCGGCGGGTATCGAACCTTGCCCGTCAACTCGCTGGCTCGTCAGCAGCAGGATTTAGCGCTTTTACAGCAGGCTACTCCTGCGGTTTCGCAGGCTCTGCAGCAAGCCGGACTACAGACGGTTACGCCAGATCTCAGCCCCATGCCAGTGGCGGTGTCCGACTGGCTAAAAAGCCCGGCAAGTGAGGGATGGCGCCTGCTGTGGATCACGCTGAGCCATGGCGAAAGCGGTGTGCTGGTGCCGGTTGACGGCGTTAAACAATCAGCCGCCTTGAACAAGCTGGCGGCAAAACAGCCTGGCGTGGCCTGGGTCGACCGGAAAGAGACCTTCGATACATTGTTTGCGCTTTACCGACATATTCTGACCGGCCTGTTGCTGGTGGCATTAGCCGTCATCGCCTGCGGGGCCATGCTCCGTCTTGGCTGGCGCAAAGGCCTCATCAGTCTGGTGCCCTCCGTTTTGTCACTGAGCTGCGGCCTGGCCGTTTTATCGCTGACTGGCCACGCCGTGAACCTGTTTTCGCTGCTGGCTCTGGTGCTGGTGCTCGGCATCGGCATTAACTACACGCTGTTTTTCAGCAACCCGCGCGGCACGCCGCTGACCTCGCTGCTTGCCATCACGCTGGCAATGGTCACCACGCTACTGACGCTCGGCATGCTGGTCTTTAGCGCCACGCAGGCAATAAGCAGCTTTGGCATCGTTCTGGTCAGCGGGATCTTTACCGCCTTCCTGCTGTCTCCGCTGGCTATGCCCGCTAAAAAAGGGAAAAAGAAGAAATGATAAAGCTTAACTTTTGGCACGCCGTATCGCTTGCCGCTGCGCTGATGCTGACCGGCTGTAGCCACTCGCCGAAAGACCAGCAAGGCCGCCCGCAGGCCTGGCTGGAGCCCGGCGCACGCGTTACGCTCCCGGCACCGGGGATTTCCCCGACGGTGAACTCGCAGCAGCTGTTAACCGGCAGCTTTAACGGTAAAACCCAATCACTTTTGGTGATGCTCAACGCCGACGATAAAAAGCTGACGCTGGCCGGTCTGTCCTCGGTAGGGATCCGCCTGTTCCTGGTCACCTACGATGAAAAAGGGCTGCATACCGAGCAGTCTATTGTCGTCCCGCAGCTGCCCCCGGCAAGTCAGGTTCTGGCCGACGTGATGCTCAGCCACTGGCCGATTTCCGCCTGGCAGCCACAGTTGCCGAAAGGCTGGACGCTCACCGACAAAGGCGATAAGCGCGAGCTACGCAATGCCAGCGGCAAGCTAGTGACCGAAATCACCTACCTGATGCGCAAAGGCCAGCGCGAGCCGATAAGCATTCAGCAATATGTCTTTAAGTACCACATCACCATTCAATATTTAGGTGACTGAGATGATTTATATTTCCGCCGTCGGCATGATTAACGCGCTGGGCAATGACCTCGATAACATCGCCGCTAATCTGGGCCAGAACTGTGCGCCAGGCATGCGGGCACGCAGCGGCTGGCTGCAGGGGCACGCAGAAGCCATTTTGGGTGGTGTTGATGGTGAGTTACCGGCTATTCCGGAAACTTTCGCCGCCCATCGCTCCCGCAACAACCAACTGCTGCTGGCCGCGCTGGCGCAAATTCAGCCGCAGGTCGATGAAGCAATAGAAAAGTTTGGTCACGACCGCGTGGCTGTCGTCCTCGGTACCAGCACATCCGGGCTCGATGAAGGTGATATTTACGTCGACCAGACGTTGAACGATAAAGAGAACCACAGCTGGCAGTACCCGCAGCAGGAGCTGGGCGATCCTTCCCGCTTCCTGAGCCACTGGCTGAAACTGGACGGCCCGGCATTTACGCTCTCCACCGCCTGCTCATCCAGCGCCAGGGCGATGATCAGCGGCCGCCGTTTGATTGAAGCCGGGCTTGCCGATGTTGCCATTGTTGGCGGCGCCGACACGTTAAGCCGCATGCCGATCAACGGCTTCCATAGCCTTGAATCGCTCTCTGCCGAGCTGTGTGAACCCTTTGCCAGGGATCGCCACGGCATCACGATTGGGGAAGGTGCGGCATTGATGCTGCTGACGAAAGAGCCGCAGCCCATCGCGCTGCTTGGGGTTGGCGAATCCAGCGACGCCCACCATATTTCGGCGCCACATCCCGAAGGTGAAGGGGCTATTCGCGCCATTCAGCAAGCCCTTGCCGATGCAGGAATGACGCCGGAAGAAGTCGGCTACGTCAATCTGCACGGCACCGCCACACAGCTAAACGACCAGGTTGAGTCCAAAGTCATGCACGCGCTGTTTGGCGAGGAGATTCCCTGTAGCTCTACCAAACACCTTACCGGGCATACTTTAGGTGCGGCAGGCATTACCGAAGCGGCCATTGCGATGCTGATTTTGCAGCGTGATTTACCCCTTCCTCCGCAGGATTTCAGCCGTTCTCCTCGCGATCCGGCCCTGCCGCCCTGCGGCATTATTGACTACGCCAGGCCGCTTGAGCGCCCGGTTATCCTCTCTAACTCTTTCGCCTTTGGCGGAAACAACGCCAGTATTCTGCTGGGGAGAATGCCATGAGCCACTATTTATCCCCCACGGAATACCTGCCTCATGACGCGCCGATGCTGCTGCTTGAAAAAGTTGTCAGCGTGACGGATGACGCCGCGGTCTGCGAAGTTACGGTGGCTGAATCCAGCGTCCTGGGGCCCTTTATTGACGCGCAGGGAAACCTGCCCGGCTGGTATGCGCTGGAGCTGATGGCGCAAACCGTCGGCGTCTGGTCCGGCTGGCATCGTAAACAGTGTGGGCAAGACAGCATCAGCCTGGGGATGGTGTTGGGCGCGCGGGAACTCATCTGCCAGGCAGGCTTCCTGCCTGCCAAGGCGAGGCTCGCCGTTACGGTCAAACTGCTCATGCAGGACGAGCGCTTCGGCAGCTTCGAATGCATTATCAGCGTGGGCGATGAGACGCTGGCCACTGGCCGGGTGAACACCTTCCAGCCCACCAAAGAAGAATTAACCACGCTTTTTCATCAGGGATCTACAGCATGAGTCGTTCTGTTCTGGTTACCGGTGCCAGCAAAGGCATTGGCCGCGCCATCGCCCGCCAGCTTGCCGCCGACGGGTTTGTTATCGGCGTTCACTACCATCGCGATGCCGAAGGCGCGCAACAAACCCTGGACGGCATCCTGGCCGCCGGGGGAGCCGGACGTTTGCTTTGTTTTGATGTGGGCAACCGCGAGCAGTGCCGCGAAGTGCTGGAGCAAGACATAGAGGCATATGGCCCGTGGTACGGCGTGGTGAATAACGCGGGTATTGCACGCGATGCAGCGTTCCCTGCACTTAGTGAAGAAGACTGGGACTCGGTTATTCACACCAATCTGGATAGCTTCTATAACGTTATCCAGCCGTGCATTATGCCGATGATTGCCGCGCGCAAAGGCGGACGAATCGTCACGCTATCTTCCGTGTCAGGCGTGATGGGCAACCGCGGCCAGGTCAACTACAGCGCGGCAAAAGCGGGCATTATCGGTGCCACCAAAGCGCTGGCTATTGAACTTGCTAAACGTAAAATTACCGTCAACTGCATCGCGCCGGGCCTCATCGATACCGGCATGATCGAAATGGAGGAAGCCGCGCTGAAAGAGGCGATGGCGATGATCCCCATGAAGCGCACTGGCCAGGCAGAGGAAGTCGCCGGGCTGGCCAGTTATTTACTGTCTGATATTGCGGGCTACGTGACCCGACAGGTTATTTCCATCAACGGAGGGATGCTATGACACGTCGTGTCGTGATTACGGGCATGGGCGGCGTTACCGCCTTTGGTGAAGACTGGCAGAGCGTCTCCGCCAGGCTGCTGGCATACGAAAATGCGGTACGTAAAATGCCGGAGTGGCAGATTTACGACGGGCTACATACGCTGCTCGGCGCCCCAATCGATGACTTTACGCTGCCGGAACATTATACCCGCAAGCGCATTCGCGCCATGGGGCGGGTTTCGCTGATGTCCACCCGCGCAACCGAGCTTGCGCTGGAACAAGCGGGGTTAATCGGTGAAGCCGTACTGACCAACGGTGAAACCGGTATCGCCTACGGGTCGTCAACGGGCAGCACCGGTCCGGTGAGCGAATTTGCCACCATGCTGACGGAAAAACACACCAATAATATTACCGGCACCACCTATGTGCAGATGATGCCGCATACCACCGCAGTGAATACCGGGTTGTTCTTTGGCCTACGTGGCCGGGTGATTCCGACCTCCAGCGCCTGTACCTCAGGCAGCCAGGCCATTGGCTATGCGTGGGAGGCGATTCGTCACGGCTACCAGACGGTCATGGTTGCCGGGGGTGCCGAAGAGCTCTGCCCTTCCGAGGCCGCGGTGTTCGATACCCTGTTTGCCACCAGCCAGCGCAACGACCAGCCCAAAACCACGCCGTCACCTTTCGACCAGCAGCGCGACGGCCTGGTGATCGGCGAAGGCGCGGGGACGCTGATTCTGGAAGAGCTAGAGCATGCGAAAGCGCGCGGCGCGACCATCTACGGCGAAATAGTCGGCTTTGCCACCAACTGTGACGCCGCACACATCACCCAGCCACAGCGTGAAACCATGCAGATCTGCATGGAGCAGTCGTTGAAAATGGCAGGGCTGAGCGCGCTGGATATGGGCTATATCTCAGCTCACGGCACGGCAACCGACCGCGGCGACATTGCGGAAAGCCAGGCCACGGCGGCAATTTATGGTGACAACGTCCCGGTATCTTCGCTGAAAAGTTACTTCGGCCACACGCTGGGTGCCTGTGGCGCACTTGAGGCCTGGATGAGCCTGCAGATGATGCGTGAAGGCTGGTTTGCCCCTACCCTAAACCTTAACAAACCGGACGAGCAGTGCGGCGCGCTGGACTACATCATGGGTGAAGCACGCAAAATTGACTGCGAGTTCCTGCAGAGCAATAACTTTGCCTTCGGGGGAATTAATACCTCTATCGTCATTAAGCGCTGGGCTTAATATTTTCCCCTCACCCCGGCCCTCTCCCCAAGCGGGAGAGGGAGAAAACAAAAGCTACAGGAAACATTGTTTATTCCCTCTCCCTTCCCGGAGAGGGAGAAAACAAAAGCTATAGGAAACATTGTTTATTCCCTCTCCCTTCCCGGAGAGGAAGAAAACAAAAGCTATGGGGAGCATTGTTTATTCTCTCTCCCTTCCCGCAGAGGAAGAAAACAAAAGCTATGGGGAACATTGTTTATTCCCTCTCCCTTCCCGGAGAGGAAGAAAACAAAAGCTATAGGAAACATTGTTTATTCTCTCTCCCTTCCCGCAGAGGAAGAAAACAAAAGCTATAGGAAACATTGTTTATTCCCTCTCCCTTCCCGCAGAGGGAGAAAACAAAAGCTATGGGGAACATTGTTTATTCCCTCTCCCTTCCCGGAGAGGAAGAAAACAAAAGCTATAGGAAACATTGTTTATTCCCTCTCCCTTCCCGCAGAGGAAGAAAACAAAAGCTATGGGGAACATTATTTATTCCCTCTCCCTTTCAGGGAGAGGGTTAGGGTGAGGGTAAAAATAAGAAGCAAGGCCCAGTTCCAGCTTAAATCGCCTTCGTTTTCTCTCCGACTGGCCAGCCCAGGCCCCTAAACCTTAGAGAATCGCCTCCTCGGTCAAAATACGCTTCGCGCCAAGATAATGATCCTGCCAGTAATTGTCCGTCAGTTGGCTGATCCGGATATTCAGCCCGGTCCTGGGCGCCTCGATAAACTGCCCTTCCCCTAAATAAACCCCGACGTGATCGGCGCGATCCTGACTTTTGATACTAAAAAACACCAGATCGCCGCGCTGAAGTTGTTGCTGGTTAATTCGCTTTAATCGCCTGTCCTGGAACATGCCGTTGGCGGTACGCGGGAGCTTTTGGCTAAGCAGCTTGTTATAGGCGTAATAAATCAGCCCGCTGCAGTCAAAGCCTTGCTCCGGCGTCTGCCCGCCCCAGACATAGGGCTTGCCCAACTGCTGCTTGAGCCGTGCTATTACTTTGTGGAGAGTCGCTTCAACGCGAGGGCTTACCATCTCAGCCATAAGCGCTTCGGTCGCCAACGGCCACAAGCCTTCTGACCCCCCGATCATCCCAGGACGCCAGCGAGTGTGCATAGCCAACTGCTCACGATTCAGGATCCGGGCGGCCAGTTTTTCAGCGGCCTGGCGCTTTTTCTGTTCAGGCGTGGGCGGGACGACGGCAAGGCGCTGCCTGGCGCTGGCAAGCAACCTTGCACGATTTTTCATCCGTTCACGGGCTTCTTTGCTCTGCAGCTGCGCGACCTGCGTGCGCTTGACGCCTGCTTTAGACTTTTTAGCAGGTAACGCACTGGCCTGTGACGAAAACAGGACGAATAGCAGCAGAAAAAAAAATCCCGCCATGCGCCGGGAGAGTTCGGACGCAGGCGGTAAAGTGGAGACAATTGAGGTGGAAATCAAAATCAGCAATTCAAATACCTAAAACTTATCGTGTCGGGGATGGCTGCTGCACGACGCTCTCGGCCAGCGGTTTAAGGACTTTTTCGCCGTGCTGACCAAAGAACTGATACAGCGACGCGCTCGCGGAATGGGTCAAAACCATAATTTCAATGCGGCGGTTAGCCGAACTGAGCGGATGTTCAGGATCGAGCAGCATCTGGTCAGCCATTCCGCTAACCTGAAGAATTTTCCCGTAATCCAGCCCGCCCTTCGTCAGCGCTTTACGTGCCTGCATGGCACGCTCACCGGACAGGTTCCAGTTGTTGTAAAGCTCTTGATCGCGAAAGCGTGTGGAATCGGTGTGCCCGGTAATAATGATTTTGTTATCGATGGAGTTCAGCGCCCTGGCAAACTCCGTCAGCAAGCGGTTAAAAAAGGGCGTCAGAATGGCGCTGCTGCGCTGGAACATCTCTCGTTTTTGGTCATCCTGCACCAGAATACGCAGCCCCTGCGGGACAATTTCGATTTGCAAATTAGACTGCGCATCATAGGCAGAAGTGATCTTCATGATCACTCGGGCCAAATCTTCGATTTCCTGCTCTGAGCGGCGATTCACCTCTTCCAGGCTTTCCCCCTGGTTTGCCGCGCTGGTCAACGCCTGCAGCGCAGCGACATCCTGCTGAACGTCAGATCCAGCATCATCCGATTTTGGTTTCCCGGCAAGGATAGTCACGCTGCCGCCGGAGCCGTTTGATTGGGTAATTGGCATCGCGGACATGCCCTCAAACAGCGAGTCGCTGTTGAGCAGAGAGACAATCTCTTTCCGCTCTTCTTCGGTAACTGCCCCCATGATCCACAGCACCATAAACAGCGCCATCATCGCGAGGGTGAAGTCGGCAAACGCCACCTTCCACGCGCCACCATGCACCGCGTCATGCCCTTTGCGTGAAGAGCGTTTAATGATGGTAGTGTGCCCCTTGGCCTTGCCTCGCATTACGCATCACCTGTCATCTGGTTTACCCAGCCGTCGAGCGTGGCAAAGGTCGGTTTAGAGTCCATCGGCAGCATTTTGCGCCCGGCATCAACCGCCAGAAGCGTAGGTTTACCGGCAACATGATTCACCAGCACGGTTCGCACACACTCCAGTACAGCCATCTGCTTCTTGGTGCGCTGCTCCATGGCGTTTGCCACCGGATCCATCAGGCAGTAACAGAAGAAGACCCCAAGGAAGGTGCCCACCAGCGCGGCCGCCACTTTCACGCCGATCACGGCAATGGAACCATCAATGGACTGCATGGTAATGATAATCCCGAGCACCGCGGCACAAATACCGAAACCCGGCATCGCCTCGGCGATACGCTGTAGCGAGCGGGATGGCAGTAAAAGATCTTCCTCCATCGCCACTAGTTCCTGCTCGAGGATCCCTTCCAGCTCGTGCTCGTTAATTTTTCCCATCGCCATCAGGCGGAAGTTATCCGAAATAAAGGTAATCAGCGCTTTGTCGCGCAGAATAAGCGGGTATTTTTGAAACAGCGGGCTGCTTTCCGGGACTTCAATGTGCTCGTCCAGTACCTTAAGACCGCCGTCCTGCACCAGCTCAAGCAGTTCAAACAGCAACATCAGCAGCTGACGCTGGTATTCATCGGTATGCTCGTTTTTACGCATCACGCCGCGAAACTGACGGTACATTTCGGCCAGCACAGGTTTGGGGTTAGCCAACACTAATGCGCCAAACCCTGCACCCAGGATGATGATAATTTCACCAGGCTGCCAGAACGAGGCCAGCCGCCCACCAGACATCAGAAAACCGCCGACAACACAGACGAAAATAATCACTAAACCTAATAATTTTTGCATGAGTTTCCACTTCTCAAAGAACCACTAAAAAAACTGCTCAATTTTTTGCGCTATTTTTTTATTCAACTGACAGATTCGTGCCTCCGTCAGCCCCAGCACCAGGGCTATTTCTTTCAGGCTCATTTCATGCTGGTAATAAAGCGTCAAAATCATTTGTTCACGTTCATCAAGGCTTGCCAGCGCGGTTTTCAGCGTGCGGCTCACCATCACTTCTTCTTCTAAATTTCTGCCATTCAAGGGCATTGAATGCGTTTCACTGCTGAGCAATTCATCCAGACTGTCCATCGACTTCGCACAGTCCAGCAGCAGATATTCCTGATACTCTTCGGCGGTGATATCCAGCCGCCCGGCAAGGTCAGAAAAATTAGGCGGACGGCCAAGTTCGCGGGCAACCTCGCGGATGGCATCGTTCAATTTATGAGTCTTTTGTCGTAGGCGACGTGGACGCCAGTCAAGCTGGCGTAGCTCATCCAGCACGGCTCCGCGAATACGGTGCACGGCATAAGCCCCAAACTGTTCATCAGGATGGCCGTAACGACGCAAAGACGTGAGTAGTCCCATCAGGGCAATTTGCTCCATATCGTCCCTGTCCATCACGCTGCTCGCCTGATAAGAAAGCTGCTTCACAACCCGATGGACCAGCGGTAAGTAAGCATTCACATAATGTGACTCTTCCGCAGGCGTCAGGGCATCGTCAGCAATAAAATCCATCATTTCCGGTACCGCCGTGGTGACTTACTGAAAGACCAGCTTGCTGATGATCACATCCTGAAACGGCATGGTGCTGTTGAGGGTCCTGAAACGTTCACGATAGACCTTCATCAGCTCTACTTTCAGCTCGGACACGCTCATAGCACGCACCGCATCGTATTGCATGCCGGAGAGCAGACTTACCGTGGCACCACGTACCGCCGGGGACATGTCATTAATCATCTGCACGCCACGTGGATCACTCGTCGCCAGGGCCAGCTCAAGCAGCAGATACCGCTCTTTACTGCTGTTGCTCTGTAGGGTGATAACGACATTCTTTATTTCGACAAACTCAACGCGCTGCTCATCCGAGGCACTAAACAGGGAGGTCAGCATGCCGCTTTCCCCCTCATTTCTGCTCAGCATGTGAGTACCCACTATTGTCAATACCGCCGCTAAAGCGGCCGCAATAAGGGCAATTAACAGCCCCAGAGAAAAAGTTTTTATTGTCATAATCTTCTGTGTTTAAACGGTCAGTAAAACGGAGGCATCTTCACGACGCATGCTCGCGTCCGTCTCAAGGCTCACGGCAGCCATAACCTTCTCGGGCTGCTTCTGCGGTGCCGATTGCTGCTGACCGTCGCGTTGTCCGTTCTGGGAGGAAACCTGGACGTTTACCTGCACAAAATTCTGCTCGGTCAGGCTCTGACGTAAGTCGTTACTGACCTGTTGAAGCGCGCGGTAAACCTCCCCCTGGTTTGCATTAATTGTGACCTGTACTCGGCCATTTTCGATCTGCACGGCAATGTCTATCTTGCCCATCTCCGGCGGGTCGAGGCGAATAGTGGCGTGCTGAATCTGGTCTTTAACCTGCACCTGTAAACGTTCACCAAGTGCGGACTGCAGCTGCTGAGCCCAACGGGAAGATTCAGGCTCCAGCCTGAGGGTTGCCGGGGACGATTTTGTTTCAGGCCCGACACTCTGAGGCTGAATCTCAGGCTGCACGGTTGAAATCCCCCGGTTTTCAGCAGCATTCAACACGGTTAAAGGTGTTGAAAATTCGCCCTTTTTTGCCACCATCTGTTGCACAGGCAGTAGCGCCCCGGCTTCAGCCAACGCTGGAGGGTGCCCCTGAGTTGGCAAGCTCACGTCGGGTAAGCTGGAGGGCGAAATCAGAGCTTCGCCGGCCGGAATCAGCCTGCCCGCGTCATTTCTCACGTCGGCGGCTGGGGCTGCCGGGGTGAAAGATGAGGTGTTGCTCGCCAACAGGCCGTCCAGAATTTGCTGAAGAAGCATCACTGGCGCTCCGGCATTTGCCTCTGCGCCTCCGTCTTCTTCTGGTGCCGGGCGAGTCGGGCCGACAGCGTCCAGCCCCGCGTCATCTTTTGGCACGGTTGGCATCACGCTCAGCATTGAAAGCGTAAAGGGGGGCTGGGCTGAGACCGCGAGCTGTAACCCAGGGTCAGCAGCCGTGATACTCTGCGGTGTGACAACATTCTGTAAGTCCGGCAAAGATCCTGACGTATTCGTCATCCCCAGGGGTGAAGAGGCCATCGTCATCATCGAATATCCCCTTCATCCATAAAGGCCGCATAGGCGGCAATGCCTTCCTGATTACGCCGCTGTAGCGCCATTTTTCGCTCCAGCTCTTCGCTTTTCAGACGGCACTTGTCATTCACTTTGCGGTGCATACGCCGCAGCGCCTCCAGAGCCACGCGCTTCTCATCACTAAGGGGATTGCGTTTCAGAGTGGTGAGCAGTGAGGCAATTTGCTTGTCCACTTCCTGCACCTGAGCCCAATTTTCGTTTTCTGCCGCCGCGTTCAGCGCGCGCGTCAAAAAATGAATGACCTGAACATCATTCATGCTGCTGACCCATTTTTTGCCATCCGTCCTGCAGGTTGCCGAGGATCTTTTCCACCTCATCAACGTACTCAACGGAGAGTTTGTGGCTCGCGTCATACAGTCGATACACGCAATAGTCATAGAGGTTGGCAAGGCTTAGCGCCAAATCGCCCCCTTTGTCATAATCCAGCGCGCTGGTGAGCGCGTTAAGAATATCGATACACTTATTAATGCTCTGAACCTTGCGCTCGTAACGGCGAGCAGCAATATGGCTTTTCGCACGAACCAACTCATCCATCAGGCCGTTAAACAACATCAGCACCAGCTGATGCGGGCTCGCCGCCGCGGCCTGAATGGCCAGATCGGATTGCTGATACTGGCCGAAGGCCTCCTGTTCATTTCCATACATAACTGACTCTCCCTTAGGCCAGGCCAAACATACTCATGGTGTTATTCATCTGCGTCATAATGGATTGCAGCTGGGTGAACTGTTTCAGGTAGCGGTTATACGATGTGTCGTAGCGTGTCTGAATTTTGTCGGTTTTGGTGTCTATCTCTGTCTGCTGGCGATCCAGCGTTTCCTGGCGCCCTTTCAGCAGTCCGTTAGAGGTGTTGAGATATTTATCCAGCGACTTATCCATGCTCTTAATCAGCCCGTCGTTGCCGTTGAACAGGTCGTTCAGGCCGTGAGGATCGTCCTGCAACGCCTTGTCGAGCTTGGTACTATCGATAGTTAACGAACCATCCCGGCTGGCGGTAATGCCGTATGCGGTCATGTTTTTGTCACCAAAGGTCTGGCGCAGCATGTTGTTCAAATCTCTTTCAAGCGAGGCAATACCAGCATCACCGGCAAACGCGCCGCGATCTTTCCCGTCGCTGCCGCTATTGGTGAGCTTACCCAGCTCGGTTTTCAGCGTATTAAACGCATCCACAAAGCTCTGTATCTGCTCCCTGGTTGCAGTGTTATCCACACCGATGCTGATGCGCAGCGGCTCATCGCCGGTTTTTTGCGCCTTTGTCAGCTCAATAGTTACGCCGTCGATAAGCTTATCGAGGGTGTTTGAACTGCTTTCATAGACCTTGTTACTTTCTCCGAGCCTGAATTTCGCATTTCGCGCTTCAGAGATCGTTTCTGATGCAGCGAATTTTTGCGCGCTGGCGCTATCCATTAAGCTGGTATCCAGCTCAACAACATTGTCTTCACCACTCTCATCGCTGCTCAACATCAGGCTGACTTTGCCGTCGGTTCGAATCAGCGACGCCGTCACACCCGGCGCATCTTTATCGTTGTTGCTATTGATCTTTTTGGTCAGGTCAGACATCGACTCCAGACCATCCATCTCAATGTCCATCGACTTGCCGTTAATGGTGATAGTCATCGTGCCGGCTGCATTTTTGATGGACTCGTCGGTCATATCATCGAATGCAATTTGGTGTGCAGAGGCCAGCTGCTCAACAAACAGATTGTACGAGCCCTTTTGCGCTCCGCTTCCTGCCGTCACGGTAGCCACACCTTCAATATTCGTCGTGGCCACGTTCTGCAGCATCCCGCTGTCGGTTTTATTCAATCCGGTTAATGCGCTTCGAAAGTCGCTCATTGCCGTGCGAAGCGCGGTCAATGCCGCTTTTTGAGCCGCCAGAGAGCTGGTCTGTTTTTTCAACGCCGTCTGCATAGCGGCAATGTCATACCCTGCAAGCTGCGTGGCGAGCGTTTGAGGATCCAGGCTGGTCAAATCAGACATTTTTATCTCCAGAAATACGGGTACGCAGGGCTAACCGAACGTAATACAGTCATTATTAGCAATTAGCGTGCCAATTTTTTAAATCAATAAAATCAATATATTAAATAAAGGCGGGAAGGTGATTTTCCCCCTCAGGGGAAGCTGGTACAGGGTCTTCAGATACAAAAACACCGCCCGAAAGCGGTGTGGTTTTGTGTCATCTGGCAAAGTCTTAGCCCAGCAGGGACATCACCATGCCGGACATGCTGTTGGACTGCTTCAGCATCGACATGCTGGTCTGTGCCAGCATCTGGTTACGCGTCATGGAAGAGGCTTCGCTCGCGAAATCCGCATCCTGAATGTTGCCCAGCGCCAGCTCGGTGTTGTCTTTCATGTTCGCCAGGTTCGCTGCGGTGTGGCCCAGACGGTTGATGTTGGCCCCCAGCCCTGAACGCATTTCACCCACCGCTTTCAGGCCATCTTCCAGCGAGGTCATCAAGGCCTGCGCGTTAGTCGCATCCGCAGCACCACTCAGGTTAGTGATAGCCGTCGTAATCCCCGTCATACCACTCGCTCCGGTGACACCGGTCAGCTGCGTGCTCAGGTTAACCGTCATGCCTTCCCCGGTGCTGGCCCCAATCTGGAAGTTCATGTCGGCACTCAGCTTACCGCTGGCACCGAACAGCTTGTCCCCACCGAAAGAGGTGTTGGTCATGATATTGCCCAGCTCTTTGTTCAGTTCACCCAGTTCGGCATTGATCGCCTTACGATCGTCTTCGCTGTTGGTGTCGTTCGCAGACTGCGTGGCGAGATCTTTCATGCGGTACATGATGTTGCTGACTTCATCGAATGCGCCTTCCGCCGTCTGCAGCATGGCGGTGGCGTCAGAGATGTTGCGCTGAGCCACAGCCATACCGTTGCTCTGGCCCTGAAGGCGTGAAGCGATCTGCATCCCTGCGGCATCGTCGGCAGCAGAGTTGATGCGTTTGCCGGTGCCCAGGCGCTCCATCGCGGTGGACAGCATGCTGTTGGACTTATTCAGCGCATTAAGGGAGGACATGGCAGAGCCGCTGGTGAAAATAGATAAAGACATAATGAATCTCCTTGATTCGGTAAGTGCTACATAAGCTTCGTTACTTAATCAAAGCGGCACGTAGATAAGAGAAATTAAACAGTGAAATAAAAAAATGTATTTTTCGCCGATAAACAAAAACACCGCCAAAAGGCGGTGTGGTTTTGTGTCTCATCTGGCAAAGTCTTAGCCCAGCAGGGACATCACCATGCCGGACATGCTGTTGGACTGCTTCAGCATCGACATGCTGGTCTGCGCCAGCATCTGGTTACGCGTCATGGAAGAGGCTTCGCTCGCGAAATCCGCATCCTGAATGTTGCCCAGCGCCAGCTCGGTGTTGTCTTTCATGTTCGCCAGGTTCGCTGCGGTGTGGCCCAGACGGTTGATGTTGGCCCCCAGCCCTGAACGCATTTCACCCACCGCTTTCAGGCCATCTTCCAGCGAGGTCATCAAGGCCTGCGCGTTAGTCGCATCCGCAGCACCACTCAGGGTAGCAATAGCCGTCGTAATCCCCGTCATACCACTCGCCCCGGTAACAGCGGTCAGCTCCGTGTTCAGGTTAACCGTCATGCCTTCCCCGGTGCTGGCCCCAATCTGGAAGTTCATGTCGTCAGTCAGCTTACCGCTGGCACCGAACAGCTTGTCCCCACCGAAAGAGGTGTTGGTCATGATGTTGCTCAGCTCTTTGTTCAGTTCACCCAGTTCGGCATTGATCGCCTTACGATCGTCTTCGCTGTTGGTGTCGTTCGCAGACTGCGTGGCCAGGTCTTTCATGCGATACATGATGTTGCTGACTTCATCGAATGCGCCTTCCGCCGTCTGCAGCATGGCGGTGGCGTCAGAGATGTTGCGCTGAGCCACGGCCATACCGTTGCTCTGGCCCTGAAGGCGTGAAGCGATCTGCATCCCTGCGGCATCGTCGGCAGCAGAGTTGATGCGTTTGCCGGTGCCCAGGCGCTCCATCGCGGTGGACAGCATGCTGTTGGACTTATTCAGCGCGTTAAGGGAGGACATGGCAGAGCCGCTGGTGAAAATAGATAAAGACATAATGAATCTCCTTGATGGACCTGATGTTCAGTCTCCTGACTGTCGTGCTGAGATAAAACGACACCTCATTCTTTAAAATTAAATCCGTTTTCTTTTTTTATTTACTAATACTGAAATCGCATCTCTTTTTAAAAATAATCATTCTCATTCAAGTTGAGCACAAAAAGAAAAAACAAAAAAGACATTTCAGGCGACACTTTTGAGACTAATCTTAAATAAAAAATAAATATAAAACGCCTTGCATCCTGTTTAAAAAAAAAGAGAATAAAGTTAATAACGCACGTTACTGAGAACATCATTTTTACATCAAAAATCTTTTTCACAACACCACTAACACATGCTTATAAATATTAACTTTCTATTATTCCGTTTAATAAAACATGCCAAAAACCGCCTTGAAACATGTTGCGAATCACATTTTTATAGCGTAAAAAAGAAGCACGGAAGATGACATTACTACCGACACCCCTTAAAACCACACTTTTCACCACCCACAGACAGATAAATCTGTACCCGGTATAGAGGCAGGTTGCATTTTCGTGCCCTCGGCAACGCGTCGCAGCTTAGTAATGAAGGCTAAATGGACTTAATGATGGCGAATGTATTCGTGGCGCTCACGCATAGCGCCGCGATATCCGTTAATTATTACAGGAATGGCTGCAACCAAAAATGAATAAACGCTACTGCGCTGTAAATAACTGGCTAATTGATGTTAGCTCTGGATCGATTCTCCATTTAACCAATGGAGAACGGAGGCGTCTTGGGGAATATCAGCTAAAACTGCTGGATACACTGACACAACATGCAGGGAAAATTCTCACCAGAGAAGAGCTGACCACGCTAGTCTGGGAGAATAGAGTCATTGGCAATAATAGTTTGCCAAACGCCATTCATGCGCTGCGTACGGCACTGGAAGATGATGGCAAACAGCAAAGGATAATAAAAACCATCCCTCGAAAAGGTTATTTGCTGGAAGCCGATTATTGCAGCATGATTGAAAAAGAAGAAGAGGAAGTCCTCGATAAGTCAGACGATGCGCTACTCAGCGAGGCGGTGCTCTTTGACGCTCCACAGCCCCAGGAAGCGGATGAAATAGCAGACCCCTTCTTTTCGCCGAAACAAACAAGCGGCGTGGCAGAGACGGGAAAACTCGCTCCAACAGTAACTCGCGTGCGTCGGTGGCAACGTTTTCCGGCCGTTGCCTTACTGGTCGTGGTGGCGCTGGTCATCACTACCTCTATTGCATGGCGCTATTTTGAGAATGCGCACCATCGCCTGCAGTACAAAGAACAGGAAAGCAACGTATACAGCAATATTCGTCTGTACGAGATTTACCCGCCAGATAACCTAAACCGCAATCAAGACCAGTTTTATAACAAGCTGAAAGGGACTCTCTATCAGATGAATCAGCTCCTTAAAGGGCAATCGGTCGTGATGAATGTTTACTATCAGAGTATCGATCAGACGCTTAACTATACTTTTTCACTGAAAAGCAGCTGTGACCGTAAGCAACTGGCCATGTCTATCTACCACTGGCGGATAGACATTAACCAGCTCAACAATCTGATCCTGAGAGAAACACGAAGGAAAATCGGCGAAATGGAGGGCTGCAACGTTGGCTAAATGGATCCTTTATACCTTAATTGCCCTCCTGTTGATTAGCCTGGTGGGTTTTTATAGCTGGCCGCAGAGTACTCTGCCTGTTGAACAACAGACCAAGGTGGATGTCCAGATGGGCTTTTACGATCTGATGTCGCGGCGAAAAGAGACTTATGACACCCACATGGTCATCGTCAATAAAACGATTTTGACGACCATCACCAGCCCGGACGATCCGCGTTTTATTTTGAAGGGCAAGTTCACCCAGACCAGCAGCCATGAACGCCGCCAATGGTTTTCCTGGTCTCCCATTTATTACAGCGCTGCCGACAAGCGATTAATGATCGACGGTATGGTGGATTTGATGATGAATATGGATATCTGGATGCAACCGCTACAACTCAATGGGCAACCGCTGGTAGTGGGCCAAAGTGGGATTATTTTCCTTTATCCGCCACGCTGACTGAGTCAGGAAAAGCACGATTGGCACGCCCCTTGTTCGGGGCATTTTTTTCGACGTATGCCAGACTCCCTTCTCTCATTCAGTACTTTTTAAAAATACATTCACCTCAAATAGAGAGGAATAAGACACCTATCTGAATGATATTAATGATCTATCCCTCCCCGGCTAAAAACGGCCTCACACTTTTTTAACAGGTCTGAAAACCTGTCTATCGTCTTAATTCCCTCAGTAGGAAGCCGATTTTAATTACGCTACCTACGACCGCAAATTATGATAAGCGGCGCTCACGATGAGCACGACAACAATACACAAGGAGCGTACTGATGCCCGCACTCCGCTTTCCCTGCACGATTTTCAAAACCCAGAAAAAGATGAATGACTACCAGGCCGACGATATGCGCTACGGCGACTTGTCCGACATCAAGCTAAAGGCACGGTTTAAGCTGGTGGATGTTTCTTCCAGGGCCGATCCTTACACGTTGACCAAAATTAGCCCTTTCAGTCAGCCGCATTCGAGATTCCATGGCTCCCGGGATGAGGGGGAGATGCTGACCACGTGGCAGTGTGCAGATATTCTTTTTGATGAGCTGCGGCACCGGGCCAGGCTGTTCGCGTTCGTTCCCCCTTACGACGTGCTGATCGGCCAGATGATTACCCATCTGCAAAAGGGCTGCGGCTTACCGTTTCGCCATGCCTTACTGGATAGCGCCTTGAAGGAGCATATTCTGAATGACCGGACGGAGAACAGTACTCGTTTACTTCTAAAAAATATTCTTAACAAAAAAATTGACTGGGATAATCAATATTATCCCGTCAGTGAATATAATGCGTTAAAGACAGAGATTATGCGTGGAAAATTACCAAAATTCGATCGATTTCAGGATAACTTTAATGGCCTCGGCATCACCGTGCATGACACATGGGCAACACATATCCACATTGATTCCCTCAAGATTGAGAACGATCGCTATCACGCCGTGGTTCGCTACACCGTGCAGGATCACTTTGGGCTGGATGGCGATGATATTTCAAAAGTGAAATTCAAATTTTTCCGGTTTTTCGGCATTTGGTTTATTCTCCAGCGCTACAGCCGGTTTAAATTCAAGCCCTTTATGACCAATATGGAAGCCAAAATTACTATCACCGGAGGGCGAAATGACAGTAATAAATAAAAAAATTGCCCTGATCTTTTTAGCTGCCTGTGCGTTATCCACCTGGGGCCTATGGATAACGCTTCGCCCGGTAGAGATTATAGCCGTGCATCAAGAAGCTAATTACAGTGATGTATTAGTTGAAAACTTTCCATTTACGGAACAGGGGAAAATAATTTGGTGGCAACAAAAAAAAGATATGTTAAAAGAAAAATATAGCATACCAAAACCATCCTCCTCTGGTGACTACACCGTTATATTCTGGTATTTCGGCGACGGCTACATGGCTGAGGGAAAATATGATCGGTTATGTTTTAAAGATATGCCACCCCCGTTAAATTGCATTGAAAAAAACAAAGCCTTCACGGTATCGACGGACAGACATAACAATGTGTTTTTCGGTGTTTACGATGGGAAATACCATATAAACGATAAAGGCCAGATGATAAAAACAAAATATTAATGCCTCACTCAATAAACCCGGTGGCAACTACCCGCCCTGCAGCGGGTAGCTAAAGCGTTTTTAGGCAGACAAAAATCACCCGAGTAAATTCTTCACCGTCGCGAGCTGCACGTTTGCCTGCGCCCCCAGAGCACGGTTAAGTGTGGTAAAACTGTCGCCGCTTTTTTCCAGCACGTTGCCTAACGCCCGCGCCGTGTCTTGCGCCTGCTGTGAGCTATACGGCGTGGCCATCTCATCAATACGAGACCGGACGCGATCCTGATGCGCTCGCAGCTTGCCACGCTGCTGCGTTATCTGCTCCAGCGCCTGCTGCAGCCCCATTTGCGCGTCGCGGCTGCTGTCCGGGCGGGCCGCCAGCTGCACCAGCGCTTCATGATGCGCTTTCTCAGGCTGAACCGAAAGCAAAGTAAACGCATCAGCGGGGAAATTATGCCCTTCCCCCCGCACGCTGAGCTGCTGGCTGACCTGCTCCCAGCGGGATTCATCCACGCTGAAATTCACCTGCCCGCTTCTGTCGAGGCTGGCGTGAATGCCCATGCGCCCCAGCCCAACGTTAAGACGGGTCAAAACGGTACGCGGCGATCCTTCTTCCGGCAGCGCAACAGCGGCCAGCTCTCGCTTCGCGCCCCCCAGCATAAAGACCAGCGTTTCCCCACCGGGAGAAGTCAGGATTTTCTCGCTGCCCGGTAAGCTGAAATTCACCTGCGACTGATTCTGCAACCTGATGTTGAATTGGCGATCGACCGTCCCGCCGGAAAGCTGCTCTCGACGCGACAGCAATCGCTCCAGGCCCACCGCCTGAGCCTGCCCTTTCCCCTGACTGGCTGCATGACGTAATTGCAAAAGCTGCGTTTCTGCGCTGGAAAGGAAGCTGTCTGCCTGCTGCACCGCCGTCAGTTGCTGGTTGAGCTGAACGTTATAACGCAGCGGGCGAGTGGAGAGTAACGCTGCCTCAGGGAACGGGCTGCGGGATGAAATAGTCTCTTCGACTTTACGCTGCTGGACGGACTGCGGCGCGCCAATATTGCCACGATTAAGCGCGGCAGTCTGGGAGGATGTTGTTGTGGCTAAACCAACCTGCATGGCTACATCACGCTAAATAAAGAGAGCTTACTGATCATGCTGTAAGCCTGGTTGGAAATCTGCACCGAATTCATATACAGCTGAAGATTCACCGTCGCCGTAGCGGGGTCGCTGTAGGAAAGATCGCGTACTACCTGGTCGTTTGCCGCGCTGACATCGGTATGCGCATCACTCAGTAAGGTTAAACGGTTCTGCCGCCCGCCTACATCGGTAAAGATCGCCGACACGTTATCCCGCGTGGCTTTGGCAGAGTCCAACATCCCGGTGACTTCACTTTTATAATCCGCGGCCGGAATGGCCGGATCCTGCATCTTCTGGGATAGCGCTTTCAGCTTATTCAGCATGTCCAGATCGTCGCTGCCGCTAGAAAATGCCCCAGCCACGTTAGTATTTTCTTTAATGTTGACACCGTTCGCGACGGTGGTTTCACGCGAACCATCATTGCCGGCAAACACAAACGTTTTAGAGGCTTGATCCCACTGCACCGGCTTAGTCCCGGTTTTAGTGCCGGCAAAAAGATAGCTGCCGTTTTCATTCTGCGCATTCATCGATGCCACCAGCGAATCAAGCATTGACTCAAGCTCTGCGCCATAACCCGCCATATCCTGCTGGCTGTTGGTGTCGTTGGCGGCGGCAAGCAGCTTGTCATTCAGCGCCAGAAGTTGATCGTTCATCGCCTGCAGATGAGATTCCTGGCTGGCCAGTGTCCCGCTGATGCTGGTGATGTTGCTCTGGTACTGCTGGATTGCCGACTGTTCGCGGTTAAGCTGCACGAGACGGCTGGCGGCCACCGGATCGTCCGACGGGACGTTGATTCGCTTCTGTGTGGCAAGCTGCTGCATCAGCTTGCCGATGCTCTCGCTGTTTTTGCCCAACTGGCTAAGCATCTGTGAAGAGTTATAAAGACTACTGATTCTCATAGTATTTTCTCCAGGCCTCGTTAGAACAGATTAAGCAGATCGCTGAAAATTTGGTCGCCGGTGGCGATAACTTTCAGGTTAGCCTGGTAGGACTGCATATAGATTTGCAGGTTGATCGCCTCTTCATCCTCATTGACCGCGCTCAGGTTGTCGCGCTGGGTCTGGGCCTGATTAGCCACGGCGATCGCTGCTTCCTGTTCAGTTTTGTTCTGGCGGCTGGCAATGCCGATGCGGGAAATGATCGCCGCTGCGCCCTCGTTGAGGCTCATGTTGCCAAGGCCGCCAATGTTCGTTTTGCTGTTTTTCAGTTCGATAAGCTGCTGCAGGTTATCGCCGTTACCGGGCTCACCTGCTACACCGGACAGTGCAATCTCATCAGGCTTGAGATCGGTGACCTGCAGCATGCCTGCGCTATTACTCGGGTCAAACACAAACAGCGGCTTGCCTGGGTTGCCGTTAAGATCGAACCCCTGTGCCAGCTGATTATTAAACAGGTCGGCCACCGCTTCTGCCATGCCCTGAATCGCGCTTTGCATCTCTTTCAGCGTGGTCGTTTCATAGTCATAAAGCGCACCAAGTTGGCCGCCGGCTGACGGATTGAGGTTAAACTCACTTGTGGAAAACTTCAGGCTAAGCGTGCTGTTACCATTGGCATCCACGCCCGCTTTCAATTCACCCGCCGTTTTACCACTGACCAGCGGCTGGCCGCCTTTCAGCGCCACGGTATAGCTCCCGCTTCCGTCTTCAGTGACCTTTACATCCGCCAGTTCGCTGAGTTTTTTCACCAGTTCGTCGCGCTGATCGCGAAGTACGCTGCTATTACCGCCAGTGGATTCCAGCTCGATGATTTTTTGGTTATAGCTGGCGATGCCAGAACTCAGTGAATTGATACTGTCTACCGCCGCATTACGCTGGGTAGACAGTGAGTTTTTCTGGCTGTTGATGAAATCATTCATGCTGTTAAAGCGCGTGGCCAGAGAGTTGGCCTGGTTTAACAGTTGCTGACGCAGCGCGGGGGATTCGGGCTGCGTGGTCATCGCGCTCAGGGCACCAAAAAACTCATCCAGTCCGTTGCCAAGGCTCGTTGAATCGGTGCCAATCACCTCTTCCAGCGCGCCAAGATACTGTTGCCCCGAGGTGAAATAGCTGGCTTTGGTATTCGTCTGCCAGACCTGATTGACCAGGTACTGACTGGAGATACGGCGAATGCTGTCCACCTGCACGCCGTTGCCGCCGGAAAGGCCAACCTGCCCCATCGGGCCAATAGCACTTTGCAGCATACCCTGACGGCTGTAGCCGGGCGTCAGCAGGTTGGCGATGTTCATCGAGGTGACGCTCATCCCCGTCTGGGCTGCCTGAAGGCCGCTGTAGGCAATATTAATTATGCTCATGTTTTATGACTCCTGACCGCGACGCATCACGGGGATGACCGGGGTCGCTAGTTCTGAGGGCTGTTGAGGTATAGCGGCACTTTTCGCCCCTTCCTTAACGTCGCCAGGTGCCAGTTGGGCAATAATCATCCCGGCAATGCCGGTGCTGCGCTGCGAAGCCAGCTCGGTGGCCAGGCGATCGTCGTAAAAGTCACGCATCATGCGCTGCTGTTTGCTGTTAAACGGGCCGTCCTCGGCGGCCATCGCATCCGAGGCTTTGCGCATCTGCTGCATCATTGAGCGCAGGAACATCGCCTCAAACTGTTCGGCCGCCTGCTCAACATTTTGTGGCTTCACCTGGCCGGTCATATCGCCAGGCAGCACGGTTTGCTGTCGGTTAATCGAATTGATCATTTGGGTTCCTTAAATCACCACCAGTTCGGCATCCAGCGCACCGGCTTCATGCAGTGCCTGCAGAATCGCCATCGTGTCATCCGGCGCGGCACCGAGGCTGTTAATGGTGCTCACAATGCTGCGCAGGCTGGTACCGGCAGGAATAGTGACCATCTGGCCACGCCCGCGATTGACGTTGACGTCACTGTCCGGCGTCACCGTTGTTCGCCCCTGACTGAATGCACCCGGCTGGCTAACATTGCTGCTTTCGCGAATGGTCACTGTCAGGTTGCCGTGAGAGACGGCGGCCGCGCGCACAACCACCCCGTCACCGATAACTACCGTGCCAGTACGCGCGTTAAACACCACTCGCGGCGGCTGTTTCCCGGCGTTGATCTGCACGTCTTCCAGCATCGACATAAAACGCACGCGCTCGCCCGGATTCATCGGCGCACGCACCGCAACATTAGTCGCACTTTGCGCAACGGCCGTGTTTGCGCCAAAGGTGCTGTTCAGCGCTACCGCCACGTTATTGGCAGTTTTAAAACTTGGGCGCTTGAGGTTAAGCATCACCTGGCTGTTGTCCTGAAAATCAGTTGGGATCTCGCGCTCGATAGAGCCGCCGTTGGGCACGCGTCCTACCGTTGGCGTGTTCACGGTGACGCTGGAGCCGCTGTTTCCCTCCGCCTTCACGCCGCCCACCACCACGTTGCCCTGCGCCAGCGCATAGACTTCGCCGTCGGCGCCCCGAAGCTGGGTGAGCAGCAGCGTGCCACCACGCAGGCTCTTTGCGTCGCCAATGGAAGAAACGGTCACATCAATCGACTGCCCGCGAGCGTAGCCCGGCGGCAGCGTGGCGCTGATCGCCACCGCAGCCACGTTTTTCACCTTTGGGTCAATTTTAGTTGGCAGCTGCACGCCAAACTGCCGCAGCATGTTGGTCACCGACTGGCTGGTAAACTTCACCTGGTTTTTATCGCCAGAGCCGTCAAGGCCGACCACCAGGCTATAGCCCACCAGCTGGTTACCGCGCACCCCCTGAATATCCACGATGTTACCCAGCGTTTCAGCCAGTGAGCAGGTACTCCACAGGAGCGAGAGGAAAAGCGCCACGTTACGCATCGTCGGCTCCGGTTAGATAGGGAATAGTGGGTGGTTGAAGATACGCGTCAGCCAGCCCGCTGCATTCGAGTCACTCAGCGCGCCGCGGCCTGCATACGAGATACGGGCATTAGCAATGCGCTGAGAAGAAACGGTGTTATCACGCTCTACGTCATCGGCACGGACCAGGCCCGTGACACGCATGTACTCATCCCCCTGGTTAAGGGTGAGCCACTTTTCACCGCGCACCGCCAGAATACCGTTGGGCAGTACTTTGAACACCGCGACGGTAATGGAACCGCGCAGGCTATTTTGCTGCTGGGAACTGGCATTGCCGTTGAAGTTGCGCTCACCGTCAACGGAACCGCTTAGCTTATCGACCGAGTGGCCGAATGCCTGCGGCACGCCAAGCGTGACGTCGTTTTTCTTGCCGAAGTTGGTTCGCGCCTGTTTACTGGCCTGGGTTGACTCATCGAGACGCACGGTCAGAATATCGCCCACGCGGTAGGCGCGGCGATCCTGGGTCAGCGACCAGTTGTAGCCGCCGTTATAGACGCCACCGCCCTGCACCGCCGTATCCGGCATGACAAAATCTTCCGGCGGCGCATAGGCCGCATCGTCTTTATGTACCAGCAAAGCCGGGCTTTCGCACCCGGCCAACATCAATGCCAGTAAACCGATAACACACTGCTTTTTCATGACTCTCTTCACTTCATTGACCCATCATTACATCGTCTGGGTGACAAACTTGAGCATATCGTCGGCGGCGGACACCATTTTGGCGTTCATTTCGTAGGCGCGCTGGACGGTAATCATGTCCACCATCTCCTCAACGACCTGCACGTTAGATCCTTCCAGCGAACCCTGCTCCAGCTGGCCAAATGCCTCTTCACCTGGGATCCCTTCCACCGCGTCACCACTGGCAGCGGTTTCGCGATAGAGATTGCCGCCCACGGCTTCCAGGCCGGCCGGATTGACAAAGTTCACCAGGGTAATCTGCCCCAGCTCAACCGGATCGGTTTCACCGCCTACAAGCGCCATCACCGTGCCGTCTTTCGCTATCTGGATCTCTTTGGTATTAGCCGGAAGCTCAATTTGCGGTACCAGCGGCAGGCCAGCGGCGTTGGTGATCACACCTTCCTGGTTGCGCTGGAGGTTACCCGCGCGGGTATAGGCGATTTCACCATCCGGCGTTTCCACCTGGAAAAACCCCTGGCCGGTAATTGCCACGTCCAGATCCTGCCCGGTGTTCTGGATGTTGCCGGTGGAGAACTCTTTCTGCGTGCCAACGATTTTCACGCCGGTGCCGAACTGGATGCCGGTTGGTGCGGTGTTGTTCTGATCGAGCTGGCCGCCGGGCGCACGCTGGTTTTGATAAAACAGATCCGAGAACATCACGCGGTCGCGCTTAAACCCGGAGGTATTGACGTTGGCGAGGTTGTTAGAAATCGCGCCCATTTTGGCGTCCTGCGCCGCAAGCCCGGTTTTACTTACCCATAAAGCTGGATTCATCGTTCGTTATCCTTGTTATCAACTACCGCGCAGCAGGCGATTACCGGCCGTGGCCAGATCTTCCGCCGCTTTCATCATCTTGATCTGCGCTTCGAACTGACGGTTCAGCGCAATGCTGGACACCATCTCGCTAATGGCCGAAACGTTGGCACTTTCCAGATGCCCGGAGGCCACCATCACTTCTTCGTTACGCGGATTGTTCAGCGCGTTTGTAACGAGGAATCCGGCGCTGTTTTTCTGCAGCTGCCCGGCCGGAATATCCACCAGCTTGAGGCGATCGATTTCTACCGGTACGGCAGGGCCGCCGTCGTCCGGCACAATGCTGATCACCCCGTCCTGGGCAATGGAAATTTGTGAGAAAGGCGGCAGCACGATGGGGCCGTTGTCCCCTTCCACCGGCAGGCCGTTAATCGTCAGGTCACCTTCCGGGCCAACGTCGATTTGCCCGTTGCGGGTATACACTTCACGATTGCCGCTGCCGAGGGCAATCAGGCCGCTCCCGCGCAGGGCAACGTCGAGGTCACGACCGGTCTGCTTCATCGCGCCCGGCGTCATATCAATGCCGCCGTTGGTCGGCTGCACCAGATAGCGCGAGTCATAGCCTGCGCCTTCAATCTGTTGTGCCTGAGCGCTTTCCAGATCGCTGCGGAATCCCTGGGTATTGACGTTAGCCAGGTTGTTCGCGTGGATCTGCTGCTGGGACAGGCTGCGGTTTGCACCGCTGACGGCGGTATAAATTAAGTGGTCCATTACAAGGCCTGGAACAGCGCGTTCATCATGCTGTCGTTGGTGCTGATGACTTTGGTATTCGCCTGGTAGTTACGCTGGGCGCTCATCAGGCCAACCAACTCAGAGGTCAGGTCAACGTTAGACGCTTCCAGCGCACCGGCTTTAATCGCGCCGAGCAGGCCACTACCTGGCGCACCGGTCAACGGTGTTCCTGATGCTGCGGTTTGCATCCAGGTGGTACCATCCTGCGCGGCCAGGCCGTTAGGATTGGCAAAGTTGGCTAAAATCAGCTGCCCCTGGAGCATGCGCTCGCCGTTAGAAAACGTGGCATACACCGAACCATCTTCATCAATCTGCTGCCCGGTTTTCTCACCGGACGCATAACCGCTGCCTTTGTTCTTACTCACCGAAAAATCAGATCCATACTGCGTGGTGCCGTTATAGTTCAGGTCGAGGGTGAGCGACTGGGCGCCGGGAATATCAATCGACATCTTCACGGCGCCATTAGGCGTGCTCAGAATGCCCTGCTCGCTAAAGGTCAGGGTTTTGCTCGCCGGGCTGGTCATCGGCTGGTCGTCCATGTAGTAGTAGACTTCCCAGGTATTTTCGTCGGTTTTGACAAAGTACTGGTTAATGGTGTGTTCGCGACCCAGAGAGTCATAGACCTGCGTCGCGTAGGTGTTGTTATAAGAGGTATTGTCTTTTGGGTCGAACTTGGCCGTCGCAGGCTTCTCCGCGCGAGCGTCCAGATTGGCCGTAAAATCGAGGCTGTCGGTGGCCTTCGCCGCAATAGAGCCGCTGCTGATGGTCAAATTGCCGACATTGCCTACCTGCAGCACACCGTTGGCGTCAACCGGGTAGCCCTGCAGGTTCATGCCGGCGTTGTTGATCAGGTTGCCGCTGCTGTCGGTGCCGAAATAGCCTGCACGGGTGTAAGCCGTTGTCCCTGCGCTGTCGCGCACCACAAAGAAACCGTTGCCGGAGATAGCCAGATCCAGGCCATTACCGGTGGCATTGATAGCCCCGCCACGGGTAATGCTCTGGGTGATACCGGTCACACCCACGCCCAGCGGCTGGCTCTGCGCATACAGGGCGGAAAACTCCGCACGACCAGATTTGAAGCCTACGGTGCCGGAGTTGGCGATATTGTTAGAAATCGCATTCAGCTGTTCGGTGATGGCGTTAAGGCCGGAGGTTGCAATGCTAAAGCTCATAGAATGTCTTCCTGATGATGTTTACTGTCCCTGACTCATGCCTTACCGGCAGGGGCAGATTGTCCAAATTGACTGATATAGTTGTAAGCAATTTCACCCAGGCCCGAGATGTTGAGCATGGTCGCGCTGCCGTCCAGCGGGATGCGCACATTGTTAATGATGCCGCCAAGCTCAATCGGCACGGTTTCTTCCCCGGTATCGGTCACCACGCTGAGCGTGTATTTCCCTTCTGCCAGCCCCATCTCCTCAGGATCGATAGCAAAATCAACCTGCCCGGCCTCCTGCTTGCCCAACTCGATTTTGTGTTCAGTTCCGCCGGAATCCTTAACGATCACAGTCACGACGCCAGCGGCGTGTTCCAGCGTCAGCCGGCCATCCACGGTCGTCGTCCCGTCGGAAGTAAAACTATTGCTCTGTACCATCACCTTCTGCCCTACCAGGTTTCCGGTACTCAGCGTTTGCAGGTTGTCCATCAGCACGGCATTGTTGGCCATTAGCTGAGACATGGTTTCCATCGACTGCACCTGCGTCAGTTGCGCCAGCTGGCCGACATATTCGGTGCCGTCCGTCGGATTGAGCGGATCCTGATTCTGGATTTGCGCGACAAGTAGTTGCATAAACAGGCCGTTCATGCCCGCAGCACTGCCATTATTTGCCACGCTACCGTTGCCGTTGGCGCTAACGTTACTGGTGTCGTTATTCACGTTCATGTTCACACTTCTCCAAGGCGCAGCAGGCTCTGCTGCATACTTTTCACGCTGTTCAACACGTCCACGCTGGTTTCAAAACTGCGTGAGGCCGACATCATGTCCGCCATCTCTTCAACCACGTTAACGTCCGGGTAGTACACGTAGCCGCGGTCATCCGCCATCGGGTGGTTAGGCTCATAGCGCTGTACCGCGCTGCCGGTTTCAACCACGTCCATCACCTGCACTCTTGCCCCGGTCAACGCCCGGTTCCCCATCAGCTCATCATTTTGATAAACCGAGGCGAATACCGGGCGGCGTGCCTTGTAGACGCCGTTTTCTGTGGCCGACGGCGCGTCAGCGTTCGCCATGTTGCTGGCGATGGTGTTCAGGCGAACGGTTTGCGCCGTCATCGCCGAGCCTGAAACACGGTAGATATTGTTAAATGCCATTTACGTGGTTACCTGAGTCCGTTATTTCCCTTCGATAGCCTTTTTCAGGCCAACAAACTTCATGTTCAGAAATGCCAGGCTTGCCTGGTAGTCCTGCACATTTTTTGAAAACTCAGCCTGCTCCACGTCTAAGGCGACGGTGTTGCCATCGGAAGAAGGCTGATACGGCACGCGATATTTTTCCTGCGGCGAAGGGTCAGTTGAAAAACTCCACGCTGAACGTTGCATCTCCGCGGCAAAATCAATATCTTTAGCCTGGAAGTTTGGGGTGTCGACGTTAGCCAGGTTGGCGGATAGCAGCTCTGCTCGGGAAAGTCGAAGTGCTACTGCCTGCGGATGAACACCCAATGCTTTGTCAAAAGAAATACTCACAGCCCACATCCTCGTGATGGAAAAACAACGGCGAAAAATCGCGAATACGTCCTTGTATAGCAATTACCGTGCCAGAGTTATAACATCATGAATATCAAGACCTTTACCAAATTAATTAGCCATAAAGGGAAACCCCATTTCCTCTTCTCTTTCCGCCTTGTTGCCGCGTTGGGTTGGCTGATATTGCCCACAACGCTTCTCGCCGCGGAACAAAACGTCGTCACCGCCAAAAACGCACTTGAGCGCGGGCATGTGCTAACCCAGGCAGATCTTCAGCTGAAAACACTTCAGGCTTCTGCTGCCCGCGCGGGTTATCTGACCGACCCTAAAGACGCCATCGGCATGACGCTGAAGCGACGTCTACGCGCCGACCAACCGGTCACCCGCGCGCACCTTGATTCTCCGGTGTTGATTGAACGCGGCCAGCGCGTACTGATGGTTGCTCTGCAGGACGGTATTGAAGCGAGAACCGTCGGCGAAGCGATGAAAAAGGGGCGTAAAGGCGAAATGATTAAAGTGAAAAACGAAAGCAGTCAGCGGGTGGTCAGCGCCGTGG
This sequence comes from Cedecea neteri, assembly GCF_000758305.1. Lineage (NCBI taxonomy): Bacteria > Pseudomonadati > Pseudomonadota > Gammaproteobacteria > Enterobacterales > Enterobacteriaceae > Cedecea > Cedecea neteri. Next base: position 2,337,449 of record NZ_CP009458.1, on the reverse strand, counting down.
TCGCCGACGCGGGCGTGGTGCGTATGCTCAACGTCACTACAAAATAATTTTAATTTTGCGATTAAAGTTTCGCTGTTGCCGGGCCGCCTTACACCGATAAGGGAATGGGAAAGAGGCTTTCCTCCCGATGGAATCACCCTGCAACTCAATAAGAAACAGAACCACCGAGCAACCGGAGAACAGCGATGAAAGTGAATACAACCCAGTTCAGCTCTGCCGTAACGGCGCTTAGCACCCACACCGCGGCGCAGACTCGCCCGCAGGCTGAAGAAAGTGCAGGCAGCGAAAAAACTCACCCGGTAGACCCGGTTCTGGGTGAGGCGCAGAAGAACATGGCCGCGATGCCTGACGTTGATATGGCACGTGTTGAAGCGATGAAAGAGGCCATCAGTGCAGGAAAAATCAGCCTGAATATGGATGAGCTGACCGACGCGATGCAGAAATATTATCAGAGGTAAGTGATGAGCAAATCAGCCCAGGGCGTGAAGCAATTAATTGCAGATATGATTGATGACCGCAAATACTACACCGAGCTTAACGCCCTGCTGGAGCAGCAACGTCAGCTTATTGTTGGCCGTCGGTCGGCCGAGCTGGATGAGCTGAACGGTAAACTCATCCAGATTTATGAGCGCCTCGCCGTTAACAGCCAGCAGCGTTACGCCACGCTAGCCGGTTTGGGCATTCCTGCCGGCCCACAGGGAATTCAATCCCTGTTTGCGAACCTTCCGGCCGCTCACCAGGACAAGGTCAATGCGCTTTGGTCAGACCTGGAAAGCCAGGCCAGCCGCTGTCAAACGACCAATGAAGGAAATGGATTATTGCTGGGAATGCAGCAAGAGATTCTGGAAAACCTGGTCAACAGCAGCGAGCCGGAAAACTGGTTTTATCAGCAGGTATAACGCAAATTATTTATTTCCTGTGACATTGCTAATGTCCTGAATATTATTATTTTTCCGTTCATTAGCAATCTCCATTAATTTAATAAATGTGGAAATATAATGATATCCTTAGTAATAAAGAAAACAACAACCGCCCTGGCAAACCATACTCAAAAGTCAAAATAGATAAACCCAACAAAAAATGAAAAAAACAGAATACCTGATGGAATTTATTAACAAGATAAATTCCGATAACCATCACGACATTGAGCATTTCATTTTTCAAAACCCTGCAGTTATCCGTAGCGATAAAAACACCGCAACATTAATAAAGAGAATCAATAGCAAACTATCAACCAATGAAGCCGCTGATATCGCCTCCACTGACTTCAGTCAGCTTAAAAGTATATTATTCAACTTCCCATTAATCATCGTTTTCATTGGCACTAAAGATAACTATGATGATTTCAAGAAAAACCGGGAGTTTCCGGACACCATAGATCTATTTCACGTTAAACCTGAGCAACTGGTGGTTTTAACTGCGCTGCTTGATGACCTGGCAACCTCAGAGGTTATTTTTATTTATGACAGGTATTCATTATCCGTCATAGCAGATATTGCTGACGCTTTTCCTTCATCTCTGTTCAACACACTCACTGAGGTTAACAATCTTCTTGATGTGCAGATTGCGCAGATGACAACCCGTTCACTGCATCACAGTGCCCTCAACAGATCCCTGGCGCATTATTTGACCTCCCCGGACATCAGTAAAATCGCTATTGGCTCATCATACCCGTGGGCTGCATTCCCGGAGAAGTTATTAACTAATACAGCGAATTTATCAATGCACTGCGCGGACCTGACTTTTTCAGCGTCGGTAATAAAAGGGCTACATCCGATAAAAAATATCGATGAAATCGTATTACTCTTAAGTCCTTATGATTTATATTACGAATTATCTCAGTCCAGGAATAACGAAATATTAACGACGTTCAACGCACTTAAAAATTTTTGTGCAGAACATCATTTCGAATATGAAACCAATAATAGCGCCGCCTATGACTTCATTTTCCATTATGGTGAACAGTTAAAAAACAACTTCCCGCTATTTTTCCTCGACACATTACTTTACACAGACGCTGCCAGAATGGATGTACTGTCGAAATTACAGACTATAAATAGCGACATAAAAAACAAAAACGATCATTCTTTCGCACACCAGCAAAACTACATGGCTAATGACGATGAAAGAAAGTATTCAAGAGCAAGTCTCGATCCCCACGCTCAGGAAAACTCGTGTACTGAGCGAGCACGAAAACACGCGAGGCATTATCGCTATAAGGCCTCCTTTACAAAGAACAAAGAGAACATCAAAGCGTTAATCTCTTTCACGGAAAATCACGGCATTAAACTCAACGTTATTATGTCACCGTTCCCGGCCCGGTATCTCGATAACATTGAACACAACATGATCGTAGAAAGCCGCGATTTCTTCACATCGCTGCACAACAATGGCTTCCGGTACATTGATTTACTTGAGGATAGCGATTTTTCAGCCGCAGATTTTTACGACGGAGATCACCTTAATTTTTCAGGCGCGGAAAAACTGTATTCAAAACTGAAGCAATTGGATTTGTTTTTATAAAAATGGTGAGCTGACCCGGCCGTATTACCGGTAAATCGGCTCACCAGGCATGGCAAATGTCGCGGCCTGGTGAGGCTATAGAGGATTAGCCCTGGGGTTAAACATGAAAGTTCACAAGCCGATCATTCATCCCTTTGGTGGTGCCCCAGATTTGATTTGAAAAAACATGACCATGCCCCAGGTAGCGCTGTCCGGTAAAATGCTCGGGGATAAAGTAATGGCTCGGCCAATAGGTGATATTCGCGTACGCCAGCCTGCTGAGGGTGTCGGAGAGATATTTAGGGCCGGTGACAATCCACGGTAAATCATCAAGCACCGTTGTTTTTTTGGCCAGCCCCATCACCAGCTCAGCCATCAGTGCCGATTGCGGCTCAGCGGCGAGATACCCATTGGCCACAAGCCCTGGGCGGACTCTTTCGTTTTCCATACTGGCACACACCTGGCTGTCAAACAGCCAGTCCTCCAGCGGGCGAGTACAAACGCTGTCGGCATCTACCGCAAAGCCACCATGATTAAACAAAATTTCATACCGCATAATATCGGCGGCACCGCACCAGCGCCTGGCCGATACCATGGCATTAATATGGGTTCGGTTAATCCACCTTGTCTTTCTCAGCTCCGTATTTCCCCACACAACAACTCGCCAGGCCGGGTTCAGCTTCCTCCAGGTATCAATCATTTTGCGGGGTGTTTTAGACTCATCGCCTATCCATACGATATGGATAATTTTGGGTATCTTCATTAGACAAGGTCCTCTATATCTTTATAAAAAGAGGCTGTATGTGTTGCGGTATTATTTTTGATGTTTGACTTGCCGGCCACGGGCGCGCCAGCAACGGGGTAAATGCCAAGCCAGCTGTCACGCTGCATTAAAGGAAGCCAGGCCTCCCCCAGGGCACACATACCATCGCTGGCGCCCTGAAGTAAACGTTTCACAGCGCCCTCAAAGCATTCAAGCAGGGGGATTTGGTAATTACCGTGTACCACATAAGCACACGGGCAATATGCTTCCACGAGTTTGAGGACTTTATCGGTTGCTTTTAAGGCAATCGTTTTTTGGTAGTTTGCACCCAGCAATGCCGCATCCCAGCTCACCGCCGCAAGCACATGGAGGAAATAGCGCAGGCGGTTTTCTGCCTCAGCGCCCTGGCTAAACACCATATCATCTTCAAGAACGAGGATATTGCCCCAGCCATTAGCGATGGCCATTTCCAGCACGTCCCGATGAGACTGTGCCCGGCCAATTGGCCCAAGTAAATGACGCCTGGCCTCAAACCGGACAATCTTGTCGCCGGGAACGCTGAGCGCGCTCAGTTCACGTTCTATACTTTTCCGGCGATCGCTACGCTCTTTCAGGTTGATATAGATGATTTTGTCCAATAAATCCCAGTCAATGGCCACACCAGCGTTCCTCTGTTCAAAGAGTATTACGAGTAAATCAACGTTGCGCCTGAAGCAAAGACAGCCCACAAAGCAGGCTGTAATCCGCACTGTGCGCTTCGTCAACAATCGTCGGGTTAGCTTGACGCCAGCTATACCATGCGCTGAATAATACAATCAGCCGATCTTCTGCGAGGTTGTTCGCCTCCCCCATCGCCATCACGCTTAGCATTTTCAACTGGAAAAAATCCTGCGCCAGCGAGAGAAAAGCCGCGCCGTAGTTTTCACATCTAATGCCTGGGAATACATCATGGTAAAGACGGTAAATCAGCACGTTGCGTAGGATATGTGGGTGCCCTGCAAATAAAACGCTCTCTTGCAGGCGGGCTTGCAGCTCATGCAGACGTTCGCTAAGACGGCCGTCGGGCATAATGCCCAGTTCGCTCAGCTTCAGCATCACGCTCATTTTTTCCGCCATCGGCAGATTGAGGTTTAGCCGCATGGCCCCCATCGCTTTAAGCGCGGCAAGGCCGTTTTCTTCAATGGCCGGCAACAGGGCTAATTGCTCTTCCAGTACGCCGTTTTCGGCCAGTTGAGCGAGCTGCTCGCCCATCGACATCAACAGCGTTGGATCGCAGTTATCATCATTCAGATACTGCTGCGCTTTGCTTAGCAGCACGCCGATAGCGTACAGACTCACTTCCAGAGAAAGCGACGGATGCACCGCCAGATTAATGCACTGCTGGTTGAGCATTTGGTCCCATGGCGTCAGCTCAACGGCCTCCTGTACTTCACCCTGAGAGATCTGCAGCACAAATGCCTGAGGATTCAACAATAGCTCGCGGGCCACGCTTTCACAGCCGGGATCCAGGCTTTCTCGTACTTGAGTCGTGAGTTTAACGCTGGCCTGTGGCCAGCCCTCAGTGGCTCTGCTACAGGCAGGGCATGAACAAGATTCGCTCATCGCGGCATGACGGGTGACAAATTCAGGTTGATAACGTTCGATGATATCCATTTCTCTCTCCGGGAAGGCCGCAGCCTCCTCTTTGTTTAGCTGGGTTTACGGAAAAACCAGTGGGTGCAGTCGACCCGTTGACCGCTCTCGCCGTCCACCGTTTGCTGGATAAAGGCAAAGCTCGGGTAGAAACCAAGCCAGCAACTTTGTGCAAATAGCGGCAGCCAGGCCTCATCGCGGTTTTTTGCTGCGGTGATGGCTTCGCGGTAGGCCGTAATCAAAGTGGGGTAAAAACAGGCATTAACGGCATAGGCGCAACCATTTTCAGAAGCCTGCACGCGCGCCACGCCGGGCAGCGATTTCAACAACCTAAGTTCCGCGTATTTACCGCCAAGCATCAGCGCCTGCCAGTCGATATGTTCCAGTTTGGTCAGCAGGGCGTTCACCTGCCGTACCGAGTTCTCTTTTTTGACAAAATGCACCGCCGCATCCAGCAGCACGACGTTACGCCAGCCCTCACGTTGAGCCTGCTCCAGCAGCGCACAGTGGGTTTTCAGTTCAGCAAGTGCCGGATCCTCGCCCTGGTGAAGCGCCACCGGCAGCAGCTGGCTGGCTGAAAAACCGAAGTCAATAAGCCCCTGGCATTGCGCTTCCAGCTCTGCTTCCCGCTGCGCAGGGTAGATGACCGCAACTTTGTCGAATACCGACCATTGCACCTGCTGATTAAGCGGCGCTCGACTCAGGCGTCGGTAATGCGCCAGCAGGTTTTCATCCTTCACCACATCCTCCAGGCGCAGATCCACCGGCGTGCTGCTGCCCATAATGAAGTCTTTGTCGTAGGTGTTGCTGCTGTGAGAGATACAGACAATGGATTTCTCAGGTGCGATTTGCAGCACCGGCGTAGTGAAGTTATTGAGAAATGCCTGTTCTTCCGCCAGCGTCTCTTCGTCCTTATAGCGATTCTTCTTCAGCAGGTTGCGATGCAGTCCAAAGGTGCCATTGAGCGCATGCCGTGGGCCAAACGAATGGGTGAGGTACATTTTGTTGAGGTGGCTGTACCAGACGTAAATCTGGTCGCTGCCGGAAAACAGCGCATTACGGCCCTGCATCTCCGCCACCTGGTGCGAGATTTTTTCTGGCGGATAATAATCGTCATCGTCAAAGCTGATGATGTATTCCCCGGTTGCCAGTTCGTTGAGCATATTCCGTTTTTTACCCAGCGGCAGGCGCTCAGGACTGTGCATGTAGCGGACGTTGTGCTGTGCCGGGTCGATCATCATGTCGATCAGATCCTGATTACTCTGCTCTGAGTCATCAAGGATGATCAGCTCCCGCTTGTCCGCTGGGTAGTCCTGATACTGGTAGATGTAGAGCAGGTACGGGAGAAACTCGCGCCGGTTCCAGGTTGGGCAAACGACGCTGACGAACGGCGTTTTGGTCGGGGCAGACGCACGCTGGCGTTTTAACAGGTTATCCAGCAGGGTGCTGCGGTTTGCGGTAGGTTTCATGGGTGAACTCTTAACGATGAGCAAGCCGCTGGCGAAGCCAGCACTGAGCGGAAATGGCATCCGTCGCCTTACGTTCGCGCCGCTCTTGTTCTGCGTGGCGTTCGCTGCGCTTCGCGTCGAGTACCACCTCAAGGCCTTTTTCACGCTTCGCCTCCTGCAGCAAAGCCCCCTGCAATTGACGGGCCTCCAGCTCGGCCAGCGCGTGCTCCTGCTTCTGCCAGTCAATCACCCGCTGAAGGGTGCGCTTATAGCCGGAGTGATTGACCATCTGCAGCGCCGAGTTACCGCTCTCCGGACTTATACCGGCGGCGAGCGATGTCAGCGTAGTGATGTTTTTTTCATAGCGCTGGCACAGCTGCTGCTGCGCATTCAGTCGCGCACCGGTCTCTTTAACCGCCCGGTTGCGCAGCATATGCAGCTGCTCGAGCGTGGCAATCAGTTTGCTCATGGTCCGTTATCCCGCCTGCGACAGCAGGCATAAGTCACTGATGGTATTGGCAAGCGGCGCGGGTTCATGCACCTCCTGCTGAAGAAATTGCGTAATCGCTGGCGCCAGTTTTACTGCCCTGTCAGCCTGCGGATCGGCCCCGGCAACGTAGCCGCCCAGCGGCAACAGCGGCTTGATGCTTTGGTATTCGGCATACAGCTGTTTCAGCGTCCTGGCCGCCAGCTGGTGCGAACGCTCCGTCACCTGGCTCATACAGCGACTGATAGACTGCCCCACGTCGATGGCCGGATAATGCCCGGCTTCGGCAAGGTGCCGGGAAAGAACAATGTGGCCATCAAGCACCGCCCTGGCACAGTCAACGATCGGGTCCTGCTGATCGTCGCCTTCCGCCAGGACGGTATAAATCGCGGTCATGGTTCCGCTGCCGGTGCTGTTGCCCGCGCTTTCCACAAGGCGCGGGATCATACCGAAGGCTGAAGGCGGGTAGCCTTTGGTGGCAGGGGGTTCGCCGAGGGAGAGCGCAATCTCACGCTGTGCCATCGCGTAACGCGTCAGGGAGTCCACCAGCAGCAGGACATCTTTGCCTTTGTCGCGGTAGTAGCTGGCGATGGTGTGGCAAAGTTCGGTCGCTTTAATGCGCATCAGCGGTGACTCATCAGCCGGCGCGGCAACGATCACCGATTTCGCCAGCCCTTCGGCCTGCAGCGAGTTTTCAATAAACTCTTTTACTTCGCGCCCGCGCTCGCCGATAAGCCCGACCACCACAACTTCCGCCTGGGTATAGCGGGTGATCATCCCCAGCAGCACGCTTTTCCCCACGCCGCTGCCAGCCATCAACCCGACTCGCTGGCCTTTACCAATGGTCAGCAGGCCGTTGATGGTACGCACACCGACATCGAGTGGCTGCTCCACGCCCTGGCGCGTCAACGGGTGAACCTGAGGTAAATGCAGCGGGAGCGGCGTGTCGCCAGTCAATTTGCCTTTGTCGTCCAGCGGCTCGCCCAGCCCGTTGACCACGCGGCCAAGCCAGCGGTCGCCGATCATCACGCCTTCCTGCTTATCCGCCGGGAAAACGCGCGCGCCGGCGATTAAGCCGGTCGGATGTTTAAACGGCATCAGCCAGGTCAGATCGCGGTCAAATCCCACGACCTGGGCATCAATAAGTTCGCTGTCGGCGCTTTCCACGCGGCACATCTGCCCAACCGCCAGGCGGCAGCCCACGCACTCGAGCAGGATGCCGTTCACGCGCACCAGCCTGCCCGCCACGCGAGCAAGATTGATGTTTTCAATGGAGCGCAGCGCCTGCGCTAAGTCCAGATCACTCACCGCGCGTTTCCGGCAGCAGATTTTCTTTAAGCACATCCATGCACTGTTCAAGGCGATGCTGGCAGCCGATATCCATTTCGCTGGTCTCCGTCACGACCCGGCACTCACCGGCCTCGAGATCCGGGTCGGCGCCCAGGCCCCAGTGGCGGGCTTTCTCCGGCTCAGCTTCACTGATGCGCTGATATTCATCTGCGTTAAGCAAGACGCGAATTTGCTCGGGGATCTGCGGCAGGCCGTTCAGCGCCTCCTCCACCAACGTCAGCATCTGGGTAGGATGCAGCGCCAGCTCGCAGCGAATCACCTGGCGGGTGACTTTTTCCACCAGTTGCAGAAGTTCTTCGCGGCGGCGTTGTTCATAGGCGTTGAGGTACTGGCGCAGCTCATTGGCGACGCCATCCAGCGGCTCGGCCGCAGCCAAAAACAGCTGGCGAGCGTGCAGCTTCCCCTCTTCCAGCCCTTTACGCATCCCTTCGTCGAAACCGAGGCGAGCCCCTTCCTGATACCCCTCTTCCTTCCCCTCTTCCATGCCCTGAGCAAAGCCGCGGTTCAGGCCATCCTGAAACCCCTCAACCAGTTGCTGCTGGTACGCTTCCGGGTCTAATGCCTGACCCGACTGTTCCAGGCTTGCCTGCTGCCAGCTTTTGCGCAGCGGCGGGAATTTATGCAGTCTGGGCTTAATCACGCCCTGACGACGGGCAGTCAGGCTACTCAGGGTGGCGGCTTTCGCATTTTTAAACATGGTCATTCCAACGTCTGCTCCGCAAACAGTTGCACCTGGATTTCGCCGTCTTCAGCCAGTTGGCGTACGGTACCCATGATCTCTTTGCGTACCTGCTCAATTCGGCTGACCGGCACCGGGCCAAGGCGCGATGTGGTGCTTTGCAGCAGTTGCACCTGACGCTTTGGCATCACGTTGCAGATAGCCTGACGCAGCACCGGCTCGGTGCCCTTCAGCGCCACCGCCCACTCTTCCATCGGGATCTCTTCCATCAGGCGCTGCAGCGTATTTTGGTTCTGGCGGCTCAGAATGAAGAACTCGTACATTTCGTCTTTCAGCTCGTCCACCACGTCTTCGTCACGCTCGCGCAGCTGCTCCAGCAGAAGTTGCTGGTTCTCCGGGATACGGTTGACGATATTGGCCGCGTGTTTAATGCCGGTCACTTTGGAGCCGTGCTCAGAAAGCACCGCCACACCACGATCGATCAGCCTGTCCAGCTCGTCGATGACGTCTCGGTTAACGTCATCCAGCTTGGCAATGCGATACACGATTTCGTCCTGGCGTTCCTGGGGCAGCACGCTGAGCACGCTGGCCGCGACGTCCGGCGGCAGGAAAGCAAGAAATACGGCCTGCAGCTGCAGGTGTTCTTGTTCAATCAGCGCCGCCAGCTGCGGCACGTCCACCCACTGCAGGCGGGCCATGCGGTAGCGAATCTCATCCCCATAGATGCCATTGATCACGCTACGTGCGATTTCGCCGCCGAGGGCTTTTTCCAGGATGCTGCGCAGGTAGGTGCGCGAGGCACCGTTAATCCCGCTCTGCTCCCGGTAATCCTGAAAGAAGTTGTTCATTGCCTGGCGAGCCTGCGTGACCTTCACGCCATGCAGACGCGCCATGGTTTCACTGAGCAAAATCACTTCTTCCCGACTCAGCTTCTGCATCACCTGAGCGGCGGCATCTTCGCCTACGCTCAGCAGAAGAATCGCCGCCTGCTCGATGCGGGAGCGCCCATTCCCTGCGCTACTTTTATTGCTCTTGCTTACTGTTGGTTCGCTCATTGCTGTTGATCCACTGTTTCAGTACCTCCGCCACGCGTTCGGTTTCGCTTTGGGCGAGCATCTGTAAATATTCGACTTTCGTTTCAAGGCCAGAACTCTGCGGCGGCAGGTTGTCATCGTTCTGGAATGACGATTTAGGCAGGGCTGTCGCCAGAGCGTCATCGCTGGTCATTAATTCATTTTCAAGCAATGTGCCGCTTTCCAGCGCGGGCTCATTTGCAGCTTCAGCCACGACCACTTCGCGGCGGCTGAAACGCTGCACAACCGGGCGCACGCCAAACAGCAGGGTTAGCAGCGCCAGCAGGCCTATGCCGCCAGTTTGCCCCCAATACTGCATGTGCGGATCCTGCCACCATTTCAACACCGGGAAGACCGTTGCGTCGGGTTCAGTAAAGGCCATCACGTCCAGCGTCAGCGAATCGCCACGCGCTTTGTCTATGCCCGCGGCGTCCTCGACGAGCCGCGTCAGGCCAGCCAGTTTTTCCGGCGTGATCTTCGCCAGCGCAGGCGCGGTTTGGTTCAGGGCTATAGCCACCCGCAGCTTTTCAAGCTGGTAGCCCGGATGGCGGATATGGCGGATATCTCGGTCGTAGGCGTATTTACGCTGCTCGGAATTACGGCTACTGAGGGATTGTGGATTAGCCGCCTGAGCCGGGTTGGCATTTGCGTTAGCCGGTGCATTCGCTGCCGCAGGGGGCTGGTTTGCAGGACGGTTGCTGAGCGAGCCCGGTACGCCAATTGCCAGCTCATTGGTGACGTTTTCCTGGCTGATATTTTCATCGCTGACGCGGGCGTCTTTCCCCAGGCGCTCCTGGGTCTCTTCCACGCTGCTCATGTCAACCTGAGGCGCTACGCTGATGCGGAAGTTATTGCTGCCCACCAGCGAGGTCAGTAGCCCGGCAATGTTCTTTTCCGTGTCCGCTTTCATGCGCTGTACCACGTCATTGGCCTGGCGAATCCCGGCCAGGCTGCCGCCGTTTTGCAGCCCTTCAGAAAGCAAATTGCCGGCCTGATCCACAACGCGCACGCTAGCGGCTTTCATCCCCGGCACGCTGCCGGAAACCAGTTGAACGATAGCCGCCACCTGCTGCTCATCGAGAACTTTGCCATGACGAAGCTGGACGATAACCGACGCGCTGCTTTCGGGCTTATTGCTCATCACAAAGGAACTGGCTTCGCTTAGCCCAAGGTGAACGCGCGCCAGCTCAACCGGTTCCAGCCCCATAATGCTTTTTGATAGCTCCCCTTCGAGGCTGCGTTTGTAGCGAACGTTCTGTACAAACTGGCTGCTGCCAAGCATCTCTTCTTTGTCCATCAGCTCGTAGCCTTCCGGCAGCGCCGCACTGATGCCCTTTGCCGCCAGCGCCATTCGCGCCCTGGACAGTTTATTTTCGGTCACCAGGATCTGCCCGTTGTCAGGGTTAATCCGGTAGGCGATGTTTTCTGCGCCCAGAACTTCAACCACCTGGCCGGTGGGCAGATTTTCCTGCGCGCCATACAGCGCGACATAGCCGCCGCCGCTGCGCCACAATGAGGCCACAATCGCGCCGGTGAGCAACACGCCCGCGGCACCTATTAGCCATTTTTTATGCTTTCCCTGCGGCAACGGCATGGCCGCAAGCTGAGTTTTGATTTTGTTTAACACGGTAAGGCCCTTAGAGCGCAATGTTCATCACTTCATCCAGCGCGGTGGTGAGCTTGTTGCGCACCTGCACCATCGCTGTAAACGCCACGCTGGCCTTCTGGCTTTCGATCATTGCGCCCGTTAAATCGTCACTTAATCCAGTATCGATAGCGGCCTGGCGAGCGCTGGCAGCGTGCTGCATTTGGTCAACGTTGTTGATAGCCTGGTTAAGGACATTGCCAAACGAAACGGAGGGAGGAGCGCCAGTCACCGACGGCGCGAGGATCTCGGGGGCGGCGATAGCGCCTGTACCGGCACTAGCCGCCGTCTGCTGTAGCCGCATCAGCATTTCCTGCTGCCCTACCGGTATACCTAAGCCTGAAATCTTATCCATAGTGGTTTCCTTCTCCTTTTCAGGAGTAACACCCGATATCAATGCCCTCTTCGCGCATCGAAGCCAGTCGATAACGCAGCGCCCGGGGGGTAATACCTAAAAACTGCGCCGTTTTCGATTTGTTGCCCTGATGGCGCTTCAGCAGATCGATGATGTACTGGTACTCAGCCATGCGGCCGTGCAGCTTGACGTTACGAATTGCGGCTGGCGCACCGTTTTCACCACGGTGGTGGGTTTCATGCCACGCAGGCATGATGCCAATGGCGGTGCCTGACGGCTGCATGACAGGCGTCAGGCCGAAGTCATTGGCGGTAATCTCGCTGCCGTTGCAGAGGATCAGCCCGCGCTGGATAACATTCTCCAGCTCGCGGACGTTCCCCGGCCAGTCGTAGCTCAGCAGCGCCTGGCGCGCCTCTTCAGACAGCAGAATTTTGCCCTGGTGAAAGGTGTGGTATTTGGCAATGAAGCGCTGGGCCAGCGGAATAATGTCCTGCTGACGCTCACGCAGCGGCGTGATATGAATAGGCACCACGGAAATGCGGTAGAAAAGATCCTGGCGAAAACGACCTTCAGCAATTTCAAGCTGTAGATCTTTATTTGTGGAAGCAATCAGTCGAATATCAAGGGGAATTTTTTTATGACTGCCTAAACGCTCAACTTCCTGTTCCTGCAATACCCTTAATAGCTTTGCCTGAAGCGCCAGCGGCATGTCACCAATTTCATCCAGCAATAATGTTCCGCCATTAGCCTGCTCAAATTTACCGGCCACGCTGGCAACCGCCCCGGTAAAAGCACCTTTCTCATAGCCAAATAAAATAGCTTCTAACATACTTTCAGGAATTGCTGCGCAGTTAACCCCTACATAGGGGGCATCATTGCCTGCAGCGTGCTCATGAATATATTTTGCTACGCATTCCTTCCCTGTCCCAGTTTCACCTGTCACCAGCACGGAAACATTAAACTTAGCAACCCGACGAGCAAGTGAAAATACACTTACACTGGCAGGCGCACTGGCCACGAAGCCGTTAAGGTTTCCTGTGTCATGGTCCATAAACATATTCATGATGCATCACCCACTTAGAGTAAATTCTAACTGACGAGGACAGCAAAACCGACTTGATTTGTTCTTTCATCATAAAGATAAAGAAAAAATTAAGACCAGTAAATTCAGCGTCAGTCGCCAGATTATTTAACCGCCAGCATTACAACACCACGGCTATCAATTGAGCGCCAGTATACTCAAGATGGCTAATTTGTCTCATTTTTAATGGGTATTAAAACATTAATCTTTTAAATACAAAGAGTTATAAAAGTTATTAATCACTATTAATCTCTGTTAAATAATAGATTAATAAGCTCGCTGCTATTGCAGCAGCAAACAGAAAAGAGTTTAATCACCTTCCTGAAAAAAAAGTGATGAGATGTTTTGGATTTTCATCCGTGTCGACTAATAAAGAGCGTCATCTCATAATCGAAACTTAAATATCAGGTAAAATTTTTCTTTGGCGAGAGATGAATCAATAATGAAACTCATCACTAACATCGCCAGACACCATGGTTATGCGGAAGAATTATGCAGCCTGTATTACAACGACTCAGAATCCATCACCGCGATCGGCTTCCCGACCTGGTGAAATTGGAAGTAAATAAGCTTGGACGCCCCTGGCATAAGCTGCCTAAAATCATGAATGATTGCTTCGATACTCTTGATGCAAGACTGGGTATTTATTTCCTTAAAAAATTCAGAGTAAACGTCATGTTAAAAAATATGACATTTACCATTGATAGAAATTACAAAAACACGCTGATATTTTCTACCGATTACGGCAATCTCGGTTTCGATATTGACCGTATTTTGTTGCTAAATATTCTTCATGATTACTATGGACTGAGTAAAGACAGTGCGCAGGTTACGCCGGATTTGTCTCAGCCAATTTCTAAAACGGAAGAACGGCTAAAAAATAAATTAGGCCAGGAACTGACTGCGCTTATCGTCAATAAAGAAACCTTCGGCGAAGAGCTGGAAATAAAGAACGATTACTCCACGGTTATCAGCAAGTGGTCGTGGTGTATTACGTTTAGCCTGGAGGGATACGAACAGGGCGTATTTACCATCCTGCTCGACCATCTGCATGTGGATCGCATGTTGGCCATGCTTCGGACGCCTGACAGTGGAGACGGCGAGCGAGAGTCCGCCCTGAGTGCCGGGCAAATAGAAAGATTGTTCTACGACCTGCCGCTGAAGCTGAATGGCCGCCTGGCGTCGCTGAACCTCACTGTCGCACAAATTGCAGATATTGAACCAGGGGATATTATTCCCATTTCTCTGAACCAACCTATACCGATTTTTATCGGCAAAGAGCAGATTTTTACCGCTGAAATTGCGGAAGATCGCGGCAAATTACTGTTGAGTGAATTTAACGATAAAGCGGGTGAGAATCACTATGAGTCAAATTGAACAAGATCTGAACCAGGCGCTGGATCTGGATGACCTGAATTTCGACGATATCCCACAGGAAGAGACCGTGGAAGGGAACATTCGCCTGGATTTGCAGGAAAATACCTCTCGCGCAAATCCTATGGATCAGATCCGCAAGATGTCGCTGTTCAGCCGCATCCCCGTTACCCTGACGCTGGAAGTGGCTTCGGTGGAGATTTCGCTGGCCGATTTAATGTCGGTCACCAACGACTCCGTGGTTGAGCTGGACAAACTCGCCGGTGAGCCGCTGGATATAAAGGTTAACGGCATTCTGTTTGGTAAAGGCGAAGTCGTGGTGCTCAACGATAAGTACGGGCTGCGCATTACCGAATTTAACAACAAAAACCTGGGCGAGCTGGCGGGATGAACAACCTGCTCCACGCTCTGACGAGCAGAAAAAGCGGCCTTGCGGCACTTCTGATGCTCGGCATGTGCTTCTCGCCGCTGCTGTTTGCCGCCAACGGCGAAGTGACCTTATTTAGCGCCAACAACACCGACACGGGCCAGGATTACAACGTCAAAATTGAAATCTTGATCCTGATGACCCTGCTCGGCCTGCTGCCGATCATGGTGCTGATGATGACCTGCTTCACGCGCTTTATCATCGTGCTGGCGATTTTGCGCCAGGCGCTGGGGCTGCAGCAAAGTCCACCGAACAAAATCCTGACCGGCATCGCGCTGGCCCTGACGCTGCTGGTGATGCGCCCGGTGTGGACCACCGTGTACAACGACGCCGTCGTGCCGTTTCAAAACGATAAAATAACCCTGAATCAGGCCCTGGCGACCGCCGAAGTACCGCTGAAGAAGTTCATGCTGGCGCAGACCAACAACAAGGCCATGTCGCAAATGATGAGCATTGCCGGTGTCACCGGCGACGCGAGAGAACAGGACTTAACGGTCGTCACACCGGCCTACCTGCTCAGCGAGCTAAAAACGGCCTTTCAGATTGGCTTTATGATTTACATCCCGTTCCTGGTCATCGACCTGATTGTCGCCAGTATTTTGATGGCGATGGGGATGATGATGCTCTCCCCGCTGATTGTCTCGCTGCCGTTTAAGCTGATGCTGTTTGTACTGTGCGACGGCTGGACGCTGATCGTGGGTACGCTGACCTCCAGCGTACAGGGGCTGTAACGATGATGAACATGGATACCGCCGGTGACATCATGGCCTCCGGCATTCAGCTGGTGCTGCTGATTTCCGCCGTGGCGATTGTTCCCAGCCTGCTGGTGGGCCTGTGCGTTAGTATTTTTCAGGCCACCACTCAGATTAATGAACAGACTCTGAGTTTCCTGCCTCGCCTGGTGGTCACGCTGCTGGTGCTGATTTTTGGCGGTAAATGGATGCTTACCCGACTGGTAGACTTCACGACTGAAATCTTTCACCAGGCCTCTTCGCTGGTCGGCTGACATATGGGCATCAACATTCACGATCTGCTTAATCCGCTGATGGCGATGATCCTGCCGTTTATACGCATTCTGGCGTTCATCCACTTTTGCCCGGTGCTCGACAGCAAAGCCTTCTCCCGTCGTATAAAAATCGCCACCGCGCTAACGCTAACGGTGTTGATTACGCCGATGCTGCCGCACAACGTGGTGCTGAGTGAACTGATGTCGATGAGAGCAATTTTGCTCATCGGCGAACAGTTACTCTGGGGATTGCTGTTTGGCATGACGATGCAGCTTGTCTTCGTGGCGCTGCAAACCGCCGGCCATATTCTGTCGATGAATATGGGCCTGGGCATGGCAATGATGAACGACCCGGTTAACGGCGGCTCGACGGCGGTGATTTCGCAGATCATCTTTGTTTTTTGCGCCCTGCTCTTTTTCATCATGGACGGCCATCTGCTGGTGGTCACCATCCTGGTAAAGGGGTTCACCTATTGGCCTATCGGCCAGGCCATCAATGAACCCACGCTAAAACAGCTGGCACAAAGCCTCGGCTGGATCATGTCCGCCGCCACGCTGATTGCGTTGCCCACGACCTTTGTGATGCTGATTGTGCAGGGCGGTTTTGGCCTGCTGAACCGCGTCTCGCCGACGCTAAACCTCTTTTCACTCGGCTTTCCCATCAGCATGCTGTTTGGCCTGCTGTGCATCACGATGATTGTTTCCCATATTCCGGAGCACTATCTCAATTTGACCAATGAGATCCTTGCCCGACTTGACGCCATAAGGGTGCAGTAATGTCGTCATCCTCAAGCGGAGATAAGAGCGAAAAACCAACGGCGGGCAAGCTGCGTAAAGCCCGCCAGAAAGGGGATATTCCGCGCTCAAAAGACATGACCATGGCGGTAGGGCTGGTGGCTTCTTTCGTGACCATAAGCAGCTTCTTCCCTTATTACAAGTCGCTGATAGGTGAGTCATTTCTCTCCGTTGGCAGAATGGCCGGACGGCTCGACGACAGCGGCGCGTTGAGCCAGTTTATGCTGCTTAACGTACTGGTGATCCTCAAGTTCATCGCCACGCTGGTGCCGATTCCGCTGGCCTGTATTGTGGCAAGCCTAATCCCCGGAGGTTGGATATTCACCCCCAACAAGCTGCTGCCCGACTTCAAAAAAATCAACCCGATCAGCGGATTTAAGCGCATGGTCTCCGGCAGTCACTACGTCGACGTTGGCAAGATGCTGCTGAAATGTGGGGTGATCCTCGCCGTGCTCTACACCATGGTGCACGACTCCCTGTCCGGGTTGCTTTACCTGCAGCAGCTTTACCTGCGTCAGGCAATCAGCAGCGGTTTCGATATTTTTCACCATGTGATCAGCTACTTTGTCGCAGTGATCGTTATCTTCGCCCTGCTGGACGTGCCGCTCAGTAAATTTATGTTCACCAAAAAAATGCGCATGACCAAGCAGGAAGTGAAAGAAGAGCATAAGAGCAACGACGGTAACCCGCAGATTAAAGGCCGTATTCGCCAGTTGCAGCGTCAAATGGCGATGGGCCAAATCAACAAAACGGTGCCTTCGGCGGACGTTATCGTCACCAACCCGACTCACTACGCCGTGGCGCTGAAGTATGACCCGAATAAAGCCGAAGCGCCCTACATCGTGGCGAAAGGCGTGGACGACGTGGCGATGTTTATTCGTGAAGTCGCCCAGAACCACGGCGTGGAAATCGTCGAGTTTCCACCTTTGGCTCGCGCGGTGTACTACACCACCCGCGTTAACCAACAAATTCCGGCGCAGCTGTTTCGCGCGATTGCCCATGTCCTGACTTACGTGATGCAGGTGAAAGCCTGGCGGGCAGGAAGCGTTGAGCAAAAACCCCGCCTTAACAGGCAGATAGACATTCCAAAAGAGGTATTAAAAGCCGATGGCGAACAATAAGTTTACCCAGGCCATGACTGTGCTGAGGCAAACGCACGTGGGCGTGCCTGTGCTGAGGCAAACGCACGTGGGCGTGCCTGTGCTGCTGCTCAGCGTGCTGGCGATGATCATTCTGCCGCTATCACCGCTGGTACTGGATATCCTGTTTACCTTCAACATCGTGCTGGCGGTCATCGTGCTGCTGGTGGCGGTAAACAGCAAGCGCCCGCTGGATTTTGCCGTCTTCCCGACGCTGCTGCTGATCACCACGCTAATGCGTCTGACGCTGAACGTGGCCTCCACGCGCGTGGTGCTGCTGCACGGTCATGAAGGTGAAGGCGCTGCCGGGAAAGTGATCGAGGCCTTTGGTCAGGTCGTTATTGGCGGGAACTTCGTGGTCGGCTTCGTGGTGTTCGTTATTCTAATGATCATCAACTTCGTGGTCGTCACCAAGGGCGCAGAGCGTATTTCTGAAGTGTCGGCCCGCTTTACCCTTGATGCCCTGCCCGGCAAGCAAATGGCAATCGATGCCGACCTGAACGCCGGCTTAATCAATCAGCAACAGGCCAAGACGCGGCGTAAAGACGTTGCCAACGAAGCCGATTTCTACGGCGCGATGGACGGGGCCTCGAAGTTCGTGCGCGGCGACGCCATTGCCGGGATCATGGTGCTTATCATCAACGTGATCGGAGGGATTTGTATTGGTATTTTTAAATACGATCTTGATGCCAGCCACGCCTTCCAGCAGTACGTGCTGCTGACGATTGGTGATGGCCTGGTGGCGCAGATCCCATCGCTGCTGCTGGCGACTGCGGCGGCCATCATCGTGACCCGAGTAAGCGATGGCGGCGACGTTAGCCACGAAATTAAGACGCAGCTGCTGGCTCGCCCGAACGTACTTTATACCGCCGCGTTCGTGATGTTTATTCTGGCTGTCGTACCGGGCATGCCGCATATTGCCTTCCTGAGCTTTACCGCCCTGCTGCTGTTTGCCGCCTGGCGACAGAGCAAAGTGGTACAGCCTGCGCAGCAGCAGGATGATGACATCCTGGCGATTCAGGAGGCACTCATCCCCGACACGGAACCCACCGTCAGTTGGGACAGCATTCCGCTGGTAGAGCCGATTGGTTTAAATCTTGGTTACAAGCTAGTTGCGCTGGTTGATACAGCCAAAGGCAGCCCGCTTTCGCAGCGTATTCGTGGGGCGCGCCAGGTTATCTCTGAAACCTGCGGCGTGCTGCTGCCGGAGATCCGCATTCGTGAAAACTTCCGCCTCAAGCCCGCCCAGTACGCCATCCACATCAATGGTATTCGGGTGGCGCTGGGGGAAGTGAACGCGGAAAAATTAATGGCTATTCCTGGCACCGAGCTTTACGGCGAAATCGACGGCGTACTGGATACCGATCCGGCTTACGGGATGGCCATCGTCTGGATTGATCCTGACCAAAAGGCGCGGGCGCTAAATCTTGGCTATCAGGTGGTGGACTGTGCCAGCGTGGTGGCCACACATGTCAACAAAGTGGCGCGCCAGCATTTGCCAGACCTGTTTAACTATGACGATATTACTCACTTGCATTCACGCCTTGCGTTGCAGGCACCCAAGCTTGCGGAGGACTTAGCGAATGCGCTGAATTTCAGTCAACTGCTGAAAGTGTACCGCCAGCTTCTGCTGGAACAGGTGTCGCTGAAAGATATTGTCACCATTGCCGCCACGCTGCTGGAAAGTTCGGCGGTGACCAAAGATCCGCAACTGCTTTGCGCCGATGTGCGCTACGCCCTGCGCCGCGCTATTTTGCACAACATCAACGGCGACCGCAGACAGCTTGCCGCCTACACCATTGATAACGACCTGGAAAACCTGCTGCTGAACGCTCTGAATCAGGCCCAGCAGGCGGGGAAAGTTGCGCTGGACAGCTTCCCGGTTGACCCCAATATTCTGGCGCAGTTGCAAAATACCATGCCGATGATTTACGAGCAGATGAAAGCGAAAAGCCTGCCGCCGCTGCTGCTGGTCACCCCACAGCTTCGTCCAATTCTGGCGCGCTATGGCCGCCTGTTTAGCGCCGGTCTGCACGTGTTGTCTTATAACGAGGTGCCGGACGACAGTGATTTGAAGATTGTCGGGACATTGGCGTGATTTCCCCTCACCCCGGCCCTCTCCCCAAAGAGGCGAGGGGGGAAACAAGCGATGGGGGATATGGCTTATCCCCTCTCCCTTTCAGGGGAAAATAAACCGCAGCGAATTTTTTATCCCCTCTCCCTTTCAGGGAAAAACAAACCGCGGCGAATTTTTTATCCCCTCTCCCTTTCAGGGAGAGGGTTAGGGTGAGGGTAAAGACCTGAAGCGATGTTAAGTTTGAAAGAAGTGGCGGCGTGAGCAAAGCTACTTATCTAAAAACCGCAGCTTCCAGCTCTGAATCGTTCTAGGTAGAGGGCCAGTCTCATTCCCTTTACCGCGATAAAACCTGGCCTCCTGAACGCCATTTTTCCCTGGCGTAGTCCGGGCGGCCCACATTTTACCGTCCGGTGTATACATAATAATGGCGGTATGGCGATTCGCCTCTCCGCGCACCCACATGGAAATCACTTTCGCGCCAATATTGTCGATATCGTCCTGGTAGATATAGACATTCGCGGAATCAACAAAGTTTTGATAGTCGTCCCCTACCATCTCCCTAAAACGGGTATCTGTTGCCGAGTCTGGGAAAATACCCAGGGACAACAACGTGGCTTTCGGGCGTGGATCCGTTGGACTTTTGGCATAGAGACCGTCAATAAATACGCCGGTCGGCATCGACAGACTACAGCCCCAGCTCGCGTTGCTGTAAACCTGAATGGAGCCGTCCTGTTGCGGGATAAGCAACAGCTTACAGTTACTGGTATCCTTCACTTTTTCCACAATCGCAATACCGTAGAGTTTTCTGGCTTCGGCGCTAAAATCATCATGATTCGAGCCTGCCCAGGCCTGAATATCAACGGTCAATGACCATTCAGCATTGCGGCTAAAGGTGAGTATCCCGCCGCTGCGGTTGGCCGCCGAGGTATTCCACCATTTTCCCTGCCAGTCAAAATTCTCTTTCACGTCAGAAATACGGCTAATACCTTCATAGTAGGCGCGTTCAATGCAGCTATATGACGTGCAGCTTTCAAGGGATTTTTCCCACTCCGCGTACTCTTTATGCACCGGGAGCGCATCGTGTTTCTCCAGCATGCTGCGGTAAATAACGGTCATCGCACTGTCAAGCCAGTGCAGGGTATCATTCGTGCAGATGGTATTTTCCAAAGGCGTAGCCGGACGCTGGCAACTAGCCGCCATCGCACTACCGGTATAAAAACCAGATATTAACAATAAGATGAAAAGCACACGCTTGAGCATATTTAAGAGAAAATTCTGAAAGAGAAGTGGCTATTCTGACCAGAACATATGCGGTTTGCAATCTCAGGCTGATTTCATCATTAATTGAAATAAAAATGAAAATAATGCGTTAATAATATGCCATTAATGTGAGTGGAAGGGTTTAATCGCATAATAATAACGGACGGGTAATATACTTCCCGTTATGCAGATTCGCGCGGCACCAGTTCACCAGAGATGATAATTCTCTGGGCGGGAAGTTCCGGCTGTTTGATTTTGCTGACAATTAATGCAGCAGCTTGTCGTCCGGTCTCTTCACTGGAGGCGGAAACATAGGTAAAGCTCGGCGAGGTCAGATTAATGTACATCATATCCTCGAAACCAATCAGCGAGACCTGCTGCGTTAAGAAAACGTCTTTCCCAACGGTGCGGCCAACCTGCTGAATGCCGGTAATTGCGCCGATAATGGCCGCCGGAGAATGACACAGCATGGCGGTAATCTGGTTGCTCTTTTCCAGCATCAGGCGCGTGGCAAAAGCCGAGGCCGATGTATCGTCTGCACATTCCGGCGCCCACTCTTCTCTGAACGGCAAGCCATACTGCTGCAGGGCGCTGCGGTAGCCAGACAGCCGCTCGGCGCGGATTAGGCAGCTTTTTGTGCCACCCAGCCAGGCAATATTGCGATGCCCTCGTTCAATGAGAAAGCGCGTGGCCTGGTTACCGGCCTGGCGATTATCCCGCCCAATCACATCGCGCGTGCTGGTAATGGTTGATTCAGAGATAACCACCGTGGGCAGCGGGCAGTCGGTAATGGCCTGGGGAACGTCAGCGGAGTGGCAGTCAGCGGCCAGATAAATCACCCCGGCAACGCCCTGCTGGCTAAACGACGTCAGGCAGTTGCGCAGCTGTTGCTCTCCGTCGCGCGGCTGGCCGAGAAACACCATATAGCCTTGTTTTTCGAGCTGCTGGACAACGCTCGCGGTGACGTTGACGGAGAAAGAGTTGTTAAAGTCACGAATAATCAGGCCGATCAGGTTAGAGGTGTTGGAGCGAAGGTTGGCGGCGGCAACGTTATGCACGTAGCCCAGCTCCTTGATAGCGGCATTGACCTTATCAATGGTCGCCTCAGAGATCTTGCCCTTCTGGCGCAGCACCAGCGAAACCGTCGAAACCGATACGCCCGCCAGCTCAGCGACATCAATGATGTTGACCTTTTTCATTCCACCCCTGTAACCGCACATCCATAAATTTCAGCCCCCTGAAACATACAGGAGGCCGAAAGGTATTACATTATTTACCGATCATCGTCGACATTGTCTGTGCAATAAATTGCGCCCTGGCACCAAATATGACCTGGATACCCGAATCGCCGACGAATACCACGCCGCGAGCGCCCAGACTGTTCAGGCCGTCTTTGTCGACCATCGAACTGTCGTCCACTTCCAGACGCAGGCGGGTGATGCAGGACCCCACGGAGTTGATGTTTGGTGCCCCGCCCAGCAGGCCGATGATATCGCCCGCCAGTTCGGTGTCGGTTTTGTCTCCCGCGTTAGCGGTCACTTCGGTGCGGCCCGGCGTTTTCACGTCGAAACGGCGAATCACGAAGCGGAAAGTGAAGTAGTAAATCAGCGCCATCGGCACGCCCACGACCACCGCCATCAGGAAGTTAGTCTGGTAGCCGTTGAACGACGGCAGGATCCCGAAGGAGATGTAGTCGATCATCCCGGCGGAGAACGATTTGGCGATATGGGCATGCAGCAGGTACATGCACATATAAGACAGGCCGGCCATCACCGCGTTGAACACATACAGAATCGGAGCCACGAAGATGAAGGTGAACTCAACCGGCTCGGTGATCCCGGTAAGGAAGCAGGTCAGCGCCGCAGAGAACAGAATACCGGAGGCAATTTTCTTATTCTTGGTGTTGGCTTCATGGTACATCGCCAGACAGGCGGCAGGCAGCGCGAACAGCATCAGCGGGAACTCGCCCTGCATGAATTTACCGGCATTCTGGTAGCTGTCGCTGCTGAAGGACTTCACGCCCTCTTCCAGCATTTTGAACCAAATCGTCTGGTCGCCGTGAATCACCTGCCCGGTATGGGTGGTGTATTCCCCGAAGGAGTACCAGAAGGACGGATACCAGATGTGGTGCAGGCCCAGCGGGATTAATGCGCGCTCAACCAGCCCAAAGATGAAGGTTGATGCGGCCTGATTATCCCCGTTAACCACCACGGACAGCGCATCAATGCCGGACTGAATGTACGACCAGACCCACGGCAGCACCATCCCCAACAGGAAGGAGAGAAACGCCGTCGCAATGGCCACAAAACGCTTGCCGGAGAAGAAGCCCAGGAATTCCGGCAATTGCATGGTGTGGAACTTGTTGTAGCACCATGCCGCCAGGATACCGGAGATCAGCCCGCCAAAAACGCCCATTTGCAGCGTCGGGATGCCGACCACCATGGCGTATTTCCCGCCCGCAGAGGCCATTTCCGGCGTGATGTGCATCACCGTGCCAATGGTAATGTTGATGATAAACACCGACACCGCCGCAGACAGCGCGGCAATACCTGACTCAGCGGCCAGGCCCACAGCGGAACCAATGGCGAACAGCATAGGTAGGTTATCGAAGATAACGCCGCCCGCATTCATCATCAGCGGTAAGTGAAACTTATCGCCGAACGCCAGCAGTAAACCTGCGGCGGGCAGCAGAGAGATAGGCAGCATTAAGGCGCGGCCAATCATGGAAAGCTTTGATAACGATTTAACAACACTGGACAACAGACTCATGGACGTTTCCCCCGGTGCAGACGCAGTAACCGCGTTTTGTCTGTTCACGCGTTTTTATGGTAGGTAGAACGTTCTAGTAGAACGTTCTACCTAGAGTGCCGAAACGGTTTTTGCCCCGCAACTGAATTCTGCGCTGTTGCCATATTGTTATCGAATATTTGAAGTGACGCAGGTTTTTAAGCCTGGTTTTGATAAGGGTACTTGGATCTGAGGTGGGAAAGGCTCTGCAACTCTCCTTCCCCCGAACGGCAAGGAGAGTTGATGCCTGCCCTCTTCGTTCAGAAAAGGGCGCGCGCGATTAAGGCTGAACGGTAATGCTCAGGCTTTCAAAGACGACGGTCTGACCCGCCACAATTTTGCAGCGCTTGCGGGTTTCAACTTCACCGTCCACCTTCACGAGGCCTTCGGCAATCACCGCTTTAGCCTGCGCGCCGCTTTCACACCAGCCTTCCAGCTTGAGCAAGTCGCACAGTTCAACGTGGGGGTGTTTACCTAGTGAGAAGGTCGCCATTATTACTCTCCATCAACATCATGATATTCCTCGCAGGCCTGCAAGGTATTCTGAATTAGGGTGGCCACCGTCATTGGGCCTACGCCACCCGGAACCGGCGTAATATACGAGGCTTTGGCGGCGGCTTCATCATAAATTACGTCCCCGACCACTTTCCCGCTTTCCAGGCGGTTAATGCCGACGTCCACAACAATAGCGCCTTCCTTAATCCATTCGCCCGGAATAAAGCCCGGTTTGCCCACGGCGACAATCACCAGGTCGGCGTTCTCAACGTGCTGACGAAGGTTCTTGGTGAAACGGTGAGTCACGGTGGTGGTGCAACCGGCCAGCAGCAGCTCCATGCTCATCGGGCGCCCCACAATGTTGGAGGCGCCAATGATGACCGCATTCAGGCCGTAAGTGTCGATGTTATAGCGCTCAAGGAGCGTCACGATACCACGTGGCGTGCACGGACGCAGGCGCGGCGCACGCTGGCACAGGCGGCCAATGTTGTACGGATGGAAGCCATCCACGTCTTTATCCGGGTCGATACGCTCGAGAACTTTGACGTTATCGATCCCGGCAGGCAGCGGCAGCTGTACCAGAATGCCATCAATCTCGGCGTCCGCGTTCAGCGCATCGATCAGCCCTAACAGCTCCGCTTCGCTGGTGGTTTCCGGCAAATCATAAGAGCGGGAGACAAAACCCACCTCTTCGCAAGCTTTGCGTTTGTTCGCGACATAAATCTGGGACGCAGGGTTCGCTCCCACCAATACAACGGCCAGACCAGGGGCACGTTTTCCTGCGGCAACTCGGGCTTTTACTTTTTCAGCAACTTCAAGCCGGACCTGCTGCGCAATCGTTTTACCGTCAATAATCTTTGCTGCCATCAGAGAGAGAATTCCATCTGTAAACTTAAAGGAAGGGGGTTGCGGCTATTTTGTCAGATGCGCGGCCCGCTGTCAGGCACTGATGTGGGTTTATGCTCATTTGTCGCGCAGGTGGTTGAAAAGCCATTGACTCAAAAGGTGCTGACCGTATAATCCACCCCGCATCAAGCCGTAATGTTTCTCTGCATTACTCAGTGCGCCCTTAGCTCAGCTGGATAGAGCAACGGCCTTCTAAGCCGTAGGTCACAGGTTCGAACCCTGTAGGGCGTACCATTTTGAAGTTAACACGCACCGAAATAACTTTCTCCCCCAGCAATCACGCTATCCCGGCCAGAAAACAGCCTCTCCCGCAGCCGCCAAACCTTACTTGAACAGATCTTCCCGGTACTTAAACAGCTCGGGATCGGAAGCAATCCCCAGTTTTTTCATGCCGCTTTGTTTGTGACAGCTGATCGTTTTCCGGCTTCGCTTGAGCTTATCTGAGATCTGCTGCACCGTCAGGCCATCCAGAAAGAGCCGCAGTATTTCAGACTCTCGCGGCGTCAGCAGCGCCAGCAGCCTGCTGACCGGCAGCGCGTCATCGCCAAAACGCGCGTCTAATGAGGCGCTGTTTTTGCGACGAGCGGGTAACTGCAGAAGCCCCGCTTCCTGCTCAGCCGAGAGATAGCATTTCCCCGCCGCCACCTGCCGCACCGCGTGAAAATAGCGGCTAATGTCTTCTCGTTTGTTGATGTAGCCTTTCACGCCGGCAAGCAGAGCCGCGTGGATCACCGCCAGGCTTTCCATTGAAGAAGACAGCAAAATCCTCTGGTCGGGGTAACGCGCCAGAATCTGTTTGATTAGCGTCAGGCCATCCACTTCATGCCCCTCGAGGATATAGTCCAGCACCAGCACATCTGCCCGGTGCGAGCTTAGCCACTGCAGCAGGTCTTTGCTCTGGCTAAAGCTGGCCACCACTTCCATGTCCGGCTCTCTTCGGGCGGCGATATCAAAAGAGAGGCGAATCATTGGGTGGTCGTCCAGCAGCACGACGCGGATTTTTTGGGGAGTGTTCACCTGCATGTATGCCTCTCTGTTTCACGCTTGATGCACCGGCTCATACGGTGTTCTGGGGTAGATCTTAGTCACACTTCTGGTGGTTTCTTATCAAGCTTTACTGAGCGACCGGTAAGCAATTGCTTACCTTGCTAATCACATCAAAATCCAGGACAGAGCCTGGAGGCTTTTGCCCCGCGCTTCGGCATCCTTGCCAGACTTTTCTTAGCCGCTACCCCTATGCTGACCGCCGTCGGAGCTGAATCCTTGATGAATAAAATACTCACCGCGCTGTTTACTGGCTGGCTATTTTTTCTGATGATTTCGGCCCAGGCGGCATCCCAGGCGCTGCAGCTTGCGCCCCGAATAGAGGTCAACCCGCCGACAGTGGATTTCCCGCCGGAGGTCAAAGCCTGGCTGCTTGCCAACCCCATCATCAACGTCGGTATTTGGGGAATATCCCAGCCGCCGATAAGCCTCGGCCTTGAAAACGGGGAGCTGGCGGGCATGGACGCGGACTATTTGTCCGTGCTGGAAACGACGCTTAACGTGCGTTTCAGGCTGCATTACTACCGGAGCAAAGGCGAAGCCCTGGCGGCGCTCAGCCAGAACACCCTTCAAATGCTTGCCGTCTGGAACCCGGCGCTGGACACCTGGCGCCCTGTTGAAGCCTCCGTGCCGTGGCTGCACGATACCGGCGTCATGGTGGTTGGCCACGAACGCGACCCCGATCGTCAACTGGCAAAACTTGGCTTGCTGGCGGAGCTGGAGGACATTGCCGCCGCGCCGCACGACCCGTTTGGCGTCGCCCCACACAGTTTCCAGGACTACCGGCACGCCATCAACGAAGTGGCCTTCGGCCAGACGGGGATGCTCGCACTCAACCAGGCCACCGCCCGGTACTTAACCCGCGACGGGCAGGTCGATAATATCTGGCTGATGCCCCATCCTGCCCAAAGTGACATCAATTTTAGCTTTGGCGTGACCCGCCGTTCGCCGCAGCTGCTCCGCGCCATTGATGACACGCTCAACGCTTTGCCGGTCGTCAGCCGGCTGCGCATCGCCCAGGGCTGGGGCGTTGACGACGACGGCACACAGGATTTACTGCCGCTTCAGCTCAGCGAAGAAGAGCAGCGCTGGCTGGACGAGCAGCAGCCGTTGGTCGTGCTGGTGGATACCCGCCGCGCCCCTTTCACGCTAATTAACGCCGCAGGGCAGCCCGATGGCCTGGCCGTCAACGTGCTGCGGCTTATTTCAGCGCGCTACGGCCTCAAGCTGCGCTACGAAATAGCCAACAGCGATGAAGAGCTGACCCGACTGATTGGCCGTTTTCCCGGCGCGATTCTGGCTCACCAGTTGACGATCCCAGGGGAAGACGAAACGGCGCGCCCGCCGGAAAAAGTCTCTTTCCCGTGGCTCGTCTCCCCGGCGGTGTTAGTCATGGATCGCCACCACCAGCGCCCGGCCTCGCTGCACGATTTAAGCGGCGAGCGCATTGCTATTGAGCGCCATAGCCTGTTGATCCCGTGGCTGGAAACCTGGTACCCCACGCTCAGGCTTATCCGCACAGACACCCTGGCCGAGGCGGTTCAGGCCCTGCATAAAGGCCAGGTGCGCGGCGTTATCACCAGCCAGTTTGCCGCGCAATACCAGATCAAGCGGGAGGAGGATATGCGCCTTTATCAGGCGCTGTCGCTCCCGCTTAAGCCGCTTAATTTCGGCTTTGGCTTCCCCGGCGATAACCCGCAGCCGCTCTCTATTTTCAATAAGGCGCTGCAAAAAATAACGCCTGAAACGCTGCTCAAACTGGCGGCAAGCTGGCGTGAGTCGCAGACCACGTTGGACAAGCCCGCCGTTAACGCGCCTTCCCTGCAGGCCCTGCTGTGGGGCGCCGCGGGCGTTGTGGCCCTGTTTACGCTGATTGCATTCTGGATAAACCATTTGCGCCACCGCCTGAGGGCGCTCGCCGCGCATCTACAAAGCCGCCAGGCGCTGATCGAGCAGCTGCAGGAGGCAAAAGAGGAGAATGAGCAGTTGGTGAAGTCCAGAGATGCCTTTATGCGCAGCATGGGGCACGAAATCCGCACGCCGTTGAACGCCATCGTGGGCCTGCTTGAGCTTGAGCTCCAGCGCTTTCAGGAACGACATCAGCACAATGAAAATGTGCAAACAGCCTACGAGTCGGCCTGTTCGCTGCAAATGCTGAGTAACGATCTCATCGACATCTTCCGGGCAGAAAATATGGATTCGGAGGGGCATTCCCGCCTCGTGAATCTCCCTTCTCTGCTGCACAGCACCGTGGCGCTCTACCGCCAGCAGGCGGAAGAAAAAGGTGTTGGGATTAAAGTTCAGTCTGACCTGACTCACCCGCAGGTTGAGTGCGACCCTTTGCAGATGATCCGCATTCTTTCCTGCCTGCTGCGGGACGCCATCAAGCATTCGTCCAGCGGGGAAATCATTGTGGCGCTGAGAGTCCTGGGCGAAGAAAAAGCAGGTGCGCTGCCGTTAAAAATCGAAGTGAGTAACCCGGCCTGGCCCGAAGCCTCGCAGCAGCACGTATTTTCAGAATGCCAGTGCGTAGCGACGGCGTCGGGAGCTGAACTTTTCAGGGCCGAACAGGACTCGCAAAGCGCGGCGGTAAGCTTCAGCTTTAGCGTTCGCCATTTTACCCCCGCGACGCCTGCGGCGCTAATAACCTCCGAGCTGGCACTGCCCGCCGCCGCACCTCAGGTGCTGGTTGTGGATGACTACCCGCCCGCCAGGCTTCTGCTCCGCCAGCAGCTTAAAAAACAGGGTTACCAGGTACTGACCGCCACGGATGGCCGCGAAGGGCTATCGCTCTGGCAACAGCAGCACCGCCACCTGACCATGGTCATTACCGACTGTACGATGCCCGACATGGACGGTTTCGAGTTAAGCCGCCACATTCGGCAGGCAGAAAAGCGCTTTGGCCTGAATCCAACCCCAATCTACGGCCTGACGGCGATGAGCCGCGAAGATGCCCGCGATAACTGCCTCGCCGCCGGCATGAACGATTGTTTAACCAAACCCTTGCAACCCGAAACCTTGCAGCACCTGCTGGTAACTACTCAACAAAAAGAGCACCAAGCTCGCCCGGAAGAGGCATGTCTCATGATGAAGAAAGGAACAGGTAATGAGAAAGGTATTGATCTATGAACAGCACCCTTTGATGCGCGAAGGGTTAACCGGGATCGTGGCCCAGCGGGGGTGGCAGGTCATGCTGATGCAGGAGGAAGAGCGTCATTTACTGCATGAACTCTTTAAGAAGCAGCCCGATATATTGCTTTTCGACCCCACGACGCTGAACGACGAAACCCTAAAAATGCTGCCTCGGGTGCAGATCCTTTGCCCCCGCATGCGAATGCTGGCCTACGCGGCGTCCGATAGCGCCTGGTACCGGCTGCTCGGCTGCAAACTGAGCGTTCACGGCTATCTCAATAAATGCTTTGGTGCTGCGGAAATAAATCAGGCGCTGGATAGCCTCGTGATGAGCAACTTTTTTTGCCTGCGCGGCCCGGAGGCTCAGAGGAGTATTGAAACCGCAGAGAGTAACAGCGAACAGCTGTTGCACATGACGCCCCGTGAACTTTCGGTTCTACGCCATTTGAGCGCCGGGTTAACCAATAAGCAGATTGCCGGCGAACTGCAGCTCAGCGAGAAAACGGTGAGTACCTACAAGCGCAATATTATGCTGAAGATTCATGCCAGAACCCTGCACGAGCTGATGGATTTCGCCCGCCGCAACGGGTTTTAACCAGGGGGCTTCGGCCCCTGTTGTTTGGTTAAAAGACCGTTCCGGCCAGCTCGTCTAGTGAACTAACATCCTGCAGGCGTTGCAGATAGCTATGCAAACGCTGGTTAAGCTCGCTTAACGGCCCGGCCAGGGCTTCGACGGGGACCTCGCCCCGGCAGGCTTTTTCCAGCGCCAGGCAGTCATCCGCCAGCGCATTTTGCCGGGCAATACGCACGCTGCCCGCCATGCGATGTACCAGGTCTGCAATCGCCAGCCGGTCACGCTCGGGCGTGAGCCCTTCAAGGTGGGCTAAGTCTTCACGCAGGGTATCAATCATCAGCGCCAGCATGGCTTTTTCCATCGCTCGATCCACCTCTTCTCCCTCGTCTTTAGCCGCCACGGCGTCACTATTTTTTACCCCGCCGCGCCCGCGCAGCATGTCGGCCAGCGCATTGATAGAGCAAGGTTTAAACAGACAGCCGTCCATGCCCGCCTCGAGACAACGCTCGGTCACCTCGTGCATCGCATTGGCGGTAAACCCGATAATCAGTGCCCGCTCGCGCCCCTGTTCCTCTTCGGATTCCCGGATGACCTGCGTGAACTGATAGCCGTTCATACCGGGCATGTTGCAGTCGGTGATGATCACCTCGAACGGCTGCTTCTGCCACACATGCAGCGCCTGATAAGCGTCTTCGGCCAGGGAAACCTGCTGCCCGAGCCAGCCCAGCTGTTTCGCCAAAAGCATCCGGTTGGCCGGGTTATCGTCCACCACCAAAATGTGCATGGCAGGCAGCGGCGCATCCGGCTGCGACGAGCGGGAATGGGCAGCCCCAGGCTCAGCCACAACGGGCAGGCAAAACGTGGCACAAACGCGAGTCCCTGTCCCCTTCTCGCTGCTGAGCATTAAGCTACCGCCCATGTCTTCGCAGATATTACGGCTGATATACAGCCCCAGCCCGGTGCCCGCCCGGCGGTTATCCGCCTGGCTGAAGGGCCTGAACAATGCAGCCTGCTGGACAGGATCGATGCCGATGCCGCTGTCCTGCACTTCGATGCAATAAACAATATTGTCGCCCGCCTCATCGTGGCTTTGCGTAAGCGTCAAGGTTACGCCGCCCTGGTCGGTGAACTTGATCGCATTGCTGAGCAAATTGGAAAGTACCTGCTTGATGCGCAGCGGGTCGGCCAGTACCGTTTCGCCCGCCGGTTCGGGCAGCGACTTGCTGAGGGTGATGTTTTTATCCATCGCCAGCCCCTGGAACACCTTCAGCAGGTTATCCACCAGCCTGGCGAGATTGACCGGCTCCGGGTGGTATTCAAGGTGCCCGCCTTCAATGCGGGAGAGATCCAGAATATCGCCGATAAGCCCGACGAGGCTGTCCGCTGAGTCATAGGCAACTTCAAGCGCCTGCAGATCCTGCTCGCCGTTCCGGCCTTTTTTCAGCGCCATATCTAACATGCCGATAATGGCGTTCATCGGCGTGCGAATTTCATGGCTCATGGTAGACAGAAAGACCGATTTTGCCCGGTTGGAATCTTCGGCCCGCTCTTTGGCTTCGCGCAGCTCGGCGAACAGAGCCTCACGCTCTGAAATGTCCAGCCAGCCTGCAATCACCCCCACAACTTTACCTTCGCTGTTGTGATAAGGCTGGATCCACTGATAAACGGTGATGCCAATGGACGCCCCGGGGTTATCCCAAAGATCGTAGCGTCGGTCTTCAAAGATGGGCAGATCGCTGGCAATCGCCTGCATCATTTGCTGGTGATCAACCGCGGCTTGCTCAGGCGAGCGTAAACCGGGGTACTCCACCATCGTTTTCCCCAGCGCCTGCTCGTAGACCACGCCAGTTTCCGCCAGGTAACGCTCGTTGCAGTAGGTCAGCCGACCTTCACGATCCCGGAGTGAAACCGGGAACGGCATGCTGCTGACCAACGTCTGCATCTGCGCCAGCTGGTCGTTAAGCTGCCTGCGCAGAGCCGCTTTGCGTTTTATTTCCCTGCGCAGCGTCAGCGCCCAGCCCATCAGCAGTAAAATAATCGCCGTGGTGACCAGCCCGCCGGTCACCAGCACCGTGCGGTAGCGGCTCCAGAAGCTGTCCACCACCACTAAATCGCTTGGCCGCCAGCGGTTTGCCAGGCTTTCGATTTCGACCGGGGGAATGCTCAGCAAAACTTTATCAAGAATGGAACGCAGCTCGGGGTCGGCGCGGCCCACGCCAAATGAAATCCAGGCGGGCTGGTCGCCCAGGGTCGCCACCACTTTCAGCTTGCCCGCGTAATGGGTTTTTATCTGGTAATCGGCCATCAGCAGAATACTGGCCGCGCCATCGGCTTTGCCGCTCGCCACGCTGTCCATAATTTCCGTTTCATTTTCCAGCGGGAGGATTTTGATTTCGGGATAACGCGCTTTAATTATGCCTTCTATGCCGCTGTTTTTGACCAGCGCCAGGGTTTTACCGCGCAGATCCGGCAGCGATTTTATCTCTTTATTTTTGCTGGCGACCGTCAGCGCAAAGGCGCTGCGTAGGTAAGGGCGAGTAAACAGGATCTGTTTTGTCCGCTCGGCGCTCGCGGTCATGGAGGCAAACATATCGGCATCGGCGGTGTTGACCAGCTTCAGGATCTCAGAGGTTGTGTCCACCGTAATAAAGTCAAACCGCAGCCCGGTGCGCACGCTGACGGCATAAAGCAGGTCGCTGACCATGCCACGCAGCAGCGGGCCGTTGCTGTCAATAAACGACAGCGGGGCCGCTTTGTCGCCGCCGTAAAGCGCAACTTTCACCACCGGGTGGCGCGCCAGCCAGGTTTTTTCATCCGGCGTGAGCTGTAACTCCCCCGCCGACTGGCTGATGTTGGCAAAGTTGGGCTGCCAGTTACGCAGGATCTCCAGCCGCTCTTCTTCCGGCACGTTCAGCAGCGCCTGGTTAATCAGATTCAGCAGCTCCGGGGATTGACGGCTAAGGGCAAAAGAGATGCCTTTGGCGGGAATATGGCTAAAGCGCACCATGCGCAGGCTGTTGAGAAAATTACGGCTGAGCGAGAAGCTGTTCCCCAGGTAAACTCTGGCCTGCCCGAAGGCGACGGCGCTGAGCGCATCCTGGTAATTGTCGTAGAGGCGAAAATGCGCGCCGGGATAATAATTCCGCACCACGTCGAGCGGCAGGTAGTCACGCACCATAGCGACCTGGGTGTTGGCTAAATCGTCCGGCAGCGCTTTGATGTCGTTAAAATCAACGCCGATCACCGGTCTTTCCGTGGCGTAGGGGCGCGAGGTCGCGAACGTCTCGTCTTCGGAGAGCGTACCTACCGATGGGATGAAATCAATTTCGCCCTGGGATAAGGCGCGCCAGGCTTCTTCCGGCGTATCGAACTGTTTAATTCTGAGCGGTAACTTGAGTTGTTCGGCGATGAGGTATGCGTAATCCGCGCTTAACCCCTCAAATTCATTGCGAATATTTCTCATCCCATAGGGAGGAGAGTCATAGCGAAAGATCCCCATCACCAGCTGTTTTTTATCGGCCAGGTAGCAGGCTTGTTGTTCGGTCAAGGTCAGCGTGGGAACGGCCTGAGGCGGCACGCGGGTCAGCAGCTGGAAATCCTCTGCCGCCGCAAAGCTCAGCGGTAAAAGCAGGCACAGAATCAGGAGCAGACGGCGCACGCAGGGCCTCACTGCAGCAGATTATTACGGCGAGCGAAGTCGATCATTTCCACCAGCGTGGTGACGTTAAGTTTGGTTTTTAGTCGGTGCTTGTAGGTGCTGATGGTTTTTTCGCTCAGCAGCAGTTGCTCGCCAATTTGCTTATTCCCGAGGCCGCGTGCGGTGAGGATCAGCACGCTCAGCTCGCGGTCAGACAGGTCGTTCACCTTCTGTTCCTCGTTCTGCACTTTACCCGGTGCCGCGCTGACAAAGTGGGAAGATTGCGGGAAATAGGCATAGCCCTTCAGCACGATTCTGACCGCGTCCAGCAGGTCGTTGAGATCATCCGTTTTGGTGACAAACCCGTCGGCCCCGGCCTGCTGGCAGCGCTGGGCAAAGTGAGCCCCCGCCTGAGAGGTCAGCACCAGGATCTTCATCGGCAGCGCCAGAGAGCGAAGACGCTCCAGCACCTGCATGCCGTCGATTTTCGGCAGGCCGATGTCCAGCAGCACCAGGTCCGGCTCCAGCTCGCGCGACTTTTGCACCGCCTCAATACCGTTGTCAGTTTCGCCGACGACCTCCATGCCGCTTTTCTCCAGCAGCATTTTCACCGCAAAACGGATCACCGGGTGGTCATCAACAATAAGCACTTTCTTAATCATCGCTCTTTTTCCTGAAGGGGCCCTGGGAAACATCTTACCCGCAAGTAATGTTAGCGCCACATTAACGATTCACCACAGAATGATCTGTAGGAGATTACTTATTGAACTGGTCGATATTTAGCCCACAAAAACAGTAATGCCTTTATTAATAAGGCTATTACCAGATTACCCAGCGGAGAGAAGCACTTAGTGGTGGAATAAAGAGAAGAAACAGCCTGACGTGAATTAAAACGCGGTGACACCCGCCTTGCAGCGGATATCACCGTTAATCATTACCAGCTCCAGCGAACCCCGAGCATGCCGCTCCAAGGGGAAGAGACTCGCTCTCCCTGGCTGGTGCTGGCTTCAGCATAAACCTGGGTATCGGCTCGCAGCATGGCGGCAGCGCCAAGGGCAAATACACCCTGAGTCCCGGCCAGATCGTTATCAAAACCGTGGTGGTTGATGTTCATTTGGTTATTGCCCCTGAACGTCTGAACAAGGGAAACCCTCGCCCAGGGCTGCAATACCACGCCGTTTTGAAGCTGGAGATCTTTCCCCGCGCTCAGGTGGGCCGCAAGCTGTTCAGAGCGGGTGCTGCCGCTGTCCGCCTGTAGGCCGTTATCAAAGCGGAACGCTTCACCTTTGGTCCAGAGGGTAGCACCCTGAACGGAAGGCTCCACAAACCAGCCGTCATTCAGCTTAATGTGCTTCCCGGCTTCCAGAGAAAGCCCCAGGCCCGGCACGTTAAAACCGCCATGGGTTTTGGTTCCATCCGACATCACCGCATCGGCGCGGCTGGCAAAATTGTTCAGCTTCATCACCGCGTCGGTAAACCAGCCGTCGTTTTGTAGCCAGGTGCCATAGGCCCCCACGGTAAAGCTATTCACCTTGCCACGACTGCCGCGATCAAAATTCAGCCGAGTGTTGCCCACCCCGCTGAACAGCCCCGTCAGCAATCGGCCATTGTCGAACGAGTGAATGCCGTCGATACCTGCGGTGACGCCCTGCTGCGTCTGGCGGTAATCCACCCCGGCACCATTGTTGACTCGCGTTTCACCGCCGGTGGTTTGCGCCCAGGCCCCGCCGCTGGAGAGCCCCTGCCGCACATCGCCCATACGGCTGCGCAGCGTGGTCAGTTCGCTAAACCAGGCGACGGGCAGCGCATTCACGATCCCCAAGGCGCTGGCGGCGGTAGGCGACGGTAAAATCGCCCCGTTATCTCCACCATCTCCGCCGCGCCCGCCTCCGCCAGAGGTGTAAGGCACCAGCGCCCAGTTATCGCCCTGCTGCTGCAGGCGGTAGGAATAAGCCCCGGCATCAACCAGGCCGCCGTAAAGCGCAAACTTGCCGCTTCCGCCTCCGGTGGTGACCACCGTCAGGTCGGCAGGATTAGCTGGCTCCAGGCCGCTGTTATTGATGCGCAGCTGATGATTCCCCGCCGCCTGGCCGCTGACGGCAATCAGGTCACCTTTTAGCGCCGCCAGGTCGGTGTTCAGGCTGAAATCACCGTTGCCGCTCAGGCTGCCGAGAGAAAGCGTTTTAAACCCGCCGCTGGCCGAAAACTCCACCACGCCGTCGGTGTGCAACTGGTTCAGCGCAGAGCTGCCCGTCATCGTCCAGCGGCTGTTGCCGTCCAGGCTAAGTTGTTCGACGCCGTTTACCGCGCCGGTGAGCCCGCTGGCATCAGTAAAATTGAGGTTCACCAGGCTCCCGCTCGCCGCCAGGACATCGCCCAGGAGCTGAGAGCCGTTCAGCAGGTTGATATCCGCCAGCGCATTGCTGTTCACCTGAATAGCCGGGCCATTGGCTGAGCTGAGCTGGCTGCCGGTCAGGCTAATCTGGCTGGCATTGCCCGCCGTGGACGACGTCACCAGCAGCCCGGCCCCGCTTTGGCCTGTCGCGCTGATTTGGCTGTGGCTTAGCGCCAGCGTGCCTTCACGCGCCCACAGCGCCGGGCTATTGTTGCCCGACACATTCACCGTCAGGTTATCCCCCTGAATCGTTGAGCCAGGGTAGGCCAGCAGGCCTGCCGCGCTTGCTCCGGCCGTCGTAATCTGGCTGTTATTCAGCTTGATAACGCCTCCCCGGGCGGCAAAAACGCCAATCCCGCTGTCGCCGGAGGTGGTAATTTCGTTGTCTTCGCCCTCTACGCTGGCCTCTGTATACAGGCCGTAGCTGCCCAACCCGCTGGTATTCAGCACGCTGTGGTTCAGCTTCGCGTTGCCGTACTGCGCTTCAAAGGCGTGGGACATAGAACCGGATGTTGTGAAATGGGTGCCGTCCACATCGGCCGTGGAGTCACCCCGCGCCAGCCATAGCCCGGAGGCATTATTTCCCAGCGTGGTGACGCTGCCGCCCCGAATCAGAGCATTCGAGTCGTTGTTGACGTTGATCCCCATCCCGCCCTGCGTGGTAACGGTGGAATTGGTGAGGCTGATATCACCACTCAGCAGGTACACCGCATCGCCTTGTTCACTGCTAAGCGTGCTGTCCACCAGCGTGACATAGCCATGCCCGCTCATCGCCGGGTTATAAATTTCTACCGCGTTATCCGAGCCGGTGGCCGCGATATCCGCCCCGGTCAGGCTGACGTTTCCCTGACCGATACTGATGCCGGGAGAACTGGCAGCGGAAGCCTGATAAGCCGCGCAGGCCAGAGCCAGCAGAGAATAGCGAAATAGAAAATTGTTTTTATTTTTCAAAATCATAGCATCATCCCTTTACTTGACTGAAGGTTATTACAGGTAGCAAAAAGCCCCCGCGGCAGCATTACCGCGGGTGGCACTCCTTGGGAGAGTTAGTCGAGAAGGTCGAAGCTCAGTCTTGCTTCGCTGGTGGTCTGGTGGCTTACGCGAACGGCGCTTTCGCTTATCAGTGGCTCAATTTCGAGCCTGGCGCTGAAACTTTTGCCGTTCAGCGGCAGGCTATTGTGGCTCACCTCAAAGCGGGAGCCTGCTTTCAGACTCATATTCCAGACCTCGGGCTGCCCTCCGGTGCTGATGTCCCTCAGCGCCACAGGCTGCCCGTCGAGCTGCGCGTCCACTAACCGCACCTTAAGCTGCCCGAGATCGCCATAGCGCAGGCTGCCGTCGCCGGTCCGCTCCCCCTGAACACCGAGCCTGATTTCGCGGGCAAACGGGCAGGCCACGCTCAACATCAGGGTGCGCTTGCCCGGCGTGAGCTGAGGGCCGCTGCTCTGAAGCTGTGCTTTGGTCTGCGTCCCGTAATTAATCGTGCCGTTGCCGACGGAGATTGTGCAGCGCGGGTCAACCGCCATGACAGAAGGCGGTGGCGCAATGTCCGCCCAGGCATGGCCGGACAAAACCAGCAACAGCGCGAAAGGTGCAAAAATATTTCTCATGATGGCTCCTGTTATTTGCAACTGGCGCGGGCGGTTTCATACAGCTCGGCCTGCGCGGGTTGCTCCGGCAGCATCAGGCGGAAGCTGCACAGGGTTTTGCCGGAGGACTGCACGTCCATTTTCCCGGCGCTGTCTGCGTCGCTGATAAACACGCCGCCGTTCTCACCCACGACGGTGATAAAGTCGCCGCTTTCGGCAAAGACGCTGGCGCCGTAAGGCAAAGGTTTACCCTGCGCATCAATAACCGTTGCCAGCACGCGGCGCGTTTTGATTACGTTAAAAGCGATATGGCTCACGGAACCACGCGCGGCTTCGGTCTCGTTCCAGGCGTTGGCAATATCCACATTTTTGGGCAACGAACGCGTGTCCACTTCTACAGTGGATCGCTGGTAGCTGGAGAGCGACGGCAGCACCGCGTAGCCACGGCTATCGGTCCAGGTCGGCCCGGATGGCGTTTCAATGCGAATGCCTTTTTCTGTCCCGACTTTGGCAATGCCAAAGGTGTCATCCACCCGGTAGGACGATGGGGTAACCCCGCCGCCGTGTGCAACCAACGAACCGCTGGCGCGTGCCGAATAGCTGGTATAACGATTTGAATCTGTCCCTACGCTACCGCTGAGCTGGCTAACGGAGGTGACCAGATCGCCGCTTGCCGTACCTGACGAACGCCTGTTGCGCAGGTCTCTGTCCGCTGAAAGGCTCCAGCCCCGGTCCTGGCTGGTGCGGTTGCTGTAGCGCAGACCGCTGCGGGCGCTTCCCGCGCTGGTATTCAGGTAGCTGCTGACGCTTTGCCCGTCGCCAAACGGAATACTGACCGACAGATAAGCGCGCTTGTCGCCGCGCGAATGGCGGCCGCCGCTGTCCTGCTCCAGGCTCAGCCCCACAAAGCTGCGGCCAAACCCTTTACTCCAGCTGGCGCGCAAGTAGTTGATGACATCGTTGTCAAAGGTGCTGCTGCGCGCCCAGGAGAGCGACAGGCTGCCGATAACCTCCTGCGACCAGCCTAGCCCGAGGCTATACTGCTCGCGGGTGTACCCGCTTTTGTCCTGGGTTTCCCGAGCAACGGACTCACTCAGTTCCCTGTAGCCAAAGCTCTGCCGCGAAATATTGGCGCTGGCGCTCAGGCGCTCGGTGATCGGTTGATTGACCGAGAAGCTGGCTTGCGCCCCGTGATTACCGTGACGCTTATCCTGCGCGCCGGTGAGCTGCAGGGAAAGCAGGGTCTGGTTCCAGACCTGCGAGTCCAGGCTTGCGGCCAGCGCCCGCCACGGATCGGAGCCAAACACCCCGCCGTTCAGCGTGGTTTGCGGGGTCAGCACCCAGCCGGTTGCCAGGGTGCCCACCACCGGAGCGTCGCCGCTGCCCTGGTTCTGCATTTTTCCCATCCCGAACGAGAGGCCGGGCGCGATAGCGTGGCCGTTGAGCAGCAGCGTGGCCGCCGGGACGATAAACTGCCGCTTGCCGCCGTCCACGCCGTTGAGCGTCACTTCCAGATCGTTGCGGGTGTTTAGCAACTGGAACCCCTGCAGACGGAACGGCCCGGCGGGCACCGTGGTGCTGTACACCAGCACCCCCTGCTGGCGAACCTCCACCACCGACTGGCTGTCGGCGATGCCCTCCACCAGCGCCGGGCCGCCCCTATCTCCCTGTAGCGCCTGCTCCGGGAACACCTGCACGCCCAGCACCTGGCCACCACCAAACATCGAGTTGCCCAGGCCGATTTGCCCGGCCTGTAGCACCTTTTTTAATCCGGCGAACGTTCTTTGGGCATAGGCAGCATCGTGGCGAAAACTGTCCTCACCGTTAAAGCGGCTCAGGGTCTGACGGCTGCGGACGATCCAGTCCCCGGCGTTAAACCCGGCTTCGCTGGCAAGCTGCATAAATTCCAGACCGCTCGTCGCCCCGCGGGAGCCGCTGTACTGCGCGTCGTAGTTGAGCATCCCGGCCACGCCGCCGTGCTGCCAGTGGCCGGTATCTTCCTCCGGGCTGGCGAGCGCCTCCTGCGGTACCACCAGCTCAACCTTGCTTTCTCCAGGCTCCAGCGTCCATTCCGCCTGCGGCCAGAGGCTTGTTAAGTCGATGCACTGCCGGGCGTCTTTGGCCTGTTTGGGCGCTTTCAGCCCGGCTTTCTGCATAAACTCAGCGTCCGGGCAGGGCTGCCCCTGCTCGTCAAACATCAGCTCTATCCGCCCCCGCCCGCTGCCGTTAACTTTTAGTTCAACCAGGCTTTTACCGGCCAGAAAACGCGGCGCGGTCGGGAATAGATTCGCCAGCTTAGGGTCAAGCCCCTGCGAGCGTAGGGACTCCACGTCAAATTCAATCGCCTCCTCCGCCTTTGCCGCAGGCACGGAGAACAGACCAAGTGCACCTACAATGGCAACGGACAGATGCGTTAAGCGAGGTAAACTCAACGCCCGTTTTGGCTGTGTTTTCACTTCACTTACCGGCTAACAGGTGCGTCGTAGGTGGCTACGCTATAGCCCCAGGTGGTGGCCGGGGAGATCCGCACGCTGCTGGCCACGCCGGGCTGCTTATCTTTATCTGGAGAAATGGTGATTTTTTGCCCCGGCAGCACATAGCTCTGCGGCAGCGTCCAGCTCACGTTGTCCGGCAGGGTTTGTATTCCCTGCCCCAGGCGCACCACATAAGGAGAATCATTGCTGACGGTCAGTTGGTTCCCGGCCTGCTTCCAGGTCAGGCGCTTCCACGGTGAATCGTCTTTAACCAAGCCCGCCGGGCGGATAAGCAGCGGCAGATTCTGGCGAACATTCATTTGTATTATATTTTCATCTTTCTTCTGCGGCGGCACGCCTTCAAAAATAACGCGGCCCAGGCGCTCGGTTTTTAACGGCGTTTTATCGATCAGAATAAAACGCACGCGCTGGCTTTTGCCTGGCTCTACTCGGGCCGCAGGCGGGGTGACTGACAGCAAATTAGTAATTTTGTCATCCACAGTATTCTGCAGCGTGGTCACCAGCAGCAGTGGTTGTTCGTCGCTATTTTGAATATTAATAGCCCCTTCCCCATCGTTTTCATTAATAATCACGACGGAGGTTTCAGGAATCATCCCGGCAGCATAAACGCTGGTAACATTCATCAATAAAAATGTCGCCAAAAACTTTAATAGAAAATCACACTTCATCACTAGCCTCTAATGCTATTAGAAAAAAATAAACAAAATAACATCCAATACAGATTTATTATTTATAAAAACGCTGATATTGCGTAGCAGTAATATTTTAAGAGTTAGTAAGAGAATGCTTACAGCATCAGAAAAAACCCGGCGATTGCCGGGTTGAGCATGAAGAACTTACAGGTACACCATTTCCAGGGTCGTCATACCATTCAGCTTAATATCTTTAGTCAGATCCAACTCGGAAGCTTTATTAACATATACTGTAGCTGATACATTCATCGTCAGACTGGTGAAGGCCACGGGCACGGTTGTGCCCGTGGCGGCAACGGTGAGCAGTCGCGGCGCGGCACCTATACCATACATATTAGGAGTTCCGCTACCTTTAGTCCATGCGGTATGCGCTGCATCGTCGGCGGTGATCACATCGACTGTGTTGTTATCAGCATTAACTGTGCCAGTGTTATAGAGGGAATACCCGCCGATACGTGAAGAGCCATCCAGACCCAGACCAACTACATTATGACCCCTCCACGTAACCAATGACGTCGGCGCCGGAGCCGCTCCAGTAGCAGCAACCTCAGTAGTATCCGCCGCGGTATTCAGACGCTTGTTGACTGCTTTGATGGCAACTTTGGTTGGAGCATCACAAACAATGGAGAGCTGTTTGGTTTGTGTTGTCACCCCGTTGAGCGCAGTTGCACTTAAGGTAGCAGCTTTAATTGTGCCCACATCATAAACACCCCCGCCAGCCAGAGTTGGCACACAGACGGATGGGGTGATTGTGCCAATAACGGTCAGATCGACAGTGTCCGCCGCCTGAGCGGTAAAAGAGGTTGCCGTTGCGGCCAGCACGGCCAGCGCGCAGATTGATTTTTGCATCAGTTTCATTGTTATCATCTCACAAGTAAAATTAGTCAAAACCACAACCGTTATTCCAGCAGAAATATTTTTCTGTGTTGCCCTGTTGGTTATGGCGTGAGGTCATTATGCAAATTCAAAACAATGTAAAACAGATGTAAAGGATTATGGCGAGGTCAGCCGTTACTTACGAAGCGAATTCATCAACAAAAGAACACTTCAGCTTAAGTTTTCATTCCTTATATTATCAACTCTATATTTTTGGCTATAAAGAAGCGCACACCATTCCGGTAGAGTTTATCTTAAAGCCACTCCTCTCAATTGCCCGCAAAACCTATAGTGATTTACTATTAACTTTGAAAAACAAAAAAACGTTATTTAACTAAACAAGAGAATGACAGAGTTTACTGACAGACTCTTAAGATAAAACCCGCTTCATAAAATTAAAAATATAATTATACTCAAGAGGCCTTATCTCAGGGCTAATTTTCTACTGTTTAAAAAGCATAATGGCCTGACATAGCATCATGCCAGAGCAAAACAATTTATAAGCAACGCTACCTAACGCTGCCAGCCGGGTTCTCCTGACTCGCAGGCATGTTCAGCATGAATAAAGTGGAGGGTGCATGGTTAACTCAAAACAGATCGGTTTAAACTCAGATTTAAAGGACGAGAACTACACGCGGTGCGTGGTCTGCAACCGGCTCAGGCAC
Source organism: Cedecea neteri (assembly GCF_000758305.1). Classification (NCBI taxonomy): domain Bacteria; kingdom Pseudomonadati; phylum Pseudomonadota; class Gammaproteobacteria; order Enterobacterales; family Enterobacteriaceae; genus Cedecea; species Cedecea neteri. Next base: position 2,295,069 of record NZ_CP009458.1, on the reverse strand, counting down.
AAAGACACAGATGTGTGTTCAACCTGCGGCAGCAGGCGCATTAAGCGCTTTGCAGGCTTAAACATATATCTTTTTTTATTAAGCATTTGCGTATTTTCGCTTATCTATGCGTTGGGCTTTATACATATAAACATCCTCCTGCTCCTTCCCGGCATTGTGTTGTTTTCAGCCTTATTTAGCATGAAATACAAGACCTTCTGGGCAAGAAAAAATTTAATGCAGGAGAAATAATATGGTTATGGTTATCAGCGCCTCTCAGTATGCGACAGACGGTCTGGCTTATTTATTTCATGAAAGGAAACTTGTGAATTTCGACGCCCTAAGCGTCGCGCAAAAAAGTGACATCAATGCATACGTCAGGCGGTCAAACATCAAAACAATCATCATCAGCTACAGCCGGTTCCTGCTGGCTTACGAGCGGGTTGATTTCATTGACATCATCAACCGCAACCGCGGCGTGAGGTTTGTCATCGTCTACGACATGCAGTGCACCTGCGCCAAAAGCGCGCTCAAGGTCAGCCATAATGTTTACGTCACCGGGAAGGAGCAAATCTTTGCGTTGATCACTTCGGGGGAAACCCAGCGCTTCCCTGAGAACATGAGCCAAAGCAACGTGTTTGGCTACAGCCGGAAGGAAAAAGACATCGCTTTCTTGCTGTTCAACGGCAGAAGCCTGGCACAGATTTGTGATGAGCTAAACATCGCCAAAACCACGCTGTTTACCCACATCGCCAACATGAAGGGCAAAGCCAAGTACAAAAGCATTCAGCAGCTTTTCTACTTGTACAGCATCCAGAAAAAACTGGCGGTTTTATAACACCAAAAGCACAGCCCAGGCTGTGCTTTTTTATTTTTGGCCCGGCATTGAATTAAAAAGCAAGAACCAGGGTTTTTATTGCCTGCCCCGAACATAGGCTTACGGATAAGCCGTTGAAATCAAATGGCGACACACATCAAGAACATTAACTGAAAGATGCATATTGAGATTCGGAATCTCATGCATGAAATGGGGAACGTTATGAAGTTACTTGCCGGTAAAGTCGCTGTTATTACTGGGGCATCGGCCGGGATCGGCCGGGCGATTGCCGTTTTGTTTGCCCAACATGGCGCGGCGTTGATTCTGAATGCGAGGAGCCAGGCTCCCCTGGACGAACTGGCGGCGGAGCTTCGCGCCACGGGCAGCGACGTCAGGATTTTTGTCGGGGATGCAGGCGAAGAGAAAACGCATACCGCTATTGCAGCCCTGGCGGATGAAGCCTTCGGCGGGATTGATATTGCCGTCAATAATGCCGGTACAACCGGGGCAATCCGCCCCCTGGCGGAGATCACGCCTGACGAATGGCAGCATACGCTGGCCGTTAACTTGACGGCCGGCTATCTCGGCGCCCGGAGTCAGATCCCTTTAATGCAGCAAAGAGGTGGCGGTTCTCTTATTTTTATCTCCAGCTTTGTCGGCACCAGCGTAGGGCTGCCGGGGATGGCGGCATATGCGGCGGCTAAGGCCGGGCTGATGGGACTGGTGAAGGGCCTCACCGCAGATTATGCCGACCAGGGCATTCGCGCCAATGCCTTATTGCCCGGCGGAACCGAAACCCGCATGGCAGGTGATGAGGACCAGAAAGCCTGGGCTGCCGGGCTGCACGCCATGAAACGCCTGGCCCAGCCGGAAGAGATAGCCAACGCGGCGCTGTTTCTGGCAAGTAATATGTCGAGCTTCGTAGCGGGTTCGGCGCTGTTTGCTGACGGGGGCAATGCAGCCGTCAAATAGATAGCGGGTTGAACACATAAATTGGGAATGCAGCCCCGTTTCCTCCCCGGCAAACGTTGCTGCGTTCCTGTTTCCCCCTTCACTTTCCGAACAGACGTTATGACGAAGAAACTTCGGGCTATTCACTTTCATGTTTATAAATGCGAACGTTGTCTTCAGTCTGAGTGGCTATATTATATTACGTAGCAGAAATCATCTTATTAAACTGCTTATTTTCGCTAACTCATTCAGGAGACAACATTATGTCGCAGCTGGAAGTGTTTAATGCTAGCAAGTCAGATATTTATGTCAGTCTTAATAATGGCAGTTTTTTTACAGTAAATGCCGCAGCCCAAGTTACATGGCAGGCGGGCCAGGCCGTCCCGCCGCCCACGTTTGTAAACAATACTATGGCTGGCATCGGGCAATTGAAGCTGGGTGACAATATAATAACAACGTATTCATCTACTTCCGGTCCAGCCGAGGCTGGAACCTGCACAATAACCATCCCCGAAAATATTTCCATAAATTCGATACAACTCTATCTTTTTTGGAAAAATGCGACCAGCGTTGCGGCTATTGTTCTGCAGGATGGACAACCCTTTCAGGCGGTAATAATCACCAAAGCAACCACAAGCGTGTTATTAAATGCCGTCTCTGCCATTCAGTATCCGTCAGAAAACAATAACATGAACCCAACACAACCCTCGGCGGGCAGTAAAATAAAAATTGATTTGTAATTTATTTTGCAAAAATAATTTTCCCCCTTATAGTTTTTATGGATGTTGGCCACTTAGGATTAATCCTGGTTGGCAAACGCCCTGTTTAACGTGAAGTTTAAGCCTGATTAAATATACTCTCTCATGTTGTAGTAAATATAAACTATGGCGCAAAAACCCGCGTCATGGTCAACACTCAACCGCTGATAACAAGGTAATTATCTCATGCCAAACGCATATATTTTCAATGCATCAGGTGTCGCCATTTCAGTAAGCGTTAACAATGGCAGTTTCCTGTCCGTAAACGCGGCGGACAGTACCAGTTGGGTACCTAGCGTCCCTGCAACTCAGCCTACATTTGTGAATAACACCAACTTTGGCAACGGCCAGCTAGGCCTCGGCGCAAACACCATTACCCTTTACCCTTCCACGAGCGGGCCGGCCTCCAGTGCCAATTTCACCCTAAATATTCCGACCAATGTTACGGTCAGTTCACTGCAGTTGTACCTGTTCTGGAAAGATGCCAAAGATGTCTCTTTCGCGGTACTGAATGGCGGCCAGTTTATCCAGGTCTCTCCTGCTAATATTTCATAAATTCAGTGTATGCATTAAATTATTATTTTTAATAAATTAACCAGTCAGAAATAAAGTTAGCCATAAATCGTTTACGCCGAAAGCACAACGCCTGAATAATATTTATTCAGGCGTAAGTGTCTCAGTACCTGAATGCAATAAAAAAGGGGGGCGCATGGCAAAGGTTTATACATTCAACACCAGCAGCGTGTCGTTAATGTTCAGCATTAACAATGGTGATTTTATAAAACTGCCCAACACCAGCGGAAGTTTTCAATGGATACCGTTGCCCCCTGCTAATTATCCTGTTTTTTACAATCAACTTAACCCACCCAAAGGCGGATTAGGGTTGGGTAATAATATATTGACAATGTATCCTGTAAGCAGCGGCCCGCAATATGCAGGCACTGTGAATATTGACGTTCCAGAAGACGTTAGTGTCATCTCAATACAAATATATCTTTTCTGGAAAGACGCGACTCATCTCGGCGCGGTACTGTGTAATGCCGGACAATATATTAAAGCCATTAGCTTGCCGTAATTTTATTTCCTACACATAGCAACACTTTAGGAGCTTGCCATTTATGTCGAGCGTCACCAGTCCCTTACCTGAAATATATCCCGGACTTTATTTAATTGCTGCCCCGGGATCGTCAGACACCAGCGGCAGCCCGCTGTGGGTTTATTTTTTGACGGCCACCAGCGGCAGCTCGCTTGCAAAAACACGAAAAAAGAAAACGGCAGCGGCAAGCGCCCCGGAGGTGACCTTGCAAAGCACCTGGGACTCGATTTCAGGCTGGTATTTTTTCACCCCGCAGGCCATTAGCCCGCAGCAGGCCCCCGCCTTTATTCGTGCCGCACGAAAGGGGTTTCCTCCACTGTCAGATTCATCTGTCGTGGCGCACAATATCGTCTGGCTGGCCCGCCAGGACTATATCACAGCCACGCTGCCCTGCATTTGCTCACAAAAAGTGGGGCAATTCGATGTTGTCACTAACGAACCGCTGTTCAATTGGTCAGGCTTATCGCTGACGATGCAGAGCGGATTACCGTTAGCCTTGATCGTCGAGAACGGCTATCCGTCGCTGCAGTTGAGCACCAGCGACCCCAGCGATATCGATCTGATTGGCCTGCAGTATTATCAGGTTCCCCAGACGCTCGGCTACCGCAGCGAAGGCTGGTTGGTTAACATCTGGCTGGATGGCCCTGCGGCCGGCGGCTTTAATTTCTCCGTGGGCTTAAACATCCCACAGTTGCTGAGCAACTTCGGCGGGGATTTTCATTACGTGCCCGGCACGCAGTTGAATAAGACGCTCGCCTATCCACTCTACGACCCCACGCCATTCCAGCCTGGAAGTTACTGCGCGTTTGAGATCTGGCTTAATCCGCTGCTGCCACGCCAGACCAGCGCCACGCGCTTTCAGCTCGACACCACGGGGCGGATCGGCAAAATCAGCTGGCAAAACCAGGCCTCTCAGCTGAAATCTGATTACTTCTACGCCAACGACGGGGCTACGCTGCGGTTACAGCCTGTCGACCCGTGGGCCTCGGGGACGCCCGCCCCAGATACCGTCGGGGCTGGGTTTGCATTCTCCTGGCGCCCCGTTGTTTCATCCCCCCCTTCCCCCGGAGAACTCTATCTTTCTCCGGTCGGTGATTACCGGGTTACGCGACTTCAGTCCCCGGCAGCCACCAGCGCGTTACAGGTCATGCCCGGGCTGTTTACCCGTGAATATTTTCGCATTAGCGGCGGCGACATCCTGCGTTTTGTCGCCGATCAGCCTGCCCGAGCGGGTGCTTTTACGCTCCAGCTAACGCCGGATGCTCTCGCCCATGATGCCAGGGATATTCTCGACGCGACCTATACGACCTCGTGGGCGCAGTGGTATTCCCTGCCTGCAGAGGCGCGATATTACGGCCAGCCAGCTTCCGCCCCTTTTTTCGGTGACATTGCCGGGGCCGCGTTTCCAATAGCCATTGATGTCTTGCTGGAAACATTCACCACCAGCGCGCTATTTCCCTGGGTTCCCTATGGCGGGCTTGATGCAAGTCTGGCCGGGAGCGGAACCGATCTTACGCGTTTTGAGGCGACCGTTATCGGGGCCGTGCGTCACGCCATGTTAACGGAACAGTCTGCCGGGCCGATTTTCATGCCGCAAAACGCAACCGAAGCCGACCCAGGATTACGCAGCGCCACCACTCCGCAGAGCTTATTATTTGATATCGACGAACAGGGCGGCTGGCGCAGCCTGACGCTGTCCATGGAGGAAGCTCACCCTGCCGCCAGCCCGCCAGAGCCACAGAGCTTCCTGCGTTTTTCATCAAAAGGTTCACCGGCACACGTACCAACCGACCTGGCATTGACCCTGACGCAAAATCAGCTCTTTTATGTCGTCACCGTGCCGGGCGATGACTGGGCTTTTGACAGCGCGACCTGGCTCGGCGGCTTCCAGTTCAACATGGCGTTTGGCGTAGAGGATCCCAACGCCTCTGAGCAACAAACAATTATGGTGTTTAAATTCAACACCACCGCCACGCTGGCAGAGCTGTGCCAACAACACACGCTGTGGACCGGGGCGCAGCGTTACAACACTGACCCCGCTAAAGTGTCAGACTCGTTGATAAAAGCCATCGACTTCGCCCGCAGCCAGGCTCACGCGCCAGACAATCCGTTCGAAAACTTCAACCGCATCGTGAATGACAGTACCTGGACCGGCGTGTTGTTTTTCAATGCGGCCATCAATGGCAACGGGATGCCCCCAGACCTGCAAATGCTGCTCGGCGGTATCAACGGGGGTCTGCGAGCCCACCATGTTGGCATCCAGGGCAATATGTTCGATCACCGCGCATCCCCTGCCCAACTGGATATCAAAAAATCATCGCTGTTCGGCGTGATTTTTTATGACGGAAACAGCTCACCTCCCAGCCCTGCGGTGCAGCAGGAAGCCGTTGACTATGAGGTGGAAACATTAATTGTCGTGTTTAGCCACTCGGCGGTAGCGCAATTCAATACCACCGTAGGTTTGACGCTCAACCAACTGTTCAGCCGCAATGTTGCCCTGCGCCCTCACGCCTCGCCTGCGACAGCAAACAACCCTAATACGCTGAGTATTAAAGGGAAATACCAAACCACCAGTGACGGCGTCGGCAGGGTGGTGTTTACCAGTGATAAGGGCTTTATCTACGACATCGTCCCTGCCAGTGAAGATGCCACCCACGTGGTGAAAACGACCCGGTTTGACAATGCCTCACTGGTGCCGGTGAGCAGCACGCCGGGCGGCAGTCCGAATATAGGGACCAACGTCAAAGCTCAGTTCGTACTCGGCGGGCAATTGTGGTTCAACGCCACCCCCTTTCCCATCAGCGGTGAACTGGATCTTTTTTCCTACGGGCTGGAGAACACAGGCCTGCCTATTTCAGGCCTGACAACCCACATTGAATTCACGCTCGATGCTGACGGCAACTGTATTCCCGACAGTAAAAAAGTCACCCTGGATATGAGCACGCTGAAGGCGCAGCCTAAAAATGAGGCTATCCGCCCCGACAGTCTGCTTTACAGCATCCCGCTGAAGTTTTCCCGCTTCCTGAGCGCTGCCGACGGCAAGCCGCTCAACGCCAGCAGTCTGGGGGCGACAACCGTCAATATTCTGCAACTGGAAGGACATCTGCCCGCTGCTGGCGCATTACCGCCGCCCTCGTCCCCCGAGCCACCACAACCCGCCGCTGCCCTGCCGGTTTCCTACGCCACCAGCTCCGCACGCTATGGCCTGGAATATGACATGCAGCTCGGTTCATTGGGAGCGTTAGGGGCCAACGCCCGGCTTAACGCCAAGGTGATCCTTGGCTGGGGGCCTTCCTCGACGGTACCGGATAACGACGCGGCAGCGTTGTTTGTTCAACTCCCGCAGCTTTCGGCAGGCGCAGGCGGTTTCGAACTCGAAGGGATCCTGAAGACTACTTTTGGCGCAGCGAATCTGTTGAAGGTGGATCTCAAGGATAAACAGCAGACGGTGTACGCCTTTTTGTTCAATAACATTCAGCTCAGCGTCTTTGGCTATCGCTTCCCACCTGGCGTGCTGATTGATTTTCTGGTGTTCGCCGGGGCCGTAACGCCGGGGCAAAAAGTCGCAACCAATACCAATAATCTGGCCTGGTTTCTCAGCGCACAGCCGCAGAAAAAAAGCCCATAAGCGGAAGGAAGGAGGCAGCGATGAAGTTAACACCCCACGTCGTCAACGACGTGATGAGTTGGTTAAACCAGAAATACGGCCTCGCTTTACCGCTGTTGCCGCTGGCGGGCTGGAGCCGTTCGGTGGTCGCCCTGTGGCAAAAAGCGGTCAATAAATTGCCCGATGACGCGCCGCTACCGCAAAGCATTGACGTCGAGGGCGACTGGCAGCCGCTTTCAGGCAGCCGTTTTACCGTGACTCAGATTCGGATTGTCATTCGCCAGTCCGATACAACCGGCAGTACCCCTTCAATCACAAGAGGAACGCAAGATGACTAGATTGGCGGTGGTGGGCTCTCCTCCCACAAATCCTATTACGGTAGCGATCAGCAGCTCCTTTCTTATCAATGGGCAGTCGGTGGCGATCAGCAGCCAGGATATCGATAACGTCAAGAAAGGGATTAACTTCCAGCTCGCGCAGCCGGTGACGCTGGGCAGTATCAATAACTTTCTCGACTGGCTAAAAGACACCTTTGGCGTGCCGCTGACCTCGAAGGATCTGGGAGATATGATCAACAAGCTCCCGGACTCACCGCTGGTCATCAAAAACATCAAAGATGCGCTAAACGGAATTCTGGCTGCCGCCATCACGATAACCGTACTGTCGGTCAATACCGCCAGCGGTGAGTACCGCTTTGGCGTCACCATGACGCCACAGACCCCGATCAACATCCTGAATGTGTTGAGCCTGGAGACCATCGGCGTGGAAATCGGTTCAGTAGAAACTGTGCCGACCAGCCCGTAAGCCGAGGTTTGGTCGTTCTGACTTGCAGAGAATCTAATCCCCACATCCACTCACTGATGGGCCGATCATGACTGATATCATTCTAAAAATTACAGGGAGCGCCTTTAAGGTGCCTATGGACGTCGCCCTGCGGGTGGCTGGCGGGCCAGTCTCGTTTTCGCTTAGTACCGCCGAGCCTATCTCCCTGAATGATATCTGGGATCTGTTCAGTAGCCAGTTGAAAACAGTGATTGGAACGGGCCTGCCAGAGATCCCCCCCGGACCATGGCAGAAGATAATGGACGTGGGGATTATTCCCTCGCTGTGGGTCACGCCAGATCGTAGCACTGGCAATACAAGCTCGTTTTTACAGCTCACGCTTGCAGAAGAATTGCGCCTCGGAACGCACTATAACGCCGGGCCTTTTGACATCACTATCGAGCCGGATATTACGATTCTCGGCCTGATGATCGGCTACGACGGCGCAGGCGACGGCTTGACGGTAAAAGCACGCATCAAAACCACGGTCAGCAGCGGTAATACACTGCTCGCAACGGGCAGCCCGACGCCAGAAAAAAGCAAAGAACAGCTGGTGAATTTCCCCTTCCCGCTGCCCGCCCAGAACTCTCTCTCTTCATTCGAGTTGAACTACCTTGGGATTGGCCAGCGAGTTGGCCCTACGGTGAAACTTCCTGCCAGCGGCAACCCGATGGAGATCATTTTTAATCAGCTGGAAACGCAACTGGTGGGCAGCGATCCCGAAACCATTATTACCGAGCTGGCAAAAACATTTTACAAACCGGATCGCGATTGGTTTATCGCGGCGGATATGCGGCTGCGCGAGCTGCGTCTGCGGATGCTGTTTAACGATCCGGCGATGTATGGTCTCGAAATCAGCATTCCGATGACCAGCCCACCGTCGTTTTTCAGCGGCCTGCTGTTTGAAATCCTCTACCAAAAACTGGGGCCTAATCTGGGGGTCTACTACGGCGCGCTGAGCCTGCCTTACGGCATGAGACGGATTCCGCTGGAAGGGTTTATTCTCATCCTGCCCGGTTTTTCCGCCTGGATTTATACCAATGGCGACTTCCGCATTAACGTCGGCTGGCCGGTCACGCCGAATAACGCTATCGGCGTTTCTTTCGATATTCTTACCGGCTGGGCGGGGTTCTACTTTGCCAAATTACGCAGTGGCGATAACCCCGGCGCGCTGCCGAGCGTCAACTACAACCCCATCCTTGAATTTGGTATCGGCGTCGCGGTCACGGCCGGGATCAGTATTAATGCCGGGCCTCTCAGCGCCAGTCTGGAGGTCAATCTCTCCGCCAGTTTCCAGGGCCTGCTGGCGTGGAAAGCCAGCGGGAGCTCGATAGCCAATAAGCCGGATCACTACTGGTTCGCCGGCAGCGCGTCAATTTCCGTCGTGCTGCAGGGCTGTGTCGATTTGGCTATCATCAAAGCCTCTGTACTGGTCAGTTTCAGCGTCAGCGCTGGCGTTGCCTTTGAATGCGGTTATCAGACGATAATCCCGATTGCCGCTTCGGTAAGAGTCAGCGTGTCGCTGAAAGTGGTGTTCTTTACTATCCATCTTTCATTCCACACCACCGTCCACCACACGTTTCATATCGGTAAAGGGACACCGGCCTCGCTCAACGGCCCTCTTGCGCCAGGACTAAGTCCATTATCAAACGATTCGCAGGAATGGCAGGCGCTGTTCTCACGCGCCAAATCGCTGGCCGCGCTGCAGCGTTCCCAACTGTTCGATACGCTTCGCCCGCTGCACGACGTGCGCGAACCTCCGCGTTTTCGTGCCGCACCGGCACCCTGGATGCGCTGGCAGACCGATGACGCCACGCAGGTTGAGCTTGAGGTGATTTTTGTTTTACAGCCTACGGTTGTGTGGCAGGAGACACAGCCGCCCGCCGTCAATCTGATTGCCACGCTGGTGATGGATTGCCCTTCGCCAGGCCAGCCACCGCTGGCTTCACCAGCGACCGCCAGCGGTTACGAAGAGATGATCATTCGCCTGGTGAAATGGCTGCTGACTTTCGCGCCGGATAGCGGCGGAGATCAACCGCTGTCAGCCACGCTGCAGCAGGTGGCCGATATGCTCGGCAACGGCAGCGCCCAGCCTGGCCCAGTGTTCGGCGGCAGAAAGGGGTTCCTTGACAAACTGAACGCCTTTTTTGCCTCTCGTCTGCGTTTCATCGTCCGCGGGCTGGATGCCGGAAAAGTGCCCTTTGATACGGCGGCAATGCTGCCAATGTTTGACGCATTACATCTGCAGGCCAGCGGCATAGACATTGATTTCTCCCGCTTCAATCTGACCCCAAATAACTACACGGATGCGGTAAAAATCTATTTTGATAATGTCGGCCTGGTAGGGCCGGCCCTCCCGGACGGCAAACAGAAGGCCAGCCTGCGGGCCTCCGATACCCCGCCCGACGGCCCAAGTATGGCCAGCTATTTGTTCGGCGACTATTTCCTGATGATCGCGCGCTACACCCTCTCGACCCTGATTGAGGATGCAAAGCAGTACGAGAAGCAGCAGGAGACCGCACTCCGCCGCTGGGCCAAGCGTGCGACATTGGCCGGTATGGATGCGCAAAATCCGCTAATCGCTCAGGATGCGCAGGATCTCGCCTGGCTCACAGATAATCCGACAAAGGAACTCAGCGAACTGCTCGACAAGCTGGCGTACTGGAGCATCGCCGGGTTTGGCTCACGCTATTTGATGTCCGGCCTGCAACTGCCCGATCCGTCGCACATTCCGCCAGTCGTCACGCCAGAAAATATCACCAGCCTGCCAACCTCTTCGCTGTATGTGCTTTCCGGGCAACAGTTTGCCGTCAGCGGCAGCCCACAGGATGCGCAGGCCACGCTCAGTTTTACCCCCGGCCTCGAGGTCGACTGGCTGCGTTTTGGCAACGGAAGCCCACAGAACGCCACCACTCAGTTCACGGTGCCAGCAACGTTACCGAATAACCCCGATCCTCACTGGATTTTTGACGCCACACCTGCGTCACCTGCGCCGGTCGCCCCCGGTACACTGCTGATTCAGCCCTTGCCCGGCGCTATCGCGGCTCCGCTCGGGTATCAGTTGAAAAACAGCCTGGCCTGGCAAAGCCCGGACGCGCTGCGCACGCTGTTTATTTTCCCGCAGCCGCTGCTTAACCGCCTGCAAACGCTGGCCGGTGACTCCCTACGCCTGGTGCCTGAAGCCAGCAGTTATGATGCTGACACGGACGATGCGCCAATCAATGCATTTGCCTCGCTGCAAATCCGCCTGTCGCTGACACAGGTGGCCACGCCCCGGGGCAAAACGCCAGGTTCGCCTGCATCACCAGACCATGCAAAGACAGCGCCGATCTATCAACTGAACGGCACCGATGAAACAACCCGCGAGCTTATCTATCAGGCGCTGCAAAACGCCGATCTTTCCAATGCATCACTGCGTCTGCTTTACCTGCCACCGGGTAAATCTGAATGGGTATCAGACACGCTTTCGCCGGATGTCCTGCTGGCGAAAATGAACCTGTCGACCCTGAATCAGGTCGCGCAGGTTAGCCAGATGCATACGATGATGCGGGCTACTTTTACCCCCGACAGCGATACCGCACGCCTGAGTGATGTAGAGAATTTCCTGCAGCTCGTCTGGGAACTGAGCGTCGTACGGGCGCCGGGTTATTACCTTTATTACCAGACTACAGATGGTCAGGGATTACCGGATTCGCTGTTCGCAGATACCGCGGCGTCAAACAGTTCCCCTAATGATCCAAACCAGCAGGCCGTGGACGGTACTTCCGCCGGCACTGCCGATTTTATGATCGTCGTTGATTTTGACACCCAGCCTGCCGGGACGCTGGTGCTGGCGTCATACCACAACAGCCTCTGGATAACGGCCCAGCACGATCTCGCCGCCCTGAACTGCCGGGCATATGACAGTGCCGGAACGCCGCTGTATGTCTGGCAATCCACGCTTGCACCTGGAAATATTGGCTTTACCGCCAGCTGGACACCGGCTGGCGATACATCTCCGACGGCAACAATCCCGGTGCATCATCTTTACCATTTGATGCAGTACCGTATTACTGAAGCCAGCCCGCAGTGGCGTGGTTCGGTGTGGAGCCTGCCGGTTGGCCCGACGGAAAACGGCGAAACCACTTCGCCAGCGGCCACATGGCAGCTTCAACAGCAGGTGCCACTTCTGCCGTTCAGCGGGCTTCCAGGCACAAACCCTTATGCGCTTATCGGCCAGACGGTGAATCTGGCATTCCGTCTGTGTGATATGTATGGCAACCCGCTGACCGAAGGGCACAGCGACAGCTTTACGCCGCTCTACAGCGACCCGCTGATTGCGCTGGGAGAATGGCCTGGGCTGCAGAGCACTTTCTTCTTTGTGCCGGGCACCGCACAAAGCGCCTGTCTGCAAATCCAGCTGGCCTTTAACCCGGATATCGTTGACAGCGCGGCATCTCAAGGCAGTGACCCTCGCGAACAGTGGCGCAGAATGGGGGATAAATACCGCCGCATTTGCCAGCAGTTGACGGACGATGGAACCCAATATGCCCTGACCTGCAGTCTGATTCAGGGGGCGATACCGGGTGATTTACAAAGTCCTTTGCTGACGGCAGCGCAACAGATTCTGGACTATATAAATGCCCAGGCGACAGGCAGCCCGGCACATTATTCTCCCGACGGCGAAATGCAGTGGTCGCTGGATTTCACCATTCCGTTTACCCTGCTGGCTCAGCAGCAACACGATATCGTGGCGATTGGCGTCAGCGCCCGCGCCTGGCGCGATCCCGCTCGCGTCGACAGCAACGTCTCGCAAAAGCTGCCGCAGACCATTGAGGTTATCTACCCGCTACTGGCACAGCTTTCGCCAGAGGCCAGCCCACAGCATGATGGCGGAAATATCACGCCTTTTGCCCGCAGTTTCGAGCAGGCTTTCTGCAACATTGACGGTAAGGGAGGCCAGCTCAAACTGGCGCAGCGCGCCGGGGCCCAGGTCGGTGATAGCGGTGATGCCTCCCAGGATCTGTGGTCGGTCCGCTTCGCCAGCAGCCTCGGATTCACCGCGCAATTCGCCAACGATCCACGCTATTTTGCGCTGCGCCCTCTGAATACCAGCCCACGTAACAGCCTCGTGGACGGCGTTCAGTACAACGACGTCGATATGGATGCATGGGCAAAAAGCTTCTTCAACGCCTTCGATACCGTGATGTCTCCACAGATGGGCGTGGCGATTGCCAGGCTTGATGCTGACAGTTACAACCAACTGATGCATGCCAGGCAGTTGCTGGCAAAATCGATTCCTTTCGGGCTGGTGTCGGTGCTGCAAAAAGATATCGACCACGGCGGCGATGTTAATGCCGCGCAGAAGAGGCTGGAGCAGGCGCTGCTGGAAAACCTGTCGAGTGCTTACACTGTGTCGACGATTGTCCAGTTCCCAGCCGAGGTTGAGGTTAATGGAATCGCCGATGACACCAGCCCCCAGAAAGCCCCGCAGCTGTACGGCATTCTGCAACAGCCCGCGTCAGGTTCACCGCTCCAGGCAGGCAATAGCAACAATCTGTATCAGTTTACGCCAGTGACGCTGGACCTGGCTTCCGGCACACAATGGGCCACCAGCCTGCTGACGGTGGCGAAACCGGGCGATCAATCCTTTATTTCGCTCCCGCTGGAATACCAGGTCAGCTACCTGCAGCACGATTTTGCCGTGAGTGAAGAGCAGCAAGGCTACATCCCCAGCGCCTGGCTTAAATTCGTGCTCCCGGACACCTCACCGCTGACGATGCCGATCACCGATCTCACCTCGCCTGCAAACAACGTTGTGATCCCGATTCCGCTGCCGTTTGAGCCCCCCTTGCCGGTATTAGCTTCACAGCAGGGTCTGGGCGTCGCGATGCATTCCCCCGCCGGCAGCCCTGGTTCACTGGCTGATGAAATCGCCCAGGCGTTGCAGTGGTGTTATCAGACTCAGCTTTCGCTGGATCTGCAGGATCAGGATGATTTTTATTTTGACGTCGAACGTAACGTGCTGGCCCGGCAGCCGCTGAAGCTGAACCACCATCAGCAAACCGGCCCAATCCTGGATGGTCTTTTCGCCGCGCTGGCGCATTTTACCGAGGCCTGGCCGGCCCTGGCACCAAAGCTGGAAAGCCTGTTGCAGTCGTCCAGTAGCTCAGATTCTCCCGCCCCGGATGCCGACGCGATTCTGCAGGAGTTCTGCACGTTGACCTGCGGCATTGCCACAAGCTGGCCGACTAACTGGCATCAGCCTATGTCCCTGATGGCTGATGTGCGCGAAATCGATCACTTCTGCCTCAGTTTCAGCGGCAAAACGCTGCAGCTCCGTGGCCGCACGGATAACGGCGGGCAGAACCCGGCTATCTGGCCCACGTTGCAACTGACGGGGAATGTCCAGTGGGCACCAGACCGTAGCAAAGCCACAAGACAGGGTGAATGGTGGCAAATCAGCTACACGCTAAAACAACGACCGGATTTCACCACCACGGTGCTGCGCTGGGAACCGCTGGCTATTCTTAGCTGCCAGAGCATCCAGTTCTCCGCCTGGAGCGTTCGCAACGACGAACTGGTGAGTGACGAACAAACGAACACTTTATTCATCTATCAAACCGATACGCTGCGCTTCCCCGACGTAATGATTCCTCTGATTGAACGGGATAGCCTGCCAGCGGTTCACGTTGGGGCAATTAGCCTCGATGTCCTGCAGCAGATGATCCAGCAGATCATCACGCCGCTAACCAAAGTGGGTAATTTGGGCATCGATCCGGTGATTAATTTGCAGGTGAATTACGCCTGGCCACTGCGTCCCGGCTCGGATCTTCTGGTGGAGTCCCCGGTGCTGATGCTTAACGCGCTGGAAATAAATAATACGTCACCGCAGCCCCTTGCCGACCAGATTGCGGCAGAAGTCTGGCAGTGGTATCAGCACGCCGCGCTGCAGCCCTCAACGGCGGCCAGGATGTCCTTCGCCCTGACCCTGTTTGGCTCCGTCGACGGCCAGCAGTTACCGCTGGTGCAAATCAACAATATCCCCGTGATTTTTGGCTGAGAAACAAGGAAATCCGATGGAAAGTGCCCAGTCGCTATTTCAACCGCCCGCCCTGCCGGCAAACTTCGCGGACTATTATCAGCGCCACGCCGGCGAAACGGTGCTGGTGTGCGGCTGCGGTAACTCCCTTAACCAGCTGCACGACGCGGAGCACTTCCTGACCATTGGCGTAAACGACATTGGCCGTAAATTTCATCCGGATTATCTGGTCGTGCTCAACTCACGCCATCAGTTCACCCCCGAGCGCTTTGCTCATATCGAGCAATCGCAGGCGAAAGCGATATTCAGCCACCTTGCGCTGGATTTTGCGCATCCGGGGATGGTGCGTTTCATGCTGGGGCAATACGGCGGCGTGGAGATAAACGACCGCCATTCGTTGCCCTACACCCGTAACTCCACCTACGTTGCGGCGTGCCTGGCCATGTTCATGGGCGCTAAACGTGTCGGTTTTATCGGCATGGATTTCACCGATCACCACTTCTTCGCACAAACGGGGCGTCACTCGCTCAGCCCTGAACTGCCGAGAATTCGCCAGGAGTACGCCCGACTGGTCGATGCCGCCGCACGTCACGGCGTGGAGCTGGTCAACCTCAGTCAACAGAGTGCGGTCGATACCTTACCGTACCAGCCGCTTTCCGCTTTCAGCCACCAGGCAAAAAGCACCAAATCCCTGAATATCGTCTCTTATGCCACCACGCCAGTTGTCGGAGTGCCCAAACTGTTGAGCGAGTGCATTGAGCATTGCACCCCGCATCGGTGCCGCACCGTATGGGCGACAAATCACTATGGCAATGGCGTGCGGTTTGAGCGTGAAGTGGAGTGGGAAAAGCAGCCGGATATCGCCTGCGCCCTGCTGGAGACGGCCGATCTGCTGATCGTGCATAACGGTTTTACCGCGCCGCAGCACAAGGCATTGCTGGCGAATAAACCGGTGATTACCCTCGCCCATAATTACATCAGCAATGTCGATCGACAGTTTGTCGCGCGCGGTATGCCAGGGCTGGTGGTAGCGCAGTATCAGGCCTCGCTGGAAGAATTCGCCCAGTGGCAGGCGGTACCGAACCCGGTGCCACTGTGGAATCCGCTCTTTGACGATGCCGAAAAAGAGGCCACGGTGACCATTGCTTACACGCCGAGCGTGAAACATGACGAGTACCCGGCCAATCATCGTTTGTACTGGCACGGCAAAGGTTACCAACGAACAATGGCTATCCTGAGGCGACTGGCACAGCGCTATCCGCTACGCCTGTTGACGCTGGAAGCCGGGCAGGTAGATTTTACACAATCGATGGAGATGAAACGCCGCGCCCATATCGTTATCGATGAGTGTGTCACCGGCAGCTACCATCGCAACAGCCTGGAAGGCCTGGCGGCAGGTGCGGTCGTGGTTAACGGTTTGGGGCTGAAACCCGACATCGCCGCCGTTTTACAGCGCTGCACCCCTGACGCCAGCTCCCCTTTTGTTTGCGCCAGTCTGGATACGCTGGAAAATGTCCTCAGCGAGCTGATAGAACTTGGCGCACAGCACCTGCGCGAGCGAGGCTTGCAAAACCGGGCCTGGCTACAACAACACTGGGATTTTGCCGAGCAGTGGCCGCAATTCTGGTTACCGGCGATACAGGCTCTGTTGGGTAATACACATTCTTCTCTGCCTCCACGAGCGCCGCTACTTCACCACGCGCCCGCCATGCCGCATCTGTCGGCTCCCGCAGAGCTAGATGAGGGTGTGAGCGTGATCGTGCCGTTCGCCGGAGAGCACCGGCTGGCGGCTTTGCAATGTATGTTAACCGGACTCAAACAGCAGCCTGACGTGCGCCGCGTGCTGGTCGTCGAATTGGATAACCAGCCTCATGCACAGGCCGTTGCGACGGAACTTGCCGACGATTACCTGTTCGCCTGTACATCATCGCCATTTAGCAAAGCGCGAGCCCTGAACATCGCCTTACCTTTTGTGCACACCCGCTACCTGCTGTGGCTGGATGCGGATTTGCTGCTGCCGCAAGATTTTATCCGCCTGGCCTGGCAGGAGTGCGAGAGGCGGCAACTCGACTGCCTGATCCCCTGGAGTACGATCAATTTCCTCAGCGAGGAAGAAAGCCGGCAGGTGCAGGCTGAACAACGTCGACCGGAAGCCTGTTCGCCGGTGTTCCAGCAACGTAGTGGCGCACAGGGTGGTGCCGTGCTGGCGCGGACTGATTTTGTCCTGCGCCACGGCGGCATGGATGAGACGTTTGTTGGCTGGGGGGGCGAGGATAATGCCTGGTTCCACAAGGCCAGCGTACTGGGCACCGCGGCCTTCACCCACGACACCGGGCGCCCACTTTGGCATCTTTATCATCCCCTGAGTGCCGGTTACTGTCGCCAGCAGGAACATATTGCCGCCAATCCGTATTACTCGCAGAACGTCCAGCGGCTGCAACAACTCCGCATGGTTCGCCATGGTGCAGCTTTCAGCCAGCACTTCCCGCCGCCCGCGAAGTACTCTGCCCCCTGGGACGGTAGCGTGACGATAGTTTGCCCGGCCGAGCACACCGTACTCGCACAGCGGCTTCACGCGATGTATGGCGAAGCGCTGCGCGTAGTGACACAGCCGGAGCAACAGGCGATTAGCCCCGCTTTATCCTCCCCAGATACTGCACCCGATATTCTCGTTGAGCAGGTGATCAAAGCCATTTGCACTCATCATGCACAGCGCGCCGCCAGCCCTGGGGCTGGCACTTTCCACGAAACATCAGTTACAGGAGCAACACGATGAATACCCGGTACTTTTTGCCCGCCAGCATCGCCGCACTGCTGTTTGCCTCCGTCAGTAACAGCTATGCCGACGATTTCTCCCAGGCCGCCGCCAAAATAGACAAAATAAAACCCAATATTCCTTATGCCTCCTTTTGCTCCGCCACCCCCAAAGGTGAGGATAAAATGGCCTGCCAGCTAGCCAGTATCCCTACGATTGCCCTGCTGGTTTGCCAGAATACCGACTATGACGGCAAGAGTTGCGAAACCTTGATTAAAGAGGAAGTTAGCAACCTGACAAAGGTGAAACAGTCCGGCCTGGCGACGGTCGATTTTCGCCCCGACCTGCTGGCGCCGCTCAACTGTGCCACTGAAAAAGCCAAAACCTGTACAGGCTACCTGGCCAGTTGGGTAAGCCAGGGGAAATTCGTCAACCTGGATGACGCTATCGAGGCAGGCACCATTGCGCAGGTGGCTGATGAGATAAAAAGTACTACCTCAGCAAGAGGGCTGGTAGCCACCCGCACGGACCTGCAAAAAATTGCCAGCTTCATGACGCCAGGAGCGGGTAAGTACAGCCGCATTTGCGATCTACAGGGCTTTTACCTGCGCAGCGGCGGTTTTTTGATTAATGATGTTCCGACCCTGTATGTCAAAACCACCCCCGCTCCGGCGTGCTGGGACGGAATGCCCGGCTGGCAAAAGTCGCTGGACGGCATTAACCAGTTGGTAAAACTCTTGAATGATAAGTGATCCCTGCCCCCGGCTATTCTGGCCGGGGGCAATCCAGCGTTTATTGAAGCCTGCGTCTGCTATTACGTGCCGTTGAGATCAGACCGAATGCACCACCGGCCTGGCTTCCTTTACTTGCTCTTCTGTGGTCAATCCTTTGATGTATCTGTTGTATTTCCACCATGCAAAACCAAGAAAGATAACGATCCCGCCGACGTTATAGAAAACGATCGTCAATATATTGCCGCCGGTTGGGAACGTGGAGGCGATAAAACCGACGGTGAAAATCGCAATGAGCATTGAGACGATGGCAATGCCGGTTCTTTGTGAGCCCATTTTAAAATCGCGCGGCAGGTGATCGTATTTACGGCGTAAATTCAGGTATGCCAGCATGATGAACAGCGGGGGTAGCATGGAAGCTGCAGCTGTCATATTGATTATGGTGTTCATTAAATCCTGGACGGTGCTGGAGCCGAGCATGGGAATAATCATCAGCGGGATCACGATCAGGAACTGAATCCAGGCGGCACGCGCGGGCACGCCGTTTTTATTTAGCGCCACGGTTTTCTCACCAAAAATACCGCCGGGGATTTCCGAGAAGAAAATTTTCACCGGCGTTGCCGTCCACATCAGCAGTGACCCAAACATTGCGGTAAATGACACCAGGCCAACGAAGCGGTTGACTACAATTTCCGGGAGGCCGAAGTAGACCGCCATGCCGTGGAATACCTGCACCGATCCCCCGGTAAATTTCAGCTCTTTGCTGCTGACAAAAACATTAATCAGCACCGAGGAGACGGAATACAGCACGCCGATAAATATTCCGGCCAGGATTATCACTTTCACAAAGGATTTTGACCCGCCTTTCACGTCGTTGACGTACACGGCCACTGATTCGGCCCCGCCCGCGGCCATAAATATCCAGGTTGTGATCCCAAGAAATGCCCAGTTAAAGTCAGGGATCATCGCCTCTACGGAGATGGGGTCTGCCGGTTGAATGCCGCCCACCAGCGCCACCCCTGACAATAAAATATAAGAGAGCGTCAGCAGTAGCATCAGGGAAGATGTCACCGAGGTGATTGGCCCCAGCATTTTTGCCCCATTGGTTGAAACCCACGTTGATAAGGCGAACAGCACCATGCTCAGCACCGTGGTGGCGACCGGCGTCAGCATGTATTCATACCCGAGGAACGCGTAGGACGCATAGGCGATAACACGCGGCAGCAGAGAAGTGAAAAAGAACAGGTTCACAAACCAATAAGTGTAAGCCGTAATAAAAGCCCAGCGCCCCCCCAGTGCGCTTTTCACCCAGGCATAGACCCCGGCTTCAGAGTTTTTATTCAGCGAAACAAACTCGGCGATGATCAAACAGAACGGAATGAAATAAAGCAGCGTGGCCAGGAAAAACATCGGCGCCGACGCTAACCCAAGCTCGATATTGTTATTAATGACGTTATTAAAACTATACACGGCCGCGAACGTCAGGGAGAGCAGACCGAATTTACCGATAGTATTACGCTTTTTCTCAGACATAACACATCTCCACGCAGTCTTCAGGGCTGCGTTCTTTTGTAGGGAAGAGGACGTTAATTTTTAGAATTTATTTTGGTAAAAATTTAGTAAATCATCAGCTTGATTTAGCACGATCGCGTAAATGGCTGTACGGCGCACCGCGACGGGAAGGTGCATGTTTAGCCAGCCGCAAAACGGCTGGCCAGGGGCTGAATTATTTCGATGCTCGGGAGGCGAAATCAGGGCTGCTCTGCCGTTTTGCCTTCTGTTTATTCTCAAAGCGGCTGATCCACCACCAGGCCAGGCCCGAGAAGACCGCCGTCATAAAGACGTTAATAAAGAACGCGTTGACCAGATCGACCCCCGGTGGGAATGCCGAGGCGGTCATGCTGACGACAAAGATCAGCATCAACATGGAGACGACGCCCATCCCCACTTTTCTCGAGCCCATACGGAAATCTCGCGGTGTGTCGTCGTGCTTCCAGCGGAAGACGAAATAGGCCGCCATAATAAATATTGGCGGCAGCATGGCCGTGCCCGCAGTCAGGTTAATGGCCGTGTTCATCATTTGCTGCACGCTGGCAGAGCCGAAGCCATTAACGATGAGCATTAACAGCACGAAGACAAACTGCCACCAGGCTGCCCGAACCGGCACGCCGTGCTCATTCAGTTCGGTGGTTTTCTTGCCATAAATGCCTTCCGGAATTTCCGAGAAATGGATTTTGACCGGCGCCGCGGTCCACATCATCATGCTGCCGAAAATGGCAATAAACAGAATAATGCCGACAAATCGCCCCATTAGAGCTTCAGAAACATGGAAATACGCGCCCAGGCCGGTGAAGATTTCTACCATGCCGGCCGCATAGGTGAGATCTTCGCGCGCCACGAAAACGTTAACCAACAGCGAGCCCAGCGCGTACATGCCGCCAATCAGCACCCCGGCGGTAATGATCACTTTGATGAAGGATTTCTGGCCCCCTTTGGTGTCATTCAGATACGCCGCGACGGTTTCCGCCCCACCTGCCGCCTGGAAAATCCAGCACATGATGCCGAGGGTGGCCCAGTTAATGGTCGGGGCCATCGCTTCCAGGGTGATCGGCTGCGCAGGAACGTGCCCGCTCCCCAACGCCGTTAATGCCCCAACCACGTAGATAGCAAACAGCGCGAAGACGCCATAGGCCACGCACTCTGAGATTTTCCCCAGCCACGTCGCCCCTTTGGTCGAGATGTGAGTCGCCATCGCAAACAGCACAATCGAAATCAGCGAGGTGATCATCGGTGAGAACGGAATGGCGTAGCCCATGATGGCGTAGGAGGCGTAGGCCACCACGTTTGGCAGCAGTGACAGGAAAAAGAACAGATTCACAAACCAGTACAGAAACGACCCCAGATAGGCCGCCCGCGTGCCCAGCGGCTGTTTCAGCCAGGCATACATGCCTGATTCAGAATTTTTATTTGCCGAGACAAATTCGGCGATGATAAAGACAAAGGGAATGAAATAAACCACCGTCGCAAATAAGAAAATCGGCGCAGAGCTTAGGCCTAACTCAATGTTGTTATTGACGATGTTTCGTACGTTAAAGACCGCCGTAAACGCCATCGACAGCAGGGCAAACTTGCCTATTTTTGCCCGAATGGATGTGGACATACGTCCTCCGAAAATTCACATCCCCACCATGGGGAAGGTACAGGGAAAACCAGCGGGGTCTACCGCTGGCCGTGGTACGCATCGAAACTGGCGTTATTTATTAAGGAAATAGCCGTCTTCAATCGTGACTCTGAGGACCACTTTTTTTACCCACTCGTCGCTGATGAAACGGTAGGCTTCTTCGGGGTCGCAGATCACCATCTGCCCTTCGGTCACCGTCACAATGTCGCCGATGCCTTTCAGGTATTCCCGGTCGGTTTCGTCCCGGTAGCAGGCCACTGTTTTCAACTGCTCTTTCGGCGCAAACTCAATTTTTTGCCGCCCCTGCAGGTAGTAGTGCACGTCAAAATAGCGACGGCTCCCCACAAACAGCGCGTCGGTGCAGCTGTCGGTGCTCACCCGGTATGAGAGGGAATCGCCAATGGAATGGGCCACGCCGGGACGAATGTTGTCGACGTTATTGATGGCTTCCACGCAGCGCTGCCACTTCCGGCCGCTGTGATAGATCTGCTTAAACTGTTCTAAATTCTCGAGAACTCTCATTGTTCAGCCTCGCTATGTGAAACAGGAGAAAAGAAATCTGCACCGAAATCGTGATTAGCCAGTGCCTGCGAGGTGTTACGCCCACCTTCCAGCGGCAACAGCGTAAAACCGTAGCTGAAGGCGTCTAGCCACACGCGCCAGCTGTCCAGCACCTCGCTTCCCCAGGAGTTAGAGCCGAGTCCTAGCAGCTGAGCGTCAAGGTTTAGCGTGATGTCGTCGCTGCGCTGCAGCTCATTGCAGTGCTGCGCGGCGTGCAGGTTTTCAGCGGTGTAATGCCAGGCACTGAAGTTGACAGGCTGACGCGGCACCACCAGCAGGCCGCTGCCGTGGCGATCGGTCAATGAAGCCCAGCGCACATGCTGGCGATTGCCGTTATTTTGTGGGAAGGGATAATTGACGAACATGTCGTCGACGGTGGTACGCCAGAGGTCAATGATGTTGCTTTGCTGGCTGTCGGCGTAGTTCTCGCCCGGCCCCCGGCCGTAATAATCCACCTGTTCAAACGCGCCGTTAATGCCTAACGTAAAGCCAATGCACGGCACGATATGCGGATAATCACCATATCGCTCGCCCTGAACTTCGACATTAATATGGCCTTGCGGGGTGACCTGCCAGCGGTAGGTACAGCGCATACCAAAATCAAATACCGGCGGGGCAATGATGGTCTGGGTTACGATCGTCACAGCATCGCCGTGCATTTCAGCGCTGAACCCGCGTAAATGCTCCTGCATAATCGGCAAATGTGCCGGTTGCCACAGCCCTTCGAATTCCTGCTTGTGGTTATCTATCATGGGCTTGAAGAAGTTAATCTTCGGCTCACGGGTCACCTGTTCGACCCCGTTGACCTGCCATGCCGTAAGCTTGCCGCTGAGTTTTGAGAACACAGCCTGGAAATTGTGGCCGATGACGCGATAGCTCAGGCGGTCGTCAACGATTTGCAGCGGCGTAGCGCTGGTATTGCAGTAGGGTACTTTTACCAGCGTGCTCGTTTTGAGCGGGAACTGATACACCGCAATCGGGTGGTTGGCCTCGCTGTAGAGCGTGCGGGAGTCTTTGGTCACGGTGATATTGACGAAGGTTTCGCGTTCATCGAGCATCGGCAATGTTATGGCCACATCGCGGCCGCTGTTGGCCGCCAGCCCCTCAACTTTTAGCCGCTGGCTGGAAAGTGTCTGGCCTTCGGCGCGAACTTCGACGTTCAGGGTGTAATCGTCCAGGTTTGAGAACCACAGTTTATTTTCAACGTGCAGCATGCCGCGCGGAAGATCTTCGGCCCGGACTTTAACTGGCGCAATGACCTGTTTGTACTCCTGTAACCCAGGCCCCGGCGTTTGATCTGAGAAAATCAGGCCGTCCAGACAGAAGTTATAGTTGTTAGGGTAATCGCCGTAGTCACCGCCGTAGTTGTACCGCACCGCCCCAGTTTCATCGGTGGCCTGAATACCGTGATCGCACCACTCCCAGACGTAGTGACCCTGAATACTTTCGTGCTGATAAAAGACATTCTGGTATTCCGTTAACCCACCGGGGCCGTTGCCCATGGCGTGGGCGTATTCACAGATTATGCGTGGCTTGGCATGGGGATATTCGCCAAACTCATTCATCAGCGGAACGCGGGTATACATGGTCGAGATAATATCGACGACCTCGGCATCACGATCCTCTTCGTAATGCACAAGCCGGGTGCCATCCAGCGCCTTTGTGGCGCGATACATCGCTCGGATGTTGCAGCCGTAGCCAGACTCATTTCCCAGTGACCAGATGATGATCGACGGGTGGTTCTTCTGGGCATGGACGTGACGCACAATGCGCTCGATGTAGATGTGCTCCCAGGCGGGATCGTCCGTGATGCGGCTCAGGTCACCGACGTTGGCAAAACCGTGCGATTCGACATCCGTTTCCGCCATGACGAACAGGCCATAGATGTCGCACAGCTCATAAAAGCGCGGGTCGTTTGGATAGTGTGCCGTTCGCACGGAGTTGATGTTGTACTGCTTCATCAACTGCAGATCTTTTTCAACGCGATCCATCCCCACGGCCCGACCTTTGAGGTGGTCATTGTCGTGGCGGTTAACGCCGTGCAGCATCACATACTGGTTGTTGATGTAGAAAAGGCCATCGCGCACCTTGATATCGCGGAATCCCACGCGCTGGGGAATGATTTCAAGCACCTCACCCATCGCATTTTTTAGCGTTATCACCAATTGGTATAGGTAAGGATTTTCCGCCGACCACTGCTGAGGTGCTTTAACGTCAATCGAAAAGTCGGTATTGCACTGCCGATCAACCGTTAAATGCTCTTTTACTCCGTGATAAAGCGCGGTGTCGCCATCAAACAAGGTGTATTCCAGCGTGGCTCCGGCAGCCTGAGCTGTGAGGTTTTCCAGCACCAACTGGCAGGCAAGCGTCGCATCGTGGTAGTCGTCGCTGAACTCGGTACGCAGTGTGAAATCCTGGACATGCAGGGAATGTTTCCCCACCAGGTAAACATCGCGGAAAATCCCCGCCGTCCACCACATATCCTGATCTTCAATATAAGTCGAGTCAGCCCACTGCATTACCCGAACGGACAGCAGGTTGTCGCCGGTTTTCACCGCCGCGCTAATATCGAACTCGGCCGCCAGGCGGCTCCCTTTGCTGAACCCTATGTACTGGCCATTCACGTAGACTTCAAAATAGGTTTCTACGCCATCAAATTTGATAATCGTCTGTTTATCCTGCCAGTTTTCGCCCAACGTAAACATGCGCTGGTACGCACCCGTCGGGTTATCCGTCGGCACAAACGGCACATCAATAGGGAAAGGAAAACCTTCGTCGGTATACTGCAACTGGCCGTGGCCCTCCATCTGCCACATTCCCGGCACGGTGATGGTGCCCCACTCCGCCATCAACGCTGAGCTAAATGTTTCCGGCACTAACAGCGGATTGGTAAAGAAGCGGAAGTTCCACTGCCCGCTGAGGGACAAAAATTGACTACTGTTTTCACGTACAAACGAACGGGCCTTCGCCAGTGAATCATAAGCGAAGAAATAGGCGCGCGGCGGCAGCCTGTTTTCATGAGTAAGTTGCAGATTTTCCCAGCGATTCATCTCGCCTCCCTGTACTGACTAAATAATTACGCTTAATTTTAGTAAAATTTTTACTAAATAAAACGATCAGGGGCGATTTGCTTTAACTCGATCACAAAATGAGCGTTGGGAACAGGGAGGTATCAACAGGTCAGAGAGGCTGCCGGAAAACGATTTTTCTCCGGCGTGTAAGGAAGCTAGAGCGTGGTACCACGTAGTTTAAGCACGCTGGGAACAAAGACATTGAGCGGCAGGGCTCGGCCATCACGGGCTTTTTCAACCAGCAGATTAACGCCCTGGCTGCCCATCATTTCGGAATGGATGCGCACCGTGGAAAGCGGTGGGAAGGTAAAACGTGCGGTGGGGATATCGTTCACGCTGATCAGCGAAATATCGTCCGGTATCTTTAGTCCGCGCTCATGAATGGCACGTAATACGCCAATCGCGATGGAATCAGATGCCACAAATAGCGCAGAGGGGTAATCTTCCTGGGCGAGCATCGCTTTTGCCAGTTCGTAACCCGATGAGCTTGAGAAACCACCGCGCCAGATGTCGCTCTCGGACACAACCCCCTTCAGGCGGCCATATTCAGCAAATGCTATCTCACGAATATCGGCTTTTCCCGGCCTATCCTGACCGCCAATAAAACCAATGCGCGACATGCCCCGGGCAATAAAGAAATCGATCACCTCTTTGGCAATCCGTACCAGATCAATGTCTACGGCATCGTACTGGCTGCCCGGCTCATGGAAGTCAATAAAGCAGAGATTATCGGTCATCGCGCGTAAGGTTTCGCGTGTCACGTCAGAAGGCTGGCCCACCACCAGGACGCCGGTCACCTTTTTCATCTCAGGCAGAGAATGCCCGAGATAACAATTCGTTAGTTCGATCCCAAGTTTCTCACATTGCATCTCAATACCGTGGCGAATAGCCAGGTAGTAGGGATCGTTTATTTCCAGGTCTTGCTGATAGCTGTAAAGTGCCAAAAAATGATGATGGCCAACGGGATTAGCCTGCATCCTGCGCGAACTGCTGGTTTTGTATTCCAGCTTTTCCGCTATTTCAAGGATCCGCCGCTTGGTCTCTTCTTTCACATTCAGGCTCGGGTCGTCATTCAACACCCGTGAAACCGTCGCCAGCGAGACGCCCGCCTCAACCGCAATGTCTTTCAATGTCGCCATCTTTTTCCCTATCGGACAAAGCTCTTTGTTTGCCACATAGTGTAAAGCAAGCCAGGGGACATGCATCTGTTTTTAGTAAAAATTAGCGGTTTTTACGTTCAAAATAGTCAGTGGATAAGGTAGTTGGAAGGTGCTTACGCCTTCCTTAGCTTATGCCCTGGTTTTGTTGAATAAACCAGCACCAGATAAAATATTAATGCTGGTTGTGACGATGGTCAGGAACAATCAGGCATCCAAACAATGAGGTATAAATAGGTTTCGCTTAGGTTATTTATGCTGACGTATCACGACTCAAAATAATCGATACACCAATGCCATGTGCTTTATAGTAGTCCTTTATCACTTTAATATTATAATCATTTTTTCCATCGCCCGGATCCATCACCGAACCGTCAGGCCTGACCATGACATAATGCATTGCCATACCATAACGCAACGAACGCTGCGCCATAATTTTTAATTCACGTTCCCCTCGATTAAGTATATGGTTGCTATGTGTAGCTGACATTTTGGTATAAGCATTTAACCCCCTCAATTTCGACATTTCAGTAGGGAAAAAAAACTTTTGTATTGCCGCAGACCATGTTTTATAAACAACAACTTGTGCATTCATACCCATCTCCCTGGCGACACATACGATGTCTGAAGGTTTAGATATCCCCCAAGTGTTAGGATCTGTGTTTTTTTTGGGCTTAACTATAGAGGTGTAAATATTTTTTTCATTCGTACGTCCTGTTTGGCCTCGCGTTTCTATTAATCCAAACTCACCGGCTGCACATAAAAGCGCAGCAGCGCCACAAGACTGAGCATAGGTTTGCTTATAACCCAGCATAGTATAATCTTCACTTGTGTAGCTCTCGCCATCCAGATATTCCATAATTGTCTCTCCTGTTAAAAAAACAATACTCACCAATTCATTATAAACGTGAAACATAAACCACATTAATTAAGAGAAAATAATCCAACGATTAAATACCTTCAACCGCGCCATAGATTAAAAATCTATTTTCATACTATCCTCAGTCATTCAAGCCTCTGTTCATATCAATATACTGGCATTTTTTAAGCCCATATGGCGCAGTAAAAAACCGAAATATTACATCTTAGCATTGTTTAAATATTGAGTTTTTTGCCCTCCCTCCTATTGAGTCACGCTCAAGATCTAATTAGGCCTAAAAACATTAAGACTAAACAAGATGAATTAAACTTGTTTAAGTTTACTGGTAAAAAAACAACGTTAAAATCCCATTTTGCTTAGACATTATAATGAAAAGGAGTCAATCATGTCGTGAACATAAGATTATCCACAACAATTTCTCACCAGCATATATATGCAAGCATCAACTGGAAACTTATTGAAGGGAAATCATGCTGTATTACTTTCTATTAGATTCAATACATTTATAAAGGCCCATAGTGTTTAAATATGTTATAGAACCATATTCACAACCCATAACCGATTGCAACACAGGATGTATCATTGGTTTTGAAATATTACTCAAAGTGACAAAGGAAACCCCCATAAAAAATTATCTATCTCCGGATTCTCTGTTACACACCTTCAAGTCAACTATTGAGTACAACCACTTAACAATATGTTTGATGCATCACGTCAATGAGCGGATTGAGGAGCTTACAGAAAAGCTACCAGACAATGGTTTTATCAGTTTCAATATCATTGCGGAGCAACTGCTGTCTGCATCGTTCATCAAATACTTAATCTCATTCAGGAAAAAGATAAGGCAGGATATCAAACTCGTTCTGGAGCTAGTTGATAACAATCGCTCGAGTCTGACAGATGATATAATCAATACAATTAGCACATTATCAAAACACAATATAGAAATTGCAATTGATGATTTCTCCAATAATTCCATATCCATAAAATACATTGAAGCCATGCGGTTTTACATGCTAAAACTCGGCAGAGAACTGTCCCTTACACATAATAATACGTTGATTTATGAGAACACCATAAAATCACTCGTTTATTTAACCTCTCTGGTAAACACGATACTCGTTGTTGAAGGTGTTGAAACAAAATTACAGAAGGACTTGCTATTGAATTGTGGAGTGAATTACATGCAGGGATATTATTTTGGCGCACCGACTTCAATGTAAAAAATTACGCAAGCACAACTTAAAAAAAACAACACAATAGACATAAAAAAAATACACTGGATTTAATATTAAGCAACACCACCGCTTCCAAAAAGAAATTACAGAACAAAAAGAAAATTATCTTACATGTTAAAAAAACAAACCACCTCCGTTAGAGGTGGTGAATAAATATAATTTATATTTAAACAATCAGCCACACATCACCGTCGGCACATAAATACTGGAATACCCCCTCTTAAAAAGAGATAATCTTTTCCTTGAGGAAGGATGTCGTAGATTACATCAACACCTTGTTTATAATAAAACTCCGGGAGGATGTTTTTCAGTGTTTCTTTCTCATAATTCATCTCAACGGTATTTTTTTTTGACGTCAATACGAAGGAGTTATTCATTCTATTAAAGGTAAACATCGTAGAAAGAACAAGATTGCTGACTTTTTTAGACTTACTTTCAAACACCCCTCTTAGAACCACAGTACCCTCTCCGCCAAAAAAAGTCATTCGTGCATTAGCATGAAGTACAGCATCATTATATGTGGCTGAGTATATTCCATTACAGCTGAAGTGATTAGCATTATAACGTCTTAAACCCACCACTGAGGCAGTGGTGATAAGGCAAACAACGGAGAACAATATAATAAAAAAATAAAGTCTAGTGCTCACGCGTCACCCCCCATAAAAAAATAAGCTGACCTGCAGTCATTTTTTTCATTGCTGTCATCCAGAGGGTTTTTGCATGAGATAACAGAAATATCAGAAAAGGCATTGTTGTAAGAAACATAATGCCACGGTGTTACTTCGCATTTTTTCATTAACTCATCTGTAACAAATTTTATATCTCTCTTTGTTGCAATTGAGGTATATATATTGCAACCATCTTTGTTAAAGAGTGCCTGGTAGTTAAGGAAGTATGGCGACTGACGAGATGTACTGGAGACAAAGATGATTGAGACAACCGCGAACAACATGAATAGTGAAATGATGATCTGGCGATGCAATGATGTCTTTTTTACAGAGCTCACTGGAACTTCATTAGAGCTAGACATTTTCTCATTGCTTGCGCCATTGTGGCCCTTATCTCTTTCCTGACGTCATTTTTTTTCTGAAGAAATTTTTTCAATTTTTATTTCAGTATCAATGGAAAAACCGATTCTGGGGATTGTTTTTATCAAATTAAGGCCAGGACTTAACTTTGATAACGCACGGCGTATGAGTGAAATGTTTTGATATAGATTATTAGGTGTGATCATACTCTCATTTTCACCCCAGACATACGAATATATCGTTGCCTGATCGACAATCCCGTTACGTGATATCAGTAAAAGAAAGCACTTTGTTGTGGGAGTATTAAGGGTTTCAACGTTTGTCTCATCATCCACACGAAACAAAACCCTCTTTTCAGGATTAAAGATTATCTCATCATTTATCATATAGTTATATGAATCACTTGAGCTACACTGCTCCATTTCCACTCATCCTTAGTCTCCAATAGGCATGTATTCAACTCACGGGCTATTTAACATACGATAAATTATGATTATCTACAGCACCGGAAACGGAACGATACCCAAACAACAATCTTAATACAAAGGCAAAGATCTAAACAAGTCAAGATTCATCTTAATTAAGAATGTGAATATTAAGATTCTTATCTTTATCATCACTTTTTTGATTAATAATGATTAATTAATTGCTTTTTTATTGCGAGCAAATACTGTCTCATGTCTAATTTGCCGAGTAGTGAATAGAGGCGGTTATACTTACCGTGCATAAAGGTGGCAACTGAAAACCGCGCCACCGGCTTTCAATATAGCATGCTCCACACCCTATTGATGCGGGTTTCATAAATTACAGAGAGTGTAAGCTTATTAAAATCATGGTTTGTTTTGTAGATGTTATTTTTTATAACAACTCATTTAAGCAAGGAGCTTACCTGGCGCTCTCTAATTTAACCATATGGCATTTCGCTAAATGATGCTTTAACACTAACTCGTTTGTTTAATGGATGAATTCATGAGTAATACACAGCATAAATTAGATAAGGCACGCCCGCCGAGAGTCCAAATAACCTATGACGTTGAAATAGGCGATGCACAAGCAGCAAAGGAATTACCGCTAGTTATTGGGGTGATGGGCGATTTCACCCAAAGCACAGACTCGTTGAAGGATCGTAAATTCATTAGTGTTGATAAAGACAATTTTAATGAAGTGATGAACTCAATGAAGCCGGAAGCTGAGTTCCTGGTGGATAATAAGCTTACAGGGACGGATGGGAAATTAGCCGTCTCGCTGACCTTCAATAGTATGGATGATTTTTCCCCGGACAATGTTGTTCTCCAGGTCGAGCCACTTAAAAAACTCATGGATTTACGAGAGCAACTCAGCGACCTCAAAAACCGAGCTGCAAGTAATGAACGTTTAAAAGAACAACTTATGGCAATGGCCATAGAACAAAATACCTTAACAGGTAAAATAGATATAGACGGGGACGACCAAGAATGAGTACCGAACAAATACAAGAAACAGCGGTAGAGTCTACGTTTAGCGATGATTACCTTAATCAGGTTATCGATAATACTCAGGCCATTCGTCGAGAGTCCGACCGCGATCGTATGAAATCGCAGCTGAATAACTTCCTGTCCGAAGTCCTTTCCGGTGACGTCGTTATCTCAAGCGATCTTATTGGTAGTATCGAACAACGAATTGCCGCCATTGATGCCCTGCTGTCTGAACAAGTAAGCCAAATTATTCATGCTCCGGAGTTTCAGAAAAAAGAATCCTCCTGGCGCGGTTTGCATAAACTCGTCCAATCCAGCGTGACTGAAAACACTCAGGTTCGCTTGTTGCAATGCACCAAGCAGGATCTGATTAAAGATTTTAAATCTGCGAGTGATTTCGACCAGTCAATGCTCTTTAAATGTGTCTACGAAAGTGAATATGGTACGTTTGGTGGTACACCATTTTCTGCCTTCGTCGGTGATTTCCAGTTCGACAATACCCCTCAGGATATTTCTTTACTGGAGCAAATCTCACACGTTTCCGCTGCGGCACATGCGCCATTCCTCAGCGCAGTCGCCCCAGGGATGTTGTCGATGAACGATTTTTCTGAGATCCCACGCCCACGCGATCTCGCGAAAATGTTCAACACCACCGACTACGCGCGCTGGCGTTCTTTCCGCCAAAATGATGACAGCCGCTATATTGGCCTCACGCTGCCTCGCGTCCTTGGCAGACTCCCTTATGGTACGAAGACAATCCCAGCAGAAACATTCACTTTTGAAGAATCCATTAGCGAAGATGCCGCAGGGAAGGACTATCTATGGATGAACTCAGCCTGGGAACTGGCCGGTCGTATCGTTGAATCATTTGAGGAATATGGCTGGTGCGCATCCATCCGTGGGGTTGAAGGCGGCGGGCTGGTTAAATCTCTGCCAGCCTACACCTATGTTTCTGAAAGCGGAGAGCGTACTCTGCAGTGCCCAACGCAGGTAGCCATTTCCGATCGTCGTGAAAAAGAACTGTCCGACCTTGGTTTTATTCCCTTGGTGCATTGTAAAGGCACCGACTATGCGGCCTTTTTTGCCGTGCAGTCTATCAACAAACCCCCTCTTTATAACTCCGATGAAGCAAATGCCAACGCGCGTCTGTCAAGCCAATTACCTTATTTGCTTGCGACATCGCGCTTTGCGCATTATCTCAAATCTATTGTCAGGGACAAAGTCGGCAGCTTTATGTCTCGCAACGAATGTGAAGAATATTTGCAGAAATGGATCATGCAATATGTCGTCGCTTCAGATAATGCAGGCCCTGAAACTAAAGCACGCTACCCACTCCGTGAAGCAAAAATTAATGTTGTAGAAGTTCCTGGATCACCAGGCTCTTACAAAGCGATTGCATGGTTAAAACCTCACTTCCAGCTTGAGGGGTTAACTATGTCCCTACGCCTGGTGGCTGAATTACCGTCTGCTGCAGGCTAATTATTTCACGTTATTAATACCACTAGAGGAAGTTATTTATGGCTAAGTTAAGAGATTGCCAATTTATTGAAATTAAGATTGATGATGATGTTATTAAAGGCTCTTCAGAAGAAGAGAAGTACAAAGGATGGATGGAAGGTTACGCATCAGCTGGCCAAAATAGCTTCTCCGGCCCTGATGGCACATATTTTGAGTCCATTCAAATTGCCATTCTGGCAACGAAGGAAACCAGCGCCTTTTATGAATACTACCTGAAACGTGGTTACAACAAAATTGACATTACTGTGGTTCATCGTGGTTCTGACAAATATGACCAAAACTATGAAGTACAACGTTCGACATATTACTCCTGTGACATTCAGAGCCTTAATATTGAAAAGCGTGACGAACAAATGTTCATGTGCGTGACATTCTCGGTTGAAAAAATGATCGAAGTTGTCTTTAACGTTCCAAATGCGACAGGAACCGGCCTCGATAAGATTGGGCCAATTAAATATAGCATCCCTGAAAAAATGCTGAAATAAAAATGCTCCCACCCATAGACTCTATGGGTGGGAACAGGAATCCCATAATGATACCTTCGCTTCTTTCCAGACTCAGTGATAATCATCCTTGTGAGCTTGAGGATAATTATCACTGTGAAGAAAAACCAGAGGAAACATTATTAAAAGAACTGATGATGATGCTGATGTCCCGTACTCGTACACCGGACATCGAAGACATCCAGTATGTTAATGCATCGGTATTGAATTACGGCATTGACGAATCATTCAGCAGAGTACGTGAAGTGAATAAACGTAAATCAACAATAGAAAAACGCTTAATGAATGCCATTGCCAGATTTGAGCCCCGCCTGACAGACATGTCGGTAGCAAGCCATACGGGCAAAAACCAAAACATCATTTTCACGCTGCAAGGATATTACGCTCAATACCCAGTGCTCTTCGAGCTGGAGTGGGATGACTGTAACGGAAGATTTTATCTCCATGAATAAATTGCTTTCTTATTATCAGAAAGAGCTCCGATTTTTAAAGGAACACGGAAAGGTTTTTGCCCGCCGTTTCCCGAAAATCGCACGTCGTCTCGGGTTCGTTGAAGGTGAATCAGAAGATCCTCATGTCAGTCGCCTCATTGAGTCCTTTGCGCTATTAACGTCCCGTATTCACCAGCGCCTGGATGATGACATTCCCGAGGTTGTTGATGCCTTGCTCAGTACCCTCGCACCCCAATTTTTACGCACGCTGCCTTCAGCGTGTATTGTGACAATCACACCGGATATCTTGCGCTCAGGGATCACAGACAAAAATCTGTTTGATGCAGGCACGTTTCTTTTTACACGACAAAATCCAGAGTTACCTTATCAATTTAAAACTGTCTACCCGGTAACGTTGTTGCCTATATCGATTAACGAAGCAACGCTCTGTTTTGATAGCGATGAATTAAGCTGGAAGCTACGATTGTTTTTCCAGGTTTGGCCCGGTGCAAAGCTGTTCAATGAGCGAGTACGCCTTTTTCTTCACGGCCCGGTTAATGCTGTAAATACGCTTTATACTTTGCTCTGCTCAGAGGTTGAGCGGCTCATACTCCGCCAGAATGACATCAGTATTTCTTTAGATCCCAATGCACTGTCCTCAGTGGGATTTGCAGTGGATGAAGCTCTACTCACGCCAGATCCTCGCATCGCCCCTATTCATATCTTATTAATGGATTATTTTTGGTTTCCACAAAAATTCTCTTTTATCGATATTCAGCTTCCTGAAGGTTTCAGCGTTCAGGCCAATGGTGAATTTGAATTAGAGGTTGTATTAAAACGAAATGCATTAACTGAGCGATTGGAAAAAATGGCCGTCTTAGTCGACAAAAATTTTTTCCGACTCAATTGTACGCCTGCAGTTAACTTATTTCCGCAGCGAGCAGAGCCTATTACGCTGACAAATAGCATGCCGGATTACCCCATCGTGCCTGATGTTCGCCATCAGAATCAAATTCATGTATGGGCGGTTCACCAGGTTTCCGTGCAACGCAAAGTGAATAATAGTATTGAGCATATCCCTGTGCTTCCTCTTTTGGAAAGCCATATTTCCTCCGCCAACGAGCATGATTCTGGTCTCAACTGGCAGGTCTTACGTCGTGAAATCCCTTCTGGAAATGGGCTGGAATTAAAGCACTTTATCGCTTTCAGCGAGCATAAAGCACGCCCGTTATCTTCAAGCCCTGAAATCGTCACAATTAATATGACCTGTACAAATCACGAGTTGCCACGCCAGCTGAAGTATGGCCACCCGGACGGCGATTTTGATTCATCAGCGCCAATTGCAGGTTTGAATATTACCAGCCTGACTCATCCAAGTAGTCCTGTAAATCCTCTGGAAAAAAGCGCCGTGCGCTGGCATTTCCTTTCACAGCTTTCACTCAACCATCAGTTACTTGATGGGAAGCAAGGCGCTCAGCGTTTGAAGGATATGTTGGCGCTTTACAATATCGCCGGGGATACCGAAAAAGCACGTCTGGTTAGTATGATAAAAAATCTATCCTGCGAACCCGTAACGGCCAGGCTCATCAGTAACGACCCGCACTCCATTGCACGTGGAATATCGATATCCCTGACGTTTAGCCACGATGCCTTGCGGGAGCCTGATTATTACCTGCTTTGCTGCCTGCTCGACCGTCTTCTGGCGCTTTACGCACCGGTGAACAGTTTCACCCGCCTGACAACATCAATAGAGCAAGAAGCGCAAACAACGCGTATCTGGCCTGTCCGCGCCGGGAGGCTGTCATGGCTCTGATTCCCATCGTGAGCAAATTCAGTTTCTACCAGCAAATCCGTGTAATGCTGCGTAAGTTGAGAAAGAACACTGTCTCTGATGACATCTTGCTTGATGAAAAATTTCACATTTCATCGACGCTATCTATTGACGCACCTGACGGGCAAATAGAAACCCTTCGCCAGGAAAACCACGATGCTCCCGTGCAGGTTACCACCGGGTTCAACGGGTTAACGGGCGCAATGGGCACGCTTCCTACGGCCTACACCGAATGGCTGATTGAACGCCAGTATCGTTACAGCGATCGCAGTGCGAAGGCATTTATCGATCTGTTCGGTCACCGCCTTTATTGTCTCGACTATCTCGCCTGGCAAAAACACCACCTTTATGCCCTTGCGGAATCTCAGGAGGAGAAGCCGTTACAGGTTGCCATTCTGGCATTAACGGGTCTGCTTGCCGACGCCAACTCGCCGGCACTCGCGATGCATGCCCCACTCTTTGCGTCACCCGTTCGCTCTATGGTTAACCTTGAACGCTGGCTCAGCCAACGATTCGGCGTTGCGGCAACCATTGTGCCCTTTACTGGCGGATGGAGGACGGTAGAAAGAGAAGAGCATTGCCAGCTGAGTAACCCCAATCAAACGCTCGCCACTGCCCCCATGATTGGCAGCGCACGCCTTGAAGTACATTCCCATTTTGATGTGATTCTTGGTCCTATGTCCCCCGAAACATCACGCCAGTTTATCCCCTCAGGAAAAGCCAGAGAAGCTGTCTGGTCCTGCATTCGTGATTATGTCGGGCCCGTGGTGGATTTTTCTGTGTCGTTGGTCATCAGCAGCGCCAACCTTGCGCCTCGCTCATTGGGGATGGCGGCATTAGGCCTGGACCTTTGCCTTGGACACACTAACGGGTCGCACCTGCATCAGGTGCGGCTCCCTGCCCCTGTCTTCTCATCAGGATGATTCTCATGTTAAACAGCACTCAACTCAAAACAGATCAGCAAAATCACTTCATTCGATGGAATGGGGATATTGCTGATGACATGCTGCTCATTACCCTGAAGGGTGCTGAGTCATTGTCGTCATCTTATAAGTATGAACTTCGCTCGGTTACGCATAAAAAAGAATCAGAATTACTTCGCTGGCACGGGCAGGAAGTCTCCTGCCAGATTGGAGACGGTATCAACGAACTTCCCCAGCGCCTTTTGCACGGCATTGTGACTCGAATTTGTTATGCCCAACGCACGCCTGAAGAAGCCGAATGCATCCTCACTGTAGAGCCGCTGCTTTCTCAACTGATGTTGGGTCAGGAAATGCGTATCTGGCAAAACATAAGTGTACCGGACCTGGTGCATGACTTACTCAATGAACACAAGATTAGCCTGTTAGAACTCCAGCTAAACGGCTCTTATGAAAAGCGCGAATATTGCGTGCAGTACCGGGAGTCGGCGCTTCACTTTATCCAACGACTTTTGGAAGAAGAAGGGATTTACTATTACTTCAAACATAGCGAAACCGGGCACACATTAGTCCTCACCGATCACGCTGGCGGCCACTCCCCTATCCAGGGGGAATCTTTACTCTGGCACCACCAGGGAGAAAATATCTCTGAAGCCAGCCTCAAAAAGCTGGCGTCCGTAACAACTCTGTTGCCGGCAGGCGTAACGCTGCAAGGTATCAATATGCAGCAGTCTGCGGCCATTGAAGATATTAAAAAAGCCAACGCGCAAGAAGCCAGTATCGACTCGGCGATGTTTACCGACATCACGCCGCAGGGCGAACGTTCGCTGATTGCCCAGCAAGCACAAAACACCCTTGCGGCATACGAAGCCAATAACCGCCGCTTTGATGCCATCGTGCTTGCTCACTGGCTAAGCGCTGGCGAAACGTTTGATCTGAAAGAACATCCTGCCGATGAAAAAAAATTCCGTATCCATACGGTGTCTCTGGAAGCATCCAATAATTTTGATAACAGCAGCAGC
This sequence comes from Cedecea neteri, assembly GCF_000758305.1. Taxonomy (NCBI): domain Bacteria; kingdom Pseudomonadati; phylum Pseudomonadota; class Gammaproteobacteria; order Enterobacterales; family Enterobacteriaceae; genus Cedecea; species Cedecea neteri. The sequence continues at coordinate 2,257,737 of NZ_CP009458.1, read as the reverse complement.
AGCTGTTTCTGCTCTATTGAAGCGATGCATGCCGACAAACCCTGGCATCCCCCTTTTAAACACCGTCAGCCTCAAATTCCAGGAATACTCACAGCAACCGTTGTCGGACCCGATTCGGAAGAGATCCATACCGATGAGTATGGCCGTATAAAAATCCAATTTCCCTGGGATAAAGAAAACAAAAACGACGATACCAGCTCCTGCTGGGTGCGGGTTGCACAAAGCTGGGCTGGTGGGAAGTTTGGCGCGCAATTTATTCCAAGGGTGGGTAGTGAAGTGCTGGTGAGTTTTATTCAGGGTAATCCCGATTATCCACTGGTAACCGGCACGGTCTACAACGGTCAGAACAAACCACCTTTCGATCTCCCCGCCCAAAAAACAGAGAGCGGATTCATCACCCGTAGTGCAACCAAAGGAAGCGTTGAGGAAGGCCACCGTCTGAGCTTTGACGATAAAAAGGGAGAAGAGTTACTGACCATTGTCGCGCAAAAAGACCTGGCGCTCACCGTCAAAAATGATGTTACGAGCACCATTGCAGCCAATCGTAATACGGAGCTCACCAAAGGTAACGACCTGCTGTTGCTAAAAGAGGGCGATCTGAGCCTCACGCTGGAAAAAGGGAACTGGCAGCAAGAGATCAGCGGTGACGTGGCCACAAAAATTAAAGACGGCAGCTATAGCCTCGATGTCACAGGCGGAGGTGGAGACCTCAAAACGGAGAAAGCCCTGACGATTGAGTCCACACAATCCATAGAACTAAAAGTGGGCGATAACAAAATCGCCATCTCCACCAGCGGGATCACTATCAACGGCACCACCTTCAAACTCGAAAGCAGCGCCGGGACGGAAATGAAAGGGGCAACCATGAAAATTGAAGGCAGCGGCAGCACTGAAATTAAGGGCGCAATGGTGAAAGTTGAAGGCAGCGGCACGGCTGAACTCAAAGGCGCAATGGTAAAAGTTGAAGGCAGCGGCATGACCACTATCTCTGGCGGAATTATTAACATTGGATAAGAGCAAACCATGACACAAAACGGATTCAATCCAGACAAGCTGCTGGGGGAAAATCGGTGGGAAGAGGCGCTGCATCAGTGGACCTATTCCTTTCCGGTCAGTCAACTGGGCATACAGCTTGTCTCACTCCTGCGCGAAATCACACCAGCAGACATCCATCCACTGCTGGGTGAAATGCACCAGCAATACTGCCAGTACGACAACGCACGCCGCTGGCGAATTTTCGAACAGGCTCAAAAGCAGGAGCTTAATACTCCAACCGGTGCTCTGGCGTTATCGCTGTTTTGGGCGAGTGGCAGCATGAGCCCGGACGATCTCCCTGCGGTCTACCCCGATCCGAAACTGGCGTCGCAAATGCTCAACTGTGCGGTCGTTATGCTTGCCGTCGGGCTAGGTGAAAACCCTGTTGAAGGCACCCGAAATTTGATGATGCGTTGCCAACCTAAGGAGACCTTGTAATGGCCCAGCCCGCAGCCCGCGTCTCAGACATGCATGTCTGCCCAATGATCGCCCCGGGAGTTCCTCCTTTACCCCATGTAGGCGGTCCCATTTTACCGCCCGGCGTTCCTACCGTGCTGATCGGCGGATTACCCGCAGCAACGGTGGGTTCGATGGCCACCTGCGTTGGTCCGGTGGACTCCATTGTAATGGGCAGCACGAAAGTGCTGATCGGCAAGAAACCAGCAGCGCGTATGGGCGATAGCTGCGCCCACGGCGGCACCATTGTTGCTGGTTGCCCCAAAGTATTAATTGGATAATTGAGGTTCTCTATGCAGTCAGATTTTTCAACTCTGCTGGCTCCAATTTCGCTCGATACTCCCGCAGGAAATAACCTGGAGTATGAATCTGTATTCCACGAAATTCACAAGGCACGTGAAAGCGATGACGACGAGCTTCCCCAAGGAGATTGGGCCGTCAGCGAGCCTCGTAAGGCGGACTGGGAGCTGGTTCTGTCCTTGAGCAAACGAGCGCTGACAGAGGAAAGTAAAGACCTACAGTTGGCATGCTGGTTTGTCGAAGCAGCATCCCATCAAAAAGGGCTGGAAGGCCTGCTGGGTGGTATTGATTTTCTGAGCGAGTTTATCACACGTTTTTGGTACCAGTGCTGGCCGTCACTGGAAGAAGAAGGTCTCACCATCCGCAGAAGCAAGCTGGTACGGTTGGATCGCGAACTTAATAAAATTTTACTTAATCTGCCGATGCTGCGCCAGGCGAACACAACGCTGGCCAGATGGCGGCAGATTCTCGCGTTTGAACACAAAATCAATACTCACCCGAGGACCTTTGATGAGCTGTTAGCACGAGAAGGGGATCTGACGATGGCCACATTTGACAAACAGGCCACCGGGTTCTCCTCTATTGAAATCAGCCAGCAGGCCGCGCGGGTAGAACAAATAACAACGTTATTAGAGTTACTGGAAAGCCGTTATGCTTCACTAAGCCAGGATCCTGAAGAAGGATTATTTAGCTTAACCCGCCAAACGCTGAACGACCTTAATGATTACCTTCAGCGCCTCACACAGCGCGCAATCCCCGTCTCGGATGAGGCTATCGTTTTAACGCCCGCTCTCGAAGAAACACAACCTCAGTCAGCAGAAACACCGGTGCGCCATTCCCCTCAGACAATGAGTCGCGAGCTTGCTATTAGCCAGATGTTGGCTATTGCAGCCTATTTTCGCCAATCCGAACCTTCCAGCCCGGTTCCTTTCCTGATGGAGAGAGCGGCACGTTGGGCAAACATGACGATAACGGACTGGCTGCAGGAAATGATTGAGGACAGCGGTAGCATCAGAGAAATCAATAACGTACTTACGGGGAAAGTTAACTGATGCGCCGTGCAACAACGTTGATCATACTCCTTTCAGCCTTACTGTTAAGCGGCTGTGCTGCGGATACCGAATTGCAAGCAACGGAAAAACAGGCAATTGAACAGGTTAAGGCACCTTTCGCACCAGGCGCTATCACGGTTCAGCTTATGGCGGATCCCGACCTTAATACGCTGAACGGTATTGCAAACAGCTGTACCGTTTTGGTTATTCAGGCGAACAAAGCTGAGACGCTCGCGCAGCTTTTTTCAACGCCTCTAACGTTAAAAAATATGTTCCGGGCAGCAGGTAGTCATGACGACATACTCAAAATAGATCGCTACGCCGCCATGCCGGGGCAAAGCGCCACTCTGCATATAGACCGCAGCGAAAATACGCGCTTTCTTGCCATCGTAGCTGGCTATTACCCCTTCCCGCAGAGCCAGCATATGGCCATCGTGCCCGTGCCCGTTGCCAGTACAAATTCTGGTTGGTTGATGCCAGCCTGGCAAGCACACCTGGCTCCAGTCACGCTGGATATTCGGCTTGGCAGCGACAGCATCACTCAGTTCTCTGGCGCAGAAAAATCCCCCTTCACGCTCAGTAGCACCGCGCTAACGGACACAGGAGAGTAACGTGTATCCTGAATTACAACAGATCTACTGGTACTCCGGTGTGTACCTCCAACCGCAGCATCTTCAGTCGGTCGATTTACACCACAATTACATGCTGGCTCGGCACCGTCAGCTATCACAGCCGTGGAACACCGGTCTTATTCACTGCGATTTCAACCCTGAAACGCTGGTGGACTTCACCCTAAAAATTGACAGGCTGCAGGCTATACTGCCCTCTGGTGATTATCTGGAATATCCAGGAAATTGCTTTTTACAGCCTCGTATGTTCCGGGATGCCTGGAAGCAAATTGAAAAACCATTCACGCTTTGGCTGGCATTACGGCGGTTCGATCCTGGCCACGCCAATGTCGGTGACTCCCCCAACAGTCGATGGTTAAACCCCCGCCAGGAAGACGTCATGAAAGACGTGTACTTCAACGGCCCGGAATGTAGCGTTTCCAGGATCCTTTACAATGTTCAAATTCTGAGTGACGAAGAAAAAGACTCCGTCGTTGACTGCGAGTTTTTACCTTTATTAAGGCTCCGGTATGAGAACGACAGGGTTGTCAGTGATCCAAATTTTGCTCCGCCCGTCATTACGCTGAACGGATCGCCGGTTCTGAAAACAATGCTGGACGGACTGTATGCTGAGCTAGCTAACCGTGCACATCAGTTGGCTGAATACAAACGTTCGGATCAACTCAAGAATGCCAGCAGAGGAGACATGACCCAGCTGCTAGTCATGCGCTCTTTAAACCGCGCTCTTCCCCTCTTACAGCATTGCTGCCGAGTTACCTCCATGCACCCGTGGCCCATTTATGGGCAGCTGTTGCAGCTTATCGGAGAACTGTCCAGCTTTAGTGAACAATGTTCATTCAATGGCGAGTGGGAAGGCGAAACGCCTTTACTGCCTTACGATCATTTCAACCTCTGCGCCTGTTTTAGCAGCGCTCGAAAATTCATTCTCGCCCTTCTGAACAACCTGACATTAGAAGACAACACTTGGGTATCACTGGTGGCAGACGAACAGCGGGTCTTTTCTGGCGATTTGCAGACGTTGCCCTGGGAAAAAACCGGCAATGTTCTCTTAATGCTGAGTTCAGAAACGATGTCCAACATAGACAGTTCAAATTTCAAAGTCGCCGCGAAATCAGCCATTCACACATTGATTCAGCACGCCCTTCCGGGCATCCCGGTCACCCGCCTCACTCCAACCCCTCGGGGTGTTCCTAACCGCAAGGATGCTTATTACTTCATGATACAGAAGCAAGACAATCTCTGGAAAAGTGTTGAAAATCAAAAAAATATTGTCTTCTACTGGGACGATGCACCCGATGATCTTCTGGTCCAGGTGATCTTTATGGGGGCGGAATAATGCAGCTCCTCGACAGCTACCTCCCGGTCTTCAAACAGGTATTACACATTACCGGCGGAGAAGACCCTACCGACTATGAACCAAGCCGGCAGCTCTGCATCGCGCTGTTTGAAAAAGCAGAGCAAGAGGCTGCACTACAGGATGCCTGCGCGGATGAAAAAGAAGCAGCACGTATCGCTGTTATTGCCTGGCTTGATGAAGTGATTCTGAGCTCTGAGCTTCCCTGGCGGCATCACTGGAGAAGTGAACTGCTACAGCGGAAGTATTTGAATATCACGACCGCAGGCGAGCTTTTTTTTACTCAGCTTGAAAAGCTCGACGCTGCGTATGACGAGGCAAGAAAAGTCTTTCTCTTTTGCCTGCAGCAGGGTTTTCAGGGCCAGTACAGCACATCTGAAGACAAACAGCAGCTTCATGCCGTGATCGAAGCACAGCGAACAATGTGCTTACCCGAACAATGGCAAAAATGGCCGAATGAGGCGGAAATCATGCCTGAACGTATTCCAAAGTCGACATCTATGTCGCAGCGGTTACGCCCACTCATTATCGCCGCCCTGGGCATTTTCCTGCTTTATTCGATTCTATTTTTTGCCCTTTACAATATGTCCTGAATACTATGCTTAAAAAATTAGCTTGTTTTACTGGTTGGCTGTTGGTTCTGTGCTTGTCGCTGTTGTTTAGCTTTACCCTTGGCCTATGGCAAGACTGGCGCACATCCTCAATATTGGTCTTTTGGCTGTTGATGCTGCTCGTGACCGTTTTGTTATGGTGCGTTGGGCATGCTCTTGTTCTGGTTATAAAGGGTAAAAAAGGGCGCCGCCTCTTCGAAAAATTTCGCCTTTCCCGCCGTGAATTTGTGCTGAAAGCTCACTGGAAAACCGGGGCCAGTATTATCAAGCGGGCACGGCGCCAGCGAGAGAAGCTCCCTTTATTTCTCCTGCTGGGCGATCGCTGCGGAAAAAGCACGCTATTAGCCAGCGCCGGTTTGCCTACATTTTATAACAACGCCGATGACACCTTAATCAGACCGACAAGGACACTGCGCTGGTGGTTCTTCCGCCAACTCTGCGTATTGGACGTCTCCAGTAATTTTCTTTCCGGTTCTCCGGCTGTTGCTCAGGCATGGAAAAGACTGGTGCAATGGTGCACAAGCATGCCTGCCCCGGCGGGAGTGATTATTGCGATTCCGGTGACATCGCTGCTAAACGCGGATCTTAGCGCACTTCATGCACTTATCCGCCAGCAACGAGCACTTCTGGAGCCGCTTGTCCGTCGTTTTGGTGAACAGCTGCCACTCCATATTGTCATCACACAATGCGATCGCTTTCCCGGCTTCAGCCTTTGGGCTCAGCAACTCTCAGACGAGCAACGCCTACAGCCGTTAGGCTACACCTGGAGCCATCCCCCACATATCGATGGGCAAGATGAACAAATCCTGCACCCTCTATTTTCAGCGTTGAAGCTAGGGATGTCGCATGTTCGACTCAGCATGGGGCGGTCTGTCGAACTCACGGCAACTGAAGACACAACGCTGCTTAACTTCCCGGAGGAATTCTCGCGGTTGGAACCTGCGCTTCGTTATGCTGTGGCGTCATTATGCGAACCGAACGCGTACTTCAGGCATACCAGTCTCAGCAGCATATGGTTCTGTGCGACGGAACCGTTAGAAGAAAACCGCAGCCGCCGGGCGGGCCTTTTTGTTCATCATCTGCTGGCTAATCATTTAAAAGATCTTGGTCTCCGTCGGGGCAACCAGCGCTGGCTGGAGCGTCCGCACGTAAGAAAGATATGTTCCGCGACGCTTGCCCTTGCTGCCCTCTGGATAGCGGTCAGCGCATGGCTAAGTTTTGACTACTTAAAGGCAACGGAATCGCAATCTGCCCCTGACGGCCTGGCCGCATTTTTAGCCAAAGATGAGCAGCGACATTTTCTGTCACCTCGTTATCTGCCATTTTTCCCTTTACTTGAAGCAAGGCGACAGAAAACTGAAGCACACCTACTGCAAACGCCTTCAAAAAAACGCCAACCAGAGATCGCCCTGGATGCTTATCAATGGCAGGTATTGCGTGCGGCACCGGAGGAGCAGCGCGATCTTATCCTCTCTCTCGCCGATGCGGTGATTACCTGGCAGCAAATGCGGGATGGCTTTACGCTTGACGCGCTTCAAAAAAATCCGCCGGTAAAAAAAGCCTTACTGCAGCGAGAATATCCACGAACACTCTCCCCACTTTCCATTATGGCGATTGAGCGCCACTTCATGCTCAGCTCCGACGGGGAAAAGTGGCTGCTTACGGCCCGTCGTCTGCTGGAAAGTTTGCTAAATCACGATCCTGCCCTACAGTGGCTTGTTGCGCCAGGCGCTCTGCTTCCTCCGCTCCAGGCCGCTGCCTGGTGGCCATCGCTACCCGACTCGATAATGCTGTCAGGCCTCTGGACACTTGAAGGCGAAAAAAAGTTATTCGGCTGGATAAGCACCCTGGAAAAAGCAGTCTCTCATCCCCTGCCGATCCTCACGCAGGAGAAAACGCGCTGGCCAACACAGCGGCAGGATGCATGGCGACAATACCTGATTGAGGTGAGCGCCCATTTGTCTCACATCACGCCCGCAAAGCTAGCACGCCCCCATCTCGTGGCGATGGGGCAGAATAAAAGTTCAGCAATGCAATTTGTACACCGTACGCTGAACGAGCTTCAGGACATTAAAGCGCCTCAGGCGCAGCCCTGGCTGCAGACGCTTCGACAGCTTCAGCAACTGTCGACAGAGGCAAACGCAAGTACCATTGTACGCCGCACCACACAAATCGACAGGCAGGTTCGCCAGACTCTCACCGACTGGCTGCAAGGCAACAGGGATAGCAAAATGCCTGACAGCGCTGCGCCCGCCGACCGAGCATGGCTTCACTGGCAAACAGTTCGAAACAAAGCCGTCAAAGAAGCCGTATCACAAGGTGCCCCAGATGCACACTTGACCCGTGCTCTTTTTGCAAAAAATGAGAACGGCGACGGTAACCCTATAACCGATTTATTACCTGCACTCACTGCACTTCAGGAACATATAACCCCCCAAAATACTGACGCCGGAGTCAATGCCGTCTGGCTGTTTTATCAAAACGACGCTCAGCGTTTAGCGGCGAATGCTATCCACCAAAGTACCTGCTGGCTTAACGCGCAATGGAAGCGATCGGTTATTTGGCCCCTTGGGAAAAATAACGATACCCGTGGCTATGAACAACAACAGGCTTTGAGCCAGCAGTTGATAGGTGATTTTCTTCGCGGACCGGCCAATGCTTTTCTGGAAAAAGATAAAAGTGGTCTGAGTGCGGTGAGTTTTGCTGGCATACATGCCCCGCTGACGGCGGAGTTTATCCACCTCGTAAGGCACGGCTATCCGGCTGAAAAGCTGCTGGATATCCAGGAGCGAGAGTCAACGCGAGACGAAGACCAAATCACCGCATTAGTGACAAAAGTAACGGCCCTGGAAACCGAACAAAATGCGCTGTCGAAAAAAAGCTGGAAGCTCAATATCAGTAGCATGCCGGCTACCGTACCGGGTGGCGCACAGCTGGTACCAATCGGTACGCAGTTAACGCTGAGCTGCCAGAATGGCGAACAGAAATTTACCAGTATGAATTTTGCCGATACACAAAGCTTTAGCTGGCAGCCCGGCCATTGCACAGATGTTAGCGTCAGCGTCATGTTCCCAGGGTTTACCGTCCACCACCGCCTTTACGGTGAAGACGCCTGGCCGACCTTCATCCGCCGCTTTACCTCCGGGGAAGCATTATTCCAAAACAGTGAATTTGGCGACGATGCAGATTTGCTTGAGCAGACTGGTATCAAAAACCTGCTGGTTCGGTTTTCCCTCTCAGATACATACGAGCTTGAAACTGCCTGGCAGGCCTGGTACGCACGAGCGCAAAACATTGACGAACTCAACACGCAAATTGCCGACCTTGCATTTCGTTCAGAACAACACACTAGCACCCCTATTTCAGCGCTGCCCGGCGATATAGCGCAGTGTAATTAATACCTATTGGGAAAAATGATGAACCATTATTTAAAGTCAGTTATCAGCAAACTTAATACCGATAGCCGAAGCGCACTCGATGCCGCAGTGAGTCATGCAGCATCCCAGCAGCATACGGATGTCATGCCAGAACACCTGCTGTTGGCCATGATTCAGCAGCAAAGTACATTATTTGAAATGTTAGGTTTGCAAACGGGTTTGCCCGTCAGCCAGCTGTTCAGCGCTCTGCAGCATTCGCTTTCACAGGCGAATAAAGCGCCAGTGCCCACGCCGGTATTTTCCACCGAACTGGTAGAGTGGTTAATGAATGGATGGATGCAGGCTAGTGCCCAATGGGGAAACGACTCACTTACGCCTGAAGCATTGATTGCCAGCGCGTGCAGCGACAGCGTCAAACCGCTGTTCACTAAACAAGTTCAGCATGCCCTGCACTGCGAAACGGACAAAATTAACGCCCTCCTTCGTGCTTCTGTGCCAGCTCATAGCCCAAAAAACAATGACCACGGCGGCGCACAGACTTTACTCACGAAATACACCCGCAATCTTAGCGAACTGGCTCAAAACGGCAGCCTGGACCCGGTGCTGGGGCGTGAGTCTGAAATCAGACAAATGGTTGATATCCTGCTGCGACGTCGGCAAAACAACCCGATTTTAACAGGTGAACCAGGGGTGGGTAAAACAGCTCTCGCCGAAGGTCTGGCGTTACGTATTGCAGACGGCACGGTGCCCCCTGAACTGAGAGCAATGGAAGTCCTAACCCTGGATCTAGGGTTGCTACAAGCCGGCGCCAGCGTAAAAGGTGAATTCGAAAACCGCCTTCAGGCGCTGCTGAAAGAAATCACGCGTGCATCAAAGCCCATTATTTTATTTATTGATGAAGCCCATATGCTGATCGGCGCCGGTGGCCAGGCGGGACAAAACGATGCTGCCAACCTCCTGAAACCAGCCCTGGCTCGCGGCGAATTGCGCGTCATTGCCGCCACGACCTGGGCTGAATATAAGAAGTATTTCGAAAAAGATGCCGCATTGACCCGCCGCTTCCAGGTCGTAAAAGTAGCCGAGCCGGATATCGAAAATGCCACAGCCATGCTTCGAGCCATGACTCCGGCGATGGAGCAGCACCACGGTGTCCCCGTCTTAGAAAACGCAATCCATGCGGCGGTGACGCTTTCAAATCGCTATATCGCCGGACGACAAATGCCAGACAAATGCGTCAGTTTGCTGGATACCGCCTGTGCCCGAGTCGCCGTTTCTCAAACCCACGAACCAAAAGAAATTGAAGCAATTAACGTCCAACTACGTGCAATTAACAGCGAGTGCGAAGCCCTGAAGCGAGAGAACACAGCGCCGAAACGCCTTGAAGCCTTAACGCGGCAAACAGAGGATTTACAACAAAAGCTTGAAGTCCTTATGCAGGAGTGGAAAGAACAAAGTGCCCTGGTTCAACAATTATTGAACAGCAAAGATACCGCATTCATTACCCAGGCTCGGGAGACATTATCGACCCGCCATCAGCAACATGCCATGGTGTTTGAATGCGTCGATGCAACCTGTATTGCAGATGTTGTCGCCGACTGGACCGGTATTCCGCTGGGGCGAATGCTGGAGAAAGAGCACCAGCAAATCGACGCCTTATTTGATCGTCTGGCGGGCAGGGTAATAGGTCAGGATCATGCTCTCAGGCAGATCGCGCAGCAGATACGCATCAGTCGCTCGGGCATGAGCGATCCACTCAAGCCCATGGGTGTCTATATGCTTGCGGGCCCCTCTGGTACTGGTAAAACCGAAACCTCGCTTGCGCTGGCTGAATTGCTGTTTGGCGGCGAGGAAAGTCTGGTGACAATCAATATGTCCGAATATCAGGAAGCACATTCAGTTTCCGGGCTGAAAGGATCCCCGCCAGGCTACGTGGGCTACGGCCAGGGCGGCATTCTTACCGAAGCCGTTCGCCGCAACCCTTACTCTGTTGTTTTGCTCGATGAAGTAGAAAAAGCACACCCGGACGTTATGGAACTGTTTTATCAAATCTTTGATAAAGGCACGATCGAGGATGCGGAAGGTCAGCAGATCAACTTCCGCAACACGCTCATTATTATGACATCCAACCTGGCCAGCGGGACGCTAATGGCGACCTATGATTCAGGGAATACCGCCCCGGAAGTGCTGTGTGATGCCATTCGACCGGAATTTGAGCGTGTATTTAGCCCGGCACTCATGGGGCGCATGACACTAACGCCATACATGCCACTCTCTTCTGATGCGATGTATAACATCATTGCTCTTAAACTGGAGCGTTTGTGCAAACGCTATCAGAAAGCAACTGAGACTACTACGCTACCGGGCTACAGCAAAAGAGCCATAAATTGGATTTCCGAACGCTGCCGTGTGGCTCAAAGTGGTGCACGCGATATCGATCAGGTATTAAATCAGCACCTGCTTCCACTGATGGCCGAGAGCGCATTACACAGCGCGCCGGGAACCACCTTTAAAATCGACGTCAGTAAAAAAATCCTCACCCTGCGCACTGAGAAGGTCACAGCATGAGCGAGCCCATTAATACCGAGAATACCCGCACTCTGAAAATCAATAGCCACGATCCTCGTGGTCATCAGGCTTTTCTCCAGTTCAGCAATGACATGCACCGCTGGAAGATCTATTCAGACGACGGAAACTGGTGGCGTGAACGGGAAAAGGACTGCAATCTGTTATTTCAGAAATTTGGCTATGATCTGCAAACTGGCTTGTGGTACTGCCTGATTGCCTGCCATCGAAATAGCTGGAAAGGCGTTGCCAGTGGAACCCAGGTGTTTACCAGCGGCTTTACCAAACAGCATCCCCCCTGTTGGCCCCCGCTGGCCGCGCTCGATCTGCGTCGCCAAATGATTGATGACTACTGCCGTTATTTGACACCTTTAATTTATTGTCTGCCTTTACAGACGGACAACATCCCGGCGATGGAGCAGTTACTGATGTCCTCGGGCATGTTAGAAGCCCTGACCACCGAGCTACAGTCATCCCAGGGAGATGCATTCCGGCAGCTCTCTTTATGGCTGGAAATGAACATCAAAATGCTGCAACAACAAACCCAGCAGCTCAAAGCACCCGCGCCGGCAGCCCCTAAGCCAGAACCCACAATAATGCACCTGCAGCTTCCAGAATCCCGGCCATTAAGCTGGCTCAATAAGTTTTGCTGGTGCGCCACTGGCGCGGCCCTTGCTGTTTGCATTTTAATCCTTTACCAAAGCACCGATAACCCCGAGGTGTTGCGGATGACCAACACGTTCTGGAAAGATAATCCGTTGGTCACCCAATGGAAAAAAAAGCAGGTGATTGCCAGTAAATCTGCGCCGGCGAACACTACCTATGAGGAGCTTATTTCACAACTTACAGCGATTGAAAAACGGCTTTTAGAAGCGGAACAAAAAAAAACGGCCTACATGACCATTTCAGAATTAAAAACAGCAGTCTATCAATTACGCGAAACCGTTCATCGGCAAAACACCATGGTAGAAAATCAGCTTAATCAGATCCAGTTATTAAAAGAGAACAATCGACAGATACCACCGGCGCAGCTGTACGTGCTTTCAGCCAAACTTGAAGGATTAAAAAGTAAATTTCTGCTATTAAAAATGGAGGAAGGGATTTAATCAAAAAAAACAACACCCAAAGAAAAAACCTTAACTTAATTGGAGTTAAGGTTTTTTAACATTAAAAACATGAACAATCATCAAAGCATTTCATTCAATACGCCCCTGCCCAAAAAAATGCCATGCATTATCGACATGGCATTTAGATTTCTTAATTTATATATCCTGTTTTATGCATCAACCGGTAGACATTCACCGGCAACATTAAAAGTATACACATCAGGGCGTGGCGTCTGATTCACGCTAGCGAAAATGGTAAAGCGCGTATCGCTTAACGTGTCTACCGTCGTGACACCTTTTCTTTCGGCGGAGTCATCCACTATCCACCCCTGTCCGCCAAGCGTCACGTAGATAATATTGCCTTGATTATGTTTGCCTCGAACAATATAGGTATTTGCCACATCATCAACTTTTTCGGCATTAAGCCAGACATGATGCTTACCCCGGCAACTAAACTGCCCTGATACAACTTCATCCCCAACATTTATCGCTTTCACAAACATCGTTTTTGGCTGAAGGCGAATATCCAGCTCAGCCGCCTTTAGTGGCACGGACGCCATTACCAGCAAAACGCCAGTAATAAACCCCATCATTTGACCTTTCTGCATCATGCTCTATCCCTGTATTCAGTTGCACTGGCTTTGGCTGAGATAAACCCCCGCCAGACCTTTCTCTTTCGGCAGTTGATAGTTTGCCCGGCACTGTTTCCCCTCTCCCCACTGCACCAGCAGCGAGCCTTTATCAGGTAAACCAGACATATATACTTCACTCTCGTTACCCACTACACCGGTCGCTCTGGCGTTTTCGTTGCCCTCCAGACTGACAACGGCGCCGAACGGTACGGGCTTACCACCAGGCTGGCTCAAAGCAATCAAGGCTCGGCCGCCGATGCGTGTCTGGAAGGTTGCGGGCACTACGGCACCTTTTGTCGGCGTCACGCGAGTATCGGTTTGCGTAATTTCAGCATCCTCAGGCAGGGAGACAGGATCCAGCGTGACGGTGTTATCCTGGTAGGGCGAGAGATAACCCAGCGTGGTGAAACCGCGGAAATCTGTTCTGACGCCCGTCCAGTTATTCACAGCCACGCCGCTGGCACCCGGCGCTTCGACCAGTGCAGTGGTGGTACCTAACGTTTGCCCAAACGTCACGCCATTGCGATGGGCAATGACACCACCGCTGAGCTGGGCGTTCATTTGTCGGGAATTTTTGCTGTAGTTATAGCCACCGCCGATATTGCCGTAAGCGCCGCTCCAGTCCATATCCACGCTGCTGCTTTGGGCAGAAGAATCGCCCTGGGTAATATTCTGACGCAGGTTCCAGTTCAGCTGGCGGTCAAATGCACGTCCGTTCAGGCCAGCCACATAGCTGGTGTCGCGCCCGGTTCCACCCTGTACCTGAGTAGATGCCCACATGTCGAAGGTAGAAAGAGGGATATTCACCCACAGCCCATATTGCTGTTCCTTGCGATTGTGATTACGGTTGCCGCCGCCATAACGCGATACGGTTTGCTCCGTCATGCTAAGAGACCAGGAAACACCTTTCCATGAAGAGCCAAAAGATGCAGAAAGATAGTCCTGATCCGCCTTGCCGTTTCGGTAGGTATTGCGCGTCCCGCTGAGGCTGAAACTGCCAATGCTGCCAAGTGACTGGCTGAGCGTCAGGCTAGTCCGGTTCTTCACCGAGTCCCCGCTGGAATAGTATCCACTGTAACCGTCTTTTCTCCAGGTATTCAGAACGTCTGAAAGCGTTGTGTAGTCAGGCGAAGTGTATCGATAATGAGAAAATGAAATGCCGGTGTTTGTCGTGTCCAGCGTTTTGCTGTAGCGCAGCCCCCAAAGAGCCCCCTGAGTGGATTCCTGCGATTTTTTCTGCCCGCGGGCATGAATACCATTCAGCGAAACGGCACCATAGTTTCCGGCAGAAAGCCCAAGCCCAAAAGATGCCGCCTGATAATGGTCGGCAAACTGCCCGCCACCGAACACTGTCAGGCCCAGCGGCAAACCGTATATCGCCGTCAACTGGCCGACTGGGGTCTGTTCCACAGCCGAGTTTGACGAATGATATTCACCCACAGAAACGTTATATTTTAAGTAGCCCTGCCGCACGGCAATGGCCGGTGTCGTCCAGGGTACCAAGAAGACCTGGTTATTGCCGTCGGACTCCAGCACCGTCACCTCCAGGTCCCCTCCAGAGCCGGTAATTGCCAGATCCGTTAGTTCGAACTCGCCGGGTGCCACCGTGGTGCTGTAGATAAGATAGCCATTCTGGCGCACCTCAATATTTGCCCTGGTTCGGGCAATACCTCTGACCTGTGGGGCAAATGCACGTTGGCTGAATGGCACCATACTTTCATCCGTACCGACCATCACGCCTCGAAACGGCACGCTGTCGAAAACATCTGAGGGGGTATAATACTCCCCGAACGTCAGGCGACTCTTGAAGTCATTCAGCCCACGTTCCACGCGCGAATATGCTCGTTCCCATTTACCATCCTGGCCGCTTGTTTTTTGCCAGCTCAGCAGGTTTCGAAAGCGCCAAGCACCCAGATTCAAGCCTGGCTCTAGCTGCGCAGAGCCAGAGGTGCTTGATGTACCACTATTTCGGTACTCCATTTCCCGAATGCTGGTTCGGTAATTGAGCAAGAAAGCGGGAATGCCGTCGTCCCATCGTCCTTCCGGGGCGATCCCCTTCACAACCGGCCACATCGCAATCTGAGGCACAGAGATCTGTAGTTCCATTCGGTTAAAATCAAACTGCTCAGAAGCATAAGGAATGACCGACATCGTGGCACATTCATTCTCCGGAAAAACCGTCTCCTCCCCCTTAAACAGCCCCGGCCAGTCCTTCACTTTCACACCGTATTGCATCAGTTGAGTTCTCGTCAGACAGGTGCGAAGTCGGTTGTTGCCGTCAGAATCTTTTGCTAACCGAAAATCCATGTTCCGGATATCCTGGCGCACGCCGTTAACCAAAATCTCGACCGGGTAGATTCCCGGTAGCTGCCCACCCTGCTCGAACACGGACACATCAACATCCTGGCCTAACGCTGTGGTGTCGAAAGACCACGTTCGTGCCTGCAGGCTACCCGGCAGAGCAGATAAACAAACACATGCCAGCGCTGTTCTCTTAAAGACGCGGGAAAGGTGCGGGCGAGTTAAGGGGGAGTACATCAGTTTTTCTCCCTGTACAGAACGCTCTCGCCGCCGAAATCGTTGATAACTTTCCATTCCACGGTGCCATTACCGCCCGCTGGCAATGTAAATGTTTCAGAAGATAGTGGCGCAATGTAGCGCTTGTCTTTCACCTCTTTTCCGCCTACCGTGAGCTGGCTGAGGTTGATATAAAACGGCGAGCCGTTGGTTACCTTCAGCTTATCGCCCGACTTCTGCCATTTAAGCGCTGCAGCGGCATCATCAGGTTTGCCTTTTACCCCTGCCGGGCGGATAAACATTTTGATGCAGCTATTGACCGAGAATTTGACGCTAAAAGAGGTTACTTTTGACTCATCGCTTCCTTTCTCGTCCTTCGCCCAGAGATCGTCTGCCTTAGGTGGAATACCTTTTACGCAAACCCAGTGCAGCGACTCGCGGTCTGTGGCGTAATCACCGCCGGTACGGATGAGACGGAGGCGCGAGGTCTGCCCGCCGTCCAGGCGGAAAAGCGGAGGCGTGACCGTGAAAGGCGCTTTGGTGGTTTTATCTTCAAGAAAAATATCCGTCTGCACCAGCATCGGATAATTTTGTGAATTCACAACGGAAAGCATGGCCCCGGACTTTGCCGGATCGTAAATAATACGATTTGCTCCTAGCTTGACGGAAAACTGCTGAACATCGACATTACTTGCCGCACCACCTTCTACATTATTTGCCAACACAACAGGACTAAATAAACAAAGTGATAAAAACGCGGGAAGATAACTCCCTTTTCTTTTCACCGTATAATTAATCATTCCAAATTGATTTAAAATAGTCATAGGGCTACCTGCCTTTTATCCGGCACAATGGTTTATTCCATTATTTAATGTCTATAAATAAATATCTAGAACACAGACCATGTTATTTGCCAACAGTAATAAAGGCACCTGCTATTGACCGGTACCTCATGATTAACATGCTTAAAATGAAAGTTCAGATAACGCATCGTAACCTAAAGACCAGACCACTACGCAATCACTATCAAATCAGCCCCGACAATTAAGCATAGTGAGAATCCAGGCACACCTAAAAAGAGCTTAATTAAAACCATTAAGGCCAAATGATGCGCCCCTCAGGGCTTCATTAACATTTGATCATCTAATTTATCACACACACTTAAAATCAATTTAATTTTAAGCAAGGGATTATTAATTCATTAAAAACATTAACAGTTTAACAAAGCCACTTGAAAAAATAAAAACACATAGCAAAACTCATTGCATTATCTCACCAGATATACAAAGTTAATATTACCTGGGTAAATAAAATTCATATACAATGGCAAAGACAGCAATTAAATTTATTATCACGGTAATAAAAAACCAGCGTCTGAACGGCTGCTTCAGTGTTTTATGGCGAAAACTTTGCTGGGCCAGAATTGCCCCGGGCCAGCCGCCTGTCAGCCCAAAGAGAAGCAATGTTGCCTCCGGCACACGCTGCCAGCCTTTTATCGCAGCCAGTTTGTCACCGCCGTAAACCAGCAGAGTGAGTACATTCACCAGTACAAACCACATGATCAATGAGTAAGGAATAAAAATGCTGCCCGCCGCGGTAAGCAGCAGCAGAAAATAGCAGAAAGGGTTAAGCGTCATAAGTTACCGCTGTAATAGCCGATTGAAAATAAAACGAAAGTATATCTAATTAAATTTCATGGGTCTTGTCAGGCAGCCTGGAGATCGGTGCCTCAATAAATTACAGTTATTATCATTAGCAGATTAATTATTTCATTGTAAATGAAATTGATTTATATCCTATTGATTATAGAGAGATCGCTGGTAAGCAATTGTGGCAAATGACACGCTCTTTTACTTTTCTCCCCCCGCTCACACTTCACGCCGCAGTAGACTTATCGGTACCGCCATCTCCTAACGGAGCGGGCACCCAAAACGCTAATGTCAGCAGGTGAATAACATGCATAAAGCCATCAAAATGCTGCTTGCCAGCTCGATTTGCTTGCCTTTATTCGCCGCAGCGGCCGACCCCGTCATTCCCTGGGCCGACAACAGCGGTGGAACCGAAAGCCAGCACATCGCCGCCATGGGGCAAAACCTTAACGGCCAACATCAGGCCATCAGCAAAACGCAGGAAGGCGTCTGGGCGGATAACAGCGGCTCGCCAGGCGCTGATGAACAGGCACTCAGCAGCAACAAACCTGCTTTCGCCGGTGATCCGAAACTTATGCCTCATCAGGGCTAACCACGCGGCACGGGGCCTCGCGCCCTGTGCCTTAAAACCTCAGCCCCCAGCCCTCAATCACGCCCGGCAATTGTGAAAGCAAATAGAGCACCAGCCCGACCGAGCCCCCCACCAGCGTGCCGTTAATGCGGATAAACTGCAGATCTTTGCCGATGTTGAGTTCAATCTGCCGCGACATGTCTTTCGCGTCCCAGCTTTTCACCGTGTCGCTAATGTGCCGGGTGAGAAACGCAGAGAAGTCCGGCGCAATATGCCGGGCGGCCTGCTCAAGGTGCTCATTCAGCGAGGCCCGCAGCGAAGCATCGGCCGTTAGCGTTTCCCCGAGCCATTGCCCCGCTTCGGCAATGCGCTTTTGCACCCGCGAATCATCGCTGGCAATGTCTGTTTTCAGCCAGCCCCGCAGGTCATTCCAAAGCTCGCCGAGGTAGAGATTAAACTTCTCATCCTCTTTCAGATAACTTTTGATCGTTTCCGCTTTGGCGGCCATTTCCGGGTCATTTTTCAGACTGTCGATAAGCCGCTGTACGGCACGGTCAAACGCCCGGCGAAGCTGGTGCGTTTTGTCCTGGCTCACGTCATCCAGCAGAGAATTCACGGCGTCGGATACCAGCTCTGCGCTTTGCTCGCCCAGCCATTCGGTAGGCAGCACCCTGGCCTTAACCGGGTGCTCGGTTTCCAGCCAACGGACGATCTGGCGGGCAATAAATTCCCGGCTGGCCGGTTTTTCCAGCAGCGCCAGCAGTTGCGCGATCACCGAGTCGAGCAACGCCTGATGGCGGTTATTTTTGGTCAAACTTTCCAGCAATAGCGCGCTGGAATAGCTGAGATCGACTTTATCAATGGCCTTGTGCACCGCCCGGCGAATCAGCCCCTGAATCCGCATGTCATCGGTAAGAGACAGCCACGCTTCCATCACCTTGAGCATGTGCCGCCCTACCTGCTGAGCATTTTCGGGCTGCCGGAACCAGGTCCCCATCATCTGCGCCGGCTCGTGGCGACGAATCAGGTCAACCAACGACTGGGTGTCCAGAAACTTTTCCTGCACAAACTTGCCAAGATTCTCACCGATACGATCTTTATTACGCGGGATAATGGCCGTATGCCGGGCAATAAACGGGATGGGTACCCGACGAAACAGCGCCACTACCGCAAACCAGTCCGCCAGGGCGCCGACCATCGCCGCTTCAGAAATCGCTTTCAGGCCGCTGACCCAGAAACTGGGTGGCAAAAATAAGGTCACGACAAACGTTGCCGCAGCAATCAGCAAAAGTGAGAGCGCCAGCCGTTTGGCGCGCTTTAATTCGGTGAGTTTTTCCATTACTTAAGCGTAGCGCCCGTCTCTGCCACCAGCCAGTCATGGAACAGAGTAACCTCCGGGCGTCGGCTGGAGCGCTCTGAACGCACGATAAAATAGGACCAGGTCAGCGGCCATTTGTGCTGCGGGAAAAGCTGGCGCAGTTGCCCCAGGTCGATCAGTTGCTGAACCAGAGCTTTGCGCACAACTGCCACACCACGCCCGCTCAGCGCAGCCAGAATAACGGCTGACGTAGAGTTAATGTGCAGGCCATTTTGCTCGCACAACGGTACGCCGATGCCCTGAGAAATCGTTTCCCAGTCCGGGAAGTTCGCCCCGGGATGCGGCGTGTCATCGTAGATAAGCTTCTGTTTCGACAGCCAGTCCGCTTCGGTGACGCCGGTCAGCAACTGCGGGCTGCAAACAATTACCGCCTCCTCATCCATTAACCACGTTGACTGCAAACCCGGCCAGTTGCCGGGGCCGCAGCGAATGCCGACATCGGCCTCGCCGTGCAGCACATCGGTCAGTTTTTCCGTGACGTTAAGGCGCAGGTCGATGCTGTCATGCTGCTCGGAAAAGCGGTTGAGGCGCTCCATCAGCCAGTTCATCATTAGCACCTGAGAAGCGGTAATCACCACCACGGCGCGGGCTCTGGCACCGCGCAGCTTATTCAGCCCCTGCTCCAGGCTATCCAGCCCAACGGTAATGTCCTGCAGCGCCTCCTTTGCTTCCTCAACCAGAGTAAGTCTTTCTTTCCCGCTGCGGGTGCGGTGCAGCAGCGGATGGCCAACCCACTCTTCCAGGGAACGAACAAGCTGCCCCACGGCGGCGGGTGTTACGCCCAGTTCCTCCGCAGCGCCGGTAAAGCTGCCGTGGCGCGCCGTGGCTTCAAAGGCGTGCAGCCATTTCAGGCGATTCAACGATCTCATATTTTCTCTTCGACAAAAGACGACATACCGACAAGATAGTTTTTCTTTCTCGATATGCAAGTTCTTATGCTTCGTCAGGCCCAAATGGTTTTGGCATTCTGTCGCCATTCCGAAGCGCCACGCAGGCAGCTTCATCTTATTAAGCAACGAGAAACGAGGTCATCATGTCTACATCATTCGCAGGTAAGAAACTTTTAGTTGTTGGCGGCACCAGCGGTATGGGTCTGGAAAGTGCTCGTCAGGTGCTGGAAAACGGCGGGAAAGTTGTGCTGGTCGGGAATCGCGCGGAGAAAGCCGAACAGGCACGCCAGGCACTGTCTGCCCTCGGTGAAGTGTCCGTCATCGTCGCGGACCTGATGAGCAGCGAAGGAATGCACAAAGTGATGGACGTGATTAACGCGGAGCACCGCGATATCAGCCTGTTGGTGAACGCCGCCGGGGTCTTCTTCCCGAAAGCCTTTACCGAACACGAAGAGGCGGATTACGACATGTACATGAACATCAACCGCGCGACCTTCTTCATTACCCGTGAAGTGGTGAAAAACATGGTTGCCGCCGGGATCAAAGGCTCAATCGTCAACATCGGTTCCATGTGGGCGCAGCAGGCCATCGGCGCCACGCCTTCTTCCGCCTACTCCATGGCGAAAGCCGGTTTGCATGCGCTGACGAAGAACCTTGCTATTGAACTGGGTTCGCACGGTATCCGCGTCAATGCGGTTTCACCGGCGGTGGTGCATACGCCAATTTATGAAGGCTTCATTCCTAAAGAAGATGTGGCGGGCGTGATGGGCAGCTTTGATAGCTTCCACCCGATTGGCCGAGTCGGCACCCCACGCGACGTTGCCGAAGTGGTTAGCTTCCTGCTGTCCGAGAATACCACCTGGGTAACAGGCGCGTTGTGGGATGTTGACGGTGGCGTGATGGCGGGTCGCAACTAAAACACCCATCCGGTAAAACAGAAAAAGCGCCTCAAAGGCGCTTTTTTACTATCAAGTCGGTCATTACTGAGCAAATGTTTTGCAATTATCCGCGTTGAGAATTAACCCCAGTCGGCTGGCAGCAACCTGGTTTTCAGTGTGTGTACCGGCAAAGGCAAAGCCCTTTTTAACCAGGTTAACGGTGTAATACTTGTTGTACATAAACGCCCAAACGATCATCGCGATCATTGAGCCAATGCCTGCAGTAAAGACCCCCAAAATCAACAGCACAACAAATATGCCGATGAAGGTAATGAAGTCCTTACGGAACAGCGCAGGGAAAGAGCCAAAAAACAGTGTAGTCCATGAAAAACCATAGAACCCCGTAACCGTTTCACCAGTACGGGCATTCTGCATCAGGATTTTTGTAGCCATCCAGAATTATCCTCGGTATTGATTTGATATTTTTTTACGCCAAGCAAAGCTGCCAGGCCGACATATAATACAAATAATTGCACCCATTTTGGTAGTCACTAATTTAAGCGGTATAAATGAATATAGCGGTCGCAAACTCGGGAAAATTAAACTGATTTTCCCATCACTTAGTGCCAGGATGAATCAAACGTAACCCAAAGGAGATGAACGATGTATAAAACCATCTTAATGCCGGTGGATGTTTTTGAAATGGAGCTCACGGATAAAGCCATTCGCCATGCGGAATATCTGGCGAAAGAGTCTGAGGGCACAATCCACCTTCTGTACGTTCTGCCTAAATCCCCGCTGTTTAATACCCACGGTTTTTCCTCTGACATCCGTAAATTCGACGAGTACCTGAAGAAAAACGCCGAAGAAAAGATGGAAGAATTGCGCGGGCACTTCTCACTGCCTAAAGAACGCGTGGTGCTGGAGATTCGCTACGGCTCGGTACGGGATGAAGTGAACGAAGTCGCGCAGGACATTCATGCGGATGTCATTATTGTTGGCTCGAAGAACCCGTCTATTTCCACTCATCTGCTCGGATCTAACGCCTCCAGTATTATTCGTCACGCCCGCTTCCCGGTCTTTGTTGTTCGGTAAGGTGTAATTAAATAGCCTGCTTTTGCAGGCTATTTTCCCTCGCATTACATCACGCTTCCCCAGACTAAATTGCCCTGATGGAAGGTCGCGGTACGCGGCGAAATACGCGCCACCGCTTCCGCTGAGCATGATGCATCCACCAGCACAAAGCTCGCCTCATCCTGCGCCTTCGGCCAAACCTGTTTACCTTTATCATCCAGCGGCAAAATATTGCCGGTGGCAATCGCCAGCGAACGCGACAGGCTAAGCTCGCTCGGGCGAACGTAGAGCTGCGCATACAGGTTAGCTTTTTCCAGCATGTCGCCCAGCCCGTACGGCGACCAGTGATCGATCACGCTGTCGGTGCCAGTCATCACCAGCACGCCCTTTTGCTGGAGCTGCTTCAGCGGCATATGCAAAGTTCCGATGGGCACGGTAGAGGCGAGACTGATCTGCTGGGCAGCCATGCGCGTGGCAATATCCTCCACCTGCTGCGGCGTAAGGGTGGCCAGCGCAAAACCGTGGCTGATGGTAAGTTTGCCTTTAAGCTGCGGAGTTTTCTCAACCGTTTCCACCATGTAATTCACCGCCGCCACGCCCGCCGGACTGGTTTCATGCAGGTGAATATCCACGCCTTTGTCGTAATCAAGCGCTATCTGGAACATGGTATCGAGCGACTTCTCCATCGCGCCATCCACGTTGGTTGGGTCCAGGCCACCCACGTAGTGCGCCCCCGCCTGCATCGCTTCCCGCATCAGCGGTTCAGATTTTGAAAGCAGCAAACCGTGCTGCGGAAACGCCACGATTTCACAGTTCAGGCCTGACTTTCTCTCTGCCAGCACCGTCTGCAGGTTTTCAAGGTTTTTCAGCCCGGAAACCGGCTCAATGTTGCAGTGACTGCGGGCAATGGTCGACCCTTTGGACTGGATAAGATCGATAAGCTTTCCGGCGCGTTCTCGGGTGTAGGGCTGTAACTCCGGCAGAATTTTACGCTCGTAAGCAATCATATCCATGATAGTGGTGCCTTCCGGGCGGTTATGCACCTGCCACGGGCCACCATAGAACGTCTTGTCCAGGTGGATGTGCATATCGCGCATCGCCGGCAGCAACAGCTTACTCCCGGCGTCATAACTATGCAGCGTGCCGTCAGGGTGCGATTTATTGGCGCGAACTGCCGCAATTTTTCCGTCTTTGATTTCTAACGTATGTAGTTCGGTGCGGGTACTGACGGCGGTTTCGCCTTCGTAATTAAACCCGGTTTCCAGCAGCACATTGTCGAGGTAATAGTGTTTTTCGCTGATGGCATTCATTTGGCGGCTGCTCTCACTGGCAGTTGTAGGTGTTTTAGCGGCCCAGGCTGCGCTGCCGCTCGCCCCAAACAGCGCACAGGCGGCGGCAACTTTGCCGCTTCCGCTGATAAAGTCGCGACGGCTTTTTTCAATCTCAGTCATTATTATTTTTCTACCCAGAGTGTGATGGTGGTTGTCAGGAATACAGCGGCTATGCGCCCGCGTCTCTCAGCAGCTGAGCGATTTCGCGGTAGCCTTTTTCTTCGGCGAGCTCAAGCGGCGTTTTGCCGTATTTATCCGTCATATGCGGGTTGGCACCGTTTTCCAGCAGCAGCGAGACAATCTCCTGCTGCTTTTTGCCGCCGTCGTTCAGCACGATGGCCTCAAGCAGCGGTGTCCAGCCGAGGAAGTTGGTGTGGTTGACGTTAATCTCGGTGTGAGCCAGCAGCTCGCGCACAATCTCAACGTGGCCTTTCTCACTGGCAGGCGTAATGCCTACCCCGCCGAAACGCGTTAAGCGAGTCAGGTCAGGCTTAGTGGGTAGCAACAGGCGCAACAGCTTGAGATCGTTATTCAGGCAGCTAATCAGGAAGGGGTTAAAACAGGTTTCATCCTGCTGATTAACGTCCGCGCCTGCGTCAATCAACAGCGCCACGCAGTCGTATTTTTGCTTCAGGCTGGCAAGGGTTATCGCCGTTCTGCCCTGCCGGTTGCTGGCGTTAATATCCACGCCCTGCGCCAGGCATGCTTTCAGCGTTGACACGTCCCCGTTCAAAGCCGCCGTCAAAAACCCGGTTATCAGCTCGTTGTCAGACATCATGTTCTCCTGTCGTTCGCGGTTATGGCCGAAATTCGAGAATAACAACGCCCTGGCGGGAAAAACATCCGCTTAAAAAAGATTCATCGCTGATGCCGCTATTGTTGAATGTGTTTTAATAATTCTTTTCAAAATATGTCAAACTCCCCCGCATCGCGCGTCATCGAAGGGAGCACGGAATGAACTCCATCTTTACCGAAGAAAACCTGCAGGCCTTTACCTGTGCCGCCCGCTACGGCAGCTTCAGCCGTGCCGCCGAAGAGCTGGGTGTAACCACCTCCGCTATCAGCTACACCATAAAGCGTATGGAGACCTGGCTCGATGCACCGCTGTTTATCCGCAACACCCGCAGCATCGAGCTGACCGAATCCGGGATCTATCTCTACCGCAAGGCCAGCGACTTATTGAATGATTTTCAAGGGATCCGGCTGGGCATTGAGACCATTTCGCAGGGCATCGAAGCGAAAGTCAGGATTTGCATTAACCATCTGCTGTACACGCCTCACCATACGGCCAGACTGCTGAATATTTTGAAAAAGCAGTTCCCCGGCTGCCAGATTGCCATCACCACTGAGGTATACAACGGCGTCTGGGATGCGATGCTCAACAATCAGGTGAATATTGCTATCGGCGCGCCCGATGCCCTGCTGGGCGGGGGTGGCATTGATTATACGGAGATTGGCGTCATTCACTGGGCATTCGCGGTCGCGCCAAATCACCCCCTCGCCACGGCACAGGAACCCATCCCTGAAAGCCAGCTCAGGCTTTACCCGAATATCATGGTGGAAGATACGGCCTCTACCCTTAATAAAAAAGTGGGCTGGCTGCTGCACGGCCAGGATACCGTGGTGGTACCGGACTTCCCGACCAAATGTCAGTGCCAGATCCTGGGCGACGGCATCGGTTTTTTGCCGGATTACATGGCGCGTAGCGAGGTAGAAAACGGCCTGCTGACGATCCGCCAGGTCCATAACCCACGCCAGCATTCCCGCATGTTGCTTGCCACGCAGCACGCGGCGACGGGCCAGGTTACCCGCTGGATTAAACAGCAATTTCGCCCCGGCGGCGTGCTCGCAGAGCTGTATCAGGACTTGATGCACCAGGCCTGACCTCGCCCACCTATTTTACCCGGGTATAATTGACAACGTTAGCGCCTCCCGATAGGCTACTATTTTTACCCGGATAAAATAGGTATCACACATGCCTCCTGTTACTCTCACAGCCTTCCTACAGCGACGACAGATTGCCCACGGCAACCTGAGCGAACTGCTGCGGCAGCTAAAGGCCACGCCAATCGGCAACGAGCCGGTGTTTATCTTCAATGACCAGACCGGCAAACGGCTGGATATCCACGTGCAAGGGGATGAAGCCAGCGCGATTGCGGCTTACCCGGAGCTGGCCGAACAGCCAAGCGAAGAGGCCGCTGCGGTTAAAACTCGCGGCAGGCCAAAGCTTGGCGTATCGGCGAAGGAGGTCACCCTGCTACCGCGCCACTGGGAGTGGCTGGCCACGCAGCCGGGCGGCGCCTCTGCAACTTTACGTCGACTGATCGAACAGGCCAGAAAAGCCAGCGAACCGGCGGACAACAAACGCCGCAGGCACGAAAGCGCCTACCAGTTTATGCACGAGGTGGCGGGCGATCTGCCGGAGTACGAAACTTGCCTGCGCGCGCTATTCGCTGATGACGAAGTGGCCTTCAATGCCGCGATGGAAGGCTGGCCGCAGGATATTCGCCGCTATGCGGCAACGTTAGCTTTTGGCAAGCAGGAGTCCAAAAATGACTGAGGCAATAAACAAAAAAGATCTGAAGCAGAGCTATAAAGACAGCCCGACAACAGCGGGCATCTATTTGATCGCCAATACGCAAACTGGCCACAAGCTGCTCGCCAGCGCAGCAAATGCTCAGGGTGTGTTAAACCGCCATCTGTTTGAACTTAAGTTCGGGCAGCACCGCAATAAGGCGCTGCAGCAGGCCTGGAACCAGTATGGCGAGCCCGCTTTCGAGTTCACCGTACTCGAAAAGGTCAAACCGGATGAACAAAACGTTAAAGCCGCGCTGGAGAAGCTGCTGGAAACCTGGCAGCAAAAACTGAGGATCGCCCATGAACACAGCTACTAACCTGCCGGTTTCGCTCTATTTCGACGCCTTCGGTACTAAGCAAAACCCGGCCATAGCACTGCTACCGGGGCTGGGAAGCCAGAGCATCAGCTGGTCACAGCGCTTTTGCCAGCGGCTGGCCGACGCAGGTTTCTATGTTTTACGGGTCGATAATCGCGACTGCGGGCTGTCTCCCACGTTAAACCACGCGGGCGTGCCCGACCTGCAGGCACTCTCCCAGGGCCAAAGGATCCCCATCGCCTATACGCTCCAGGACATGGCGGCAGACGTTGCGCTCACGCTGGAAAAAGCCGGTATTTCAGCCGCGCACATCGTTGGCCGTTCCATGGGCGGTATGATCGCCCAACTGTTTGCCGTGCAATATCCGCAAAAAACGCGGTCTCTGTGCGTCATCATGTCCAGCACAGGGAATCCTCAGCTCCCGCCTCCGGCCCCCGATGTGATGACAATGCTAATGGGGCCGAAGCCGGATCCGCATTCGCACCAAAGCGCCTGGCTTGAGCAGCAACTCACGTTCTTCAGGCGCATTGCCTCAACGCACCTCCCGTTTGACGAGGAGTATTACACCGCGCTGTTAAAAACCTCGCTGGTACGCGCCAGTTCAATGCCCGGCATGCTGCGCCAGATTGCGGCGATGGCGGCCAGTGGCGATCTTCGCCAGGAGATAAAACGAATAGCGGCGTCCACGCTAGTGATCCACGGCACTCAAGATCCGCTCTTCCCAGTAGAAGCCGGGCAGGACATTGCTAAGACGATCCCCGCCGCAAAATTGCAGCTCATTGCAGGCATGGGGCATGAAATTCCTCCTGCGCTGGAAGAAGAAGTGGCTTCCCTGCTTCTCGCTCATTTTGCGGCCGGGAAATAACAGGAATAATTATGTTCACGTCCTCAAACGCGACGCCTTACCTGCAGCCTACCCCGCAGGCCGGGCGACATTTTGTGATGAAACAAATATCCGGGGAGGTTTATATGCTCAACCTCCTGCGTTTTCGGGAAGTAGCGGATTACTCAACCACGCCGGAATTAATGCCTCTTAGCCCGATTAGCGGCGCGGAAGCTTTTCAGCGCTATATACAGCACACGCTGCCGTTTTTACATAAAAGCGGCGGAGATATTATTTTCCTTGGTGCCGCTGACAGCTGGCTGATTGGCCCGCAGGATGAACGCTGGGACTGCGCCATGCTCGTGCGGCAGAGCAGTGCGGGAGCTTTTCTGGCCTTTGTGGATAATGAGGCTTATCTCCAGGGGATTGGCCATCGCACGGCGGCGCTGGAGGATTCTCGCCTGCTGCCGATGACACAGCGTGATTCCTTATTATAGATAAAGGCTTATAGATAAAATGGGTATGGTCAGCGTGAAACAGGTTAATTACAATTATTCACAGAAATTATTTATCGCTAACAAATAAACGCTTTTTAAATTAAATTAAATAGCAATTCATGCGCTTGTAAATTGAATTAATTGCTAATTCGTTATCGATGTGAAATTAATTAAGGCTCACCTGCAGACCAATAAATTTTATTTAGGGGTTAATTCTTATGTCAGAAATTATTTCAACAGCCATTACTTATCAAGTCGAGAATCAAACCTTTGAAGGCGCGCTGGTCTACCAGGAAAATCAAAGCGCTGCGCGGCCAGGCATCCTGATCGCCCCCAACTGGATGGGCGTCAGCGCCGGAGCGGTTGAACAGGCCAAAGGGATCGCCGCTCAGGGCTACGTCGTACTGGTTGCCGATCTTTACGGCCAGGGCAAGCGCCCGACCAACGCCGATGAAGCCGGTGCCCTGATGATGGGCGTGAAAGACACTCCAGCGGAAGTAGGCCGTATGCAGGCCGCGCTGGACACGCTTGCTACGCAGGAAATCGCAGCCGTCGACGGCAACAAACTGGCGGTAGCGGGCTTCTGCTTTGGCGGGCACTGCTCGCTTGATTTGGCAAGAAGCGGCGCGGATATCAAAGCAGCGATTTCTTTCCACGGCACGCTGGATACCCTGAAAACCCACGCTGCAGGCGAGATCAAAGCGTCGATTCTGGTGCTGGACGGCGCGGAAGATCCGCTTGTGCCGCGCGAACAGCTGAGCAAGTTTGTCAGCGAAATGAACGCCGCATCGGTAGACTGGCAGCTGGTGAGCTACGCCGGCGCCGTGCATTCATTCACAGACCCGAGCGCGAACGTTGAAGGCGTGGCGAAATACCATCCGGAAGTGACAAAACGCGCTTTCACGCAGATGTACACGCTGCTGAACAACGTGTTTAACTGATTCACACGGCCTCTGTTCGCAGGGGCCGCTTTTTTACCCTTTCTCAAATGGTTTACACCCGGGTACACTTTCCCGGACAATAGCCTTTTAACCTCAGGCTAACAACGTCATGAACCATCCACATCAAGCGCTGTTGAGCGCGGGCGGCATTTTGCTGCTGGCCTTTCTGTCATGCCTGCTGCTCCCGGCCCCGGCGTTAACGCTGACTCTGGCGCAAAAGCTTATCGACACTTTCCACCTGGTCGATCTCAGCCAGCTTTACGTGATCCTGTTCTGCATCTGGTTCCTTGCTTTGGGCACCGTTGAATATTACCTGCTGCGTTTTATCTGGCGCCGTTGGTTCTCGATCACCCGCATCTGACTCAAAGCCCGCAGCGTGCCGTTTCCTCGATAAACGGCATCGCCTCTGACAACATTGTTTTACTCCCCTTGCCCCTTCCCCTGCCACACGCCGGTGTTATCTCCGCCAAATAACCTCTAATACTAAAGGGGTAATCCTCTACCCAATGTTTATCGAATTGATTTCACGCAATATCTGAATAGCTGTAGCTGTTATTTTCGCCCGCACTAAAAACGTCGTAACAATGAGGTGACGATGAACGTCAGTCGCAGGAAGTTTTTCAAAATCTGCGCCGGCGGAATGGCAGGTACAACGGCGGCGGTGCTGGGCTTTGCCCCAAAAGCCGCGCTGGCGGAAACGCGCAACTACAAGCTGCTGCGTGCAAAAGAGACGCGCAATAGCTGTACTTACTGTTCTGTTGGCTGTGGTTTATTGATGTATAGCCTCGGAGATGGCTCGAAAAACGCCAAATCCAGCATTTTTCATATCGAAGGCGACCCGGATCATCCGGTCAACCGCGGCGCGCTGTGCCCAAAAGGCGCGGGGCTGCTCGACTACATTCACAGCGATAATCGCCTGCGCTACCCGGAATACCGCGCGCCTGGGTCAGACAAATGGCAGCGCATCAGCTGGGACGAGGCGTTTTCCCGCATTGCCCGCCTGATGAAAGACGACCGCGATGCCAACTTCATCGAGAAAAATGAACAAGACGTGACGGTTAACCGCTGGCTTTCCACCGGGATGCTGTGCGCCTCGGCGGCCAGCAACGAAACCGGCATGTTAACCCAGAAGTTTGCCCGCTCGCTGGGCATGCTGGCGGTAGATAACCAGGCGCGCGTCTGACACGGACCAACGGTAGCAAGTCTTGCTCCAACATTTGGTCGCGGTGCGATGACCAACCACTGGGTTGATATCAAAAACGCCAACGTGGTGATGGTGATGGGCGGCAACGCCGCTGAAGCCCACCCGGTTGGTTTCCGCTGGGCGATGGAAGCCAAAAACAACAACGACGCCACGCTGATTGTGGTCGATCCGCGCTTCACCCGTACGGCATCGGTAGCAGATATCTATGCACCTATCCGCTCCGGCACCGACATTACCTTCCTGTCGGGCGTGATTCTGTACCTGATTTCCAACAACAAAATCAACGCTGAATACGTCAAACACTACACCAACGCGGCCCTGCTGGTGCACGAGGACTTTGGCTTCGAAGACGGCCTGTTCAGCGGCTACGACGAAGAAAAGCGCCAGTATGATAAAACCACCTGGAACTATCAGTTCGACGAAAATGGCTTTGCGAAGCGAGATGACACGTTAACCGACCCGCGCTGCGTCTGGAACCTGCTCAAAGAGCACGTTGCCCGCTACACGCCGGACGTGGTCGAGCATATCTGCGGCACGCCGCAGGCCGATTTCCTCAAAGTCTGCGAAGTGCTGGCCTCGACCAGCGCGGTCGATCGCACCACCACATTCCTGTACGCACTGGGCTGGACTCAGCACACCGTGGGCGCGCAGAACATCCGCACCATGGCGATGATCCAACTGCTGTTGGGCAACATGGGGATGGCGGGCGGCGGCGTCAATGCGCTGCGTGGCCACTCCAACATTCAGGGCCTGACCGACCTCGGCCTGTTGTCCACCAGCCTGCCGGGCTATCTCTCTTTACCGTCCGACAAGCAAACCACGGTCGATGGCTATCTCGCCGCCAACACGCCAAAAGCGACGCTGCCGGGCCAGGTGAACTATTGGGGGAATTATCCGAAGTTCTTCGTCAGCCTGATGAAAACTTTCTACGGCGACGACGCGCAGAAAGAGAACGGCTGGGGCTTTGACTGGCTGCCGAAGTGGGATCAGGCCTACGATGTGCTGAAGTACTTCGACATGATGGATCGCAACCTCGTCACCGGCTATCTGTGCCAGGGCTTTAACCCCGTTGCCTCATTCCCGGATAAAAACAAGGTTGTCGCCAGCCTGAGCAAGCTGAAGTACATGGTGGTTATCGACCCGCTGGTGACGGAAACCTCCAACTTCTGGCAAAACCACGGCGAGATGAACGACGTTGACCCGGCGAAAATCCAGACCGAAGTGTTCCGCCTGCCGTCCACCTGCTTCGCGGAAGAAGACGGCTCGATTGCCAACTCAGGCCGCTGGCTGCAGTGGCACTGGAAAGGCGCGGATGCGCCGGGTGAAGCACTGAATGATGGGGAGATCCTGGCCGGGCTTTACCACCGGCTGCGCCAGATGTACCAGACCGAAGGCGGCAAAGGCATTGAGCCGCTGCTGAAAATGCGCTGGCACTACGAACAGCCCGATCATCCTGAGTCCGAAGAGGTCGCCAAAGAGAGCAACGGCTACGCGCTGGAAGATCTGTTTGACGCCAACGGCAACCTGCTGGTGAAGAAGGGCCAGTTGCTGGACTCCTTCGCACTGCTGCGGGATGACGGCTCCACCGCCTCCGGCTGCTGGATTTACGCCGGGAGCTGGACCAGCAAAGGCAACCAGATGGCAAACCGCGACAACGCCGACCCGTCAGGCCTGGGCAACACGCTGGGTTGGGCGTGGGCGTGGCCGATGAACCGTCGCGTGCTGTACAACCGCGCTTCGGCGGATCTGCAGGGCAAACCGTGGGATGCCAAACGTATGCTGATTGAGTGGAACGGCACGAAATGGGTCGGGAACGATATTCCGGACTTCAGCACCGCCGCCCCTGACAGCGGCGTCGGACCATTTATCATGCAGCAGGAAGGTTTGGGCCGTCTGTTCGCCCTCGACAAACTTGCCGAAGGGCCGTTCCCGGAGCACTACGAGCCGTTTGAAACGCCTCTGGGCACCAACCCGCTGCACCCGAACGTGGTCTCCAACCCGGCGGCGCGCCTGTACGAAGCGGACGCTAAACGCATGGGTAACAGGCAGCAGTTCCCTTATGTCGGCACCACTTATCGCCTGACTGAGCACTTCCACACCTGGACCAAGCACGCGCGGTTGAACGCCATCGTGCAGCCCGAGCAGTTCGTTGAAATAAGCGAAGGGCTGGCGAAAGCGAAAGGCATTGCGCACGGCGACCGGGTGAAAGTCAGCAGCAAACGCGGCTTTATTAAAGCCGTGGCCGTGGTGACGCCGCGCCTGCAAACCCTGCGGGCTGGCGGGCAGGAAATCGAAACCATCGGCATTCCGCTGCACTGGGGCTTTGAAGGGGTGGCACGCAAGGGCTATCTCGCCAACACCCTGACGCCGTCGATAGGCGACGCCAACTCGCAAACGCCGGAGTACAAGGCGTTTCTGGTCAACATTGAGAAGGCGTAAGGGAGGAAACAATGTCCATGCAATCTCAGGATATTATCAAACGCTCGGCGACCAACAGTTTCACCCCGCCGCCGCGGGCGCGTGACTTCAAGGAAGAAGTCACCAAGCTCATCGATGTCACAAGCTGTATCGGCTGCAAGGCCTGCCAGGTGGCCTGCTCGGAGTGGAACGACATCCGCGACGAAGTTGGCCACTGCGTGGGGGTATACGACAACCCCGCCGACCTGAGCGCCAAGTCCTGGACGCTAATGCGTTTTTCAGAAACCCGTGAAAACGGCAAGCTGGAATGGCTGATCCGCAAAGATGGCTGCATGCACTGCGAAGATCCGGGCTGCCTCAAGGCCTGCCCGTCCGCCGGGGCAATTATTCAGTACGCCAACGGTATCGTGGACTTCCAGTCGGAGCACTGCATCGGCTGCGGTTACTGCATCGCGGGCTGCCCGTTCAACATCCCTCGCCTGAACAAAGACGATAACCGCGTGTATAAATGCACCCTGTGCGTTGACCGCGTCAGCGTCGGCCAGGAGCCTGCCTGCGTGAAAACCTGCCCGACAGGCGCGATTCGCTTTGGTATTCGCAAAGAGATGCTGGACATGGCAGAGCAGCGCGTTGAAAAACTGAAAAAACGCGGCTTTGAACATGCGGGCGTTTACAACCCGCAGGGCGTGGGCGGCACGCACGTCGTTTACGTGCTGCACCACGCGGACCAGCCGGAGCTGTACCACAACCTGCCTAAAGAGCCGAAGATTGATACTCCAATCAACCTGTGGAAAGGCATTCTGAAGCCGCTCTCGGCTGCCGGGTTTGTTGCCACCTTCGCGGCCCTGATTTTCCACTATGTCGGGATCGGGCCGAACGAAGAGGTGGACGAAGATGAGGAGGACAAGCATGAGTAAGATGATCGTCAGAACCAAATTCATCGACCGTGCCTGCCACTGGACGGTGGTGATTTGCTTCTTCCTCGTGTCTCTGTCCGGCATCGCCCTGTTCTTCCCGACGCTGCAATGGCTGACGGAAACCTTCGGTACGCCGCAGATGGGGCGCATTCTGCACCCGTTCTTTGGCGTGGCTATCTTTGTGGCGCTGATGTTTATGTTCGTGCGCTTCGTGCATCACAACATTCCCGACAAGCAGGATCTCCCCTGGCTGAAGGGCATTGTTGAGGTGCTGAAAGGCAACGAGCATAAAGTCGCGGACGTGGGCAAGTACAACGCCGGGCAGAAGATGATGTTCTGGAGCATTATGAGCATGATCTTCGTGCTGCTGGTAACCGGGATTATTATCTGGCGGCCCTGGTTTGCGCACTACTTCCCAATGTGGATGATTCGCTACAGCCTGCTGATCCACGCGGCTTCAGCCATTATTTTGATCCACGCCATCCTGATCCATATGTACATGGCGTTTTGGGTGAAAGGGTCAATTAAGGGCATGATCGTCGGCAAGGTCAGCCGCCGCTGGGCGAAGAAGCACCACCCGCGCTGGTATCGCGCCATCGAGGCCGAAGAAGCCAAAACAGAGAATCGAGAAGGTCTGAAATAACAGCCCGTTCCCCTCTTCCTGCCCAGGAAGAGGGGTTATCCCGCCGCAGCGCAAAAGAATTGTGTTGTTTTGTATCCACACCGCCCACGGCTAAACAACAAAACAAATCCCCTTCCCCCTGACACAGCCCACATACAAACCAGGCGTTAAATAAGCGCATCCGCCACCTACTGGCGGCAACGTGTTCAACGACTGATATGTGAGGCTTATGATGAAACTTTTCCGCAACGTTATTCTCCCGCTCGTCCTGGCCGCTGCTGTAGCGCCTGCCTTTGCTGCCAAAGAAGTCCACAGCGCTCAGGGCCTGGTCAAAATTGGCACCGTCACTGAAAGCGAGAGCACCACGCTGTCCCTCGACCAGCTCAATGAAAAACTGGCTGCAAAAGCTGAAAAAGCCGGGGCCAGCGCCTGGCGAGTGGTCTCCGCGGGCGGCAACAACACTTACTTCGGCAGCGCCGATATTTACCGCTGATTTATTCCCTCCCCCTAAAACAGGAACATGAAATGAAATCCACGCGTAAAACGCTGCTGGCTCTGGCCGCGGCTGGCCTGATGACCGGGTTTGCCGCCCAGGCGGAAACTCAGCACACCATCGTATTAGTGCACGGTGCCTTCGCCGACGCCACCGGTAGTTGGGAGCAGGTGATCCCCGTGCTGCAAACGCGGCACTACGAAATCATCACCGCGCAGATCCCATTAACTTCACTGGCAGACGACGTGGCGGCGACTAAACGCGCCATCGCCCGAGCTAAAGGCGACGTTATTCTGGTCGGCCATTCGTGGGGCGGGACGGTGATTACCGAGGCGGGTAACGATCCGAAAGTGAAAGGTCTGGTGTATATCAACGCCTTTGCGCCATCGCCGGGCCAGTCAACGGCAGATCTGGCTAACAGTTTCCCTGCTCCGCCCGGCAGCGCAAAAATCATCAAGGGCGCGGACGGCTTCCTGAGCCTCGACCCAAAGGCCGTCGCCACCGATTTTGCCCAGGATGCGACGCCTGAAGCGCAGAACATTATTGGCATCACCCAGATGCCAATCGCCGCCGCAAGCTTCACCGAGAAAGTGACCACCGCCGCCTGGCAGCAAAAACCAAGCTGGTTCCTGGTCGGCAGCAACGACCGGATGATCAACCCGGACCTGGAGCGAGCGATGGCGAAGAAAATTCACGCCCACGTCACCGAACTGCCAGTCAGCCATGTGCCGATGCTGTACGACCCGAAAAATGTCGCCCGCACGATATTTAAAGCCGTGAACATTACGTCGGGAAATTAACGCTGCTCATTCAATAAGGAGGAAATAACACTCTTAATAAATAGCCGATTATTTACCAATCCTAAATTCATTTTAATTATCTGGAGAACACGATGAACCGTATTGCTATGTCCGCGATTGCCCTGTCTTTGGTTTCTTTCAGCGCGGCTTCTTTTGCAGCTGAATTAACCGGGCCAAACCTTGAGCGCTGTTTTGGTATCGCCAAAGCCGCAGATAACGACTGTAAGGCCGGGGCCGGCACCACCTGCGCAGGCACATCCAAAGTCGATTACCAGAAAAATGCCTACAAGATGGTGCCGGCGGGTACCTGCACAGCGATCCAAACGCCAAATGGCCACGGCTCGCTGACCGAAAGCTAATACAAGGGCCACTCCCATGACGATGACACACTCTTTAGGTGCCGGATTAAGCCTTAAGCCCGAGCATTACGCCGACGCCTGGGCCAGTCCATCCTCCCTCTGGTTCGAGGTTCACAGTGAAAATTATCTCATGGCGGGTGGCCCGCGCAGAGAGTGGCTGGCGGCCATCCGCCAGCAGCACCCAATCTCACTGCATGGCGTTTCGCTTTCACTGGCCGGTGACGAGCCACCGGACGCCCAACTGCTCGCGCAGCTAAAAGCGCTAGTGGCTGACATTAAACCGGCGCTGGTTTCCGAGCACCTCGCATGGTCGCGGTGGAACGGGATTTATTACCCCGATCTGCTGCCGGTACCGAGGACAACACGATTGATGCACCGGGTTATCGACAACATTAACCGCACGCAGGATGCGCTGGGCTGCCAGATTTCACTGGAAAATCCCACGCACTATTTGCAGATGCCGGAGCATGAGTGGGACGAAATCGAATTTCTCGACGAAGTCAGTCGCCGAAGCGGATGCGGCCTGCTGCTGGATCTGAACAACGTCTGGCTCAGTGCCCACAACCTCGGCTTTGAGGCCGCAGCCTGGCTGAGCCGTTTCCCGGTCGAACGCGTCACGGAGATCCACCTGGCGGGCTTTAGCGCCGACGAAGGGGGCAGTAATTTGCTGATCGACAGCCACGACCAGTCGATATCTGAGGATGTCTGGCGGCTGTATACGCAATTTATTCAACAGGCGGGAGCAAAACCCACGCTTATCGAAAGGGATGACAATCTGCCTGCATTCAGCGTGCTGCTGGCCGAACAACAGCGTGCGCAGCGCATCCTCGACGCAATGGGAGCCGCCGTATGACCACGCACTTAAGCCGCTACCACGAGGCATTTATTGGCCTGTTATACGGTGAGGCGAGATCCGAACTAAGCCATCTTCAGCATCAGCCTGGCCTTGCCGTTTACCGCAACAGCGTGATCAAAACCTGCGTTGATGCCCTGGAGGCTAATTTCCCCAGCGTTTCCAGGCTTACCGGCAGCGACTTTTTCCGTGAAATGGCGCGTGGCTATGCGCTTGAATGCCCCACGAACGAAGGTGAACTGGTTCGCTATGGCGACGCCTTCCCCGCCTTCATTAGCGCTTATCCTCCGGCCAGAGAACTGACCTATTTAAGCGCCGTGGCCGAGCTGGACAAGCTGTGGCTGGAGGTGTTTTGCGCCCCTGCCTCGGCTCCGCTGGATGTGCATGCGCTGGCAAACATCACGGCGGACAAGTTGGGCAGCACATCATTGCGGCTGCGGGACAGCGTTCGCTGGTACTGGCACCCCACGCTGCCGGTGTTCACGCTCTGGGAGTTCAACCGCGAACAAACAGCCGCGCCGGAGACGATTCACTGGCAGGGCGAAGGCGCTTTGCTGGTTCGCCGCCAGCAGCGCATTTTTGCCGCCCCCTTAAGCCAGGGCGGATCGGCCTTCCTGACCGCCTGCCGTTTGGGGGCAACCCTCGATCAGGCTAGCGAGCAGGCCCTGGCTGCCGAGCCAACCCTCGCCCTGGGCCCTTTTTTCAGCAACCTGCTTAGCAGCGGCGTGTTCGCCACATCTTAATCACACTTTTTGAGGCTAAATGATGAAAGTATCTGAACAAAAAATGACGGAACAAGGCGTGAGATCGCTGTGGAATAGACTTTGGAATCGCATAGAGAGAAGCGTTAGCGACAATGTGCTGTTGCTGATAGCCCGCGTGGGCGTTGCCGCCGTGTTCTTCCTTTCCGGCCGCACAAAAGTAACGGGATTTATGACGTTAAAACCGTCCACCTACGAACTGTTTCGCACCGAATACGCGCTACCGCTTATCCCCTATGATATCGCCGCGCACCTGGCCACGCTGGCCGAACATACTTTCCCTGTTCTGCTGGTGCTGGGATTGTTTTCACGCTTTGCCGCAGCGGGATTGCTGTTTATGACCCTGGTGATTGAAATTTTTGTCTACCCGGACGCATGGCCCACGCACCTGATCTGGGGCGGGTTATTGCTGTCAATTATCGCCCGTGGTGCAGGCCGCTGGTCGCTGGACAGGGTTCTGAGGCTGGCGTGAGAAAAGAGAGGCGAGGCACTTAAACTATAGCGCCTCGCCTGCTGCCTGTACGGCAGTGGACAAGAGCTTTTCACAGCTAATGCCTTGTTGTAAAAGATAAAGCTGTCTCTTTTACCTTTTATACCCTTTTTTGGGAAGCGACTCTGCTGAACCTATAAATCAATGAGTTACGAAGAAGGCTGAAAAAAGGGTCTGCAAACATTCAGCCCAGGAACGGGTAGAACATTGACCTGAAAAAGTAAAAAAAAAGCCGGGCATAACGGGGGGCCCGGCAAAACAACATCAACAACCTATTTCTGGTTCCAGACACGGACAGAAATATCTCTGACCTTATGGCAGGTCACTACTCGCTGGCTATGGTATGCAAAACGGTACAAATTCTGGCTACGATTAATGGTCAGCACGTCCTGATTCACAAATAAATACACAGACAACGCTTCATGATTTTTATCAACGGTATTGATCGCTCGGGGAGCGACGATAAATTCATTGTCCCAGTGTAGCGTCGTAATCACATAATCCGTCACCGTTACCGTCATCAAGTTTCGGCCGGGACAATCAAGCACATATTGCTGCATTGCCACCGCGGGAGAACAATAAGCCAGCCACAGAAAATAAAAAGTGCGTAATACGGTAACCCGATACAAAAGAGACAAACCTTGTTACTCAGGAAGTTCCTGGAAATCTAATACCGCGCGCCGGTTCATGCTCCAGGACGTTTCATTGTGGCCTAATACAGCCGGGCGTGATTTGCCAAACGAAACAATATCCAGCTGTTCTGCACGAACGCCATAGCTTATCAGAACGCTTTCGACCGTCCTTGCTCTTTTTTCGCCCAGCACGATATTATATTCCGGGGTGCCGCGCTCATCCGCATGTCCTTCAATAACAACACCTACCGTTGGATTATTCGCCAGAAACGTTCCTGTAGCTTTTAAATACTCGGTATATTCATCAGCTATCACGCTACTATCCAGTGGAAAATAAATAATGTTATTTTTAGACAGCGATAATAGTTGATGGCTAAAGCTTGCGCTGCTGTCAAGTTCAGCGGCATAATCCGTTGCTGCCTTGTTACTTTCAGTATGTGAGCCCTGGCAGGCAGAAAGAGAAAGCGCCAACAATAAAATGGAGAACAGACGAGTCATTACACTCATTTTTTATTCCTGATAATTTAACAATGAATTAATTTTGCAGATAGCGAGAATAGGCGAATAAGCCAGGAGTGCCACCCGTCATAACGAAAAGAACATTTGCCCCTCGGGCAATTTTTTTTGCCTTGAGATCGTGCATCAACCCGGCAAAGGCCTTACCCGAATAGACAGGATCTAACAACAGCCCTTCCGTTCTGGCTAAACATTCCAATGCGTCACGCATGTCTTTGGTGATCAAGCCATAACCCTTTCCTAGCTGTGAATCATCAATGTTTACGCTAAATACGCTTGACGCCGATGCCTGTAAGGCAAGCGTTTCTGTCACCAATCGCTTCGTATTTTGTTGGGTCACAACTTTATCAAACAATACAGAGTACCCTTTGATATAAACAGGGTTAGATAAAAGCGTAAAACCCGCGATAAGCCCTGCCTGCGTCCCGGAACTGCCATTCGCCACATAAATATGTGTGAATGTCGTGTCCATCTCGCGCTCTTGCTCAGCAATTTCAATCGCAGCATCAACATATCCCATACAGCCCACCGCTGTAGATCCACCTAACGGAATAAAATAAACCTTCTCCCCGGCCTGTTCATATTGAGAAATAACTGATTCAGTTAACTCCCCGAAATTATCACCCGGTAAAGCCTTGATGATTTCAGCACCAAATAATGAATCAAGCAGAAGATTACCATTCGACTGGTACTCATCATCCTGAATGGCGACGTTGTTCGAAAGAATCAATGTACAAGGAATGTTTTGGTGAGCACAGCACGCCGCGGTTAAACGCGCGTGGTTTGACTGCAATCCTCCGGTTGTGACGATTCTTGTCGCTCCTGTTAATGCAGCCTGATGCAAATGGTATTCAAGCTTCCTTGTTTTATTCCCGCCGCCGCCTAAGGCTGTCAAATCATCTCGTTTGACGTATATTTTTATTTCATCATGAACAAGGTCAAGTGAACGCTCAAAATTATTCAGTCTGATAATCGGTGTTACGCTATCAATTAATTTTTTCTTTCCAGGAAAAGTGAATTTAGACATAATCAGTAAACACCTCAGCAGATATGCTTGACAAATCACAGGGCAAATACATAACCTTAATAAAAAACATGTTACTCACTCTGGATTCATAAGAACGCACTTTTCTTTACCACGCTTAAAAACTCGCCGAGAAAAATAACCAAAAACGAAGAAAAAATAAATCCATACAAAATTTATACTGATTTAACCAGAGGTTAAAAATGAACAAATTTAGGGCGATGGAGATTTTTACCTGCGTCGTTGAAGAGAAAACGTTTACTGCTGCAGCAAAGAAATTAGAAATTTCGGTTGTCATGGTAACGAAATATATTCATGCGCTTGAAAAAGAACTAAAAACTGAGCTATTACAGCGCACAACCCGCACCATGACGGTGACGCACCCCGGCCAAATATTCTATGAATATGCCTTGTCCATCATCGCCAAAGTGAATGAAAGCTACGAGGTGATAGAAGGTTTGCAGGCCGAGCCTCAGGGGCTGCTTCGCGTCAGCGCCCCGATGACGCTGGGGAAAGAGATAGTCGCCCCGATTGTGGCTGAATTTATGAGCCTGTATCCGAAGATTCAGGTTGAGCTGATCCTGAATAATCACCCTGTCGACCTGATTTCTGAGGGGTACGACTGCGCATTTCGTATTGGCTATTTACGCGATTACGCCCTGGTTGCTAAATCACTGCTTAATTATTCTATGTCGATTTGTGCCACGCCTGCGTATCTGGAAGAGTATGGCGTGCCGCAGACGCCTGATGATTTGCACCACCACCGCCTGCTTTCACACTCGACGTGGAACAATAATTTCACCTGGCGCTTGCGGCATGATGGCCAGGAAATTCCGTGGCCTGATAGCTGGGTCATGCGCAGCAACGATGGCTATGCCCTGCGGGAGGCGGCGCTAAAAAATAACGGCGTTCTGATGCAGCCACGATTTTTAATTGAGGCAGATATTAAAGCGGGCAGGCTGGTTGCTCTGCTGGAGGACTACCTTCCCTCACCACGCCCCGTGCATTTACTCTACCCAATGAAGAAAAACGTTGTGCCGAAACTGGACCGCTTTATCCAGTTTACGCTTGAGAAATGTTCTGTGTAGGGGCGATTTCCGCGACATAAGGCTGCCTGTACGGCAGTGAACAAGAGCTTTTCACAGCTAACACTTTGTTGTAAAAGATAAAGCTATCTCTTTTACCCTTGATACCCTTTTTTGGACAAGACGCCGCTGAATTGATAAATCAATAAGTTACGAAGAAAGCTAAAAAAAGGGTCTGCGCATTTTCAGGCTTTGGTATCGCTGAACCAGAATAAAATCCGCTTATCACCATCTGCTCAGGAAGAGTATCTCAGCGCATCCACCAACAGGGAGAAGGCGGTTGTGTGCTGCTTGCGGCTGGGGTAGTAAAGGTAATAACCGGGGAAAGGTTTACACCAGGCTTCCAGAACCCGGACCAGCCGCCCTTCGGCAAGCTCATCGCAAACCGTGTCGCTCGGCACAAATGCCAGGCCGAGCCCTTGCAGGGCAGCATCAATGCGCTGACGCAGGCTGTTGAACGTTAACTGCCCGTCCACGCGAATTTTTAGCTCACGCCCGTCTTTTTCGAATTCCCACGCATACAGTCCCCCCCGTGTCGGCAGCCGCATATTGATGCAATTATGTTGCTGGAGATCCTGCGGCGTTGCCGGGTAGCCATGCTTCGCAAAATAGGCCGGGGAACCAATGACCGACATAGAGAGTTCCGGGCCAACGCGCACGGCCACCATATCCTTTGCCACCTGCTCACCGAGACGAATCCCGGCATCGAACTGCCCGCTAACAATATCGGTCAGGGCGTTATCCACACTGATTTCCACGTTGATATCCGGGTAGTCGACCACGAAAGTTTTCAACACCGGCCATAAAACCGACTGCATGCTGTGTTCCGCCGCGTTCAGCCGAATGTTCCCAGCCGGCCGCTCGCGCATTTCGCTCAACGCAACCAGCTCGTTCTCAAGATCTGCAAATCGAGGCGACAAGCTGGCAAGCAGCTTTTCACCCGCTTCAGTTGGCGCGACGCTGCGCGTGGTGCGTGTAAGTAAACGCAGCTGAAGACGCTCCTCAAGGCCACGGATCGCGTGGCTGAGCGCGGACTGGGACACACCCAGTTTTGCCGCTGCTCGGGTAAAACTGCGCTCACGAGCCACTTCAATAAATGACATTAGATCGTTGAAATTTTCTTTCAGCATGGCCGAAACAAGCCTCACTAAGGAACGGAATATCCCCAGTATAGCGAGATTCATGAACTGGATTCATAAGCTCTTGTACTTTTCCCCGGCTAGTTCTCTACAACGTTCGGGACTACCGTATGACAACGCATTATGACCTTCTCGACTGGAGCATTTGATGAAAATTATCCGCAGCGGTTCACAACCTTCACAGCAGGGCCCAGAGAATTATTTCACTGGCACAGTACGCATTGATTCGCCTTTTAGCGGCACTGAAAACGCCCGCGTTGGCGGAGCAATTGTCACCTTTGAGCCTGCCGCACGGACGGCCTGGCATACGCATCCGCTTGGCCAAACGTTGATCGTGACGCAGGGGCGTGGGTGGCTACAGGAATGGGGCCAGGAAATTCAGGAACTGAATCAGGGCGATATCGCCTGGATCCCCGAAGGGGTCAAACACTGGCACGGCGCGTCACCGGAGACGGCAATGACGCATATTGCCATTGCCGAGTCCTTAAACGGCAGCCCCGTGGAGTGGCTGGAAAAAGTCAGCGATGAACAATACAAAAAATAAGCAGCGAAACCTGCGTTGCCATCCCCTGGCAATCACTTTCTCCCTTCACTGCTCTCCCGCCAGGAAGAGCAGTTTTTTGGTCCTACCAATCCAACTAAAAACGTGCCCTTTTCTACAAAACGCCGATAAACACTCGCCAGGCCGTTGCCATCCGTTAACACAAGATTAACCATTAGCCATCATTTGCTCTACAAAGCAAAATTGGTCCTACCAATCTAATAAAAAACGATAAACGCCTCACCCTGGAGAACACCTGCATGCAAGTCTGGCCCCAACTCTACGACCCGCTCGGGAATATCTGGCTGTCGAGCCTGATTGCCGCGCTCCCAATTCTGTTTTTCTTCTTCGCGCTGATTAAGCTACGGATGAAGGGCTACAAAGCGGCAACGCTCACAGTATTTATCGCCCTGCTGGTTGCCCTGTTTTTATACCGCATGCCGGTGGATCGCGCGATTGCCTCGGTGGTGTACGGGTTCTTCTACGGCCTGTGGCCCATCGCCTGGATTATTGTTGCCGCGGTGTTTGTCTACAAAATTTCGGTCAAAACCGGGCAGTTCGACATTATTCGCTCCTCCATTCTGTCGATTACCCCGGACCAGCGCCTGCAAATGCTGATCGTCGGTTTCTCGTTTGGCGCGTTTCTGGAAGGGGCGGCCGGGTTTGGTGCGCCGGTTGCCATTACCGCAGCCCTGCTGGTCGGCCTCGGGTTTAAGCCGCTGTACGCTGCGGGTTTGTGTCTGATCGTCAACACCGCGCCGGTGGCCTTCGGCGCGATGGGGATCCCAATTATTGTTGCCGGGCAGGTTACCGGCCTGGACAGCTTCGAAATCGGCCAGATGGTAGGCCGTCAGCTGCCGTTCCTGACGATCATTGTGCTGTTCTGGATCATGGCGATTATGGACGGCTGGCGCGGAATCAAAGAGACCTGGCCTGCGGTGATCGTGGCTGGCGGCTCGTTTGCTATCGCCCAGTATCTCAGCTCTAACTTTATCGGCCCCGAGCTGCCGGACATCATCTCTTCGCTGGTGTCGCTGGTGTGCCTGACGGCTTTCCTACGGGTCTGGAAGCCGGTGCGCATTTTCCGCTTTGATAGCGAGGACGCGGCTGCAACCGTACAGGAGCAGTCTGCGCAGAAATACACGACCGGGCAGATTGTCAAAGCCTGGATGCCGTTCCTGTTTTTAACGGCCACGGTTACGCTGTGGAGCATTCCGCCGTTTAAAGCGCTGTTCGCCAAAGGCGGCGCGATGGCGGACTGGGTCTATAATTTCCCGGTGCCGTTCCTGGATAACCTGGTCGCCAAAATGCCGCCGGTCGTTGCCGCCAGTGTGCCTTACGCCGCAGTGTTTAAGTTCGACTGGCTGTCAGCCACTGGTACGGCAATTCTTGTCGCGGCGCTGATCTCCATTGTTTACCTGCGCATGAAACCGAAAGCGGCGCTGGCGACCTTTGGGGAAACGCTCAAGGAGCTGGCGCTACCGATTTACTCCATTGGTATGGTGCTGGCCTTTGCTTTTATCTCCAACTATTCCGGGCTGTCGGCGACTCTGGCCCTGGCGCTGGCGCATACCGGCCACGCCTTT
Source organism: Cedecea neteri (assembly GCF_000758305.1). Taxonomy (NCBI): domain Bacteria; kingdom Pseudomonadati; phylum Pseudomonadota; class Gammaproteobacteria; order Enterobacterales; family Enterobacteriaceae; genus Cedecea; species Cedecea neteri. The sequence continues at coordinate 2,213,740 of NZ_CP009458.1, read as the reverse complement.
ACTTTCTTTTCGCCGTTCCTTGGTTGGCTGGGCGTGTTTCTCACCGGATCGGACACCTCGTCTAACGCGCTGTTTGCCGCGCTGCAGGCCACGACCGCGCAGCAGATTGGCGTGTCGGACCTGCTGTTAGTGGCGGCCAATACAACCGGCGGCGTAACCGGGAAGATGATTTCGCCGCAGTCGATAGCCATTGCCTGTGCGGCGGTGGGACTGGTCGGGAAAGAGTCAGACCTGTTCCGCTTCACCGTGAAGCACAGCCTGATTTTCACCTGCATGGTGGGGGTAATTACCACGCTGCAGGCCTATGTTTTAACCTGGATGATCCCATGACCCAAGCTGTGCCGCGCCTTGCCGACCAGATGGTTGAGCGTGTTAAGGCGCTGATTGAAGAACGTAACCTGGAGGCGGGCATGCGGTTGCCTGCCGAACGCCAGCTGGCCGCAGAACTGGGCTGTTCACGCTCGATTTTACGCGAGGCGATTCAAAAGCTGATTGGCGAAGGCCTGCTGGCCAGCCGACGCGGCGGCGGCACCTATCTGCGCTACCAGACCGAACAATGGTCGGAACAGCGCATCGTGCAGCCGCTGAAAACGCTGGTCGAGGGCGACCCTAATTACCAGTTGGATATCCTCGAAGCGAGACATTCCATTGAAGGCAGCACGGCCTGGTATGCCGCCATGCGGGCAACTCAGGCCGACAAAGAAAAGCTGATTACCTGCTTCGATGCCACGCTCAAATTTAAAGAGAGCGATGATCCGGATTTAGCCGCCCAGGCCGACGTCAGGTTTCACCTGGCGATTGCCGAAGCCTCCCACAATATCGTGCTGCTGCAGACCATGCGCGGGTTCTTCGACCTGCTGCAATCTTCGGTGCTGCATAGCCGCCAACGCATGTACACCGTCCCGGCCATTTTTGCCGGGCTGACAGAGCAGCACGACGAATTATTGCAGGCGATTCTGGCCGGAGACGCCGAGCGCGCAAGGCGAGCCGCTCAGTCGCATCTCGGCTACGTCCACGCCACCATCAAAACTCTGCAGGAAGACGAAGCCCGTCAGGCACGTATTACCCGCCTCCCGGACGAAGCAAGTGATGAAATAAGGGAAAAGAAACGATGATTATTTCCGCAGCAACCGACTACCGTGCCGCCGCCGAGCGCATTCTGCCGCCCTTTTTATTCCACTACATTGACGGCGGAGCCTATGCCGAACATACGCTGAAGCGCAACGTGGAAGATCTGGCCCAGGTGGCGCTCAAGCAGCGCGTCCTGAAAAACATGTCGGCGCTGAGTCTGGAAACCCGGCTATTCAATGAAACGCTCTCCATGCCCGTAGCCCTTGGCCCCGTGGGCCTTTGTGGGATGTACGCCCGCCGGGGGGAAGTTCAGGCCGCAAAAGCGGCCGCAGCAAAAGGCATTCCATTCACCCTCTCTACGGTGTCCGTTTGCCCGATTGAGGAAGTCGCACCGGCGATTAACCGCCCGATGTGGTTCCAGCTTTATGTGCTGAAGGATCGCGGCTTTATGCGCAACGCGCTGGAGCGAGCCAAAGCCGCCGGATGCTCCACGCTGGTATTTACCGTCGATATGCCGACGCCCGGCGCGCGCTATCGGGATGCACATTCAGGTATGAGCGGCCCTAATGCCGCGATGCGACGTTATCTCCAGGCGGTGACGCACCCGCAGTGGGCATGGGATGTTGGCTTAAACGGCCGCCCTCACGATTTGGGCAATATCTCCACCTATCTCGGCAAACCGACCGGGCTGGAGGATTATATTGGCTGGCTGGCCAATAACTTCGACCCGTCCATTTCCTGGAAAGACCTGGAGTGGATTCGAGAATTCTGGGATGGCCCGATGGTGATTAAAGGTATCCTCGACCCGGAAGATGCGCGTGATGCGGTGCGCTTTGGCGCCGACGGGATCGTAGTGTCTAACCACGGCGGCCGCCAGCTGGACGGCGTGCTCTCTTCCGCCCGCGCCCTGCCCGCCATTGCCGATGCGGTAAAAGGCGATATTACCATTCTGGCGGACAGCGGCATCCGTAACGGCCTGGACGTGGTGCGTATGATTGCACTTGGCGCGGACACGGTGTTGCTGGGGCGCGCTTTCCTTTATGCGCTCGCCACTCACGGCGAAGCTGGCGTCAGCAATCTACTGAATTTAATGGAGAAAGAGATGCGCGTGGCGATGACGCTCACCGGTGCAAAATCGATTGCCGAAATCACACCTGAGCTGCTGGTTCGCCAGGGTTTATAACGTGCGGTTAGCCCGCAATCTCTGAAAAATGAATCCCCACCGCGTGCAGAACCTTTTTGGTGGTTTTGATGGTGGGGTTTCCACGCTCGGACAGCGTGCGGTACAGCGTTTCTCGGTTTAGGTTTGCCGCTCTGGCAATCTCCGCAAAACCCCCTCTGGCTTCCACCAGCCGGCGCATGGCAATAAGAAACACCGCCTCGCCGTCGTCACAGTCCAGCCCAATAAAAGCTTCTTTCAGGTACTCCACGGCGAAGGCACGATCGTCGCGGAGCATATCAATAACCGTTTGATCAAATTCGCTAAATTTCATTTTTTCTCCCTTGATGTTCAAGCCACCATTCTTTTGCACGTTCGATATCCGCCTGTTGGTTGCGTTTATCTCCCCCCGCCAGCAGCAGCCAGACTGCTTTGCCGTCCTGGGCGTAGTACACCCTATAGCCTGGCCCTTCATCGATACGCATTTCCCATACGCCCTGTCCACAGGGTTTATGATCGCCAGGGTTACCAAAGGAAAGTCGGTCAATCCTCATGACTATTTTGGTTTTTGCTCTCGCATCTTTTAACGCCTCTAGCCAGGCTTTGAACGGCGTTTTTCCTTCTTTCGTTTTGAAGAACGTAATCATGTTCATCCTTGCCCCCTAATTGTAGCTTTAAAGCAACAGACAAGCACGAACAAAATTTAATCGCGCTTATTTTTCTCAGGGCAGGCTAACGGATTCTTACTTGAGGTTGGTTGAAATCGTTCTTTGATATGCGGGGTTTACGACACGGCTTCCGGGGAGTTATGCATTCGAATGCGGGGCTTTCAAAAATATGCGTGAAAGCCCCTGGTTTATTTACTGCACAAATGCGGTCAGGCGGTTAAAGATGCCCGGGTCATCGGCGTGGCGAATGATCTGCACCACATCCTCAAGCTTATCGACCTGGCTGACCATCTGCTCCAGCCGCTGATCGTCCGCTACCTGCAACCAGATGCGGCTCTGATCGCCTTCAGGCAAAGGTAAACAAAGGATACCTTCCACGTTAAATGCGCGGCGGGCAAACAGGCCGCAGATATGTGACATCACGCCCGGGTGGTTGCGCACCGTTAACTCCAGAATGACGGTTGGTTGTTTAGTGATAGATTGCTGCATAACTTACTCTCCAATCATCTGAGTATTGGCGGCACCCGGCGGTACCATTGGATAGACTTTTTCATCGGCGTCGATACGAACGTGAATCAGGCAAGGCCCGGGGCGAGAAATCGCTTCCTGAAGTGCAGCCTGCGGATCTTCTGCCTGATTAAGGTCACAGGTTGCCAGGCCAAAGCCACGGGCAATGGTCAGGAAATCCGTCATGCCAGGGTAAGTCGCGGCGAAAATATTCTGCTGGTAGAACAGCGTTTGCTGCTGATGTACCAGCCCCAGCGCCTGGTTGTTCATCAGGATGATTTTTACATCCAGATTGTTTTCCGCCGCCGTCGCCATCTCCTGGATATTCATCATCAGGCTGCCGTCGCCGGAGAAGCACAGGACTTTACGGCCTGGTTCGGCCAGCGCCGCACCAACCGCTGCCGGTAAGCCAAAACCCATGGTGCCCAGGCCGCCGGACGTCAGCCACTGGCGCGGACGGTTGAGCGGATAAGCCTGAGCCACCCACATCTGGTGCTGGCCTACGTCGGTGGTAACAATAGCCTCATCGTCTACGCAGGCCGCAGCGGCTTTGATTAGCCCGTAAGGCATCAGCGGGTTATCCGCCCCCGGCGTGGCAAACGGGAACTCGCGCTGCAAATCGCCTACCGTTTGCAGCCACTCACTGCGTTGGGCGTTTTTGGTCTGCGGAATAAGCTGGCTCAGCACTTCCCGCACGTCACCGCGAATCGCCACATTCGCCTGCTTAATTTTGCCCAGCTCGGCGCGATCGATATCAACGTGGATAATTTTGGCATTCGGGCAAAACTCTTCCGTTTTACCAATGGCGCGATCGTCAAAGCGAGCGCCAAGCACGATCAGAAGATCTGCTTCATGCAGGATAAAGTTGGTGCTCCGCGCGCCGTGCATTCCCAGCATTCCCAAAGAAAGTGGGTGCCGGGCGGGGATCGTCCCCAGCGCCATCAGCGTCATGGTTGTCGGCAGCCCGGCACGTTCCGCCAGTTCGCGCGCCTGTTCCGCTGCTCCAGCGCTGATAATGCCGCCGCCCAGATAAAGCACCGGGCGTTTGGCTTCGTTGATCATCGCCGCCGCACGGGCGATATCCTGGTGGTCAAAAGCAGGGGCAGCGGAAGGCGCAGCTACCTCCGGCAGTTCGGCGATGTCGATTTCAGCGGTCTGAATATCTTTAGGAATATCGATCCAAACCGGTCCAGGGCGGCCGGACTGCGCGATACGGAACGCGTCAGTAATCACCCGTGGCAGCTCGTCAATACTGCGCACCAGGTAGTTATGTTTGGTGATAGGAATCGAAATACCGTAGGTGTCCACTTCCTGGAAAGCATCGGCGCCAATCATTGAAGTCGGTACCTGGCCGGTAATACAAACCAGGGGAATGGAATCGAGCCGCGCGTCGGCAATAGCAGTGACAAGGTTTGTGGCACCCGGCCCGCTGCAGGCGATGCAGACTGCTGGTTTGCCGCTAGTACGCGCCATGCCCTGCGCCATAAATCCCGCGCCCTGCTCGTGGCGAGCCAGTACGTGGCGAATGCGGGGGCTTTGGCTCAAGGCATTGTAGAGCGGCAGAACGGTGCCACCGGGAATGCCACTAACCGTTGTAATTCCATGATGTTCCAGCATTTTTACAATCAGCTGGGCGCCTGTGATGCGTTGTGAGGGTGTGTCCGAAATTGCCATGCTCCAGTCCTTCTAATTAGCCGGTTCGCTTCTGGGCAGGCACTTAAAACAAGAAACCCCGCCCGGTTTGCGCCGGCGGGGTTTGGAATCGATGCGTTGATTCAGTCCCTACGGCGCATTGCCGACGACCACCACCACACGCACGACGACCACCGCGGCTGGTAGCGCGGTAACTAGTAGGGTCGAAGTCTGCAGGGAATGAGTCATGGGTTTCCTGAATCAAGGTTAAAAGTCGATATTGATAAAATCATACTCGCCGGTTTCGCACAACAGGATTTTTTCTGTCCGCTAAAAAACGAGCTAAATGTCACATTTTTGTTAAATGCAAAGTTTTAGCAGCAGCGTCCGCCGCTTTTACCGCTGTAGCGTGCATCCTGCCGCTCGCGGAAAAATTCTTCATAGGTCATTGGCGTCTGCTCAGGATGAGTCAGGCGCATGTGTTGTACGTAATTGTCGTAGTCGGGTACGCCAATCATCAGTTTTGCGGCCTGGCCAAGGTATTTTCCGGCTTTCGACAGAGTGTCGAACATGGTGCCTCCAGTGGGTTGCCCCTCACCCCGGCCCTTTCCCCAAAGGGGAGAGGGGGGAAATAAAAAAGCTCGACTTATCCCCTTTCCCTTCCAGGGAGAGGGCCACGGTGAGGATAAAAATCAGTGCACGCTCTTCGCCTGCACTACGATCTGATTCAGTCCCCTCTCCCTTCCAGGGAGAGGGCTAGGGTGAGGGTAAAAATCAGTGCACGCTCTTCGCCTGCGCCACGTTCTGATTCAGTCCCCTCTCCCTTCCAGGGAGAGGGCTAGGGTGAGGGTAAAAATCAGTGCACGCTCTTCGCCTGCGCCACAATCGCCTGATAATTTTCCGGCATCGGCTCATACGGCGTTTCGCTCGACGTCGGTTGCTCAGACTTCAGCGCCTTAAGCGCAGTTTTCAGCGAGAACCAGCCAAGCACCACAACCACCACCATAAAGAAGATCGTCAGCCCCGCATCCAGGCGGTTGTTAAACACCAGCTGACTGAGCTGCGATTGCGTGTACTGCGCCGGAATATTGCCGCTGTCGATCATCGACTGGAACTTATTGGCAATGGCGAGGAAGCCCACTTTTGCATCCGAGCTGAACGCTTTCTGCCAGCCCGCAGTTAAAGTGCACACCAGCAGCCAGGCGGTCGGCATCAGCGCAACCCAGGCATAGCGCTGCTTCTTCATTTTGAACAGCACCACGGCACACAGCATCAGCGCCATACCCGCCAGCATCTGGTTGGCGATACCGAACAGCGGCCACAGCGTGTTAATGCCGCCGAGCGGATCGACCACGCCCTGGTGCAGGAAGTAACCCCAGGCGAGTACACAAAGCCCGGTGGCAAGCAGGTTGGCCGGCAGTGAGTCCGTCCGTTTCAGCCCCGGAGAGATCACGCCCAGCAGGTCCTGCAGCATAAAGCGCGCCGCACGAGTCCCGGCATCCACCGCCGTCAGAATAAACAGCGCCTCAAACAGGATGGCAAAGTGGTACCAGAACGAGACGTCCATCAACCCACCGAGCGCGCCGTGCAGAATATACGCCATACCAACGGCCAGCGTTGGTGCCCCACCGGCGCGGGAGATGATGCTCTGTTCGCCCACTTCGTTAGCGATGTTGGTCAGCGTTTCCGGGGTGATATGGAAGCCCCAGCCGCTCACCACTTGCGCGGCAGAAGCCACAACATCCGCCGTACCAGCAGGCGCCAATACCGCCATTGGGCTGTTCATCGCAAAGTAGACGCCTGGGTCGATAACGCAGGCCGCCACCAGCGCCATGATCGCCACGAAGGACTCCATCAACATGCCGCCATAGCCAATGAAACAGGCCTGATTTTCGTTCGCCAGCATTTTCGGCGTGGTGCCGGAAGCAATCAGCGCGTGGAAACCGGAAACGGCCCCGCAGGCGATGGTGATAAACAGGAACGGGAACAGATCGCCGCTCCAGACCGGGCCGGTACCATCGATGAATTTTGTTAATGATGGCATTTGCAACGTCGGGCGCATGATCAAAATGCCGATCGCCAGCCCGATGATGGTACCGATTTTCAGGAATGTGGAGAGATAATCACGCGGGGCCAGCAGCAGCCACACCGGCAGCACCGAGGCCACAAAACCGTACCCTACCAGCATCCAGGTGAGCTGCACGCCCGTAAAGTCAAAGTACGGTGCCCAGGTTGGGCTCTCCGCCACCCAACCGCCGGAAATAATGGCAAACACCAGCATCACCAGGCCAATCACCGACACTTCACCGATACGCCCCGGGCGCAAATAGCGAATGTAAACGCCCATAAACAGCGCCAGCGGGATGGTAAAGGCCACGGTGTAAGTCCCCCACGGGCTGTGGGTTAGCGCCTTCACCACGATCATTGCCAACACGGCGAGGATAATCACCATAATCATAAAACAAGCGACCAGCGCGATAACTCCCGCTGTATTGCCCATTTCTTCTTTTACTAACTCACCCAGAGAACGCCCGTTGCGACGCGTGGAGACAAACAACACCATAAAGTCCTGCACGGCGCCCGCCAGCACCACGCCAGCCAGCAACCAAAGCATCCCCGGCAGATAACCCATTTGTGCGGCAAGCACCGGTCCCACCAGCGGGCCAGCCCCGGCTATAGCGGCAAAATGGTGGCCGAACAGCACTTTTTTATCCGTTGGGACGTAGTCAAGACCGTCATTGTTTCGCACGGCCGGCGTCATGCGCGTGGCATCCACCGTCAGCACGCGTTTAGCGATAAACAAACCGTAGTAACGATAGGCAATCAGGTAGATACAAACTGAGGCAATAACAATCCACAGCGCATTTATCTGTTCACCGCGATTCAGTGCGATATAGCCGAGGGCGAATGCGCCTATCAAAGCAAGCACGACCCAGACGAGGTGTTTCCCAAATCTATCCATCAATTTTGTCCGTTTTCTAAGTGGATACCGAGAGTTGTTACATTTTGTATCTAGCCTGGAATAGCGGTTCTCACAATCGGAAGGGGGCAAAACGCGGGGCATTTACCTCAGTTTGTTAATGAGATCACCTAAATATGTATCGCAACCGTAAAGTCGGCAGGTCAATTGTGGAGTATCAGGTTGGTGAATGGTTAACGCGGAGATTGATAACCATGGATGATTAATTAGCGGAATTAATTGGTTTTAAATGTCAATCGAGAAAGATATTGATAATTGTTTTCATTTGCAATAGCGTGTTTCCGCACTTTCAACTCCAGGCACTTTTGCCGCGTCCTTCCTCGTTTGGGAAAGGAGCTTCAGGGACGCAGGCGGTGACACTCAGGATAAATAATGAATAATACATTATCGTACTCCCTCGCCACACTGGTGAGTCTGGGCCTCTACGGCACCGCTTTTTCAGCGGCAGCAGCAGAGGCAACCCCCGCTGAAAACGAAGATACGCTAGTCGTCACCGCAGCCCAGCAAACGCTGCAGGCGCCCGGCGTGTCGGTGATTACTTCCGACGAACTAAAGAAGCACCCGGTCGCGCGAGATGTCTCAGAGATCATTCGCACCATGCCGGGGGTTAACCTGACCGGCAACTCCACCAGCGGGCAGCGCGGCAACGGTCGCCAGATCGACATTCGCGGCATGGGGCCAGAAAACACGCTGATTCTGGTTGATGGGAAACCGGTTACCAGCCGTAATTCAGTGCGACTGGGCTGGCGCGGCGAGCGTGATACCCGCGGCGATGCCTCCTGGGTTCCACCGGAAATGATCGAACGCATTGAGGTCCTGCGTGGCCCGGCAGCGGCCCGCTACGGCAACGGGGCTGCAGGCGGCGTGGTGAATATCATCACCAAACGCAGCAGCAACGAGTTCCACGGCAGCTGGAATACCTATTTCAATGCCCCGGAGCATAAAGATGAAGGCGCAACGAAGCGCACCAACTTCAGCCTGACCGGGCCGCTCGGTGACGACGTGAGTTTCCGCCTCTACGGCAACCTCGATAAAACGCAGGCGGACGCCTGGGACATCAACCAGGGGCACCAGTCGCTGCGCACCGGCTCTTACGCTAACACGCTGCCTGCGGGCCGCGAAGGCGTTATCCATAAAGACCTGAACGGGATGATTCGCTGGGAATTCGCCCCGATGCAAGCCCTGGAGTTTGAAACCGGCTACAGCCGCCAGGGCAACCTTTACTCAGGTGATACACAAAATACAAATACCAGCCAGCTGGTGAAGGATAACTACGGCAAAGAGACCAACCGCCTCTACCGCCAGACCTATGCCGTCACCTGGACCGGCGGCTGGGACAACGGCGTCACCACCAACACCTATGCACAATACGAACACACCCGTAACTCGCGCATAAATGAAGGCCTGGCTGGCGGCACGGAGGGGATTTTCTCCAACAACCAGTTCTCAGATATCGATCTCAGCGATGTCATGCTGCACAGCGAAGCAAGCATTCCGTTTACCCTGTTGGTGAATCAAAACCTCACCGTCGGTAGCGAATGGAATCAGCAGCGCATGAAAGACGGTACGTCCAACACCCAGTCGTTAAGTGAAGGCGGGCCGATTCCGGGGCTCTCATCCACCGGCCGAAGCCCTTATTCCAAAGCAGAGATCTTCTCTCTGTTTGCCGAAAACAATATGGAGCTAACCAGCAGCACCATGCTGACGCCGGGGCTACGCTTCGATCATCACTCCATCGTGGGGGATAACTGGAGCCCGTCGCTGAATCTGAGCCAGGAGTTGGTGGAAGACTTGACGCTGAAACTCGGTATTGCCCGGGCTTATAAAGCGCCAAGTCTGTATCAGACCAACCCGAACTACATTCTTTACAGCCGCGGTCAGGGCTGCGCGGCCAGCGCCGGGGCGTGTTACCTGATGGGGAATGAGGATCTAAAAGCCGAAACCAGCGTCAACAAAGAAATTGGCCTGGAGTTCAAGCGCGACGGCTATCAGGCTGGGATTACCTGGTTCCGGAACGACTATCGCAACAAAATTGAATCCGGCTATTCGCCTATTGCCTCTAACAGCAAGAAAACCGACATCTACCAGTGGGGCAACGTGCCTAAAGCGGTGGTGGAAGGTCTTGAAGGCACGATTAATCTGCCGCTGACGGAGACCGTAAGCTGGAATAACAACCTGACTTACATGTTGCAAAGCAAAAACAAGGAAACGGGCGATCGCCTGTCGATCATCCCTGAATACACGCTTAACTCCACGCTGAGCTGGCAGGTTCGCCCGGACATTTCGCTGCAAAGCACCCTGACGTGGTACGGCAAACAGGCACCGAAGAAGTACAACTATAAGGGAGATCCTGTCACCGGCAGCGATACCAACGAGGTCAGCCCTTATAGCATCCTTGGCATGAGCGCGACCTGGGATGCGACCAAAAACGTCAGCTTCACCGCCGGGATCGACAACCTGCTGGATAAGCGCCACTGGCGCGCGGGTAACGCCCAGACCACCGGGAATGACACCACCAAGTCCTACATGTACGGCGCTGGCGCGGAGACTTACAACGAGTCTGGCCGCACGTACTATATGAGCATCAACACGCACTTCTAAGCTCTGTTTGGGAGGCTAATAAGCCTCCCAAATTGATCGCCAACCGCCGAAAAACAGAGAAAACAATTTATTGTCTGTTATTAGACCGAAATTTAGATTTTTTTAGGGTTAATAGCCCGACTAAACGCTTCCCTTCTTTATTGCCTTCCCGGTGAAAAAATCGCTTGATGCCCGTTCATAAGAAAATGTTATAGTCGAAAAATAACCCAAAAAAAGACCGACAACACAATCTTCAACAAGGAGTTACCTCTGATGGCTCAAACATTCTCTCTCGAAGACTTTTTAACCTCAGTACAGTCCCGCGATCCGCACCAGGTAGAATTCGCTCAGGCGGTTCGCGAAGTGATGAGCACCCTGTGGCCGTTTCTGGAAAACAATCCGCAATACCGCCAGCAGTCGCTGCTCGAACGTCTGGTCGAGCCGGAGCGCGTGATTCAGTTCCGCGTCGCCTGGGTGGATGATAACAATCAGGTGCAGGTGAACCGGGCCTGGCGCGTGCAGTTCAACTCAGCCATTGGCCCGTTCAAAGGTGGAATGCGCTTCCACCCTTCCGTTAATCTGTCGATCCTCAAATTCCTCGGCTTTGAGCAGACCTTTAAAAACGCCCTCACCACGCTGCCGATGGGCGGCGGCAAAGGCGGCAGCGACTTTAATCCGAAGGGCAAAAGCGAAGGCGAAATCATGCGCTTTTGCCAGGCGCTGATGCTGGAGCTTTATCGCCACCTTGGCCCGGATACCGATGTCCCGGCGGGGGATATTGGTGTTGGCGGTCGCGAAGTCGGCTACATGGCGGGGATGATGAAAAAACTCTCCAACAACACTGCCTGCGTGTTTACCGGCAAAGGGCTGTCGTTCGGCGGCAGTCTGATCCGCCCGGAAGCGACCGGCTACGGTCTGATCTACTTCACCGATGCCATGCTGCAGCGCCACGGACTGGGCTTTGAAGGCATGCGCGTGGCGGTTTCCGGCTCCGGCAACGTCGCTCAGTATGCGATTGAAAAAGCCATGTCGCTCGGCGCTCGCGTGGTCACGGCGTCTGACTCCAACGGCACCGTGGTAGATGAAGCAGGCTTTAACGCAGAGAAACTGGCCCGCCTGTGCGAAATCAAAGCCAGCCGCGATGGCCGCGTCGCCGACTATGCCCGAGAATTTGGCCTGACTTATCTGGAAGGCCAGCAGCCGTGGAGCGTGCCGGTCGATATCGCTCTGCCTTGTGCAACACAGAACGAACTGGACATCGATGCTGCTCAAACGCTTATTAACAACGGCGTGAAGGCAGTCGCCGAAGGGGCAAATATGCCAACCACAATTGCTGCGACGGATCTGTTTGTGGAGGCTGGCGTGCTGTTTGCACCAGGCAAAGCGGCAAACGCAGGCGGCGTGGCAACATCCGGGCTGGAAATGGCGCAGAATGCGGCCCGTCTGGGCTGGAAGGCCGAAAAAGTGGATATTCGCCTGCACCACATCATGCTTGATATTCATCAGGCCTGCGTGGATTACGGTGGCGAAGGAAAACAAACCCAGTACGTTCGCGGCGCAAACATCGCCGGGTTTGTAAAAGTTGCGGACGCGATGCTGGCTCAGGGCGTGCTGTAACTTGCAGGGTGAGGGCATTCGCCCTCACCTTCTCTGTCTACAAGGTAAGCTTCATCTCGTACTGTCGGATCTTATCCAGGGTAAAGCCGCTGCTTAAAAATACCGGCGAAACAGTTTCAGGCAAACTGGCAATAGTGGATAAGCCCGGGAAACGATGCTGCAACAACGTCAGCAGTTTTTTTGCCTTCCCCGAACGTCGCGCATGCGGCTCAACAAACAGCCCTCTGAGCTTCGGTATTTCGCCGGGAACGACCATCGCGTAAGCCACTTCATCCAGTACAAAAGCCTTACCGGGCAGCTTATACAGCGTTTCGGCCGCGCAAAGCCACGGCAGCGGTCCATCGTTAGCGGCTATCATTCTTCGGGTCATTTGTAGTGGATCGATTTCCAGCAGCTCGCCGTCAACTTCACCTTCAGGCACGCCGGAGGACTGGAAGCCCACCAGCGTTTGCTGGGGCACAAAGCCCATTCGCTCGTAGAGCGCCAGTCCGCCTTCGTTGCCTAAAATCACTTCCAGATAAAATTGCTTATCCCCACGTGCGCGCGCGGCATCAATGAGCTGCTGAATGAAGATCTTGCCTAATCCCTGCCCTCGCAGTTCCGGGCGAATCGCAAACGCGGCCAGGCGGCAGGTTTGCCCGCGTCGGGTAATCAGCGCCATCGCTTTGGGTTCCCCACGGTAAAGCCAGATAGGGCTGTCGCCTGGGAAAAAATCTTCAGAGACAAAACGCCAGCCGAAGGTTTCGCCTTCCAGACGAAAAGGCACCACGTACTGTTCAAAACAGTGGGTTAATATCTCTGCCAGCTGAAAGCTGTTCCAGTTTAGAGCTGGTTTACTCGCAATCTCGTGCCGCATGCTCTCTCCCGTTTTAAGCGAATATTATTCTCCGGAAGAGACTGTTTAGCACAGTTACGGGGTCATGATGTAGCTTCCGGTGCAGCGGTCGCTGTGTTATTCAACGGCTTAACGCGGAACCATGGCAGGCAAAGCTGAATTAGAGGCCCGATAGCTAACGCATAAAGCACGGTCCCCACGCCAAAACTGCCGCCCATCAACCAGCCGGAGATCAGTACGGTCACCTCGATGGCGGTACGCACGCTGCGCACCGACCAGCCTGTTCTGGCATGGATCCCGGTCATCAGGCCATCTCGAGGCCCGGCACCAAAGCCTGCGCCGATATACATCCCCGTCGCCAGGGCGTTAACCACCAAAGCGCCGACCAGCAAAACGGAACGCGCAAGAAGCGATTCCAGCGGCGGCATTAGCGCCAGCGTGGCATCCGCCGCCAGACCTAACACAATCACGTTGCTGATGGTGCCAAGCCCTGGCCGCTGGCGCAGCGGGATCCACAGCAGCAACACCAGCGCCCCTACAATAATCATCACCAGCCCAAGGTTGAGCGAGAAAAGCCTCGCCACGCCGAGGTGGAAAACGTTCCACGGGTCCGCGCCCAAATCGGCACGAACGAACATGGCAGTTGAAATGCCGTAAAAGACCAGGCCGGTATAAAGCTGCAGCAGGCGACGAGCCATCATGACAAAGATCCTCATTGTGTTTTTATGGCTATACCCTCTCGCAAAATGGACTTAGTATTAAGGTCCAGTTATCAGAAAGTGGACTGCTATGACGCTGCGCAGAATTGGAATTTCATCTTTAACCCGCCTGCTTGGCCACTGGCATCAGGCGTCATCCCGTTCGCCGGTCTATCGTCAACTGGCGGACGGGCTGCGGCTGCTGATCCTTGATGGCCGCCTACCGCTCGACAGCAGGCTGCCGGGAGAAAGAGAGCTTTCTGGCGCCCTGAGCGTGAGCCGTACCACGGTGGCCTCCGCGCTGACGCTGCTCCGGGAAGAAGGCTATCTGCTGAGCAGGCAGGGTTCAGGCTCTGTCACCATGCTGCCCGAGAGCAGCCCGGCCATCTCCCCGTTACCCGGCAATGCCCCGGTGTTGGATCTCTCTACCGCCGCCCTCAGCGCCGGGCCGGAAATTCATCGGGCCTATTCCACCGCGCTCACTTTTCTGCCGGAGCATTTGTCCTCAACCGGTTATGACAGCCAGGGCTTGCCGGAGCTGAGAGAAGCGATTGCGCGGCATTATGCATCACGAGGGTTACCCACCACGCCTGACCAAATCATGGTGGTCAACGGTGCCGTCAGCGGCCTGGGCCTGATACTTAGACTGTTCACCGGCCCGGGCGATCGCGTGGTCGTTGACCATCCTACTTACCCGATGGCGTTGGCGGCTATTCGCGGAGCCTCCTGCCGCCCCGTGCCGGTCAGTCTGCCCGAGAGCGGCTGGGATGTTGACGGTTTAGCGGCGACTATCGCCCAGACATCTCCCCGCCTGGCCTACTTAATTCCCGACTTTCATAATCCCACAGGCCGCTGTATGGATACCGCCACGCGCCAAAGAGTGAACGAGATTGCCGCCCGTAGCCACACCACGCTGGTTGTGGATGAGACGATGGCGGATCTCTGGTTTGACGCACCGCCGCCGCCTCCCCTGGCCGCTTTTGGCCCGGAAGAACACACCATCTCGCTCGGCTCCGCAGGGAAAAGTTTCTGGGGTGGGCTGCGGCTGGGCTGGATAAGGGCCTCAGGCAAAACCATCAATTCGCTGATACAAATCCGTAATACCTTTGATTTAGGGACGCCTTTGCTGGAGCAGCTGGCCGCCACGCAATTGTTTAACGACGCGGCGCAGTTCTTGCCTCAGCGTAGAGAGATGCTTCGTCAACGCTGCGAAACCAGCTTTGCCACCATGCAAACGTTGTTCCCGGACTGGCAAACGTCGCCCCCGGAAGGCGGGCTGTCGTGGTGGGTGGAGTTACCCAAGCCGCTGGCCACGATTTTTGCCGCCGCCGCCGAGAGTCAGGGAATTCGGATAGGGGCCGGGCCTCGGTTTGGGGTCGAAGGGGCTTTTGAGCGCTTTTTACGCCTTCCCTTCAGCCTTGAACCCGCAGAGATGCAGCTTGCCCTGCAGCGGCTGCAGCCGCTCTGGCAACATCTGGCGGCAACAAGAAATGAAAGTCTGCGGGGAATGGTATTTTAGAAAGCGAAATATTTCCCTCTAAAATAAAAGAGGGAAATATTATTCTGTAAGGATAGCAATAAGTCGGTGCTAAAAATTAATGCTGTGAAATTCGAGGAATGGCAAACCCTTTTAGGGTGATGGTGAAATATTCACCCTCTTTTTTAATACTGGCCCCGGTATCACACCAGTCTGAAGCGATGCGGAAAAACTCATCGCTGCCAATATTCCAGCCCAGTTTCACTTTTTTCAGGTAGCCTGAACGCAATAATTCACAGGCTTGCTGATAGTCGTAGGCGGTACTGTCCGTACCGGCGTTCATTTTTTCTTCTTCAGCAGTTTACGCAATGCCTTGATCTCGCGATCGTTTAGTGGCGTCACGCGAGCTTCAGAAGTATGCTGGCTGTCCACATCATCTTCATCGACCCCCACGTCGCTGTCGAGATCGTCAAAGGCTTTGGACAGAAGTCGCTCCGTTACGCTTGCCAGGGTTTCACTATTCTCTTCCGCATAGTGACGAATCTTCTCTTTTAACTCGATGCTTATTTTTACGTTCAACGTAGCCGTCGTCATTGCAAATCCTTAGTGCTTAAACAGAGGTTTGTGTTTAATACTATAGAGAATAAATAAGATCCAGCCAGTGCGATAAATTTAATATTTCTGTCATAATTCAAATAACCGGAAAATATATCTGGTTTATTTCTTTACAAAGGCGGTAGCCTTCGCTTCACCGGCATGCTTTTGACGATTGACGTATTGCACTGGGCGAATTCAGTCAGCCCATTAAGAATATCATCCAGTTGCCCCACCGAACGAAGCGCCAGGCGAATAATAAAGCAGTCTTCTCCGGTAATGTTGTCGCATTCGATACATTCTGGAATGGCCTGAATCATCTTCTCTACTTTCTGCAGCATCCCCGGCAGAGGCTTCATGCGAACCAGCGCCTGCATGGTGTAGCCCAGGGCCTGCAAGTTGGCATTCGTGGTGTAGCCGTTGATCACACCGCGTTCCTCGAGGCGTTTCACTCTTTCTGCCGTACTCGGTGAGGAAAGCCCGATTTTTCCGCTCAGCACTTTCAACGAAATACGGGCATCGGCCGTAAGAACAGTCAGGATATGCCTGTCTATTTCATCGAGAAGGGAATGACTCATTTTTATCTCATTTATAAAGGCAAAAGAATGGAATGAGCTAATTTTACCACTTCAACGTCCCGGCCACAGTGCCCAGAATAAAGCTCTTTATTCTGGAGAAACAAAATGACTCGTGAGATAAGAACCGGCAGCCTGCAAATGATTGCGGCGATGCTCATCTCCGGCACTATCGGCGCACTGGTGGTGCTTTCTCAGCAACCTGTTACCAACGTCGTGTTTTGGCGCTGCATCTTTGCCGCTGTCACGCTGTTCATCCTGGGCCTGATGAGTGGTAACTGGCGCAGCCATTTGAACAGCAGGGTTGTTTTGATTGCCGCCCTGAGCGGCGTGGCGTTAGTCATCAACTGGCTGCTGTTGTTCGCCGCCTATTCACGAACATCCATTGGCCTTGCCACTGTGCTCTACAATACGCAGCCGCTGATGCTGGTCGGGATGGGCGTTTTTATCCTGAAAGAGAAAGTCAGCCGCAGCAAGTGGCTTTGGCTGGGCGCGTCCTTTACCGGCATGCTGCTTGTGTTTTCTAGCGGGTTTAACCATGGCGGCAGCAACGGCTGGCTTACCGGGATTGCGATGGCGCTGGGTGCCGCGTTCTTTTATGCCCTGACGGCGCTGATTATTCGCCAGCTAAAAGGCGTGCCCGCACAGCAAATTGCCCTTGTCCAGGTAGTCGTCGGCACGCTGATGCTGCTGCCGCTGGTCGATTTCCAGCAGCGCATGACGTTCACGCATTGGGGAATTGTAGCCACGCTGGGCATACTCCATACCGGCATGATGTACCAGTTGCTGTACGGCGCGATTCAAAAGCTGCCGACGTCAATTACCGCCTCACTCTCTTTTATCTACCCGATCGTGGCGGTGATCGTGGATCGCTTTGTCTTTCATCACAGCCTGAGCCCGATTCAGTTTTTCGGCGGCGCAATGATTTTGCTGGCTGCGGCAGGGATCAATTTAGGCTGGGGAGAAAAGCGTAGAGCTAAAACAGTACTGGCTAAGGGGTAGCCTGAAATGGGTGGGGGCCCTGCCAGCTACATCCCGGCACACACGTCGCCTGCTGCGGCTGCTTCCTTCCGGACCTGACCGAGTTCACAAGTTAGTGTTGCGGGAGAACCAACAGGGCCCCCATTGAGAGCGTTGTTATCCAACGCGCTGGCGCATTATCCACATCCCCCCCGCGAATTGCAAGCCAGCGGCTGTCAGGTGTTGGTTTATTGCGCATCAACGGTTTAACTTGGTGCTTTCTCCATCGCCGATTATCCTTAGGGGCGATTTTGCCAGGAGTTCTCTATGGATAAGCACGATTCCTTTCCTCAGCGAGTTTACCAAATTGTTGCCGCCATTCCCGAAGGTTACGTTACCACCTACGGCGAAATTGCCGCGCTGGCCGGGTCGCCCCGGGCTGCCCGCCAGGTGGGTGGCGTGCTCAAGCGACTGCCCGAAGGCAGCCGTTTACCGTGGCATCGGGTGGTGAACCGGCAGGGTGTGATTTCACTGACGGGCCCCGATCTCCAGCGTCAGCGCCAGGCGCTGCTTTCTGAAGGGGTGATGGTGTCAGGCGACGGGCATATCGATATGCTGCGTTACCGCTGGAAATATTAAAACGCCCCCATTCGGGGGCGTTTCGCTTTAGTACGTTGTTGGCGCAGGCACCGCCGAAGATGGCGTCACCTGAGTTGGCGAGGTGGATGGCACCGTTGTTGCCGCCCCGCCGCCTTGCTGAAGCGGAATCGCCGTATTTTGTACCGGCACCAGCGTCAGGTCGGCCTTCGTCCCGCCCTGGTTGATCACCGGCTGGAAGGTATCGGTGATAAACATCAGCTTACCGTCCACGGTGATGGCGGCACTTAGCAGGATACGTGCGTTCGGCTGAATGTCAGCCGGATTGAACGGGATCACGAAGCTGAAAGGCGCCTGTTTACCTTCGGTACGCGTGACTTTCTGGGCAATGACTTTAGAAGGGGCATCGGCCAGTGAAGCATCGGAAACGGTAACGGTCAGCACCGCATCTGGCGGCAGAGCAACCCGCTGACGGATCCATGCCGTACCGGAGACGTTAGGCATTGCGATGTTAGATTGCTGGGCAGATGCGGCCCCGGCGGAGGCACTCGGCGCAGGAGTCGGCACATCAGCACTCTTATGTGAACAACCTGCAACAGCAACCGCGATGGCCAAAGCACTTAACATAGGCACAAGTTTCATTGATTTTTTCTCCTTATTATCAATGTAGCGCCGGGGACGAACCCCGCTGAAAAACGCGCTTAACGGCTTAAGTGTGGCACAGATCACTGAATTCTGCTCAAAACCAGGAATGTTCCCAGCATCAGCTCATCAAATACGCCGTTTACGGGCATGTTATAATCGATGAAATTTGCCACATTCCCTTTTATTGAGGACATTTTATGAGTCAGGCGCTCAGCAATTTATTGGCGTTACTTAACCTGGAAAAAATTGAAGAGGGATTGTTCCGTGGCCAAAGCGAGGATTTAGGCCTGCGCCAGGTGTTTGGCGGGCAAGTGGTCGGCCAGGCGCTTTACGCGGCAAAAGAAACCGTGCCTGAAGACCGCCTTGTTCACTCTTTCCATAGCTATTTTTTACGTCCGGGCGACAGCCAAAAACCCATTGTTTATGACGTAGAAACCCTGCGCGACGGCAACAGTTTTAGCGCTCGCCGCGTTGCTGCGGTGCAAAACGGCAAACCTATCTTCTACATGACTGCTTCATTCCAGGCACCTGAACCTGGTTATGAGCACCAAAAAGAGATGCCTGCGGCACCGAAACCGGATGCGCTTCCATCCGAGACAGAGATTGCGCGCTCGCTGGAAAAATTCCTGCCGCAGCAGGCGAAAGAGAAGTTTCTGAGTGAAAAGCCGCTGGAGATTCGCCCGGTCGTGTTCCATAACCCGCTGAAAGGTCATGTCGATCAACCGGCTCGCCAGGTCTGGATCCGCGCTAACGGCAGCATGCCACAGGATCTGCGTGTGCATCAGTATCTGCTCGGCTATGCGTCCGACTTCAATTTCCTGCCGGTTGCCTTACAGCCGCATGGCGTCGGTTTCCTCGAACCGGGGATGCAGGTCGCGACTATCGATCATTCCATGTGGTTCCACCGTCCGTTCGACATGAACGAGTGGCTGCTGTACAGCGTGGAAAGCACCTCCGCGTCAAGCGCTCGCGGCTTTGTTCGTGGGGAGTTTTATACGCAGGATGGCGTACTGGTCGCATCGACGGTTCAGGAAGGCGTCATGCGCCATCGCGGGTAGTTAACGCTGAAATAAAAAAACCACCTGCATAACAGGTGGCATTCAGAGAGAAGTAAAACCTCGCCCAACCGGGCGAGGTTTTGATAACGAATCAGTTGTTGTACGCGTTTTCGCCGTGGCTGTTCACGTCCAGGCCTTCGCGCTCTTGCTCTTCTGGTACGCGCAGACCTACGGTCAGGTCAGCAATCTTGAACGCGATGAACGCCACCACGCCAGACCAGACAATGGTGATAGCCACGCTTTCAAGCTGAACCAGAAGCTGATGCCCCATAGTCACGCCTTCTGCATAACCCACACCGCCCAGAGAAGTTGCCGCGAAGATACCGGTCATGATGCAGCCGATGATGCCGCAGACGCCGTGCACACCGAACACATCACATGGGTCATCCACGTTCAGCCATTTTTTCAGCGTCGTCACGCCCCACAGGCCAGCCAGACCAACAACCAGGCCAATCAGCAACGCGCCGCCCACGCCAACATAGCCACACGCAGGGGTAATACCGACCAGACCTGCGATAGCACCTGAACAGGCGCCCAGCAGAGAAGGTTTACCGCGCAGTGCCCACTCGCCGAAGACCCAGGAGAGAATCGCCGCAGCAGTGGCAACAACGGTATTCACGAACGCCAGAGCTGCAATTTCGTTTGCCGCGCTTGCGGAACCGGCGTTAAAGCCAAACCAGCCGAAGTACAGGATTGCAGTACCGATAAACACCATTGGCAGGTTGTGCGGCTTGAATGCTTCTTTGCCGAAGCCAACGCGTTTACCCACCAGGTAAGCACCTACTAAGCCAGCAACAGCGGCGTTAATGTGCACCACGGTACCGCCCGCGAAGTCCAGCGCGCCGTGCGTAGCCAGAATACCGCCGCCCCAGACCATGTGCGCAATTGGCACATAAGAGAGCGTCAGCCAGACGGCAGCAAAAATCACTACCGCAGAGAAGCGCACGCGTTCGGAGAGCGACCCTACCACCAGTCCAACGGTAATACAGGCGAAGGAGCCCTGGAACGCCACATGAATGTACTGATAGAAAGTGCCCATCAGCGCTTTCAACTGGATGTTTTTCAGCATCACCCAGTCAAAGCTGCCGAAGAAGTTGTTGCCGGTACCAAACGCCAGGCTGTAGCCGTACACGACCCACAGCACGCAAACCAGGGCGAAGGTGACGGAGATTTGCGTCAGCATCGACAGCACGTTTTTAGAGCGAATCAGACCGCCGTAAAAAAGCGCAAGGCCTGGGATGGTCATAAACAGCACCAGCGCGGTGCATATCATCATAAAGGCGTTGTCGGCTTTGTCCGCGACCGCAGGCGCGTCCGCAGCGAAGGCGAGCGTCGGCAATAAAGCCAGGGCGCCTAAACCAAGGAGTGCAGCTAATTTTTTCATTTTTCCCATCCCAATCAAGGCTTGCCAGCAGTTACAGAGCGGCTTCGTCGGCTTCGCCGGTACGAATACGAATAACGCGTTGCAGTTCTGCAACGAAGATTTTCCCATCACCGATTTTGCCGGTGTAGGCGGCTTTGCTGATCACGTCGATAACTTCATCGAGCTGGTCGTCAGCAATAGCAACATCGATTTTTACTTTCGGCAGAAAGTTGACGCTGTACTCGGCACCACGGTAAAGCTCCGCATGGCCTTTCTGGCGGCCGAAACCTTTAACTTCGGTCACGGTAAGCCCCTGAATACCGATTGAAGAGAGCGCTTCACGCACGTCTTCAAGCTTGAACGGTTTGATTACCACGGTTACCAGCTTCATAAATTCTCTCCACTCAGAATTAGGTCGTTACCTGCACGTAGAGAGCAAAGCAAAGCCCATGCCAGGAATAGAAAATCAGGGTGATTCAGCACGTTTTCAGGCTTCAGGCGGGTTACAGGAAAGCCGGGTCAGGGAGTGAGATCGGGCGGGATTAGTCTGAAAAGAAAAAACGCACCACTGCAGTGCAGGATGCGTTTTCATTTTGCACCAACGCGGAGAAGCGAAGGTTTTTATGCGGCCCATTGCATGGTTGTGGTGCATCAGGCCGTGAGCGATTCTTCCTGTGCAGAGGCGGCTAGTTCCTCGCCCGCTAACTGAAGCTGATACATTTGCCAGTAGCGGCCCTGCTGCGCCAGCAGTTCGCTGTGCGTGCCGCGTTCCACGGCCTGACCGCGATGCAGCACCAGAATCGTGTCGGCGTCGGTAATAGTGGACAAACGATGGGCAATCACCACCAGGGTTGTGTGCTGACGTACCGCCGCCAGCGCCCGCTGGATCGCCTGCTCGGTCCCGGAGTCGATGTTTGCCGTAGCCTCATCAAGAATCAGGATCTGCGGCGCTTCAACCAGCACGCGCGCCAGAGCAAGCAGCTGCTTCTGACCAACGGAGAGATTGTTCCCCTGCTCACCCAGGCGGGTATGAATGCCTTCCGGCAGTGCACGCGCCAGTTCGGCAAGCTGAACCGTCTCCAGTGCCTGCCAGACCATTTCTTCGCTAATATCCCGTCCCAGGGTTACGTTGGCAAAGAACGAATCGGCCATCACCACCGGATCCTGCTGCACCATCGCCACGCCGCGACGCAGCGTTTCATGGCTGAGGGAGTCCAGCGGCCGGCAATCGAGGCGTATTTCACCCTTCGTTAACGGGTAATAGCCCATCAGCAGGTTGGCCAGGGTGCTTTTCCCGCTGCCGGTATGCCCGACCAGGGCAATAAAGCTGCGCGAAGGCACTTCCAGATTAATGTCCTGCAGCACCAGGCGATCGCCCCGGTAGGCAAATGAGACGTTATCGACGCTGATAGCGCCGCTGGCGAGGGGCCGATTGTCATTGCCGTAATCCTGTCGTTTGCCGTCCATCAGCTCAAACACGCGCTCCCCGGCCACCACCGCCTGCTGCAGAATGGACTGCTGGGTAGTCAGCTCGATCAGCGGTTCGTTCAGGCGGCCAAGATAGTTAATAAAGGCATACAGTACGCCAACTTCGATGGTGCCGCGCGAGGTGAAGCCGAACAGCATCAGCAGGCCGCACAGAATCATCGCCGAAAACAGGCTCAGCAGCGGCCGCAGAAGCCAGCCGTCGAGCCGAAGGGTTTGCATGCGTGCGAGATAATGAGAACGGCTTGCCTGCCCCATGCGTTCGCCGAAGCGGGCCTGCTGGCGAAACTGCTGAATCACGCTCATGCCGTTGATAACTTCGTTAAACCCGTCGTTAATGTCCGCCAGATAGCCGCGGACCCGGCGCACAATCGGCGTGCTGTAGCGCTGGTAGATAAACATCACGGCGATCACCGCCGGGAAGATAGTTATCGCCACCAGCGCCATGCGCCAGTCAAGCGTGAACATCGCCACCAGCATAGCGCCAATCAGCGCCGCGCTGCGCAGTACCGTTGCCACAACGGTGACATACAGATCGCGAATTACTTCGGTGTCGTTTGTTACGCGCGAGATCAGTTGCCCTACCGGCTGCGTGTCAAACGCGCTCAGCGGCTGACGCAGTGCAGCGTCCATGACATCGGTACGCAGTTTTTGCACCACGCCCACCGCCGCCCGGTTAAACAGCAGCGCCTGAAGATAGTGCAGTCCTGCGGCGCTGATTGACAGCAGGATATAAGCCACCGCCAGTCCGGCCGCGAGGCCAAGCGGCATTTGGTTTTTCGCCACCAGGTTATCAATGAAATAGCTCACCAATACCGGGCCGCAAACCTCAGCGGCAGCCGCGACCCAAAGCATGAGCATCGCTCCGCCCAGCGGTTTGCGCCACGGCGATCCGTAAGCCAGCAGGCGCTTAATGGTAGGCCACTGTTGTTTACGACTCATTGGCGTTCTCCCTGACTTCTTCCTGCTCCGGCGCTTCGTCCAGCGCGGCCTCCAGCTGTTGGTAACGGTACATATCCCGATACCAGCCCGACTGAGACGCCAGCGCGTCATGGCTGCCGCGCTGGGCAATATGTCCGTGCTGCATCACCAGGATCTCGCTGGCTTCCGTTAATGCCGACAGGCGGTGGGCACTGATAATAACCGTGCGATGTTCGCCCCACTCGCGCAGGTTGTGCAGAATTTGGTGCTCGGTGCGGCCATCTACTGCGGAAAGCGCGTCATCCAGGATCAGGATTTCGGCATCAAGCAGCAGCGCCCTGGCAATAGAAATGCGCTGTTTTTGCCCGCCGGAAAGCATGACCCCACGCTCACCCACTTCGGTGTCGTACCCTTGCGGCAAGCGCAGGATATCTTCATGGACGCTGGCCAGGCGAGCGACATGCTCAATCTCCTCCTGCGTTGCACCCGGCTTACCCAGCGCAATGTTGCTGGCTACGGTGTCAGAGAACAGGAATGGCGTCTGGTTCACGATAGCCAGGCGGCTTCTCCAGCCGTCAATTTTCAGCGCCGTGAGCGGAATATCGTGGTAGCGAATATCGCCCTCTTCCACGTCGAAATGACGCTGGATCAGCGCGAGAATCGTGCTTTTACCGGACCCCGTTGGCCCGCACAGGCCAAGCATTTCACCCGGTTTAAGGGTGAAGTTGACGTTTTGCAGCGTCGGCTGAGCTGTCTGCGGGTAGTGGAACTGTCGAATCGCAGCCACCAGTTCAGCCCGCCCTTCCGGCAGCGTTTTATCACCGTCGACCACGCCCGGCTCTTCTTCCAGCATCGCGCGGATACGGCTGTAGGCCGCACTTCCTCGTTCGACAATATTGAACATCCAGGCCAGCGCCAGCATTGGCCAGATCATCAGACCGAGGTACATCACAAAGCTTGTGAGCTGCCCCAGGGTAAGCGCGCCGTCGATAACCATCCAGCTTCCGCCGCCGATGGCTAAAAGGTTTGCGGCCCCAATCGCCACATAAATGGTGGGATCAAAACGGGCATCAATACGCGCAACGCGCATGTTCTTCGCCCCGGCATCCTGAGCTTCGGCGGCAAACAGCGCCGACTGCCTGTCTTCAAGGCCGAACGCCTTGATCATGCGGATGCTGGTCATGCTTTCTTGAGTACGATCGTTTAAGGCTGAGAACGCAGCCTGCGCCACTTTGAAGCGATCGTGCAAACGGGCACCGTCGCGTTTGATCACCACGGCCATGATCGGCATTGGCAAAAGCGCCAGCAGAGTGAGCTGCCAGCTGATTTGAGTGGACATGACGATCAGCACCGCCAGCCCCATGACCAGCGAGTCTACCAGCGTTAGCACCCCTTCCCCCGCGGCGAATACCACGCGATCGACATCGTTAGTCGCGCGCGCCATCAGGTCGCCGGTACGGTGGCGGAGATAAAACTCAGGGTGGTGGCGGCTTAGCTGGCGGTAATAGTTTTCCCGCAGCTCAACCGCAAGCTGGTAAGACGCCCCGAACAGCAGAACACGCCAGACATAGCGCACCAGATAAACCACTACGGCAATAAGCAGCATCAGGCCAATCCACATCAGCACCTGCTGAGAGGAGAGACGCTGCTGCACGACGCCATCCACAATCACGCCCACCACTTTTGGCGGCACGAGCTGTAAAATAGCGATGATAATAAGCAATGCCACCGCGCCGAGGTAGCGTCGCCACTCGCGGGTGAAGTACCAGCTTAATTGAGCAAATAATCGCACGAAGTTTAGATCCTGAAATGCTGCCTGCCGGCCAGGGCAAAAGAGTGAAGGCTACTGTTCCGCCAGTGCGGAATCAGGAAGTTAGAGGTAATGCTGTGGTGTATTTTATCTGTTCCATGGCAAAACTCGAAGTGACATCGCTTAATCCCGGGATGCCGTTCACCAGCCGCTTATAAAAGTCGTCGTACCGCTTCATGTCGGCCACCTGAACCCGAATCAGATAGTCGTATTCGCCAGCCATGCGCCAGAACCCCAGTACTTCGGGCATGGCTTCCACCACCGAGACAAATTTGCAGTACCACTCGCTGCTGTGCTGCTGGGTTTTAATCAGCACAAAAGCCGTCAGGCCCAGGCCAAGTTTTTCCGGGTCCAGCAGCGCCACTTTGCCGCGAATATAGCCTTCGTCTTCCAGGCGTTTTAAGCGTTTCCAGCACGGGGTGGTGGTCAGATTAACGGCATCCGCCAGCGCCTGCAAAGACAGGGTACAGTCCTGCTGCAGCATCGCCAGCAGCTTTTGGTCAATTTTATCTATCATGAGACCACCAGAGAGAAATATTTTCTCTAATGGAAACGCTAAACAGGCAAAATGGCAACTTTTTTATCCGGACTTTGGATTACGCTAAGCACAAATTGATAAATGAGAATTTTCCATGACCAGCACCTGGGTAACCAACGCCATCAGCGAGATCAACGCCGACTATCAACGCTCTGCGGATACGCATCTTATCCGTCTGGCTTTGCCCGCTTTTCCGGGTATTCAGCTGTATCTGAAGGATGAGAGCACCCACCCGACCGGCAGCCTGAAGCACCGTCTCGCGCGCTCTCTGTTCCTGTACGGGCTGTGTAACGGCTGGATTAAAGAAGGCACTACTATTATCGAAGCCTCCTCTGGTTCAACGGCGGTGTCAGAAGCCTATTTTGCTCGCCTGCTTGGCTTGCCGTTTATTGCCGTGATGCCCGCCAGCACAGCAAAACGCAAAATTGAACAAATCGAATTCTACGGCGGCCGCTGCCACTTTGTAGACAGCGCCTGCGAAATTTACGCCGCTTCTGAAATGCTTGCCCGTGAGCTGAACGGCCATTATATGGATCAGTTCACTTACGCCGAGCGGGCAACCGACTGGCGCGGAAACAACAATATCGCCGACAGTATTTTCCGCCAGATGACCCATGAGCCGCATCCGGTACCGGATTACATCGTGATGAGCGCGGGGACCGGCGGCACCTCCGCCACCATTGGTCGTTATCTTCGCTTCCAGGGCCACAACACAAAGTTGGTGGTCGTCGACCCCCAGAATTCAGTATTTCTTGATTACTGGCAGCAGCGCGACTGCGGCCTGAAAAGCGATGTCGGCAGTAAAATCGAAGGTATTGGACGCCCGCGCTGCGAGCCTTCGTTTATTCCTGATGTGATTGACGAGATGATGCGCGTACCGGACGCCGCCAGCGTCGCCACTATGCAATGGCTGGAATCCCAGCTTGGCCGTAAAGTGGGCGCCTCAACCGGCACCAATATGTGGGGCGTGCTGCAGCTTGCCGCGAGAATGCGTGAGGAAGGCCGGAGCGGTTCAATTGTGACGCTGCTTTGCGACAGCGGCGAACGCTACCTTGAGTCCTACTACAATTCAGCCTGGGTCAACGATCATATTGGCGATCTTTCTCCGTTTAAGGCTGAGATTGGCTGTTTGATTAAATAAAAAAACCGGGCTAAATGCCCGGTGCTGTAAGGTCTCAATATTCGGGGGAATAGGTGAGATGTGGAGTGTCCAGCCAGTGCGTCAAATAGTGCGAGACCGCCTGGTTACGGCAGTGGCCGATAACCGGCAGATGGGGTAAATCCGCTTTCAGCTGCGGCATGGCGTTGCCCATAATCAGGCCGTGCCCAACCGCCGAGAGCATTTCGCGGTCGTTCATCGCGTCGCCAAATGCCATGCAATCCTGCAGAGTCAAACCTAAGTGGGTGCTCAGTACGCCAAGCGCTGCGCCTTTGTTGCTGCCCACCGGCAGCACTTCCAGGCAGTCCATGGCCGAGAAGCAAAGAAATGCGCGATCGCCCAGCGCTTCATTGAGCTGAATGCGCAGGCGGCACAAATCGTCGTGATCGCCGCAGAAGCAGATCTTGGTGACTTCGTGCGCCGGTAAAGTACGAAGATCGACGATATGTGGCCGGAAACCGCTGTATACGTGTGCGTGAAGCATTTCCGGGATTTCATGGCTGGTTAACCAACCTGAATCGTTAAAGGCATGCATGCTCGCTTCCGTGTCCCAATGTCCGTGCAGCACTGTCTCTACCGCCCACGGCGAGAGATCGTTGCGGTGCATTAACTCACCTTCCATGCTGTGAATACGTGTGCCGTTGCCGGTGATCAGGAAAGCGTCCAGATCGATCTTGCCGAGGATATGGCGCATCTCCAGCTCGTGGCGGCCGGTTGCAAAAGCGAGGGTTATCTGGCGCTCTTCACGCAGGCGCTTCAGCGTATTCAGGGTTGCTTCCCCAAGGTGATGGTCGGGCAGCAGCAGCGTGCCGTCCATATCAAATGCAGCCAGACGAGCCATGGTTACTCCAGAAGTGATCGTGACAGGCAAAAGTATCCTCTGGAATATACGGAACTAATAGTGAATACTTGGGAAAAAATGTTCCGGGTTTATTATGCGACTTCTGAATCGGCTCAATCAGTTCCAGCGTTTATGGCAGCCTTCCGGCGGGGAACCGCAGCAGGTGACCGTTGCTGAGCTTGCCGAGCGCTGCTTTTGTAGCGATCGTCACGTCAGGACGCTGCTTAATCAGCTTGAAGACGCGGGCTGGCTGCGCTGGCGCGCACAGTCTGGCCGCGGCAAACGCGGTGACCTGACGTTTCTGGTTTCACCGGAAAATGTCCGTTCCGGCATGATGGAGCAAGTTCTGGATAAGGGCCAGCATCAGAACGCGCTGGAGCTGGCCCAGCTTGCGCCGGAACAGCTTCGCCAGCTATTACAGCCGTTCCTTGGCGGCCAGTGGCAAAACGATGTCCCGACGCTGCGTATTCCTTATTACCGCCCTCTCGATCCCGTCGCCCCTGGTTTTCTGCCGGGTCGGGCCGAGCAGCATCTCGCCGGGCAGGTGTTTTCCGGCCTCACGCGTTTTACCCGTGAAAGCCCGGAGCCCCAGCCTGACCTCGCCCATCACTGGCAAATATCCAACAATGGTCTTTGCTGGGACTTTTTTATTCGCTCGACCCTGCACTGGCACAACGGCGAGCCCGTAGAAACCCATCAGCTTCAACAGCGACTGATGATGTTGCTGGAGCTGCCCACCCTGCGGCGGCTGTTTATCAGCGTCAAACGTATTGAGATCCCTCACGCGCAGTGCCTGCGCTTTATTTTGCATCGGCCGGACTATTGGCTCGCGCATCGTCTGGCGAGCTACTGCAGCCGCCTGGCCCACCCGCAGGATACACAGCTGGGCTGCGGCCCATTCCGCATTGTCAGCTTCAAGCCGAACCTGGTGCGACTGGAAAGCTTTGAAAGCTATCATCTGAAACACCCGCTGCTGAAAGCCATCGAATACTGGATCACCCCACAGCTCTTCGAAACCACGCTCGGCACAAGCTGCCTGCATCCGGTGCAAATCGCCATCGGCCAGCAGGATGAGCTGGAGAACCTGCGCCCGGTTAGTAATAGCATCAGCCTGGGTTTTTGCTATCTGGGGATCAGGCCACAGGGAAGGCTCAGCGCAGAGCAGGCCAGAACAATCATGCAGATTGTCCGGGAGCCGGAGATGATCGCTACGCTGCCGCTTAACAGTGAGCTGATCACGCCTAATCGGGAGATGATCCCTGGCTGGCAGATTCCCGGCTGGGATACGCACACAGCCGTCACGTTACCGAAAAAACTGACGCTGGTTTACCATTTGCCGGTCGAGCTTCATGCGATGGCTCTTCAGCTGAGGCACTATCTGGCAGAGCGCGGCTGCGAACTGACGGTGATTTTTCATGACGCCAAAACCTGGGCTGGCTGCGAAGATTTAGTCCAGGCAGATATCGTGATGGGCGACAGGTTGATTGGTGAGGCCCCGGAATACACCCTTGAGCAATGGCTGCGCAGCGATGTACTGTGGCCCAATTTATTAAGCGCCGGGCATTACGCGCACCTGCAGGCCACGCTGGATGCCGTGCAGGCGTCCCCTCCTTCCCATACACGTAATGAAGCTCTGAAAGAAGTTTTTCATGGCCTGATGCGGGAGGCCGTGGTCACGCCGCTGTTTAATTATCGCTACCAGATAAGCGCCCCACCCGGCGTGAATGGCATTGAACTGAACGCCTGGGGCTGGTTTGATTTTTGTGAAGCCTGGCTCCCGCCGCCGGGAATGGCGTGAAGAAGCTGGCTCACACCCTGGCAGGGCGTTACCATACCCTTTTCCAGACACCCTTATGAACGACAGGATAGAGAATGAAACGTACAGTCGTGGTTTTCAGCGGCGGACAGGACTCCACCACCTGCCTGATTCAGGCCTTACAGCAGTACGACGAAGTCCACTGCGTGACCTTTGATTATGGCCAGCGCCATCGGGCAGAAATTGATGTGGCCCAAAAGCTGTCGTTAAAGCTTGGCGCCCGTGCGCATAAAGTCCTGGACGTTACCCTGCTGAACGAACTGGCGGTGAGCAGCCTGACGCGAGACAGCATTCCGGTGCCGGGTTACAACCCAGAGGATAAAGGCATCCCAAGCACGTTCGTACCGGGCCGCAACATCCTGTTCCTGACTCTGGCGGCGATTTACGCTTACCAGGTTGAAGCGGAATCCGTGATAACTGGCGTCTGCGAAACGGATTTCTCTGGCTACCCTGACTGCCGCGACGAGTTCGTCAAAGCGTTGAACCACGCGGTTAGCCTCGGGATGGCAAGAGATATCCGCTTTGAAACGCCGCTGATGTGGCTGGACAAAGCGGAAACCTGGGCACTGGCCGATTACTGGCAGAGCCTGGAAACGGTCCGTCAGGAAACACTGACCTGCTACAACGGCATCCAGGGTGACGGCTGTGGCGAATGCGCCGCCTGCAACCTGCGAGCTAATGGCCTGAATCACTATCTGGCCAACAAACCCGCAGTCATGGCTGCAATGAAGCAAAAAACTGGCCTCAAATAAAACATAACGGCGTGGTCACAAGCCTCTGTCGATAGAAGAAATACCTGACGGTTTGTAAAAAAGACAGGAAAATCAATTTATTGATTTTCGGCTGATAATCACAAAGAGGGAAAAACCACGCTTTTTCCCTCTTTGTCAGCAATTTTAGGCACTCATCATCTGTTCCAGTTTCTCACGCAGTTCACCTTCCAGCGGAACGGCCTTTTGCGTCTTTAAATCAATACAGACGAAGGTCAGCAGAGCATCGGCCACGGCTTCGCCTTCAGGCTCCAGCGTTACCACCTGGCTCAACACACCGCTTTTACCGTTAATCTGCTGGAGTTTGCTGTCAATGCGCAGCAGGTCCCCAAGCACCGCCGGACGGCGGTAGCTAATATTGATGTTCACTACGATAAAAGCGATGTTGTGTTCCGTCATCCACTGGAAGCCTGTCGTTTTTTCCAGCCCTTCCCAACGGGCCTCCTCGAGAAACTCGAGATAACGAGCGTTGTTAACGTGTTGGTAGACATCCATGTGGTATCCACGAACTTTGATATGTGTCTGCATAGCGCGAAGCCCTTGTTCTGTTTTTGTTGTCATCGGGTGAAGGTAAGCGAGGTCATACCCCAGAAACTGGTATGACCTCTAACTCAGCGTAGCAAACTTTCTTCTTCAGGTGGAAGCCTGAGCACGTAAACTCAAAGTTTTATGCGAGCCAGGTTACGTTCCACCAGCGATGCGCCAATGCCCGGGACCTCCTGCAGCTGATCGAGCGTTTTAAACGGGCCGAATTCGTCACGGTAGTTGACGATGGCCTGTGCCTTTTTCAATCCCACACCGTTCATTTTCTGGGCAAGTTCTTCCGCCGGGGCGCTATTGATACTCACCAGCCCCTCACCTTGCTCCGCCGTTTTGGCAGGGGCAGTTTTAGGCTGCGTTGCTGCCGTGCTGGCCGGAGCCGAACCCGCTTTTTCTGCGGCGGCATGCGCCGGGGCGCAGCCAAGTAAACCGGCCAGAACGAGTGAAAGTGAAAATGCTTTGATGCCTGATGTCATGCTGTGTCCTCCATGTATGTTGACAGCCCGGTCACCATAGCGAGGATAAAAATCAGGAACAAACACCGGATTTAAAATGTGGAAAAGGCCGCGAAAGCGGCCTTCAGGTATTACACTGCGTTGCAAATATTTGCGAGGATTACTGCTGTTGGTCGATGATATCGCCCAGTTTAATCTTCGCTTCTTTACGCAGGTTGGACATCAGCGCTTCAAAAGCAATCTGGGCATTGTTCTGGGTGATCCCCTGCACCATCGCTTTTTTCTGCTCGTCCGGCATTGAGCCTGCTTTCACTTCATCCAGAGACAGCAGCACTACGTTGCCCAGCATATCATTGGCGACGCCATAGCTCGGCTTGTCTTTCGCCGGTAAAGGCAGCCCAAAGGCGGCCTGGCTGATCGGATCCTGCCCGGTACGGCTCAGGGTTTTCGCTTCACCGAAGCTCAGGCCAGCGGCTTTCATGTCGTCACTGCCTTTGCCCAGTTTCAGCGCATTCAGCAGCTTGTCGGCATCCAGCTTCGCCTGCTGCTCAGCTTTTTGCTGCTTCACGGCAGCAATCACCTGGTCACGCACTTCAGAGAGAGGTTTAACTGCTTCGGCTTTGTGCTCGGAAACACGCAGTACGAAAGCGCGATCGCCATCAACGGTGATAATGTCTGAGTTGCTGCCCGGCGAACCGTTCTCACCCACCAGACCGCCGCTGAAGATAGCATCGGCAACTGGTTTGAAGTTCAGCTCTTCAGGCAGGTTGTCGTGACCAAACCAACCGGTTTCAACCGCTTTAACGCCCGCGACTTTCTCGGCGCTTGCCAGAGATTCGTTGTCGTTGCTCGCGGCATCGCTGACTTTCTGCTGCAGCGCATAGTAAGCATCAACGGCTTTTTCCTGCTTCACTTTCGCCACGATGCCGTCGCGGACTTCCGCCAGCGGCTTCACAACGGCTGGCTGGATATCATCCAGACGAACAATCAGGAAACCAACGGAAGATTTCACGACGCCGGACAGCTGGCCTTTTTCTTTCAGGCCGGCATTTTTTAGTTCGTCAGGCGTGGTGGAGGCTTCCAGCCAGCCCATGTCACCACCGTTGCGGGCAGAGATAATATCAGCCGATTTGGCCTTCGCCAGCGCGGCAAAATCGCCGCCCTTGTTCAGCTCGTCGAGAATCGCTTTCGCTTCGTCTTCGGTTTTGGTCTGAATCACGCTGTAGCGGTTGCGCTGCGGCTGGGTGAATTCATCTTTGTGCTGATCGTAGTAAGCCTGAACGTCTGCATCACTGGCCTCTTCCTGCATGGAAGCAGCGTCCAGCTTGATGTAGCTGACTTTAAACTGTTCAGGGGTGATGTAGCGGTTTTTGTTCTGCTCGTAGTTGGCGTTAATTTCCTGCTCGGAAGCGTCTTGCTTCGCGGCCAGCGCTTTCACATCGATAGTGGCTTCACGCACGACGCGCTGCTGAGAGACCAATGCTGCCAGCTCGTCGGTTTCACCAGTGAGCATAAAGTCGGTGCCGACCACGGCTTTGATCAACTGGTCGGTGGTGAGCTGATTACGCAGCGCCTGTGCATATTGGTCGGCAGTTAATCCCATGTTGCCGATGATGGCGTTATAGCGAGCGTTATCGAATTTACCGTTATTCTGGAAGGCAGGCTGGCTGAAGATAGCCATTTTCACCTGCTCGTCGCTGATGCCGAGGCCCAGATGTTTGGCGTACTGGTCAAGCAGCGCTTCATCAATCAGCTGGTTGAGCACCTGCTGACGCATTTGCTTCATGTAGCCTTCGTTACCGGCGAGAACGGAGAACTGATCGCCCAGTTGCTGCTGCTGGCGATTACGTTCGTTCGCTACGGCATTTTCGAACTGACCACGACCAATCTCCTGGCCATTTACTTTTGCGGCATAATTATTGTTACCGCCAGTCAGGTAGCTACCCACGCCAGTCAGAACGAATGACAAGATAATCAAACCCAGAATGATCTTGAGCACGACATGGTTAGCCGCCGCTCGTAAATTGTCCATCATGGTGTAACAACACTCCGCTGTAGTATGACTTGGTAAACCTGCGCAGGCGCTAAGCTGGCATCCCTAATGACTCAAGCTGCCCTGTGCTGCGCGCAAGGGCGTATTGTGACAAGAAACCCGCTGCAAATCATCAACACCTGCGTAAAATTCGGCTTCAGGCAATAAAAAAGGCACATCAAACGATGCGCCCCTGCGATACCTGACACCATCTACCCCAGTCAGTCGGGGCTAATAAATCAGTTAACAGCGTCTTTCAGCGCTTTACCAGCACGGAAGCCTGGTACTTTTGCTGCGGCGATGGTGATTTCTTTACCGGTTTGAGGGTTGCGGCCGGTACGGGCAGCACGCTCTTTAACAGCAAAGGTACCAAAACCTACCAGTGCTACGTCTTCCCCGGACTGCAGAGATTCAGTAACAGAAGCAATAACAGCATCTAACGCACGTCCAGCCGCGGCTTTAGAAATATCAGCACCTGCGGCAATTTTGTCTATCAGTTGAGATTTATTCACTCTTCTCTTCCTCTCTTTATAATTTATATCGCACCTGATATCCCTCAGGCGCGACCGCGCAGCAGTTATAACAGGCTCGTCATGCCCTTACAACAGGAGTTGTGGACGATAAGCTCAGCCAGCAACTAAATTAGCGACACAAAAAAAAGCTGGCAAGTGACAATTCACTTACCAGCCCTAATTTTATTGACTGTATTTGCGTCAGGTCACTATTTTGCGGTGACAACCTGCATGCCAGAAGGCTCATTCTGCAGCGCGAGGGCCAGAACTTCCTCAATACGCTTCACAGGATGAATAGTCAGGTCTGCAATCACGTTGTCCGGAATTTCCTCCAGATCGCGCTTATTGTCGTCCGGGATTAGCACGGTTTTGATGCCGCCACGGTGCGCTGCCAGCAGTTTCTCTTTCAGGCCACCAATCGGCAACACCTGGCCACGCAGGGTAATTTCACCTGTCATTGCCACATCGGCACGAACCGGGTTCCCCGTCAGGCAGGACACCAGCGCGGTACACATTGCGATACCGGCGCTTGGGCCGTCTTTCGGCGTCGCCCCTTCTGGCACGTGAACGTGAATATCACGTTTCTCGTAGAAATCACCGTTAATACCCAGTTTTTCCGCACGAGCACGAACGACGGTCAGCGCCGCCTGGATAGACTCCTGCATAACTTCACCGAGGGAACCGGTATAAGTCAGCTTGCCTTTACCCGGCACGCAGGCGGTTTCGATGGTCAGCAAGTCGCCGCCCACTTCCGTCCACGCCAACCCGGTCACCTGCCCTACGCGGTTTTCACTGTCGGCACGGCCGTAATCAAAGCGCTGCACCCCAAGGTAATCCTTCAGGTTGTCGCCGTTGATTTCGATGTGCTTGAGTGATTTGTCCAGCAGCAGCTGTTTAACCGCTTTACGGCACAGCTTGGAGATTTCACGCTCCAGGCTACGGACGCCCGCTTCGCGAGTGTAGTAGCGGATAATGCCCACAATGGCGCTGTCATCCACTTTCAGCTCGCCTTTTTTCAAGGCATTGCGCTCAATTTGCTTCGGCAGCAGGTGCTGTTTGGCAATGTTCAGCTTTTCGTCTTCGGTATAGCCGGACAGGCGAATCACTTCCATACGATCCAGCAATGGCGCCGGGATGTTCATGGAGTTAGAGGTCGCCACAAACATCACGTCACTGAGATCGTAGTCCACTTCCAGGTAGTGATCGTTAAACGTCACGTTCTGTTCTGGATCAAGCACTTCCAGCAGCGCAGATGCAGGATCGCCGCGCATGTCGGAAGACATCTTGTCGATTTCATCCAGCAGGAACAGCGGGTTTTTTACCCCGACTTTGGCCATCTTCTGAATCAGTTTACCCGGCATAGAGCCAATGTAAGTCCGGCGGTGACCACGGATTTCCGCTTCATCACGCACGCCGCCCAGCGCCATACGCACGTATTTACGACCCGTGGCTTTAGCGATGGACTGACCCAGAGAGGTTTTACCTACCCCCGGCGGCCCAACCAGGCACAGAATTGGCCCTTTCAGCTTGTTCACGCGGCTCTGGACTGCGAGGTATTCCAGAATGCGATCTTTCACACGTTCCAGACCGTAATGGTCGGTATCGAGGATTTCCTGCGCCTGACGCAGATCTTTTTTGACCTTGCTGCGGGCGTTCCACGGAACCTGCACCATCCAGTCGATGTAGCCGCGAACCACGGTGGCTTCCGCAGACATCGGCGACATCATTTTCAGCTTCTGCAGCTCGGCTTCGGTTTTCTCGCGCGCTTCTTTCGGCATTTTCGCCGCGTCAATTTTGCGCTTCAGCGCTTCATTTTCATCAGGCGCATCGTCCATTTCGCCCAGTTCTTTCTGAATCGCCTTCATTTGCTCATTCAGATAGTACTCGCGCTGGCTTTTTTCCATCTGCTTTTTAACGCGGTTGCGAATGCGTTTCTCAACCTGCAGCAGATCGATTTCCGACTCCATCATCGCCATCAGGTATTCAAGACGCTCGTTGATATCGGACATCTCAAGCACAGATTGCTTGTCCGACAGCTTAAGCGGCATATGGGCGGCAATGGTATCGGCCAGACGTGCAGGATCGTCGATGCTATTCAGCGACGTCAGTACCTCTGGTGGAATTTTTTTGTTCAGTTTGATGTAGCCTTCAAACTGATTGATTGCGGTGCGAACCAGGACTTCCTGCTCGCGCTCTTCAATCGCCGGCGAGTTCAGGTACTCCGCCTGCGCAGAGAAATGGTCGCCGTTGTCAGACAGCGTGGTGATACGTGCGCGCTGAAGCCCTTCTACCAGTACTTTTACCGTACCGTCAGGCAGTTTCAGCATCTGCAGAATTGAAGCAACGGTACCTACAGTGAACAGGTCGTTAACACCTGGCTCATCCGTCGAAGCCTCTTTCTGCGCCACCAGCATGATTTTCTTATCATGGTCCATTGCAGCTTCCAGGCAGCGAATGGATTTTTCACGCCCGACAAACAGTGGAATAACCATGTGCGGATAAACCACCACATCGCGCAATGGCAATACGGGGATTTCAATGCGTTCAGAACGCTCAGGATTCATAGAGCTCTCTCTTAGTTTAATGTCCGCCAGGTGATTTGGTGAACGCTTCTCGCTCCACCAACAAGTAAATCAGTATATGGGGCTGTTTCCTGGACATTCAACTGTGGGAATGCAGGAAAAATAAATGGGGGATAAAATCCCCCATTTTCTTATTAACTGACTGGTTATTCTGGCGAATTATTCACCGGATGCCTGTTGCGCTTCCGGCTTACCATAAATTAATAGCGGCTTGGACTGGCCAGCGATGACGGACTCGTCAATCACCACTTTTTCCACGTCATCCAGAGATGGCAGATCGTACATGGTGTCCAGCAGCGCGCCTTCCACGATGGAACGCAGGCCACGAGCACCGGTTTTACGGATCATCGCTTTCTTCGCAATCGCGTCGAGCGCTTCATCACGGAATTCCAGCTCTACGCCTTCCAGATTGAACAATGCCTGATACTGTTTGGTCAGGGCATTTTTCGGTTCTTTCAGGATCTGGATCAGCGCGTCTTCGCTCAGTTCGCTTAAGGTTGCGACAACCGGCAGACGACCGATGAATTCAGGGATCAGACCGAATTTGATCAGATCTTCTGGTTCAACCTGGCCGAGCAGCTGGCCTTCGCTGGCTTTCTCAGACTTCGCTTTTACCGTTGCGCCGAAGCCGATACCAGAACCCGTTTCCACGCGGTTAGCGATAACTTTATCCAGGCCTGCAAATGCACCACCGCAGATAAACAGAATCTTGGAGGTATCAACCTGCAGGAACTCCTGCTGTGGATGCTTACGGCCACCCTGAGGTGGAACGGCAGCCACGGTGCCTTCAATCAGTTTCAGCAGCGCCTGCTGCACGCCTTCACCGGACACGTCACGGGTGATGGACGGGTTATCAGATTTGCGGGAGATTTTATCGATCTCATCGATGTACACGATGCCGCGCTGGGCTTTCTGTACGTCGTAGTCGCATTTCTGCAGCAGCTTTTGAATAATGTTTTCAACGTCTTCGCCAACGTAACCTGCTTCGGTCAGCGTGGTTGCATCGGCCATGGTAAATGGCACATCCAGCAGGCGAGCCAGCGTTTCTGCCAGCAGCGTTTTACCGCTACCGGTTGGGCCGATCAGCAGGATGTTACTTTTACCCAGTTCAACGCCGTTGGACGTGTCGCTGTTACGCAGACGTTTGTAGTGGTTGTAAACCGCAACCGCCAACACTTTTTTAGCCTGCTCCTGACCGATAACATAATCGTCAAGATGGTGGCGAATTTCGTGCGGCGTTGGCAGCGCGCTGCGTTCACGGTGCGGCGCAACTTCTTTAATCTCTTCGCGAATGATGTCGTTACATAAATCGACACACTCATCGCAGATATACACTGACGGCCCGGCAATCAGCTTGCGCACTTCATGCTGGCTTTTGCCGCAAAAAGAGCAGTACAGCAGTTTGCCTGAACCGTCTTTGCGCTTATCTGTCATCAGTAAAACCTCTTCTCTTTTCTGTGTGCTACCACCGGTAGCACAAGTGCCATTCTACGGCGCAGCCGATAGTGAAGCGTTAAGTCAGGCCGCGACTTTGACTATAGTATAGCGGCCTAAAGCTTCGGGCATTAGTTACGGTGAGTCAGGATCGAATCGACTAAACCGTACTCTACCGCTTCGCTTGCGGAGAGGAAACGATCGCGCTCGGTGTCTTTCTCGATTTGTTCAAGCGATTTGCCCGTATGTTCCGCCATCAGCTCGTTCATACGTGCTTTCACTTTCAGGATCTCTTTAGCGTGGATTTCGATATCCGTCGCCTGGCCCTGATAGCCGCCCAGCGGCTGGTGAATCATGACGCGGGAGTTCGGCAGGCAGAAACGCTTACCTTTTGCCCCAGCGGTCAGCAGGAATGCACCCATAGAGCAAGCCTGGCCCATACAAATGGTGCTGACGTCCGGCTTAATAAACTTCATGGTGTCGTAAATCGACATCCCGGCCGTAATTACGCCACCCGGAGAGTTGATGTAAAGATAGATATCTTTTTCCGGGTTTTCTGCTTCCAGAAACAGCATCTGCGCCACAATCAGGTTAGCCATATGATCTTCTACCTGACCGGTCAGGAAGATGACGCGCTCCTTAAGCAGACGAGAATAGATATCGTATGAACGTTCGCCGCGGGATGTTTGTTCAACAACCATCGGCACCAGGGCCATATGGGGTGCTAATTGATCTCGTTCGCCACTGTATGACATGTCCGTCTCCTGGAGTAATTAAGCCTACTGTACTGATTCTACTTGAGACGCAGGATATTGACTATGTTCCTTGCGCCGATTCTGGACGGAGTCAGTCAGGGATTGTTAATGGAACCTCACCCGAATAATGGGGATGATTTGCCCTGTTTCAAGCATAACAACCTTTTGTTGTTACGCTAACCCTGAAATGGGGATTTATTGATGGCTTATCGTGTGATTTAGCAATAAAAAAAGCCCGCCACCAAAAGGTGACGGGCCTGATGCTGCAGTTTTTGGCTAATTAGCCAAAAAGCACTTATGCCTGCTGGTTCATCAGCTCGCTGAAAGTGGTCGCTTTTTCGGACACTTTCGCTTTAGCCAGAACAGCTTCAACAGCCTGTTCTTCCAGCGCAACGTTGCGCATGTTGTCCATCAGCTCTTTGTTTTTACCGTAGAACTCGATGACTTCAGTCGGATCTTCGTAGGCAGAAGCCATTTCTTCGATCAGACCTTTCACACGCTCTTCGTCAGCTTTCAGCTCGTGGGTACGAATCACTTCGCCCAGCAGCAGACCAACAACTACGCGACGTTTAGCCTGCTCTTCGAACAGTTCACGTGGCAGTTCCAGAGCCTGTTTCTCGTTGCCACCGAAACGCTGTGCAGCCTGACGACGCAGAACGTCGATTTCGCCGTCGATCAGCGCAGCTGGCACGTCGATGTTGTTGGCGTTAACCAGACCGTCGATTGCCTGAGATTTGATGCGGTTACGCACGGCGCCTTTCAGTTCGCGATCCATGTTTTTACGCACTTCGGTACGCAGACCAGCCACGGAACCATCTTCCACGCCGAAACGCTTGATGAACTCTTCGGTGAATTCTGGCAGCTCACGTGCTTCAACTTTCTTCAGCACGATGTCGAACTTCGCCGCTTTCCCTTTCAGGTTTTCAGCGTGATATTCTTCCGGGAAGGTCACTTCGATAGTGAACTCTTCGCCCGCTTTGTGGCCAACGATACCGTCTTCGAAGCCAGGGATCATACGGCCCTGACCCATTGCCAGCACGAAGTCAGAGGCTTTGCCGCCTTCGAACACTTCGCCGTCAACGGAACCGGTGAAATCGATGGTAACGCGATCTTCTGCGGTCGCTGCAGCGTCGCTGTCTTTCCAGGTTGCCTGCTGCTTGCGCAGGGTGTCCAGCATCGCATCAACGTCTTCGTCGGTCACTTCAACAACCGGTTTTTCAACTTCGATGGCTTCCAGACCCTGCAGCTCAACTTCTGGGTACACTTCGAACTCTACCGCGTAGGTGAAGTCTTCGCCCAGTTTGTATTCGCCCGGCACATAGTTAGGTGCGCCAGCCGGATTGATCTTCTCTTTGATGATCGCATCAATAAAGTTGCGGCTCATCAGTTCACCCAGCACGTCCTGGCGTACAGATGCGCCATAACGCTGAGCAACTACGGTCATCGGCACTTTACCCTTACGGAAGCCGTCGATACGTACTTTTTTAGCCACGTTGACCAGCTCGCTTTTTACAGCGGTTTCGATGCTGTCTGCAGCGATGGTAAGCGTGAGACGGCGGCCAAGGCCCTGAGTGGTTTCAACTGAAACTTGCATCTTGTTACCTCAAAAAATCACAGTGCTCGGTCAACTCTGGAAGCCCTGTTGGCTTCACAGAACCAGGATGTTCTCTGAATCAGAAACACATTCCCTGTCGTCAGAATCATCCCGAAGACATTCAAAAAATAAGACGCAGCATTATAGCGGCATCGCTGGGGTGAGTCGAGAACGGCAATAGCGCTCGGCTGCGGCCTTTTTCACACTTCTTTGTCATTTATTCTTTTTTGCCAGCGCCCTTAAAGAGGCAGACAAAACAAAACGGCCCGCAGGCCGTTTTTGGAAACGCAGTATACATACCGCAACATAACGGAAAAGTTCCCTTAGTTGCAAACGCTTAGCGGTTAATCAGGCAATGCTGCCCGCGCCACGGCAGTTCGGGGAGGCGAACACGGTATCCTGCAGTCCTTCCCACTCTTTGACGGTGTAAGTATGCAGCGCCAGCGCGTGTACCGGGCCTGCCAGTTCCTCGCTTAATGTGCCATAAATCATGCGATGGCGGTTTAAAAAGCGTTCGCCGGTAAAACGATCGCTAACCAGCACGACCTTGAAATGGCTTTCGGAACCCGCCGGGACATTGTGACGATAGCTTTCATCCACGACTTCCAGGTACGCGGGGGTAAAGGCGGCTTTTAACTTCTCTTCTATCTGCTCGCGTATCAGCATGAACTTTCTCCTCGACAACGTAGAGATGCCACTCATCCCTTTAAATGTTAGCCGCTTTTAGCCAGATTTTGCTTTGAACACAACAAAAATTTAACTTTCGTGGGCCATTCTTCACCCGGTTATCAGAACGTTCATAGGGTTAAGGCACTAAACCGAATGAAAAGTGTCAGAAGGTTTTGCTGAAGCCCGGAAAAATGGCAACGCGATGAAATTCCGTGCGTTAAGCACTTCCCCTGCACGACCGCAGTGTTATGATGGCGTGATTTTTTATCAGCCTGCCCTTTGAGTACATTGAGAAAGCGAACATGTTAAAAAAATTACTTTTCCCGCTGGTTGCCATGTTTATGCTGGCCAGCTGCGCAACACCGCCAACCACCATTGAAGTGTCGCCAAAGATCACCCTGCCACAACAGGATCCAAGCCTGATGGGCGTTACGCTAAGCATCAACGGTGCCGATCAGCGTACCAGCCAGGCGCTGGCGAAAGTGACCCGCGACAATCAGCTCGTCACGCTGACGCCATCCCGCGATCTGCGCTTCCTGCTGCAGGAAGTGCTGGAGAAGCAGATGACCGCTCGCGGCTATATGATCGGGCCAAACAGTCCGGTTGACCTGCAGATCATCGTTAACCAACTGTATGCCGACGTTTCCCAGGGTAACGTGCGCTACAACATCGCGACCAAAGCGGATATCTCCATCATTGCTACCGCGAAGAACGGTAACAAGATGACCAAGAACTACCGCTCCAGCTATAACGTTGAAGGTGCGTTCCAGGCCACCAATAAAAATATCGCTGCCGCGGTTAACTCCGTGCTGACCGATACCATTGCGGATATGGCTCAGGACACCAGCGTTCACGACTTCATTAAGCAGAACGCTCGTTAATTTTTACCCCGTTGGCCTGCTCACGCGGGCCAACAACAGAGTTTGTACAATTCCCCTATGTCCAATCATTATCTGCGCATCTTTCAGCAGCCGAAATCAGCCATTTTGCTGATTCTGGGCTTTGCCTCCGGCCTGCCTTTAGCCCTGACTTCAGGGACGCTTCAGGCCTGGATGACCGTCGAAAACATCGACCTGAAAACCATCGGTTTCTTCTCGCTTGTGGGCCAGGCCTACGTCTTTAAGTTTCTTTGGTCGCCGGTAATGGACCGCTACACCCCGCCACTGCTTGGGCGTCGTCGTGGCTGGCTATTGATTACGCAAATTCTGTTGTTGGTGGCAATTGCCGCCATGGGATTCCTTGAACCCTCCTCGCAGCTGCGCTGGATGGCTGCCCTGGCGGTGATTATCGCCTTCTGTTCTGCCTCTCAGGACATTGTTTTTGATGCCTGGAAAACCGACGTTCTGTCTGCCGAGGAGCGCGGGACCGGTGCCGCCATCAGCGTGCTGGGATATCGCCTGGCAATGCTGGTTTCCGGCGGCCTTGCGCTCTGGCTGGCGGACCGCTATTTGGGCTGGCAGGCTACTTACTGGCTGATGGCTGCCCTGCTCGTGCCCTGTATTATCGCTACGCTGTTAGCGCCAGAGCCTACCGATGCAGTTCCCGTCCCTAAAAGCCTGGAGCGCGCCGTCGTTGAGCCGCTGCGTGACTTCTTTGGCCGCAACAATGCCTGGCTAATTTTACTGCTGATTGTGCTTTATAAGCTGGGTGATGCCTTTGCCATGAGCCTGACCACCACGTTCCTGATCCGCGGCGTTGGCTTTGATGCCGGTGAAGTCGGCGTGGTGAATAAAACTTTGGGGCTGTGCGCCACTATTTTCGGTGCGCTACTTGGCGGGATGCTGATGCAAAAGCTGACGCTGTTCCGCGCCTTGCTGATCTTCGGCATTTTGCAGGGCGTGTCCAATGCCGGCTACTGGCTGCTGTCGGTAACGGATAAAGACATGATGACCATGGCGAGCGCGGTGTTCTTCGAGAACCTCTGCGGCGGCATGGGCACTGCGGCCTTCGTGGCGCTGCTGATGACGCTGTGCAATAAGTCATTTTCAGCCACCCAGTTCGCGCTGCTTTCCGCGCTTTCCGCCGTGGGCCGCGTGTATGTCGGCCCGATTGCGGGCTGGTTCGTGGAAGCCCACGGCTGGCCGACGTTCTACCTGTTCTCTGTCGTCGCAGCAGTACCGGGGATCCTGTTATTGCTAGTCTGTAAGCGCACTCTGGAATTCACCCAGCAAAACGAAACCTTCATGTCACGTAGCGAATTTGCCCCGGCTTACCGCCTGGCGCTGCGTATACTGGGCTTTGGCTGCCTGCTGCTGGCGGCGTGGCTGCTGGTGATTATCTGCAATGCGCTGGGGCTGACCGAATGGACGTTTGGGTTACAGCTGCTGGAATGGGGCGCTTTGTTTGCCATCGGCGGGATTCTGTTTGGTGGCCTGCTGGACTTCCTCGCCCTGCGCAAAACAGCACTTATCTGATAAGAATAAAAAACCGGGCGGATGACCGCCCGGCCTGAGAGAGCCGGCAAGGTTATTCCTGCCGGCTTTTTTATCGCCTTAAGCCAGCGCGTGTGCCGCTGCGTTTTGCCCGGCGAGCGTACCGAAGATGATGATATCGGCGACGGCGTTGCCGCCGATACGGTTGGCACCGTGAATGCCGCCCACCACTTCACCCGCAGCCCAGACGCCCTGAATCACCTGATGCTGCTCAGTCACTACTTCTGCGCTGGTGTTAATAGTGACACCGCCCATCGTGTGGTGAACCCCCGGCGCAATGCGGATCGCATAGTATGGCCCGGTGTCCAGCGGGAAACGCATCCCGGTGGTACGCCCAAAGTCCTCGTCCTTTTTCTGCTTCACAAAGCCGTTGTAGCGGTCCAGCGTTTGCTGCAGCGCGTGCGCATCCATATTCAGCTTCACCGCCAGCTCTTCCGCCGTTGGGGCGCTGATCACAAACCCACGGGCAATGTATTCATCCGCCGCTTTGTTGTTCTGCCGTACCTGCTCATCAAACAGGATCCAGGCACTTTTTTCCGGCAGGGCGATAATCTCTGCGGAAACCTTGTCACGGGTTTCCAGCTCATTGAAGAAGCGCTGCCCTTCCTGACTGACCAGGATAGCCCCGCCGCCGCGAATGGACTCGGAGATCAGATAAGAGGTGGTTTGCTCCACGGTCGGGTGGATCTGGATCTGATCCATGTCTACCGTGCCAGCGCCGATTTTCTCCAGCAGAGCAATACCGCTCCCGGTCGCCCCTTTATGGTTGGTGGTCACAAAACCTTTCAGTTCCGGGCGGTAGTGAACCACCATTTTACGGTTGGCGCTGAAGCCACCGGTGGCTACCACCACGCTTTTCGCCAGCAGAATATGGTGCTCGTTATATTCGTTAGCAACCTTAACTCCAGTTACCACGCCGTTTTCATGCAGGATCTCTTCCACGGTGGTATCCAGCAGAACGTCGATGCTGCGCTGGTTGACGTTGTTGACCAGGCCGCTTATCAGGAAGCCACCGACAGCCGAGCGGTCTGCCGGGCGGTGCGTACGGTCAATGCTCATCCCGCCGGTGATGGTTATATCGTTCAGGACGATGTCCAGACTTGCCAGCCAGTCAATGGCACCCGGCGCGCGCTCA
The DNA here is from genome assembly GCF_000758305.1 of Cedecea neteri. Taxonomy (NCBI): domain Bacteria; kingdom Pseudomonadati; phylum Pseudomonadota; class Gammaproteobacteria; order Enterobacterales; family Enterobacteriaceae; genus Cedecea; species Cedecea neteri. The sequence goes on along the minus strand of NZ_CP009458.1, from coordinate 2,169,244 downwards.
ACGAACTCTTTCAGAAGTTCGGTATTGTTTCTGAATTTACCGCCTTTCAGCGTCTCATCGTAGAACAGCTCTTTGCTGTCTTTAATGCCCTTCATCGCCTGGAAACGCGTTTCCGCGGCGTTCATGCCCACGGAGGCTTTGATGGTGTTCCCGCCGATGGTTGGCATCTTCTCGATGATCACCACGCGGGCACCGGCGTCAGAAGCACGAATAGCCGCCGCCAGACCAGCGCCCCCGCTGCCGATTACCGCCACGTCGTAGCTTTGAGGCGCATCCGGATTGCCGCCTTCTTCAATAACGTGTTCTTTACTAGACGTGGTCATCGCGCGGGAGACCGCTTTCTTCAGGGCCTCACTTTGCGCCGTTGCCCCGGTCACCGCATCAACATACGGGCTGTTGGCCACCAGCATACGCGAGCGCAAAATTTCGAAACTTGGGGTGAAGTCGACATCCACCGAATCGTCCTGCACCAGAGTAATGTCGGTGATACGGTCCGTGTCGAGCGTAACGCTGATTTTGAGTTTGAGCGCCTCGGCCTCCACTTTCTCCTGGAAGACCCCGGCTTTGTATTTGCGGCCAGACGTACTGGTGTCGCGGATCATGGCATCGACCAACGAGAAGCGCCACAGCGGCTCGGGGATCAGCAGCTCTTCGCGCTTGGTGCTGTCGATGAACAGATCGAGAGTTTCATTTTTCAGTACGCGATCGGCCCAGTCCGGATAAGCAATACAGGCTTTACCGACGGCAATCAGGTCGTAACCCAGGCCCAGCGCTTCTTCGGCATCGCGGCGGTTAACAACTCCGCCTACCCCGATAACCGGCACTTTCGCCAGCGTTTCAGAGCGCATTGCCAGATACTTGTTGATCAGCATGGTCGGGTCTTTGGTATCGACGATCGAAGCACGCTTGAAATAACCCACGGAGAAGTGAAGGTAATCCACGCCCCTTTCCGCCAGCTTTTCCAGCAGGTACATGGTGTCGTCAAAGCGAATGCCCGGCACCTCAATCTCTTCCGGCGAGAAACGGTAGCCGATAATAAAGGAAGCATCGGCGAAGCGGCTGGCCATTTTGTGGGTGATTTCCAGCACTTCCAGCGGGAAGCGAGCCCGGTTGTCGCGGCTACCGCCCCACTTATCGTCACGCTGGTTGGAGTTTGGTGAATAGAACTGCTGGATCAGGTAAGTGTTTGCGCCATGAATCTCCACGCCGTCGAAACCAGCTTTGATGGCACGGTTAACGGCATCGCCAAACTTGGTGATCATCACCTCCACTTCTTCGGCTGTCAGGGCTTCTGGCGTGGTGGCCCCTTCACGCGGCGCGGCAATGGCGCTTGGCGCGACGGGCTTCTTGCCGCCAATCAGCTCCGGCTCAACCATTCGGCCACCGTGATAAATCTGGAGGATTGCTTTAGAGCCACGGGATTTAATCGCGCTGGCAATGCGCGCGAGGCCAGGAATTTTGTTGTCACTGTCGATAGCCAGCGCGCCAGGGAAAGCCGGACCTTTAGGATCGATAAAGCAGCATTCGACGATAACGGTGCCGATCGTGCCGGCGCGTTCGCGGTAATACTCAACCAAATCGCTCGGCACGCTACCGTCGTAAAAACCGGTACAGGTGGTCATCGGCGCCATGATCAGGCGGTTTTTTAGCACCGCGCCGTTGGGCAAGGTGAGTGGCTTCAGGATCGGAGTTTTGGAGTTCATTCTTTATCATTCCAGCAGGTGAGGTCGACATTGTCCGGCACTCAATGAATAGCCCCGGCAGGCAACACAATTATCAGGAGTAACGTAATTTGAATTAGGGAACAGAAACGGCAATTTTGCGGAATATATTTTTCGAATGTTAGTCAACGCCTTAAAAAAAGCAAATACAAATAATAACCATAAATAACAAAAGGTTTTATATCACTTTGCTTCTACTGAATAGTCGGTGGCAATCAGCGAAGCGGCTTATTTACATCAGGTTACGATTTGATCTTTAACCACCTAAAGACTATGGATATAAATGAAGCGAATTTTACAGCTAAATAAAATCGTTGGCTTTTTGCTATTCAGAAACCAAAATCAAATACCTGGCACGGCCAGCAGGAGCGCAAAAAAAGGGATAATCTCCCATTGTTTCAGTATGATGAAGGATTCAAGAAACAATCGCTTATCACTCAATAAATATGAGGTTAAAGGGAGACAGGGAGCGGGTGCGATGAGCGGTCAGATTTGCACCGGTTAAAAAAACTATCATGAATGCATAAAATTCTGCCTATAAAAGATGAGGTGGAAATAAAAGTCGGGAAACAGGTTTTGCAGGGAATATTAATCGAATTCATCATGATAACTTTAAGGCACAGGCTATGACTAACACCTCACCAATAAGCGCGACAGCGAAAGCATCGCCCCCGGATGCGGGGAATAAAAAGCGCTTGATATTGCTATTTTTACCTATCCTTATCAGCATCATTATATTACTGCTTCCGGTTCCGGCCGGATTAGAGCCCTACGCATGGCACTTCTTCGCCATCTTCGTCGGCGTGATTGTCGGGCTGATCTTCGAACCCTTACCAGGGGCCGTTATCGGGCTGACGGGCATCGTGGTTATCGCGCTGTTCAGCCAGTGGCTATTGTTTAGCCCGGCCGAGCTGGCAGATCCTAAATTTAAGCTGGCGAGCCAGTCCTTCCAGTGGGCGGTCAGCGGCTTTAGCAACTCCACCGTGTGGCTGATCTTCGGCGCCTTTATGTTTGCCGCCGGCTACGACAAAACGCAGTTTGGCCGCCGTCTGGCGCTGATTCTGGTGAAGTACCTGGGTCGACGCAGCCTGACGCTGGGCTACGCGATCACCTTCGCCGACCTGCTGCTCGCCCCGTTCACTCCGTCTAACACAGCGCGCAGCGGGGGCACCATTTACCCGATTATTGCTAACCTGCCGCCGCTGTATGGCTCTCTGCCCAATGACCCAAGCTCGCGCAGAATTGGCTCTTACCTGATGTGGGTGGCGATCAGCGCCGCCTGTATCACCAGCTCGATGTTCCTCTCCGCACTGGCACCAAACCTGCTGGCGCTGGCGCTGGTGAAAAGCATCATCGGCTTTGAGATCTCCTGGGGCATGTGGTTCCTTGCCTTCCTGCCGCTGGGCGTGCTGTTGATCCTGACCATGCCGCTGCTGGCCTACTGGTTCTATCCGCCGGAAGTGAAGGTGAATGACGAAGTGCCGAAATGGGCCGCCGCAGAGCTGGAAAAGCTGGGCAAACTGTCGCGCAACGAAATCCTGCTGCTGCTGTTCGTGTGTAGCGCCCTGTTGATGTGGATTTTTGCCGCGGCGTGGATTGAACCTGCGATGGCCGCCCTGCTGGTTATCGTGTTGATGCTGTGGACCGGGGTTCTGAACTGGAACGATATCATCAGCAATAAACCAGCCTGGAATACCTTCGCCTGGTTTGCCACCCTGGTGGCGCTGGCCGATGGCCTGGCGCGCGTGGGCTTTATTGCCTGGCTGGGTAAAGAAGGTGCCGCGCTGCTGCACGGCTTCGACCCGCAGGTGTCGGCGGTGATGCTGCTGGTGGCGTTCTACCTGCTGCACTATCTGTTTGCCAGCACCACGGCGCACACCACCGCCCTGCTGCCGGCCACACTGACCATCGCCGCATCCATTCCGGGTATTAATATGCCGGTCTTCTGCCTGATGATGGTGACCTCGCTCGGCGTGATGGGGATCATCACCCCGTACGGCACTGGCCCAAGCCCGATTTACTACGGCAGCGGCTACCTGCCAACCAAAGATTACTGGCGAATGGGTACCATTTTTGGCGCCATCTTCCTTTGTTCATTGATGCTTATCAGCTACCCGTGGATGGTACTGATGTTCTGATGCACAACGTTTGATGCGAAAGCCCCCGGCATAAACCGGGGGCTTTTTTATTTTATGAAGTAGACCATTTGGATAATGATGCCGTAAAGCATGGGCAGCAACATCATGCCCAATAGATTCACCAGGGGAGGAAGCTGGCGAATAAATAAAACCGGGAACATCAGGACAACAACCACAATCCTGATAGGCAAGTTACGCCAATCGCCACGCCTTTGCCAAAGCGCCCATCCTACCGGGATAACAAGGAAGAGCAGGATAACCAGCGCCCGCATCGTTATAGCATCTTTGCCCTGCCATGCGCTCGCCCCACGCCAGACGCTATAAAACGCTATCGCAAGAAGCAGTCCCGACGCCAGCCAGAAAAAAGTATGCACGCATTTGCTTGCCGCTCCTCCGGGTTCAAACCGACGCTCAAGAAATGGATATCCCCAGAGAAAAGTCGCCACGACGCCCAGCATGACGCCAGACTGAAGCGCGGCTTTCGGTGACTCATGGCCCACTAACCAGGCTGTGTATCCCCAGAAAAGTACGGCGATGATGGCTCCCCAGCTTAGTGCCAGGGTTGGTTTTTGCAGCACATCAAGGAGTGAAGGATTAAGGCGCTCCAACAATGCGGGCGACTGCTGGCGTAACTCCCCTACTTGCTTCGCAAGTTGCGACAGCAGATCGGGTATCAGCCTCACCCACCATGAAATCACCATCCCCTTTTCCGTCAGCAAGCGCCATTTCAACTGCCCATAACGACTGCCGCCATATTGCCGAGCCAGATACTGCCAGTAGTTTTCCCGATTCGTTATGTCAATCTGCTGCTCGAGGGCATGCATTAGCCAGTCGGGTAGCTGAGATGAGCGATAGCTGTCAATTTGCCAGTCCATCACCGCTGAAACTTCATTTAACAGGCTGCGGTTGAGCCACTTCTGCTCGCTTAGCGCTTCAGCGAGCATCAGGCTAAACGCATGTCTGGCTTCAAGCGCATCGGGGATTTCATTATCAAGGTAACGGTGCAGTGCCCCCAGTCCCTCAAGCTCATCCTTGATTAACAAGGTCGAAATTGACTGCGCCTGTTCCCAGAGTTCATTTTTGCTCCAGAGTGTTTGTGGCTGAGGTGTCTGCTCCTGCATCAGTTGTCGAACATAATCCACCATAGGCGTAGGCTCGGGTTTATCCGGGAGACTCTCATCTTCGTCGTTCAGAATGACCGCCGAACTGGCATAGCGTTTGGCGCTATCAAACGCCTCGCGCAACGCCTGAAAGCCCTTCGGATCTTTGTCCGGACGCCGCAACTTTAACTCGCGGGCATAAGCCCGGCGGATTTCGCTTTCATCAGTTGTAGGCTCAATGCCCAGCACATCCCATATTGTCGCCATGTTTACAGTCCGTCGTTAAGCTGGTCTAACACCCGGCGCAGTTCATCCCGCGCGGCAGCAATAACACGCAGGTCCTGGCGATCCAGCGCCTGTTCAAACTGCGTAGCGTAATGATCGATAATCTGGCGTCTTTCACCCAAGGTTTGCTCATAGCGTTTTGCCGCTTCGGCAGCCAGCTGGCGATTTTCTGGCACATCCCTGGGATGCTGTTTGAGGGCGTCCAGCTGTTTTAAGCGGTTTGCAATATCTTCAGCACTGAGGGTTCCCGGCGCTTTTTCAATCACCATTGTCGACGCGGTTTGCTCGCCGCTTACCTTACATTCCACTTCCAGAATGCCGTCGAGGGTATAGGTGAAACGCACATCCACGCTAACCTCACCCGCTTTACGGGCCGGGATATTTATCGACATGCTATCCAGCAACAGGTTGTCGCTCACTTTGCGCGACTCCCCCTGGTAGACCTCAATATCGATCTTCCGCTGGTTATCATTTACGGTGCTGAAAGTCTGCATCACACTAACCGGTACGAAGGCGTTGCGTTCAATCAGCGGCGAGAAAAAACCTGCTTCTATTTTGTCCCCATGACTGCGGGCGACTTCGATCCCCAGTGAATAAGGCATCACATCGGTGAGCACCACATCGTCCAGCGCTTTATCTTCCGCGATAAGCCCGGCCTGAACGCCAGCGCCGAGCGCCACCACTTCGTCAGGATTCAGTTCGTTGCGCGGGAAGCGCCCAAACATACGGGTCACCAGTTGGCGAACCAGCGGCATTCTCGTTGCGCCGCCAACCAGAATAACGTGATCGAGTTGCGCAACGTCAAACTGTGCATCCTGTAACGCCTGAACCACTGGTTTTTTCAGCCGGGATAGCAGCGCACTGCAGCACATCTGGAAGGCCTCTTCGGTCAGCTCCCATTCATATGCCTCACTGCCGTACTCCAGCTTCGCAGTGGCTTTTTCCTGACTGCTGAGCTGTTGTTTTAGCGATTCGGCCTGGCGGGTCAGTTCTGCGGCAAACGCTGGATCATCAAGCGTGAGTTGAGAATAATGGCTCAGCATCCACTGACGCAGGGCCTCGGTAAAATCATCGCCGCCCAGCCAGGCATCACCGCTGCTGGCCCGGACTTCAATCACCCCTTCGAACATATCGACGATAGAGACATCAAACGTCCCACCGCCTAAGTCGAAGACCAGAAATTTCTGCTCACGGCTGTCGGCAAGCCCGTAGGCCAGCGCAGCTGCCGTGGGCTCATTAAGAAGACGCTCAACCTCCAGCCCGGCCAGCTGCCCTGCGGCTTTCACCGCTTTGCGTTGGGTATCGTTGAAATAAGCCGGCACGGTAATGGCCGCGCGCGTGACGCTGCAGCCAAGCGCGACTTCGGCATCCGCTTTTAATTTTCTCAGCACTAACGCGGAAAGCTCTTCAGCACGAAATGACTGCTGGCCCAGGGTGAAAACTTTATCGGTACCCATATAGCGCTTGAAACTGGCGACCGTTAGATGAGGATGGCTAACCAGTCGGGCCTTTGCTGCCTCGCCAACCAGCAGGTGCCCTTCGTCATCCAGCCCGACCACGGAAGGCGTTAAACGCTCACCGTTACGGCCCAGGATTAACTCAGCTCCCGCGTCACTAAACCAGGCCACGGCGCTATTGGACGTGCCGAGATCGATGCCAATAATGGGTGATGTGTGTCCTGTCATTGCCTTATCCCTGAGAAGTGTGATGGATATTCAACGGGTTTAAACCCGCCGAATGCATCAATGTTTTTCATTAAGATGAAGTAATTAATACCGGGCAGTTACTTTTATTGTCTATTAATTACCCAGGTCGTTAAGTGTTACCACCGAGGACTATTTATCGTAATTAAATACAGTTTTCTTTAATTACTTTGTTCAATAAGCATTAAAAGATTATCCTTAACGATTCAGCCCGGTGCGAAATTAATATTTGTTGGAAACATGTGACAAATGCTGCCGCATTGTTAATTAAATGTATTTTAATTTGACTGGTTATACTCATTTTCCCGGACTATTTCCGCCAACATAGGTTTTCGTTATAACCTACGGCCCCGCGCACCAACGCTAGATTTTACAGTTTGTTGCATTCTGTGTGACATCGTCGGCAGAACCCGGTAACACCCTACTGACACTGAGCCATTCATGTTTACAGTAATGTAACCTTCCCGTAAAATGCCGGCACACTTTAAACGACAATAGAGCTCCCTGGAATTGAGGTCGTTAAATGAGACTCAGGAAATACAATAAAAGTTTGGGATGGTTGTCATTAATCGCAGGCGCTTTTTTACTCAGTGGCTGTGATTCTGCACTCCTGGATCCCAAAGGACAGATCGGACTGGAACAACGTTCACTGATACTGACGGCCATCGGCCTGATGTTGATTGTCGTTATCCCTGCAATTGCAATGGCTATCGGTTTTGCCTGGAAATATCGGGCATCTAACAAGGACGCCAAATACAGCCCTAACTGGTCGCACTCGAACAAAGTGGAAGCTGTAGTCTGGACGATTCCTATCCTTATCGTTATCTTCCTCGCGGTACTGACCTGGAAAACCACCCACTCGCTTGAACCTAGCCGCCCGCTGGAACATGAAGCGAAGCCGGTGACCATCGAAGTTATCGCTATGGACTGGAAATGGTTCTTCATCTATCCGGAGCAGGGTATCGCTACGGTGAATGAAATCGCCTTCCCGGCCAATACCCCAGTGGAATTCAAAATCACCTCTAACTCGGTGATGAACTCCTTCTTTATTCCGCGCCTGGGTAGCCAAATCTACGCAATGGCAGGTATGCAGACCAAACTGCACCTGATTGCAGATGAAGCCGGCACCTACGACGGTATTTCGTCAAACTACAGCGGTAAAGGTTTCTCCGGCATGAAGTTCAAGGCTATCGCCACGCCGGACATGGACACCTTTAACCAATGGGTGGCTAAAGCGAAACAGTCTCCAGAAGTCATGAACGATATGGCGACCTACGAGAAACTGGCCGCGCCAAGCGAATACAACAAAGTCGAATACTTCTCCAGTGTTAAACCTGATTTGTTTAAAGACGTTATTAACAAATTTATGGGACACGGGAGCATGCACATGGCCAAGCCGGAAGGTGAACAGGCTTCCCATGACGATATGAAAGGCATGGAAGGTATGGAAGGCATGGACATGAGTCACGCGGAAACCTCTCACTAAGGGGCCGAGGAATAATACGATGTTCGGAAAACTTACACTGGATGCAATCCCGTACCATGAGCCAATTGTCATGGTTACGGTTGCGGCAATCATCGTCGGGGGACTGGCGCTGCTTGCGGCTATCACTTACTTCGGTAAGTGGGAATATTTATGGAAAGAGTGGCTAACCTCCGTTGACCACAAACGCCTCGGCGTGATGTACGTTATTCTTGCTATCGTCATGCTGCTGCGCGGCTTTGCCGATGCAGTAATGATGCGTAGCCAGCAGGTGCTGGCCTCGGCCGGCGAAGCAGGCTTCCTGCCGCCTCACCACTACGATCAGATCTTTACCGCCCACGGCGTTATCATGATCTTCTTCGTGGCGATGCCTTTTGTTATCGGCCTGATGAACATCGTTGTGCCTTTACAGATTGGCGCGCGTGACGTTGCCTTCCCGTTCCTGAACAACCTGAGCTTCTGGTTCACCGTTGTCGGCGTGGTGCTGGTTAACATCTCCCTTGGGGTGGGCGAATTCGCTCAGACCGGCTGGGTGGCTTATCCTCCGCTATCGGGGATTGAGTACAGTCCGGGCGTCGGGGTCGATTACTGGATCTGGAGTCTCCAGCTATCCGGTATCGGTACGACACTGACCGGTATTAACTTCTTCGTGACCATTCTGAACATGCGTACCCCAGGTATGACTATGTTCAAAATGCCGGTGTTTACCTGGGCTTCGCTGTGTACTAACGTACTGATTATCGCCGCGTTCCCAATCTTCACCGTGACCGTCGCGCTGCTGACCCTTGACCGCTACCTTGGCACCCATTTCTTTACCAACGATATGGGTGGCAACATGATGATGTACATCAACCTCATCTGGGCATGGGGCCACCCGGAAGTTTATATCCTGGTGCTGCCGGTGTTTGGTGTGTTCTCTGAGGTGGTTGCAACCTTCTCTAAAAAGCGTCTGTTCGGTTACACCTCTCTGGTGTGGGCGACCATCGCGATTACCGTTCTGTCGTTCATCGTTTGGCTGCACCACTTCTTCACCATGGGCAGCGGGGCGAACGTAAACGCCTTCTTCGGTATTGCCACTATGATTATCGCCATCCCGACCGGGGTGAAGATCTTCAACTGGCTGTTCACCATGTATCAGGGCCGTATCGTCTTTAACTCCGCGATGCTGTGGACCATTGGCTTTATCGTCACCTTCTCTATCGGTGGGATGACCGGTGTTCTGCTGGCGGTACCGGGCGCGGACTTCGTGCTGCACAACAGCCTGTTCCTGATTGCACACTTCCACAACGTTATCATCGGCGGCGTGGTCTTCGGTTGCTTCGCAGGTCTGACCTACTGGTGGCCAAAAGCGTTCGGCTTCACGCTGAACGAAACCTGGGGCAAACGCGCCTTCTGGTTCTGGATTATCGGTTTCTTCGTGGCATTTATGCCGCTGTACGTGCTGGGCTTCATGGGCATGACCCGTCGTCTGAGCCAGCAGATCGATCCACAGTTCCACACCCTGCTGGTTGTTGCAGCCTGTGGTGCGGCGCTGATCGCTCTGGGCATTCTGTGCCAGCTGATTCAGTTCTACGTTTCTATCCGTGACCGCGAGCAGAACCGCGATCTGACCGGTGACCCATGGGGCGGTCGTACGCTGGAGTGGGCAACTTCTTCCCCACCTCCGTTCTATAACTTCGCCCACCTGCCGCACGTTCACGAGCGTGATGCATTCTGGGAGATGAAAGAGAAAGGTGAAGCGTACAAGCAGCCTGCGCACTATGAAGAGATTCATATGCCGCGCAACAGCGCAGCCGGTATCATCATCGCTGCATTCAGCACCGTGTTTGGCTTTGCCATGATCTGGCACATCTGGTGGCTGGCGATTGTTGGCTTTGCCGGCATTGTTATCACCTGGATTGCGAAAAGCTTCGACGAAGATGTGGATTACTATGTTCCGGTGGCTGAAGTCGAAAAACTGGAAAATCAGCATTTCGAAGAACTCACCAAAGCAGGGCTGAAAAATGGCAACTGAGACTGTAAATAACGCCCACGCCGCGGAGCACGGGCACCACGATGCGGGAACCAATAAGGTCTTTGGTTTCTGGATCTACCTGATGAGCGACTGCATTCTGTTCTGTTGCTTGTTCGCGACCTATGCCGTTCTGGTGAACGGCACCGCAGGTGGCCCGGCAGGGAAAGACATCTTTGAACTGCCGTTCGTGGCCGTTGAAACTGCCCTGCTGCTGGTGAGCTCCATCACCTACGGCATGGCGATCATTGCCATGAACAAAGGCAACAAAAGCCAGGTTATCTCCTGGCTGGCGCTGACCTTCCTGTGCGGTGCAGGCTTCGTTGGGATGGAAATCTATGAATTCCATCACCTGATCAAAGAAGGCTTCGGCCCGGATCGCAGCGGCTTCCTGTCAGCGTTCTTCGCGCTGGTCGGTACCCACGGTCTGCACGTAACTTCCGGTCTGGTGTGGATGGCATTCATGATGATTCATGTTTCCCGTCGCGGCCTGACCAGCACCAACCGTGCGCGTCTGATGTGTCTGAGCCTGTTCTGGCACTTCCTTGACGTGGTTTGGATCTGCGTATTCTCTGTAGTCTATCTGATGGGGGCAATGTAATGAGTCATTCAACTGAACATAGCGGCGCCCACCACGGTAGCGTGAAGACCTACATGACAGGTTTTATCCTGTCTATCATCCTGACGGCTATCCCGTTCTGGATTGTAATGGAAGGCACGGCCTCTCACGGCACTATGCTGGCCGTGATCCTGGTGACTGCAGTCGTCCAGATTCTGGTGCACCTCGTGTGCTTCCTGCATCTGAACACCTCTTCGAGTGAGCGCTGGAACCTGGTGGCCTTCGCCTTTACGGTGCTGATTATTGCCATTCTGGTGATTGGCTCGATCTGGATTATGTGGAACCTCAACCTGAACATGATGGTTCACTAAGAGCGGCATGTATGATTAAGCAATACCTGCAAGTAACGAAACCAGGAATTATTTTCGGTAATTTAATTTCTGTCATTGGGGGATTTTTACTGGCCTCGAAGGGCAGCATTAATTACCCACTGTTCCTCTATACGCTGGTTGGCGTGTCACTGGTGGTCGCATCAGGTTGTGTTTACAACAACTTTATCGACCGCGATATCGACCAGAAGATGGAGAGAACGAAAAATCGGGTGCTGGTTAAAGGCCTGATTTCACCGAAAATTTCGCTGGTGTACGCCACCGTGTTGGGTATTGCTGGCTTCATGCTGCTGTGGTTTGGTGCTAATCCGCTGGCGATGTGGCTGGCCGTGATGGGCTTCGTGGTGTATGTCGGGGTATATAGCCTCTACATGAAACGCCACTCGGTCTACGGCACGCTCATTGGCAGCCTGTCCGGTGCGGCTCCTCCGGTTATCGGCTACTGCGCCGTGACCAACGAGTTTGACACCGGCGCCGCTATCCTGCTGGCTATCTTTAGCCTGTGGCAGATGCCGCACTCCTACGCGATTGCCATCTTCCGCTTTAAAGATTACCAGGCCGCTAATATTCCGGTTCTGCCGGTGGTAAAAGGCATTTCCGTCGCCAAGAACCACATCACGCTGTACATCATCGCTTTTGCGGTGGCAACGCTGATGCTTTCTCTTGGCGGCTATGCCGGATACAAATACCTGATCGTCGCCGCGGCGGTCAGCGTCTGGTGGCTGGGCATGGCGCTGCGGGGCTATAAAGTGGAAGACGATAAGGTCTGGGCGCGCAAGCTGTTCATCTTCTCTATCGTGGCCATTACCTCGCTGAGCGTTATGATGTCGGTCGATTTTATGGTGCCAGACTCACATAATCTGCTGACTTACGTCTGGTAAGTCGCGAAAAGCATAAAAGGGCACCTCGGTGCCCTTTTTTATCAGTATCATCAAAGCACCTGCCCTGTAATATCTGCTAAATAACTAACGATTTACCCTCCCCTGCCCTCGCACTACACTAAGGCCGACTTTTTATCTGAGGTGGTAATGAACGATTACAAAATGACGCCCGTCGAGCTGCGTGCGACGTGGGGTTTAGGCACTGTATTTTCCCTGCGTATGCTGGGTATGTTTATGGTATTGCCGGTTCTTACCACCTGGGGTATGGCGCTGCAGGGCGCAAGCGAAGCGCTCATTGGCCTGGCAATCGGGATTTATGGCCTGGCGCAGGCTGTCTTCCAGATCCCTTTCGGCCTGCTTTCTGACCGTATTGGCCGCAAGCCGCTTATCGTTGGCGGGCTGGCCATCTTTGTACTCGGCAGCGTGATTGCCGCTCTGAGCGACTCCATTTGGGGCGTCATTTTAGGCCGTGCGCTGCAGGGTTCTGGCGCAATCGCCGCCGCTGTCATGGCGCTACTCTCCGATCTAACCCGTGAACAGAACCGAACGAAAGCGATGGCGTTTATCGGCGTCAGTTTCGGGGTAACCTTCGCCATCGCGATGGTGCTCGGCCCGATCATTACTCAGGCACTTGGCCTGCAGGCGCTGTTCTGGATGATTGCCGTCTTAGCCACCTGCGGCATTCTGATCACTCTTTGGGTAGTACCTAATACCAAAACGCATGTGCTTAACCGCGAGTCGGGGATGGTCAAAGGCTGCTTCCGCAAAGTGATGATGGAGCCGAAGCTGCTTAAGCTGAATTTCGGCATCATGTGTCTGCATATCATGCTGATGTCCACCTTTGTCGCCCTGCCGGGCCAGCTTGAACAAGCGGGCTTCCCGGCGGCTCAGCACTGGAAAGTCTATCTCTGTACCATGCTGATTTCGTTTGTTTCGGTCGTACCTTTCATTATTTATGCCGAAGTTAAACGCCGCATGAAGCACGTCTTTGTAGGCTGCGTAGCGGTGCTTTTGATTGCCGAGATCGTGCTCTGGGGCGCGGGCCCACACTTCTGGGATCTGGTGATTGGCGTGCAGCTTTTCTTCCTCGCCTTTAACCTGATGGAAGCGATTCTGCCTTCACTTATCAGCAAAGAATCCCCAGCAGGCTACAAAGGCACCGCTATGGGCATCTACTCCACCAGCCAGTTTATTGGCGTGGCCATCGGTGGGTCGCTTGGCGGCTGGCTGAACGGGCTGTTTGATTCGCAAACCGTCTTCCTGGCAGGCGCGGTGCTGGCGATGGTCTGGCTGTTCGTCAGTTGGACAATGCAGGAGCCACCTTACGTCAGCAGCCTGCGTATTGAACTGCCAGAAAGCAGCGCGAACGACGAGCATTTGCGTGAAAGGCTACTGGCTCAGCCGGGCGTGAGTGAAGCGAACATCATTCCGGAAGAACGCAGCGCGTATGTGAAAATCGACAGCAAGCTGACGAACAGATATGAGATTGAGCAGGTGGTTAAAGGGTAGAACATCCCTCACCTGATGCGGTGAGGGATTAAGCAGCGTCCCCTCTCTTTTTAAGGAAAGGGCATAGATCAGTCGCGGAAATTCTTAAACTGGAACGGTTGCCCCAGATTGCCGCCACGAATCAGCGCCATTACAGCCTGTAAATCATCGCGAGCTTTACCCGTCACGCGGATCTCTTCGCCCTGAATCTGGGTCTGAACCTTCAGCTTGCTGTCTTTAATCAGCTTAATGATTTTCTTAGCAACGCTTGCTTCAATACCCTGTTTCAGCTTAGCTTCCACGCTCCAGGTTTTGCCGCTGTGAACAAACTCTTCAGGCACATCAATAGAGCTGCCTTCGATGCCGCGCTTAAGCAGCTTAGCGCGCAGGATATCCAGCAACTGATTTACCTGGAAGTCGGATTCGCTGGCAACTTTGATGGTCTGATTTTTTTCATTCAGCTCAAAGCTTGCCGGTACGTTACGGAAGTCAAAACGGGTCGCCAGCTCGCGCTCGGCGTTCTCTACCGCGTTGTTCACTTCCTGCAGGTCGATTTCAGAAACGATATCAAAAGATGGCATGTGTTTTCTCCCTCTCTGGTTTGCGTTGCATAATACCCGCTGGGCTGCGCAAAACAACCTGTTAAAGAGCCGGAAAGCCGATAACGCTATAATAGAAAGTAAGTTTAGCATTCGCGTAGTGTGCGAATGGGGAGGCAATAATGAAAATCACCGTGCTGGGTTGCGGTGCGCTGGGTCAGCTCTGGTTGACCGCACTTCACAAGCAAGGGCATGAGCTTCAGGGCTGGCTGCGGGTGCCGCAGCCGTATTGCTACGTCAATCTGCTCGATAACACCGATGGCAGCGTCTTTAACGAGTCCTTCACGGCTAACGATCCCGAATTTCTCGCCACCAGCGATCTCCTGCTCGTGACGCTCAAAGCGTGGCAGGTTTCCGATGCCGTGCGCACTTTGGCAGCCCAACTGCCTTCGAGCTGCCCGATATTGCTGCTGCATAACGGAATGGGCACGCTGGATGAGCTAAACGGCCTGCCTCAGCCTTTGTTACTCGGGCTAACCACTCAGGCCGCGAAAAGAGACGGAAACGTGATTGTGCACGTCGCTTCCGGCATAACTCACGTTGGCCCGGGGAACGCTAAAGCCAGCGACTTCAGCTACCTTGCAGATACACTCCATGCCGCGCTGCCCGATGTGGCCTGGCACAACAATATTCAGCCGGCGAGCTGGAACAAACTCGCGGTAAACTGCGTGATAAACCCGCTGACCGCGCTGTACAACTGCACTAACGGCGAGCTGAAGCATCATCCCGATGAGGTGGCCAGCATTTGTGAGGAAGTGGCCCAGGTGATGACGCGCGAGGGTCACCATACCTCACCCGAAAGCCTGCTGGATTATGTCGGACAGGTGATTGAAAGCACGGCTGAAAATACCTCATCGATGCTGCAGGACATCCGCCTGGAGCGCCACACGGAAATTGACTATATCACCGGCTACCTGCTGCGCAGAGCGAGAGCTCACGGCGTCCCTGTGCCGGTGAATGCCCGGCTCTATGAGCAGGTTAAACGTAAGGAGAATGAATATGAGCGCACAAGCGCTGGTCTGCCTGGCACCTGGCACTGAAGAGACCGAAGCAGTTACCACTATCGATTTGCTGGTCCGCGCCGGGATCAAGGTGACAACGGCGAGCGTTGCCCCCGACGGAGACCTGAAAATTGTTTGCTCACGCGGCGTGAAATTACTGGCGGATGCACCACTGGTTGAAGTGGCCGACGGCGATTTTGACATCGTGGTGCTCCCCGGCGGCCTGAAAGGTGCCGAATGCTTCCGCGACAGCCCGCTGTTGGTCGAGACCGTGCGTCAGTTTCATCTGTCGGGCAGAATCGTGGCTGCCATTTGCGCGGCGGCGGGCACTGTTCTGGTCCCGCACGAGCTGTTCCCGATAGGTAACATGACCGGTTTCCCAGG
The DNA here is from genome assembly GCF_000758305.1 of Cedecea neteri. Classification (NCBI taxonomy): domain Bacteria; kingdom Pseudomonadati; phylum Pseudomonadota; class Gammaproteobacteria; order Enterobacterales; family Enterobacteriaceae; genus Cedecea; species Cedecea neteri. The sequence continues at coordinate 2,153,502 of NZ_CP009458.1, read as the reverse complement.
CCTGAAGGACACTATTCCCGAAGGGCAATGGCAGGATAAACGCGTTGTCTGGGATCCGCGAGTTAACCTGCTCACCAGCCAGGGGCCAGGAACCGCGATTGATTTTGCACTGAAGATTATTGATTTGCTGGTGAGCCGCGAAAAGGCTCATGAAGTGTCGCAGCAGTTGGTGCTGGCGGCGGGGATTTATAGCTTCAGGGATTACCAGTAAGGGTCCCTCACCCTAACCCTCTCCCCAAAGGGGCGAGGGAACCAAAACGGTGTACTCCCTCTTCTTTCGAGAAATCGAGCTAACCAGAACTCTCTCCCTTTTGGAAGAGAGCGCTCTCCCCTGAATTCTCCCTCTCCCTTTTAGGAAGAGAGCACTTCCCCTGAATTCTCCCTCTCCCTTTTAGGAAGAGAGCACTTCACCTGAATTCTCCCCCTCCCTTTTAGGGAGAGAGCACTCCCCCCTGAATTCTCCCTCTCCCTTTTAGGAAGAGAGCACTCCCCCTGAATTCTCCCTCTCCCTTTTAGGAAGAGAGCACTCCCCCTGAATTCTCCCTCTCCCTTTTAGGAAGAGAGCACTCCCCCTGAATTCTCCCTCTCCCTTTTAGGAAGAGAGCACTCCCCCTGAATTCTCCCTCTCCCTTTTAGGGAGAGGGCCGGGGTGAGGGTCAGTCCTTTACGGACGGTAAACCTTAATATTCTTAAAGCCCTGCTCGCTCAAATACAGCGCCTGCAGGCGGCTCATCACGCCACGCTCGCACCACAGCAGGTAAGTTTTACTCTGGTCGAGATCGCCGAACTTGGTGCTCAGCTTGTAGAACGGCAGCGCCACAACCTCAACGCCTTCCAGCGCAAAAGGTTTCTCATCGACTTCGTCGTTGGAGCGAATGTCCAGCAATACCTCGTTGGCGCCAAACGCATTAACCGTTTCGACTTCCACAACGTCCTGCTTCGTCTGGGTCGCAATATCGCGGATATCGATATTGGTCGCCTCGGCAACCACGCGATCCAGAATCGAGAAGTCAAACTTCTGCTCTTCTTCCTCAATCTTCGCCTTCACCGCTTTCACGGTCGGGCTTTTCGAGATCACGCCGCAGTATTCTGGCATGGTACGAGCGAAATCAGCGGTACCGATTTCACGGGCCAGATCGATAATGTGCTCTTTGTCGTGGGAGATCAGCGGGCGCAGGATCAGCGTATCGGAAACATTGTCGATCAGGCGTAGGTTGGTCAGCGTCTGGCTGGACACCTGGCCTAACGCTTCGCCGGTCACCAGAGCCTGAACGCCGTAGCGCTCGGCAACCTGAGAGGCGGCACGCACAAACATACGTTTCAGCACCACGCCCATCTGCCCGTCTTCCACTTTCTCCAGGATCTCGCCGACCACTGGCTCAAAGTTAATGGCAACAAAACGCACGCGGTGAGAGCTGCCGAAGCGGTTCCACAGATAATGCGCCACCTGCTTCACGCCGATTTCATGAGCAGCCCCGCCCAGGTTGAAGAAGCAATAATGCACGCGACAGCCGCGACGCATCAGCATGTAGCTGGACACGCCGGAGTCGAAGCCGCCGGAAATCAGCGACAGCACGTCTTCCTGAGTCCCGATCGGGAAACCGCCGATGCCTTCGTAGCGGCCTTTAACCAGCAGCAGGCGATCGTTTTCAATCTCAAGATTAACTGTCACATCCGGATCGTTGAGCTTAACGCGAGCGGATTCGATGTGCTGATTCAGGCCGCCCCCAACGTAGCGCTCAACTTCAATGGAGCTAAATTCGTGTTTGCCACGGCGTTTTACGCGCACGCAGAAACTTTTACCTTCCAGTTTGTCGCGGTACAGCTCTAACGCCTGCTCAAAGATATTGTGCATGTCGGTGTACGGCACATCTTCAACTTCAAGAATGTGGTGGATACCCGGAATGCGGGTCAGCGCTTCACGAATGGCGATACGCTGGTTTTCATCTTTGGCGCGAACTTCAATGTTGTCCCAGTGGCGAACAACCGCCAGGCTCTCATCGTAGTGTTTTAAAACGTTACGAATATTCCCGGTGAGCATCTTAATAAAGCGTATGCGCACAGATTGGCTCTTGATGGTGATTTCCGGGAACAATTTAATGATAAACTTCATGGCGGTAAGGGTTCGTTTAGTCAGCCGGGCTGGCTGCGCAGCACGCGGGCGTAGAAAGAAGTACTTGCAGCGGCGTCATGCCACCTGCATCCGAGGCGCGCAAGTATATCACCATCCCACAAAGACTGCGCACCTTAACCGACTTGTACGAGCTAGCTTGATAATCACATTGACTCCGCTACCATGTCGGCGTCGAATTAAAACAGAGTCAGACATTCACCATGCCGAAAAAAACCGAATCTCCGGCCAGCTTCGAAACCGCACTGGTCGAACTGGAGCAAATAGTTACTCGTCTGGAAAGCGGCGATCTCGCCCTTGAAGAGGCGTTAAACGAATTTGAGCGCGGCGTGCAGCTGGCTCGCCAGGGGCAAGTGAAACTCCAGCAGGCTGAGCAACGCGTACAGATTTTACTGAGCGACAGCGAAGACGCCCCTCTGACTCCCTTTACCCCGGACGCCGAGTAATATGGATTTTAACCAACAGCTTCAGGCCCACGTTGTACGGGTTAACGACGCTATTGCGCGCTTTCTGGCGCCGCTGCCGTTTCAGAACAGTCCACTGGTTGAAGCGATGCACTATGGCGCACTATTGGGCGGTAAACGCCTGCGTCCGTTCCTGGTGTACGCTACCGGTGAAATGTTTGGCGTCGCCGATGAAGCACTCGATGCCCCTGCCGCGGCAGTGGAATGCATTCACGCCTATTCGCTGATTCATGATGACTTACCGGCCATGGATAACGACGATTTACGTCGTGGCCAGCCGACCTGCCACATTAAATTTGGCGAAGAAAATGCCATTCTGGCCGGAGATGCCCTGCAAACGCTGGCGTTTTCTATACTGAGTGATGCGCCGATGCCCGGCGTTGATATTGCCGATCGCTTAGCTATGGTTTCAGAACTCGCCACCGCCAGCGGCGTGGCAGGCATGTGTGGCGGCCAGGCGCTGGATTTAGAAGCTGAAGGCAAGCAAGTTGACCTGGCTTCCCTGGAGCGTATTCACCGCCATAAAACCGGGGCATTGATTCGCGCCGCTGTTCGCCTGGGCGCGCTGAGTGCCGGTGAAGCAGGCCGAAAAGCCCTGCCGATTCTGGACCGCTATGCTGCAAGCATCGGCCTGGCTTTCCAGGTTCAGGATGACATTCTGGACGTTGTCGGCGATACCGCCACGATAGGAAAACGCCAGGGCGCCGATCAGCAACTGGGCAAAAGTACCTATCCGGCGCTGCTGGGGCTTGAACAGGCGCAGGCAAAAGCGCAGGATCTCTATCAGGAAGCATTGCAGGCTCTGGCCGAACTTTCTGAGCTGTCGCTGAACACAGCGGCACTGGAAGCGTTAGCAAACTACATTATCCACCGTGATAAATAACGTATAACAACGATGAGTTTAGATTTCTGATGAGTTTTGATATCGCCAAATACCCGACCCTCGCTCTGGTGGATGCCAGCCCGGACCTGCGAGTGCTGCCTAAAGAGAGCTTGCCTAAGCTTTGCGATGAGCTACGCCGTTATCTGCTCGACAGCGTAAGCCGCTCCAGCGGGCACTTTGCCTCCGGTCTCGGCACGGTCGAACTGACCGTGGCGCTGCACTACGTCTATAACACACCTTTTGATCAACTCATCTGGGACGTTGGCCACCAGGCCTATCCGCACAAAATTCTGACCGGTCGCCGCGACAAAATTGGCACTATTCGCCAAAAAGGTGGCCTGCATCCGTTCCCGTGGCGCGCGGAAAGCGAGTATGACGTGCTGAGCGTGGGCCACTCTTCCACCTCCATTAGCGCAGGTATCGGGATTGCCGTTGCCGCTGAAAAGGAAGGAAAAGACCGTAAAACCGTCTGTGTGATTGGCGATGGCGCTATCACCGCCGGGATGGCTTTCGAAGCGATGAACCATGCCGGCGATATTCGCCCGGACATGCTGGTCGTACTGAACGACAACGAAATGTCGATTTCCGAGAACGTCGGTGCGCTGAACAATCATCTGGCGCAGCTGCTTTCCGGCAAGCTTTACTCCACGCTGCGCGAAGGCGGCAAGAAAGTCTTCTCCGGCGTACCGCCGATTAAAGAGCTACTGAAGCGCACCGAAGAGCACATCAAAGGCATGGTGGTGCCAGGCACGCTGTTTGAAGAACTCGGCTTTAACTATATCGGGCCTATCGACGGCCACGATGTGATTGGCCTGGTCAATACGCTGAAGAATATGCGCAGCCTGAAAGGCCCGCAGTTCCTGCATATCATGACCAAAAAGGGGCGCGGCTACGCGCCAGCGGAAAAAGATCCGATCAGCTTCCACGCGGTACCGAAGTTCGATCCTCAGAGCGGCACGCTGCCGAAAAGCACCGGCGGCCTGCCGAGCTATTCGAAGATTTTCGGCAACTGGCTGTGCGAAACCGCAGCCCACGATGACAAACTGATGGCCATTACGCCTGCCATGCGTGAAGGCTCCGGCATGGTGGAATTTTCGCGCCAGTATCCTGACCAGTACTTTGATGTGGCGATTGCCGAGCAGCACGCGGTGACCTTCGCAGCGGGCCTGGCGATTGGCGGCTATAAGCCAGTGGTTGCGATCTACTCCACCTTCCTGCAGCGCGCTTACGACCAGGTGATTCACGACGTAGCGATTCAGAAGCTGCCGGTGATGTTTGCCATCGATCGCGCAGGCATTGTCGGAGCAGACGGCCAGACGCACCAGGGCGCTTTTGATATTTCGTTCCTGCGCTGCATTCCGGACATGGTTATCATGACCCCAAGCGACGAAAACGAATGCCGCCAGATGCTGCATACGGGTTACCACTACAGCGCAGGTCCAAGCGCCGTGCGTTACCCGCGCGGAACCGGAACCGGCGCTGAGCTGGAACCGCTCGCGGAGCTGCCAATAGGTAAAGGCGTTGTGAAACGCGAAGGCGAAAAAATTGCGCTGCTCAACTTCGGTACTCTGCTGCCGGAAGCCGCCGCGGCAGCCGAAGCGCTGAATGCCACGCTGGTCGATATGCGTTTTGTTAAGCCACTGGATGAAGCCCTGATTCTCGAACTTGCCGCCAGCCACGACTCTTTGGTAACGATTGAAGAGAACGCCATTATGGGCGGGGCCGGTAGCGGCGTGAACGAAGTGCTGATGGCACATCGCAAACCGGTTCCCGTGCTTAACCTCGGCCTGCCTGATTTCTTCATTCCTCAGGGCACTCAGGAAGAAGCGCGCGCGGAAATCGGCCTTGATGCGGCCGGGATCGAAGCTAAGATCCGGAGCTGGCTCAACTAATCCCTCTTATTGCTCCTGCTATGCTTAATAGATATTCCTACATAAGCAGGAGCGATATCGTGCAATACAATCCTTTAGGTACCACCGACCTTAACGTCTCCCGCCTTTGCCTCGGCTGTATGACCTTTGGCGAACCGGACCGCGGCAGCCATGCCTGGACACTTCCCGAAGAGAGCAGCCGGGAAATAATCCGCCACGCGCTGGAAAAAGGGATCAACTTCTTCGACACCTCAAATAACTACTCCGACGGCAGCAGCGAAGAGATTTTAGGCCGCGCGCTGCGCGACTTCGCTCGCCGCCAGGACGTTGTGGTTGCCACGAAGGTTTACAACAAAGTTGGCGATCTGCCTCAGGGACTCTCCCGCCCACAGATCCTGCGTTCGATTGACGATAGTCTGAAGCGGCTCGGTACCGACTACGTCGATTTGCTGCAAATCCACCGCTGGGACTACAACACGCCCATTGAAGAGACGCTAGAGGCACTTAACGACGTGGTTAAGGCCGGGAAAGCACGCTATATCGGCGCCTCTTCAATGCGCAGCGATCAGTTTGCTCAGGCTCTCGCCCTGCAGTCTCAGGCAGGCTGGGCGCGGTTTGTCACCATGCAGGATCACTACAACCTGATTTACCGTGAAGAAGAGCTGGAGATGTTCCCGCTGTGCTACAAAGAAAAAATTGCGGTGATCCCCTGGAGCCCGCTCGCACGCGGCAAGCTGACTCGCCCCTGGGGAGACACCACGGCGCGATCAGTCTCGGATGAAGTGGGAAAATCGCTGTACCAGACCAATAACGAAAACGACGCGCTTATCGCCGAGCGGTTGGCAAACATCGCCGCGGATAAGGGCGTTTCACGCGCACAGGTAGCACTGGCCTGGCTGCTAAGCAAACCGGGAATCGCCGCGCCGGTTGTCGGGCCTTCACGCCTGGAGCAACTGGACGACCTGCTTGGTGCGGTAGATTTAACGTTGAAGTCTGAGGAAATTGCCGAGCTGGAGACGCCGTATCAGCGGCATCCGGTGGCGGGATATAAATAATTACCCTCACCCCGGCCCTCTCCCATAGGGAGAGGGGGGAAACCGTTCCCGCCTTTAAGTCCCCTTATCTTGAAGACCGAGAGGAGACTTTATTGTTTTGGCTCCCTCTCCCTTTTAGGGAGAGGGTTGGGGTGAGGGTCATCCACTACGAAAAGTGATCGTAACCCTTCATCTCCAGCGTCACCGGCTTCCCTTCGCGGGTAAACTGTAACCCTTCCGACGCAGAAACAATCTGCCCGATACAGGTATAAGGCACGCCCAGATTGCCGATAGCCACGTCCAGTGCGCCACGGTTTAGCTCCGGCACGGTGAAGCACAGCTCATAGTCTTCGCCGCCGGACATCGCCCATTTCAGCGCCTGCTCTGGTTCAACATGCTCGCGCAACGCTTCGGAATACGGCAGCAAATCGAGATCGATACGCGCCCCGCACTCGCTGGCCTTCAGGATATGGCCGAGGTCGGAAATCAGACCGTCAGAAAGATCGATGGCGCTATTGGCCAGATCGCGCAGCGCCTGACCGTGTAAAACGCGCGGCGTTGGGCGCAGATGTCGCTTAAGCAGGTAATCCGCATGCTGTGCATTCGCAACCTGCAGACGCTGCTGCAGAATTGCCAGACCCGCCGCGCTGTCGCCCGGCGTGCCGGTGACATAGATCCAGTCCCCGGCTTTGGCACCGCTGCGCTTGAGCGCTCGTCCGGCAGGGATCATGCCGTGGATGCCCAACGTCAGGGAAAGTGGACCGCGGGTTGTGTCGCCGCCAATCAGCTGCATATCGTAATAATCCAGCTGTTCGAACAGGCTGTCGCTGAATGCCTCCAGCCACGCTTCATCCACTTCCGGGAGCGTTATCGCAAGCGTTAACCAGGCCGGATCTGCGCCCATTGCGGCCAGATCGCTTAAATTCACCGCCAGCGCCTTGTAACCCAAATCCCGCGGATCGATATCCGGCAGGAAGTGATTACCGCTCACTAACGTATCGGTGCTGATTGCCAGCAGTTGTTTTTCAGGTACCGACAGCAACGCACAGTCGTCGCCAATACCGGCTTCCACATCACGACGAGAACTTGTAACGCGATCGAAGTAACGGGCAATCAGGGAAAACTCACCGCATGCCATGCGTGATACCTCAGGAATGTCAGTTGCAGGAAAAAAGAAGGCCGGGAAAACCCGGCCAGGAGATTACTTCTTGTGGGGACGGATAGCTGGAGCGGCTTTGTCGAGAACGCCGTTAACGAATTTGTGGCTATCTTCGGCGCCGAAGGTTTTCGCCAGCTCAATCGCTTCGTTGATGGCCACTTTGTACGGCACATCATCACGTTTGGACAATTCAAACAGCGCAATGCGCAGTACCGCTTTTTCCACCTGGCCCAGCTCTTCAAGCAGACGGGACAGGTAAGGCTTCATCAGCCCATCCAGATACGCGCTGTTAGTAGCCACGCCGCTCAGCAGCTCGCGGAAGTAGACAACGTCAACGTCTTTGACGTCCTGTTCCGCCAGGAACTGGTATTCGACATCAGAGATGTCGTTTTTAGACAACTGCCAGGAGTAGAGCGCCTGGACGGCACACTCACGGGCGCGGCGACGAGCAGCAGGTTTCACGGATTTCCCCTTACAAAAATCAGGCCTTGATGGCTTTCAATACATTAATCATTTCAAGCGCGGTCAGTGCAGCTTCTGCACCTTTGTTACCGGCTTTGGTGCCAGCGCGTTCGATGGCTTGTTCAATGCTTTCGGTGGTCAGCACGCCGAAGGCAACGGGAATACCGCTGTCCTGGCCTACGCTTAACAGACCGTTGCTGGCACCGCCGGCAACGTATTCGAAGTGTGCAGTGCCTCCGCGAATCACGGTACCCAGCGCGATAACAGCATCGTATTTACCGGTTTTTGCCAGAGCATCAGCGGCCAGCGGCAGCTCGTAAGCGCCCGGCACCCAAACTACGGTGATGTTTTTGTCTTTCACCTGACCAATGCGTTTCAGGGCGTCGATAGCACCTTCCAGCAGGCTGTCATTGATGAAGTTGTTAAAACGCGCGATGGTGATGGCGACGCGAGCGTCAGGAGTAGCAACAGCAGCTTCAATAATGTTCATAATCTTCCTTTACGGGTTCTGTTTAGCCCCGCAGGGGGGCGGATTTTATCATAATCTTTTCGTGACTGCTTACGTTTTACTGGCGTCCGTAAATGGGCGTCAAATGCAGGCACAAATCGGGGCCGACCTGGCGGACTTCGCTAAAGCGGAACTCCGGCACATCAGCAAGTTTTTCAAGGCCTGGAAGCTCGCACAAACCGCGGGCATCATTGCCTAATAATTTTGGCGCGACGTAGACAATCAGTTCATCTACCAGGCCCGCCTGCAACAGCGCCCCGGCAAGCGTTGCCCCTGCCTCCACCCAGACAGAATTCACCTGGCGTTTGCCAAGCTGCATCATTAACACGACCAAATCAAGATGGCCGTTATGTTCAGGCACCAGCAGTTGCTCAACGCCCTCAGGCCAGGGTTGTTCATCCGCCTGGCTGCGGGCAAGCCAGGTTTGCCCCGGATTGGCAATAATTTGGTGCTGCGGTGTTACCTGGTTTTGACGATCCAGCACAATACGAATCGGCTGGCGCAAATCCTGTTCGGCATAAATTGCCTGGCTGGCACTATCCAGTTCATCCCAGCGGACAGTTAATGACGGGTTATCTGCCAATACAGTTGCGTCACTGGAAAGAATAGCGGCACTTTGCGCGCGATGGCGCTGCACGTCGCGACGCGCCTGGGGAGAGGTAATCCATTTACTTTCTCCGCTTGCCATCGCGGTACGGCCGTCCAGCGAGGCACCTAACTTAAGCTGAATGTACGGGAATCCGGTACGCATACGCTTGAGGAACCCGCGGTTCAGCGCTTCGGCTTCGTTCATCATCAGGTCGTGGCTAACTTCAATGCCCGCCTGCTGCAAACGGTAGAGGCCCCGACCGGCAACCTGCGGATTAGGATCCTGCATGGCGGCAACCACTCGAGAAACGCCTGCGGCAATCAGGGCATCGCAGCACGGTGGCGTGCGGCCATGGTGGCTACAGGGTTCGAGCGTAACGTAAGCCGTTGCGCCCCGGGCCTCCTCGCCTGCCATGCGCAAAGCGTGAACTTCCGCATGAGGTTCCCCGGCACGAAAGTGGAACCCTTCCCCCACAATCTTGCCGTCTTTAACTATCACGCAGCCGACATTCGGGTTCGGTGCAGTGGTAAAACGCCCGCGCTTAGCCAGCTCAAGCGCTCGAGCCATAAACTGTTCATCAAGGGACATCGGCATTAATCCTGTAAACGGGCGATTTCTTCACCAAATTCTTTGATATCTTCAAAGCTACGGTAAACCGAAGCAAAGCGAATATAGGCGACTTTATCCAGCTTCTTGAGCTGCTCCATCACCAGGTTACCGATGAGTTTACTCGGGATTTCGCGTTCGCCGGTTGCTCGAAGGTGCGACTTAATATGGCTGATAGCCATTTCCACGTCGTCAGAATTGACCGGACGTTTTTCCAGCGCTTTCAGGATGCCGCTGCGCAGTTTGTCTTCGTTAAACGGCTCGCGCACCTCATTGCTCTTCACCACTCTCGGCATCACCAGCTCCGCAACCTCGAAAGTCGTGAAGCGTTCGTGACAAACCAGGCACTGGCGCCGACGGCGTACGGAGGAACCTTCACCCACCAGGCGAGAGTCGATAACTTTGGTGTCCACGGCGAAACAGAATGGGCAATGCATAGCGTTTCCTGCTGGGATTATAAAGATGAACAATAGTTTACCGCGAAGTTGCGGGAGTACAAAGACAGCGCCGACGCTGCGACGTCAAATATGACTTTCCAAATACGAAGAACTACGCTTAAATCAGCGAACCTTAACGAGGAAAAACCAACCATGACAAAGACTTACTTAAGAATTATCCTGGTTTCAAGTCTGATGAGCCTGACCGCTTGCGCCCAGCAAACTGAAGTACGTCAGATGCGCAGTCAAATTGGTTCCTTAAATCAGGAAATGACCAAACTTAGCCAGCAAACGGTGAAGCTGACCCAGCAGAATGCTCTGAACGCGAAGTCGACCAGCGGCGTTTACCTTCTGCCGGGTTCAAACACGGCTGCACGCCTTAACAGCCAGATTGGTAACCTGAAAATGTCGCTGACTAACGTTGCGGCTGAAGCCAACGGCACCCGCGCCACGTTGCTGATTCAGGGGGAATCGAACGATCCGCTGCCGGCCTTCAGCGGCAAAGTGGAATGGGGGCAGATCCAGGGGACCACGGACAACTTCCAGGAAGTTAACGTGCAAACACAATCTATAGACGCTCCGGCCAGCATCCTCGCCCCGAGTGACGTGTCGATTCCGCTTCGCCTGTCCGGTATCACGCCCGATCAATTAGGGTTTGTGCGCGTACACGATATTCAGCCAGTTTCTGCCGCACAGCCAATGGCCGCGCAATAAGTTTTTCGCTCCTTGCCCAACGCTCGCTTCAACCACAGATTCGCTTCTTACCCTCACCCTGGCCCTCTCCCTAAAAGGGAGAGGGAATAAAAATCCCCCATCGCTGGTTTTCCCCCTCTGGGAGAGGGAATAAAAATCCCCCGCCGCTGGTTTTCCCTCAACCTCTCTGGGAGAGGGAAGAGATCATCGTCGGTTTCCCCCCCTCTTCTTCTGGGAGAGGAAATCAATCATCGGCGGTTTTCCCCCTCTCCCTCTGGGAGAGGGCCGGGGTGAGGGTCGAAGCCACCCCGTACTCCCGAAAGCGATGAAACAAAAAGATGACTAAGAGACATTTTTCGACGAGAGAGCTTGTCACACTCTTTCACACGCCCCGCACAATATGTGAAGCAGCCCCACTATTATCACTTCGCCCTTAGAGTGATCCACATCACATTTAGATGTAACAACCCGGCATACGTTTGCGTAATTTGACGAAGCAGGTACAATCACGCCGTTTTTAATGTGCGCAAACGTGAACGCAATCGATTACGCATATGAGAAGAATGTGAAATAGAACATATTTTTGTGAGCAGGGATTTCTATAATAGTCGCGCTGCAAAGGTCCTTCCCCTGAGACCGGCGGCCAGGGATGACATCTCACATCCGCATCGCACCAAAATTACGTAAACAGTGGCTAAAAATATGAAAAAAATTATTCTGGCAGCCGGCACCGTTCTGGCGCTTTCCAGCTCTTTCTCTGCCAGCGCAGAAGAAGCAAAAAACAGCGAATACCTCTCCGACTGGTGGCACCAGAGCGTTAACGTTGTCGGCAGCTATCACACCCGTTTCGGGCCTCAGCTGCGCAACGATACCTACCTGGAATATGAAGCATTCGCCAAAAAAGACTGGTTCGATTTCTACGGCTACGTGGATGCGCCAGTCTTCTTCGGCGGTAACACCCAGGCGAAAGGGATCTGGAACCACGGTTCCCCACTGTTTATGGAAATCGAACCTCGCTTCTCCATCGATAAGCTGACCGGGACCGACCTGAGCTTTGGTCCGTTCAAAGAGTGGTACTTCGCGAACAACTACATTTACGATATGGGCCGTAACGCGACGGGTCGCCAAAGCACCTGGTACATGGGTCTGGGTACCGACATCGATACCGGCCTGCCGATGAGCCTGTCGATGAACGTGTATGCCAAATACCAGTGGCAGAACTATAAAGCGAGCAACGAAAACGAGTGGGACGGCTACCGTTTCAAGGTGAAATACTTCGTGCCGATTACCTCCCTGTGGGGCGGTAACCTGAGCTATATCGGTTTCACCAACTTTGACTGGGGTTCAGATCTGGGCAAAGACAGCGGCTACGGCACTAACGGTCTGAAGCAGCGTACCAGCAACTCCATCGCTTCCAGCCACATCCTGTCGCTGAACTACGATCACCTGCACTACTCCATCGTGGCCCGTTACTTCCATAACGGCGGCCAGTGGAACGACGGCACCCAGCTGAACTGGATGACTGAAACCGTTCGCGCAACCGGCTGGGGCGGCTACTTCGTGGTAGGTTACAACTTCTAATCGCCGCCACCTGTAAAAAACCGGCCAACTGGCCGGTTTTTTTATTTCTCAGGCAGATAGCCTTTGGCCTTCTGAAGCGCAATAAAAGCCTGCAGAGAACGATCGTGGCGCTCCTGAAACACCCGCCCGGTTAAATGAATATCCCGGCAGCGATCCAGCCTGAAGCTACGATAATCATTCCGAGCCTCGCACCAGGCCACCAGCAGCCAGACCTCTCCCCAAAATGACAGCCCCAGAGGGTGAATATCCCGCTCCGTCAATTCCCCTTTTTCATCCTCATAAAGAAGATGAACAACCTGGAATTTGTCGATGGCGGCATGAAACAGATCGAACCGGGCTTTCACCTGCGGAAACTTATTAAAATTAGGCGAAATTATACGACTACGTTCGGCAACCCGGCGCTTTTCCGGGGTGAGCACAGCGAGGAGTTTTTCATGCACGGACTCGGCAGATTTGGCCAGCGATTCCCCGCTCCAGGTTTGCACCATTCTTAGCGCCGCAATCACCGCCTCAACTTCTCCGGTCGTCAGCATCAGCGGAGGAAGATCGTACCCTGCCAGCAGGCGATAGCCACAGCCCGCCTCCCCTTCTATCGGCACGCCGGAGAGGGAGAGATCCTGAATGTCGCGGTAGATAGTTCGCTCCGAGACCTCCAGCCGTTCGGCAAGCTGTGCAGCCGTCGTCAGCCGCCTGCCGCGAAGGATTTGCACTATCTGAAATAATCGATCGGCTCTTCGGCTCATGGGCGTTCCGGGAAAATAAGGCCTGCCCGGGCGGCAGGCTTTAGCGTCAGTATTAAGACTTAAACCGGCTGATGCAACCCGATGCGATTGCCCTCGCTGTCGATCATTAACGCAATCGTGCCGATATCATAGGGCAACACCTGCGGACCAAAATCCAGCCGGCCTCCCGCCACTTCTACCTGCTGTAATGCTTTAACGATATCGGGCGTATAAAGATAAATCACCGCGCCTGTCTCTGAAGGCACAAACCGCTCCCCCTTCACCAAAGAGCCGCCGGTGGCAGGTTGGTTATACGAAAATACCGCATTCTCCACGCCAGCTATCGTTTCGCGACGAAATTCAGCGTTCAGTACACGTTGGTAAAAAGCGACCGCTCGCGCCATATCGGTAACGGGGATCTCAAACCAGTTGATGAGTGTGCTCATTGTGTTTCTCCAGTGTTGTCAGTAACCACGAGTCTACTGACCCCCTCCTGACACCATACTGTCAGGAGAAAAACACCGGGCGAAAAAAAACCGCAGCTCTAAGGCTGCGGTTTTATCAAACGCTTAACGCTATTACGGCAGAATGGACGGCTGATCCGCCCCTTCTTTCTCTACCTTTTGCTGCAGCATATGCTCGCGCTTCATGCCCAGCTTCAACGCCAGCGCAGAGGCGACGTAGATAGAAGACACGGTACCGATAGTGACACCGATAAGCATCGTCAGGGAGAAGCCTTTCAGCAGCGCCCCACCGAACAGATACAGCATCAGGATAACCACTAAGGTGGTACCGGAAGTGATCAAGGTCCTTTGCAGCGTCTGGGTCAGGGAGACGTTAAAGATCTCGTAAGGCGTCCCGCGGCGGATCTTGCGGAAGTTTTCACGAATACGGTCCGAAACCACGATGCTGTCGTTCAGCGAGTAGCCGATAACCGACATCAACGACGCGACGATGGTCAGGTCAATTTCAATGTGGAACAGCGACAGCACACCCATGGTAATCACCACGTCGTGCGCCAGCTTGATAACCACACCGGCAGCCAGACGCCACTCGAAGCGGAACCCTACGTACACCAGAATAGACAGCAGCGCGACGAGCAGCGCCATCGCACCGTTTTGAGCCAGATCCGCACCCACGCTTGGGCCGACAAACTCAATACGTTTCACTGCCGCATTCTGGCTGGTTGCTTCGTTAATCACGCTCACAACCTTGCTGCCGAGCACCTGGCCGCCGGTTTCGCCTTTAGCAGGCGGCATGCGCACCATGATGTCACGGCTGCTGCCGAAGTTCTGCACCAGCGGCTCTTCAAAGCCCGCCTTCTGCAGCGCGGCGCGCATGGTGTCCAGCTCGGCTGGTTTTTCCAGCCCGATTTCGATTACCGTACCGCCGGTAAAGTCCAGGCCCCAGTTGAAGCCTTTCACGCCGATAATCGCGACGGAAAGGATCAGCAGAATGCCGGAGATGCCGAAGGCCCAGTTGTCCCAGCGCATAAAGTCATAGACTTTACGGCCGTGGTTCAATTGTTCAACAGTATATTCCTGTGCCACAACGCACTCCTTAGATAGACAGCTTGTTGATGCGTTTGCCGCCGTACAACAGGTTCACGATGGCACGGGTGCCGACGATTGCGGTAAACATCGAGGTCGCAACGCCAATACCGGTGGTAATAGCAAACCCTTTGATCGCCCCGGTGCCCACGGCATACAGGATGATAACTTTGATAAGCGTGGTGATGTTGGCATCGAAAATGGAGCTGAACGCGCCTTTGTAGCCTTCATCAATGGCCTGCTGTACCGAACGCCCGTTTCGCAGTTCTTCTTTGATACGTTCGTTAATCAGTACGTTGGCATCCACCGCTACCGCAAGGGTTAAGACGACACCCGCAATACCCGGCATGGTCAGCGTCGCCCCTGGCAGCAGGGACATGATCCCCACAATCAGCACCAGGTTAGCCAGCAGCGCAGAGGTCGCAATCAGGCCAAACTTCTTATAGAAGAAGACCATAAAGATGATAGAGACCACCAGACCTGCCAGACACGCTTCCAGGCCCTGCTTGATGTTTTCCAGACCCAGCGTTGGGCCGATGGTACGTTCTTCAACAATCTGAATCGGCGCAATCAGCGCACCCGCGCGCAGCAGCAGAGAGAGCTGGCGAGCTTCATTCGGATTGCTGATCCCGGTGATACGGAAGCTGTTACCCAGGCGAGACTGAATGTTCGCCACGTTGATAACTTCTTCTTCTTTCATCAGGACGGAACGGCCATTCGCGTCTTTCTTACCGCTGTCCTTGTACTCCACAAAGAGGGTCGCCATCGGCTTGCCGATGTTGTCTTTGGTGAAGTTAGACATGATGTTACCGCCAGCGCTGTCCAGGGAGATGTTTACCTGTGGCTGGTTGTATTCATCCATGCTGGACGTGGAGTCAGTGATATGGTCCCCGGTCAGAATCACGCGCTTGTACAGCACGACCGGCTGGCCTTCGCGAGTCTGCTTCACTTCGGAGTCACCCGGCACGCGGCCAGACGCTGCCGCAGAGGCATCCACGTTGGTATTTACCAGGCGGAATTCCAGCGTAGCGGTTGCGCCCAGGATTTCTTTCGCACGCGCGGTGTCCTGAATACCCGGCAATTCAACCACGATGCGGTCAGCACCCTGACGCTGCACCAGCGGTTCGGCGACGCCAAGCTGGTTCACACGGTTACGCAGGATGTTGATGTTCTGCTGAACCGCGTACTCACGCGCTTCGCTCAGGCGAGCATCGCTCATCACCGCACGCAGCGTATTGCTACCCTGGTTGGAGAACACCAGATCGCGATGGCGGGAGGAGAGGTAATCTCTTGCAGAGTCGCGCGCGCTTGAATCACGGAATACGATGTCTACGCCGTAATTGTCGGCTTTACGCACGTTGGTATAAGCAATGCCCTTGTCACGCAGGTCGCTGCGCAGGCCATCGATATTTTGTTCCTGGAGCTTGCCCAGCGCTGTGTCCATATCGACTTCCATCAGGAAGTGGACGCCGCCGCGCAGGTCAAGACCGAGCTTCATCGGGTTCGCACCGATAGTCGACATCCAGCGAGGGGTAGCAGGAGCAAGGTTAAGCGCCACGACATAGTTGTCGCCCATTACGCTCATCAGCGCTTCACGCGCACGGAGCTGGGTATCGGTAGAGTCGAAGCGAGCGAGAATAGCGCCCTCTTCCAGCGCCACAGACTTAGCGGTGATATTTTCTTGTTTTAAGGTGTTTTCGACCTGGATCAGCGTTTGTTCACTGGCGGCGGCACCGCGCACGCCAGTTAACTGAACTGCCGGATCCTCACCATACAGGTTGGGAAGCGCATACAGCAGGCCAATCGCCAGTACGGCGATCAGCATGATGTACTTCCACAAAGGATAACGGTTTAACACGTGTAGTTCCCTTAGGGAAAACGAAAATTACAGCGCCTTCATGGTGCCTTTCGGCAGAACGGCAGCTACGAAATCACGTTTGATAACCACTTCGGTGGTATCGTTCAGCGCGATAGCAATGTAGCCAGTTTCAGCTACTTTGGTTACGCGGCCAACCAGACCACCGTTGGTCAGCACTTCATCACCCTTGGAGATGGAGTCCATCAGTTTTTTATGCTCTTTGGTACGCTTTTGCTGCGGACGCAGGATCATAAAATAGAAAATCAGGCCGAACACCACCAGCATAAGAATCAAAGAGTACGGGCTACCCTGCGATGGAGCACCTGTTGCAGCTACCGCATCAGAAATGAAAAAGCTCATTAAAATTCCCTCATTATTAAATTAATCAACGTTCAAAGGTGGAACCGGCTTACCTGTCCGCTCGTAAAAATCCGTCACGAAGTGGTCTAATTTACCCTCTTCAATGGCCTGACGTAAACCAGCCATTAAACGCTGGTAATAGCGCAGGTTATGAATGGTATTGAGACGCGCGCCCAGTATTTCGTTGCAACGGTCGAGATGATGCAAGTAGGCACGTGAATAATTGCGACACGTATAGCAATCACACTCGGCATCGAGCGGGGCGGTGTCATCTTTATGCTTAGCATTACGGATTTTCACTACGCCATCCGTCACGAACAGGTGACCGTTACGCGCATTACGAGTTGGCATGACGCAGTCGAACATGTCGATCCCGCGGCGTACCCCTTCAACCAGGTCTTCCGGTTTACCTACGCCCATCAGGTAACGTGGTTTGTCGGCAGGGATTTGCGGGCAGACGTGCTCCAGAATACGGTGCATGTCTTCCTTCGGCTCACCTACCGCCAGGCCGCCGACAGCGTAGCCATCAAAGCCAATCTCTACCAGACCTTTTACCGAGATATCTCGTAAATCTTCGTAAACGCTGCCCTGAATAATGCCGAACAGCGCATTTTTATTCCCAAGGGAATCAAAACGATCGCGGCTACGCTGCGCCCAACGCAGGGACATTTCCATGGAGCGTTTCGCGTAATCCCAGTCCGCCGGGTACGGCGTACATTCGTCGAAGATCATCACGATATCGGAACCCAGATCGTACTGAATTTCCATGGATTTTTCAGGATCGAGGAAAATAGGATCGCCGTTGATCGGGTTGCGGAAATGCACGCCCGCTTCGGTGATCTTACGGATGTCGCCCAGGCTGAACACCTGGAAACCACCGGAGTCCGTCAGGATTGGGCCTTTCCACTGCATAAAATCATGCAGGTCGCCGTGCAGTTTCATGATTTCCTGGCCTGGACGCAGCCATAAATGGAAGGTATTGCCCAGGATAATCTGCGCGCCCGTGGCTTCAACTTCTTCCGGCGTCATCCCTTTTACGGTGCCGTAAGTGCCCACCGGCATGAAAGCCGGGGTTTCGACGGTGCCACGTTCAAAGACCAGGCGACCGCGTCGTGCGCGGCCGTCGGTGGTATCTAATTCAAATTTCACATTTCCTCCAGCACCAGAGAAACAGTCTGGTGAGTCAATTAACGCCGTGGGCGGTGCTCACGGCGGAATAAGCTGGGGTGGGTTACCCTCACCCCGGCCCTCTCCCTGGAAGGGAGAGGGGGAAAAGAAGACCTGGTTAGGGTGAGGGGCAATCACGCCCCTGGGCGTTCGTTTATCGCCTGCGGATTACAAGTAATGAACATCGCGTCGCCGTAGCTAAAGAAGCGATATTCCGCTTTCACCGCTTCGTGGTAAGCGTGCATTGTATTTTTATAACCGGCAAACGCGGAGACCAGCATAATCAGCGTAGACTCTGGCAGGTGGAAGTTCGTCACCAGCGCGTCGATCACTTTGTACTGATAGCCCGGGTAGATGAAGATTTGGGTATCGCCGAAGAACGGCTCGATCAGGTCGTTTTTTGCGGCCTGAGCGGCACTTTCCAGCGAACGTACCGACGTGGTTCCTACCGCAATAACGCGGTTGCCCCGCGCTTTACAGGCCAGCACTGCGTCCACAACGTCCTGAGGCACTTCGGCATACTCAGAGTGCATGATGTGGTCTTCAATGCTGTCCACGCGCACCGGCTGGAACGTCCCCGCCCCAACGTGCAGCGTGACGAACGCCATATCAACACCTTTATTACGCAGTTTTTCCAGCAACGGCTCGTCAAAGTGCAGACCCGCTGTCGGCGCAGCAACGGCCCCTGGCTTCTGGCTGTAAACCGTTTGATAAAGCTCGCGGTCTGCTTCTTCATCCGGGCGGTCGATGTACGGCGGCAGCGGCATGTGGCCGATGTTATTCAGAATATCCAGTACGGCGCGCTCGTCGTTAAACTCGACTTCAAACAGCGCATCGTGGCGCGCAACCATGGTGGCGTGTACGCTTTCATCATCACCCAGCAGCAGCTCGGCACCGGGTTTTGGCGCTTTAGAAGCGCGAATGTGTGCCAGAATGCGTTTATCATCCAGCATTCGTTCGACCAGCACTTCAATTTTCCCGCCGCTGGCTTTACGGCCAAACAGACGAGCCGGAATAACGCGGGTGTTATTGAACACCAGCAGGTCGCCGGGGTTGAGCTTGTCGAGCAAATCGGTGAAAGTGCCATGCGCCAATGCGCCCGTCGGCCCGTCCAGCGACAGCAAGCGGCAGCTGCTGCGCTCGGCTTGCGGATAATGAGCAATCAGGGATTCAGGCAGTTCAAAGGAAAAATCAGCAACGCGCATGGTATAGCACTCAGACTTAAAAACAGGCGGCTTAGTCTAGTGGCAGGGGGCTTTCCCTGCAACACGTTTACCCCGCTCAGGCCGTTTTAACGCCATAAATGGAATAACTATTCGATGAATTTTCTCGCCCACCTGCATCTGGCACATCTGGCCCAAAGTTCACTGCTGGGAAATTTGCTGGCGGATTTCGTGCGCGGCAGCCCGGACGACAGCTTTTCGCCCGAGGTCGTGGCCGGAATTTATATGCACCGCAGAGTCGATGTCCTGACGGACGGGCTGCCGGAAGTGGCTCTTGCGCGAGGCTGGTTTGGCCCTAAAACGCGTCGCGTGTCGCCTATTTCGCTGGACGTGATGTGGGACCACTTCCTGTCGCGCCACTGGGATAAAGTCTGCCCCGATATCGAGCTTGAAGATTTTGTCGCCTATGCTCGCGGCCAGATTGTGCCAAAGCTTGACGACACGCCGCCGCGTTTCATTAATCTCAATAACTATTTGTGGCGCGAACGCTGGCTGGAGCGTTACCAGGATATGGACTTTATTGCTAACGTTCTCAATGGGATGGCAAGCCGTAGACCAAAACTCGATGCCCTGCGAGATTCCTGGCACGATCTCGACGCCCATTATGACCAGTTGGAGGAGTTGTTCTGGCAGTTCTACCCGCGCATGATGGCGATGGCGGAACAAAAAAGTTTGTGATCGTTCGCGGTTCACGTTAGAACAACTTGCCCTTTTTAGAAAAAGGGCTATCTTGGTTACCGGCATCAACATAAGCGTCTTTTTGATAGCCAAAACCTATCTGATTGATTGGCAAGATGCCATTGAGCTACATGGAATGGAGCCCCTATACTCCCCCCGTTGCGTTAACATTCACTTTAACAAAATTAACAGGAGTACATATGGTCCTGGTTACTCGTCCAGCCCCTGACTTTACCGCTGCTGCCGTTCTGGGCAATGGCGAAATCGTTGAAAACTTCAACTTCAAAAAACACACCAACGGTAAAGCCACCGTTGTGTTCTTCTGGCCGATGGACTTCACCTTCGTTTGCCCGTCTGAACTGATCGCGTTCGACAAGCGTTACGAAGAATTCCAGAAACGTGGCGTAGAAGTCGTTGGTGTATCTTTTGACTCCGAGTTCGTACACAACGCATGGCGTAAAACCCCTGTTGATAAAGGCGGTATCGGCGAAGTGAAATACGCGATGGTTGCTGACATCAAACGTGAAATCCAGCAAGCCTACGGCATCGAACACCCGGAAGCGGGCGTTGCGCTGCGCGGCTCCTTCCTGATCGACAAAGCCGGTATCGTTCGCCACCAGGTTGTGAACGATCTGCCGCTGGGTCGTAACATCGACGAAATGCTGCGTATGGTTGACGCGCTGCAGTTCCACGAAGAGCACGGCGAAGTGTGCCCGGCTCAGTGGGAAAAAGGGAAAGAAGGCATGAACGCGTCTCCGGACGGCGTTGCTAAGTACCTGAGCGAGAACGTTGCTAAGCTGTAATCGCTAAGCAAGCTCGAAGAAAAGGCCGCGATTGCGGCCTTTTTTGTTTTTGTCAGAAGGCAAAGCAGGAACAGCCCATCACGCCCCAGAACGCCGTCTCATCGCCGACGGGAATCGAGGATTTACGCGCCACGTCATGCTGATGCCCGTGGACGTTACAGCTGCCACAGCACTGATGTACCGTTGCCATCATCCCCACTTTTGCCGCTGCAGGCGGCGCGGAACGGTAATGCCCCGGCACGTTCACCACAGGCGACCAGTCTGGCAAAACGGGAATGGCAGGCGGAGCCAGAGGAGTGAACGCACCAGTGGCATAAACCACTTTTCCATCCACCACGGTCATCACCGATTCAATCCCTTTGATAGCCTCTTCCGGCACACTGAAGTAGTCCTGAGACAGCACGACCAGGTCAGCCAGTTGCCCGGCCTGAATCCGCCCTTTCTTGCCCTGCTCGTTAGAGAACCAGGCGCTGCCCGCAGTCCAAAGCTCAAGGGCGACATCGCGGGACATACGGTTATTCTCGTCGTACATCTGCATCCCACCCACCGTGCGCCCGGACACCAGCCAGTAAAGCGCCGTCCAAGGGTTGTAGCTGGCCACGCGCGTGGCATCAGTGCCTAACCCCACGGGTACGCCCGCCGCGAGCATTTTCGCCACCGGCGGCGTTTGTTTCACCGCTTCAATCCCGTAGCGCTCCGCATAGTATTCACCCTGGAAAGCCATGCGGTGCTGAACTGCAATCCCACCGCCCAGCGCCTTAACCCGGTCGATGTTGCGTTCGGTAATCGTCTCCGCGTGGTCAAACAGCCAGTGCAGACCGTTGAACGGAATATCGCGATTGACCTTTTCGAACACGTCCAGCATACGGCTGATGGACTCGTTGTAGGTGGCATGTAATCGGAACGGCCAGCGGTGTTCAACCAGGTGGCGTACCACGCGCTCCAGCTCCTGCTCCATACCGTCCGGCAAATCCGGGCGTGGCTGCAGGAAGTCTTCAAAGTCTGCTGCCGAGAACACCAGCATTTCGCCAGCCCCGTTGGCGCGATAGAAGTCGGTCCCCTGCCCCGGCGTCAGCATATCGGTCCATTTTTCAAAATCTTCCAGCTCATGCTGAGGGCGCTGGGTAAACAGGTTATAGGCAATGCGCACCGTCATCTGCTTTTTGCTGTGCAGCTCGTCGATAACCTGGTAATCCTCTGGGTAGTTCTGGAAACCACCACCCGCATCGATCGCGCTGGTCACGCCCAGGCGGTTCAGCTCACGCATAAACTGCCGAGTTGAGTTCACCTGCATCTCCAGCGGCAGCTTTGGTCCTTTTGCCAGCGTGGAATAAAGGATCATCGCGTTAGGCTTCGCCACCAGCATTCCGGTTGGATTTCCGTTGCCGTCACGGACAATCTCGCCGCCCGGCGGGTTCGGCGTCTCTTTGGTGTAGCCCACCGCTTTCAACGCGGCCCGGTTGAGCAAGGCTCTGTCATACAAGTGCAGAACAAATACCGGCGTATCAGGCGCAGCTTCGTTTAGCTCTTCGATGGTAGGCCTGCGCCGTTCGGCAAACTGGAACTCTGTCCAGCCACCTACCACGCGAACCCACTGCGGGGACGGCGTACGCAGCGCCTGTTCTTTTAGCATGCGTAGAGCATCGGCCAGCGAAGGCACACCTTCCCAGCGCAGCTCAAGGTTATAGTTCAGTCCACCGCGAATCAGGTGCAGGTGCGAATCGTTCAGGCCCGGGATTACTGTATGGCCTTTCAAATCGACGACCTGAGTACCTTCTCCGGCAAAGCTCATCACATAAGCGGTGCTGCCTGCCGCCAGAATTTTACCGTCTTTAATCGCTACCGCTTCGGCCAGCGGATTCTCTTTATCCAGCGTGTGAAACTGGCCATGAGTCAAAATCAGTGAGGCATGTTGAGACATAATCAGGGACTCCTGAGAAATCATGCTTTTTTAAGCCAACCGGCAAATAGCTTCGTCACCATCGGCATCCAGAGCCAGACCACCAGCGCCACCACGCAGGCATCGTTAAGCAAGTGCCCGGGAAGCGTGCCGCGTAAACCAGGGAACAACATACCCGTCAGCCACGGCACGAGGTTGGTACTGGGGAAAATAACCAGCAGCGTGATCAGGAACTGCTTCCACTGCGGCGGACGTTTCACCGTGGCGCTTTCCGGCGTAAACCAGAAGGCCGTTTCGGTGTGCACCTGCACTTTGTCATCGTCGGCAAGCGAAGATTTGATCTCTGCCACAAGGCGATGGCGCTCGGGGGAATCAGTCCAGGCATTGAGATGTTCGAGCGTGTCGAAGCGAATCACCACGTTATAGGTGTCGTTCCCGGCCGTGGGGCGAATCACATGGACGCCAAGGTGACCAGGGAACCGAGCGGCGGTCGGCATAATCTTTTCCAGCCATTGCTCATAGCGAGCGGCCTCGCCGGGCCGGATTGCGTGGGTGATCACCAGCGTAACGGTATTGTTGTCGGCCATGCCGCAATTCCTGAGTCAGAATGGGGAGGAAAACGGAGCGGCGAACCCGCCCCGAGTGTGATCCATCAGGCTTTACGTTCGGGCGCGCCGTGAACCATCGTATAAGCGTAGTCGACGCCCATGCCGTAAGCCCCGCTGTGCTCACGAACCAGGTTCATCACCGCGTCGTAAGTTTCTTTGCGTGACCAGTCGCGCTGGTACTCCAGCAGAACCTGCTGCCAGGTCACCGGCACGGCACCGGCCTGCACCATCCGGTCAATGGCGCGTTCGTGGGCATCCGCAGAAGTCCCGCCGGAAGTGTCGGTCACCACATACACTTCAAAGCCTTCTTCCAGCGCCATCAGCGCCGGGAAGGTCAGGCACACTTCGGTCCACAGCGCTGAAATAATCAGTTTTTTACGGCCCGTCGCCTTCACCGCCTCAACAAAGGCTTTATCTTCCCAGGAGTTCATGGAAGTACGCTCAATGGGCTTAATTTCAGGATAAACGGCTAATAATTCAGGCCAGATATAGCCGCTGAAGCTTTTGGTTTCGACGGAGGTATAAATCGTCGGCACCTTAAATATTTTGCCCGCCTTTGCCAGCGCCACAGTGTTATTTTTCAGGATCTGGCGGTCGATATTCGCCACGCCGAAAGCCATTTGCGGCTGGTGATCGATAAAAATAAGGGCGGAGTTAGTTGGGTCGATCAGTTCACGAATAGACATTTTATTCCCTCAGCTATCAATGAGTTATTAAGGTATCCATCTCTGGATGACGCCTTTATTTTCTGCATACTCCCGCAGGGTTGATAGCCGGAATTTTCTAACGTCTTATTTAATTTTTTGGTGATAGACTTTTGCAAGGACAAAGCCCCGAACGGACTATTACTATGCGCGTGAATTTAGATGTGCTGCTTATTCTTGATGCCTTAGACAAGCACGGCAGTTTTGCCGCCGCCGCTGAATCGCTGTTTAAAACGCCAGCCGCGCTGAGTTATATGGTGCAGAAGCTGGAAAACGATCTGAATATTAAACTGCTGGATCGCTCGGGCCATCGGGCCAAATTCACCGATACCGGCAGGATTGTGCTGGAAAAAGGGCGGATGGTGCTCAGCGCCGCGAAGGATCTGGAAAGCCAGGCTTTGCGCTCCACCTCCGGCTGGGAAAAAACACTGACCATTGCGCTGGACGGTTCATTTCCCTTCCACCTCCTACTACCGCTGATGAACGAGTTCTACGCTCTCGACCAGCAGACCACGCTTAATTTTACCCACCATACGCTGGCGGGTGCCTGGGAAGAGTTGACCCACAACGGCGCGAATATCATTCTCGGCGCGATTAACGAGCCGCCGACGTCATCCGAGTACTCCTACAAGATGCTCGGCACGCTGGACAACGTGTTTGTCGTCTCCCCCAATCACTCGCTGGCAAAAGTGGAACATGTGCTTTCCAGCGACGAAGTTTGCCGCCATCGTGCGGCCATCATTGGCGATACGGCGCGTTACTGCCAGCCAATCAACACCAATTACATTGAAGAGCAAGAACGCGTGGTGGTGTACGACTTCCCAAGCAAGGTCGCTATTTTGGTTTCAGGCCTGGCCTGTGGATTTTTACCCCGCCACATCGCCCAACCACTCCTGAACAGCGGCAAACTGATTGAAAAACCGGTTGTGTCGTTCCGCCAGACGGACGTGACCTACATCGGCTGGCATAACCGGGGCGAAGGCCTGGCCGCACGCTGGTGGCGAGAAAAGATCATTGAAGGGGATTTGGTCAATGCCCTTTATCAGCCCCCGACGGAGAGCTAAACCTCTCCCCGCCGGGTAGACGACCTAAAGACTGCGCCAGACAGCGGCGCTGACGGCAGGCAAGTTCAGCTCGCGGTTATTTAGCGCCGCCTCGCCTTCGAGCTGCGTCCAGGCTCTGCCGCTTAGCAAGGCATCCCACGGAAGGGTGACCTGAGCTGCATTGCCACGGTTGATTGCCACCAGAACACGTTCGTTTTGATAAGCCCGCACAAACACCACCACGTCCTGCTCAGCGTAGATGACCCGGCAACCGCCCTGACGCAACGCCCGGCTTTGCTTACGCAGCTTGCCGAGCCGCTGATAAAGCGCCAGCAGATCTGAATCCTGATCTCGCTTATTCCACGGGAAAGGCTTGCGGCAGAAAGGATCGTTGTTGCCATCCAGCCCCACCTCATCGCCGTAATAAATACAAGGCACGCCGGGCCAGGCGTACAGCCAGATGACGGCCAGCGGCAAGCGGGCAACGTCTTTCCCAAGAATCGATTTAAAGCGGGCGGTATCGTGGCTGTCGAGCTGGTTAAACATCCGCAGCTGCTGCTGATGGGAAAGCGCCGAGCGATACTCTTCCATCCATGCCATACAGGTTTGAGCGTCAATATCCTGTGGCTCGTAGGAGATATCGGTGTTTGCCAAAAACCCCCACAGCGGGAAAGTAAACCCGCGATAGTTCATGGCGGCATCTTCTGCATCGGCCTGTAGCCACTGCCGGGCATCGCCGAAATGCTCACCCAGGACGTACGCCTCCCGTTTGGTTTCTTTTGCCGCCCGGGTAATACCGCTGACGTGCAGCAGGTTATTTTTCGCTCCACCACCTTCGCCCAGCATATGCACCACGTCCAGCCGCCAGCCGTCAATGCCCCAGGGCTCCCGCAGCCAGTGCCGCACAATGCTTTGCTCACCGCGATAGATCTCGTCCACCAGCGTGGCCGAGCGATAATCCAGCTTAGGCAGGCTGGAGTAGCCCAACCAGTCCAGTGCCAGCCCTTCATCAGAAAAACTGTACCAGTCGCGCCACGGCGACTGCGGGTTATGGCAGGCGCCGTTCTCACCGTGCTGATGCCGGTCAAACCAGCCGTGGGTATCGCCGCTGTGGTTAAAAACGCCATCCAGCATCAGCTTCATGCCCTGTTTGCGCGTATTTTCCCTCAGCCGCAGGAAAGCGGTGTTACCGCCAAACTGCTCGTCCACCTGCCGGTAATCCTGAGTGTCGTACTTATGCACGCTGGGTGCGGTAAAAATCGGGTTCAGGTAAAGCGCCGTCACGCCGAGCTTTTTCAGGTACGGCAGTTTTTCGCTGATGCCGTCCAGATCGCCGCCGTAAAAGGTCGATCCTCCGGCTTCCCCGGTTAAAGGCTCATCCCACTTCCGGCGGACGATCTCCCGCCCGGCCGCATGATGAAAATAGACGTTATCCTGCTCCGGCTGGCGATTAGCCCCGCGCGCAAAACGATCCGGGAAGATCTGATAGAACACCTGATCCTGCACCCAGTCCGGCCCCTCATCCGGCGTATCGAAGGCGAACTGTTCCAGCCGGGCCGGCGGCGTTTTCTGGAAACCCTGAGGCGTGTACCAGCGCTGCCTGTTCTGCCAGAGCAGCTTAAAGCTGTAGCGACGGCGTGGTTGTCCTTCAGCGGTATCAAGAGTGACTTTCCAGGCGACTACGCCCTCAAGGGGAGCGAGTTTCTGGCGCACCATGACCAGAGAAATCTCTTCGTTATCTTTTTCGCCGCGCAGAATCACTTTTTCCGGCAGGTCGTCCCCCGCCAGCCACAGGGTGATGACAAGGCTGCGTTCCCGCTTCTGGATAAACGGTGCCACCGGCAGGTGCCAGGCATTCAACATAGTAACTTTCCCATCGCTTAAAAATGACGCCACCTTGCCACAGCATAAGGCTTTATCACTCATCATTCCGGGTTAATTTGGGGGAGGACAGGAGGGGTGGAGAGGGGAGAAATTATTCCCCTCACCCCGACCCTCTCCCCAGAGGGGCGAGGGGAAAAAACGAGTGAGGAGAACGCTATTTATCCCCTCTCCCTTCCAGGCAAAAGGAAAAAGAAGCAGCGGAGAACTCTATTTATCCCCTCTCCCTGCCAGGGAGAGGGTTAGGGTGAGGGTAAAAACCAGACACGACGTTCTAGCCGAATCAGCCACTAAACTGGCACTGACTGCGCCTTCAGCCGGCGCTTAACAACCCAGCCTATAAGCAGCAGCACAATCCAGCCACAGCCCACGTACAGCGAAATACGGGTATCCGGGTGGTAGCCAATCAGCCCGATAATAAACACCAGGAACACCAGACCCACCACGGTCGTCGCCACGCCACCAGGGATCGGGAATTTCAGCGCTTTCGCCTCTTCCGGCGACAGGCGGCGGCGGAAGGCAATCTGCGACAGCAGGATCATTATCCACACCCAAACGGTGGCGAAGGTTGCCAGCGACGCAATCACCAGGAAGACGTTCTCCGGCATGATGTAGTTCAGGTACACCGCCAGCAGCAGCGCGCAGGCCATCACCACAACAGTGACCCACGGAATACCGTTACGGGAGGTTTTAGCGAAGATTTTAGGCGCACTACCCTGCTCGGCCATGCCGTGCAACATGCGGCCCACGCCAAATACATCGCTGTTAATCGCCGAGAGCGAAGCCGTGATAACCACAAAGTTCAGAATACCGGCTGCGGCGGTGATGCCCATATGCTGGAAGGTCATCACAAACGGACTGCCTTCGGTACCCACCTGGTTCCACGGATAGATGGACATGATGACGAACAGCGTCCCCACGTAGAACACCAGAATACGCAGCGGCACGGAGTTAATGGCGCGTGGAATGGATTTCTGCGGATCTTTCGCTTCACCTGCGGTGATGCCAATAATCTCAATCCCGCCGTAGGCAAACATCACCATCTGCAGGGACATGATCATGCCCAGCCAGCCGTTGCTGAAGAAACCGCCGTTGCTCCACAGGTTATGGATGCCGGTCGCCTGGCCGCCGTTGCCAATCCCCCACACGATAATGCCGATCCCGGCAATAATCATGATGATGATGGTGGCTACTTTAAAGAACGAGAACCAGAACTCCAGCTCGCCGAACACCTTCACGCTCATCAAGTTAATGGCGCAGATAATCAGTACCACGCTCAGCACCCAGACCCAGTGCGGCACCGCCGGGAACCAGATACCCATGTAGATCCCGAACGCGGTGACGTCGGCAATGGCGACTATCAGAATCTCAAAGCAGTAGGTCCAGCCGGTAATGTAGCCCGCCAGCGGACCAAGGTTGTCCTGTGCATAGCGGGAAAACGAGCTGGCAGCGGGGTTGTGCACCGACATTTCGCCCAGCGCGCGCATGATGATATACGCCGCCACGCCGCCGATGATATACGCCAGCAGAACGCTCGGCCCCGCCATTTTGATAGCGTCCGCCGAACCGTAAAACAGCCCTGTGCCAATCGCCGACCCCAGCGCCATAAATCGAATGTGCCGGGTGCTCAAACCGCGCTTGAGCTTGTTGGTGTTTTCCATGAATCCAAGTACCACGCTTTACAATAAAAAAACCACGGAGGACGACTCCGTGGTTAGTTAGCAATCAAAAACTTAGTGGGCGGCGGAGGTGACCTGGCGCCCTGCTGCTTTGTCCCAGATGGCGGTGATCACCACCATCGCAACGGTCGGCAGCAGCCAGGCAAGTCCCTGATCCGCCAGCGGCAGTTTCGCCGCCCAGCCAGGCAGCATGTCGCTGATGGCCGATGCCTTAATGCCATCAATGATACCAAACAGCAGGCTTATCAGCATCGCCGGGGCGATAACGCGGGTGGAGTTGTTCCACCACGGACGAGTAAAGCTCAGCACCACCAGGGCAATACAAGGCGGATAAATTGCCGTCAGCACCGGGATCGAAATCTGAATCAGGTGGCTCAGGCCCAGGTTGGACACCACCATCGAGAACAGACCCAGGATAAACACCAGCGAACGGTAAGAGAGCGGCAAATACTGGCTAAAGAACTCCGCGCAGGCACAGGTCAGGCCAACGGCGGTCACCAGGCAGGCCAGGAAAATCAGCGCCGCCAGGAAGAAGCTACCGGCGCCACCAAAGGTATGTGCCACATAAGCGTGCAGGATTGCCGCGCCGTTAGCTTTCTGATCGACCAGATTCGCGCTGTCGGAACCGAGGTGGAACAGTGCCAGGTAGATAACCGTCAAGCCGATACCGGCAATCAGGCCAGCCCAGATAGTGTAGCGGGTCAGCAGGCGTGATTCGGTCACACCGCGAGAGCGCGCGGCATTCACGATAACAATCCCGAACACCAGCGACGCCAGCGTATCCATCGTCAGGTAGCCGTTCACGAAGCCGTTAGAAAACGCCGCGTTCTGGTAGGCTTCGGTCGCCGTGCTCAGGCCACCGGCTGGCCACAGCACCGCCCCGGCCGCCAGGATAAGCAGCGCGATGATTTTCACCGGTGCCAGCACGTGGCCCACGGTATCCAACAGTTTGCCAGGATAAAGAGAAATACCGATCACCAGCGCGAAGTACACCAGGCTGTAGATAAACAGCGGCATATCGCCCATGCCGGTCAGCGGGGCAATCCCCACTTCAAAGGAAACGGTGGTGGTACGCGGCGTGGCAAACAGCGGCCCTACGGCCAGATAGCAGACGGTCGCCAGCAAAATACCGGCGCGGCGGCCAATCGGCGAGCTAAGGCTGTCAATACCGCCGCCCACGCGGGCAATCGCCACGATAGTCAGAACGGGTAAACCTACCGCCGTGACCAGGAAGCCAAGCGCCGCCGTCCAGACGTGCTCGCCAGCCTGTAAGCCAACCATAGGAGGGAAAATGATGTTGCCCGCGCCCACAAACAGCGCAAAGGTCATAAAGCCCAGAGCGATGATGTCACGAGATTTCAAATGATAGGTCATAAAATAAAGCAGCCTGTGGATGTGTGGTGTTGAAAATACTCAAATTTTTAAACCGACGTTAAGTCCAAATAACGTTCGGTAAAAACGCGGTTATTACCGGTAACGACAGCGGAATATGCTTCTCCGGATCGGTGGCGAAGAATAGTTAGTCGAATTACCACGCAATTTCAGTCGGTCTGGTAATAACAGGGGGGCAATTAAAACGCTTATAGCGTTTGAAGACAAGAAGGGATCGGGAAACCAGAAATATATCCTTTAAAAATACGCATAAGCAGTGAATAAAGTTGATTATACGCTTTTGTTATGGCTTATCATTCGGACAAAAAAGCATCAATTCGATATTCATCACTTAACGAGTGATGAAAATACAAACAAAAAGGCCAGAAAACTGGCCTGTGGAAAGCGAACTTGACGGTTGCGGTGAATTAATGTGCAGCCACCGCTGACTCATGGGCGATTAAGCGCTCGGGCAGAATGAACGAAAACGTCGATCCCTGCCCCGGCACGCTTTCGATATCAAGCCGTGCATCATGATGGCTAAGGGCATGCTTCACGATAGCCAGCCCAAGCCCGCTGCCCCCGGTCTGCCGGGAGCGCGCTTTGTCTACGCGGTAGAAACGCTCCGTCAGGCGCGGAATGTGCTCGGCGGAGATCCCCGGCCCGGTATCCTTCACGCTGAACGCGACGCCGTGAGGCAGCCTGCGCCAGGTGACAGTGATGTGCGTCCCGGCTGGCGTGTGATTCACCGCGTTATACACGAGGTTTGAGATCGCGCTACGCAGCTGTTCTTCGTTGCCGTAAACCTGAAGCCCTGGCTCAACGTTAAAAGTGAGCGTTTGCTTCTGCTGGCTTAGCGTCTGCGCCTCGCGTTCCACCACGCGCAGCATCAGCGGCACGTCGATTTTCTCATTCATCGACAGCGTGGGGGCGGCTTCAATGCGCGACAGCGTTAGAAGTTGCCTCACCAGCCCTTCCATGCGAGAGGTTTGCTCGCGCATGGTATGCAGCGCTTTGTCCCGCAGCGGCCCTTCCAGAGCCTGATCCTGCATCATCTCCAGATAACCCTGTAACACGGTCAGCGGCGTGCGTAGCTCATGGCTGACGTTGGCAAAGAAGTTGCGGCGAGCGCCTTCAAGCTGGTGCATCTGCGTGACGTCACGCGCCACCATCAACCACTGCCCGTCGGCGTAAGGCATCACGCGGAACTCAAGATGACGGCCATTGTTCAGCACCAGAGTCAGCGGGCGACCAAACTGCTGCTTCGCCACGTATTGCGAGAATTCAGGGTAACGCAGCAGGTTGAGGATATTTTGGCCGCTGTCGTCCGGCCAGCGTAGGCCAAGCAGCTGCTGTGCCAGGCCGTTACACCAAAAAATGGTGCCTTCTTCGGTGGTCAGCACGACCGCATCGGGCAGAGATTCTGCCCCGCTTCGGAAGCGTTTGATCAGGTTGCCTAACTCTTTGCGGCGCTTTTTATTACGTAGCTGCATCTGGTGCAGCCCGTAGAGCAGAGGTTCCCAGCTTCCCCGCCCGGGCGGCGGGGTCATGCTGCGGTCAACCCACAGCCACCAGGAGAGACGAAGTAAATTCCAGAAATGCCAGCTTAGCAGGGCGGTCACTGCCGCCAGTAAAAACCACGGCAGGTGGCCAAAAATCAATCCGAGAATTGCCGCTGGCATACAACAGAGCACCAGCTCCAGTACCAGCCTTTTCCATGACAGCCGTTCCAGCACGCGTCACGCTCCTGTCAGCATATTAAAAACGGGTTGAAAAACGATAACCCGTGCCGCGAACTGTTTGCACCATTTTGTCATGACCACTTGTTTCCAACGCTTTACGCAGGCGACGAATATGCACGTCTACGGTACGGTCTTCAACGTAAACGTTCGTTCCCCACACGTTATTAAGCAGCTGTTCACGGCTGTAAACGCGCTCCGGGTGGGTCATAAAGAAGTGTAACAGCTTAAATTCAGTTGGCCCCATGTCGAGCGGATCTTCGCCGGTCATCACGCGGTGTGAGGACGGGTCAAGGCTCAGCCCCTGCATCTCAATCACTTCTTCCACCGCCATCGGGGAAATACGACGCATCACCGCTTTAATACGCGCCACCAGCTCTTTAGGAGAGAATGGCTTAGTGATGTAATCATCGGCACCGACTTCAAGGCCACGCACGCGATCTTCTTCTTCGCCACGCGCGGTCAGCATCATCACCGGGATTTCGCGGGTCAGCGCTTCGCGCTTCAGGTGCTTGATAAACTGGATCCCAGAACCGCCTGGCAACATCCAGTCCAGCAGGATCAGGTCGGGGAAAGGTTCAATCAGCAGGTTAACCGCGCTGTCATAATCTTCCGCCTCTACCGACTGGAAGCCATTTTGCTCGAGCACAAAGCTCACCATTTCACGAATCGGAGCTTCATCTTCTACGACTAAAATGCGTCTCGCCATGATTTACCCTGTTGAAAAGAGACCATCTCTTATTAATTGTGCGCCAGTATGCGTCAGATTTGTGACAGATTTATGAAAAAGATGACGGCCAGATATTTCACCTTTTTGAATTATGACAGCCACGGATTTTTACTGACGGTTACGCTGCCAGCTCAATAGCTTATAATCGGTAATTCGCCTCTTTGCCATGGGACAGGTTATGCGCATTCTCCACACATCAGACTGGCACCTCGGCCAAAACTTCTATACCAAAAGCCGGGCTTCTGAACATCAGGCCTTTCTCGACTGGTTGTTAAACGCCGCAGTCGAACATCAGGTGGATGCGATCCTCGTCGCGGGAGATATCTTTGATACCGGCTCGCCGCCGAGCTACGCCCGTGAAATGTATAACCGTTTTGTCGTGCAGCTACAGAGCACCGGCTGCCAGCTCGTGGTGCTGGCGGGGAATCACGATTCCGTAGCCACCCTGAACGAATCCCGCGAACTGCTGGCCTGCCTGAATACCCGAGTGATTGCCAGCGCTCGCCATAACAAAGATGAACAGGCGCTGGTGCTCAACCAAAAAGACGGCACGCCGGGGGCGATTCTCTGCCCTATTCCTTTCCTGCGCCCTCGCGATATTCAAAGCAGCCAGGCGGGGCTGTCCGGCCATGAAAAACAGCGTTCTTTAATGGAAGCCATCAGCGAACATTATCAGCAATGTTATGCCGCCGCCGTGGCGCTTCGCGGTGACCAGCCACTACCGATTATCGCCACCGGGCACCTGACCACGGTGGGCGTGACGAAATCCGATGCGGTGCGTGACATTTATATTGGCACGCTGGACGCTTTCCCGGCGCAGCACTTCCCGCCCGCTGACTACATTGCGCTCGGGCATATTCATCGCGCGCAAAAAATTGGCGGCACGGAGCATATTCGCTACAGCGGCTCACCGATTCCGCTGAGCTTCGACGAAACCGGCAAAGCCAAAACCGTTTTTCTGGTGACATTCAACGGCGGAGCGCTAACCACCGTCGAGCCTCTGGAAGTCCCCATCAGCCAGCCGCTGGCCATCGTGAAAGGGTCGCTGCGCGAAATCGAACAGCAGCTAGAACAGTGGCGAAACGCGCCTGCTGAACCCAAAGTCTGGCTGGATATCGAAATCGCCACCGACGAATATCTGCATGACATGCAGCGCCAGGTACAGGCGCTGACCGACGATTTACCGGTTGAAGTCGTTCTGCTGCGCCGCAGCCGCGAACAGCGCGAACGGGTGATTGCCAGCCAGCATAAAGAGACGCTGAGCGAGTTAAGCGTTGAAGAGGTTTTTGAGCGCCGGTTGAGTCAGGAAGAAACCAGCGAGGAACGCGCCGCCAGGCTAAGAACGCTGTTTGCCCAAACCCTTTCAGATTTGCACCAGCAGGAGGAACAGGCATGAAGATCCTCAGCCTGCGGTTAAAAAACATCAACTCCCTGAAAGGCGAGTGGAAGATTGATTTCACCCAGGAGCCTTTCGCCAGCAACGGGCTGTTTGCTATCACCGGCCCCACGGGCGCGGGCAAAACCACCCTGCTGGATGCCATTTGCCTGGCGCTGTACCACAAGACCCCGCGCCTCAACACCGTGTCGCAGTCGCAAAACGACCTAATGACCCGGGACACTGCAGAATGCCTGGCCGAAGTCGAGTTTGAGGTAAAAGGCACGGGCTACCGCGCTTTCTGGAGCCAGAATCGCGCCCGCAACGCGGCGAACGGCAATCTCCAGGCACCGCGCGTGGAGCTGGCTCAAATCGAAGATGGCAAAATTCTCGCCGATAAAATCAAAGACAAGCTGGAGATTATCGCCTCCCTCACCGGCCTGGACTACGACCGCTTCACCCGCTCGATGATGCTCTCCCAGGGGCAGTTTGCCGCCTTTTTAAACGCAGATGCCAACGACCGCGCCTCGCTGCTTGAAGAGCTGACCGGCACGGAGATTTACGGCACCGTTTCCGCCGCGGTGTTTGAAAATCATAAGCAAATCAAAAGCCGCCTTGAAAACCTGCTGGCTCAGGCCTCCGGCGTCGCACTATTAACCGCAGAGCAGCAACAGCAACTTGCCGAGAGTTTGCAGGTACTCACTGTTGAAGAGAAAAAGCTGTCCGCAGAGCACCAACAACAGCAGCAACACCAGCAGTGGCTCACTCAGCTAGCCCGACTTTCTGCCGACAAAACCCAAAAGCAGCAGGCGCTGAACGCAGCCAATCAGTCGCTCAAAGACGCAGAGCCGATGCTGGCGAAACTGACCCGAGCCTTGCCTGCCGAAAAACTTCGCCCTGACTGGCAGCGGCTGCAGGAAAAGCAGCAGTCGCTGAAGCAAAACAGCGAGGCGGCGGAGAAAGTGAATACCCGCTTACAGCAGCTTTCCGTCCGCCGACAGCAAACCCGAATGCTGGCCGCCGAACAGGCCCAGCGGCTGAAGAATGAAGCTCAGCAGGTCGAAGACTGGCTCGCGGCGAATGACCGTTATCGACTTTGGTCTGCCGAACTGACGGGCTGGCGCATGGCGTTCACGCAGCAGCAACGCGACGAAAAACAGCTGACTGAGCTAAAGCAGGCGTTCGAGGCCAGTCGGCAAAAACTGCAGGCGCTGCCGGAACCAAAGCTTAGCCTTTCTCCTGATGAAGTGAGCGATCACTTACAGCGACTGCAGGCAACCCGGCCTGCCCGCCAGCTATTGGCCACTTTGCAGCCACAGTTTGCCACGCTGGAGAAACGCAAAACCGAGCAACAGCGCGAGCTTATCGAACTGGATAAACAGATCGCCGAGCGTGACGTTGAACTGGGGCAAAAGCGCCAGCAATACAAAGACAAACGCCAGCACGAAGCGGACCTGGAAAAAGTCGTTGAGCAGGAAAAGCGCATCCAAAGTCTTGAAGCCGAGCGCGCACGCCTGCAGCCTGATTCGCCGTGTCCGCTTTGCGGCTCAACCCAACACCCGGCTGTAGAGACGTATAAGGCTCTCGAACCAGGGGAGAACCAACAGCGCCTGGCCGCCCTTAAGCAAGAAGTGGCTAAACTCGCAGAGCTTGGCTTTGCCCTTAAAGGCCAGCTTGATACTCAGCGCCAGCAGCGCGAAAAACTGGCGCAGGCCAGCACCGCCATTGAAGCTGAAAAAACTGCACTATCAGCCCGCTGGCAGCAGCAGTGCGCGGAACTCGCTATCGCTTTAACGCCTCAGGACGATCTCAGCGCCTGGCTTGACGAGCAGGAACAGCGCGAGCTGCAGCTGCGCCAGCTTGGCGATCGGCAGGCGCTGGAGACGCAATACCAGCGCGACAGTCAGCAGCATGAAAAACTGCTCGCAGATTTTGTGGCACAGCGCGCTTCGCTACAAGCGGGGCTGGAGCAGGCCGGTCTTCAGCGCCCTGAGCCGGGCGCAGAGCAAACCTGGCTTGAGGCTCGCCACAAGGAGTCTCAGCAATGGCAGCAGCAGCAGGAGAAACTGCCGCAGCTTCGCCAGCAGCTCTCCGCGCTCGACATGTTGCTCTCAACCCTTGCAGACGATGGATCCAACCCACTGCCGCTGGATGAGCACGAGCACCAGGCCGCGCTGCAAAACTGGCAAGCGCTGCATAACGATTGCAACCTGCTTGAAGGGCAGCGCCAGTCCCTGCAACAGCAACTGAAGCAAAGCGAAGAAGAAAGTACTGCGGCGCAGATGCAGTTCAGGAATGCGCTTTCTGCCAGCCAGTTCAGCGATGAAGCCGATTTCCGCAGCGCCCTGCTGGAAGAAACCGAACGCCTTGAGCTGGAACAGCGTAAACAGCTTCTGGAGCGCCAGCATCAGCAGCAGGTCACTCTGCTGGAACAGGTTGAAAATGCGCTGGCTCAGCACTTATCGACGCGGCCAGAAAATCTGCATGAAGAAACAGCCCCTGGCGCACTGGAGGCACAAATTTCAGCGCTTGCCCTCCAGCTGCGCGAGAATGCTTCACAACAGGGTCAAATTACCCAGCAGCTGCGGCACGACGAGGAAAACCGGGTTCGCCAGCAAATGCTGATGCAGGAAATAAAAGCCTGTGAAGCGCAGGCGGAAGACTGGGGCTACCTCAACGCGCTTATCGGCTCTAAAGAAGGGGATAGGTTCCGTAAGTTTGCGCAAGGTCTGACGCTGGATAACCTCGTCTGGCTGGCAAACAACCAGCTCAACCGCCTGCACGGGCGCTACCTGCTGCAACGTAAAGACAGCGAAGCGCTTGAATTACAGGTGGTCGATACCTGGCAGGCCGATGCGGTACGTGATACCCGCACGCTTTCCGGCGGCGAAAGCTTCCTGGTGAGCCTGGCGCTGGCGCTGGCGTTATCCGACCTGGTCAGCCATAAAACCCGCATTGATTCCCTGTTCCTGGATGAAGGTTTTGGCACCCTGGACGCGCAGACGCTGGATACCGCACTCGACGCGCTGGATACGCTGAACGCCAGTGGCAAAACCATCGGCGTGATCAGCCACGTTGAGGCGATGAAGGAGCGGATCCCGGTGCAGATTAAAGTGAAGAAGATTAACGGGTTAGGTGTAAGCCGTCTGGATAAGGCTTTTGCGGTCGATTGACCCTCACCCTAACCCTCTCCCTAAAAGGGAGAGGGGATAAACAGTGCTCTCCGTCACCTGTTTCCCCCTCGCCCCTTTGGGGAGAGGGAATAGATTGCCTGCCATTCTGACCTGTTGTTTTTTCCCTCTCCCCATGGGGAGAGGGAATAGACAATGCTCTCCGCCAGCTTTTTCCCCCTCGCCCCTTCGGGGAGAGCGAATAGATTGCCTGCCGTTCTGACCTGTTGTTTTCTCCCTCGCCCCTTCGGGGAGAGGGCCGGGGTGAGGGGCGATTTACTTCTCTATCGGCCACAGCCACGCCGCACCGCGAACGCCGCTGGAATCTCCGTGCACTGCTTTGCGAACGGGCGTTTCACATTCGCCGCCGAACACCCACGGTTTGATCAGCTGCGGCACCGTCCGGTATAAACGCTCCACGTTGCTCATTCCGCCACCCAGCACGATCACATCTGGATCCAGAATGTTGACGATATGCGCCAGCGACTTCGCCAGACGCGTCTCATAGCGGCTGATAGCCAGCTCCGCCAGCGGATCCTGCTGTTCTGCCAGGCTGATGATCTCATGCCCTTTCAGCGTTTTTCCGCTCAGGCGCTGGTAGTCCGTGCCGAAACCGGTGCCGGAAATAAAAGTCTCAATGCAGCCCTGCTTGCCGCAGTAGCACGGCACTTCTTCCCGGAAACGCAGTTCGTCTTCATCCATCCAGGGCAACGGGTTATGCCC
This sequence comes from Cedecea neteri, assembly GCF_000758305.1. Classification (NCBI taxonomy): domain Bacteria; kingdom Pseudomonadati; phylum Pseudomonadota; class Gammaproteobacteria; order Enterobacterales; family Enterobacteriaceae; genus Cedecea; species Cedecea neteri. The sequence continues at coordinate 2,115,800 of NZ_CP009458.1, read as the reverse complement.
CCACTCGCCCGCGGTGCCGTTGCCACCGATCAGGCTCCGGCCATTGATCGCCACGCCCGCGCCGCAGCCGGTGCCGATGATCACCGCGAAGACGATCGGCGCCCCTGCGGCAGCACCATCGATAGCTTCCGACACCGCCAGGCAGTTAGCATCGTTCGCCAGCCTGACTTCGCGCTTGAGCGCCACGCTAAGATCCTTGTCAAACGGCTGCCCGTTCAGCCAGGTTGAGTTCGCATTTTTCACCACCCGGGTATAAGGGGAGATCGATCCCGGGATCCCAAGCCCTACCGTACCGGTCTCGCCCGTGGCTTCTTCCGCCAGCCGCACCAGTTCAACAATGTTTTTGATGGTAGCCTGGTAGTCGTTTTTAGGCGTGGGCAAACGGTGGCGATAAAGCTGTTTACCGTCGTCTGCCAGCGCGATCACTTCTGTTTTAGTCCCACCGAGATCGATACCTATGCGCACAAGAACTTCCTCATTTGGTGATAATTATCAACTACCTAAAATGCAGGCCAAGCAAAGACAATGAAACGAGGCCGTCAATTCGTTATCATGCCCGCTGCGTTTAACTGACAACCTGGGACAGAATCATGCTGTGGTTTAAAAATTTAATGGTTTATCGTTTAAGCCGTGACATCACGCTGACGGCGGATGCAATGGAAAAACAGTTAGCCGCCTTCACCTTCACCCCTTGCGGCAGCCAGGACATGGCCAAAACCGGCTGGGTGTCGCCGATGGGCTCGCACAGCGATGCATTAACCCATGTTGCCAACGGCCAGATTGTGATTTGCGCCCGTAAAGAAGAAAAAATTCTGCCCGCTCCGGTCATCAAACAGGCTCTTGAAGCCAAAATCAATAAGCTGGAAGCGGAACAGGCCCGCAAGCTGAAAAAGACCGAGAAAGATTCCCTGAAAGACGAAGTGCTGCACTCCCTGCTGCCGCGTGCTTTCAGCCGCTTTAGCCAGACAATGATGTGGATAGACACCGTCAACGGCCTGATCATGGTTGACTGCGCCAGCGCCAAAAAAGCGGAAGATACGCTGGCCCTGCTGCGTAAAAGCCTGGGTTCTCTGCCGGTGGTCCCGCTGGCGCTGGAAAACCCTATCGAACTGACGCTGACCGAGTGGGTGCGTTCAGGCGATGTCCCGGCAGGCTTTGCGCTGATGGACGAAGCTGAACTCAAGGCGATCCTTGAAGGCGGCGGCGTGATCCGCTGCAAGCAGCAAGAGCTGGTATGCGATGAAATTGCCGCCCATATTGAAACTGGCAAAGTGGTCACCAAGCTGGCGCTGGACTGGCAGGAACGCATTCAGTTCGTGCTGGCGGACGATGGCTCGGTCAAGCGCCTGAAATTTGCTGATATCCTGCGTGAGCAAAACGACGATATCGACCGGGAAGATTTTGGCGGGCGTTTCGACGCCGATTTTATTCTGATGACCGGCGAGCTGTCGGCGCTGATTACTAACCTGGTAGAAGCCCTCGGCGGGGAAGCACAGCGCTAATTGCCGTGGCTGACGCATAAAAAAGCCCCTCGCGGTGAAACGAGGGGCCTGAAAGTCAGTTATTTATCGGCCAGGTAGCGGCAAAGGTAGGACGTTGGCTCGGCAACCTGCAGATGAAACTCGCTGTGGCCTGGAACGTTAAAAACTTCGCCCGCAGCATAGGTTTTCCACTCTGTTTCCCCCGGCAGCAAAACGTGCAAAGCGCCGCTCACTACGGTCATTTCTTCCGGCTGGGCGGTCCCGAAGGTGTATTCCCCCTCCGCCATCACCCCAACGCTCGCACGGCCAGTGCTGCTGCTGGTAAAACCGATGGATTTTACTTTCCCGGAGAAGTACTCGTTACTCTGAAGCATGGACAGGCCCTTTATCGACATTAGTGAAAAAACCACTATAGAGGCGAACTCTCCGGCCTGTCACGCAAATTGTTAATTCCGTTCAGATAAGCAATTCCGCAGCTAATCGGGCCACCAGCACGTTGGATAACAGCACCGGTACATCCAGCTGCTTTTGCAGTAAATCCCGGTGTTTTTGATGGTAACCAAGACAGTCGAGGACCAGAACATCCGCCCCTTCCGCCATCAGTTTTCTGCCAGCCTCCAGCAGTTCGGCTTCGCTGCCGTGTACCGGATTCGCGAGCGCGTAAAGCGGCGGATGGGTCAGCTTGCGCCATTTCAGCTCCTGGAACTTAATCATGTCGGCAACCGGCAGAATGATCCCTACCTGATGGCCATCCACAATCGACGCCACCAGCGGCGGAATAATACGCTCAGGCTCCAGCAGGATGGCATTGCGGGCGCTTAAACCCGTCAGCGGCATCGTGCTCATCAGCAGGATAACTTCGTAGCCTTGATTATCCAGCTGTTCAATGATGCCCTGCATCGCAATGGAGATTTTGTCCCGCCCGACTGGCGTAATGGTATTATCCGCTAACAGCGTAAGCAGCGTCTCTTCGCCGGGAGACGGGGAAAACTGACGGCGAACCTCATCGGGAGAGAGATTGCCCAACAGGCTGACCTGGGAGATTTGTTGTTCAGAGATATGTTCAGTTAAAAAAGGTAAAACCTCACTGACTGACACTTTGCCGACGGTGAGAATGGCTACAGTTGGTTTCATGCTTCGCTCCGCTATTACTCAGTTACCACCCTCTTCGCTGCACTGCTCCACATCCGCTATGAAATAACTCGCCGGGGTCGATCGTTTTTTGATCGCCACAATCTGCAGCATACAACCTGAGCGATATCGAAATCCTTAACGAAACATCAACTACTGAGCAACATCTCTAATAGAATATATTTTAGCTAAATGAATGAGATAAAAGTTTCTCTTATGAAGGAGGTCGCACGCATGGCGTACGCCTTAAAAGACCCGTCAGGATCTTGAAGGAAAGCGGTGAAATGGCCATCGCTCGTCCTTAATTTCTTATGGATGAGCGTTAAGTATAGGCTAACTGGCGCGGGCCATTTGTAATGCGCTGAGGATAGATTCCACTACCGCATCAGGAGAGCGGGTAGCGTCCACAATATGACGGGCAACCTGCCGGTAGAGCCCTTCGCGAGCGGCTAGAACATCGACAATTTCGTCGGTAATGCCTTTACCGGTCAGCGTTGGGCGCTGCCCTTCTTCTGGAGAAGCGCTCAGGCGCGAAGCCAGAATCTGAGCCGGGGCATGTAACCAAACCGGGATACCATTTTCCTGCATAAACTGGCGGTTGCCCTCAGCCAGCACCATCCCGCCACCGGTCGCCACAACCGTCGCCGGAGCCGTTACGCGTTGCAGCGCATCGGATTCACGAGCACGAAACCCTTCCCAGCCCTCTTCGGCCACAATCTCCGCCACGCTCTTGCCGGTGTGGTTCAGCAGGAAACTGTCGGTATCGACAAAGGCGTAACCCAGCTTTCTCGCCAATGCGTGACCAACGGTCGTCTTACCACAGCCGCGCGCGCCGACTAAGAATAGGGGTTGAGTCATCAAAGATAATCCTCGGAAATGCGGGCCTGAGGCCACAAGGGGCAAAAGCAGGAAAACAGAGTGCGATAATACCATTAAACTAGTACGCGACAAGTGTAAACTTATAATTACAAAAATAAAATCTATCGCTAAAAACCCAGCTATAACGGCATTAACTGACACGTAACAAGTGTAAACTAAATCCACCACCTGCTAACTGCGCCACAATACTTTAAACGCCAGGCCAATGACAACCCTTAATCTGAGATTCGGTAACACATTTATGGTTAGCTTTACGATTAAGGCGTTTCACCTACGCTGAATGTGATCCAGACTCGTTTTAAGATTTCATCATGACAGAGGTATGAACCATGCAATCTGAAGAGCAGCGTCTTATTGACGGGCTTTTTGACCGTCTGAAACAGGCCGAAAGCCAAAGTGCCACCCGCGATGCGGCCGCCGAACAGCGGATTGCGCAACACCTCAGCCAGCAGCCAGGTGCCGCCTACTACATGACGCAGACGATCCTTATTCAGGAAGCGGCCATGAAGCAGTTGAATGGCAAAATTCAGGCCCTGGAAGCACAGGTGAGCGAGCTGGAGCAGAAATCTCGCCAGCAGCAAAGCAGCGGCGGTTTCCTTGCCGGATTGTTCGGTGGCGGCGGCAGCAACAGTAATAATACTGCTCGCGGCTCCGATCCGATTCCGGGTAGCCAGAACTATGGCACCTCTTCTGCGCCAGGCTACAGCGCGCCACAACAGGGCGGATACGGCGCTCCTGCCGGGTATGGCGCACCGCAGCAGCAGGCTGCCCCAGCCAGCGCTCCGCGTGCCGGAGGCGGGTTCTTATCTGGCGCGCTGCAAACCGCAGCGGGCGTAGCCGGTGGTGTTGTGGTGGCAGAAATGCTGACCAGCATGTTCCACCGCAGCCAGCCGGAAGAGATCGTCAATATTATCAATGAACCGGCGCCAACCTTCGACAACAGTTCATTCGACTCGGTCAACGACTACAACCAGGTCGACGATCGTCAGTTCCTGAACCAGGGCGGCTGGCAGTCCCAGGACAATACCGATTACGGTAACGATGATTTTGGCGGCGACGATTACGGCGACGACGACGACAGCTTCATTTAAGGCTTTTGTGCCCGCGCGACCTTCAGCAGCCACTTTTCCAGCTCATTGGCAAACTGCTGGCGGTCGCGCTGGCTCAGGCTGTCCGGCCCGCCGGTTTGTACGCCGCTGGCGCGCAGGGTATCCATAAAGTCACGCATCGTCAGGCGTTCACGAATGGTTGCGGGAGTGTATAGCTCGCCCCGGGGATTCAGCGCCACAGCCCCTTTCTCCAGCACATCCGCCGCCAGTGGAATATCTGCGGTGATAACCAAGTCGTCTTTCTCGCAGCGACGCACAATTTCGTTATCCGCCACGTCAAATCCAGAGGCAACCTGCAGGCTGCGAATAAACCGCGACGGCGGCGTTTTCATCCCCTGATTGGCCACCAGCGTGACCATAACCTGAGCACGATCTGCCGCGCGAAACAGCACCTCTTTGATGACTTTTGGACACGCATCGGCATCCACCCAAATTTGCATTATGGCTCCTGACTTTCGGTGGGAATGGGGGCGATTTTGCCGTGCTTTTGCCGAATGGCAAAATTTATCTGTTTCCACCCCGCTCCGCTCGCCGTTGAGTGCAAACATAGCCTAAGCGGTAAAAAGCGCGTTAAGCTATGACCATCAAATAACAAAACACATCACCATGGAGTCATGCTATGGACAAGAAAATAGGGTTTATTGGCTGCGGTAACATGGGCAAAGCCATCCTCGGCGGCCTGATTTCCAGCGGCCTTGTGCCTGCCGGCAATATCTGGATCTACACCCCGTCGCCGGACAAAGTTCAGGCTTTGTGCGAAGAATACGGCATTAACCCGGCGCAGAGCGCGCAGGAAGTCGCGCAGATAGCCGACATCGTCTTTGGCGCCGTGAAGCCAAACATCATGCTTAAGGTGCTGAGCGAAGTTAACTCCGACCTGAACAAAGACACCGTGATTATCTCTATTGCCGCGGGTATCACGCTGGAAACCCTGGCTAAAGTATTGGGCCATGACCGGAAAATTATCCGTGCGATGCCGAATACCCCGGCACTGGTGAACGCGGGCATGACGTCAGTCACGCCAAACGCCCTTGTCACGCCGGAAGACATTGCCGATGCGGTGAGCATTTTCCGCAGCTTTGGCCAGGCCGAAGTGGTAAGCGAAGCGATGATCCACCCTGTCGTGGGCGTCAGCGGTTCTGCCCCAGCCTACGTCTTTATGTTTATCGAAGCTATGGCCGATGCCGCCGTGCTGGGCGGTATGCCGCGCAAACAGGCCTATCAGTTTGCCGCTCAGGCGGTGATGGGCTCGGCGAAGATGGTGCTGGAAACCGGTACCCATCCGGGCGAGCTGAAAGACATGGTCTGCTCCCCTGGTGGCACCACCATTGAAGCGGTCAAAGTGCTGGAAGAGAAAGGTTTCCGCGCCGCAGTGATGGAAGCGATGGTGAAGTGTATGGCGAAGTCGGAGCTGCTCGGGAAGTCCTGATTTTGACAAAGCCCCTCACCCTAACCCTCTCCCCACGGGGAGAGGGGATTAGACTGAGCATAAATTCCTTCATCAAAACCCAAAATAAAAGCCCTCTGCCGACGGGGAGAGGGCTCTGAATCGAGCATAAATCTTCGATTTCCCCCTCTCCCTCTCAGGGAGAGGGCCGGGGTTAGGGTCATTCAAAACAACTTACTTTTTCTTCAGGCAATTGCTCATAAAGGTTTTTCTGGCGTCGCCCTTCAGCGATTGCTTCCCGGCATCCGCATTACAGTCCTTCATTTTTTGCTGCTGAGGCGTCAGGGTTTTCCCCGCTGCGGCAGGCGCTTCTCCTTTCAGGCAGCTACTCATGTAGCTCTTACGCTGGTCCCCTTTCAGGGACTGTGAAGCCGCCTGCTGATTACAGGTGGTCATCCGCTGCTGCTGCGGCGTCATCGTTTTATCCGCCGCCGTTGCTGACCCAACCAGCCCTACCAGTAACACCGCTAATAATGAAAATTTCATACCTTATTCCTTTTTTATTGTGACGTTTAAAGCCTGGCCTAAGGCAAAAAAAATGCGACGTTTCCGCCGCATTTTTTTCTTACCTGTTACGTATGCGCGCCTTTACTCCAGCGCCATCGCCGATTTCATGGTGTAGAACAGGTCGGTCTGATCGGTCAGCCCCACCACATTGGCTGCATGTGGGCCATAGGCTGCCACGCGTAGCTGGGTGCCGGTGTGCTCCTGAGATTCCCCCTCGGAGTTGCCGTAGCTGATGACCATCACTGCGCCGTCTTTGGTGTTCAGCGCCTGAGTCAGGCCTGGAGCTTTGGTGTCCGGCGCCACAATCTGGCTGGAATGGGCGTGGTCTGCGGTAACAATAACCAGGGTATTGCCGTCTTTACGGGCAAACTCCAGCGCTTTTTGCACGGCTTCATCGAGATCGACCGTCTCGCCAATCTGCCCACAAGGGTTAGCGGCGTGATCTTGTTTATCAATAGAAGCGCCTTCGACCTGCAGGAAGAAGCCTTTCTCGTTGCCTTTCAGCAGGTCGATAGCTTTTTCGGTCATCTGCGCCAGGGTCGGCACACTGCTGTCACGCTTCGGATTAGGCGTACAGGTCACGGCTGGCTGATCGATATTCCCGTGGTAAGTGGCCTTCGGCCCTTCCCAGCGCACAGGCATATTGCCGTCGGCGAACATACCGATCAGCGGTTTCTGCTGGTTAGCTTCTGTCACCGCCGCAAGGCCAGCGGCGTTATCCACCCACTGATAGCCACGGGCATCAGCCTGCTCGCGCAGCGTTTTCCCGTTCCATTCACCGGCTTTTGCCGTTTCGCTAAAGGTTTTTGCCCCACCGCCAAGCGTCACGTCGGCGCGAGTATTCAGCAGTTGCTCGGTAATGGAGCCTTTGCCCCCGTTTTCCAGCGCGTTAGTGGCACATTTTTCGCTGGTCGCGCTTGGGCCATAGCATTTACGCCCCGTCACGTGGGAAACCAGCGCCGCTGGCGTGGCATCTTGAATTTCTGCCGTGGAAACGTTGCCCGTCGCCTTTCCGGCCGCTTTCGCTAGTTCGAGGATGGTTACATGATCTTTCCCGTCAACGTCCACGCCCAGCGCGCCGTTGTAGGTTTTCACCCCGGTACTCCACGCCGTGGCAGAAGCAGCAGAATCGGTGACGTAATCCGGCTTTTTCGTTTTCTTGTCTAAAGAATAATGGGTGTATTGTCCGGTCAGCGGTAAAGCATCAATCCCTTTAAAGAAACCACCTGCCCCTTCGGCATAGTTTCTGGCGGCGGTAATTTCCGAATCACCCATACCGTCACCAATCAGCAGAATAATGTTCTTCGCTGTTTTATTGTTGAGCGAGGCACGGATCGCTTCAGTTTGATCGCCAGTAATACGGCGAGCACCACCCGGCTGAGTTAAATCTCCCTGAGCGGCGCGATTTTCCAGAGGGGAAGAGGATGTTTCTTGTGATTTTGATGGGGCGCTGACAAGCAGCAAAGGCAGCAGGCTGGCGATAATTACGCTCTGTTTCACTTTATTTTCTCCATGTAGTAACTACTGAATATAAATAAAAACAGAGCGAGTATAAAAATGACTTATGACACTAATATGACAGTAAAATTTGATTCAACTACGGGGATGGATAAGGAGCTTTTTTAAATATTGTCGGAGTAATTCGGTATCCTGTACCGGCACTGCCGTCTTTGGGGAGGCATCATCTAACGCCCCTTCAATGCTGGCAACCAGTGCCGAACGTTCTCCCTGTTCAAGGCGTCTCAATAAGGCTGTGACCACTATTTCCAGCGCTTCAACCTGAGCAACCAGCTCTTTCGATTCTTCTTCCTTTTCGGCGAGCTTAACCAATAACTCAGCAATAAGATTTTTCATTTTCTCAGTCCCTGCGGGGTTAAGGCATGACGTTAACACTCAGATCCACCTGAGAGCAATATCCCAGGTTAAATATGTGCATCAAATCAAATAGCGGCAATATTAAAATGATTCCGTCTGATAATAATCCCGACAACGAATTTTTTGCACCACAAAAAAAGAATAATGGAATATTATTCTCTAAATCTGTCGTGGTGGACTAAATGAATAATAAGTCGAAATCAATCTTCATATTTCGCTCAATAATATCCCACGCAGAGAAACTGACCAGTGGCTAAGCGCTTTTGCCGGCCAGCGCCTGACGGGCATTTTTGCGTTTAAGAGCCACCGCCAACTGCCAGACATTGAGCAGCACAACCACGGCGGTTGCTGCAAAAACGTAACGAAAACCGGCCATTGCGGAAACTCCGGCCCCCATTAAAGGCCCGGCGACATTCCCCAAATACATAAACGACTGGTTATAACCAAAGATGCGCCCGGTGACCTGGTCACTGCAGTACTTGAGCAACAGCGTTTGCACCGCCGGTAACATTGCCCCGTCAGCAAAGCCCAGCAAAAAGCGCAAAATGCCAAGCTGCACCGGCGAAGTGACAAAAGACATGGCCAGGAATAACACCACCGCGCAGCACAGCGTCGCCATCAAAATACGTTCAGTGCCAATCCTGTCGCCCAGTTTGCCCAATTTAGGCGCGGCAAAGAGCGCGGAAATGCCCGGCAAGGCGGCGATAAATCCGCTCATAAACGCAATATTGTTGCTGTCCGGGGCCAGTTGTTTGATAAACAGCGCCAGAATCGGGCCAATCGAGCCATTACAGAGCTGGATCACCAGCGTGGTGATAAACAGACTGAGGATCAGCCAGGGATAAGGCAGCGTGGCGAAAACTTCTTTCCCTGTCAGGCGCTCATCTTTACTGATTTTCGGGCGAGCGCCCTCTTTAATCAGCAGCAGCGTTACCAGGAAACTGACCATCAGCAGCCCGGCGGTGGCAAAGAAAACCGGCCTTAGCCCAAGATGATCCGCCATAAAGCCGCCGAGCAGCGGGCCCACAATCACGCCGCTGATTTGCCCGGTTGAAAGCGTACTGATAGCCCAGCCGCTGCGTTCGCGTGGCACCTGAGAGGCCACCAGCGCCATCGCATTAGGAATATAGCCCGAGGTTAAACCCATCACCGCGCGAAGCAGGAACAGCTGCCAGACGTTGGTCGCAAAAGCCTGGAGAAGAATCGCCACCGCCATGCCAAACGAAGCGCGAAGCAGCATCAGCTTACGCCCTTTGCGGTCAGCCAGACTGCCCCACATCGGAGAAACAATGGCCGAAACCAAAAACGTGACGCTGAACGTCAGGCCGGACCAAAGGGAAAGGGCTTCGTGGGAAGTGACGCCAAGCTGCTCAACATAGAGCGGAAGAAAAGGCAAAATTTGGCTGATCGCAAGGCCGGTAAAAAAACAGCCGAACCAGACCGAAATGAGATTGACCTTCCAGGACTCCATAGCGCGCTTTTTCAAAGGGGATGCAACCAGAACAGAACGATTTCTGGAAAGCTTATCACACTAATGAATATTGCCGTCAGCGCCCAGGCATTGTCATTACGATCCAGACATGATTGCTTACTAAAGCACATATCCTGCCCGACCGGACAGGTAGTTGCAGGAACCACATGAATCCCCGGAATGAGCGTGCTATGTTGTCCCCTTTCGTAAAGTTTATGGGTGGATTAAAGGCATGGCAAAACTGCGGGTTGGTATCGTGTTTGGTGGAAAGTCGGCAGAACACGAGGTGTCGCTGCAGTCGGCAAAAAATATCGTCGACGCCATTGATAAGTCGAAGTTTGATGTTGTGCTGCTGGGCATTGATAAACAGGGCCAGTGGCATATCAACGATGCGTCCAGCTACCTGCTGAACGCCAATAACCCGGCGCTTATTGCCCTGAACCGGTCAGAGAAAAACGTGGCGCTGGTCCCTGGCCAGACCGAACACCAGCTGATTGAAACCAGCACCGCAGAGCAGCTTTCCCAAATCGACGTGATTTTCCCAATTGTGCACGGCACGCTGGGCGAAGACGGTTCCCTGCAGGGCATGCTCCGCGTTGCCAATCTGCCGTTTGTCGGCTCCGGCGTACTGGGCTCAGCGGTCAGCATGGATAAAGACGTAGCCAAACGCCTGCTGCGCGACGCGGGCCTGAACGTTGCTCCGTTCATCACGCTAACTCGCGCTAACCGCGCCAAAATCAGCTTCGCCGAGATCGAAAAACAGCTGGGTCTGCCGCTGTTTGTGAAGCCAGCCAACCAGGGCTCCTCCGTCGGCGTCAGCAAAGCCAGCACCGAAGAGCAATATCACGCGGCGGTGGCGTTAGCCTTTGAGTTTGACCATAAAGTGGTGGTTGAAACCGGCATTAAAGGCCGTGAAATTGAGTGCGCCGTGCTGGGGAATGATTACCCGCAGGCCAGCACCTGCGGCGAGATCGTGGTGAACAGCGAGTTCTATTCTTACGACACCAAGTACATTGATGAGCAGGCGGCGCAGGTTGTCGTCCCGGCGGCGCTCGACGCCGACGTTAACGACAAAATCCGTAAAATCGCCGTTCGTGCCTATCAGGCGCTGGAATGCAGCGGCATGGCCCGCGTTGACGTGTTCCTGACGGAAAATAACGATGTCATCATCAACGAGATCAACACGCTGCCGGGCTTTACCAACATCAGCATGTATCCCAAGCTGTGGCAGGCCAGCGGTATCAGCTATCAGGAGTTGATTACACGCCTTATCGAGCTGGCCCTTGAGCGCCACCAGCAGGACTGCGCGCTGAAGAGCTCAATCACGTCTTAATGCTTAAGACTCCGCCGTGTCCGACTCTTCCCGGGGACGGCGGATAATAAAGCCCGCGAGCCAGAAACCGATCGCCCAGGTCACCAGCCCTACCGCATAGCTCTGCCAGCCCTTCGTTTCCAGGCCCAGCAGACCGACCACGCCATTCAGAATAAAAATCAGCCCAATCGCCACCGCATAGTAATGCCAGTCCCGACGCATTTTCAGGGTTAACATAGCCGCCTCACGCATTCAAAAATAAGCCTACAGGCATTGTCGCACATCGGCGGCAGAGAAACGCGCGATTGCCACGCACTCCGCTAGCATAATGTTAACGAGATTTACCTTAAGTTACCAAAATGTGAACTTGAGCAAAAAATGCAAATCCAGGAGGATTCTGGCCTTCAAATTACCAGCAATCTGATATTGACAACGCCTATCACCTGCCAAAATTCGCGCTATAAGATGCCACACATTGGGTTCAAATTGCGTTTACGGGAGGTCGTGATGCCTGATATTTCATTGTCGAAAGCCGTTATTCCGGCTACTCGGGTCATAATGACAGCAAAATCAGAAAGATCGGTGCCGGGCAATATTGCCTATGCGCTGTTCGTTCTCTTTTGTTTTTGGGTTGCCACCCAAATGCTGAATCTTATTGTGCAGGCGCCCGGGCTACTGGAGTATCTGGCGCAAGGCAACGATGCCAGCCGCCCACGCATTGAGATGGGCCTGGCGGTCAGCACCGTGTTCGGGCTGATTCCCTTCCTGCTTGGCGCTGTCGCCATCGGCATTGTCGCCCTGACGATACGCCTGAGAAACCGCCGCCACTCCGCCTGGTATTACTGATCAAAAAGGCGGAAGCTTTAGCGCTTCCGCCCACTATCGTCACCTCTGCATACAGCTTGCCCGCCTGTCGTCCACGCGTTTTGCAAACCAGGCCGTGGTCAAATTACGGGTGATTTTAGGGCTTTCAAGCACGATCCCCGGCAGGATTTCTCTGGCCAGCGGCTGCCCCGCTTTTTTCTCCGCCAGCGCAAAGACCTGTTTGTAAAGGCTGGTTTTTTCGAATCCAATGCTGTCGCCTTTTTGCAGCGCCCGACGGATTTCACTGTCGCTCATATCCAACTGCTTAGAGAGCTTACGTACCGCCATTTCGGTGCTGCTTGGTTTATCGCTGGTGTACAGAATCAGGTCGCCATCCAGCGCCAGCTTCACGCCCGCCGCCTTACTCACGGCGCTCTGGAAAGCCGCATTGCGGCTGGCGTACCAGCCCGCGTTGTAGTCGGCGAAGCGATAAAGAGGTTTTGTGTAGTTAGCCGGGTAATTCAGCAAATGGTAGGTCCCGAACCAAAGTCCACCGCGGCGGGTGAATACTTCCTGCCGCACCGTCCCTTCTATTTTCCACGGGTAACCATCGGTATGTTTCTCGGCAAAGGCCACGCTGACCTGCATCGTGCCGCCGGTACGTACCGGGTTAAAGCTGCCGAACAGCTTTTGTCCCATCGGCACCATCGTCAGGAAATCATCGAAAATAGCGCTGAGCTGCCCTTCGGTTTTGACGTTATCCAGCCGCTCGCTGTAGCTTTTGCCGTTAGGGGAGTTAATGCGCAGCGCGGTGTGCACCAGCAGCGGCGGAATGTGCATTTTCTCCGCCCTACGGTCGATCTCTTTCCAGGCAATTTTGTTCAACCCCGGCACCGCCGGATCGGCCTGCAAATTAGACTCCTGCAGCGCCACCGCCAGCACCGAACAGATATTCTCTTCGCTCTGCTCAAGATTTTGGCTTTTCAGGGTTGTCAGCAGATCTTTTGCCAGCCCCGCGCGGTCCTTCACCCCATCAGGGATTTTGCGCTGGGCCAGGGTTTCGATGTCCACTGGTTTTGCCGCCGTTGTCGTGGTGCCCGGCGTTGTGGTTTTGGTTGTACAGCCGGCCAGTACAAGCAGCGCCAGCAGCCCCGGCACGGCAAGCCGCCGGGCCGGAGAGAGAGAACCCACCATGTTAATTTCCTTTCCCTTTCATCATCAACCGCACCACCCTGCCTGTTTTTCAGTTTGTGCGCTACTGGAAATCACCGATTGACAACTAGATGCCTGGTCAGTAATTTCATTTGCAACTACTGACCAGGCAAATACCATGAGTAACACTACGGGTAATCCCTATTCCAAACTGCACCTTGGCCTGCTGATTCACCTGTCGAACCAGTTCAAAGACCAGCTCATCACCCAGTACTTTTCGCCGATGGGCATTACCGGTGCGCAATTCAAAGTCTTGATAAGCATCTTTAAGGGCTTTAACAGCCCGGTAGAAGTCAGCAAAAATCTGGTGATGGATACCGGCGCCATGAGCCGCATGCTTGAACGAATGGTGAAGCGAGATCTGATCGTGCGAAACGTGAATCCCGAAGATAAACGCCAGGTCATTCTGGCGCTGACCGAGAAAGGGCAAGAACTGTGCGAGGCTTTTCAGAACGACGCACTGGCGTCGATTATCGGCACCCTTACCGAACGCCTGACGCCTAAAGAAGCGAAGCAGCTCAATGAACTGCTGATCAAAATGCTGCCGGATGAGATCACCGAGCGCCACCTCTAAGCTTTCTAATTAAGGCCACATAAAAATGCAAACCTCTACCGAGCAGGTTGAACGCGCGCCGAGCAAGCGCAAGCGTAACTTCGCCATTTTTCTCATTATCCTGCTGCTGATCGGCGCAGGCTGCGTGGCGTGGTACATGCTTTACGCGCGCTACTACGAAACCACCGACGACGCCTACGTCAACGGCAACCAGGTCACGCTGACGCCGCAAATCGGCGGCACGGTAACGCAGGTCAGCGTCGATGAAGGGGACTACGTCGAAAAAGGGCAGCCGCTGGTGCAGCTCGACCCAAGCGACACCGAAATCGCGCTCCAGCAGGCGGAAGCTAACCTCGCGAATACCGTGCGTCAGGTACGTGGGCTTTACAGCACCGCGGATAACTACCGGGCCCAGGTCGCCGCGAAGCAAGTTGCGCTGCAAACGGCACAAAGCGACTACGCTCGCCGCCAGAAGATTTTTGCCACCGGCGCCATTGCCGCTGAAGACCTGTCCCACTATCGCGATGCCGTCACCAGCGCACAAAGTGATTTAGTCGCCGCCCAGCAGGCATTGCGCACTAATTTAGCGATGGTGGATGACACGGTTATCGACAGCCACCCGGAAATTAAAAGCGCCGTTGCCACGCTGCGCCAGCGTTTCCTCGACAACGCCCGCAGCACTATCGTTGCGCCGGTGAGCGGCTTTGTCGCTAAACGCGCCGTTCAGTTGGGGATGCGTGTTGATTCCGGCACCACCCTGCTGGCGATTGTGCCGCTGGACCAGGTCTGGGTAGACGCCAACTTCAAAGAGAGCCAGATGCAGGACATGCGCCTGGGCCAGAAAGTGACGCTCACCGCCGATCTCTACGGGGACGATGTGGAGTATCACGGCACCATTGAAAGCCTTGGCATCGGCACCGGCAGCGCCTTCTCGCTGTTACCGGCCCAGAACGCCAGCGGCAACTGGATCAAAATCGTTCAGCGCCTGCCGGTCCGCATTACGCTTGACCCGCACGACATGCAGAAACACCCGCTACGGGTTGGCCTGTCGATGTTCGCTCGCGTTGATATTCGCAATGCAGACGGCCACCTGCTGCCGCAAAAAACCGTCGCCGCGCCGCGCTTCACCACCGACGTTTACCAGAACGCGCTGGACGAAGCCGACAAACTGGTCACCAAAATCCTTCATGACAATAGCCAGCCGGTAGCGTCAGCCAACCGCTAAGAGAGACGTTATGCAAGATAAGGCGGCGTTTACGCCTCCCAGCCTGCTGCTGGCGACGATCGCGCTATCGCTGGCGACGTTTATGCAGGTGCTGGATTCCACCATCGCTAACGTGGCGCTGCCGACGATCGCCGGAAACCTCGGCGTCAGCGCTGACCAGGGCACCTGGGTTATCACCTCGTTCGCGGTGTGTAACGCCATTGCCTTGCCGCTGACCGGCTGGTTTACCCGCCGGTTCGGGCAGCTCAAGCTGTTCGTCGGCTCCGTGGCGCTGTTCACCCTCACCTCGTTCCTGTGCGGCTTTGCCCACAGCATGACCGAGCTGATTATCTTCCGCGCGCTGCAGGGCTTTTTCGCCGGCCCCATGTTCCCGATGTGCCAGACGCTGTTACTGATTATCTTCCCGTCCAGCAAGCGAAGTATGGCGTTGGCGCTGCTGTCGATGGTGACGGTTGTCGCGCCGATTGTCGGGCCAATCACCGGCGGCTGGATCACCGATAACTATTCCTGGCCGTGGATCTTCTACATCAACGTGCCGATCGGGATATTTGCCGCCATCGTGGTCTGGACACAGCTACGCGAGCGTGAAGAAACGACCACCATCGCCCCTATCGATTACATCGGGATTGCGCTGCTGGTGCTGGGCGTCGGGCTGCTGCAGGTGGTGCTGGATAAGGGGAACGATCTCGACTGGTTCGCCTCGCCAGAGATCATCACCATGTCGGTTATCTCTGCGGTTTCGCTGGTGTCGTTTGTCATTTGGGAACTGGGCGAACGCCACCCGATAGTTAACCTGCGGCTGTTCGCCGACCGCAACTTCGCCATCGGGACGCTATCGCTGACGCTGGGTTACGCGGCGTTCTTCGCCATCAACATTATTCTGCCGCAGTGGCTGCAAACCCAGATGGGCTACACCGCCATCTGGGCCGGGCTGGCCGCCGCTCCAATGGGTGTGCTACCGCTGCTGCTGACGCCGATTGTCGGGCGCTACGCCAACAAGGTTGATATGCGCCTGCTGGCCACGCTGTCGTTCCTGACTATGGGCGCTTCGTGCCTGCTGCGGGCGCAGTTCAATACCAACGTGGATTTCCGCACCATCGCCGAAGTGCAGCTGTTTATGGGGATTGGTGTGGCGTTCTTCTTCATGCCGATCACCACCATTGTGCTGTCGAACCTGCACGGCGTTGAGGTCGCGGAAGGCTCTGGCCTGGCCACCTTCTTCCGTGTGCTCGGCGGGTCGTTTGCCTCGTCGCTGACCACCTGGATTTGGTCGCGCCGCGAGGTTTATCACCATGCCAACCTGACGGAGAGCGTCTCAGCCTACAATCCGTCGGCGGTGGATTACCTGCACAAGATGGGCGGCGCCACGCAGCAGCATCTTGCCGTGGTGGATAAAACCATTGAGCAGCAGGCCTATATGATGTCGACTATCGACTACTTCTGGCTGCTGGGCTGGGGCTTTATGGCCCTGATTGTGGTGATTTGGTTTGCCCGTCCGCCGTTTGTGCGCGCCGGCGCGCCGGGTGCCCCTTCCGCAGGGCATTGATCAAAAAGGGATGGCATTACGCCATCCCTTTTCTTTTAGCCTCAGACGGCTTCTTCGGTGCCCGGCACCGGCACATCCTGCAGCGTTCGCTCGAAGCTGCGCAGACGTTTGTAGATAGACATCAGCTCAACCAGCGTGGTCCAGGAACTGATCAGGTACTGGAACGAGCCGCGCACCTGGCCAAAAGCGTTGGTGATCTGCTGCATCAGCCCCAGGGTAATCGCGCCTGCGGCAATAGAAGGGAACAGCAGGAAAAGACCAAACACATTGTCTATCTGCAGATAGAGAATGCGCACAATATTAAAATAGGTGTAATGGAAGTAGAGGCGGAAATAGTTATGCCGCACGTCGCCAAACAGCGCTTTTACCGTTGGCGGGGTAGCACGGCTGCCGTCATCTTCCCCATAAACCAGTTCCTTACGGTAGGCGGCCTCAACTTTTTGGTTATTAAACTGCAGCCCCGGCAGCTTTATCCCGACCGCGGCCAGCAGGCCGGTTCCCATCAGCGACCAGATAATCGCCGCAATCACCAGGCCATAAGGCACCGCCCCGACAATCGGCAGTTCTTTCACGTGTGGAGACAGTGCGACAAGAATCGGCAGGAAGGCTATCAAAGTCATCACCGACTGCAGCAGGCTCACGCCCATGTCCTCAAGCGTAGAAGCAAAGCGCATGGTGTCTTCCTGCACACGCTGAGCCGCCCCTTCGATATGACGCAGCTTCTGCCAGTGCTCCATATAGTAGTCGTTCATCGCCGTGCGCCAGCGGAATACGTAGTGGCTGATAAAGAAGCTGTTCAGCACGCCGACGGTGACATAAATCAGCGCGATACCAAGAAACACGCCGGTTTCGCTATAGAATCGCTGCAGCGGGACTTTATTCGGGGACGCTAACGCGGTTTGGATAAGATCAAAGAACGGCGCGTACCAGGCGTTGATCGCCACGCCCAGCTCGACCATAAACCAGGTCACAAAGACGATAAGCGAGGAGCCGAGAATCGACCAGCGCTGCCACGGATGAGGGCTAATCAGCGCCCAGACACCGGCAAAAAGACCCACACAAACAGCATAAAAAGCATAAAAAACAAATGCTTTTAACGTCCAGAAACGTGCCGCGCTAATCGGTATTTGCTGGCTGGCTCCCACAAGGTTTTCTAACCAAAGGCCGCCACCGGCCTGCCAGAATATGACTGCGAGTAGTCCCCATATTGCCGCCGAAAGAAAAAACAGCTTCGGCGACGGGAAAAAAGATTTGAACATGACAACACTCCTGATACGACTTTTTGTTGTTATATCTGCCGGTTATAGCGAACGTTCTACGATAATGCTTGCAGAATGTTGTATCAAGGAGTGAGAGAGGCTTACATAACTTAGCGCCAGCCGTCGAGAATAGCCTCGGTGGTTTTCACCGCCAGCGTATTGCCCGGAATCGACAGGTTAGCCCAAACCTCGTTGTGGTGATTAATCAGCGCTTCGGCGCTCACCGATGCACGGTCAGCCGTGGTATGGGCATCGCTGGCAACCGTCATCGCATAGCCCCGACTGACGCCATTTTTAATGGTGGTATCCACGCAGTAATCCGTGGCGCAGCCACATACGACCAGCGCATTTATCCCATGTTGTTTTAACAGCGAGTCCAGTTCGGTGCGGTAAAACGCGTCGCACGCCGTTTTGGTCACATACAGCGCCCCTTCCGGGCGATGAAGTTCAGGAATAATGTCGAAGGCATCGCTGCCCGGCTGCAGTTCCGCCTCATTATGCTGAATAAAAATGACTTTATCGGCGGCATCAATGAGTTGATTAATTCTGGCGGCAGTTTGTTCGCGGGCGTGGCGGGGGGACTCCAGGACACCGTTTTGCATATCGATGACCATCACAATGCGCGATGCAGGCATGCTAACTCTCCTCAAATAAGAAGAAAAAAGCGTAGCACACCTGCCTGAAGATTAAATCGTGTAAAGCCTGGCGTGGCCAAAAGGCCGGGTTTTAAAACGGCGGTGCAGCCACAGATACTGCTCCGGCGCGCGCATAATTTCGTGCTCAATCTTACGGTTCATATAGGCTGCGGCGGCCTGTTCGTCTTCGCCGGGATAATCACAGAACTCCGGCTCGATGACCAGCTGGTAGCCCGTCCCGCAGGGTTTGCGGATCAAAACCGTGGTCAGAATGGCGGGTTTTGCCAGGCGGGCAATGGTAAAGGTCCCGTTGGTTGTTGCAGCCTGCTGGACCGCGAAGAAAGGCGCAAAGGAACTGCCTTTCGGACCATAGTCCTGATCCGGGGCGAACCACACCGCCTCACCGGTTTTCAACGCTTTCACCATTCCCTTCAGGTTGCGCCTGTCGAGCATCGCTTTGTTGGAACGCGAGCGCCCACGGGTTTGCACGTATTCCATGACTTTGTTGTTGTGCGGCCGGTACATCGCCATCATTGGGCGGCATAACCCCATTACGCGCCCGCCCAGCTCCAGCGACATAAAATGCACGCCGATAACCATTACGCCTTTGCCTTTGTCGCAGGCGGCATTGATGTGCTCCAGGCCGCGCACGTCAAACCATTTGCGCACTCTCGCATCCGGCCAGAACCAGGCCATGCCGGTTTCAATCAACCCCATGCCGAGGGAGGCAAAGTTTTGCTGAACGATGGCCTCAATCTGCTCTTCGCTGTAGTGCGGGAAGCAAAGGTGAAGATTCTGGCGGGCAATGGTGACCCGACGCTTGAGAAAATGCATCGAGAAACGGCCAATCAGGTCGCCCATTTTCATCAATACCGGGTAAGGAAGCTGAACCCACAGCCAAAGCACGCCGAGCCCAAACCAGGTCAGCCAATAGCGAGGGTGCAAGAGACACTTATAAAACAGCGGTTTACTAGACATATTCACTTCTTTGATGCGAGAGGATGATGTATCGCATAAAGAATTGAATCAATCGCGGTACGCCTTAAGCCGTTACTAAGATTCCAGGGTTCAGTAATAGTTGCACTCAGACCGTTAATAACGAGCAGGATAATACGCACTTTTTGCTAAAGCAGCGTAGCGAAATCATCGGTCTTTAATCTTATTTAAGATCTTTCTTTGCAACCACCGGGCAACAGCGCCAGCCGAAGTGTAAAAACAGGCAAAAAATGCTTTATTAAGCCGCAACTGACAAACTTTTGTGCGCCATCTGGTGATGTAACGCACGGTTACGCTTTTCAGGCCGTAAAGGCTGAATTGACGCTTTGCATAAGGGCGCAGAGTAGTATAAATACCTGCAATACCGCCTTATTTTTTAAACTGGATTTTTGCGTTGAAAACTCGTCTTCCTCGTCTTCTTTTGCTGGCCGCTGCGCTGCTGCCGGCGCTTAGTTTTGCGCAACCGTCTCCGGCACCTGAATTTGCCGCCGACGTAGTCGATCGCTATGCCAACCATATTTATTACGGCAGCGGAGCCACCGGCATGGCCATCGTGGTTATCGACGGTAACCAGCGGGTATTTCGCAGCTTCGGTGACACCAGACCGGGCAATAACGTCCGCCCGCAGCTGGATTCGGTGATCCGCATCGCCTCACTGACGAAGCTGATGACCAGCGAAATGCTGGTAAAAATGCTCGATCAGGGCAAAGTCCAGCTCAACGATCCGCTCAGCAAATATGCGCCTCCCGGCGCAAGGGTACCGACCTTTAACGGCCAGCCAATCACTTTAATTAACCTGGCTACTCACACCAGCTCCCTGCCGCGCGAACAGCCCGGCGGCGCAGCGCACCGCACCGTGTTTACCTGGCCGACGCGGGATCAGCGCTGGAACTGGCTCTCGCAGGCTACGCTGAAAGCCGCCCCAGGCACAGTGGCCGCTTATTCAAACCTGGCATTTGACCTGCTGGCCGATGCCCTGTCGCGCGCAACCGGCAGGCCGTATGCCGACCTGTTCGACGAGCAAATCGCCCGCCCGCTGGGCATGAAAGACACCACCTTTACCCCTTCGCCAGACCAGTGCAAACGCCTGATGGTCGCCGAGAAAGGTGCCAGCCCTTGCGATAATACGCTGGCGGCGGTGGGCAGCGGCGGCGTCTATTCGACGCCCGGCGACATGATGCGCTGGATGCAGCAATTCCTCTCATCCGACTTCCATCATCGCGGCAGCCAGGCAGACAGAATGCAAACCCTGATTTATCAGCGCAGCCAGCTGCATAAGGTCATTGGCATGGATGTGCCGGGGAAAGCCGACGCGCTGGGCATGGGCTGGGTCTGGATGTCACCGAAAGAGGGCCGCCCGGGTATTATTCAGAAAACCGGCGGCGGCGGCGGCTTTATCACCTACATGGCGATGGTGCCGCAGAATAACGTGGGCGTTTTTGTGGTGGTTACGCGCTCGCCGCTAACCCGCTTCGTCAACATGAGCGACGGCGTGAACGATCTGGTGACTGAACTCAGCGGCAATAAGGCAGCAGAAACCCCAGCATCCTGAAAATTGCGCGCGGCGTTTAGCTGACCGCCGCGCCATTTTTACGGCGCTTCTTATCCACATACATAAGGGTGTCCGCCTCGCGCAGGGCGTCGTCCGGCGTGGTTGTCGCCGGGTTGACGGCGATAGCCCCAATGCTGGGCCCCGCATAATCAATCACGCAGGACTTCAGCTCATACTCTCCGCTCAGCAGCTCTGACAGCCTGGCGCGAAAAGCGGTGGTTGCTCGCAGGGCTTCGCTGTATTCCGTTGGCCCCGCCCCGGCAACAATAAATTCATCGCCGCCAAGCCGGCCTAATATTTCGTCCCCCCTCACGCCCTCTTTCAGCCGCTGGCCGATAGCGCAAAGGAAATCATCTCCGGTTTCGTGGCCGTGCAGGTCGTTTATCTGCTTAAAGCCGTCCAAATCGGCAAAGGCCACCAGCACGTAGCGGGCGTCATCTTTGGCGCGGGAGAACAGACGAGGCAGCTGATCGAAGACCGCGCGGCGGTTAGGCAATCCGGTTAATTCATCGGTGTAGCTGGCGGTCGTCAGCGCGACGTTGGCCTGCTGCAGCTTCTTCATCAGTTGCTCATTTTGGATCTGCTGAGCAATCAGCTGAGAGAACAGCTGTAAAACCTGTTCGCTGTGATCGGTTAGCACGCGCTGCTCGGAGCTGGCGGCACACAGCGTGCCGTAGAGCGAGCCATCGGCAAGGGTGACGGGTGTGCTCACGTAGGTCACAATCCCCAGCGCCTTTGCCGCTTCGGAGTCACCCCAAACGCTTGCGACATCGCAGGTATAGCGGCGGCCCTCGTCTAAAGCGCGTTTGCAAAGTGTATCTTCCCACGGGACGGAGAGACCTTCCGGGATATTCATCGCCTTGGTATTACGGGAGAAAACAATATGCTGCTGGCTGCCCTCCGCGTCGATGCGGGTCAGATAGGTGGATTCCATGTTGGTCACCAGCTCCAGCATTTCCAGCAGCTGTCTGACCAAACCTTCCAGGGTGTATTCGGCGTCTAAGGCGGAAGAGATACGCTCAATTAGATTATCAATCATCACACTGAAATACCTTTATCGGAGGTGCAGACTTGCGCCGGGAAGCGCACTTTTTACCGTATCACAACGGCAACTTCTACCCCTCAAAATATGATATTTCTGCCGGTAATTAAACCTTGCAAAATGTAGCGGCTTAGTGTGAATGCAGCTTGCCCCGGGAATCCAGAGAGATAAGCACCACCGAAGAGATAATCAACAGAGACCCCAGCCAGTCCGGCAGCGTAAAGCTAATGCCCAGCAGCAGTACCGACAGTAATGCGCTGCTCAGCGGCTCCGCGCAGCTAAGAATGCTGGCCTTTGGCCCGCCAATCATTTGCGCCCCGGTCAGGTAGAGGCTGAAAGTGATCGCCGTGCCGACGATCACCAGGTAGAAGAAGGCCAGCAACGTGCCGCCAGTGGCGCTGAAACTGCCGATCCGGCTGGCGTAAAACGGCAGCAATGCCGCGCCGCCCAGCAGCATACTCCAGCCCACGACAGGCAGTGTGCCGTAGCGCGCAATCAGCTTCGAGGGATAGGTCGTGTAGAACGCAGCGGCAAACGCGGAAGCGATGCCCCAGAACAACGCGCTGCCGGATATGGTAATCGACGCAGGATTACCGTGGGTCACCAGCACAAACGTCCCGATTAGCGAGGTGCCAATCGCGGCATAGACCAGTTTGCCGGAACGCTTTTTCCGCACAAAGGCAAACCAGGCCACGATAATGGTCGGCGAAAGGAATTGCAGCACCGTCGCGGTCGCGGCGTTGGACTGTTCGATGGTCAGCAGGAAGGTCAGTTGCACCGTCAACGCGCCACAGAGGGTAAAAATCAGCAGAGAAATCAGGTCGTTTCGTTGCTTAAACACGGCGAAGATTTTGTCCCCGTGCATGAACGACAGCATTAGCAGGATAAGACCGGAGAACAGCAGCCGTAGCATGGTCAGCGATGCCGAGGAAATATGGCTTTGCTCCATAATGTACTGCGCACAAACCCCGGAGCTTCCCCACAGCACCGCCGCAAACAACACATACAGCATCCCTTTCCGACTAACGCTCATTCCCCTGCCCTTTTAACGCCCGTTTCTTAAGGGCAGTATGATAGCGTAAATTCGGGAGGATAAGGTGCCGGACAATGCGGTTGCCAACGTCCGCCGCAGCATAATCAGCGGCTATCAGTAGTCATAAATGATGGCGACCTGGATAATTTTTTCTTCTTTCAGGTTGCTTACCGTAATCGTCTCCTCGGAATCGCTCCCCTGCCAGCATACAGCTTTAATATGGCACTCTTTTTGTTTTGTATATCCCTTTATCTCCAGATAGGCATCAACCCGACTGGAATCATCAATATCATAGAAGCTGACTGCGTGAATAAATGCCCCTGGCCCGGTAACGTTCACATAATCAAAGTCGTAGCGGGGTGAAATACGCGGCATTTCTCGCAGGATATCGGGGGTATAATATTCATATTCCCGCTTGTCCTGCTCGGTATAGTGGGCGCTACCCGCGAACTCCATTGTTATATAAGGCCACGCCCACACCAGCCCGGCGGTAATCACCACAACGACCGCGGTGAAAATTTTTAAAGAGTTACGCATAAGGTAGTACCCCATCTCTTCCATTATCAAGATATGAGCCATCGGCGCTGGCAACCCTGACAATACCTGAGTGGAAATCACTCCACGGCCTGACGGTTTGCATAAAATTTGGCAAATTGCCTTTATAGGGCCTGGTGTTGGGGAAGATATCGGGATCGGGAAACAACAGTGGCCGGAATGACTCGTTTTTCCAGCCGCCTATTTTACCGTAATGATCCCAACGTTTAAGGGCTTTTTCTCGGCTAACTACTCGTAGCATACGAAAAGGCTCACGGATCGAAACAACCCGATAAAACCCCAGCAAATCTGACACCAAATCCTCGCCGCTGAATCCACTGTCCGTCACCAGGCTAACGGGGAATGACGCCTGCAGCCCTTCGAACTTGCGCGCCAATGACATCATCATTGCCAGCGCAATACTTCTGCGCTCAAGCAGGGTGCGGCCACGTTTAATTCGCCATTTAATAAATTTGCCCATTTTAATCAGTCGGCCCGGGCTGGTCATAGACTGTGAGTAGCTCACATCGTAATATTCTTTCCCCAGCCTTTCACCCGAGTCAATGTCACTCAACAACTTCCGTATATCCGTCCCCTGCGCATGGCCTAAATCAACCCACCCCAGCACCTCGGTATAAACTAAGCCATAGGTAACTTCATCAATTCTCGCTCCGCCCTTTATATCACTCCGCTTGCTCATCGCTTTACACTCCTTGTTTGATGGATGAGATTTAATTTATACAGCCACTTATTTCATTCATCAGAATTATATTACCCAGACCTCACATCCTTAAATATAATAACTAATGAAACATAACCTCTTCGTTGATATTTAGCCTTTCAAGCTCTGAAAAAAATCGCCATTGGCGAGTATACTCACCAATAAATAAAAACCTAATTGAAACTTAATTAGAAATAAATAACACCAACTCTATTAAAAGCAGCTGGCGTTATTTGAGGAGGACTTTAGTGGGTTTTACGGCGCAGCAGCTTAAAGGCAATAAAGAGGAATACTATCCAGGCCGGCAGCAGCATGGCCGACACGCGCATCCCGTCGATGGTACACATCAGCCCCAGCACCATCATCATAAAAGCGATGCACAGGTAGTTGCCGAACGGGTAAAGCAGTGCCTTAAAGCTGGTTTCATGCCCCTGACTGCGCATAGCGCGGCGGAACTTGATGTGCGCCAGCGAGATCATGATCCAGTTCAGCAGCAGCGTCGCCACCACCAGCGCCATCAGCAGGCCAAAGGCGTCATGCGGCAGCACGTAGTTGAGGACAACAACCAGCGAAGTTATCGCGCCAGACAGCAGCAGTGAATTCACCGGCACGCCGCCACGGCTGACTTTCGCCAGGAATTTTGGCGCATTGCGCTGCACGGAGAGGCCGAACAGCATGCGACTGTTGGAATACACGCCGCTGTTATAAACGGACAGCGAAGCCACCAGAATCACGAAGTTGAGCGCCGAGGCAACCACATTGCTGTTCAGCTCGTGGAAAATCATCACAAACGGGCTGCTGTTGGACTTGATCTCCAGCCACGGGTAGAGCGAAAGCAGCACCACCAGCGAGCCGATATAAAACAGCAGAATGCGATACACCACCTGGTTAACCGCCTTCGGAATGGTGGTTTGCGGCGAACGCGCCTCAGCAGCCGTAATGCCGATAAGCTCCAGCCCGCCGAACGAGAACATGATCACCGCGAGGGACAAAATCAGCCCGTGCCAACCCGTGGCGAGGAAGCCACCATGCTGCCAGAGGTTGCTCACGCCCGCCCGCTCACCGCCGTGTCCGGAAGCCAGCAGCCAGATGCCGAAGCCGATCATGCCGACAATCGCCAGCACCTTAATCAGCGCAAACCAGAACTCCATTTCGCCGTATAGGCGCACGTTCACGAGGTTCGCAGCGTTGATCACCACGAAGAACAACGCCACCCAGGTCCAGGTCGGCACCTCGGGGAACCAGTACTGCATATAAATGCCGCCGGCGGTCAGCTCCGCCATGCCGACCAGCACGAACATCACCCAGTAGTTCCAGCCGGACAGGAAGCCAGCAAACGGCCCCCAATATTTATAGGCAAAATGGGAAAACGAACCGGAAACCGGCTCTTCAACAACCATCTCACCGAGCTGGCGCATGATCAGAAATGCGATGATCCCCGCCACGCCGTAGCCCAGCAGGACGGCAGGCCCCGCCATTTGGATCGCCGGACCAATGCCGAGAAAGAGTCCGGTGCCAATCGCACCGCCCAGCGCAATCAGCTGAATATGGCGGTTCTGCAAGCCGCGCTGTAATTGATGGCCATCCTCCGGCCCCGCACCCTGGCCCTGTGGCTCAGAGGCGACTGACGTGTTTTTCACGCCCTGCTCCTTTGTGATTTGTCAAAGGGGCACCTTTTAACACCTGAAGCTAAGAGTGGCAAGGAATGGTTACACTTCGGAAATAATCCCTGGTGAATGTTATGCTCATGCCCGTTTATCACCAGAGGAAAGGAGCAGGCATTGAAAACGCAAAAACGCGCGCTGGGCTGCGTGGCTATCGTCGTGGATGATTACGACAAAGCGATTGAATACTACACCCAAAAGCTGGGCTTCACGCTTGTAGAAGACATCCCACAAGAGGGAAAACGCTGGGTTGTGGTCACGCCAAACCCGGAAAGTGATTGCCATCTTCTATTGGCCAAAGCCACCAACGAGCGCCAGCAGGCCGCTATTGGCGATCAGTGCGGCGGCAGAGTTTTCCTTTTCCTTCATACCGATGATTTTTGGCGCGATCACGCCATGATGACCGCCAACGGCGTACATTTCTGCGAAGTTCCACGAGAGGAAGAGTACGGCACCGTTGCAGTCTTTGAGGATCTCTATGGCAACCGCTGGGATCTACTCCAGCACAACTAATATGCTTTGTAGGGGCAAAGGAATAAATCGCTATAAGGCATAGCTTTTCGTTGTTAGACAGGCAAGATCTGGGCTTTTATCTTTCGTCATGATTTGTAAATTTTACAGCAAAAAATCTTGAGGGAATGCTATTGGCCAGGTTACTTGACGCATTACAAACAAAACCCACGCGCTTTCGCCTGGCCTTACAGGCAGCCCTGATTAGCAGCGTGGTGGTTTTCTCCGGCGCGGCGGCGGCCGATGACATCTTAAAAGAGGGCATCACGCCGGCCACCGATGCCAGCCAAATCCCGGCCACGGCCAAGCTGCGCAAAGACACCGTGGTCGCCGGGATTTCTGAACCTCAGGGCATCTTCAACCCTTACTTCTTCGTTAACGGCTGGGATGAAAATGTCACCAACGTCATTTTCTCACGCCTGATTGACTGGGACAGCCACGGCAATCTGGTCCCTGGCCTCGCCGAAAGCTGGACGGTCAGCCCGGACGGCAAAGTCTATACCATCAAACTGCGCCCTGGCCTGACCTTTAGCGACGGTTCCCCGCTGACCGCCGAAGATGTCGCGTTCACGCTCACCGTGCTGTATGACCCGAAATATGACGGCGATACCGACATCACGCTTGCCAACATCGCGGGCGGTGCCGAATACAAAGCAGGGAAAGCCGACAGCGTCAGCGGCCTGAAGGTGATTGATCCGCTCACGCTGCAGGTCACAACCACCCAGCCGGGCGCGACCACGCTGGGCAAGATCGGCGGCCCGGTGCTGTCGAAGGCGTACTACGGCAAAGACTACCAGCGCGGCAACCTGGATTACCTGCGTACCCTGCACGGCAAACCGCTGGGCAACGGCCCGTATGTGTATGAGAAATACATTCCAGGCCAGGAAATTCGTTTCCACGCCAACACCCATTTCTATCGCGGCACGCCGCCAACGCCACGCTTTATTTACCGCGTGACTAATCCGTCCACCAACTTCCAGCTGTTCCAGACCGGCGAGACGGATTACGATTCCTTTACCTCCCGCCCGGACGATATCGAGCAGCTAAAACTGCTGGGCTTCGCCAATATCAACCTTTACGGCTCCAGCGACTATAGCAAGGTTGAATTCAACGTTCGCCGCCCGGCGCTGCAGGACGTAAAAGTTCGCCAGGCGCTGATCTACGGCCTGGATCGCCAGAAGCTGATCGACGTGGTCTACCAGGGCTACGGCACGGTCGCCAACGAGCCAATCTCGCCGATCTCCTGGGCCTATAACCCGGAGGGCGTGAACCCGTACAAATTCGATCAGGCACAGGCGAAAAAACTGCTGGATGAAGCGGGCTGGAAGCCTGGCCCGGACGGCATCCGCGTGAAGGACGGCAAACGCCTGGAGCTGACGCTGCTGGTCAGCAAAAAAGTGCTGAACGACGCGCTGATCCCTATCGCCAAAGAGAACTGGCAGCAGATCGGCGTGCAGCTGAAGCCGCAGGTTGTCGACTTCAATGCCCTGATGGCGCAGCGCAAAGCGGGCAACTACGACCTGGCCTCCTTCAGCACCAGCACGCTGAACGATCCGCACGACGGCGTGTGGGATTACTACAGCACCGAAGCCAAAGAGTCCGGCTATAACAATCCGCAGGTGGACAAGCTGATTAACGAAGGCAACGCGACCCTCGACGAAGAGAAGCGTAAGGCTATCTACCACGAGCTGTATAAAGTGCTGGCGGCAGATCCCCCGGCGATTCTGCTCGGCAACCGCAAGATCCTGTCCGCCAGCAGCGCCCGCGTCACCGGCTTTAAGCCAGACATCTACAACGGCCTGACCGGCAGCCTGCCGGATGTGAAAATCGTTAAGTAACGCAGTAACCCTTGCCGTCGCCCTTTCGCCGGGGCGGCGGCAGTGAGAACGTGATGAAAAATTTTATTCTGCGCCGCCTGCTGCAAACCCTGCCGATGCTGCTGCTCGCCTCGTTTATTATCTTTATGCTGTTCGCGAAAACGCCCGGTGACTTTATCGACGGCAATATTACGCTGACCGCCGCCCGCGCCGCCGAGCTCAAAGCAATTTACGGCCTCGACCAGCCGCTGTTCACCCGCTATCTCCACTGGCTCGGGCAATTGCTGACGGGAGATTTAGGCTTCTCTCTGCAGTACCAAATTCCCGTTAGCCAATTGCTGAACCAGTACATCTGGAACTCTTTCCTGCTGGCCTCCATCGCGCTGGTGTTCTACTGGGGGATTGGTCTGGCGGTGGGGATTGTTTCGGCCATGAGGCCGAATTCGCTGTTTGACCATCTGGTGAGCGTGCTGGTGTTCGCCGCCATGTCTTTCCCGACCTTTTTCCTCTGCCTGCTGCTGATCAAATGGTTCGCGGTGGATCTGCACTGGTTGCCGGTCGGCGGCATGACCAACACCGGCAGCGACGCCACCGGCTGGGCCTACGTCGTCCAGGTTGCCGCCCACCTTGTGCTACCCGTACTCGCGCTGGTGATGCTGCAGGCGGGCAGCCTGACGCGCTACTTCCGCGCCAGCATGCTGGACGTGGTGAAGATGGACTTTATCCGCACCGCCCGCGCCAAAGGGCTACGCGAACGCACCGTTATTCTTAAACACGCCCTTCGCAATGCGCTGCTGCCGATCATCACTTTGCTCGGCTTTGAGCTGCCGGGGCTGTTCTCCGGGGCAATCATTACCGAAAAAGTCTTTAACTGGCCGGGCGCCGGCCACATTCATATTGATTCCCTCGCCGCCCGCGATTACCCGGTTCTGATGGGCTTCACGCTGTTTCTGGCGGTACTGACAATCCTCGGCAACCTGATTGCCGACGTGCTTTACGCGTGGGCCGACCCGCGCATTCGGGTGAGGTCGTGATGCTCAGTTCTCTGTTTTCTACTAACCGCCGCCTGCGCAAAGCCGAAATTCCGGCGCTGGCACAGGTGACGCCTTCCCCGTGGCATCAGGCCTGGCAGGCGCTGAGGCGCAACCGCCTGGCGATGTTCTGCCTGATTCTGCTGATCGTGATGGCGGTGTGGTGCGCCCTGGGGCCGCTCTGGTCGCCGTGGAAGGACGACGCCACCGACGCCCTGATGATCAACAAGCCGCCGGGCGAAATCCACTGGCTGGGCACCGACTTCCTCGGGCGTGATGTCTACACCCGCCTGCTGCTGGCCGGGCGCATCTCGCTCATTATCGGCCTGCTGACCATGCTGCTCTCGGTCACCCTCGGCTACCTGCTCGGGGCGGTTTCCGGTTATCTCGGCGGCTGGACCGACAAACTGATTATGCGCCTGGCAGATCTGGTAATGACCATTCCCAGCCTGCCGCTGCTGATTGTCGCGGGCGCGATGCTGTCAGAGCTCGACTTCTCGCCGGACTCGCGCATTTACATGGTGGTTATCATGCTGAGCCTGCTGGAGTGGCCGAAGCTGGCACGTCTGGTGCGCGGGCAAATCCTCTCCCTGCGCGAGCGCGACTTTATGCTGGCAACCCGCGTATTAGGCCTTTCCGCCCGCCGCCGCCTGTTCGGGCACCTGCTGCCGAACACCATTCCGATTCTGGTGGTGATGGCAACGATGGCTGTAGCCAATGCAATCCTGATGGAATCGGCGCTGAGCTACCTCGGCCTCGGCGTCGTGCCGCCCACGCCTTCGTGGGGCAACATGATGGACAGCGCCAACAGCCTGATCGACTTCCAGCGTCGCCCGTGGCTGTGGATGCCACCGGGCATCGCCATTTTTATCACCGTGATCGCGATAAACGTGCTGGGCGACGGCCTGCGCGATGCGCTGGATCCGAAAATGAAGCGAGGCGCGAAATGAACGAAGCGCTGATTGAGTTCAACAACCTTTCCCTCTCCTTTGCCGGAGAGCAGGGGCGCGTGCGCGCCGTGCAGGACGTGTCGTTTACCGTTCACGCCGGGCAAACCGTCGGCGTCGTCGGCGAGTCCGGCTGCGGCAAAAGCGTGACCGCCATGTCGCTGATGGGGCTGCTGCCTCCGCAGGCGGCGCGTATCGACGGTGGGGAAATTCGGTTTCAGGGGAAAAACCTGCTGGGGCTGAAGCCTGCGCAAATGGCAGATTTGCGCGGCAACGAACTGGCGATGATTTTCCAGGAGCCGATGACCGCCCTGAACCCGGTGCTGACTATCGGCGACCAGCTTTGCGAGCCGCTGATCCGCCACCGGGGGGAAACGCCCAAAGCAGCCTGGCTGCTGGCGACGCAAATGCTGACCGACGTCGGGCTGGCGCGAGCGGAAAGTCTGATGGCCAGCTACCCGCACCAGCTTTCCGGCGGAATGTTACAGCGGGTGATGATCGCCATGGCGCTGAGCTGCCGGCCAAAGCTGCTGATCGCCGATGAGCCGACAACGGCGTTGGACGTCACCGTTCAGGCGCAGATCCTGCGTCTATTACGGGATCAGGCGCGCCAGCACCGTATGGCGCTGATGCTGATCACCCACGATCTAGGCGTCATCGCCCAGATGGCGGAACACGTCGTGGTGATGTATGCCGGGCGCATCGTCGAGCAGGGGCCAACGGCGGAGGTGCTCCGCCATCCGCTGCACCCGTACACCAAAGGGCTGATCGCTTCCCGGCCAATCCCAGGCGAGCGCCGCCGCAGGCTCTATTCGATCCCCGGCCAGGTGCCTGATTTAGCTGCCCTGCCGCCTTACTGCGCCTTTACCGATCGCTGCGAACGCGCCACCGAGCGCTGCCGTCAGGGCATTCCGGCGCTTCTCGGCCAGCAGCGACAGGCCGCCTGTTTTTACAGTGAGTTAGCGGAGTCCGCATCGTGAACACTCAGTACGTTATTGAAGTCGAAGGGCTCAAAAAACACTTCCCGCTGCGCGACGGGCTTTTCGGCCAGCAAACCGGCGAACTGCGCGCGGTCGACGGCGTCAGCTTTAACATTCGCCAGGGCACCATTTTCGGCCTCGTGGGCGAGTCCGGCAGCGGGAAAACCACCGTCGGCCGTACCCTGCTTGGCCTGTACGACAAAACCGCCGGTAGCGTGAAGTATCGCGGCAAAGAACTGAGTGAGCTGAGCGCCAGAGAGTCGCGGGCGCTGCGCCCCAAAATCCAGCTCGTTTTTCAGGATCCTTACAGCTCGCTAAACCCGCGCATCCGCGTAGGAGACGCCATCGGCGAAGCGATGCTGGAGCACAAGCTGTGCACCCGCGCCGAGCTGCGTGACAAGGTGCTGGAAGTGATGAAGATTTGCGGGCTGGCACCGCAGCATTACAACCGCTTCCCGCATGAGTTTTCCGGCGGCCAGCGCCAGCGCATTGGTATCGCTCGCGCGCTGATCCTTAACCCCGATTTTATTATTGCGGACGAACCGATCTCCGCGCTCGACGTCTCCATTCAGGCGCAGATCATCAATCTGTTTTCCGATCTGCGCGACGAACGCGGCGTGACGTTTCTGTTTATCTCGCACGATCTCGGCGTGGTCGAACACCTCTGTGACGACGTCGCGGTGATGTATCTCGGTCAACTGGTGGAAACCGCCAGCCGCGACACGCTTTTCAGCCAACCACTGCACCCTTATACGCAGGCGCTGCTAGCCGCGGTCCCGACGCTGGATCCAGACAGCGAGCCGGTGGCAGCCATTCAGGGCGAAATCCCCGATCCTTCTCGCCCGCCCTCCGGCTGCCGTTTCTCTTCGCGCTGCCCGCAGGTCACCGACCGCTGCCGCCAGGAAGTCCCGGCGCTGCGGGAAGTGGGCGATGCTCACCGCGTCGCGTGTCATTTGGTGTAACTCTGCAATTCAGGCAGACAGCGGCCTGAGTACGCTGTCTGCCACCACCTGCCCGGACTCCAGCTTAATCAGCCTGTCCGCCAGCGGGAAATAGCGGTCGTCGTGGGTAATGGCGAGCACCGTTTTGCCTTCCGCTTTCAGCATCGGCAGCAGCACTTTGTAGAACACCTCTTTAAAGCCGGGATCCTGATCCGCCGCCCATTCGTCAAACAGATAAAAAGGCCGATTCTCCAGCCACGCCTGCAGCAGCGCGAGCCGTTTACGCTGCCCCTGAGAAAGCGCGGTGGTTGAAAAACGCCCATCCCGGAAGGCTACTTTGTGGTCGAGCTTCAGCAGATGCAGCAGCTTGTTCACCTGGTCCGCCGTGCGCTCGTGGACGTTATCCACGTCATCAAACAGGAAGAAATCATTAAATACCACGGCGAAAT
Source organism: Cedecea neteri (assembly GCF_000758305.1). Taxonomy (NCBI): domain Bacteria; kingdom Pseudomonadati; phylum Pseudomonadota; class Gammaproteobacteria; order Enterobacterales; family Enterobacteriaceae; genus Cedecea; species Cedecea neteri. The sequence continues at coordinate 2,083,137 of NZ_CP009458.1, read as the reverse complement.
GCTGGCGGTAGATCTCCCGCTGCTCGGGCGTTATCAGCCTGCCGTTAAGCCGAAGCTCGCCGCTGTCCGGCGGGTAAAGGCCCACCAGCAAATTGGCCAGCGTGGTTTTCCCGCTGCCGTTGCCGCCCACCAGAAAGACCAGCTCGCCCTGGGTGAAACGAAGATTTAGCGGCCCGAGGGTAAAACGTTCCCCCTCTTCACCCTGATATTCGTAGCGAATATCGGCCAGCTCGAGGCTGTCAAAACGGGGCAGGCTTTTCAGCGGCAGCAGTTTTTCCTGCGGCAGGTCGGTTTTAAGCTGGGCGATTCGCTGGAGTGCGATGCGGGCGCTGGTCACGGTCGGCAGCGCCGACAAAACGCCTTCCACCGGCACAATCATGTACAGAAAAATCATCGTGTAGCCGGTCATCACCGCCGAGCTGAGCGCCAGTGACTCTCGCAGCCAGTAAAGCACCACGCCGATAAACGCGAAGAACAGCACGCTGCCCCAGCTCTTCGCCAGGCCGTAAAATACATACCCGCGAGTGCGTTCGATGCGCACCGCCTCGATGTTCTCGCTCAGCGGCCCATCGACAAAGTGCCGTCTGCGCAGCGGATTCAGGCGGAACTCGCGCCCACCATCGAACAGTTTTTTACACTGGGCAATCAGCGTATCTTCCCGCTGCCGGGAACTACGCAGCAGCCCCAGCGCTTTGCCGTGGGCGGCGCGGTAGCCCATCGCCCCCAGGCCAAGCACCAGCAGCGCCAGCAGCAGGACCTGCCACGATAGCGTGCCGAGGTAAATCAGGCAGCCGACAATCGCCGCCCCGTAGATAAGCAACCCCGGCAGGCTGACGAAAAAGACCACCAGCGTGTCGAGATCCTGGGTCAGAATGGACACCGCCTTTGCCATACCGGTTTTCTCCAGCTGCGCCCAGGCGGTTTCGCTGACGTGATCCACCACGTCTTTGCGCAGCGTGGCCTTCACTTTTTGCCCGAGCCACATAAAGAGCGTTTCGGCCAGCACGCGGGTGCCCAGCATTAACGCGGCCAGCAGCACAAACTTCAGTGCCACATCGGCCAGCCCGCCGGGCGGCAGCGTCAGGCTATGGTTGATCACCGCCAGCAGCGAGGCGTTGCTTAGCCCGCTGACCACGCTGGCAAACGCCGCCAGCACCAGCCAGCCGCCTACCAGGCGGAACAGCATCATTAACAGAGACATTGTTACTTCCTTTTCGACATTACTCTGCCGGCGCTATTGTTGATGTGTATGCGCCCGGCTACGGATCAGCGGCCATACCAGCAGCGGTACGCCGACCAGCGACGCCACCAGCCCTACGGGCAGCTGACGCGGATACAGAAAATTGCGGCCCATCCAGTCCGCCAGCACCATAATCAACGCGGACAGCAGCGCGGCGGTAAACAACTGCGCCATCGGGCGTTTCGCGCCGGCTTTTCGCGCCAGGTGCGGCCCCAGCAGCCCGACAAACGACACCGGCCCGACGATCAGCGTGGCCAGTCCGGTCATCAGTGCGGCCAGCGCCAGTACGCTAATCCTCGCCCTGGCGACATTCACGCCCAGCGAGCCGCTCACCTGCCCGAGCGGCAGCAGCAGTAGCCAACGTTTGCACAGCGGAGAAACCGCCAGCAGCAGCAACATGGCGAAGAACACGCCGATGGCGATGCCGTTATTGACGTAGTAGGTGCTGCCGGTCATCAGCTGCAGCAGCATCGAACTGGCCTGGCGGCTATTCAGCATCACGATGCTGGCGATGGCCTGGAACAGCGCGTTCAGCGCCAGACCGTTCAGCAGCACCCGCTGCGGGTTAAAAGCGCTCTGGCGGCTGCTCCACAGCGTTATCAGCAGGCTGATCAGTGCCCCGGCGGCGCTGCTGAGGATCATCAGCCCCGTCCCGCCCATCGGGAACAGCAGCAGAAATGCCGTCACGCCCATCGCCGCCCCGCCGCCGATGCCGAGGATCTCCGGGCTTGCCAGCGGGTTGCCGCTGACGCGCTGCATCAACACGCCCGCCGCCGCCAGCAAAGCTCCGGCGCTCAAGGCCGCCAGCAGGCGCGGCAGGCGCATCGGCAGCAGAGCGGGTTGTTCCGCGAGGGTCGTCCAGTGCCAGCCGTGCAGCCCCTGGCCGACAAACAGCGACAGCACCACAGCCACCAGCAGCAGCGCAAAAGCCATGCCCGCCGGGAAGCGCACGCCGCCCGCTTCGCCTTCATAAGCCGAAGGCGTGGTGTCCAGTACCTGATACCGGGCCTTGCCCGCCAGCAGGATCAGCAGCGGTCCGCCGGTCAGGGCAGTTAACATCCCCACCGGCAGCAGTTGCCCGTCCAGCAGCGTGATACGGCTGACGCACAGGTCGGTGAACCACAGCAAACCTGCCCCGATAAGCAGCGAGTGGCAGAGCATTTGCCGTGTGGTGCGTGCCCCGCCTAAGCGTGCCAGGTGCGGGGCGGCCAGGCCGATAAAACCAATCACCCCGACGCTGTTGATGATTAAAGCGCTCATCACCAGCGCCAGCGCCATCGCCGCCGAACGGATCAGCAGCGGAGATGCACCCAGGCTGCTCACCATCGCCTCCGGCAGCCTGAGCAGCGCCAGCGGACGCAGCAACAGCAGCAAAACCAGGCCGCACAGGCCAAGCCAGGGCAGAATCGCCGTCACGCCGCCCCAGTCCTGCTGCGCCAGCGAACCGCCGCCCCACATCAGCACCGACAGCAGAAAACGGTCGTTGATCACCGCCATGATCATCGTCAGCGAGCCGCACCACAGGTTGACCAGCATCCCCGCCTGAATCATCACCAGCGGCGAAAGGCGCTGCCGCCAGGAAAGCAGCAACACCAGCAGCAAAGCGACAACTTCCCCGGCAATCACTACCCCGGTTCTCGCCGACAGCAGCGTGGCCGGGAACCACATCGACGCCACGCCCAAAGCCAGCGTTGCGCCGGAAGTCATTCCAAGGGTAATGGGCTCCGCCAGCGGATTGCGTAGCGCCCGCTGCATCAGCCAGCCGCAAAGGGCCAGCACGGCGCCGCCGAGCATGGCCATCACCTGGCGCGGGAACCACATGGAGTGCAGGATCACCGCCTGCGCGTCAGACATTTGCGAGCTAAACAGCACGCTCAGGCCGTGCAGAAGCCCGTCGTGCTGCGCCACGTTTTGCAGCGCCATGACGATGCTCGCCAGCCAAAGCACGGCTATCAGCAGCCAGGCAGCCGTCGTTTTTCCCGTCTCAGCCATGCTGCCACCCCGCCACGATTTGCCCCAATGCTTCGGCAATACGCGTGGCCGTCACCAGCGCGCCGCCGGAATTAAATTTTTGCGCCGGGAAAGCCAACTGAGTCTGAAAAGTAAGCGGCAGGCGCTGCCAAAGTAGTGAACTCTGCCAGCGTTGGATCTGCGGCAATTGCCCGTCCTCCGGCAAAAGAATCAGCCCGGCATTGTCTGCGCCAATGCGCGTCAGCTCGACCATCGCCTCGCCCTGCGCGTTAACGCCACCGCGCCAGGCATTGCTGAAACCACAGCGAGACAGCACATCTCCGGCGAGGCTGCCCGCGCCGTAAAGCCGCATATGCAGCGCATCTACCGGCGTGGCGATAAATAGCGGGCGTTGATAAGTCGAGGCAGATTCCCTGGCACGAAGCGCGGCCAGCTCAAAAGCCGCCGTGACCGCACGAGCCTGCGCCTGCCGCTGGAGTATAGCCGCCAGCTTATCGAGGGAAATTTGCCATTCGGCGAGGCTGCCGGTCGGCAGCGTCAGCGTGGGCGCAATGCGCTCCAGTTGCGGCTTAAGCAGCATATGCCCCGGCGTGATAACGATCAGATCGGGCTTCAGCGCATACAGGGTTTCGAGGTTTGGCTGAAACAGCAGGCCGATATCCACCACGCTGGCGGGCAGTTCCGGCGTGCCTATCAGCTTGCGATACCAGTCGGGGGCCGATACCGACTGCGGCGTCACGCCAAGCGCCAGAATCAGCTCGGTCAGCCCCCAGTCCAATACCGCCAGGCGCTGCGGTGGCCCGGAAACGGCACCAGCCGCCCCGATAAACGGGGCGGCCAGCGCAAAGGTCAGTAAACGTCTGCGTGAGAGCATTCGCTTACCACTGGTAACTTAAGGTAGCCACGTACTGACGTTTAACCGCGTACTCACAGCCGTTGTTCTGGCAGGCTGCGAGGTAGGTTTTGTTCGTCAGGTTGGCGGCGTTAAGGGCGACCTGCCACTGGCGATACTGCCAGCCGATGCGGGCGTCATACACCGTGGCACCCGGCACCTGCAGCGAGTTATCCGTTGTCGCATAGCTTGGGCCGACATAGCGCACGCCGCCGCCGAGGGAGAAACCATCCAGCGGGCCGCTGAACGCGTACTGGCTCCAGAGCTTAGCCAGGTTGCGAGAAATGCCCGTCGGGTGTTTGCCTTCGCTGCCGTCGTTCGCCTTCAGTACTTCCGGGTCAGTCAGCGAGTAAGACGCGAGGATCTGCCAGGCTGGCGTGACGTTCACTTTGCCTTCCAGTTCGATCCCTCGGGAACGGATCTCCCCGGTTTGCACGCTGTAGTTCACATGATCGGGATCCGGCGTGGCGACGTTGGTTTGACGCAGATCGAACAATGCCAGGGTAAACAGCGCGTCCATCCCGACCGGATCGTACTTCAGCCCAACTTCGGTCTGCTTACCTTTGGTTGGCTTAAACGCATTGCCGTTAAAGTCGGTGCCGGCACTTGGCACAAACGAGGTAGAGTAGCTGATGTACGGCGCAATGCCGTTATCAAAGTGGTACAGCAGCCCCGCGCGGCCGGTAGTGGCGTAGTCGTTGCGCGTCTGGTGAGTACCGTCCAGCAGGTTGGTGGCTTTGGTCTGCGCGCTGTCATAGCGCCCGGCGAGACTCATCACCCAGTTGTCCAGCGCCAGCTGATCCTGCAGGTACAGCCCCGTTTGATCCATCGTCGAATGGCTGTTACTGGTAAACGCCGGGATCTCCACCGGGGTGCTGTAGTCCGGGTTGAGATAGTTCAGCGGTGAAGCGTCGCCGTAGCCCGCCTGGCTGCGCACCGAGGAGTGCATCACGTCCACACCCAGCAGCGCGGTGTGCGACACCGGGCCGGTATCAAAGCGGAACTCGCCCTGGTTATCCGCCGCAAAGTTGCTCATCGTCTCGGTGAGGTTCATGGAATAACGGTCAACCAGCGGCTGGGTTGGGTACGTCCCGAACGGGTACACCATGCGGTAATCGGCGCTGCTGCTGATGTAGCGCACGTTCTGGCGCAGCGTAATGTTATCGTTCAGCTCGGTACGGAACTGATAGCCGATGCTGCCCTGCCTGCGGGTGTAGGTATCAAAGCCCGGCTGGCCACCATAGAAATGGGTGCCGATGTTGCCGTTCGGGTTGTTCACCAGCGTGCCTTTGACCGGCAGCATGTTGTAGAAACCGGTGTCAGGATCCTGGCGTAGCTGGGCCAGCAGCGTCAGGCTGGTGCGATCGTTTGGCTGCCAGGTCACGGACGGCGCAATGTCGTAGTGCTGGTAGCGGGTGTGATCGACCTGCGTTTTGGTGTCGAAGAAGGTGCCCGCCACGCGGCCAAGCCACTCTTTGCTGTCGGTCAGCGGGCCGGTGACGTCAAACCCGGTGCCAAACTGGCTGTTATTTCCGGCGCTGACATAAACCTGGCCACCCGGCTGGGCCTGCGGCGTTTTGCTGACAAGGTTCACCACGCCACCAGGGTTGGCCTGGCCGTAGAGCACCGAAGCCGGGCCTTTGACCACTTCAATGCGGGAAAGCAGGAACGGGTCCCACGCCGGGCGGCTCCACCAAGCTTCGCGTGGCAGGCGCAGGCCGTCCAGATATTCGTCGGCTTCAAAGCCGCGCACCATGATGGTGTCAAAGCGGGTATCCGGGCCGGCATCTTCCGAGGAGACGCCCGCGACGTAGCGCAGCGTCTGGGGAATATTTTTTGCCGCCATGGCCGCGATTTGCGCCTGGGTCACCACCGAAATACTCTGCGGCGTGCGGCTAATCAGCGAGCTGGATTTCGTGCCAGCAACTGCCTCATGCGCCACCACATTGGTTTCATCTTCCTGCCCGGAAGAAGAAGGTGCCGTGGCCGTGACAACCATCGTGCTGTCCTGTGCCGCCGGTTTGTCCGCTGCATGGGCAAAGCCCGCGCACGCCGCAAAGACCGCACAACTTAACGCCTTTAAAGGCATGTTCCCGTTTACCCATCCGCCCTGTTTCATATCGACCGTATCATGTTATAAGAAGAGGATCGAAATGATAATTATTCACCTTTAAAAGAGAAGAGCACCCGTGGCAGAATAGCGCGATCGGATGGGGAGATATCGTAAAGCGGACAGAGATTGTCTTTACGCGCTACTGCATCATGAAATGGCGAGAATCGGACGAACGGCAGGCAACAAATGATAAAGCAATTCACACAGCAGAGTCCGCAGGAAGCGTTTCTGGAAGTACGAGAACTCCATTATAGCGCAGGAAGCCAGGAACCGTTTCACGCCCACGAACAAGGCCAGCTGATTTACCCGGTCAGCGGCGTGGCAAAAATCCGCAGCGAGCAAAACGTCTGGGTGGTCGCCCCTGGCCACGCGCTTTGGCTGCCAGGACGCCTGCCTCACGGCTTAGAGGCTATCGGTAAAGTGGTGACCCACAACCTGTATATGACACCCGCTGCCTCAAACGCGTTCAACCGCCACAGCCGCAGCCTGGCCGTCACGCCGCTGTTTCAGTCCCTGACCGTCGCCGGTCTTGAAAAACCCGGCGACCCGCAGCGAAGTCAGTTATTGCACGACCTGCTGCACAATGAGCTGCTGCGCCTGCAGGATATTGCCCTGTGCCATATCACCCTCCCGCACGACAGGCGTATTCGCCAGCTTTGCGATGCGCTGTGCAGCGACCTTTCCCAGCGGGAAACCCTGGCCTGGTGGGGCAAACAGGTCGGCGCGAGCGAAAGAACCCTGGCGAGGCTGTTCCGGGAAGAGACGCAGCTCAGCTTTACCGAATGGCGGCAACAAATGCATCTGGTGGAAGCCGTCTGCCACCTTGCGCGCGGCACCACCATCAGCAATCTTTCCAGCACGCTCGGCTACGCCAGCAGTAGCGCGTTTATCGCTATGTTCCGGAAAAAGCTCGGCGTTTCCCCACAGAGGTATATTGGCCGCTATCTCTGACACGGCTTTTACAATCCGGTTCCATCGGCGATAATCACCGTTTGCGCCCCGGACCGGAACAACCATGAGCGAAACAAAGCCCCCGCAAACGACGGCCAAACGCCCGATGAAACTCAGCACCTCGGTGACGCTGATGCTATGCGCCGTTATCGGCTCGGTGCTGCTTGTGGTTTACGCGCTGTACTTTATCCAGATCAGCAACGCTACCCGCAGCGGCCTGAAAGACACCGCGCTGGCGGTAGCGAGAACCCTGGCCGACGATCCGACGATCAAATACGGCCTGACGCAGTCCCACAGCAAAGACATTATTCCGCCGGTAGCCACCCGCGTGCAGGATCGTAATGACTTGCTGTTCGTGGTAGTGACCGACATGAACGGCATTCGCTATTCGCATCCACAACCCGGCAATATTGGCTCGCATTTTATTGGCGACGACATTTTCCCGGCGCTGGAGGGCAAAGAGAATGTGTCTATCAACCACGGCGTGCTGGCGGAAGCCCTGCGCGTCTTTACGCCGGTCTATAACGAACAGCACAAGCAGATAGGCGTGGTCGCCATCGGCATTTCGCTGAGCAAGGTGGATGAGCAAATCAGCAAGAGCCGCTGGAGCGTGCTCTGGACGGTGTTGTTCAGCGCCCTGTTTGGTTCGCTCGGCACCTGGGTGCTGGTGCGGGTGCTGAAACGCATTCTGTTCGGCTTCGAGCCCTATGAAATCTCCGCGCTGTTCGAGCAGCGCCAGGCGATGCTGCAGTCCGTTAAAGAAGGCATAATTGCCGTCGACCGCGAAGGCCGGGTAACGCTCATCAACCACGCGGCGCGCAAAATGCTGCTCTCCCCCGACGATTTCCGCCTCGGCAAAACCGTGCCACCGGGGCCGCTGGTGGCCACGCTGTGCGAAGTGCTGCACACCGGCACGCCGATTCAGGACCGACAAATCATCAGCTATGGGCGCCTGGTCTTGTGTAATGCGGTGCCAATTCGTATAAATAATCAGGTGATAGGCGCCATCAGTACCTTCCGCGACAAAACTGAAATCAATTTGTTGACCCAGCGTGTAGACGGCATGGTGAATTATGTCGACGCGCTACGCGAGCGCTCACACGAATTCATGAATAAGCTGCACGTCATTCTTGGCCTGCTGCAGCTTAAACATTACGACAAGCTTGAAGAGTACATTCTGCAAACCGCCAGCAATTACCAGACGGAAATTGGCACGCTGCAGAGCAAAATTAAGTCGCCGGTGATTGCCGGGTTCCTGATTGGCAAGATTAACCGCGCGCGGGAAGCGGGCCACCATCTGGCGCTTGCCGATGAATGCCAACTGCCGGACAACCCGAACGAGCTTCAGGTGATGGCGCTGATTACCGCGCTGGGCAACCTGATAGAAAACGCGCTGGACGCGATGGGCGACCAGCCTGATGGTGAAGTGGGCGTGCTGCTGCACTACCAGAACGGCGTGCTGAGCGTCGAGGTCAGCGACGACGGGCCGGGCATCGAGCCGGACCACATTCAGTCTATTTTTGACAAAGGCTTCTCCACCAAAGGCGAGCAGCGTGGCGTGGGGCTGTTCCTTGCGAGGCAGCAGCTTGAGCGCCTTGGCGGCAGCATTCAGGTGGAGTCAGAACCCGGCGTCTTCACCCAATTCTTTGTGCAGTTACCCTGGGATAGTGAAAGGAACAATGCGTGATTAATGTCTTAATTGTTGATGATGATGCGATGGTCGCGGAGCTTAACCGCGCCTACGTCAGCCAAATCCCGGGCTTTAGCTGCTGCGGTTCCGCCTCTACGCTGAAACAGGCGCGGGAGATGGTTAGCAACCCGGAGTTAAAAATAGATCTGATCCTGCTGGATGTGTATATGCAGCAGGACAACGGCCTGGATCTGCTGCCGACGCTGCGTGAAGCGGGAAAAACCATCGATGTGATCGTTATCTCTTCGGCGGCGGACGCGGCGACTATCCAGAAGTCGATGCACTACGGCGTGGTGGATTACCTGATCAAACCGTTCCAGTTCCCGCGCTTTGAAGAAGCGTTAACCAACTGGCGCGAAAAGAAAAACCTGATGGGCACCCATAAATACTACGAGCAGGCGGACGTTGACCGGCTGCTGCACGGTGGCTCGCCGGTGGTGGCGGACGCCAAGCGCCTGCCGAAGGGGCTGACGCCGCAAACCCTGCGCACCATTTGCCAGTGGATCGACACCCATCCGACGGAAGAATTCTCCACCGACGAACTGGCGGCGGCGGTGAATATTTCTCGCGTTTCTTGCCGTAAGTATCTGATCTGGCTGGCGCAGATTAATATTCTGTTCACCAGCATTCATTACGGCATGACCGGCCGCCCGGTGTACCGCTATCGCCTGCAGGCCGAACAGCTTGGCCTGCTCAAGCAGTACTGCCAGTAATCAATTGGTAGCTGTCATCCAGTAACGTAAAGCGGAACTGGCTGGCAGAAGAGAGGATAATCTCTCGCTGTTTGGTGACAAAAATCGCCTCGATATCGGGGCGATTCGCCAGCACGGCACAGCCCTTTTCGATGCCCATCCCGTAAATCAACGTCGTCCAGATGTCCCCGTCCAGCGAATCAGTCGAGACTATTGTCACGCTATCCAGGTCGTTATCCAGCGGGTAGCCCGTGCGCGGGTCGAGAATATGGTGATAGCGTTTGCCGTCCAGCTCGAAATAGCGCTCGTAAACGCCGGACGTCACCACCGATTTGTTCGCCACCTCAATCACGCCCAGCATCTCTTCCGGGCCGCTAAACGGCTTTTTCAGCCCGATAGACCAGCCGCCTTCCGGCGAGCCAAGCGTCTGCACGTTGCCGCCGAGGTTAATCAGCCCCTGCGCCACGCCCTGCCGCTGGAGAAAATCACGAACCCGGTCTGCAATGTAGCCCTTGGCTATCGCGCCCAGGTCGATTTCCATCCCGCTATGTGCCAGGTAAACGCTGCCTTCGGCTTCGTCCAGCACCACCTGATGCGGCTGCGTGCGCGGCAATAGCGCGGCAATGTCCTCTGCCGGAGGCACGCTGTCGCCCTTGAAACCAATCTTCCAGCGCTTCACCAGCGGGCCAATGGCGAGATTAAAAATACTGTCGGGAAACTGGCTGGCGGCTTTGGCGCACTTGATCAGCTCAAACACCGGGCGACTGACGGCAACCGGATGCTTGCCCGCGGCGTGATTAATGCTCATCACCTGGGATTCGGCCCGGTTCACGGTGAGCAAATCTTCGTATTGTTTGATCAGGCGGAATACCTGAGAGGCGAGGGTTTCATTGGGTTCGAAAAGCTTGAGGAGAATGGGCGAGCCCATTAAAACGGCGGAGTAGCCATAAACACCTTCGGGTTGTGACATAGCGGGCTCCTTTTGCTGAAAAGGTTGCGCCCCGGCAAAGGCCGGAGCGCAGTTGGGCTTAGCGTTTTGCCCAGCTTGCCGCCTGATGGCCCGCCAGGGTACCGAAGACAATAATATCCGCCACTGCGTTACCGCCGATGCGGTTGCCGCCGTGAATACCCCCGGCCACTTCACCCGCCGCGAATGCGCCTGGGATAACCTGATGCTGTTTATCCAGCACTTCGGTTTCGGCGTTGATGGTCACGCCGCCCATGGTGTGGTGCACCCCAGGGGCGATGCGGATGGCGTGGAACGGGCCATCTTTAATCGGGTTACGCAGCGCGGTTTTACGGCCAAAATCTTCGTCGTACTGATTGTCCACGAAGCCGTTGTAACGCTCAAGCGTGGCGAGGAAGGTGTGGTAATCCATCCCCAGTTTCTCCGCCAGTTCGCGAGGCCCTTCGGCGCTGACCACAAAGCCTTTGGCGATGTACTCATCCGCCGCTTTGTTTTTGGTGCGAACGTTCTCGTCGAACACGATGTAAGCGTATTTCTCCGGCAGCGCGATAATCTGCGCCGACACTTTATCGCGGGTTTCCATTTCGTTGAAGAAGCGGCTGCCTTTTTGATTCACAAGGATGGCACCGCCGCCGCGAATGGATTCGGAAATCAGGTACGAGGTAGTTTGCTCCACGGTTGGGTGAATCTGAATTTCGCCCATATCCACGGTGCCTGCGCCCAGTTTTTCCAGCAGCGCTATACCGCCACCCGTGGCGCCTTTGTGGTTAGTGGTGACAAAGCCTTCCAGATCCGGGCGATATTTCACCACCATCGAGCTGTTGGCGCTGAAGCCGCCGGTTGCCACGATCACGCTTTTCGCATGGATGGTCAGCGCTTCGTTTTCGTCCGTCAGCAGCGCCACGCCGCTCACCGCGCCCTGGTCAAACAGGATTTCCGTTACTGCCGTCTCCATCAGCACGTCGATGCTGCGCTTGTTGATGTTACGCAGCAGGCCGCTGATCAGGTAGCCGCCGACCGCCGATCCATCACGTGGGCGGTGGGTACGGTCAATGCTCATCCCGCCGGTGGTGGTGATGTCGTTCAGCATGATGCCGCGATCCGCCAGCCACTCAATGGCCTGCGGGGCGTTTTCCACAAAGCGGTGCAGCAGCTCTGGGTTGTTTTTGTTGTAGCCGCCTTTCAGGGTTTCGGCATAGAACAGCTCTTTGCTGTCGAAGATGCCTTTGACGCGCTGGAAGCGAGTCTCCGCCGCGTTCATGCCAGCAGATGCCTTAACGGTGTTCCCGCCGATGGACGGCATTTTCTCAACGATGAGGACGCTGGCACCTTCGTCATGGGCCTGAATCGCCGCCGCCAGACCGGCACCGCCGCTGCCGACCACAACTACGTCGTAGCTCTGCGGGGCGCTAACGCCGCCGCTCTCTTCAAAGGCCTGCTGTTTGCTGGATTTCACCATCGCTTTAGAAACGGCTTTTTTCACCGCTTCGCTCTGGGAAGTCGCACCTGAAATGGCGTCCACAAACGGTGAGTTGGCGGTCAGGATACGGGTACGAATTTCTTCGAAGTTAGTGGTGAACTCCACGTCGTCCTGCGGGCCAGCGGCCAGCGCGATATCAGCGATGCGATCGCTGTCAAGGCTGACGTTAATCACCAGTTGGTTAACGTCGTCGCTGACGGTTTCTTCGAAGATCCCCGGTTTAAATTTAGAGGCACCGCCCATGCTCATGTCACGGATCATCGCCTCGACCAGTGAGAAGCGCCACAGCGGCTCAGGGATGGTCAACTCTTCGCGCTTGGTGCTGTCGATAAACAGATCCAGCACTTCGCCGTTGGCGATGCGGGCAGTCCAGTCCGGGTAGGCGATGCAGGCGCGGCCTACGGCCACCAGGTCATAACCGTGCTCCAGCGCGGTTTCCACGTCGGAAGCATTCACGATGCCGCCCACGCCCATCACCGGGATCTGCGCCAGCGCGTCGGAACGCATTGCACAGTATTTGTTGATAAGCGGCGTCGGGTCGGTAGTGTCGTTAATGGACGGACGCAGCGAGTAACCCAGCGAGAAGTGCAGGTAGTCCAGGCCGCGCGCGGCCAGTTTTTCCAGCAGGTACATGGTGTCGTCGAAACGAATCCCAGGCACTTCCAGCTCTTCCGGGGAGAAACGGTATCCGATGATGAAGGCATCGTCGGCGTACTGGCGCACCATCTGATGGGTGATATCCAGCACGGCAAGCGGGAACTTAGCGCGATTGTCGCGGCTGCCGCCCCATTCATCGTCACGCTGGTTTGAGTTCGGGGAGTAGAACTGTTGAATCAGGTAGGTGTTCGCGCCGTGGATTTCCACGCCGTCAAAACCAGCCTGAATGGCGCGGCGCACGGCCTCACCAAATTTAGTCACCATGCCCGCCACTTCTTCTGTGGTCAGGGCACGCGGCGTTGCCGCACCGTCGCGTGGTGCGGCCAGCGCGCTCGGGCCAACCGGCGTGCGGCCACCGATGAGTTTAGGGTCGACCATGCGGCCGCCGTGGTAAATCTGCAGCAGGGCTCTGGAGCCTTCGGCTTTGATCGCGTTAGCGATTTTCGCCAGGCCAGCAATTTTTTCGTCGGTGTCTATGCCGATAGCGCCAGGGAAGGCCAGGCCTAAATCGTCGATAAAGCAGCATTCCACCACGATGGTGCCGATGCTCCCGGCGCGGACGCGGTAGTACTCCACCAGCTCTTCGGTCACGGTGCCATCAAAATACCCGGTACAGGTGGTCATCGGTGCCATTAATAGGCGATTTTTTAACGCCGTACCGTTAGGTAAAGTAAATGGGCTTAACATGTTTTTGTCGGTGCTCATAATGTCGACTCCAAACTTTAAAATTTAAAACTGAGAATTCGGTTGCTGGCACTATTTTCGTTCTGGTTATTGGCCATTTCGCATATCAACAATATAAGACTATTTTTAGTTACCAAACTATTTACGTTAGTTTAAAAACTATTGAAGAACCGTAATAACACAATTACCCACAACGTGTTATTAATTAAAATATAAAAGATAACAGCTTATTAAATTAATATAACATTTTGGTTACCTAACAGATGCAGCACGCAAACACACGCCAGGCCTTGCGCGAAGCGGAATCGAGTCAGCAAAAATCATAAAAAAGAGGCTGAGAACCGCATTTTTAATGATCAAACTGATAACTTTTGGCCGTAAATAACCCTGCTGAAATGCGAACTATTATTTTTTACGAAAAGAATCACCAGAATCTATTTTTTTGATCTCGATCAATTGTCATATACCCCGAAAGCGCAATATATAACTATCCATAAAATTTAATTCACCGCCGATAAAAAGCGATGAATATCTATTTCCGCAACCGCTAACCAAGAACATTTAATTAATAAAGTAAGTTTAAAAACTAAAGTAAGCGGAAATATAAAACGAATCCTTAACTCCTTATAACGGTGTCATTATGAGTGTAATAACCACCAATCTACCGCCGCTCAAAGAGAGCTCTAAAAAAGCAGGCAGCAACAAACGTTGGCTGATGATGGCTCTGCCCATCATTGTGGCGCTGTTGCTGATGCTGGTTCCGGTTCCGGACGGCCTGCCGCCGTACGCCTGGCACTTCTTCGCTGTCTTCGTCGGCGTCATCGTCGGGCTTATCTTCGAACCTCTGCCGGGCGCCGTTATCGGCCTGACCGGGATCGTCGTCATTTCGCTCGGTAGCCAGTGGCTGCTGTTCAGCCCGGAGCAAATGGCCGCCCCGAAATTCAAGCTGGCGGGAGCCTCCTTTAAATGGGCGGTCAGCGGCTTCGGCAACTCCACCGTCTGGCTTATCTTCGGCGCATTTATGTTTGCTGCCGGTTACGATAAGACCCAGTTTGGCCGCCGCCTGGCGCTGATTCTGGTGAAATACCTTGGCCGTCGCAGCCTGACGCTGGGCTACGCCATTGCCTTCGCCGACCTGCTGCTGGCGCCGTTTACCCCGTCCAACACCGCTCGTAGCGGCGGGACAATCTACCCGATTATCGCTAACCTGCCGCCGCTGTACGGCTCAAAACCTAACGACCCAAGCGCGCGTAAAATCGGTTCTTACCTGATGTGGGTGGCTATCACCGCAGCCTGTATCACCAGCTCAATGTTCCTTTCTGCACTGGCCCCTAACCTGCTGGCGCTGGCGCTGGTGAAAAGCATCGTCGGCATCAACATCTCCTGGGGGATGTGGTTCCTCGCCTTCCTGCCGCTGGGCCTGCTGTTACTGCTGACCATGCCGCTGCTGGCTTACTGGCTCTACCCGCCTGAAGTGAAAGTGAACGACGAAGTGCCAAAATGGGCGAGCCGTGAATTAGAAAAACTGGGCAAACTGTCCCGCAACGAAATCCTGCTGCTGGTGTTCGTCTGCTCCGCGCTGGTGATGTGGATCTTCGCGGCAAGCTGGATTGAACCTGCGCTCGCGGCTCTGCTGGTTATCGTGCTGATGCTGTGGACCGGCGTTCTGAACTGGAACGACATCACAAATAACAAAGCGGCGTGGAACACCTTCGTCTGGTTCGCCACCCTGGTTGCCCTGGCCGATGGCCTCTCTTCTACCGGCTTCATCTCCTGGCTGGGTAAAGAAGGCGGCGCGCTGATGACCGGCATCGCCCCAGGCACCGCGACCATTGTCCTGCTGCTGGCGTTCTACCTTCTGCACTACCTGTTTGCGAGCACCACCGCGCATACTACCGCGCTGCTGCCGGCGATGCTGACCATCGCCTCCACTATTCCAGGCATGAATATGGAAGTGTTCTGTCTGCTGATGGTGACCTCGCTGGGTATCATGGGCATCATCACCCCATACGGCACCGGCCCAAGCCCTATCTACTACGGTAGCGGCTACCTGCCAACCAAAGACTACTGGCGCCTGGGCACCATCTTCGGTGGCCTGTTCCTGGCCGCGCTGCTGGTGATTGGTTATCCGTGGATGTCCCTGATGTTCTGATTTAAAGCCGCTGGAGGGCAACCTCCGGCGGTTTATTTTTATGGAGTAACGAGCTATGTCGAACAAACCTTTTGTTTACCAAAATCCCTTCCCATTGGCGCATGACGATACCGAATACTATCTGTTAACCCGCGACCACGTTTCCGTCAGCGAATTTGAAGGCCAGTCCATTCTTAAAGTTGAGCCACAGGCGCTGACCCTGCTCGCTCAGCAGGCGTTTCACGATGCGGCGTTTATGCTGCGCCCGGCACACCAGCAGCAGGTGGCGGATATCCTGAGCGACCCGGAAGCCAGCGAGAACGACAAATACGTCGCGCTGCAGTTCCTGCGTAACTCAGACATTGCCGCCAAGGGCATTCTGCCGACCTGCCAGGACACCGGCACCGCCATCATCATGGGTAAAAAAGGCCAGCGCGTCTGGACCGGCGGCGGCGATGAAGCGGCGCTGTCTCAGGGCGTGTACAACACCTACATCGAAGACAACCTGCGCTATTCCCAGAACGCCGCGCTGGATATGTACAAAGAGGTGAACACGGGTACCAACCTGCCAGCGCAGATTGATCTCTACAGCGTGGACGGCGACGAATACAAATTCCTGTGCGTTGCCAAAGGCGGCGGCTCCGCCAACAAAACTTATCTGTACCAGGAAACCAAAGCGCTGATCACCCCGGCGAAGCTGAAAAATTACCTGGTTGAGAAAATGCGCACCTTAGGGACCGCAGCCTGCCCGCCGTACCACGTCGCGTTTGTGATTGGCGGCACTTCCGCTGAATCCACGCTGAAAACCGTGAAGCTGGCGTCGACCCATTACTACGACGGCCTGCCAACCGAAGGCAACGAGCACGGCCAGGCGTTCCGCGACGTCCAGCTTGAGCAAGAACTGCTGGAAGAAGCGCAGAAGCTTGGCCTGGGCGCGCAGTTC
This sequence comes from Cedecea neteri, assembly GCF_000758305.1. Lineage (NCBI taxonomy): Bacteria > Pseudomonadati > Pseudomonadota > Gammaproteobacteria > Enterobacterales > Enterobacteriaceae > Cedecea > Cedecea neteri. Next base: position 2,066,726 of record NZ_CP009458.1, on the reverse strand, counting down.
GGCGGCAAATACTTTGCGCACGATATCCGCGTCGTTCGTCTGCCGCGCCACGGCGCCTCCTGCCCAATCGGCATGGGTGTTTCCTGCTCCGCCGACCGCAACATCAAGGCGAAAATCAACAAAGACGGCATCTGGATTGAGAAGCTGGAAAGCAATCCGGGCAAATACATCCCGGAAGAGCTGCGCCAGGCCGGGGAAGGCGAAGCGGTGAAAGTGAACCTGAACCGCCCGATGAAAGAGATCCTTTCTCAGCTGTCCGACTTCCCGGTGTCCACTCGTCTGTCGCTAAGCGGCACCATCATCGTGGCCCGCGACATCGCCCACGCGAAACTGAAAGAACGCCTCGATAACGGCGAAGCGTTGCCGCAGTACGTGAAAGATCACCCGATCTACTACGCTGGCCCGGCTAAAACCCCGGAAGGTTACGCCTCCGGTTCCCTCGGCCCAACCACCGCAGGCCGCATGGATTCCTACGTGGATCAGCTGCAGGCCAACGGCGGCAGCATGATCATGCTGGCCAAAGGCAACCGCAGCCAACAGGTGACCGACGCCTGCCACAAACACGGCGGCTTCTACCTCGGCAGCATCGGCGGCCCGGCGGCGGTGCTGGCGCAAAACAGCATCAAGAGCCTTGAACTGGTGGAGTACCCTGAGCTGGGTATGGAAGCCATCTGGAAAATTGAGGTGGAAGACTTCCCGGCGTTTATCCTGGTGGATGACAAAGGCAACGACTTCTTCCAGCAGATCCAGAACAAACAGTGCGCGGGCTGTAACAAGCATTGATTTCAGTGAATACTGATAATAAGGCGGGCGCTACGGTGCCCGCTTTTTTTTGCCCCAAAGTTCCCCCATACTTAGGCCACATTTCAGCCAACGCCAAAGCAAGGACTTCACATGTTAAGGATAATCAGCTGGCTCCTGCTCACGCTGCTTAGCTGTGCGGGACTTGGTGCGTGGTTTTTGCAACAGCAGTACGAAGACAAATCCGCCGACTTCCGCATTCTTTACCGCGAAATCACGGTCAAGCTGTCCCAGCACGATGCCATCATTCCCCTGCTACCCGTCAGCCAAAACACGATTGAGGTGCAGCACATTCTGCCGCAGGTAGTCGAGTGGCGGCGGCATGATAACCCGGAGCCTCGCCTGGCGATTGTGCCGGAAGCCAATGGCCGCTACTGGCTGAATCGCCCTAACCTCTCGCTGCTGATCGATCTCCCGACGCTGCTCGACACGCTGGGGGAGAAAAAGACGTTTCAACACCTCAGCATCAGCTGGAATAACACCATTCTTTGCGAACAGGGCAGCGCCAACAAGGGTTACTGGCAATGGGATAAAACCGTGGCCAGCCCGACGCAGCCGTTTTTAGTTTCGGTCAGCGACAGCCCGGCATGGGCGAAACTGCCCTGGTGGCTGATAGCGTCCCCGGCACTGTTTTGGGCGCTGGTTATCTACTTGCTGACACAATATCAGGCCAACAAACGCCGCCGGGACATTGCCGACCTGCGCGCCCGCTATGCCGAATTGACGCGCCTCAATACTATGGGAGAACTGGCGGCCGGCATGGTGCACGAGCTGAACCAGCCGCTGAGCGCCATCATGAGCTACAACCAGGCAGCCGTACGGCTTATCAAACAGCAAAATCCGTCCCAGGTACCAGAACTGCTGGACGCCGCCGTGCTGCAGATAAAGCGCATCGACGCCCTGCTCAGCCAGTTCCGCCAGAAGCTCACCAGCGAACGCGCCGAGTACCAGCGGGTCGATCTCCCGCCGCTCTGGCAGCGCGTGTGCAAACTGCTGGATAACGAACTGAGCAGCGGCAAAATTCGCGCCACCAGCCATTTTGCCGATGATCTACCGCCGCTGTATGCCCCGCCGCTGTGGGTGGAGCAGATCCTGCATAACATCGCCAGCAACGCGATTCAGGCCCAGACCAACAGCCCGGGCTGGATACACCTGGAGGCCAATTCGGACAATAGCGGCATCACGCTGACGCTGACCGACGGCGGGCCGGGGCTTTCTCCTGAGGCGCTGGAACAAGTCTTTATCCCGTTCTTTACCACCCGCGCGCAGGGCGTCGGGCTGGGGATGGCGCTCGCGGACACGCTGGTACAGCGCCTGAACGGCACCATTGAGGCCAGCAACACATCAGTGGGCGGGGCCTGCTTCCGCCTGTGGTTCCCGCTCAAGGATGAGGAGAAATAATGGCCCCGTGTATCTGGCTGATTGACGATGACGCCGCCATTCGCGACTCGCTGAGTCTGCTGCTCGCCACCGTCGGCTGGCAAACCCAGGCTTTTGACAGCGCCCAGGCGTTTCAGCACAGTGTCGGAGACATCAGCCAGCTCGACGGCTGCATGCTGCTCGATATCCGCATGCCCGGGAAAACAGGGCTGACGCTGCTGGAGGAGTGGACGCAGCAAGGCCTGGCGCTGCCGGTGATAATCATGACCGGGCACGGCAACATCGATCTGTGCCGCCGGGCTTTTAAGAACGGTGCCTTTGAGTTTCTGACCAAGCCGGTTGATGCCGATCTGCTGTTCGAGGTTGTCGGCGCGGCAATGGAACAACAAAAAGCGAAGGTTGAAGCCCGGCAGCAATGGCTGCCGCTGCAGGAAAAGCTGGCCACGCTTACCACGCGGGAAAAAGAGATACTGGAGCAGCTTATTCAGGGCTATTCCAGCAAGGAGATCGCACAGCTGTGTTCGCTGTCGCCGCGCACCGTGGAGGCTCACCGCGCTAATATTTTCTCCAAACTGGAAGTCAACTCCCTGCCCAAACTGCTGAAAACCTACGGCGACATCGCCAAAGAGACTAAGTAAAACTACCTGGAAAGTTAGGTGTTCGCGCCAATTTCCCGCCAAAGCCTCGTTGCATAGTATTGCCCCATAGCCAACAACTCTGGAGCAACATCATGAAACGTCTTCTGTTAAGCGCCCTGCTGCTGAGCAGTCTTGCCTCCACGGCCAGCGCCGCCACCGGCGTGCTGAGCCAGAAAAACATCTCCCTTGAACTTGCCGATAAGCTGGCGCAAAGCGTCCTTCAGGCCTGTGCTAAAGATAACTACAACGTGGCGGTCACCGTGGTCGATCGCGCCGGTACGCCATTGGTAATGAAGCGCATGGACAACGCCGGGCCGCATACCGTGGAAGCCAGCCGCATGAAGGCCTTCACCTCGCTGACCACCAAAAACCCAACCGACAACGTGATGAAGGGCTCTCAGTCCAATGCGGGCGCGGCCAACCTGCGTGATATTCCTGGCTTCCTGCTGCTGGCGGGCGGCGTGCCGGTGAAGGCCGGTGAACAGGTGATTGGCGCGGTCGGCGTCGGCGGCGCACCGGGCGGACATCTGGATCAGGCCTGCGCCCTGGAAGGCTTAAAAGCTATTGAGAAAGAATTGAACGCGGGATAACACCACAAGGAGCAGGACATGCATTACAAGAAAAGCTTACTGACGCTGGCGCTTCTGCTGAGCGCAGGCCATGCCGTCGCAGCCACCAGCGATGAAGGCTACTACGCTTCGGCAAAATACGTCCACAGCGAGCAGCGCGCCAGCGACCAGGACACCAGCAGCCGCCCCGGCGTCGGCCAGTTTGTTGACGGTAAAGAGAAAGACAGACTCAGCGGCGCGTCACTGGCGGCGGGCTACCAGTACGGCAACGGCTGGCGCACCGAAGGGGAATACACCTTTCGCCAGAAAACTGAGTTTACCAGCGGCTCAACCGCCTTCCCGACCAGCCTCAACCACCTGAAGCTGAACACCGAACGGCTGATGCTGAACGTCTATCGCGATTACGACATTGGCTATGGCGTGTCGCTGTTTGGCACCGCTGGCGTGGGCATTGCGAAAGTGAAGGCCGGTGGCTGGCAGGGCAACGTCACCCGGGAATACGCCGACAGCACACAAAACAATCTCGCTTATTCGCTGGGCGCGGGCATTAGCTACTCGCCAATCGACCGCCTGAGCTTCGACGTGGGCTATCGCTACGTGGATATGGGGAAAGTGGAAAGCGGCTATAACACCTTCGGCAACGTGCGCGGCCTGAAGGATGAGCAGATGAAGGCCCGCCTGGCCTCCAGCGAGTTCACTATTGGCACTCGCTACCTGTTCTAAACACTAAGGCGGCCACCGGGCCGCCCTTTTACGTTGTTAGTGATGCAGCATCTCGTCGACAACCTGCGCTTTGGTCATGTTGTACGGGTAATACGTCGGCCAGTTATCCATCTCTTTCAGCAAGACCTCCTGTGATTCACTTCCCATAAAGATATGGAAATGCTGCGACTGGCGCGGGGCGATGATGTGATCGCTAAACTGCACGAACTTTGGCGCTTTGGACTGCGCGTCTTTGCACTCAAACAGGTAGCGAACGCCCTTCTTTCCCGAGGTGTAGGTCAGGATTTTGTGCCCGGCATAGTCGTAATGACAACTTTGTACCTCTTTGCCGATGTGAAACTCGATGACGTTATTCTCAATCCCAATCATCTCCACGTTTGTCGCATAGCCCTTTTGATAATACGCGCGATATTCCGCCAGGCTTTTGCCGCTCTTTTTGGCTTTTTTCTCCAGCACCGGATCGAGGTCGCCGCTGAGCAGCAAGGGATTGACCGACTGCCAGATCCCGTCCCAGTCGGACAGCGCACGATCTTTCACGTTAACGTCGTCAAAGATCCCTTCGCTCGCCTTTTGTTCCACTTCCGTAAGCGGTTTGCCGTGATGGTGGCCGTGCGCCAGCACCTGATGGCTCGCCAGCAACACGCCCATGCCCAAAATAAACGCCGATTTTTTCATGATCATATTGTTCCCCTGTGTATTCCTTACACGAAAAAACAAACGTTATAACATAACAATTAAAACATCAATCAGGTTTTCAGCGGGAATGAATATCCTGGATGAAGAGAAAATGGGGTTAGTTTCAATAATTACAGGTAAGGAAAATCAAGGAAAAACGACGAGAAAGACCCGGTCAGTTGAGCTGACCGGGTGATGATGTTATTGAGTCTGATGAGCTTTGTCAGCTTTCCATTCTTCATAGGTCGCTTCAAGAAACCACAAACAGTTTGCGCCTTTGTCGGTGCTGAGCAGCGCCAGTCGGGTACGCTGATAGAAGTCCTCCACGACAAGTGAAGACTTTTCGACCGGGACGCCGCAAACCATATCTGTCCCGATCATATGCGGCCATTTACCGACATCAATGACACTGAGCGCGTTTAGTGCTGCCGGAGTGTTAGCCGTCAGGGTTTGAGACAAAGCCTCTTCCAGATTTATGGCCTGCTTAATGTCAGCTGCGGCGGCAAGTTCAGAGACTTTGTTCAACCAGAGCTGATCGCCAGCGGCAATGCCTTCCAGTGCAGCTGGCCAATTGATTGAATCAGTTTGGGATGCGGCAACCACGCCGGGAAGTAGTAACAACAGGAAGAGACGCTTCATCTAACGACCTCAAGGGTTCTGGCTTCGCGCAGAACGCGCCGTCGCGTTGCCAGCGACATCCACAGCCCCACGAATATCAGCGCCGCCATCATTTAAACTCCATTTAACGAATCAGGATAATTCTTTCCATGTCATATAGTTACATGACAATCGCACAATATCGCTCATAAAAAACCCGGTCAACATTTGAGTGAAGTGGATATAAAACGATCAATGATTTCTTTGATATAAATAAAAAAATCCGAAATTAACCTACTGCCGATCGTGTAAAAATGTTTGACCATATGCCGGCTGAAATCGGCAATTCTGTATGCGGGGAAACAACGAGATGAGCTTACGCTGAAGCAGGCGCTGATACATTTACTGAACAGCAAGGGGATAACTGAATGCCCGATGAAGTTATCCAGGCATTCTTTTTAAAGTGCTTACTCCCTTCGTCATTAAAGGAAGGCATGCGCCTCGGTAGTAAATTTTGCGAGACAGCTATCCAATACCTGCTGTGTCACCTCGTTCACTTTGGCGTAATTATTAGCCTGCCATTGCGGAAGGGTATATTCCGGTGTCGTTTCGGTAGAAACACACTCCACGAGCATGTAGTTGCCTTTCCCTATTTTGTCTGTCGCACTACGACTGAGCGTCGTTTTCATTATTAACCGATAATTGTCGTCACCGCCCGCCAGATTCTTATACATCAGCCTCCAGGTTTTTGGCTTGATGATCAGCGGGTTGTTGTATTTTCTCATCGGCTGGCGATCCATCTCTTTTTTCATGATGTCGCTCACGCGCGGGGTAAGGTAAGTAATAGAAGGATTGATTACGCCCTGTGCCTCGGAACCTTTTAAGTCTTCCTTGCTAAAGCCACTGACCTGCCCGCCGCCCGCAAAAGTCAGGGCGACGAATTGCAGCGTTTTCAACGCCGTGACTTTCGCGGTATCGCCCTGGGTGACATAACGTAGCTGTTTGTCAGTTGGACGGCTGAAATCGGTTTCGATGTCTTCCCAGCTTTCAATAGTCAGCTGCGACTGGTTCACGGCGGTCACGGTCTGCGTTGCAACTCGCTTTTGGGTCTCAGGTGCAGGTTTTGAAGAGCATCCGACGAGTAATAATGCCGTTGCCAGCACGAAGAGGTTCAATTGTTGCAGCATTAACTGTCCTTAAAGTCATAATCCCAGAAGGGGATGACATCGGCAGGACTGTTCAAAACTTTACCTACCAAATTTAAGGAAGATGAGGTTATTCAGGGGGATAGTTGAAAAGGCACACCCAGCGCCCAGCGGCTTTCCCAGTGGGCAACATACTGCCTGGCGATATCTGGCATATTGCTTAGTATCACCACATTTTCACTGTTTTCAGTTTCGGCGGAAGGCGCAAAGTTGAACGAGCCGGTTTCAACGGTTCGCTCATCCACAACGATCGTCTTGTCATGCTGAATGTGGTAGTGCCCGTCAATACGAAGCTGAATACCGTTCGCCGCCGCAAGGTTCATGGCTTTCAGGCTCGCTTTATTCTGATTACGCTTTTTATCCACCACCACGCGGACGTCAACGCCCCGCTTTTTCGCATCCACCAGCGCCTGAACAATATCGGGCGCCTGGAACGAATAACCTATCATGCGGATAGATTTTCGCGCCCCGGCAATCGTCTGCAGCACCAGTGCCCGCGCCGAGCCTTCTGGTGAGAAGCCTACCTGAACGTTTGGTGTGGACATGGCGGCGGCTGGCAGGCTAAGCGCGGCAATGAAAAAGGCAGATAAAAGTGCTGATTTCATGATGTTTAAAGACGTTTGCCGAGAATATAAATGGTGCTGGTTTGCGTGGCGCTGGAAAACGTTTCGCTGGTTAAGTGGCGCATGCCCTGCGCTTCATAAAAGCGCCGTGCACCTTCGTTCCCCTCCAGCACTTCCAGCCAGAAGTAATTCTGCTCTCGCTGCTGCGCCAGCTGGAGCATTTCGTCGAAAATCAGCTTGCCGTAGTTTTTGCCTGTCTCACCGGGTGCGAGGTAGAGTTTGTGCAGCAGAGCGCCTGAACACGCCTGCTCGGGCACCGGGCGGTTCCAGCTGATTTTGGCAAATCCCACGGGCTTTTCAGCCTCAGCAATAAACCAGCTAACCGTCGGATCCGCCAGGCTTTCAGTTAACGTATCCTGAGCGTATTCCTGCTCAATAAAGGCCTGCAGTTCTGCCCCGGAAACCCAATGCCGTTCAAAGTGATAGCGATAGCTTGTACTTCCCAGCGCCGCCAAAAGCGGGGCATCTTCAGGTTTTGCTCTGCGTATTTTTAAACTCATAGCATTCACTCGCGGCGAAGGCTCCAGGTAACTGATAACGGATCGGATAAGCATATTGCGCTTTCAGTCGAGAAAATGCAGCTTTATTTTCTTTAATCCTTCGAGAAGCGAGAGACACGTCAAACACACTGATGAAAAACAAAATAAAACCAATAAAATCAATGCCATTAATAAAAAACGCACATGACACAGTTAATTTATAAATAAATAAACATCTTTTTTATAACAACTTTAAATGCCAACATAAAAAATCTCGCCAAAATAAAAAATCAAGATATAAAATCTATAAAGATAATATTTTACATATTCTTTTTCATCTGTTGATGGTCGATTTACTTTGTCATAAATCTGAACAGAAAAGTGAGGTGGCCTGACATAAACCGCCGTGATAATCCCCACTCTCTGCCCTGGTTTACGCAGGGCTTAGCCCCACAGACTTTTATTACCACGCAAAGTTCATTGTACATACCGTTACACAGCAACGCTCATCATCGAGGGGAAGGCTGGTATATAGTGCAGCGGTACACAGGGACGATTTGTTGTGTTGAGACAAAATAACAAATTTTAAACAAATGGTTGTCATGTAGCCTTACATTAATAATGAAGATCAAAAATACTCTCTGCCTACATATCCTGATGGCGCTGCTTGCCGTTCTGGTCTTATGCGTTCCGGCCCTGGTGACGGGCTTGTCCGCGCCGCTAACATTCCAGCCGCTGATTAAATCGATGGACGGCACGGCGAAAGAACAAAAAGAGAAAATAGCGACAATTTCCCATGCATTACAAGGCAATGCATTATTTTTCCTCGGGGCTTCTGAGGTGTCGACATCCGAAGATGAACATTACGCTGTATATAATTACTTTAATAAGCAATTACACCAGCCGGTCGTGGCTTATGGCGATAGTTATGTCGATAACATCACGCAATTCCTGCTGCTGTCGCGTTTTAAAAACGATATAAATGCCAACAGTAAAATTGTTCTGCTGTTTGCGCCGGACAGTTTTTATTTTGACACTATTCCTCCGGCTATTTTTGCCGATCATTTCCCGGCCGCTATTTTTAACCCGCTGATGGCGGATGAAAAAGCCCGTCCTTTCCTGGTCAATTACTTACATCATATTGATGAAGAGGACATCAGCCATTTAACCCTGGGCGAAATGAAAATATATGGCTGGCATCCAAATGTTATTTGGCAGTCCGTTAATTATGAGTTTGCTAACTTCTGCACGCTGGTAAAAAACCACTGGCTGGCGTGGCTGCGCATTGCGCCTGAACCTCACCGCCCATGGCCCGCTCCCGCTGAAAAATACGCCGCGCCAGACTGGAACGAACAGCTGACTCACGCCCGCGTACTGAACCAGGTTCGTCAGCAAAGCGCCGCCACCTTGTGGATGGACAAAAGCGTGTACGAAGACGGAAAAACGGCGGAAGAGTGGTATGAAACGCCGGTGGTAAACCGCCAGATGGAAGCCTTCAAGGCCAGTATCGATCTGCTCAAATCTCGCCACGCCCAGTTCGTGGTGATCGTCGATCCGCTTAACCCGTGGGCGCTGAAAAACACGCAGAAATTCCAGCCCGTTGACCGCCAGATCAGGGCGTATCTCGAGCAAAACCAGGTGCGCTATTTCGATATGTACGCCCAGCCTTATCAAAACGGCTGGAACTGGGATCGCCTGCATCCCACCGAGCTGGCTTGGGTTGCCATGGACCGCTTTATTGCCGAGAGCTTTACACGATGAAAACTGCCGTTCGCCTGTTTGTGCTTTACCTCTTGCTGGGCATCACGGTGATTACGTGGTCTTCCGTGGACGACAGCATGAGTATCAAAGTGCATTTTGAATATCAAAAATTCTGAAGGATGAATGATGTATAGCTCCGGGGCATTTTTTTTCTTTCTGTTTTCATCGGCACTGGTGTTTGCGCTGGTTAACCGCGTATTGCATTACCGGCTCACCTATTTAGCCGCATTCTCCGTGCTCGCGGCGTTAGGTTGGGGATATATCTTCCAGGGCGATTACCTGGTTCCAGTGGCGGTATTCTTTGCGTTTTATCTTCTCGTCACCCTGAAAGAGAAAGGCTGGTTAAAAACCTGGCAAGCGGTCACCCTCACTCTGCTGCCGCTATTGCTGGTGAAGTTACACCTGAATAATCACTGGGGCATGATTGGCCTGTCGTTCATGACCTTCCGCGCCATTGACGTGTTGCTTTACCGCAGCAAAAAAGATGGCCAGAACTTTTTGCATTATTTCTGCTATCTGTTTATGCCGTTTATTATTCTCGCGGGCCCAATGTATCGCTGGAGAACCTGGGTCGGCGACATTAATAAGCCGGTATTCAGGTTGACCCGCGAACAGTTTTTACTGGCCGTGGAGCAAATCGTCACCGGCGTCGTGCAGAAGTTTTTGTTTGCGATGCTGATCGACAATCTGGTGATTGAGTCCTGGAGCCACCGGCCGTTCACCCTCACCGTCGGCGTGGTGATGTCTATCGCCTACAGCGCCTATCTCTATTTTGATTTTGCGGGCTACAGCAACATGGCCATCGGTGCCGGGCGGCTGTTTGGCCTGAATATTCCGGCCAACTTCAATATGCCGATTCTGGCTAAAAACCCGCAGGACTTCTGGCGCCGCTTCCACATCAGCCTGTCTGAGTGGCTGCGCGACGTGGTCTTTATGCCGATTTACATGAATCTGATGAAGCTCGATTTCTTCCGTCAAAATAAAACCCTGGCACAGAACGTGGGCATCTTCTGCACGCTCTTTTGCATGGGGGCCTGGAACGGGCTTGAACGACACTACGTCATCAGCGGCGCGCTGTTCGGCGCCATTTCCGTTGCCCATAACATGCTGCTTTGGTCAACCAAACGCAGCCCGGCCTTGAGTAACGGGTTACGCCATCCGGTTATCGCGTTTTTTGGACGAATTCTGACGCTGGCTAGCGCCGCGGTCTCCCTCTACATCTTTAGCGGAATGTCACCTCTATGAACCTTCATCCAGAGCTTCAGGAACTGCAGGATTTTCTGCGTGCGGCATTACTTGACCCCGCGCGTCCTGGCCAGTTAGCCATCAGCGGCAGCGATACCGCCCTGACCTGGCAACAGCTTTCCGTCGCCGCAACCGACTGGGCACAACGTTATGCGAAGTGCGAACAACCCGCCGGCACCCCGGTGGTTTTATACGGGCATCAGCAGGCCGAATTTGCCGTGGCAATTTACAGCTGCCTGCTGCACAACATGCCGTATATCCCGGTGGACTGCATCTACCCACAGGAGCGGCTGAAAGAGATCTGCCAGCTTGCCAGCGCCCCTTACTATTACGACGTCGTGGCGAAGCAGTTTGTGGCGACCGGCGAAACCGGCAGCGTGCTGGCCGAACCTGACCTGGCCTACATCATGTTTACCTCAGGCAGCACCGGGAAACCGAAAGGCGTGCAGATTGGCCGCGAGAGCCTGTGGCACTTCATGAAGTGGGTGCGCGAGGACTTTGCGCTGCCGCACGTGCCGGTGTTAATGAACCACGCGGTGTTCAGCTTCGACCTGTCCCTGATTCCTTTGCTGGCGAACCTCGCCACCGGCGGGCACATTGTGCTGAATGCCAAGGAGGATATTGCCGCTGAAAACTGGCTTGATCGCCTGAAAACCAACGAGGTTTCGGCCTGGGTTTCCACCCCCTCTTTCGCCTACCAGAAGCTGCTTTCCCCGCAGTTCAGCGCCGAGTATTTGCCCGCGCTGAGCGTGTTTGTTTTCATCGGCGAAGTGCTGAATAAGGCGCTGGTAAAACAGCTACGCCGCCGTTTCCCGCAGGCCAAAATCCTCAATTCCTATGGCCCGACTGAGGCGACCATCGCCACCACGGTGATTGAAATCACCGACGAGATCTTGCACAGCGAAAACGACGTGTTGCCGGTAGGCACCATGATGCCAGAATCCCACATGGAGATTACCTCCGAAGGTGAGCTGATCATCTGGGGGAAAAACGTCATGCGCGGCTATCTCGGCCTGCCGCAGGAAAACACCGCGAAGTTGCTGCGCCGCGAAAGTGAACACTACCGCGGCTACCGCACCGGCGATCTCGGCTACGAAGATGGGCTGCTCTATTGCCAGGGCCGTAATGACAGCCAGATCAAGCTGAACGGCTACCGCATTGAAATCAACGAAATAGAAAACCGCCTGCTGGCGATGTCCGGCATTAGCGAAGCCGTGGTGTTGCCGCTGATGAAATCCGGCGGCGGCGTGTTGCGCATTGCGGCGTTCTGCGTCACCGGCCTGGCCCCGGAGGCGATCAAAACTTCGCTCGCGAAGGTGATCCCGCCTTATATGGTGCCTTCACAAATCATTATTAAAGACGCTTTGCCGCTGAACCCTAACGGCAAAATCGACCGCAAGCTGCTGGATACCCAGGCTCGCACGAATTAATGACCCAGGAAAATAAGATGGAACAAGAAATTCTCGCCCTGTTTGAAAAAGTGCTGTCCCGCAAGGTCGGCTTCAACGATGAGCTGATCGAGTCCGATATTCTCGACTCTATTCTGGCCGTTGATCTGGTACTGGAAGTACAGGATGTGTACGGCTGTATGATCCCGCCGACGGAAGTCGCCACCGTGCTGAAAACCCCGGCGGATCTGGCGCGTTATATTGAAGAGAATCGCTAATCCTAAACATTCGGGAATCGTTCTGCCCCTCACCCCGGCCCTCTCCCCAAAGGGGAGAGGGGGAAAAGAGTAGGCAGGGGACGCGATTTATCCCTCTTCCCCTGCAAAGCTAGAGGGAAAAGAGGCAGCGCAAAACGCTTTTTATCCCCTATCCCTGCCAGGGGGAAGGGGAAAAGTGTAGCGCCATAAGTTTTATCCCCTATCCCTGCCAGGGGGAAGGGGAAAAGTGTAGCGCCATAAGTTTTATCCCCTATCCCTGCCTGGGAGAAGGGGAAAAGAGTAGCGCCATAAGTTTTATCCCCTCTCCCTTTCAGGGAGAGGGTTAGGGTGAGGGTAAAAAAGCGCTGACTCAGGCTATAGGCTGCACCGTCTCTCTTTTTTTCAAAGCCTCAATCATTTGCCGTAATTCAAACTTGAAAACAGGCTTATAAATACCGTATCCCTGAAAGAGATGTACCCCGGATGCCAGCAGCAGCCTTAATTTCTCTCGGCTATCAATGCCCTCGGCAACACAATAACTTCCCGTTAATTCGCAGTAATATGCCAGGCTTTTGATCAGCGCCAGCGCGTGAGGTTCATACTGCGCGTCTGCCACGACTTTACGGTCCAGTTTGTAATCGTTAAACCGCACCGCCCGCACCGGGAAATAAACGCTGCTCTGCGAAAAGCAATCATCAAGCATAACCCGGTATCCCTGATGCTGAAGCTGGGTAATAAAGAACCGGCTCTCCTGATGCTGATTCAAATTCAGATCTTCTGAGATTTCCAGCACCAGCCTGTCCGTCCAGAACGGGTTTATCAGCCGGGTACTCAGCTGTTTAATAATGCCGAACAGACTTTCGCTGTTTGAAATTGCAGCCGGAATATTAACGGCAAAATAATACGCCCCCTGGTACTGATTAATGCCGCCCACCGCCTCTTGCAGCATAAAGGCCGTTAATAGCCGCCATGTATAGCTGGAGCGGATCTGCGGCAAAAACTCAGCAGGCTGTAGGGTTTGCCCGTTTCGATGCCAGCGGGCAAGGATTTCGAGCCCTTTTAGCTGCAAGCCACCGTTCACAATAGGCTGGAATACGGGGTAAATCTGGCGATTGTGGATGGCATAAACCAGCTCCCTTTCAAACGGTGAAAGGGCAGCCAGCGTCCCCGCTGTGTCTCCTTTTTTCTGCTGATTGCTCGCGATCGGCGCTTTCTCATGCAGCAGCGGATGGGTCATTTTCTTTAGCCCGGACATGCGCTGTACATACAGCGTTTTATGGCTGACGCCGCGCTGTTTCGCCTGCTCCTGAATCGTCTGCCCGGCCAGGGAGTCCACCAACACATCCAGCTCTTTTCGGGTCAGCCCCTCTGGCCGGATCTGGCTCACCAGTTCCTCTTCAAGGGCGTGTTTTTTGAGGCTAACGCTGTTATCCCAGTCTCCCCGCAGCAGCGCAGCCAGGCTGGCGCTGGGCAGATCGGACGGAGCTACCCGCACGCCGCTCAGATAAGCGTCTTTTTTCACTAACTTCTGCAGCGAACGCCAGATCCATGAGGCTGAGCTACGGCTCAAAATGAGCATGGATAGCTGGCCGTCGTTTCGATCGAGCAATTGGGCCACCTGTCGCAAGACGGCAAGCAGCCAGTAGGGCTGATCGGGCAGATAGACCACAAATCGCGCCCCGCTCTCTTCCTGCGATCTTTCCTTCCCTGAGCCAGGGAAAAATACCGTGCAGGTTTGACTTGCGGATAACAAATTCGCCAGCCCGCACGCCATCATGTTGCAGGGCGAGAGAATGTAAGTCACACGCTCGCTCACCTTTTCGGGTGTGCCGCTACTGGTAAACAAACGTCACCCCGATTATCGACTGCACATTGCCCGCTGTAACCTGCCCGGTGGTTCGTGCGTAGGTGGCCGTCAGCCCCAGATTAACCGGGGTTGTCCCTACCGTTCCCAGAGAAACAGTGTTGGCGCTGCCTGCTCCTAAAGCGGCGCCATTACGCAACAGCTGAACGCCAATCCCCTGTGCAGGCGAGCTGGCTGACGTATTGGTGAAAATGGAGTTATCGCTGCCCAGCGTGTTGCCTGACAAAAAGTAACCAATCCTCTGGTTTTGCGAGCAGCGCACGGTGACGGGCGCAGGCGCTGTGCCAGGGTAATCCGGCAGATTAACCGTCACGTTACGGGCGGACACATCGCAGCCGCCGGTGGGCACCACAACATCGTTGTTGGCGTAAATATTCCAGTTGATGATCTGGCGATTTCCGTTAATGGAGTCTTCTTTTTCCAGAATAAGCTGGGCAATCATGGTGTTGGCTTTAACTACCACGCCGCTGGCGGTGCTGATGGGCGTTAAATACAGCACGGCCTGCCAGCCACGATAATCGCCCCAGGTGTGGTTTACCCAGGCAGTTTCGGTTGTTGTAGGGAAAGGATATTGCACCCCGTAATAGCCTAATGACCCTCGGAAAGCAGAGAGCACGCCCTGATACGCGGAGCCGGACTTGATCCTTACCGGATCGGTATATTGGGCGGGAGCATCGTTTTTGCACTGAATCGACTGGGAAAGATCGACCACTAAGTTTTGCCCTGCCGAAATGGACGGCACAAGATTAACCTTGACGTTCACGGTGCCGGAGCCGCTGATGGATGTCCCCAGCGACTGGCAGGTAAATGCCTGGCTTGCGGTTGACCACCCCAGACCGGCCACCGTGGCCAATAACGCGATGATTTTTTTCATTCCATCCTCCTTGCGATCAGGACCAGGTGTAGGTGACATTGATCACCGCCTGAATAGTTCCCTGGGTAGTCCCGCCGTTGACTGTTATCGCCCTGACCTGCAGAGGAAAACTCGCCGCCTGGCTGCCGGCATCGACTGGCACCGTTTTATTGGCGCCGTTATTCAACGTCGCACCGCCGCTATCCTGCAGTTGAAGCTGGAGGTTACGCGCCGTGCCCTGATTGGCGTAATACCCCGTGGCATCCGCCGTACCGCTGAACGTCGCGGTCACTTTAGAGGTCCCGACCGGGCAGTTGGTCAAACTCAGCGCAACATCATGCCAGGCAGATGAGGCACCAGCCTGCACCAGGCTAAAGGTATAGAGATCGCCCAGATCGACCGTCGCCGTGGGGGTCGAAATCGTACAAGGCTTCGCTACCACTCTGCCGTTCACGGTAATAGTGACGTCATCCGCCTTCGCCGTGGCAGAGAGCACCAGCAGTACTCCGGCAAACACCCTCCCGGGTAGAATCCATTTCATGTCCGCCTCCGGTTACTGAAATTCAAGTGTGAATATTGCGGTCGCATTTACGTGTCCGGCGGTGACCGGCAGCTGTGTTGCCATCAGGCGTGCATAAAAACCCAACACGTTAGTCTGACCAGGCTTTAACGTGGTCCACTGAATAGCCGACGATCCTGCGTTGATCGGCATCGGTATCCGGGTATTGTCCAGGATTTGGATCCCCATGCCTGCTGCCGCCGATACACCGCTGTCCAGCTTTAATAAACTGGTGTTGATGCTATCCGCCACGCCGGTAAATCCCACTTTCACCGCGGTCGCCAGGCCGCCACACGGGGAAAGCACGATGCGAAAAGGCACCAGCGGCGTGGTGGCCCCCACCGCAGAAAACTGTTTGGCCGGGTTGTTCATCAGGTCGACGGTGAAATCTTTTGACTCCGCCGCAACCGAGCAGGCGTTATCCCGGACATTGCCGCGAATCGTAATCGTGCTGTCTGCCGCTTCCGCACAGGCGGCAAACAGTGACAGGGCGATGCCGACGATATAAAGAGATTTAGTCATGCTTATTCCTTAGCGACACAGCGCCGACAGCGAGCTCAGCATCTGCTTCTGGCTCTCTTCACCCAGACGATAGTCCGCCACGCAGCTGGCGCCCGGCCCGTCACCCCATTTGGCCAACACCTTGCCCACCAGCGGCATGCCGCTCAGATACACCTGCCCGCTGTCGGCCACAATACTACTCACCGACAGGCCTTCGACGGTCACAATGGCCCCGAAAGGCACAGGCTTGCTGTTGTGGGTCAGCGTCATAAGCATTTTCACCCCGACCTGTGGCTTGAATTCCGCACGCACCACGGCACCGTGGGTTGGCACCACGTTGGCGACGGCATCCTGAAGGTCAACGTTGTCGGCCAGCGTGTTGGTATCCAGCGCGATCCTGTTTTCGCGGTAATCGCTGGCGTACGGGAGCACGGCATAACCACGCCAGTCGGTACGCACGCCGGTTTGGTTTTCGACTTTGACATCACCGGCCCCGGGTGCTTTCACCAGCACGACCGTGCTGTTAAGCGGCTGGCTGAAGGTCACGCCATCCGCGTGCGCCAGCACACCGCCGCTCGCACCGTAGTAAACCTGTTTCATGCCGTCGCTGCGGCTATAGCCCACGTTCGCGTTGCCGTATCCGCCGCGATAGTTCAAAGCGGCATAACCTGTGCTGCTGCTATTCCCGTGCCCGCCGCCCGCGTAGCCGGTCTGCACGCTATAGCTCAGGTTATTGTCCTCCAGCAGCGTGCCGTACAACCCGGCCAGGTTAGTCATCCGGCCATTAAGATCGTGTGATGCGCTGTAGCTGGCGTTGGCGTTACGCCAGACGGATTTGCTGTCGGAACGCAGCCAGTGGCTGAACGGGATATTGACGTTTACCGCCAGCATTTGGTCGCGCCCGTCCTGCCAGGCGTTTTTCGTCAGGCTGTAGCTAACCGTCCAGTTGATGTCATCCACGGCGGTGTTCAACCCCACCTGCATCTGCTCGTCAGCGCTGCTGCTGTTCCAGTAGGTCTGGTGGCTGCCGCTGAGATAAAGCGTTGTGGTTCTGCCCAACTGCTGGGTCAGACTCAACTGCACCCTGCCACGCTTGTTGTAGGCGAGGTTGTAGTAGTCGGTAAACTTAGGCTTAACCTGAATCACGCCGTCCTGCGTTTCCACGCTGTAACCGCTCATCCGGCTGTAGGCGCTGTCGGCGAGGGTAAAATAGCCGCTGGTTGAATACCGGTAGCCCACCAGTTGAATATTGGTGCCCAGTTCATTCAGCGATTTGTTATAGAGGAAGCGAAGCGACTGCCCCTGGTGTTCGCTGTCATCCGCAAGCCTGGCATTGGCCTGGGTGACGTCCATCGACAGCGCCCCCAGCACGCCCATGTTTTTCCCTACGCCCAGGTTGAAGCTGCGGTAACGGTCAGCCAACTGGCTGCCGCCATAAAGCGTCCAGCCATCGGGCAAACCCTGCAGCACCGTGCCCTGGAAGAACTTAGGTTCTTCCTGCTGGCGATTGCCGCTGCGATACTCCCCGGCGGTCAGGGAAAAACGGGTGCGCCCTTCGCGTTGTAAAACGGGCACGGATGACCACGGCACGCTAAAAATCTGGCTGCTGCCGTCGGTTTCCTTGATAGTGACCTGCAGATCGCCGCCGCTAGTGGCCGCATAGAGATCGTTAATCGTGAACGGGCCGGGCGGAACGGTGCCCTGATAAATTTCATAGCCATTTTGTTTGACGATGACGTGCGCCGTGCCCCGGGCAATGCCGCGAATCACCGGCGCAAAGCCTTTCATGCTATCGGGCAGCATATTGTCGTCGGAGGCCAGCTGAGCCCCCCGGAAATTGATCCCGTCAAAAATATCGCTGTCTGTATAGCTATCGCCCAGCGTTAACCGGGAGCGCAGCGAAATAATATCCCGCTCGAGCCAGGTGTTGACGTGCTGCCATTTATTTTCGCTCGCTGAATTGCCGCCGCCGCTGTTGTAGCTCCAGGTGGTGTTGTCACGCAGTCGCCATGCCCCGACATTGATCCCGCTCTGAAGGTTCAGCCACGCATAATTGCTGTTACCACCGCGATCGTTTTGCACGCTATTGCCGGTGAAATTGTAATTCAGCAGACCGGCGTTAATGCCGTTATCCCAGCGATCAGGCGGGATGTACCCTCTTGCCCGATTGCCCATAAACGCCTGCGGCACAGTCAGATTCAGCCTTTGCAGGCCGACATCAAACCCGGCAGTGGACTCCGGGATAAGCTCAGTCATCGGCACGCAGGCATCCGACGCCAGGGCATTCATGCCAGCAATGGCCGCCACGTTAACGCCCATTCCGGCCCATTGCTCACGCGTCAGGCAGGGAGCCAGGCCGCTGCTGCTCTTTGCTGTCTCGAATTTAACGTCCCGCGTGGTGACAAACCCTTCATTGAGATAAATATCGACGCGGTAAGTCCCCGGCGGCGCTTCCTGCCCACTTTCAAAACTGGACAAATCAGCCACTGCCGAAGGATCGTCGGCTAAAAAGCGCGGGTTAAAATACAAATCCGCATGGGCGGAACAGGCCTGCATAGCAATTAAAAGTGCCAGCGGCGTTTGTACCAGAGTAAAAAAAGAAACTAATTTGCGCCGTGGGCGACGGGAGCCGAAACGCGCTAATCCATATTTTAGATGTGACATTGTCCCTCCGGTCCGCATTCGCCCGGCAGTCAGTTCTTCGTTGTTATTTAACGCAGGACGGCCTGTCCTGAATTACTGCATAACGCCCTGCATCCGTGGCGTCAGCGCACCGAAGTCGTTAATGGTCTGGTAAGTGATGTTGGTCCCGGCATCGGCCGGTAGCTTCACGGAGGTTTTTCCCAGCGGCGGGACAAGCGCATTGTCCAGCACGCGGGTGCCGGCATTAATGTCTGTCACCGTCAGGTAATACGGGGTGGGATTGTTTAAAATCAGCTGACCGTTGCTGCGGCTAAAGGTCAGTTTTTCTGCCGCTTTCTCCGGGGCCAACGCCAGGTTATCCGGGCGGTAATAAAGCTTGATTCGGCTGATGATCGCCAGCTGGAGCGTGTTCTCATTCAGCTTTGATTTTTCCATGGAAGGAATGGCTTTCACGTTCAGCCAGAACAGGCTCTCCCGATCCTTCGGCAGCTGGTTATTGGTTGCATCTAAAATGCGTAACGTGGTTTCTTTTTTCCCTTTGATGGCAAACAGCGGCGGGGTAATCACGAAACGGCTGTCTTTATCGCCATTGGCGTTTTCTACCCACGACTGAATAAGGTAAGTGCTTTTTTCATCGTTGCTGGTCACTGCCAGCTGAACCTGCTTTTGCCCTTCAGGATAAATAACGCGAGTTGCCCCTAACGCCACCCCTGCCTCTGCTCGAGCCATAAAGCCCATTGCCGCAGCTATCATCATCGCCGCCAGTAAACCGCGACCTCTTAGTAAGCTTTTTGTCACGCTCGCACCTTTGTCCTTGTCGTTGTTGTTTGTGTCCACTACACCTGGGGCCAGGCTACAAATAGGTCAAAGCAAACCAGGCCTGAGCATTCGCCAGTCCCCCGGTAACCTGATGCCCGGTGGCGCGATATTTGGCGATAAAATGGAGAGTGTTTGGCCCGGCGTATATCCGGGTCCAGACCTTTGCAGGGGCATTCAATGGGATTTGGCGCTCCTCGGCATCAAAGAGGGCAACGCCCACGCCTTCAGCTATGCCGGGCCCCTCGCCCACCGAAAGTACCGCCGGGTTTTTGCCGTCAGCAACGCCCATAAACGCCACGCCAACGTGCCGGCTAACATTGGTATTACAGTCCTGAAGGTGGAGAGCAAAAGGCACCGGGTCGCTGTCTTCGCCTGGCGCGTGGAAGCGATTGCTGCTGATCCTGCCCATTTCGACCGTCATTTGGCGATCGCCCGCTTCTACGCGACAGGATTCGGCAACGATCGTGCCCTGGAAGCGCATATTGCCGCCCGGCAGCATGACATGCGTTCGATTACCGGCCAGCGCCAGCGAGGGCAGAAGAACGCCCAATAGAACCCGCTTTATTCCTCTCATCATTATCACCTTCAAATCCGTAGTAGATGACGGGCCGTCCCTGGCCCCGAGTGATTTCCCTGTATGACTGACTGATTACTCGTACTGAACTTTAAAGGTCGCGTCCGCATTGGCGGTACCGGCTGTAGCCGCACCCAGCGCGATGTAACGAGCCTGCAGAGGAATAATATTGGTGCCATCATTCAGCGTAGTTTTGGCGCTGAAGGTTGCCCCATCCAGTGCCAGCGGTGTGCTGGTGCTGTCGAGGATCTGAATCCCCACATTAGTCGCACCGCCCGCCGCAGGCCCCTGAATTGCCAGCGTGTCGGTTTTACCGGTCACGGCTACGCCAGAGAACGCAACGGAGGCTTTGGTGGAAACAGTGGTATCGCAATCATTCAGTTGGATGTTGAAACCTACCGCAGAACTGGTGCTGCCTACCGCTGCCAGTCGGGCGGAACGAACCTGACCCAGTTGAACAGTCTGGTCCACCGAGCCCGCATCAACGGCGCAGGCCGCGTTAACAATTTCACCTTTGAAATGAACGGTGCCACCGTTAACCGTAACGGCATAAGCCGCTCCCGAGCTCAGAGAGAGGGCTGACAGTACAACGAAAGCCAGATTTTTGATTTTCATAATTTATTCCTTTAAACAATTTCACTAAAACGAATCAGAACCGGCAGTCGCTATGCCTTCCATAAGACCTATGTTTCAGCTTCACGAAACGATCGCCTATTCACATAAGCTCGCCCCTAAGAGAGCTACCCTCTCAATATTGGTGGGGAGCCGGGGTGAAATATTAATAAAGTATCTTAAATCGTTTTTGAAATTATATTTAACAAAACATCAATATCATCATATTGCATTGATTTTAAATGTTTTTTATATTTAATCCTATTCGGAATTTTCCCTGAGTTTATTCTCAATCACGGTTTTAAAATTAATTTCTATTGACATTCTACACGCTGTAAAGAAACTAGAGGTGAAACAGTAACGTTCCCAAAAATTCAAAAACAAGGAAAAATCCAAAAAACCAGCAGGGATGATTTCACTTAAAATAATTATAAAACATTCATTGCATTGAATTTATCATTCATATTACTGGCGATTTCCCTCTAGCGGATTTTTTTAAAAAGGAATTTAACATGCATCATTAATCTGGCATTGCACCGCAAATCTTAGCTTGCACATCAAAACCGTAACACCTGACGCAGACAACTTTCATGCTGCGCCGGCCAGGCTTTCACATATCAAAAATACCTCTGGCGAGGATATACCACGCAATAAAACCTATTGCATCGGGTATATAAAATAATGACTAATGGATAATTGATATGAATATAACCTCACCGTTATTGCCTGTGCCATCTCAACATTCCCATGTTGAGTTTGTTTATCACATACTTTCTGCCTGTCATTTTTCTGCAACAGGTCTTTCTGCATTGCTCCATGAAAAGGGAATGAACACAAAACTGATTAGCCCGGAAAAAAACAGCCGACTGATTTCTAAAAAGAATGAAAATGATGATTTCAATTATCTAATTGTCTTTATTCCTGAAGATCCTTTTCAGATGCTGATGACGCTGAAAAGCCTGATATCGCTGTTACAGATGCATCACCATAAGATCAATACCCTGATAATAAGCAGCCTGTCATCTTCATGGCTTTTTAGTTATTTTAAAAACGTTCTGCCGCGAAGCGCCAACCTCAGCACCATCAGGATCGTCAGTATTTATACCAGCGTGGTTAAACTCAGAAGTACGCTTCATCAGGATATTAAAAGCATTCCAACGCTCGTCTCGCTAGCCAGGCAAGAGGAACGTAATGGCGGATTACGTCACGAAGGTCTTACAATTCATGAGGTCAATACGCTACTGGAGCTTTTCAGTACCTCTGATAAAGAGGACGCTGCGGCAATAAAAAACTTCAGTACTAAAACGCTCTATAACCTGCGTTCGAGCGGGTTAAAAAAACTGGCGGCCATTCACCCGATGATGGCCAGACTGTTGCCGGGCCGGCATCGTAAAACGCAGCGCCAGTCGAAGCCCAGGGGCTTAACGACCAGACTGCTCAGCAGCGAGGAGAGAAAAATCACCCACGCCCTGCAGCATGGTCTGATCTTCCCCGTTTTCCAGCCCATCGTAGACAGCGAGATGCAGATCGTAGGATTCGAGATCTTCTGTCGCTGGTACACCAACGGCAACGTATTGTTGCCGAAAGACTTTTTCCATGAGATCAGGACCAGAGAAACGTGGGTCATGCTCACGGCTTACATCATCAGAGAAGCCGTGGTGAATATAAACAACTATGCAGGAAAACTGGAGTTTTCAGTCAATATTCCACGGGCCCTCACTGAGGGTACTGCCCTGTTTAAAATTGTTGAGACTGCCAAAGCCCAGCTGCTTGATCCGACCTGGATACGCTGCCTTGTTTTGGATATCAACGAAAATGTGGATTTAAGCTATGAGTCTAAAACGGTAGCCGTATTAAATCAGCTTACCGGCCTGGGCGTAAAACTTGCGCTGGATGATTGCTTCGCCAAAAATAGCGTTGCGTTTCCAGTCAGGCAGATAAAATTTAATAGTTACAAGCTTGATCGCTACATTGTAGAAACGTTTATCAATAACCTCGACGATAAAAATCTTATTGATGGTCTAATCTATTATGCCAGCGTGACAGGCAGCCAGTGCATCGCAGAAGGTGTTGATAGCCTACAAAAGCTCATTATGCTAAAGCAAATGGGCGTCAATTTATTTCAGGGATACTACATTTCAAAACCAGTGCTCCGCGAGGAGTTAGATGCATTAGTTTTTCGCGGCATTCAATAACCTTTATATTTAACAGTGTTATTCTGCTTATAAAACACTTCCATAATTCACATTTTCTGGCGGACGGGAATAAAAATCTCTCTGTCCTGGGTATTTCGTTTATTGTCAGACTGGCGAGTAACATATTGCCAGACATATGCACATATCATGAATAAATAAGCGTTCTATCGCATTTATTGATTGCCGCAGAATCATTCAGATTAATTCCGGCCACTGCCGGAGCGGCCTCACCCGGGGGCCGGCAGTAAATAACGGCACCCATTGATGAAAAATGGTCTAAGCTGACTGGCTGACAACCTCCTGGTAACAATGGATATAAACAATGATAAAGAGAAGATTAATCGCTCTGCTGCCGGTGATCATCAGCGGGTGCAGCGCCAGCGATCCCCAGATTAGGCAGGCTTACGCCAGGCATTACGCCCAACCAGACGCCTATGTCCAGGCCTATACACAGAAAATCCAGGAGATGGATGTCAACGCGCTGGCCGCATATGCCGCTGCTGAAGATAAAAAACGTATGCGTGGCCAGGAGCGTCTCAAAGTAGACGAAGTGGTTACCGTCGAGGCGATCCAGGCCAAAGGGAATAAGGTAGTTTACGATTATTCGCTGTCGGAAAAATGGGCTGCCATGTCGCCAGCTAAACAGCGGGAAACACAAACAACAATGCAAAAAGACCTGATTTATCGCACCTGCTCGCTGAAAACCGTTCAACTGGCGCAGGATAAAGGCCTGGAAGAAGAGCACAACTACTACAGCCACTACGCTGATAAGCTGGCCTTTACCCTCAGGACCAGCGCGCTGATTTGTAAAAGCAATGGGTTTAGAAGCTAATGCGAAAGGCTGGGTTAAAGCCCTTATTAACGGGCTTTAACCTAATGAAAAAACTACTTTTTGAGGTACAGCGCCGAGTCAAACTGCGGTTTCTGCTCCTTCAGGAAGGCATCTACCGATTCAATAGATTTTGCGTAAAGCTGAGTGCCAACCGGTAAATCAACCGTTTTCGTGCCCAGTGCCAGGGTGAATACCGGCTGGTACTCGCTGCGGTACCTTACTGCAGTGGTGATTTCTAATTTTGCTGGTTTTGTCAGCGTCAGGCTTTCTGCCGTCGTTTTCTCTGCTTCTTTGCGACCTTGATTGACTAAATTAGCCAGCTCTGTGAGCTTGTTTTTATAGGCGGTTTTATAATCATCCGCATTAGCCTGCTCCAAAAATTCCTGATTCGAGACGTTGTCATCAAAAATCATTTTCACGGAAACAACTTTGTGTTCATCGTAGATGTTACCGAGTTTCACTGCACCGCCGGTAACGGGGATAATATTTTCACTCTTAAATAAAACCGGGCCGGAACTAATTAAGGATGAAACGATAAGCGCAGCCCCAACGATTGCGCTGCCAGCAAGAATTGACTTCATTATAAATTCCCTGAGGTATTTTAAGTGCCGGGATTATAGAGCACTCGAGTTGTTATTTAATAGCAATATAATCTTGTTGCTTAAGACAACGGCACTCACTAAATTAACGGTCTTCATGTTAGTTTCCCCTTTTACTACGAATATGGACTGTCGGTAATGAAACGCAAATACCTCGCCTTTGCCCTATTCCTGAGCCTACCCGCCGTGACGGCTAAGCCTTCGCTCGTTGTCTGTGAGCCACAAGATAAGAGTTCAACGACGTCCTCGGAGATTTGGCCTGCGCCTTATATGGATAATGACCAGCTGTGTTTCAATATTCAGGCCGATAAAGGCAGCACCTGCGTGGGCAACGGCCAGACAACCCAGTGGATGACCGAAGCGGTGATCGTGGACATCGGCGGTGAACCGCAGGGCCGCGACGACACCTGGTTCCGGGTAGTGCAACCGGTCGTGAATGACAAAGAGATCGCCTATAAAATCGAAGGTTCACGCGACCAAAAAACCTGGGGCTTGGTTTCCAATGTAGAAATCAATCGCCTTACAGGCGGCGCTATTGACTGGTTTGTGGCCGAACACGGCGGCACTGCATACCAATGCCACCTGGAAGGCCCGAAGATTTAATGTATAGCGGAGGCATAGCAGCTGAATTCAGCGCTATGCCTCTGGTTGCCTTATAGGCTGTATGAACGGATTAATTTCTGGCGATCGATAAGGTTGCTCATTTCATCGTAATAACGGCTGGGCCAAATCTCCGACGGCGCCATACCTAACGCTTCCGCAATAATATGCTCGCCTTTAGGCCACGGGCGAACCAACGCATTCGATAGCGTCGACGAGCTAAGCCCCACCTGCCGGGACAATGCTGCCAGAGAGGATTTCTGCTTTCTTAAACCGGCAATGATATCCGCGGGATGCATATCTGTTCTTTCCATGTTGTTGACTCCTTTGCGTTAGAAAATCGGTTAAATACTCGCCGCAAAGGACATGGAAATCTACTAAGGAGTACTTAGGATTGGGGGCTGTAGTTGGGATGGCTTCAGAGTGGAATGCTGCGATCTATTTCTCTCGTTGTCAGTATCTGCCTGACAAACTGGGAATCAATACATCATAAGATCCCTAAAAGTGAATGGTTCGTTTTTCAGGGATGCTTATCGAGATAAGAATGGGCTAAAGCCGCTGTATACGGCTTTACGTTTATTTCGTCAGGTCAGGAAAAAGTACGAGAGGCTGCGGTAATATTACAGGGAAAAACCGCCATCCCCCACTTGCACCACGGTATACCATTTCATCAACTCAGCCGCTCCCGGCTCGTTTTCAGCAGGTGCCCATGGGGCCATATCTTGCTCGGCTACGGGCTGGTACGCCCCATGTTTTACCTCGAAAATGACCCCACCTTTATCCAGCGATAAAACCGCATGCCAGGTCCCGGCATCCGTCTCCAGCACCTTGCAGTCTTCACCTAGCACAACGCGGTGGGTCACGTTGCCTTTGTCATCAAAATGCAATACCAAAAAGCGCCCACTAAGGGATGTCAGCAGCTCAAACGTGTGCGGGTGGCGATGAGGGCGAACATAGGTACCCGGTTCCATAGCAATAGCCAGGCGCTGAACAGGATCGCTCAATTCAGGATGGAGATTACGATTGGCACGTAAGCGAGGGGAGTTTGCCGCCTGCTCGCTTTGTTTTTGTAGATCGCTGAACGTAATTTGTTTCATATTAACCTTTGTGAATGTAGGTCGCTCACGGCAACCAGGAACCTTGATATCGCAAGGTTTGATGCTATCTCAACTGACGATTAGCCGCGGCTTTAGCAGGAAAAATCTCTGTCCGGATTATAGACGCTGCTGCTGATGTCCCATAGCCCCAGAACGGGTGTATTTACACTGCCATCGGCGTTTTGGCCAGGGTTTGTTTCAGACTGGGCGTGAGCTGGGTATCGGTAAAACGCTTTTTCATGGGGGTGTCCTCATTTGGCTGATGAGGACACTCCAACATAGGGCAGATTTGTCTACGGGCTTGGGGGCACTCCATTGGTCACATTGGGGTGTGTTGATTAATGGGGCAGGTCAAGACAGGTCTTTCAAATCTGCCATTCAGCCCCCTTTGCCCGCAAACAACCATTTACAGTAAGCTTAAAAAAAGACCACCAGCAGATGCCAGTGGCCTGTGTGGTTAAGTTAAAAGTTACTCAACCAGTTTGTAGTGGTGCATCAAGGGGTTTAACTGTGAACGTCCATTACCATCGTTCATATCCCATCTAATTTTTTTCTGGCCTGTTTCAGTTATGAATACAAGGTATTGGTTATCGAGATCACAGAATCCTTTGAGCTGACCTACACTTTTCCCCTTATATGTAAATTCCCTGTTAACCATGGAATCATAATCACTAAGTTGCATCATTTCGTAAAGGCTCGTCATTATACCCTCCATCCGTTAATCGAATAAAGAATAGTAATAATGTGCTTTATCATAGAGATCGCACATGCATAGCTATCCCATTAATCTAAGCAGCAACACGATGCCCACGCGGGTTTCATCGGAGAGGTTTTGAAGAGTTGTAATGCTGTAAAAACCATAGTTGTTCCCCTGTCTATCTGGCCCTATGATATTCGGTGAAAAACTCCTTGCAATATTACATACGGAAAAAAATATATAGCATAAATAGCGAATGCGCAAACTTGTGCATTCGCTATTAACTAAAGAAATCATTCAGTAAGCCGACATGTATCAACGAAAATATCGAGGTTTAAATCCAAAGGTTTTGATAAAAATGCTCTCTCACGCTTCCCATCACCAATAAAGAATAAATTCGTACCATCAGGGAAGTATCGATTTTTAATATCTTTAACCTTGGATCTTCGGAATGCACTTATCTCTTTACCATCTTTCAAGAGGTTATCTTCAGCATACTCAGACATTGATATAAATGATTGAGTATCAGTCGGAAGATTTTTTCCCACAAACGACAGTATGAGATCAAAATTTCTGTCATCGATATCTTCCTTAAGAATTGCGTCAAGCATAAATGGAAGTCGATGTATATTGTCTGTTTTTCTTATTAAAGAATTTAATGCAAAATGATATGACATTACAGTTTTATGAAGTTCAACACCTTGAAAAGGAAATGAATTTATTTTATAAAGATCTGTATATCTAGGTTCTGTTACATTGAACAACTGCATATCATTAAGATATTTTTTAAATATTTCCTTGAAATCTTTTTCTTTGTTAAACCGCTCGACAAAAAGAGACTGCTCCTCTCCCATCCCATCAATTAATCCTTTAATTTCATCAGACCTTTTTGTATATTCTTCTATCTCTTCATGAATATTGCCTAACAGACGTATGTTTGCTTTATTATCGATCCATGTGTTGACAGATAAATTTTGTGATTTTTTCTCAAGAAAATATGAATACTTTGAAGATATATCAATTTCTAACTTTTTAATCTTCGCAAGTGAACCATTAATGTCAGACTGTATTTTTTGTATTTTATTATTTATTTGCTCCGATAGTTTATTAGTATCATTGATGTTTTGATAATAACCATATAACCCTTCTAAGGAATAAGGAAGTATTTGCGTACATGCAGGACAACGATCAATATTGTTATAGTTTTGGTTTTTAATATTTCTTTTAGTTCTTCTTAGTATCTTGACATGATTTTTAGTTAAGGATAACTTATTACACAAACCAGTATATACATCACGTTCTTCATCTAATGATGCTACTAATTTAATATAACCATCTATATACTTCTGAGCCTCATCACCAAACTCTTCATCCAGTAATTTAGAAACAACAAAGTGAGGCTCGGCGCTATATTTATTCAATGAGGAGATCTTCGACTGAAGTTGTGTCCGCTCTTTTGTTAATTTATAAAAATGTTCTTTATCAAAAGAATTTTCTATGCCAAGATAATAATCAAGATACGTATCTTTAAAGTCTTTATAAAAACCAAGATTAGAGAATGACTCTCTTAAATAAACCCACCCTACAGATTGAGAAATATAATAAGGCAGGAACATGCATTCTATCGATGCTTTTTTTAGCTCACCCTTCTGTTCTAAAAGCATGTTAAAATAAAATAATTGAGATAACATCTCCTTAAGCTTCACATGTTCAACTCGACCATCAGAGTCAATTCCATGAAAACTAAAAACATTTCCCCCATCCTCTTTTAAATATATGCTACCAAGCTCTCTTACAATTATATATTTTTTATCTACGCCTCCTTTAGTGATGCTGAAATCCAATCTGAACGTAGGGTTGTATCGAATAATTTCGCTCAAGCCATCTTTAACATCGTTAATTCCAAAGGTAAATAAAATACTCTGTATTAAAGTGCTTTTACCTGAGGTATTACACCCACTTATTATGTTTATTTTATTTGAAAACTTTTGGTCGAAATATAAATTATGACTTTCAGAGACAACAAACAATCTATCAAACTTTATAATTGTCTTCATGGTTTACCTTAATCGTAGCACTCAACGTATGAACACAGAACTGCAAAAAATGTATCAATATTATCTAGGTTTATAGAATGAGATTTTCTAACATTATCAACATATGCAGTTAATGCGTCTTGAAGAGAAAAATATTGAGTTGTGTAATCATTATTTCTAACAAAGTCTTTAATGATTTGATAATCGTAATTACTCATATCCTTGAGTAGTTCAAAAGAGTTAAGTATATAGTTTTCATGATTTTTCTGTATGCTAAGTGGTATTCTGAATTTCATTGAGAATTGCTGTGCTTCGTCACGCCAATAGTCGAATGCCTTTTGCTGTGAATCAATTATATTCATAACTTTCTTAACATCTTCGCCTTCAACCCTTTTTGTTGGATCGAGTAGACATATTTCCTGCCCTTGATTATATACAGTTTCCACATTTCTAAATAGAGCAAGTATTACCTCGATGGCTGCTTTCGGGTCAGCTATATGAGAAAACTTTCTAGACATAAGTCCAATAAGCGACTCTTTTTGTTTTGCAGCTGTTCTTGGAAAATCTACCCACTGAATTTTTAGGTTACTTAGTTCTTTACGATGGAAAACAGAAGATTCTTCATTACAAATATCTGTAACTTTCTCTTCAATTTTATTCTGAATGTTTTTATGTAATTCATCATAAGCACAGATAGAGTTTTGCTCATTAATCCTTAATATCTGCTCAGTAATACCTTCTTTTTTTAACGCCTTTGACGGTGAGTATTTTAATTCTATTTCTGTATTTGATATAAATGTTAGCTGGTGTTTATAATCTTCACTTTTTTCAAAAGCATCATTTCTTAAGTTTTCGCCCACCAATAGTATTTTAGATACCATCTCAGAAAACCTAGAATCGATAGTCCATATTTTCCCGCTAAGTTTCTTTGCTTGATAGGCATGTATCTCGTTTATATAACTTAAGCAATCAGTTTTATAACAAAATAGAAAATCATCGTGATGTTCGATACAAATAAAGAACTCTTTATTGATAAAAGAATTGAAATTATCTAACAAAAGATACAATGCACAGTTTCTTTGAAACTCAAAACCAGTTAACGCATCAACCCCGGCGTTTGCCGCTTTATTTTTAGCCACCCTGCTCTCCTACAACAGCTAAAAATTTCCATCGTCATCCAGTGATGGATGTGGATGCAAATTAAACCATTTAAGGCGATGTGTATCACGAAAATCAAAAAAAATAAATTTGTAAGATCACTTTTAGTGATCTAATGCACTGTTTTAAATACTGTTTTTTTATACAGTTGAAAGATGGCACCTCTAGGGAAAACTTTAAAAACTCGTTTTCCCTATTTACAGGCTTATATAACCTTAGTTAAAGATGCTTCAATATAATCTGCATACCACTGCATCATCTCCCTCCTACCTTCCAGATACAACGCACGGTTATACGTCCCACGAATCGCATTTTTATCAACGTGAGCCAGCTGGGTTTCAATCCATGCCGTATTGAACCCTTCCTCGTGCAAAATCGTACTCATCGTGTGACGGAAACCATGCCCCGTTACCTTCCCCGTATATCCAATCCGCTTAAACACCTGATTAATACTCGCTTCACTCATCGTCTTGCGGGGATCATTACGTCCTGGGAACACCAGTGGATATTGCCCTGACATCACTTTGAGTTGCTGTACGATTTCCAGCGCTTGGGTAGAGAGGGGTACAAGATGGGGCCGTTTCATCTTCATCCGCTCGGCAGGAATTTCCCACACCGCTTTTTCAAGATCAAACTCACTCCAGAAAGCACCTCGGAGCTCGCCAATACGAACTCCCATAAGTACCCGCAGACGAGCGGCAAGAACAACTAGCGGGCTTCCTGTATCTCCAGAGATAGCTTTGAAGAAAGCTGGTAACTCGTCAACAGTCAGGAAGGGGTAATGCTTCGATTCACGCCCTGACATCGCGCTGGTAAGATCCGCTTCAGGATTGTATTCCGCACGACCGGTAACGATGGCGTAACGAAAAACTTCGCTGCAGCGCTGGCGAACCTTATTGGCCTTCTCTGTCGCGCCACGGCTTTCCATTCGACGTAGCACATTCAGCAGAACCAAAGGCTTGATGTCATTCACCGGCAGTTGGCCAATATAAGGGAAAATATCTTTATTGAAGGCTTCGATAATGTCGGAGGCATAACCTTCTGACCACCGGCTCACCTTCGTTCCGTGCCATTCAAGCGCCACAGCCTGAAACGTATTATTGAGCTGCACATCGCGAACCAACTTTTCTTCTTTCTTGGCAAACGATAGGTCGATACCTTCGGCCAGCTTTTTCTTGGCTTCATCACGTAGTGCCCTCGCTTGTGCAAGGGACACTGCCGGATAGACACCAAAAGCCATACGTTTCTCTTTTCGATTGAATCGATATTTCATCCGCCAGTATCGAGAACCAGAAAGAACAACTTCAAGATACAAGCCTGCACCATCTGCTAGCTTGTAGGCTTTCTCTCTGGGTTTACCAGCATCTACCTGCCGCGCATTAAGCTTGATTGGGGGCATCTCCCTGGACCGAACACAGAATGCCCCATTTATGCCCCCAACTGTGACTTGATTTCGGTTGAGTCCAGTTGAAGGAGATAAGACACGGGCCAGAAACCGCTATATACGGGCTTTAAGTTGATTTAGGTAGACTTGGGAAGAGTTTGAAATGGTGCCGATAATAGGAGTCGAACCTACGACCTTCGCATTACGAATGCGCTGCTCTACCAACTGAGCTATATCGGCTTTCAGGACGCGCCACGAGCGTGGCTGCGGTGTAAAAGGGTAAGGAAGAATGGGTGATGCGTCAACCACTTATCAAACTGACTGCTGGTTTTTGCATCACCCTGTCTTCAATTACGCACGAATCGTGTCGTCGCCGAAGCCGATCCACTTGTAGGTGGTTAAGGCTTCCAGCCCCATCGGGCCGCGAGCGTGCAGCTTCTGGGTGCTGACCGCCACTTCCGCACCAAGGCCGAACTGAGCGCCGTCGGTGAAGCGAGTTGAGGCGTTGACGTACACGGCAGAGGAATCCACTTCGTTAATAAAGCGGTTCGCGTTGCGCAGCGTGCGGGTCAGAATAGCGTCCGAATGCTGGGTGCCGTGCTCGCGAATATGGGCGATGGCATCATCAAGATCCGCCACCACTTTCACATTCAGGTGCAGCGACAGCCATTCGTCGTTGTAATCCGCCTCTTTCACCGCTTCCACAACTGCCGGGCCGGTTTGCAGCACAGGCAGCGATTTTTCGTCCGCATGCAGCGTCACGCCAGACTCGGCCATCTGCTTGCTCAGCGCAGGCAGGAAGCGGTCGGCAATCGCCTGGTGCACCAGCAGCGTTTCCACCGTGTTACAGGTGCTCGGGCGCTGGGTTTTGGCGTTGACGATGATTTTCAGCGCCGGTTCAATTTCGGCGGTGTCGTCCACCACGATGTGGCACACGCCGATGCCGCCGGTGATCACCGGGATCGTCGACTGTTCACGGCAAAGTTTATGCAGGCCCGCGCCACCGCGTGGGATCAGCATGTCGATGTAGCGATCGAGACGCAGCATTTCGGTGACCAGCGCGCGGTCCGGGTTTTCAATCGCCTGAACCGCCGCTTTTGGCAGGCCGCACTCTTCCAGCGCCTGCTGGATCACCGCCACCGTGGCGTTGTTGGTGCGCCAGGTTTCTTTCCCGCCGCGCAGAATGGCGGCGTTGCCGGTTTTCAGGCACAGAGAGGCGACGTCTACGGTCACGTTCGGGCGAGCTTCATAGATCACGCCCACCACGCCGAGCGGCACGCGGCGGCGTTCAATGCGTAGCCCGCTATCCAGCAACCCGCCGTCGATTACCTGCCCTACCGGGTCGGCGAGGCTACACACCTGGCGCACATCGTCGGCGATGCCCTTCAGGCGGGCCGGGGTGAGCTGCAGGCGGTCAAGCATCGCTTCGCTGAGGCCGTTTTTACGCGCCTCGTCCACGTCCTGCTGGTTGGCGGTCAGGATCTGTTCCGAACGCGCTTCAAGGTAGTCGGCAATTTTTTCCAGCACGCGGTTTTTTTCGCGGCCGGAGAGCAGTGCCAGCTGGTAAGAGGCCTCTTTTGCCGCTTTGCCCATTTGTTCAAGCATTGATCTGCTCCTTAATTAACAATCATGTCGTCGCGATGCACGGCCACCGGGCCGTATTCATAGCCGAGGATTTCGTCGATTTGCTGGGAGTGATGCCCGGCAATGCGGCGCAGCGCGTCGCTGTTGTAGCGACAAACGCCGTGGGCGATGTCGCGCCCTTCCAGGCTACGAATGCGGATCACTTCCCCGCGGGAGAAGTTGCCGCTCACGCTTTTGATGCCTTTTGGCAGCAATGAGCTGCCGCGCTCCAGAATAGCGGACAGGGCACCGTCATCCACGGTGATTTCACCGGCTGGCGGAGCACCAAAGATCCAGCGTTTGCGGTTCTCCAGCGGAGACTGCTGCGCGTGGAAGCGCGTCCCCACAGAGTTGCCGGCCATGACGTCGCCAATAACGCCGGGCTTGCTGCCTGCGGCGATAATGACGTCGATACCCGCGCGGCAGGCCACGTCGGCCGCCTGGAGCTTAGTGCCCATGCCACCCGTGCCAAGGCCAGAAACGCTGTCGCCCGCAATGGCGCGCAGCGCATCGTCAATGCCGTGCACTTCTTTAATCAGTTCAGCTTCCGGGTTATTACGCGGGTCAGCGGTGTACAGGCCCTGCTGATCGGTGAGCAGCAGCAGCTTGTCGGCTCCGGCGAGAATCGCGGCCAGTGCGGAAAGGTTGTCGTTATCGCCGACTTTGATTTCCGCCGTCGCCACGGCGTCGTTTTCATTAATGACCGGCACAATGTTGTTATCTAACAGCGCTCTGAGCGTGTCACGGGCATTAAGGAAGCGTTCACGGTCTTCCATATCGGCGCGGGTCAGCAACATCTGCCCGACGTGAATGCCGTAGATAGAGAACAACTGTTCCCAGAGCTGAATCAGGCGACTTTGCCCTACCGCGGCCAGCAGTTGCTTGGACGCGATGGTGGCGGGGAGTTCGGGGTAGCCGAGGTGTTCACGTCCGGCGGCAATCGCCCCGGAGGTCACAATCACAATACGATGCCCCGCCGCGTGCAGCTGGGCACACTGGCGAACCAGTTCAACAATATGGGCGCGGTTCAGGCGGCGGGAGCCACCGGTTAATACGCTGGTGCCTAGTTTTACGACCAGCGTCTGGCTGTCACTCATGATTCTCTGCCGTTTCTACAAATAAGGGGAAATTAAAAAGCCAGATGACGTTGTAACAGGAGTCGCGCGGCTTGCCAACAGGCGGCGTGGGAAAAGGGTTAATAAGCAAGAAAGGATCGCTGACGATAGCGGATATATTTTACATTTTTATGACATTCAAACTTTATTACGTTTATTTAATCTTTCTCCTAAATTGTCATAAATCTTTAATCTGAGAACGATAAAACCCTTCCTGTTTTTAGCGGGAGCCCGACTCCCAGAACAATTTTGCAAGCGTTCATCATTCTTGGGATAACAAATGAAAAAGAGCACACTGGCATTAGTGGTAATGGGCATCATGGCGGCTTCTGCAGCTCAGGCAGCTGAAGTGTATAACAAGAACGGCAACAAGCTGGACCTGTACGGACGCGTAAAAGCCGAACATTACTTCAGCGATAACAGCAGCGCTGATGGTGACCAAACTTACGCTCGTTTCGGCTTCAAAGGCGAAACCCAGATTAACGACCAGCTGACCGGTTTCGGTCAGTGGGAATACCAGATTGCCGGCAACAAAGTTGAAGGTGATCCAACTGCAGCAAAAACTCGCCTGGCATTTGCTGGCCTGAAAGCCGGTAACTATGGCTCCTTCGACTACGGTCGTAACTACGGCGTGCTGTATAACATCGCCTCTTACACCGATATGATGCCTGAGTTCGGCGACGACTCTTTCGTTAAAACCGATAACTTCATGACCGGTCGTACTAACGGCGTGGCGACTTACCGCAACAACAACTTCTTCGGTCTGGTTGACGGCCTGAAGATGGCTCTGCAATACCAGGGCAAAAACCAGAACGACGGTCGCGATACGTCTAAACAGAACGGCGACGGCTTCGGCACCAGCCTGTCTTACGACATCGCTGACACCGGCCTGAGCGTAGGGGCTGCGTACGCGAACTCTAACCGTACCAACCTGCAGAAAACTGGCGCGTTCGGTAAAGGCGACAAAGCTGAAGCCTGGACCACCGGTCTGAAATACGACAAAAACAACGTTTACCTGGCCGCTATCTACGCTGAAACCAGCAACATGACCGTGCTGAGCGGGACGTCCATCATCAATGGCGTGTCCACCAAAGTGAGCGGTTTTGCTAACAAAAACCAGGCATTCGAAGCCATTGCACAGTACCAGTTCGACTTCGGCCTGCGTCCATCCATCGGTTACGTGCAGTCTAAAGCGAAAGATATTGAAGGCGTGGGCGATGCGGATCTGGTGAAATACATCGACGTAGCAGCGACTTACTACTTCAACAAAAACATGTCTACCTTCGTTGATTACAAAATCAACCAGCTGAGCGACAACAACAAGCTGAAGCTGAACAACGACGACGTTGTTGCGGTAGGCCTGGTTTACCAGTTCTAATTCGCGATACTGCGGACAAAAAAATCCCCGTCAGATTGACGGGGATTTTTTATTTTCAGGCGGAGAGTTTAAGCGGCTTTTCCGCAAAGTTCTCGGCAGGCACCAGCCCAAGTTCAAGGGTGGCGAGTAAATCTTTCAGGCGTCCGTGGAAACCGCGCAGCGTCTGCTCCAGTTTTTCATCCACTTCTTTATCTTTTGCCGGGGTGGCCGTCCATTTGCCGTCTTTATCAAACAGGCCGAACTGCCAGGTGTAGGTAAACTGCTTTTCCTGGGCTTCCAGCACCATCCACCATCCCCAAAACTCGCGTTTCTCCGGCGCGGGCTTTACGTTAACGCACACCGCCAGGCAATCGAAGAAGAAACGGTTGTCTTCACACTGCTCTTCCCGGATATACGGGCCAAGCGAGGCGAACTTTCTGATCAGTCTACTTTTCGGGTGTCCACTCGGTAACGTCATTACGATCTCCTGTTGTGAAGCAACTGTTTTAGCAAACCGTCGAAATTTAGCAAATATTTAACGTAATCTTTGTTTCACCCAGCCGGTAATTTCTTTGAGCGCCTTGTCAAAGTTTTGATACACCGGTTTGAACGGGATCTGGAGTAATTTGCCGTCGGCAGATGACGAAGTGATTAAACGGGATTCTTCTTCCGGGCTGAACGGGTCATTCTCCCAAAAACCGGACAGCATCGGTGTTGGGCAGCGACGGCCCAGCAGGCCCTGCGTTTTCAGGGAGTAGCGGTTCAGTTCCACACTCAGCGCGCTATCAGAGATGCTGGTCATGCCCAGGCGGCTCGCCAGCACGTCGATATACATTTCCGGCACGTTGGCCTGGCGCTGCGGGTCACTCAGCAGGGCGTGAACCACCGGCCCAAGGCAGGCGACGGCTTTCAGGCGCGGCGCTTCGAGGTAGGCCAGGCGCACAGCAACGTTGGCGCCAAATCGGAAGCCAAATGCCGCAACGCGAGTGTGATCAACCCACGGAATATTCGGGAGTGCTTTGAGCACGTGCTGGTGCAATACGCTGGAATCCTGGGTCAGTTTCCACTTAGAGGAAAAACCGACTGACGGCATGTCGATGGTCAGCATCGCGATTCCCTGAGGAGCAAAATATTTCTCGAACAGGCTGTAATAATCGCTCTGTAAAGCGTCAAGGCCGCCGCACATCAGCACGGTCGGGAATGGCCCTTCAGCCCCTTTCGGCATATGCAGAAAGCCGCTGATGGTGCCGCCGCCGGTCATCGGGAATTCAAGCTCACGCAGCCCGCCGGACAGCCGGGGCGCGGCCTCTTCGTAAGCCCGGTTAGCCAGCACCTGGGCCTGTTCCGCCAGCGCATCCCCTTTCAGGTGAGGATAGGCCGCAATGCTGTAGAGATTCGCCGCCTGCAGCCAGCATTTGCCGATTTTCTCTTCGTCCGTTTCCTGGCCGGCACGCTGCTGCCAGAGCATCGCCTGCTTCGACCATTCGTAGATCCAGTTGCCCCCGCGGTAGCCCATCACGGTGTCAAACAGCTCGTCGTTGGTACGTTCAGCCTCGGTGCAGGCAATCCGCGCCTGGACTTCGAGAATTTCACGCGGATCGACCCCACGCCAGATCCACATCAGGCGGTTGATCATGCGGTACCAGTGGGGCACGTTTTTGCCATCCAGCGCGGACTGAATCGCGGGCGTGGCGGTATGTCGCGCGCGACGGACAAGCGTGGACGTTTCCGGGTGTTTGAATCTGGGCTTAAAGAGGGTTTCGCTGAGGTTGGCCTGCGACATCGTTTCACTGCCTCCATGAATACGAGAAACGTCGCTATTGTAGCCTGATACGGTCCAAATAACACAAACGCCCGGCTATGCCGGGCGCCAAATAAATGACAAAGCTCAAACCATGGAGGGATTAACGGCCAGCCAACGGCGGCACAAACACCACGCCCATATCCCACGGCTGCTCAATCCAGGTGTCCTGCGGGATATCAATCACGTAATCGTCCACCAGCGGCTGACCGGCTGGTTTGGCGAAGATAGTGACGAAGTGAGCTTTCGGATACATTTCGCGAATGGCTACCGCGGTGCCGCCGGTGTCAACAAGGTCATCGATCACGATGAAACCTTCACCGTCGCCTTCCGCACGCTTCAGCACGGTCAGCTCACGCTGGTTGTCGTGGTCGTAGCTGGAGATGCAAACGGTATCAACATGGCGAATACCCAGTTCACGAGCCAGCAGCGCGCCCGGCACCAGGCCACCACGGCTAACGGCAATAATGCCTTTCCACTGTTCGGCTGGCAGCAGGCGCTGAGCCAGTTTGCGGGCGTGAATCTGCAACATGTCCCAGGTGACGACGTATTTTTCGCTCATGTGAAGTGTCCCGGCCTGTAAATAACGGCTTAAAAAGTATTCGAAGGAGTTTTGGTTGCGCGAGATTATAGAGATCTGACGCACTAAAAACCAGTGTTGCAGGCCATTGGCAGCCGATTTTGCTCGTATTCAGCCTTCACGCAACAAAAGAAAGTGGTATTCTCAGGACATCGCGCAAGCCGTGCTTGTGGTGTATCTGAACCCGGCTAAAAACGTAACCGGTCAGCCAAAAAAACGACTCCAGGGAGACTCAACGTGTCTGAATTGTCTCAATTATCGCCACAGCCACTGTGGGATATTTTTGCCAAAATCTGTTCTATTCCGCATCCGTCCTATCATGAAGAAGCGCTGGCGGAACACATCCTGTCCTGGGCAAAAGAAAAAGGCCTGCACGTCGAACGTGATCAGGTGGGGAATATCCTGATTCGCAAGCCTGCTACGCCGGGCATGGAAAACCGCAAACCTGTGGCGCTGCAGGCGCACCTCGACATGGTGCCGCAGAAAAACAACGACACCGTTCATGACTTCGCTAAAGATCCTATCCAGCCGTACATCGACGGCGAGTGGGTAAAAGCGCGCGGCACCACGCTGGGCGCAGACAACGGCATCGGGATGGCCTCCGCACTGGCGGTGTTGGCTGACGATAACGTGGCTCATGGCCCGCTGGAAGTGCTGCTGACCATGACCGAAGAAGCCGGGATGGACGGCGCATTTGGTCTGCAGGCAGGCTGGATGCAGGCCGATATCCTGATCAACACCGACTCCGAAACGGAAGGTGAGATCTACATGGGCTGCGCGGGCGGGATCGACTTCATCACTACGCTGCCGCTGCAGCGTGAAGCCGTTCCGGCTGGTTTTGACACCTTCAAGCTGACCATCAAAGGGCTGAAAGGCGGCCACTCTGGCGCAGATATTCATTTGGGTCTGGGTAACGCCAACAAGCTGCTCGCTCGCTTCCTGCTGGCTCATGCCGCGGAACTGGACGCGCGCCTGCTCGATCTGAACGGCGGTACCCTGCGTAACGCGATTCCGCGCGAAGCCTTCGCCACGCTGGCCGTGCCTGCGGCGAAAGCGGCCGAGCTGAAGTCTGCGGCAAACGACTACCTGGCCGTTCTGAAAAACGAACTGTCTGCGGTAGAGAAGAACATCACCGTGCTGGTGGAAGCCACAACGTCTGACAAACAGGCGCTAACCGCGAAAACGCGCGATACCTTCCTGCACCTGCTGAACGCGACGCCAAACGGCGTTATCCGTAATTCAGATGAAGTGAAAGGCGTGGTTGAGACTTCCCTGAACGCGGGCGTCGTGACCATGGGCGACGACAGCGCAGAAATTATCTGCCTGATTCGTTCCCTGATCGATTCCGGTAAAGACTACGTGGTTAGCGTGCTGGAGTCCCTGGGTGAACTGGCCGGGGCAAAAACCGTGGCGAAAGGTAGCTATCCTGGCTGGCAGCCAGACGCTAAGTCTCCGGTGATGGCCCTGGTGCGCGAGACTTACCAGAAGCTGTTCAACCAGACGCCGAACATCATGGTTATCCACGCCGGCCTGGAATGCGGTCTGTTCAAAAAGCCGTACCCGGAGATGGATATGGTATCTATCGGGCCAACCATTACCGGCCCACATTCCCCGGACGAGCAGGTACATATTGAGAGCGTGGGCCAGTACTGGACGCTGCTGACCGAGCTGCTGAAGGCGATTCCGGCGAAGTAAGTTTTACCCTAACCCTCTCCCTATAAGGGAGAGGGGATTTTCTTTGTCTGCCTTACTTTCCTTTTTCTCCCAGGCGATTTCTCTAAAATCGAGAGGGGATTTTCTTTGTCTGCCTTACTTGCCTTTTTCTCCCAGCCGATTTCTCTAAAATCGAGAGGGGATTTTCTTTATCTGCCTTACTTTTCTCTTTCTCCCTAACGATTTATCTAAAAACGAGAAGGGATTTTCTTTGTTTGCTTTGCGTTCAGCGAAAACGTGTTTTCCCCCTTCTCCCTTGCAGGGAGAAGGCCGGGATGAGGGTCTTATTTACAGCCCCAGCAGCAACTGCCTCTCCAGCTGTGGGTCGAGCAGGGTCACATGCAGCCCCACCAGACGGACGCCGCGCCCTCCCCGCCGCTCCTCCCAGGTTTTACGAGCCGTTGCGATCAGATCTTCTTTATTCAGCTTCGGCCAGACGTGCTCCTGGGTCGTCAGCTGAAAATCATTAAACTTCAGCTTGATGCCCTGCCGGGCAATGCGCAGATCGGCCCGCTCTTTGGCCAGCCTTCGCTCAAGTTCAGGGTACAGCCGTTCAATAATCTCTTCACACTCTGGCCATTCATGAATGTCTTCCGCCAGCGTCCGCTCTACCCCCACCGACTTTCTCTGGCGATCGTTACTGATCTCCCGCTCATCAATGCCCTGGCTGCGTTCCCAAAGTACCCGGCCAAATTTCCCAAAGCGTTTTAACAGCATGGCCAGGTCCGCATTTTGCACATCGGCGCAAGTTCTTAGGCCGAGCGTTTCCAGCTTTGACACCGTGACTTTGCCCACGCCGGGAATTTTGCCGAGCGGCAGCGTCGCTAAAAAGTCCGGTACCTGCTCGGGCGTAATCACAAACTGGCCGTTGGGTTTATTCAGATCAGACGCAATCTTCGCCAAAAATTTAATCGGCGCGATACCCGCCGAGGCGGTCAGGTTTAGTTCGTCGGAGATAGCCTGTCGAATCTCACGGGCAATTAACGTCGCCGAGCCCTGGCAGTGTTCGCTGTCGGTGACGTCCAGATAGGCTTCATCAAGCGACAAGGGTTCGATGAGCGGTGTATAGCGTGAGAAGATTTCGCGAATGTGGTTGGAGGCTTCTTTATAGGCGTCGAACCGACCCGGTAATAGAGTGAGATGCGGGCAGAGTTTTAGCGCCATCGCGGTCGACATTGCACTGCGCACGCCGTATTTTCTGGCTGGGTAGTTCGCCGTGCTGATCACGCCGCGCCGCTGGGCGCTGCCGCCAATAGCGAGGGGAATATCGTGCAGGGCCGGATTATCACGCATCTCAACGGCGGCAAAAAAGCAGTCCATATCGACATGAATGATTTTGCGCATGCTCACTCAACCAGAAAAATAACACTGGATAAGTATACAGCTAATTTTCAAAATGAGGAAATCGTCTCAGGTAGACGATGAACAACCCAGCGAGCGGCGTCAGCACGGGCATAAAGTGACACACCGCAAAAACTCCAATTGATTCCAATAAAATATGTAAACGCCCGCGTCTGGCGCTTGCGAAAATTAGCCACGATGCTAATGTGAGCGCAATCCTGTACAGAATTTTCTGATTTCGGGTCTCTTTAGCCGTCCTGGCTGTTAGTTTCAGGTTTATCAAGGAATCAAGCAGTATGCGTAAGATCGCACTGATTATTGCGATGCTCTCTATGCCGTTTTTCTCTTTCGCCAGCCTGCTTAACAGCAGCGGTGTCGCCGCCCCTGTCGGCAAAGATAGCAGACAGCAGCTAATGGGCTCCCCGGTTTATATTCAAATCTTTAAAGAAGAGCGCACCCTGGAACTGTGGGTGAAAATGGGCGAGCAGTATCAGCTGCTCAACAGTTACCGTATCTGTAACTATTCCGGCGGCCTGGGGCCAAAACAGCGTCAGGGCGATTTTAAAAGCCCGGAAGGTTTTTACAGCGTTGATCGCAGTCAGTTAAAACCGGACAGCCGCTTCTATAAAGCCATTAATATCGGCTTCCCGAATGAATTTGACCGCGCTCACGGCTATGAAGGGAAATACCTGATGATTCATGGCGCCTGCGTGTCGATTGGCTGCTATGCCATGACCGACTCCGGCATCGACGAAATCTTCCAGTTTGTGACCGGGGCTTTAGTGTTTGGCCAACCGCGCGTGCAGGTCAGTATCTTCCCGTTCCGCATGACGGACGCCAATATGGAACGCCACAAGTACTCCACCTACATCAACTTCTGGAAAGAACTGAAGCCGGGCTATGACTACTTCGCGGCCAACCATCAGCCACCGGGCGTGGCCGTGGTCAGCGGGAACTACATCATCAGCAAACCTGCCGTGATGACGCCAGTTCAGCCGCAGCTGGCTTCAAACTATAAGCTCACCGAGGCAAAATAACGCCGACTTGCCTGGCTCAATTTTGTGCCAGGTTTCGTTGGCGGTCAGCGGCTGAGTCGCAATGACCGTGACCACATCGTTTGGTGTGGTCTCTTCCTGAAAATCAATTTCCACGTCCTGATCCAGCAGTTTAGCGACGCCGAATGGCGCTCTGCGGGTGATCCAGAACAGGTTCGTCGAGCAAAACGCCATCACATAGCGCCCGTCCGACAGCAGCATGTTAAACACGCCTTTTTCTCTTAGCTCTGCACCCAGTTCAGTGATGTAGCGGAACACCGCTTCCATATTGCCCGGCGTGCGCGGGTAGCGCTGAGTGAGTTTGTGCAGCAGCCAGCAGAACGCCTGCTCGCTGTCCGTTTCACCAATCGGGCGGAACGTCCCCGTTTCCAGCGTGCGATAGCCCTTTAGCTGCCCGTTATGGGCATAGGTCCAGTTGCGGCCCCACAGTTCGCGGGTGAACGGATGGGTATTTTCCAGCGCCACTTTGCCGCGGTTCGCCTGGCGAATGTGCGCCACAACCGAGCAGGATTTAATGGGGTAGTCCTGGACGAGGCGGGCGATGGGCGAGTTAAAGCTCGGCTGCGGATCTTTAAAAGTGCGACAGCCTTTCCCTTCGTAGAAGGTAATACCCCAGCCGTCTTTATGGGGGCCTGTTCCGCCTCCGCGCTGCACCAGTCCGGTAAAACTAAAACAGATATCCGTCGGTACGTTGGCACTCATCCCGAGCAATTCGCACATCTCTTCTCTCCCACAACGAATGCCCCTGCTCCGGGAGGAGCAGGGAACATTACGGGCTAAGCTTTAACCATTTCTTTTTCGATTAACTGAATCAGGATGTGGATCACTTTGATGTGAATTTCCTGAATGCGGTCCGCATAGCCGAAGTGCGGCACGCGAATTTCGATGTCTGCCGTACCGGCCATTTTCCCGCCGTCTTTGCCGGTCAGGGTAATGACTTTCATGCCTTTCGCTCGGGCAGCTTCAATCGCTTTGATAACGTTGCCGGAGTTGCCGGACGTGGAGATCCCCAGCAGCACGTCGCCTTCGCGGCCAACGGCTTCAACGTAGCGAGAGAAGACATAGTCGTAGCCAAAATCGTTGCTGACGCAGGAGATGTGGCTCACGTCAGAAATCGCGATCGCCGGGTAGCCCGGGCGGTTCTCACGGTAGCGGCCAGTTAACTCTTCCGCAAAGTGCATAGCATCGCAGTGTGAGCCACCGTTCCCGCAGGACAGTACTTTGCCGCCCGCTTTGAAACTGTCTGCCAGCAGCACCGCTGCGCGCTGGATGGCATGAATGTTGGCTTCATCCTTAAGGAAGTTAGTCAGCGTTTCCGCCGCTTCATTGAGCTCACTACGAATAAGATCCTGGTACATGAGGAGGTCCTTGAGGTTTGAGTGAATTTCACATCCCGCAGTGTACCGGATAGCGCCGAAAGCGAGAAGCGTAACCCCACGCGTTAAGCCGGGGTTTTCCTCGGAAGTGCGGCAACAATGTGAGCAAGGTTGTAATTATTTTGTAAACACATTGCTAAAGAAAGCAACATCCACTACAACCAATACATCACAAGTGGTCAGACCTCCTACAAGCAAGGGAGCTTTCTTTATGTTGATTTTAAGCATTGTCCTTACCGTTGTTCTGCTGGGTGTGTTGTTCTATCACCAGGCAAATCTGCTGCTTAGCAGCGTGATTCTGCTCGCGTGGACTGCCGCGCTGGGCTTCGCTGGCATCTGGTCTTTCTGGGTGCTGGTTCCGCTGGCGGTGATTCTGGTGCCGCTGCTGGTGACCCCGCTGCGTAAATCGCTGATCTCCGCGCCGGTCTTCCGTGGCTTCCGTAAAGTCATGCCGCC
The DNA here is from genome assembly GCF_000758305.1 of Cedecea neteri. NCBI lineage: Bacteria > Pseudomonadati > Pseudomonadota > Gammaproteobacteria > Enterobacterales > Enterobacteriaceae > Cedecea > Cedecea neteri. The sequence goes on along the minus strand of NZ_CP009458.1, from coordinate 2,022,945 downwards.
AATGTCCCGTACCGAAAAAGAAGCTATCGACGCCGGGACGACCTGGTGGGAAGGCGATCTGTTCCGCGGCAAGCCGGACTGGCAGAAACTGCATAACTACCCGCAGCCAAAGCTGACCGAAGAGGAACAGGCGTTCCTTGATGGCCCGGTGGAAGAAGCCTGCCGCATGGCGAACGACTTCCAGATCACCCATGAACTGGCCGACCTGCCCCCTGAGCTGTGGGCTTACCTGAAAGAGCATCGCTTCTTCGCGATGATCATCAAAAAAGAGTACGGCGGCCTCGAGTTTTCTGCCTATGCACAGGCTCGCGTGCTGCAAAAACTGTCCGGCGTTTCCGGGATCCTGGCGATTACCGTCGGCGTGCCTAACTCTTTAGGCCCTGGCGAACTGCTGCAGCATTACGGTACCGAAGAGCAAAAAGATCACTACCTGCCACGCCTGGCGCGCGGTCTGGAAATTCCTTGCTTCGCGCTGACCAGCCCGGAAGCCGGTTCCGATGCCGGTGCAATCCCGGACAGCGGCGTGGTTTGCATGGGTGAATGGCAGGGTGAACAGGTGCTCGGTATGCGCCTGACCTGGAACAAACGCTATATCACTCTCGCCCCTATCGCCACCGTGCTGGGCCTGGCGTTTAAATTGTCTGACCCGAACCGCCTGCTCGGCGGCGAAGAAGACCTCGGCATTACCTGTGCGCTGATCCCAACCCACACCCCTGGCGTGGAAATCGGCAAGCGTCACTTCCCGCTGAACGTGCCGTTCCAGAACGGCCCAACCCGTGGGCAAGACATCTTTGTCCCTATCGACTTTATTATCGGTGGCCCGAAAATGGCCGGCCAGGGCTGGCGTATGCTGGTTGAGTGCCTGTCCGTAGGTCGCGGCATTACTCTGCCGTCTAACGCCACCGGCGGCCTGAAATCCGTGGCAATGGCAACGGGCGCTTACGCTCACATCCGCCGTCAGTTCAAAATCTCTATCGGCAAAATGGAAGGGATTGAAGAGCCGCTGGCACGCATCGCCGGTAACGCCTATGTTATGGATGCTGCAGCCTCTTTAATTACCTACGGCATCGTGCTCGGTGAGAAACCTGCCGTACTGTCTGCGATTGTTAAGTACCACTGTACCCACCGCGGCCAGCGCGCCATTCTTGATGCGATGGATATCGTCGGCGGGAAAGGCATTATGCTCGGTGACACTAACTTCGTGGCCCGTGCTTACCAGGGTGCCCCAATTGCTATCACCGTTGAAGGCGCCAACATTCTGACCCGCAGCATGATCATCTTCGGCCAGGGCGCAATTCGCTGCCATCCGTACGTGCTTGAAGAAATGGCCGCGGCGCAGAATAACGATGTGAATGCCTTCGATAAGCTGCTGTTCAAGCATATCGGCCACGTGGGCAGCAACAAAATGCGCAGCCTGTGGCTGGGCCTGACCAACGGCCTCGGCAGCAGCACGCCAACCCGCGATGCGACTAAACGCTACTACCAGTACATCAACCGCCTGAGCGCAAACCTGGCGCTGCTGTCGGATGTCTCTATGGCCGTGCTGGGCGGTAGCCTGAAGCGCCGGGAGCGTATCTCTGCTCGCCTGGGGGATGTGCTGAGCCAGCTTTATCTGGCGACGGCGGTGCTGAAACGCTACGAAGACGAAGGTCGTAACGAAGCCGATCTGCCGCTGGTTCATTGGGGCGTGCAGGATGCACTGTTCCAGGCCGAACAGGCGATTGATGACCTGCTGCGCAACTTCCCGAACCGCTTTGTGGCCGGTACGCTGCGCCTGGTTATCTTCCCGCTGGGTCGCCGTTACGATGCGCCGTCCGATGCGCTTGACCACAAGCTGGCGAAAATCCTGCAAGTGCCGTCCGCAACCCGTTCGCGTATTGGACGTGGTCAGTACCTGACGCCAAGCGAGCATAACCCTGCTGGCCTGCTGGAAGCCGCCCTGCTGGATATTATGGCCGCCGAGCCAATCCACCAGCGCGTGTGCAAAGAGCTGAAGCGCAACCTGCCGTTCACTCGCCTGGATGAACTGGCGAAGCAGCTGCTGGGTGAAGGCAAGATCACCGCCGATGAAGCGGCGATTCTGACCAAAGCCGAAGCCAGCCGCCTGCGCAGCATCAACGTGGATGAGTTTGATCCGGAGGCACTGGCAACACAGCCGGTGAAGGTGCCGGAAAAGCACAGAAAGGTTGAAGCCGCCTAACCATTAACCCCGCGAAAGCGGGGTTTTTATTGCCAACAAAAGCACGTTTTCTCGTGCTAAAGTGGAAGAAATATTCTGCTAAGAGGCTGCCGATGGTGTCTGGTCTGAAAGTTTCCGTTCTGCAACAACCGCTCGTCTGGATGGACGGTGCCGCAAACCTGCGTCACTTTGATGTGCTGCTGGAAGGCGTGCGCGGGCGTGACCTGATTATTCTGCCGGAAATGTTCACCACCGGCTTTGCGATGGAAGCCGCCGTGCAGTCAATGCCGGAACAGGAAGTGATTGACTGGATGCAGTTCAAAGCCCAGCAAACGCAGGCGATGATCGCCGGCAGCGCCGCTCTGCAAACCGAACGAGGGCCGGTGAACCGCTTCCTGCTGGTTCAGCCGGACGGCAAAGTCCACTTTTACGATAAGCGCCACCTGTTCCGCATGGCCGATGAGCATCATCATTATCAGGCCGGGGAAGAACGCGTGATTATTGAGTGGAAGGGCTGGCGTATTTTACCGCTGGTTTGCTACGACCTGCGCTTCCCGGTGTGGTCCCGCAACCGCAACGATTACGATCTGGCGCTGTACGTCGCCAACTGGCCCGCGCCGCGCTCGCTGCACTGGCAAAGCCTGCTCCAGGCGCGCGCAATCGAGAACCAGGCTTATGTGGCTGGCTGCAACCGCGTGGGCACCGACGGCAACGGCCACCATTACCGGGGCGACAGCCGGATTATCAGCCCGCAGGGCGAGATCCTGGCTAGCGTTGAGCCACACCAGGCAGCCAGACTTGATGCCGATCTTTCGCTGATTGCGCTGCGGGAGTATCGGGAGAAATTCCCGGCCTGGCAGGATGCAGATCCTTTCAGCCTGTGAGCATGAAGTAGGAAGAAACCGGCCCGTTCAGGCCGGTTTTTTTATTATTCCGCCAGCAGAGTGACGGCGCGAGTGTAAGCCTGCACCGCAAGCGCCACGTCGCTTTCAATGACGGACTCCGCCGGATGGTGACTTATCCCCTTCTCGCAGCGAACGAACAGCATCGCGCTCGGCCAACGCTCGGCGATGGCGATGGCGTCGTGCCCTGCACCGCTAGGCAACGACAGGCTCCGCCCCTGAACTTCACTCACCGCCTGCGTTAGCGTTGCCTGCAACGTCGCATCACACGGCGTGGCCGGAATAGCGTAGTAGGCTTCTGCACTAAACTGAATCCCGCGACGGGCGGCAATCGCTTCCCCTTCGGCAAGAAGCTGACCCAGCAAGCTAACCAGGCTTTCATCCCGCGGGCTGCGAATATCCAGCGTAAGCTGAACGTCGCCAGGGATAACATTCACCGCGCCTGGCGCGCAGCTTAACGTTCCCACCGTGGCCACTTCGTCGGGGCCGTGGCGGCGCGTGGCAGATTCAATAAAGGTCATCCACTCGGCGGCGGCGGCCAGCGCATCTTTGCGCAGCGCCATCGGCACCGTTCCGGCATGGCCCGCATGGCCGGTAAAGCTGCAGTTCAGGCGGCGGGCGCCGTTAATGGCCGTGACCACGCCCAGCGCCAGCCCCTGCTCTTCCAGCACCGGTCCCTGCTCGATATGCAGTTCCAGATAGGCGCTGAAATCGCTTTTCGGCCGCTCTGCGCTGGCAATCCGGGTGGGATCCAGCCCGGCAATCGTCATGGCCTGCGCCACGCTGACGCCGCTGGCATCTTCACAGCTCAGCCAATGCTCCGGCCAGCTGCCGGTGATGCCCCGGCTCCCCAGCAGCGTGACCCCGAAGCGGGTGCCCTCTTCATCGCCAAAGCCGACAATTTCGATGGCCTGTTCGAGCTGGATATTGTTTTGATAGAGGTAGGCGACAACTTCCAGGGCGCACAGCACGCCGAGCATCCCATCGTAGCGGCCCGCATTGCGCACCGTATCAAGATGAGACCCGAGCAGAATCGCCTGCGCGCCTTCTTGCCTGCCCTCGTAGCGCCCACAAACATTGCCGACCGCATCCTGCCAGGTCGTCATGCCGAGCTGCTCCATCCAGTCAGCCACCAGCTGATTCGCCCGCAGATGCTGCACCGAAAGGTAAACGCGGGTCAGCTGGCCCGAGGTTTCGCTGATAGCGGCCAGTTGGTCGGCCCTGTCCATGACGCGCTGGGCGGCAACTGCGGCATAGTTAGCATCCATTAGCGGGCATCCTGCGCGTAAACGTTCCACGCCGCCTGCATCGCTTCGCCCTGAACGCTTTTAAAGCCGAGGCGGTTAAGCACCGCTTCCAGCGCGGTGAGCGTTTGCAGCACGCAGTCTTTGCGGGCGTTATAGCCCATGGTGCCGATGCGCCAGATTTTGCCCTGCAGCGGGCCGAAGGAAGTGCCGATCTCGATATGGAAGTCTTCCAGAAGAAGTTTACGCACTTCTTCGCCGTGAACCTGAGTCGGGATAGTCACGCCGAGGACGTTGTTCATCTTGTGCTTAAGGTCGCCGAAGGTCTCCAGCCCCATGCCCTGAATCCCCGCCACCATCGCTCTGCCATGCAATTCATGACGGGCAATGCCTGCATCCAGACCTTCTTCCAGGATAATGCGGGCGCATTCGCGGGCGGCAAACAGCATGCTCGTCGCTTCCGTGTGGTGGTTCAGGCGTTCTGGCCCCCAGTAATCCATGATCATGCCCAGATCGAAGTAGTTGGAGTAGATCATCTCTTCGTCCCCGTCCTGATGGGCGGCGGTGCGAATGCCTTCTTCCACGCATTTACGGCGGCGAATTGCCTCTTCCATCTGCGGGCTAAGAGTAACCGGTGAGCTGCCTGACGGCCCGCCCAGGCACTTTTGCAGCCCGGCGGAAACGGCATCCAGCCCCCAGGCATCGGTGAGCAGTTCGTTCCCGCCAAACGACGCCGTGGCATCGGTGTAAAACAGCACGCCGTGGCGGCGGCAGATCTCACCCAGTTCGGCCAGCGGCTGCAGCATCGTGGTAGAAGTATCGCCCTGCACGGTCAACAGCAGGCGAGGTTTCACCGCTTTGATGGCGTCTTCGATTTGCTGCGGGCTGAACACTTCACCCCACGGCACTTCAATGGTGTGCACTTCAGCGCGGCAGCGGCGGGCAATCTCACACAGCAGGTGACCAAAGCGGCCAAACACTGGCACCAGCACTTTATCGCCAGGGCGAATAGCCGACAGTAAAATGGCCTCGATCCCGGCGCGGGAAGTGCCGTCCACCAGCATCGTCCACTTGTTTTCCGTGCGGAACAGCTGGCGGTACAGCACCATCACCTCATTCATGTAACCCGTCATCACCGGGTCATACTGGCCGATAAGCTGGCTCGCCATGGCACGCAGCACGCGCGGATCGGCATTGATCGGGCCTGGCCCCATCAGCAAACGGTGCGGCGGGTTGATCTGGGAAAACTGCTGAATATCAAACATGGCGATTCCTTGAGTCTGAGATTGAAACAAAAGATTCTTATAATCATCTTTTGCAACTAATGTGCCAGCCGCAGGCAAAATTTTTTCCGGCTGACAGACCTAAGCCAGCACGGAAAAACAGGTTTGGGTAAAAACGATGAACTCTTTTGGCTCACCCGAACTGTGCATCTGCACCAGTGAGGAGCATTAACGCTGTTCGAGCTCATCCAGCTCTGTATACAATTCAGCGATATTATGGATACGCTGACGCCCGCTGGTCAATGACTCATGCAGCACCGCGTTAGCCAGTAAATTCACCAGGCTCATGGCGCTGCTGTAGCTGTCGAACGCCGAAACGCTATCGAGCGGCGCGCTCAAATGCCAGCCAGAATGGGGGGTCAGCCCCACTGAACCGGGTTCACTCAACACCACCAGCGGTATACCGCGCTGCTGCAGGCTTGCCAGCAGCGGCTTGATAATGCGTGTCCGGCGGCGAAATGCCACGGTGACGACGCAATCTTCCGGGCCAATATCCACCAGCTCTTCCGCCAGCGTCTGCCCCGGCTGCGGGAGCAAATGTACGCCGCTGCGCACCTGCAAAAGCTGCTGGCGCAAGTGCATCGCCACCGGCCAGGAGTTACGCATCCCAATGATAAACAGACGCTTCCCGGTCACAAGGGCAGTGACCACTTCGGCAAAAGGGCCTGCTTCCAGCTGATTCACCAGTTGAGTAAGGTTCGCCATTTCCTGCTTGTAATGGCGCGCCAGCAGCGTGTTGCCCTGCACGGCATCGCGGTTTTCCGTCAGCGGCATCCCGCTCTGGCGCAGGGTACGCAGTTCTTCGCGCATATCCTTGTAACGTTCATAACCTAAGCGCTTAAACAGGCGACTCACGGTGGCCTTGGACACGCCTGAAAGCCGCGCCAGCTCAGCGCTGTTGTAGCTGATCAAGTCATCAAAATGGTCAACGATGAATGAAGCCACGCGCTGCTCCTGCGGGGAAAAAAGCGCCCATGACGCCCGCAACCGCTCGTCTAACTGTTTCATGCTGACTCCTGTAACTTTTGTTTCATCGAAGCCTGACACAGTGAAACGATCCTCGTCAACCTGGAACATCTCTTGCTTCTGATTTCCCTATCCGAGCGGAATTCCTGCAAGAGAAGAAAAATATGCAAAGCAATATGGCCCCCGGTGGTATGGCGGTGACGCCTCACCACCTGGCCTCTGAAAGTGCGCTCTCCGTCCTGCGCCAGGGCGGCGATGCGATTGAAGCGATGGTCGCCGCAGCCGCCACTATCGCGGTGGTTTATCCACATATGAACGGCATAGGCGGGGACGGATTTTGGCTGATTGTTCCGCCTGAAGGCGAACCCGTTGCCATCGACGCCAGCGGCGCTGCCGGCTCACTGGCATCGCTGGATTTCTACCGGGGAGAACGCGCCATTCCCCATCGCGGCACTCGCGCTGCATTGACCGTGCCCGGCACGTTGAGCGGCTGGGCAGAAGCGCTAAAAGTGTCGTCAGAGCTTGGCGGCGGGCAGTTGCCGCTTTCCCGCCTGATGGCAGACGCTATTCGCTATGCGGCGGACGGGATCCCGGTCACCGCCTCTCAGGCGAACGCGACACAAAGCAAATACGCCGAGCTGGTTGATATTCCCGGTTTTGCCGACACGTTCCTGCAGCGTGGTGAAGTGCCCGCGATCGGGAGTCGTTTCACACAGCCCCTACTGGCCGCGACCCTGACGCGAATGACGGTTGAAGGCCTGGACAGTTTCTATCGTGGCCCACTGGCTTCAATCATTGCCGAAGAGCTGGCCGAACTGGGACTGCCAGTCACAGCGGCCGATCTGGCCGCACACCGGGCAACACGCACCAAACCGCTACGGCTTGAGCACCAGGCCGGGGAAGTTTTTAACCTCGCACCACCGACGCAAGGGCTGGTCTCGCTGGCGATCCTCGGCATTACCGACCGCCTGTCGATGGCAAACGCCAGTGAAGTTCAGACCGTACACCGCATTGTGGAAGCCACTAAAAAAGCCTTTGCGCTTCGCGACACACATATCACCGACCCGCGCCTGATCGCGACCTCAATACAAAATCTGTTAGATCCCGAAGAGCTGGATCTGCTGGCCGCAAAAATTGACGACCAGAGCGCCGCGCCGTGGGGTAAAGGCAAAGGCCCCGGCGACACGGTCTGGATGGGCGTTATAGACGGTAACGGCCTGGCTGTGTCGTTTATCCAGAGTATTTATCACGAATTCGGCAGCGGGGTTGTGCTGCCTAAAAGCGGCGTGCTGTGGCAAAACCGCGGCGCTTCTTTCAGCCTCGATGCAGAGCATCTGCTGGCGCTGGCGCCGGGCAAAAAACCGTTCCACACCCTAAACCCGGCGGCGGCCAGACTCGCTGATGGCAGAACGCTGGTTTACGGCTCGATGGGTGGCGACGGGCAGCCACAGACGCAGGCCACAATCTTTACCCGCTATGTGCTTCAGGGCGTCGATTTACAGGAGGCGATCTGCGCGCCGCGCTGGCTGCTCGGCCGTACCTGGGGGCAGGTTTCCGACAGCCTCAAGCTTGAGAGCCGATTCAGCCAGGACACCGTAAGCGCGCTTGAAGCCCTTGGACACGAGGTAGAAACAGTCCCCGCCTTTAGCGAGATTGTCGGCCACGCCGGCGCCATCGTCAGACACACCAATGGCATGCTCGAAGGTGCGTGGGACCCGCGCAGCAACGGCAGCGCCGCAGGCTTTTGAGGAAAATGCGAATGAACCAATCTTCTTTTGACTGGCAGCACTACATTGCCCTGATGGAGCAACTGCTCGCCGTGCCGCTGACCGACGAGCGCCGAAAAGAGCTGGAGTTGCAGCTGGCACGCATTGCGGCGATGGCTGAACCGCTGATGGCCTTCCCGCTTGCCGACCGCCAGGAAAGCGCCGGAGTCTATACATTATGACCGCCCTTTCTATCCGCCAGATCCAGCAGGGGCTGCGGGACAAAGATTTTTCAGCTACCGAACTGGCCCAGCAAACGCTGGCAAAGATTGAACAGCGAAACCCGCAGCTAAACGCTTTTACCGAAGTCACTCAGAGCCGTCTGCTGGCAGAGGCCGCCTCGGTTGACCAGCTTATTGCCAGCGGCAGCCCTTTGCCTGCGCTGGCGGGTGTGCCTTACGCAGTAAAAAATCTTTTCGATATTAAGGGGGTAACAACCCTTTCAGGCGCGGAGCTGTTTGCCGGACAACCGGCAGCATCCGATGATGCTTTCGCCATTACGCAGCTACAAAAAGCGGGGGGAATGCTAAGCGGGGCGTTGAATATGGATGCCTATGCCTACGGCTTTACCACGGAAAACAGTTATTACGGAGCCACCAAAAACCCGCACGATCTCTCGCGTATTGCTGGCGGTTCGTCCGGTGGCTCAGCGGCGGCGGTGGCAGCTGGCATGGTGAATTTCACCCTAGGCACCGACACCAACGGCTCGATCCGTGTCCCGTCGTCACTCTGCGGACTTGTTGGCCTGAAGCCAACTTTTGGTCGCCTGTCGCGCGGCGGCAGCCATCCTTTTGTCGCGAGCCTCGACCATATCGGCCCGCTGGCTCGCAGCGTGGAGGATGTCGCGGCGGTTTACGATGTGCTGCAAGGCTATGACGGCAGCGATCCTTTTCAGGCCTCACGCGCCATTGAGCCGGTTTGCACAGCGCTTGAGCGTGATACGCCGCTTCGCGTGGCGATGCTGGATGGTTTCTTTGAAAACTGGTGTGATGCGGATGCCAAAGAGGCCATCAGCCGGGTGGCCAAAGCGCTCCTGGCCACGGAAAAAGTTTCTATGCCAGAGGCTGAACTCGCCCGTTCGGCGGCTTTTTTGCTGACCGCCGCCGAAGGGGGAAATCAGTACTTGCCTGCGCTGCGAGCCAGCCCTGAACGCTTCGAACCTAACTCGCGCGAACGCCTGCTGGCCGGGGCCATGACGCCGTCGGCCTGGTATACGCAGGCACAGCGCTTCCGGGCTTGGTTCCGCGATCGCACGCTGCCGCTGTTTGACCATTTTGATCTGCTTATTGCGCCCGCCACGCCCTGCAGCGCCACGCTTATCGGCCAGCAGACCATGCACATCAACGGGCAGGAGATCCCGGTCAAAGCCAGTATGGGGATCCTGACACAGCCGATCTCTTTCCTCGGGCTGCCGGTTGTCAGCGCCCCGCTGATCGCGGCCAGCGGTTTACCAATTGGCGTGCAATTAATTGCCGCACCGTGGCGGGAAGACGTATGTTTGCAGGCCGCTCGCCGCCTGGAATCTCAGGGTATTTTACAGACGAAGGTAAGTTAAATGATGCGAGATAATATCGACCGCCCGGCCGTTTTAAATGAAGTCACTGCGGCATTTTATCGCTATGAGCAGGCGCTGATTACCAACGACGTCGCCGTTCTGGATGAGCTGTTCTGGGAGGATGCTCGCACCGTGCGTTTTGGCGCGACGGAAAACCTGTATGGCATTGAGCAGATCCGCGCTTTCCGCAACGGGCGTTCGCCGAAGGGGCTGGATCGCCAGCTGAGAAACACCGTCATTACAACATTTAGCGACGATCTGGCAGTGGCAAGCACAGAGTTTACGCGGGAAGGCAGCGATAAGATTGGCCGCCAGATGCAGACCTGGGTCCGGTTTGCGTCAGGCTGGAAGATTGTGGCGGCGCATGTGAGTTTAATGGGGTGATTTCCCCCTCACCCTGGCCCTCTCCCCGAAAGGGAGAGGGGATAACATCCTGATAGCAAAAAGTATTACTCAATATACGGATGTGTCTTCACCCAATGCTCGGCAATGTCCTGTCTTCTGCAAATCCACACCCCTTCATGTTGCTGCACGTAATCCAGAAAACGCTGCAGCGCCCGGAACCGGCCTGGTCGCCCTAACAGACGGCAGTGCATACCGATGGACATCATCTTCGGTGCCGTGTCGCCTTCTTCATACAGCACGTCGAAACTGTCTTTCAGGTAGGTATAGAACTGCTCAGCGGTATTGAACCCCTGCGCGGTGGCGAAGCGCATGTCATTGGTATCCAGCGTATACGGCACGATCAGATGGGGTTTGGTGCTGCCGTCTTCGCAGGCTACTTTGCTCCAGAAAGGCAGATCGTCGCCGTAGTAATCGCTGTCGTACAGGATACCGCCGTGCTCAACCACCAGCCTGCGGGTATTGGGGCTGTCGCGCCCGGTGTACCAGCCCAGCGGGCGGGAGCCAAACAGATCTTCAAGGATTTCCATCGCCTGGTGCAGGTGCTGGCGCTCGGTGGCAACGTCCATATTCTGATAATGAATCCAGCGCCAGCCGTGGCTGACCACGTCGTAATCGGCGGCTTTGATCGCGTCCACAATCTCCGGGTTGCGGGCCAGGGCCATGGCGACGCCAAACACCGTCAGAGGCAGACCGCGCTTCTGAAATTCATTGTGGATACGCCAGAATCCTGACCGGGAGCCGTATTCGTACAGGGAATCCATCGACATATGGCGATCGGGGAAACTGGCCGCCCCGATGATGTCGGAGAGAAATTGTTCCGAGCCGCTGTCGCCGTGCAGCACGTTGTTTTCCGCCCCTTCTTCAAAGTTCAGGACAAACTGAACCGCAATACGCGCGCCGTTCGGCCACTGCGCATGGGGAGGATTTCCCGCATAACCGGCGAGATCGCGCGGATAGTTTTCGGTAAAAGGGTAGCGATTACGCTTTTGTTCTTCCGTCATAGATGGCCTCTGTAACCTTAACCCAGGCGAGCAAAAGAGCCGGAAAGCGGCTTTTTATTCGGATAAGCGAGATCGCCAAATTTGCTGGTGCCGATGCCCAGCGCAACCAGCGACTCCACCAGTTTCACCGCCGCGGTGACGCCGTCGATAACCGGGATGCCAATCTCTTCAGTCAGCTCTTTCGCCAGGTTTGCCATGCCGCCGCAGCCCAGCACGATTGCCCCGCTATTGTCTTCTTTTTTGGCCTGAATGCAGCGCTCACGCACCATGCGTTGAGCCAGCCCGGTGCCGTCTTCCAGCGCCAGCACGGGCAGATCGATGGCATGCAGCGCCGCGCAGTGATGCTCGAAGCCGTATTGCTGCAGCAAATGGCGGGCGATGATAACCGTGCGTGGCAGCGTGGTGACAATAGAGAAGCGGGTGGCGACCATCGTGGCCATATGCATGGCCGCTTCGGCAATACCAATCACCGGCCCGCTGGCTATCTCGCGCGCCGCCAGCAGACCAGGGTCGCCAAAGCAGGCGATGACGTGCCCGTTCGCGCCCTGCGCTTTGCCCTGCTGAATTTGTTCCAGCACGCCGATGGCCGCAATGGCTTCATCAAAGTGCCCTTCGATTGACTCCACACCCTGCTCCGGGCAAGTCGCGAGGATTTGCGTACCGGGAGCGGCAACGCTACGCGCGGCTTCTGCAATGGTGTGCGTCATCGCCAGGCTGGTGTTAGGGTTGATCACTTGAATAATAGGCTGTGGCATGGTTATTCCTGTCGGGTGCCAAAGAGGCGGGCGAAGTCTGGGGTGGTTTCACCGCTGCGCTCAAAATGCAGGCTGGAAACGATGTGATCGAAGTGGTGCTTCATCGCCAGGGTCAGCGGCTCAATGTCTTTTTTACGCAGCAGATCAATAAGGTGTTCATGATCGTCACAGCGGCAGCCCCGCTGCCACGGCGCGCCCCAGGCAGCGATCACCAGCGAGGAGCGGTGCGTCAAACTGGTGACCATTTCCGTCAGCACGGCGTTGCCGGAAATAGCCTGCAGTTGAATATGAAACGCCGCGGACAGGCGGATTGCCGCCGGCCCGTCTCCGTCGCGGTGCGCCTTTTCTTCCTGCTGGATGATTTTACGCAGCGCAGCAAGGTGCGGAGCCTGAAGATGCTCGAGTACATGAGGCAGGTTGGCGCATTCGAGAACGGAGCGCGTCTGGAAGATCGCTTTTGATTCTTCGACGTCCGGCATCGCCACAAATGCACCACGCCCGGGCAGCATGGTGATCATTTGCACCGTTGCGAGGCGCGTTAAGACTTTACGGATCCCAGTTCGGCTGATGCCAAAAACGTCCGCCAGCGCTTCTTCCGGCAGTTTGCTGCCCGGCGGCAGCTGGTGTTCGACCATCGCCGTCATCAGCGATTGCCAGATAACGGCTTCTTTATTATGCAGTTCTGCTGGGGCTGTCACCCCGAAATCACGTTTCATTCACCTCTCCTGTTAGCACCAGGCACCCTTTATTTGTATACAATATCATTGATAATTGAATACAAGAAATGCAAACCTGGCCTGGTTCCTGCAATACCTATGGCAGACGTAATCCATCTTCTGTTTTTATAGGAGCAGATCCCATGCCAGGTATAGAGAACAACGCAACAGCCATGAAAGAGAGTGCCAACGCCGGCTACAGCCCGCGCCTGTGCAACGATGACCTGGCCCCAACCCGCCACCAGACTTGGTCCTGGTATAATATTTTTTCGTTTTGGATGTCTGATGTACACAGCATGGGCGGCTATGTGGTGGCAGCCAGCTTCTTTACGCTCGGGCTTGCCAGCTGGCAGGTGCTGATCTGCCTGCTGGCAGGGATTTGCATCGTGCAGTTTTGTGCCAACCTGGTCGCTAAACCCAGCCAGATGGCGGGCGTGCCTTACGCGGTAATTTGCCGCCAGGCTTTCGGCGTCTTCGGCGCGAATATTCCGGCGGTGATCCGCGGGCTTATCGCCTTCGCCTGGTACGGGATACAAACTTACCTGGCCGCTAACGCCTTAATGCTGGTGCTGTTGAAGTTCTGGCCAACGCTTGCCCCAATGACGGGCGTGAGCTTCCTCGGCCTGTCTCAGCTCGGCTGGATCTGCTTTGGCATTATGTGGGTGCTACAGGCGATGGTGTTCTGGCATGGGATGAACGCGATTAAGCGCTTCATTGATATCGCCGGCCCTGCCGTATACATCGTGATGATGGCGCTGGCAGGCTGGATCCTGTATCAGACCGGCTTCGATGGCATCTCCTTTACCTTAGCCAGCAAGCAGCTTAGCTCCGGCGAGCAGGTGTGGCAGATGATCACCGCCACCGCGCTGGTGGTGTCGTACTTCTCCGGCCCGCTGCTGAACTTTGGCGACTTCTCTCGCTACGGTAAAAGCATGAATGAGATCCGCCGCGGCAACCGCTGGGGCCTGCCGTTTAACTTCCTGCTGTTCTCTATTGTGACCGTGGTGATTGTGTCCGGTACTCAGTCGCTGTTCGGCAAGATGATCACTGACCCGATCGAAACCGTGAGCCATATCGGTAACAGCCTCGCGATGGCGATTGGCCTGTTGACGATGATCACCGCGACTATCGGGATCAATATCGTGGCGAACTTTGTTTCTCCGGCGTTCGACTTCTCTAACTGCTCGCCTCAGAAGATCAGTTTCCGTGCAGGCGGAATGATCGCCGCGGTGGGTTCTGTGCTGCTGACGCCGTGGAACCTGTTCCAGTCCCCGGAGCTGATCCACTACACGCTGGATGTGCTGGGCTCGTTCATTGGGCCGCTGTTCGGCATCCTGCTGGCGGACTTCTACCTGGTGAAAGGCGGTAAAATTCACGTCGACGATCTGTTTAACGACACGCCGAAAGGCCGCTACTGGTACAGCAACGGCTTTAACCCGAAAGCGATTATCGCCCTGGTACCTTCGGTTGCCGTCTGCCTGACCATCAGCTTTATTCCTTCGCTGCATGAAGTCGCCAACTTCAGCTGGTTTATCGGCGTCTTCCTCGGCCTGAGCTGCTACCGCTGGCTGGCGCGTAGTGAAAAGGTCGGCGTTGCTGCCGGTTTTGCTGGCCGCGTAGCCACCTCCAAAGAGTAAACCTTGATGCCTGGGCCCACACGGGTTCAGGCCCTTTAATGTTCAGACATACTCTTTTTCTTCTCCACGACGACGGCTGGCCCGACAGCGAGTAATATATTCTCCCTTCGCCCTTTCCAGCAAAATTCCGTGTCAAAGGAGAGTCCCTTGCTCAGCAGTAAGAAGTCGGCCACTGAGGCTGCCCCCCATAAGCCCTCGGCCTGGTATGTTTTGCTCCTGTTCACCATCCCGCCGCTGCTTTGGGCGTGCAATTACATCGTCGGCAAAGCCGTTCGCAACGATATTCCTCCGGTGGGGCTCACCTTTATGCGCTGGCTGGTGGCGCTGATTGTGATTCTGCCGTTTGCGCTGCCTTATATAAAAAGGGACTTTCGTCGCTATCGGGAGTATCTGGGCTGGATTGTCGCGGTGTCGGTGACGGGGATCGTCTGCTTTAGCCTGCTGGTGTATATCGGCCTGCACCACACTTCGAGTACCAACGCGCTGTTGCTTAACTCCTGTATACCGGTGCTGATTATGCTGTTTGGCGCGCTGTTCTTTGGCCACAAACTCAGCGTTAAGCAGGTGGTAGGCCTGGCCATTTCCTGCTGTGGCGTGCTGTTTATTATCTTTAAGGGCGATATTCACGGGCTGCTGCAAATGGCGTTTTCGTCGGGTGACCTGATGCTGCTGGCGGCCATGGCCTGCTTTGCGCTGTATACGCTGTGGATCCGAAAAATCCCTTCCGATATTAGCCGCATGGGGCTGCTGGGCGTTCAGGTGGCTATCGCGCTGGTGGTGACGCTGCCGCTGTGGCTGCATGAAATGAGCACCGGGGCTGTGCCGCACTGGAATTCCATGACGATTTCAGCGGTCGTGTTCCTCGGTGCATTCCCCTCTTTTGTTTCCTACCTGCTGTACGGACGCTGTGTGGAGGCCGTCGGAGCCGCGCGCGCCGGGCTTAGCATTCACCTGATTCCCGTCTTTGGCGTGGTGCTGTCGCTGGTGTTTCTCGGCGAAACGCTGCATCTTTTCCATATCATCGGGATTGCGACTATTTTGATCGGCGTGGCGTTGGCCAGCAGGCACTAGGGAGAACGTCACCCCATCCTCGCGCTATGACTGCGCGGGGATAGCGGCGAATTTTTACGAAAGGCAGAAACGACGAAGGCCTGAGTCATTGCTGACTCAGGCCTTCTGAATTGTGGCGGAACGGACGGGACTCGAACCCGCGACCCCCTGCGTGACAGGCAGGTATTCTAACCGACTGAACTACCGCTCCGCGTTTTGTTCCCCGTCGGGAACGAAGCGGATATTACGGATTGCCCCGATAACCGTCAACGCTTTTTATCATAAAATTAACCGTTTGCCGCAAAAATCACCTGAGTGGCGATTTTTAACTCATTTTGGCTATTTTTAGCTGCGCCAGAGACAGCTGCCGCCTTTCTTCTGCACCAAATCAAGACGGGATTCATGGGCCACCAGTTCTTCATCACTGGCGTGGATCACCCGCATGCCTGATGCACGACGCACCACACGCTGAATACCGCCGCTACCCTGCTGCTGCTGCACATCACCTTCCATAGAGAATTTGAGTGACGTTTGCCCGCCGGTCATCATCAGATAAACGTCGGCCAGGATTTGGGCATCGAGCAATGCGCCGTGCAGCGTACGTTTGCTGTTATCTATTTCATAGCGTGAGCAGAGCGCATCGAGGCTGTTTCGCTTGCCCGGGAACATCTTGCGGGCCATTGCCAGGCTGTCGGTGACCTTGCAGAAGGTGTCCGTTTTGGGAATGTCGCGCCGCAGCTTGCTGAACTCGTAGTCCATAAAGCCGATATCAAACGAGGCGTTATGAATGACCAGCTCGGCGCCGCGAATATAGTCGAGGAACGAGTCTGCAACCTGATCGAAGGTCGGCTTATCCGCCAGGAATTCGTCCGCAATACCGTGAACGCCAAAAGCTTCAGGGTCCACCAGCCGGTCGGGCTTGAGGTAGACGTGGAAGTTGTTGCCCGTCAGGCGGCGGTTGATCACTTCAACCGCACCGATCTCGATAATCCGATGCCCTTCATAATGAGCACCGATCTGGTTCATACCGGTGGTTTCGGTATCGAGGACTATTTGTCTGGTGGGGGTAGAAATCATATAGCTGTGCTCATCGCGCTCGTTTGTGTCAGACTTGACGTTTTCATCACAGGAAGTCTACCAGAGATGCGTAAACAGGTAGAAGTTTTCACCGATGGCTCCTGCCTGGGAAATCCAGGGCCGGGCGGTTTCGGTGCGATTTTGCGGTACAAGCAGCACGAGAAAATCTTCAGCGAAGGGTTTCGCCTCACCACCAATAACCGCATGGAGATGATGGCCGCTATCGTCGCGCTTGAGGCGCTGATCGAACCCTGCGATGTGGTCCTCAGCACCGACAGCCAGTACGTCCGCCAGGGCATTACCCAGTGGATCCACAACTGGAAAAAACGTGGCTGGAAGACGGCGGATAAAAAGCCGGTGAAAAACGTCGATTTATGGAAGCGCCTGGATGCCGCCTTAAGCCACCATCAGATTAAGTGGGAATGGGTCAAAGGGCATGCGGGCCACCCGGAAAATGAGCGATGTGACGAGCTGGCACGCAACGCGGCCTCTCGCCCTACTCATGAGGATGTGGGGTATCAGCCGGATGCGGCGGCACCTTAACAACAGCTTCGCGGTACTGCCGCGTGGCTCCTACCGCCGAGCGAATCTGATTTTTCGCTTTGCGGCTCTTCATTGGGTTTAGCGTTAGTGGCAACGTACGTTTCCGCGCCACGATAACGTGCATACAGCCCAGCGCCGGCAGATGCGTACTCAGCAAACGTCCCCCTTGCTTATGCCAGGGTAGCACCTGAAAACTGCGCCGGTACATCACTTCAAAATTCAGTAACGATAGCCAGTCTTGCTGCCTCATTGGGGTAAACATTCGGCTATTATAAGGCGCACGCTTACGCAGGAACGGGACCGTTTTGCCCAGCCCCAGCAAGCTAATGGGATTAAAACTGCTGAGCACGATCCAGCCGTCGTCGATCAGGACACGATCCACTTCCCGCAGCAAGCGGTGGGGATCCGGGCACCACGGCAAGGTGTGTGCCAACAGGCAAGCATCCACCGACTTCGCCGCAAACGGCAAGTGCAGAGGATCGGCATTAACCTGTAGATGTTCACCCTGCTGGGCCACATTAACCTGATGCGAAATCGCGCAGGCTTCAGTGTTCACTTCCGCACTCAGGTTGCCGATTTTCAATAAGTGAAAGCCGAACATTTTTGCCAGCCACGGGCGGAGCTGCTCTTCGAGTGCGTTCCGATAGTGTTCTCCCCATCGCAGCTGCGCCCAATGATAGGGGGAAGTGATAATCTCAGGTATCCTTGCCGGTTTCATCACTACCTTCTTAATGGCTATAGAGAGGTTGAACTATGAATCTTAACAGTATTCGTGCCTTCCAGGATAACTACATCTGGGTGCTTAATAACGAGCAGGGAAAATGTGTGATCGTTGATCCGGGCGACGCCGCACCGGTCTTGAAAGCTATAGAGGAAAACGGCTGGCAGCCGGAGGCCATTCTGCTGACCCATCATCATGCCGATCACGTGGGCGGCGTTCAGCAATTAAAGGACAAATATCCGAAAATTGAGGTCTACGGCCCGGAGGAAACCCGGCAGAAAGGTGCCACTCAGATCGTGGGCGAAGGGAATAAGTTTAGCCTGCTTGGGCGTGAATTTCGCGTGATAGCAACACCTGGTCACACTTTAGGACATATCTCTGTTTTTAGTTTTCCTTATCTATTTTGCGGCGACACAATGTTTTCAGGCGGCTGCGGAAGGCTTTTTGAAGGCACAGCAGAACAAATGTTTAATTCATTTCAAAAGCTTAATGAACTACCTGCCGATACACTGATTTGTTGCGCACATGAGTATACGGAATCAAACATAAAATTTGCCTTAAGTATTCTACCCCATGATGAGCATTTAGGAGGATACTATCGGAAAGTTAAGGAGTTACGCGCAAAAAATCATTCAACCTTGCCGTCTTCTTTGCAAACTGAACGCGAAATAAATATTTTTTTACGCACTGAAGATACTGTTTTAAAAGAAAAAATCAAAAAAGAAACAAACTTGCAACAACCCCAGGAGATATTCGCCTGGTTAAGGACAAAGAAGGACAGCTTCTGAATATTCTGGTTGTGTTGTCGAAAAGGCGACGGTATCATCGCTCGTCTTTTAAGCAACCATTGACACACACATGAAGGCAAAAGCGATACTACTCGCCTCTGTCTTGCTTGTCGGGTGCCAGGCGTCAAAGCATGATGCCAACATTCAACAGCACGCACAGAGTCTGTCTGCAGCTGGTCAAGGTGAAGCAGGAAAGTACACGGGTCGAGCGACCTCCGCGCGATGGATGGATGATGGAACCTTCCTCGCGCAAGATCAAAACCTGTGGAACTTCATCGGCAACGAGCTAAAGATGGGGATACCGGAAAACGTCCGTATCCGCGAACAGAAACAGAAGTACCTGAGTAATAAGAGCTATCTCCACGATGTAACATTACGGGCAGAGCCGTATATGTACTGGATTGCCGGGCAAGTTAAGAAACGCAACATGCCAATGGAACTAGTACTACTACCCATAGTGGAGAGCGCTTTTGACCCCCACGCGACGTCTAGCGCGAATGCCGCAGGCATTTGGCAGATTATTCCAAGTACGGGGCGCAATTACGGTCTGAAGCAGACCAAAGCGTACGATGCACGCCGTGATGTAGTGGCTTCCACCACCGCAGCACTGGACATGATGCAGCGTTTGAACAAGATGTTTGACGGTGACTGGTTGTTGACCGTGGCGGCGTATAACAGCGGTGAAGGCCGTGTGTTAAACGCCATTAAAGCGAACAAATCGCGGGGTAAACCTACCGATTTCTGGTCGCTGGCTTTGCCGCGTGAAACAAAGATCTACGTACCGAAAATGCTGGCGTTGAGTGACATACTCAAAAACAGTCAGAAGTACGGCGTACGTCTGCCGACAACGGATGAAAGCCGCGCGCTGGCGCGTGTTGAAGTGAGCAATCCGGTTGAGTTAACGCAGGTCGCCGAAATGGCTGGCATGTCGCTCACCAACCTGAAGACCTTCAACGCCGGCGTGAAAAGCACTACCGTTGGAAAAAATCAGCGCTATGTGATGGTGCCGAAGAAGCATGCCGATCAGCTGAAAGCCTCTCTGGCTTCTGGTGAGATCGATGCTTTACAGCCAACGCTGGTGGCGGATAACCGCCTCAACGCGGGCGGCAACAAATCTTATAAAGTGCGTTCAGGGGATACTCTGTCCAGCATTGCTTCACGCCTCGGTGTGAACGCTAAGGATTTGCAGAGCTGGAATAACCTGCGCGGTGCTCACCTTAAAGTTGGGCAGACGCTCAGCGTGAAAAGTAGCTCAACGCAGCTGGCCGATAACAGCAGCATCACTTATCAGGTGCGCAAAGGCGACTCGTTATCGAGTATTGCTAAACGCCACGGCGTGAACATCAAAGATGTGATGCGCTGGAACAGCGGTACCGATGACCTGAAACCGGGTGACCGTTTGACGCTGTTTGTCAGCGGCAACAACTCTCCGGATACCTGATAGCCAGAACAAAAAAGGCACCTTACGGTGCCTTTTCTTTTTTACGTCACGCCTTTCGCGCTTCCAGCATGATGATATCGCTGGTGAACGATCCATCCCGCTGTAATTCAAAGTATTGCTTCACCTCGTCCGAGGCACTTTTTTGATAGGCGCGGATCGCGTCCGATAACACTATCGGCGTGCGCATTCTGGCGATCCAGCTGGTAAACTCCAGATTCAACCTGTCGCACAACACACTGTGCGTGACCAGGCCCGCATCATTGAACAGGCTAAGCCACTCTCCGCTGGAATAGTTACGCACATGCGAGGTATCACGCAGGGCCTCGACCGTTTGCAGCCAGATATCCTTCACCGGATGGCCTGGCGAGGTCACATCCATAAAGATGGCAATACCACCAGGCTTAAGCACGCGCTTTACTTCACGCAGCGCCTGGCCGACATCGTGCCAGTGATGTGCTGAATAGCGACTGATCACCACGTCAAAAGTAGCGTCGTCAAACGGCAATGATTCCGCATATCCCTGACGCGTCGCGATATTCGCTATTCCACGCGTTGTTGCCGCCTCAGCAACGACCGTCAGCATCTGCTCGGACAGATCATAAGCCACCACCGATTTCACTTTAGCCGCGGCAATAAAACTGGCGTGCCCTGCTCCACATCCCATATCCAGGAGCGTGGCATGCGGGAAGTCATTCAGCCTTGCGCTAAGCCGCTCCAGATCGCGCCCGGAAGCATGAACCGTACTGGTTAAATAGGCGCTGGCCTGAGATCCAAACTGCTGGCCAACTTTGTCGTGATGGGATTGCGTTGTCATCGTTATGTCCTTGCGGTTAAGTGAGAAAAAGGGCAGCGCACAGGTCTGCCCAACGGCAGACCTGACGAACCTTATTTCAGCTCAGGCTTGCCGGGACGGAATTCAACTAGTAGCGGATTATGGTCTGATGCACGGGTCACCAGCACCGAAGCTTCGGTGACGTTCAGGCCACGATAGAACACGAAATCGAGAGGACGACCAAACGCCCGGCGGCGGTGGTCGTCAGTAAAGCGGACTTCCCTGAGCGTCATCTCGCGGGCAAAACGGAAGAGTGCATTCATACGCGGGCGGCTCCAGGCATTGAAATCACCGGCCATGATCACCGGCCCATTGTGATGCCCGATCTGGTCTCCAATAGGCCCCAGTTGCTTGCTGTAGACATCAACACCGAGGCTAAAATTGACGGCGTGGATATTAATTACCATCAACATACGCCCGTCAGGCAGCGGGTAGACCGTGACCAAGGCTGATTTAGACAAGCGTAGGATCGGCTCACGTTCGCGCAGCGGGCAGCAATAAACCGGATGAGCAGCAGACAGCGTCATTACGCCCGAGGGATGCTGGGGTAAAACAAAAGCAGGGACCTGATCGGCAGCCAGATAGTTAGTGGTCGCAAACCTGACCAGTTCGGGCGTCGTTTGCGCTTCCTGTAACAACATCAGGTGTGCATCTTTGCCGAAGGTTTGCAGCACCGAAAGCCAGTCGGCTCGCTGCTGCTTAAAGATATTCCACACCAGAACACGTATTGTGTCCTGACCGGGTAAAGGTTCACCGGGGGGTAATGCCTGACCGATAGTCGCAAACGAACCAGGAGGCAGAATGCGCTCTGCTGGCTGTCCGGCTACATATCGCATGGCATAGGTATTCTTGTGCACGTTTGGCTAACGACCTCTGTAACTCAACTTGCCTGCAGTTCGCAGGCTATCTTTCAGTTATAGGGACTTTAGCGCAGACTTTCAACGACCATTACAAACCATTGCCTTCCCGGAGCGTAAACAGTCACGCCCCGGAAAGGTAAAACTTAACTGATAGCAACCCGCGATTGCTTATCGAGTCGGCCACTTAAGCCAATCAGCAACAACGCCAGGACAACAATCACAGCACCAATCCATGGCGTTTGTGCCAGGCCGAAGTTCTGTACAGTCTGCCCACCAATAATCGAGCCCAGGGCAATCCCTACGTTAAATGCCGCAATGTTGAGCCCGGAGGCAACATCTACCGCATTTGGGGTGTATTGCTCAGCTTTTTGGACAACATAAACCTGTAATCCCGGCACATTGCCGAAAGCAAAAACACCCATCACCAAAATCGTCAGCAAGGCAGCAACATGCGAATGCGCGGTGAACTGGAAGACCAGAAGTAACGCGGCCAAAGCGGCAAAGATAAACTTCAGAGCCGGTACGGCACCGTGACGATCCGCCAGTTTTCCCCCCCAGATGTTACCGATAGCCACCGATACACCATAACCTAGAAGGATCCAGCTAACTGCAGAAGGTGAGAAGCCGGCCAGATCCTGCATCATTGGAGCAAGGAAAGTGAAGGCGGTAAACACGCCACCGTAGCCGAGAGCGGTAACCAGATAGATCAGCACCAGACGTGGATGTGTTAATACCTGTAATTGTTCTTTTATTCCCGCCACCGCACGGTTAGGAATATCTTTCGGGATAAGGATCATGCTGCTGATTAACGCGATCACGCCAATAGCAGAAACCGCGAGGAAGGTTTCACGCCAGCCGAAATGCTGCCCGATGAACGTTCCTAATGGCACGCCGGTCACCAACGCTACCGTCAGGCCACCAAACATAATGGCAATGGCCGAAGCTGCTTTCTCTTTAGGCACAAGGCTTGTGGCAATCGTTGAGCCAATAGAGAAAAACACGCCGTGTGCCAGACCAGTTAGCAGACGTGCCACAACCAGAGTCTCGTAATTAGGCGATAGCCAGGCGATGACGTTACCCACGGTGAACAGCGCCATAAGCCCGATCAGCAGCTGTTTACGCGGAAGTTTGCCCGTTAAAGCTGTGAGAACAGGCGCGCCAATTGCTACGCCCAGGGCATAGATAGAAACCAGCAATCCTGCCGACGGCACAGAGATAGCGAGCTGCTCAGCAATGGTCGGTACAAGCCCGACAATCACAAATTCGGTGGTACCGATTGCGAACGCACTGATTGTCAGTGCGAGAAGCGCCAGAGGCATAATTTACTCCATAACAGGTGTCTTTTGATGACACGCAGTATGGCGGGATGCTTAAATAACAAAAATATGTAAAATCTCAATAGAATTTTGCTTGTGGAGCAATAATGAAGGCTACATCGGAAGAACTTGCGATTTTCGTTGCCGTAGTAGAAAGCGGGAGCTTCAGCCGCGCAGCAGAACAGCTGGGACAGGCTAACTCTGCGGTAAGCAGAACGGTTAAAAAGCTGGAGATGAAGCTGGGTGTAAGCCTGCTCAACCGCACAACTCGGCAGCTGAGCCTGACGGAGGAAGGTGAACGCTACTTCCGTAACGTACAGCAGATTCTGCAGGCGATGGCCGCCGCCGAAAATGAAGTGATGGAAAGCAAGCAAACGCCGCGGGGATTATTGCGCATTGATGCCGCAACGCCGGTCATGCTGCATTTACTGATGCCGCTGATAAAACCGTTTCGCGAACGCTACCCTGAGATGACGCTCTCGCTTGTCTCTTCAGAAACCTTCATTAACCTGATCGAACGTAAAGTCGATGTGGCTATTCGCGTGGGCAATTTAACCGACTCAAGCCTGCGTGCCCGGCCGCTCTTTAGTAGCTACCGCAAGATTATTGCTTCACCTGAGTATCTGGCCGCTAACGGTACACCGGAGAATGCCGCCGATCTGGTGAATCACGTCTGCCTGGGCTTTACCGAACCCTCATCTCTTAACCGCTGGCCGGTTTCGCAGGCAGATGGGCAGCTTTTTGAGATCAAGCCTGGATTATCTTCGAATAGTGGAGAAACGCTTAAGCAGCTGTGCCTGACGGGAAACGGTATCGCCTGTCTGTCAGATTTTATGATTGATAAAGAAATTGAAAGCGGAGAGTTTGTTGAGGTGCTTGCGGACAAGCTTTTGCCGGTCAATATGCCTTTTAGCGCGGTGTACTATAGCGACCGGGCGGTCAGTACCCGTATTCGTGCATTTATTGATTTTCTGAGTGACGCAGTAAAACGGCCCCCTGAAGGGCCGTAATCTGGTTTAGTTATCCCACTTTGGTGCCAGACCTTCCGGGCTCACCAGGCGGTCATTGCATTCCAGAGCAGCAATAGCCGCCATGTCTTCTGCATCCAGCTTCAAGTTCAGCGCCTGCAGGTTACTTTCGAGATTCACACGTTTGGTAGATGAAGGAATAACTGCGTAACCCAGAGCCATCGCCCACGCCAGAATCACCTGAGCAGGGGTCGCCTGATGTTTCTGTGCAATGCGGCCAATCGTTTCATCCGCCAGTGCCTTACCATACGCCAGCGTCATGTAAGACGTGATGTGGATGTTATGCTGTTTTGCCCACTCAACAACGGTGCGGTTTTGCAGGTATGGCGACAGTTCGATCTGGTTGGTCGCAATATTTTCAGCGCCTACAGCATCAATAGCCTGCTGCATCAGATCAACCGTGAAGTTCGAAATCCCGATCTGGCGAGTCAAACCGGCTTCTTTAGCCGCCAACAGTGCCTGCATAAATTCTGCCACAGGTACAGCATCGTTTGGCGATGGCCAGTGGATCAGCGTCAGATCGACATAATCAGTGCGCAGCTTCGCCAGGCTCTCTTTCAGGCTTGGGATCAGCTTGTCCTTACTAAGATTTTCGATCCAGATTTTGGTGGTGATAAACAGCTCATCACGCGGAATACCGCTTTCTTCCAGAGCCTGGCCAACGGCTGCTTCATTATCATAGATTTGAGCAGTGTCTACCGCGCGATAGCCCAGCTCCAGTGCAGTTTTAACCGATGCGATGACGACGTCGTCTTTCAGGCGGAAAGTGCCCAGACCGAATGCAGGAATTGCCATTATTAACCTCATTATAGGGTGTGCGTTTGTATGAGGCAGAGTATGCCGGGGAGGACTCAGGTGAAAAAGACGAATAAATGCAGAAGATTTTTGCTAAATCAGCAACAATGTCATCGCAGATGATGAAATTTAAAAACAAAAAAGCCCTGAGTCTAAGACTCAGGGCTTAAATAAGTGGCGGAACGGACGGGACTCGAACCCGCGACCCCCTGCGTGACAGGCAGGTATTCTAACCGACTGAACTACCGCTCCACCGAATTTTTCTACAACCACCGGTTTGTTGCCCCGGTTTACTGCTTAATTTGATGCCTGGCAGTTCCCTACTCTCGCATGGGGAGACCCCACACTACCATCGGCGCTACGGCGTTTCACTTCTGAGTTCGGCATGGGGTCAGGTGGGACCACCGCGCTACGGCCGCCAGGCAAATTCTGTTTATTGACCGTTATATTTTTATATAACCATCAACTAAATCCTGAACTAAGCTGAAAATTTACTTCTCTCTAAAACACCTTCGGTGTTGTAAGGTTAAGCCTCACGGATCATTAGTACTGGTTAGCTCAACGTATCGCTACGCTTACACACCCAGCCTATCAACGTCGTAGTCTTCAACGTTCCTTCAGGACTCTCAAGGAGTCAGGGAGAACTCATCTCGGGGCAAGTTTCGCGCTTAGATGCTTTCAGCGCTTATCTCTTCCGCATTTAGCTACCGGGCAATGCCATTGGCATGACAACCCGAACACCAGTGATGCGTCCACTCCGGTCCTCTCGTACTAGGAGCAGCCCCCCTCAATTCTCCAGCGCCCACGGCAGATAGGGACCGAACTGTCTCACGACGTTCTAAACCCAGCTCGCGTACCACTTTAAATGGCGAACAGCCATACCCTTGGGACCTACTTCAGCCCCAGGATGTGATGAGCCGACATCGAGGTGCCAAACACCGCCGTCGATATGAACTCTTGGGCGGTATCAGCCTGTTATCCCCGGAGTACCTTTTATCCGTTGAGCGATGGCCCTTCCATTCAGAACCACCGGATCACTAAGACCTGCTTTCGCACCTGCTCGAGCCGTCACTCTCGCAGTCAAGCTAGCTTATGCCTTTGCACTAACCTCACGATGTCCGACCGTGATTAGCTAACCTTCGTGCTCCTCCGTTACGCTTTAGGAGGAGACCGCCCCAGTCAAACTACCCACCAGACACTGTCCGCAACCCGGATCACGGGTCTACGTTAGAACATCAAACATTAAAGGGTGGTATTTCAAGGTTGGCTCCACGCAGACTGGCGTCCACGCTTCAAAGCCTCCCACCTATCCTACACATCAAGGCTCAATGTTCAGTGTCAAGCTATAGTAAAGGTTCACGGGGTCTTTCCGTCTTGCCGCGGGTACACTGCATCTTCACAGCGATTTCAATTTCACTGAGTCTCGGGTGGAGACAGCCTGGCCATCATTACGCCATTCGTGCAGGTCGGAACTTACCCGACAAGGAATTTCGCTACCTTAGGACCGTTATAGTTACGGCCGCCGTTTACCGGGGCTTCGATCAAGAGCTTCTCCTTGCGGATAACCCCATCAATTAACCTTCCGGCACCGGGCAGGCGTCACACCGTATACGTCCACTTTCGTGTTTGCACAGTGCTGTGTTTTTAATAAACAGTTGCAGCCAGCTGGTATCTTCGACTGCCTTCAGCTCCACCCGCGAGGGGTTTCACCTAACGACAGCGTGCCTTCTCCCGAAGTTACGGCACCATTTTGCCTAGTTCCTTCACCCGAGTTCTCTCAAGCGCCTTGGTATTCTCTACCTGACCACCTGTGTCGGTTTGGGGTACGATTCAATGTTACCTGATGCTTAGAGGCTTTTCCTGGAAGCAGGGCATTTGTTACTTCAGCACCGTAGTGCCTCGTCATCACACCTCAGCGTTAATAAGAGTCCGGATTTACCTAAACTCTCCGCCTACATGCTTAAACCGGGACAACCGTCGCCCGGCTAACATAGCCTTCTCCGTCCCCCCTTCGCAGTAACACCGAGTACAGGAATATTAACCTGTTTCCCATCGACTACGCCTTTCGGCCTCGCCTTAGGGGTCGACTCACCCTGCCCCGATTAACGTTGGACAGGAACCCTTGGTCTTCCGGCGAGCGGGCTTTTCACCCGCTTTATCGTTACTTATGTCAGCATTCGCACTTCTGATACCTCCAGCAAACCTCACAGTTCACCTTCAACGGCTTACAGAACGCTCCCCTACCCAACAACACATAGTGTCGCTGCCGCAGCTTCGGTGCATGGTTTAGCCCCGTTACATCTTCCGCGCAGGCCGACTCGACCAGTGAGCTATTACGCTTTCTTTAAATGATGGCTGCTTCTAAGCCAACATCCTGGCTGTCTGTGCCTTCCCACATCGTTTCCCACTTAACCATGACTTTGGGACCTTAGCTGGCGGTCTGGGTTGTTTCCCTCTTCACGACGGACGTTAGCACCCGCCGTGTGTCTCCCATGATAACATTCTTCGGTATTCGTAGTTTGCATCGGGTTGGTAAGCCGGGATGGCCCCCTAGCCGAAACAGTGCTCTACCCCCGAAGATGAGTTCACGAGGCGCTACCTAAATAGCTTTCGGGGAGAACCAGCTATCTCCCGGTTTGATTGGCCTTTCACCCCCAGCCACAAGTCATCCGCTAATTTTTCAACATTAGTCGGTTCGGTCCTCCAGTTAGTGTTACCCAACCTTCAACCTGCCCATGGCTAGATCACCGGGTTTCGGGTCTATACCCTGCAACTTAACGCCCAGTTAAGACTCGGTTTCCCTGCGGCTCCCCTATACGGTTAACCTTGCTACAGAATATAAGTCGCTGACCCATTATACAAAAGGTACGCAGTCACCCCATAAAGAGGCTCCCACTGCTTGTACGTACACGGTTTCAGGTTCTTTTTCACTCCCCTCGCCGGGGTTCTTTTCGCCTTTCCCTCACGGTACTGGTTCACTATCGGTCAGTCAGGAGTATTTAGCCTTGGAGGATGGTCCCCCCATATTCAGACAGGATACCACGTGTCCCGCCCTACTCTTCGAACTCACAGCCTGTGCATTTTAGTGTACGGGAGTATCACCCTGTACCCTGCGACTTTCCAGACGCTTCCACTAACACACAAACTGATTCAGGTTCTGGGCTGCTCCCCGTTCGCTCGCCGCTACTGGGGGAATCTCGGTTGATTTCTTTTCCTCGGGGTACTTAGATGTTTCAGTTCCCCCGGTTCGCTTCATTACGCTATGTATTCACGTAATGATAGTGTGTCGAAACACACTGGGTTTCCCCATTCGGAAATCGCCGGCTATAACGGTTCATATCACCTTACCGACGCTTATCGCAGATTAGCACGTCCTTCATCGCCTCTGACTGCCAGGGCATCCACCGTGTACGCTTAGTCGCTTAACCTCACAACCCGAAGATGTTTCGCTTCAGATTATGAAAATTTGAGAGACTCGAACATGTCTTAACCTCATTCTTTATTACGGAAGAACGAGACGACATGTCGTTTCAATTTTCAGCTTGTTCCGGATTGTTAAAGAGCAAATATCTCAAACATGACTCT
This sequence comes from Cedecea neteri, assembly GCF_000758305.1. Taxonomy (NCBI): domain Bacteria; kingdom Pseudomonadati; phylum Pseudomonadota; class Gammaproteobacteria; order Enterobacterales; family Enterobacteriaceae; genus Cedecea; species Cedecea neteri. Next base: position 1,994,500 of record NZ_CP009458.1, on the reverse strand, counting down.
TTCAAGTCAGCTTTGAGATATAATGGCACGCAACTTTCACTTACATACCAGCAAGTGGCGTCCCCTAGGGGATTCGAACCCCTGTTACCGCCGTGAAAGGGCGGTGTCCTGGGCCTCTAGACGAAGGGGACACTGAAGTCTCAATCGCAAGACGCCTTGCTTCTCTACATCTATCAGACAATCTGTGTGAGCACTACGCGGGTTGTATCTATTAGGTAAGGAGGTGATCCAACCGCAGGTTCCCCTACGGTTACCTTGTTACGACTTCACCCCAGTCATGAATCACAAAGTGGTAAGCGCCCTCCCGAAGGTTAAGCTACCTACTTCTTTTGCAACCCACTCCCATGGTGTGACGGGCGGTGTGTACAAGGCCCGGGAACGTATTCACCGTAACATTCTGATCTACGATTACTAGCGATTCCGACTTCATGGAGTCGAGTTGCAGACTCCAATCCGGACTACGACGCACTTTATGAGGTCCGCTTGCTCTCGCGAGGTCGCTTCTCTTTGTATGCGCCATTGTAGCACGTGTGTAGCCCTACTCGTAAGGGCCATGATGACTTGACGTCATCCCCACCTTCCTCCAGTTTATCACTGGCAGTCTCCTTTGAGTTCCCGGCCGAACCGCTGGCAACAAAGGATAAGGGTTGCGCTCGTTGCGGGACTTAACCCAACATTTCACAACACGAGCTGACGACAGCCATGCAGCACCTGTCTCAGAGTTCCCGAAGGCACCAATCCATCTCTGGAAAGTTCTCTGGATGTCAAGAGTAGGTAAGGTTCTTCGCGTTGCATCGAATTAAACCACATGCTCCACCGCTTGTGCGGGCCCCCGTCAATTCATTTGAGTTTTAACCTTGCGGCCGTACTCCCCAGGCGGTCGACTTAACGCGTTAGCTCCGGAAGCCACGCCTCAAGGGCACAACCTCCAAGTCGACATCGTTTACGGCGTGGACTACCAGGGTATCTAATCCTGTTTGCTCCCCACGCTTTCGCACCTGAGCGTCAGTCTTTGTCCAGGGGGCCGCCTTCGCCACCGGTATTCCTCCAGATCTCTACGCATTTCACCGCTACACCTGGAATTCTACCCCCCTCTACAAGACTCAAGCTTGCCAGTTTCGAATGCAGTTCCCAGGTTGAGCCCGGGGATTTCACATCCGACTTAACAAACCGCCTGCGTGCGCTTTACGCCCAGTAATTCCGATTAACGCTTGCACCCTCCGTATTACCGCGGCTGCTGGCACGGAGTTAGCCGGTGCTTCTTCTGCGAGTAACGTCAATCACTAAGGTTATTAACCTTAATGCCTTCCTCCTCGCTGAAAGTACTTTACAACCCGAAGGCCTTCTTCATACACGCGGCATGGCTGCATCAGGCTTGCGCCCATTGTGCAATATTCCCCACTGCTGCCTCCCGTAGGAGTCTGGACCGTGTCTCAGTTCCAGTGTGGCTGGTCATCCTCTCAGACCAGCTAGGGATCGTCGCCTAGGTGAGCCATTACCCCACCTACTAGCTAATCCCATCTGGGTTCATCTGATGGCAAGAGGCCCGAAGGTCCCCCTCTTTGGTCTTGCGACGTTATGCGGTATTAGCTACCGTTTCCAGTAGTTATCCCCCTCCATCAGGCAGATCCCCAGACATTACTCACCCGTCCGCCGCTCGTCACCCAGGAGCAAGCTCCCCGTGCTACCGCTCGACTTGCATGTGTTAGGCCTGCCGCCAGCGTTCAATCTGAGCCATGATCAAACTCTTCAATTTAAAAGTGTTTGATGCTCAAAGAATTAAAACTGTTTATAAAATCAGTAGTCACTCTTCAAGACTTGATATTTGTTTGCATCCGAAGATGCTGAGATATCAATCCTGCGAGTGCCCACACAGATTGTCTGATAAATTGTTAAAGAGCAATGAGTCAGTTGCTTTCGCTTGCTAACTCGAGGTGGCGTATATTACGCTTTCCTCTTTCAGAGTCAAGCGTTTATTTTCGCTTTCGTCTGACTGACTTCCGGGTTGTGAAGCCGCTTTCGAAGCCGCTTCGCCGTGTCAGTGGAGGCGCATTATAGGGAGTTCTCAGAGCCTGACAACCCCTAATTTGAAAAAACTTTCTGACCGCATGTTTTTTAAGCGAAACGCTTATTTTTGGCGCTGTTTGATGGCTTTTGGCAGGTCAGCAAGGCTGTTTATGACCAAATCTGCGGCCGCCTCACCTTCTTCTGTGACAGGTTTACCCGTACGAACCAACACTTTAGTTCCCACCATTGCGGCAGCACCGGCCTGCATATCTTCAATTTTGTCGCCAACCATATAAGAAGAAGCCATATCAATGTGCAGGAAGTCGCGGGCAGAAATCAGCATTCCAGGCTGCGGCTTGCGGCAATCACAAGTCTGGCTAAACTCTTCCACACTCCCTTCCGGGTGATGAGGACAATAATAGATGCCGTCGAGATCGACACCTCGGTCGGCCAGCGACCAGTCCATCCATTCGGTCAAGTTTTCAAAGTCAGCCTCGGTGAACATCCCCCGCGCAATGCCAGACTGGTTAGTCACCAGCACCAGAGCAAAGCCCATCTCTTTTAATTCGCGCATTGCTTCTATAACACCATCAATAAATTCGAATCGGTCAACTTCATATACATAGCCATGATCGACATTAATGGTGCCATCGCGGTCGAGAAAAATAGCGGGTACGGACTGTGCCACTTGAGAACTCCTGAAACGGGTTAATTGCGCTTAGTATCGCATGATTTAGTAATAAGGAGAGAACAGTCCTTCACTCGCTGATTGATTTAGACGTCTGGATGCCTTAACATCCATATCGATTACGGTAACTTTGGTTACTGGTAGCAGAAAATTCCACGGCTAATACCTATACGATAATAAATGACTCAATGATTAAACTTTCAAATATCACCAAGGTGTTCCAGCAGGGCAACCGCAGCATACAGGCATTGAATAATGTCAGTCTGCACGTGCCTGCCGGGCAAATTTATGGCGTGATTGGCGCGTCCGGCGCGGGTAAAAGTACCCTGATCCGCTGTGTAAACCTGCTGGAGCGCCCAACCGAAGGTTCAGTTCTGGTTGACGGCCAGGACCTGACAACGCTTTCTGAAACCCAGCTAACTAAAGCTCGTCGCCAGATTGGCATGATCTTCCAGCACTTTAACCTGCTTTCTTCGCGAACTGTTTTCGGCAACGTCGCTCTACCGCTTGAGCTGGATAACACACCAAAAGAAGAGATTAAGCGTCGCGTTACCGAGCTGCTGGACTTGGTGGGTTTAGGTGAAAAACACGATGCCTGGCCTGCAAACCTTTCCGGCGGTCAGAAGCAGCGCGTAGCGATTGCCCGTGCACTTGCCAGTAACCCAAAGGTCCTGCTGTGCGACGAAGCCACCAGCGCGCTGGATCCAGCCACGACCCGTTCCATTTTGGAATTACTGAAAGACATTAACCGCCGCCTGGGCCTGACTATTTTGCTCATCACTCACGAGATGGATGTGGTCAAACGCATTTGTGACTGCGTGGCCGTGATCAGCAACGGCGAGCTTATTGAGCAGGATACTGTGAGCGAAGTGTTCTCCCATCCGAAAACGCCTCTGGCGCAGCAATTTATTCAGTCCACGCTGCACCTTGATGTGCCGGAAGATTACGCGCAGCGTTTGAGCGCAGAGCGTAAAGAAAATGCGGTACCTTTATTACGCCTGGAGTTCACTGGTCAGTCGGTGGATGCCCCCCTTCTCTCAGAAACAGCACGTACTTTCAACGTGAACAGCAACATTATTAGCGCGCAGATGGATTATGCCGGTGGCGTGAAGTTCGGCATCATGCTGTGCGAAATGCACGGCGAGCCAAAAGATACGCAAGCGGCTATTGCCTGGCTGCAGGAGCAACACGTGAAAGTAGAGGTGCTGGGTTATGTCTGAAGCAATGATTTGGTTACTGGTACGCGGCGTGTATGAAACGCTGGCCATGACCTTTGTTTCCGGTTTCTTCGGATTTGTGATTGGCCTGCCGGTGGGCGTGCTGCTATACATCACTCGCCCCGGGCAAATTAGCGCCAACGCGAAGCTCTATCGCAGCATTTCTGCCCTGGTAAACATTTTCCGCTCCATTCCATTCATTATCTTGCTGGTATGGATGATTCCGTTTACTCGCGCGATTGTGGGAACCTCCATCGGCCTGCAGGCTGCGATCGTTCCGCTGACCGTGGGCGCCGCGCCGTTTATTGCACGTATGGTTGAAAATGCCCTGCTGGAAATTCCAACCGGCCTGATTGAAGCTTCACGCGCGATGGGCGCCACGCCGCTGCAAATCATTCGCAAAGTACTGCTTCCAGAAGCGCTTCCAGGCCTGGTCAATGCCGCGACGATTACCCTTATCACTTTAGTGGGCTATTCTGCTATGGGCGGTGCCGTCGGTGCCGGTGGTCTGGGGCAGATTGGGTATCAGTACGGGTATATCGGTTACAACGCTACCGTCATGAATACCGTGTTGGTGCTGCTGGTCGTGCTGGTTTACTTAATTCAATTCTCTGGCGATCGCATCGTCCGGGCTGTTACACACAAATAAACACAACTGCATTCATACAAGGAAAAGGACATGGCTTTTAACTTTAAAACGTTCGCCGCGGTCGGCGCTCTGATTGGCTCTCTGGCCCTGGTGGGTTGCGGTCAGGAAGAAAAAGATCCAAACCACATTAAAGTCGGTGTGATTGCCGGGGCTGAGCAGCAGGTTGCGGAAGTGGCTCAGAAAGTGGCCAAAGAGAAATATGGCCTGGATGTTGAGCTGGTGACCTTTACCGACTATGTTCTGCCAAACGAAGCGCTCAGCAAAGGCGATATCGACGTTAACGCCTTCCAGCACAAACCTTACCTGGATCAGCAGATCAAAGATCGTGGGTATAAGCTGGTTTCCGTAGGCAATACTTTTGTTTATCCAATTGCCGGCTACTCTAAAAAAATCAAATCACTGGCTGAACTGCAGCCGGGTTCTCAGGTAGCACTGCCAAACGACCCAACTAACCTCGGCCGCTCTCTGCTGCTGCTGCAGAAAGAAGGGCTGATCAAACTGAAAGACGGCGTTGGCCTGCTGCCAACCGTGCTGGATGTCACCGAGAACCCGAAAAACCTGAAGCTGGTTGAGCTGGAAGCACCACAGCTGCCACGTTCTCTTGACGATGCGCAGATTGCTTTGGCTATCATCAACACCACTTACGCCAGCCAGATTGGCCTGACACCAGCGAAAGACGGTATCTTCGTTGAAGACAAAAACTCTCCTTACGTGAACCTGATCGTTTCTCGCGAAGACAACAAAGATGCAGAGAACGTGAAGAAGTTCGTTCAGGCATACCAGTCTGACGAAGTGAACGAAGCGGCTAACAAAGTCTTTAACGGCGGCGCGGTTAAAGGCTGGTAAGTTTCCATTCTTCAGTTTTACGTAAATAATTAAAGGCGGGCGCAAGCCCGCCTTGTTATTTTGGTTCGAGCTTGCTTCAATGTTCCCCGTTTTACATTCATTGAGGAAATATTATGCGTGCTTTACCGATCTGTTTATTAGCCTTCGCGCTGAGCGGCTGTTCAATGCTAAGCAGATCCCCAGTAGAACCCGTCCAAAGCACGGCTGCTGCGCCGAAGACAGAAACAGAGAAACCGAAAGCGCCTCGTCCTGTTCCGGTCAGAATCTACACCAACGCAGAAGACTTAGTGGGTAAACCGTTCCGAGATTTAGGCGAAGTCAGCGGCGAGTCTTGCCAGGCAAGCAATCAGGATTCTCCTCCGAATATCCCGACAGCGCGTAAACGCATGCAGATTAATGCCTCTAAAATGAAAGCCAATGCGGTTCTACAACACAGCTGCGACATCACGACCGGTACGCCAGGGTGCTACCGTCAGGCTGTTTGCGTTGGATCCGCGCTGCAAGTTTCGGCGCAATGACCCCATTTCAATTTGCACAAATAGGCGTTATTCGCTCCCCTTATAAAGAAAAGTTCGCCGTCCCACGCCAGCCCGGTCTGGTCAAAGACGGCGGTGGTGAACTGCATCTGCTTGCACCTTACAATCAGGCCGATGCCGTTCGTGGGCTGGAAGAGTTTAGCCATCTGTGGCTGCTGTTTGTCTTCCATCAAACGATGGAAGGCGGCTGGCGCCCAACCGTGCGCCCTCCCCGCCTTGGCGGAAACGCGCGAATGGGCGTGTTTGCTACACGCTCTACGTTTCGCCCTAATCCTGTCGGCATGTCGCTGGTTGAGCTTAAAGGTATTCGTTGCCAGAAAGACGAAGTGATCTTGCAGCTCGGTAGTCTGGATTTGGTGGATGGTACGCCCATTGTGGATATCAAACCGTACCTGCCATTTGCAGAAGCCGTGCCGGATGCACGTGCTGGTTATGCACAGCTGGCTCCGCAGGCAGACACGCCTGTGACTTTTACGCCAGAAGTGCAGCACCAGTTAACTGGTCTAGAAAAACGATATCCGCATCTTGCGCGTTTTATCAGCCAGGTGCTTGCCCAGGATCCTCGTCCTGCCTATCGCAAAGGAGAGGATGTCGGGAAAACTTATGCCGTTCTGCTGCTGGACTTTAACGTTCGCTGGCGTGTCACAGAACAAGGTTTTGAAGTGTTCGCCCTCGAAACGAGTTAATTTAGCCCTCTCTCTTTTGACATCTCTGCCACACTGGTAAACTAAACCACTTTTTTTGAAGCAGGCCGCCGGTGGCCTGCGCTCTGCCGTTCAAATGGAACCGTAACAACATGCGTACTAGCCAATATCTGCTCTCCACTCTGAAGGAGACACCTGCCGACGCTGAAGTAGTCAGCCACCAGCTGATGCTGCGCGCCGGGATGATCCGCAAGCTGGCCTCCGGTTTATACACCTGGCTGCCGACCGGTTTGCGCGTCCTGAAGAAAGTCGAAAACATCGTGCGTGAAGAAATGAACAATGCCGGTGCTATCGAAATGTGCATGCCGGTGGTTCAGCCCGCAGACCTGTGGCAGGAGAGTGGACGTTGGGAGCAATACGGCCCGGAGCTGCTGCGTTTTGTTGATCGCGGTGAACGTCCTTTCGTCCTGGGTCCAACCCACGAAGAAGTGATCACCGACCTGATTCGCAACGAGCTTAGCTCCTACAAGCAGCTGCCGCTGAATCTGTTCCAGATCCAGACCAAATTCCGTGACGAAGTTCGCCCACGCTTTGGCGTGATGCGTTCCCGCGAATTCCTGATGAAAGACGCCTACTCGTTCCATACGTCTCAGGAATCTCTGCAGGAAACCTATGACAAAATGTATGAGGCCTACAGCAAGATCTTCTCGCGCATGGGTCTGGATTTCCGCGCCGTTCAGGCAGATACCGGTTCTATTGGCGGCAGCGCCTCCCATGAGTTCCAGGTGCTGGCCCAAAGCGGTGAGGATGATGTGATCTTCTCTGACAGCTCAGACTATGCGGCAAACATCGAATTCGCTGAAGCATTAGCACCAGCAGCAGGCCGCGCAGCGCCAACCGCTGAAATGAGCCAGATCGACACCCCGAACGCAAAAACCATCGCCGAGCTGGTTGAGCAGTTCAACCTGCCAATCGAGAAAACGGTTAAGACTTTGCTGGTGAAAGCCACCGAAGGCAGCGCTTATCCGCTGGTTGCTTTGCTGGTTCGTGGCGATCACGAGCTGAACGAAGTGAAAGCTGAGAAGCTGCCGCAGGTAGCAAGCCCGCTGACGTTCGCCACCGAACAAGAAATTCGCGACATCGTGAAAGCTGGTCCTGGCTCCCTGGGCCCAATCAACCTGCCTGTTCCGGTTGTGATTGACCGCAGCGTTGCCGCGATGAGCGATTTCGCCGCTGGCGCAAACATCGACGGGAAGCACTTCATCGGTATTAACTGGGAACGCGATGTTGCGCTGCCGGAAGTGGCAGATATCCGTAACGTTGTTGCCGGCGATCCAAGCCCGGATGGCAAAGGCACCTTGATGATCAAGCGCGGCATCGAAGTGGGTCATATCTTCCAGTTGGGTACCAAGTACTCTGAAGCGCTGAAAGCCGCCGTTCAGGGTGAAGATGGTCGTAACCAGACGCTGACTATGGGTTGCTATGGTATCGGTGTTACCCGCGTGGTCGCGGCTGCGATTGAACAGAACTTTGACGATCGCGGTATTCTGTGGCCGGACGCTATCGCGCCGTTCCACGTTGCGATTCTGCCAATGAACATGCACAAGTCATTCCGCGTGCAGCAGCTGGCTGAAGAGCTGTATACCACGCTGCGTGCACAGGGTATCGACGTGTTGCTGGATGACCGTAAAGAGCGTCCTGGCGTGATGTTTGCCGACATGGAGCTGATTGGTATTCCTCACACTATCGTTATCGGCGACCGCAATCTCGACAACGAAGAGATCGAATACAAACATCGCCGTGCCGGTGAGAAGCAGATGATCAAAACCAACGAGATCGTTGATTTCCTGGTAAAGCAGATCAAAGGCTAGTTCGCCACTGAGTATAAAAAAGCCCTGCATTTGCAGGGCTTTTTCATTTTAGTCGTTACACTCTTTGCCGGGCTTAAACTTCGCGCCTTTATCGGCGACCAGAGCTTTTTGCAGCTCTCCGCTGTCTGGAGAAGCCTGCAACGTAAAGTGCCCTTCTACCACCAGCAGGATTGGCGCGCTGTTCTTGCCGCGCGCTGCCGCATAGGCTCTTTCCAGTTCGGCGTTATCCGCAACGGTAAAGGTTTTACCGGTCGCACAATCCTGGAATGATGCCGCGTCAGCCATGTATTTATACTTGCCTTTCATCGGCATTGGCGTTGAAGGCAGCTTCGCATCCACCGCTTTTAGCGTGTAGTTGAACTGCGAATCGATCGGATTACCTTCGCGATCCAGCATCACCAGGCTGTCACCCTTAGGGTGGAAATATTGTTTTTCGCCTTCGCTGTCGGTTAAGACCAGCTTATCGGCAGTGCGCGCCCATTTACCGTAGCTGGCAAATGAGGCTCCTTTACCCTGGTAAGTTTGATTCATCACCCAGGTGCCGTCCTTTTCCAGGAACAGCGAGGTTTCAATCCCTTCACAATCCGCACACGGCACTACGCCGCGATAGCTCTGCTGCATAGGTTTCAGCTCTGCCGCCTGAGCCGGGATCAAAGTTTGCGTTTCCGTACGATTATTACAGCCAAATAGCGTGAACAGGCTGAGCGCTGCCAGCGCAGCCAGAAGACTCTTCTTCATGCTTTATTCCTTATGCCGTTGTCCTAACGTTCGCCGCTACTCCGGATGGCGACGAACTTTGCCGCGTAGTGCTTTGGTTGTCGATTTCTGCGCCTTCGAGGCCAGACGCCGTTCTTTGGAAGCCCGCGTCGGCTTTGTGGCGCGGCGGCTCTTCTGCACTACGGTGAGTTCTTGTATCAGTGAAACCAGGCGAGCCACCGCCGCTTCGCGGTTCATTTCCTGGCTTCGGTATTCCTGAGCTTTAATCACCACCACGCCCTCAGGCGTGATCAAATGGTGACTGACTGCCAGCAGACGTATCTTATACGACTCTGGCAGGCTAGAGGCAGGGATATCAAAGCGCAAATGAATCGCCGTTGAGGTTTTATTCACATGCTGCCCGCCAGCCCCCTGGGCGCGAATTGCGGTAATCGTGACTTCATTGTCCGGGATAACGACCGTTCGCGACACGGAAATCATTGTTGCAGCCAGGCCGTAAAGTGAATTTCCAGATTATTCTCGCTGTCGGACAGCCAGATTGCGCCATCCTGAATCGTCGCCTGTAGGTTCATTGTGCGTGTGCCAAACTCGCTTAGCTTCGCCAACTGTGCGTCATCCAGATACCAGATGGACAGGTTTTTAAACTGGCTCAGCCGGGTCTGGTTTTGCTGCCACCAAATTTCCGCTGCCCGACTATTATAGGTAAACAATGCCACCTCAGCCGACTGGCTGCAGGCTTTTTTCACCCGACGTTCTTCCGGTAACCCTAGTTCTACCCACAAATCAATGCCAAGGTGATCGTTTTTACGCCAAATTTCCGGCTCGTCTTCTGCGCTGAGACCACGGGTAAATTCCAGACGCTCATCCGCATATTTAATCCATGCCAGCAGGCGCAGCATCATGCGTTCCTGCGTTTCCGAAGGGTGACGCGCCAGCGTCAGGCTGCTGTCCAGAAACCGATTACGATCGAGATCGGCCACATTCACCGTCGCCTTATAAATTGTCGCTTTTAACGCCATCACACTTCTCCATACACAATTGCGCGCTATTGTAGCGAAATAACGTACATTCGGCTCTGTGTATGACGAGTATATTTGCGTGGCTGATATCGGTTACATTGCTGTGGTATAGTCACCTTGCTAAACAGAGTTTATCTTCGTAGGCTTAGACTTGACCCCACGAGTAGGTCTGAAGTCGGGACTCTGAGAGGAGGGTATGTGGAAAAGTATTGTGAATTAGTTCGGCAACGCTACGCGGAAATTGCCAGCGGTGATTTAGGCTATATTCCTGATGCCTTAGGATGCGTATTGAAGGCTCTGAACGAAGTTGCCTCCAGCGAGGCCGTCTCGGAGTCGGTCAGGGAACAGGCGGCTTATGCTGCCGCGAACTTACTGGTGAGCGATTATGTCAATGAATGATGCGTATCAACCCATCAACTGTGATGATTATGACAATCTCGAGCTCGCCTGCCAGCATCATTTGTTACTGACGCTGGAGTTAAAAGACGGGGAGGTTTTGAAAGCCAAAGCGAGCGATCTGGTTTCTCGTAAAAACGTCGAATACCTGGTTGTCGATAACGCCGGCGCTACGCGTGAGTTACGCCTCGATAAAATTAACAGCTTTAGCCACCCCGAAATCGGCACTATCGTGGTGAGCGTCGAATAAATCTGGTCACCCCATCTCAAACAAAACGGGCAGCTATCGAGGCTGCCCGTTTTGTTTACGGCTTCATTGAGGCGTAGTAGGCCGCTAAGTTAGAGATATCCTCGTCTGAAAGCCCGCTGACGTAAGCCTTCATGATTTCTGCCTGCCCACCGCTGCGCTCCCCTTTTTTATAAGCCTGAAGCGAATGCTCCAGATAAGCTTCGCTCTGCCCACCAATGTTCGGGTACAGCGGCGCAGAAGCTTTCCCACTCATGCCATGGCAGGCAACGCAGGTCATGGCCTTTGCCTCTCCGGCCTGAGCATCGCCTTTCGCCAGAGCGGGTAAACTGCAGGCCATCAGCCCAAGCAGCAGTACGACTTTTTTCATTGCTCAACTCCCTTTTGCCAGTCTATGTGCCAGCATGAATGTTCCGTAGCCTGCCCTTCACGAGTGACAAAAATGCCTGGGGCAGCGATAAGTTGCTCGCCATAAAACAACAGCGGCGTGGCGTCACGTACCCATGGAGGAATGCGCAATTCCTGCCAGATTTTTTTTAGCGTTCGCCCTTTATCACGGCCGACAATATGCAGCAAACCCGAAGCCCTAAAACGCAGACTAACAGTTTCGTCCTCTGCTGGCGCGCGCACTGCCATTCCATTCTCGCTGAGTGAAATCATTCCCAGTCCAGGGAGATTCAGGGGACGATAAGGCGCAGGCCATAGATAACTTTTTTCACGATCGATGTTCAGAAACGGAACCCAATACAGTTCCCCCTGAAAACGCCTGACTTCATGTTCGCCGAGGCGAAAGCGAGGATTCGCGTCTTCCCGGCTTAAGGCAACTTCCTGCCATAAACGATGAAGAGAAGCCCGAGACGGCATCGCAGCGCGATGGTATGCCAGCCAGCGGCGCACGAGAGCAAATCGTCTGGCTTCGCTCATCGTCAGCATCGGCTCAATGCGCAACGCGCCCTGGGGCGACATCAAGTTATCCAACTGTTCGGCAAGCAGCTCATCAAGAAGTTGCTCTTGCTCGCCGCATAACTCCGCGCTACGGGCTACGCTGCGGGAAAAATGAGGCCATCTTTCCTGCAACAGAGGAACGATTTTCAGGCGTAGAAAATTCCGGTCATACTTATCGTCCTGATTGCTTTCGTCTTCAATCCAGCTTAGCCGGTGAACGCCAGCCCACTCCTCGAGCTGTGCACGTGAGGTTGTCAGCAGCGGACGCAGCAATGAAGTGTCGCCGAAGGGCAAAATCGCAGGCATCGATGCCAGCCCTGCCGGGCCGCTGCCGCGTTTAAGCGCCAACAGGAAGGTCTCACACTGGTCGTCTAAATGCTGCGCCGTGAGCAACACTTCGCCTGCCAAAAGCGAGCCTGAAAGCGCCTGATAGCGAGCCGCTCTGGCCTCTCCTTCAATCCCTTGACCACCGGAAGGAAGCTGGACATAAGCCACTTCGAAAGGCACGCTCCATTTCTCACAAAGAGCCCGGCAATGCGCCACCCAGCTGTCTGCTCTTGGGCTGAGGCCATGGTGGATATGCATCGCCCTGATATTCAGGTCAGGTTGCAGGGTATCTCGCAGGGTAACGACTTGATGTAGCAGAACCGTCGAATCCAGCCCACCGCTAAACGCCACCAGCAACTGGCGGTGAGGATGCAGAAAAGACTGAAGTTCGCGGCTAGTCATAGTTCGTCGTTATGAAGGGTTTGCCCGGCAAATTACCGGGCATTCACAGCGCTGGCAAGGTTTACTGCTGATAAAGTTCCAGCGGCAGGCCGTCGGGATCGCTGAAGAAGGTAAAACGTTTATTGGTATAGGGATCGACGCGAATGGGTTCGCATTTCACGCCGTGGCTTTCCAGATGCGTAATCGCCTGGTCGATGTTTTCCACGCTGAATGCCAGGTGACGAAGTCCGCAGGCCTCCGGGCGGCTTGGGCGTACGGGCGGAAACGGGAAGGAGAACAACTCAATAACGTACTGGCCATTCAGCGCCAGATCGCCTTTCCAGGAGTCCCGCTCTTTGCGGTAAACTTCCGCTTCCAGCGTAAACTCCAGCACATCGCAATAGAATTGCTTACTGCGTTCGTAGTCCGACGCGATAATCGCGACGTGATGAATTTGCTTTAAACCCAGCATAAAATCTCCTTAGTCACTTCAGGCAAGGTAATCATCGCTTCCCTGCAAAGCAAGCACTCAAGCCTCTTTTAAGACTCGTACTCTGTAGACGCCGTCCTCACCGAGTTTTGCTCCGTGAATATCCGTTTCAAAGCCCGGATAATGTTCCCCAACAGAACACAGCATCAGCAGGAAGTCGAGCACCGCCCGGCTCTCTTTGGTAATGACTTCTCCCGGCATCACCACCGGCACGCCCGGCGGATAAGGCAGGATCATATTGGCCGACACTCTGCCCAACAGTTCCTCTATCTCTACCGTTTCAACATTGCCTTTCACCTGCTGCTGATAAGCCTCGTGCGGCGTCATACGCATTTCAGGCAGGACATCAAAAGCGCGCAGCATCAGATCGGGCAGGTTATGTTGCTTGATCAGCTTGTGGATCCCCTGCGCCAGCGTCTGAATGCGCATGTTGCGATAGAAGTCTGGATCTTCCGCGTACAGATCCGGCAGCATATTCTTCACTCGCAGATTAAGATCGTAGGAGCGCTTAAACTCCGTCAGCCCACGCAGCAGACTCAGCGCTTTTGTCTTATCAATCCCAATACTGAACAGGAACAGCAGGTTATACGGGCCAGTTTTCTCGACAACAACACCTCGCTCATCGAGGAACTTGGCCACCAGCGCCGCCGGGATCCCCTCTTCTGCCATCTCGCCTAGCTCACTCATGCCCGGCGTCAGAATAGTCACTTTGATCGGATCCAGGTACATGTGATCCGCATCGGCATCCCTGAAACCATGCCAGTCTTCCTGTCCGGGGGAAATGGGCCAGCACTCCGCCTCATCAACATGATCGGGCTGCCAGATATCGAAGAACCAGTCTTCTGATTCTTCGCGCAGGCGCTGCACTTCACGACGGAAATGCAGCGCCCGCTCAACGGAACGGTTAATCAGCCGCTTCCCCGTGTTACCACGCAGCATCGCCGCGGCTGTTTCAATCGAGGCCACCAGCGGATAACTCGGGGAAGTGGTGGTATGCATCATGTAGGCTTCGTTAAAGGTCTCTTCATCGTAATCACCTTTAATGTGAATCAGCGAAGCCTGGGAGAACGCCGCCAGCAGCTTATGGGTCGACTGGGTTTCATAGATAATTTTCCCCGGCACCCGGTCACCACTCATGCCGCTTTTTCCCTGATAAATCGGGTGGAAGTTGGTATAGGGCACCCAGGCGGAGTCAAAGTGAATCGACGGCACATCCAGCGTTTTTTTGATGAAATCGGTGTTATACAGCAGCCCGTCGTAGGTCGAGTTGGTGATAACCGCGTGTACTGGCCACTGCGCATTCGGGGTTTCAGCGACCTTTTTCTCGATATTTTCACGAGTGAATTCACGCTGCGGAATACCGCCCAGGATCCCCAGCGCGTTACGCGTAGGCTTCAGCCAGATCGGCACCAGATTGGTCATCATCAACAGATGGGTCAGCGATTTATGGCAGTTACGATCGACCAGAATCGTGCTGCCGGATGGTGCGGCATACATCCCAACTATCTTGTTGGATGTCGAAGTACCGTTGGTCACCATATAGCTTTGCTCGGCACCGAAGGTGCGGGCAATATATTCCTCCGCCTCCAGATGAGGGCCGGTATGGTCTAGCAGCGAGCCCAGCTCCGTGACCGAAATCGACACGTCCGCCTTCAGCGTGTTACCGCCGAAGAAGTCGTAAAACAGGCAGCCGACCGGGCTTTTCTGGTAGGCGGTACCGGCCATGTGCCCCGGCGTACAAAAGGTGTACTTCCCTTCTTTTACATAGGTGAATAGTGCTTTGGTCAGCGGCGGCGTAATCGTATCCAGATACTCGTCGGTGTACTGGCGAATACGCAGGGCGATGTCGTCGGCCGCGCTCAGCGCATACTCGAAGAACCACAGCGCCATGCGCATTTCATTCACGCTAACGTTCAGAGAGGAGTGGGTGTTGATAAACGCATACAGCGGCAGGTTTTCGTTGAGCAGATTAATTTCGCTGCACAGGTCGAGACTGTATTCGTCCCAGTCAAAGACCACGCCGCAGATACGCGGGTTGTGCTCAATCAGCTTAAGCAGGTCAGTGCTGTTGGTGGGGTAGATGAGCTGAAAACCCTGCAGCTCAAGCGCGCGGTGCAGTTCCTTGATGGGCTCGTCTTTGTAGAAAACGCCGTGCGGCCCCATAATCGCAATGGTATTCAATGTTCACCTCCTGGAAATCATCTGGCTAAGCATAGCGCAATGGGGTTTTCCATGAAGCGATAAATGCAAAAAGGGCCGGAAAATCCGACCCTTATCGCTATTTTACAGCATGAAATCAGGCGTAGCCGTAGCTCATCAGGCGCTGGTAACGACGATTCAACAACTCGTCTTTATTCAGCACGTCGAGATCCGCCAGATCGGCCAGAAGCTGTGCACGCAGGGAAGCGGCCATCACTTCTGGATTACGGTGCGCACCGCCCAACGGCTCAGGGATCACGGTATCGATCAGCTTCAGCTCTTTCAGGCGAGGAGCAATGATCCCCATCGCTTCTGCGGCCAGCGGGGCTTTATCCGCGCTCTTCCACAGGATAGACGCACAGCCTTCCGGGGAGATAACGGAGTAGGTGCTGTATTGCAGCATGTTCACTTTGTCACCCACGCCAATGGCCAGCGCGCCGCCGGAACCACCTTCACCGATAACGGTACAAATGACCGGCACTTTCAGGCGGGACATTTCACGCAGGTTGCGGGCGATCGCTTCGGACTGACCACGTTCTTCGGCGCCAACGCCCGGATAAGCACCCGGCGTGTCGATGAAGGTAATGATCGGCATGTTAAAGCGTTCAGCCATTTCCATCAGACGCAGCGCTTTACGGTAGCCTTCTGGGGCCGGCATACCGAAGTTACGACGGATTTTCTCTTTGGTTTCGCGCCCTTTCTGATGACCAATGATCATCACCGGACGACCTTCCAGACGCGCAATACCGCCCACGATAGCTTTATCGTCGGCATAGGCACGGTCGCCGGCCAGTTCGTCGAACTCATCAAAAGCCAGACGAACGTAATCCAGGGTGTACGGACGCTGCGGATGGCGCGCCAGCTGCGCAATCTGCCATGCGCCTAAATCAGCGAAGATCTTGCGGGTCAGCTCAACGCTTTTCTCGCGCAGACGCTGCACTTCTTCGTCCAGATTAATATCCAGTTTTTCATCCTGGCGGCTAACGGCCGTCAGGGAATCGATTTTCGCTTCCAGCTCTGCAATCGGCTGTTCGAAATCAAGGAAATTCAGACTCATAATATTCCTGTTTTAGTCAAACTCCAGTTCCACCTGCTCCGAACCAATCAGCGTTCGCAGATCGTTAAGTAAACGATCGCTAGGGGAAACACGCCATGTTGCACCGAAGCGCAACCGGGCTCGTGCATCCACCCTCTGATAGTAGAGATGTACTGGAATTGTCCCCGAACGATGGGGTTCCAGAGACTGACGGAGACGGTTTAAAAGCTGGTCATCAATTTGCCTGTCCGTCAGCGAGATAGCAAGCCCACGCGCGTACTTTTCACGGGCTTCGTCGATGTCCATCAGCTCGCGGGCCGTCATTTTAAGCCCTCCGCTGAAGTCATCAAAGCTGACCTGTCCGCTAACGATCAGGATACGGTCTTTTTCCAGCAGATGCTGGTATTTTTCTAGCGCATCTGTGAATAACATCACTTCCAGACGACCAGAGCGGTCATCCAGCGTACAGATGCCGATGCGATTACCTCGCTTGGTGACCATAACCCGCGAAGCAATCACCAGACCCGCAGCCGTGGTCATTTTACCACGTTCCGTCGGGTGCATCTCTTTCAGGCGCATGCCACCTACATAGCGCTCAATTTCTTTCAGGTACTGATTAATCGGGTGGCCGGTAAGATACAGCCCAAGCGTCTCACGCTCCCCTTCCAGCACCACTTGTTCAGGCCAGGGAATCACGCTGGCGTAGGATTTTTCGACCTGCTCGGGCTCTTCCGCCAGAACGCCGAACATATCGGCCTGGCCAATAGCTTCCGCTTTCGCGTGCTGGTCAGCGGCTTTTAACGCATCACCCAGCGCATTCATCAGCGCCGCGCGGTGAGGCCCAAGGCGGTCAAAAGCCCCGGACATAATGAGTTTTTCCAGCACCCGGCGGTTAAGCTTTTTGATATCGGAGCGCGCACACAAATCAAAGAGATCGAGGAAATGCCCGCCCTGATTACGCGCTTCGATAATGGCTTCAATCGGGCCTTCGCCCACGCCTTTTATCGCGCCGATGCCGTAAACAATTTCCCCGTCATCGTTAACGTGGAAATGGTAAAGACCAGAGTTAATATCCGGCGACAGGACTTTCAGCCCCATGCGCCAGCACTCATCCACCAGGCCCACCACTTTCTCGGTGTTATCCATATCGGCGGTCATCACGGCCGCCATAAACTCTGCCGGGTAGTGCGCTTTCAGCCACAGCGTCTGGTACGAAACCAAAGCATAGGCAGCGGAGTGAGATTTGTTAAAGCCGTACCCGGCAAATTTCTCTACCAGGTCAAAGATTTTCATCGACAGCTCGCCGTCGACGCCGTTTTTGATCGCGCCCTCTTCAAAGGTGCCGCGCTGCTTGGCCATCTCTTCCGGTTTCTTTTTCCCCATCGCACGACGCAGCATATCCGCGCCACCGAGGGTATAACCGGAAAGCACCTGGGCAATCTGCATAACCTGTTCCTGATACAGGATGATGCCGTAGGTGGGCTCCAGTACCGGTTTCAGGCTTTCGTGCTGCCATTCCACGTCCGGATAAGAAATCGCTTCACGCCCGTGCTTACGGTCGATGAAGTTATCTACCATGCCCGACTGTAGCGGGCCCGGACGGAAAAGTGCCACAAGGGCGATCATGTCTTCGAAACAGTCAGGCTGCAGGCGCTTAATCAGGTCTTTCATACCGCGGGATTCAAGCTGGAAGACCGCGGTGGTTTCCGAGCGCTGCAGCATGTCGAAGCTTTTCTTATCGTCGAGCGGGATGGCGGCGATATCAATCGGCTCCAGCCCCTGTTTTGCCCGACGCGGGTTGATCATTTTCAGCGCCCAGTCGATGATCGTCAGCGTACGCAGCCCCAGGAAGTCAAACTTCACCAGGCCCGCATATTCAACGTCGTTCTTGTCGAACTGGGTAACCGGGTGCTGCCCCTGATCGTCACAATAAAGCGGCGCAAAATCTGTAATTTTGGTTGGGGCGATAACCACACCCCCGGCATGCTTACCGGCGTTACGCGTGACGCCTTCCAGCTTGCGCGCCATGTCGATCAGCGCTTTAACTTCTTCGTCAGCCTCATAGATCTCTGGCAGTTGCGGCTCCGCCTCAAAAGCTTTTGCCAGCGTCATGCCGGGATCCGGTGGCACCAGTTTGGAAATACGATCGACAAAGCCGTAAGGGTGACCGAGTACGCGACCTACGTCACGAATAACCGCCTTCGCCGCCATCGTACCGAAGGTAATAATCTGGGAAACCGCTTCGCGCCCATACATTTCGGAAACGTGGTCGATCACCTGGTCGCGTTTTTCCATGCAGAAATCGACGTCGAAGTCAGGCATCGAAACACGTTCCGGGTTAAGGAATCGTTCGAACAGCAGGTCAAACTCAAGCGGATCGAGATCGGTGATTTTCAGCGCATAGGCCACCAGCGAACCCGCACCGGAACCGCGGCCCGGCCCGACCGGCACGCCGTTATCCTTCGACCACTGGATAAACTCCATCACGATCAGGAAGTAGCCGGGGAAGCCCATCTGGTTGATAACCTGCAGCTCGATATCCAGGCGCTCGTCGTACTCAGGGCGCTTCTGCGCACGCACTTCTGGTTCCGGGAACAGGAACTCAAGACGTTCCTCCAGCCCCTCTTTCGATTTCATGACCAGGAAGTCTTCGGTGGTCATCTCTCCCGTCGGGAACTGCGGCAGGAAGTACTCGCCCAGGCGCACGGTAACGTTGCAGCGTTTGGCAATCTCAACGCTGTTTTCCAGCGCTTCCGGGATGTCCGAAAACAGCTCGCACATCTCTTCTTCGCTACGCATATATTGCTGGGCGGAGTAGTTGCGCGGGCGCTTGGGATCGTCCAGCGTGAAACCGTCGTGGATCGCCACGCGGATCTCGTGGGCATCAAAGTCACCGGCATCAATAAAGCGGACATCGTTAGTGGCAACCACTGGCAAGCCGCGTTCGTCAGCCAGTGCCACAGCGGCGTGAAGATAGTTCTCTTCGTCCACACGGCCGGTGCGAATCAGTTCCAGATAGAAGCGATCGGCAAAATGCTGCTGCCAGAATTCCAGGCACTGATCGACCAGCGGCTGGTTTCCACGAAGCAGACTTTTGCCAATATCTCCCATGCGCCCGCCGGAGAGCAGAATCAGCCCTTCGTTTAGCTCGACCAGCCATTCGCGGTCAATAATCGGGCCCGCTGCGCCGTAGCCACGCTGGTAGGCACGAGAGATCAGTAAAGTGAGGTTTTGATAGCCTTCATTATTCGCCGCCAGCACCGTCAAATGGCTAAGCTCATCGCCCAGCAGTTCATTGGCAACGTTGAAGTCCGCCCCTATGATTGGCTTGATACCGGCTCCGTGACCAGAACCGTAGAATTTGACCAAACCACAGAGGTTGGTGAAATCGGTGATAGCGAGAGCAGGCATCCCCAGCGCCGCGGCTTTTTTTACCAGCGGCCCGGTCTTAGCCAGCCCATCAATCATGGAATAGTCGCTGTGCACCCGAAGGTGAATGAAACGTGGTTCAGCCATCTCTCACCAATTACTCTGTATCAGCTACTAACGCTCAGGAGACGAGCCCAAGCGCACGTTTGACGGGGCCAAAGCTGCGGCGATGATGCTCAGTGGCGCCATGCTCGGCAAGCTTTTCAAGATGAAAAGCGGTTGGGTAGCCCTTGTGTTGAGCAAAACCGTATTGCGGGAAACTGAGATCCAGCTCGGCCATTTCACGATCGCGCGTGACTTTGGCAAGTATTGACGCCGCGCTGATTTCTGCCACCCGACTGTCGCCTTTAACAACCGCCAGCGACGGCATAGGCAATGCCGGGCAACGGTTGCCGTCAATCAGCACATATTCAGGCACAACACTCAGGCCCGCAACCGCACGCTGCATGGCCAGCATCGTGGCATGCAAAATGTTGATGTTGTCGATTTCGCTCGGCTCGGCACGGCCCAGACTCCAGCTTAATGCCTTTTCAACAATTTCGTCATACAGCGCCAGACGGCGTTTTTCAGATAATTTTTTCGAATCCGCCAGCCCAATAATCGGCTTTGCTGGATCGAGGATCACTGCGGCAGTGACCACGGCGCCAACCAGAGGCCCGCGCCCTACTTCATCCACGCCCGCGACAAGGTGCGTATGCGGGTAAACAAATTCGATCATTGAGCCAGCTCCAGCACGGCGTCCGCCGCCTGCTTGTCCGCATTACAACGGATCTGCTGATGCAAATCCCGGAAGGTATCGTGCATCTGATGGCTGACAGCCCCGTCTTCGAGCAACGGTTCCAGCGCACAGGCAAGCCCGATAGGCTCACATTCGTTTTGCAGCAGCTCTTTAACCAGCTCTCGGCCCGCCAGCAAATTTGGCAAGGAAACGTAATCGGTTTTCACCAGACGTTTTGCCAGCCAGAACGTGAACGGCTTCATGCGGTAGCCAACCACCATTGGGCATTTGGCCAACATACATTCAAGCGCAGCCGTGCCGGAGGCAAGGAGCGCTGCGTCACTGGCAATCATCGCTTCACGTGCTTTGCCATTCAGCAGATGTACATGCAACTCAGGGGCAATCTCAGCTTTGATCTTCTCAAACTGTTCTCGACGCTTTGCATTCACCAGCGGCACCACGACTTCCAGTGCAGGCCAGCGCTTACGAAGCAATTGCGCTGTTCTGAGGAAGTCCGCGCTAAGCATTTCAACCTCGGCGCCACGGCTACCGGGCAATAGTGCCAGGCATTTTGCATCTGTCGCAATGCCTAACGCCGCGCGAGCAGCGTTTTTATCCGGATCGAGCGGCATGGCATCCGCCATGGTGTGCCCGATGAAACGACACGGTACATTAAACCTGTCGTAAAACGCTTTTTCGAAAGGCAGAAAAGCCAGCACCAGATCGGTCGATCTGCCAATTTTGAAAACGCGTTTTTGTCGCCATGCCCAAACGGATGGGCTGACGTAGTGGATCGTGCGGATCCCTTGTTTCTTTAGATTGCCTTCGAGCGTGATATTAAAATCTGGGGCGTCGATGCCGACAAACACATCGGGCTGCAGCTCGGTGAAACGCTTCGTGAGATCGCTGCGGATGTGCAGCAGGCGACGTAAACGGCCAAGCACTTCAACGATGCCCATGACCGCAAGCTCTTCCATTTCATACCAGGCTTCACAACCTTCAGCCTGCATAAGCGGCCCTGCCACGCCAACAAAGCGGGCATCAGGCACGCGAGCTTTCAGTTCGCGAATAAGTCCGGCACCAAGAATATCGCCGGAAGTTTCTCCGGCGACCAGGGCAATCGTGAGGGGACGACCAGGCTTCATTTAACGAATCAAACCGCGCGTTGAGCGGGCAAAGAATTCAATGAATGCATTCACTTCCGGATGCTGAGCTGCGATTTCAGCAATTTCCGGCTTCGCCTCTTCAAGCGTTTTGCCGCTGCGATAGAGGATCTTGTAGGCGTTACGAATAGCGTGCAGTGCTTCTTTGCTGAAACCACGACGCTTCAGGCCTTCAATGTTCACACCAAACGGCGTCGCATGGTTGCCCTGCGCAATAACGTAAGGTGGAACGTCCTGAGCAACACCGGAACAGCCACCAACCATCACGTGAGCGCCGATGATGCAGAACTGATGCACCGCGGTCATTCCACCGATGATGGCGTGATCCCCAATTTGCACGTGACCCGCGAGCGTTGCGTTGTTCGCAAGGATAACGCGATCGCCAATCTGGCAATCATGCGCAACGTGCGCATTGATCATCAGCAGGTTATCGCTTCCCACCTTCGTTAATCCAGCATCTTGCACCGTACCGCGATGGATGGTGACGCTTTCGCGAATGCGGTTGCGATCGCCAATTTCCACGCGAGTTGGCTCACCCGCATATTTCAGATCCTGGTTAACCTCGCCGATAGACGCGAACTGGTAGATCTCATTGTCACGGCCGATTTTAGTATGACCATTGACGACAACATGAGATTTCAGAACCGTGCCTTCGCCAATTTCAACGTTTGGACCTACGAGACAAAACGGACCAATATGAACGTTAGCACCAATGATGGCACCTTCTTCCACAATAGCGGTTGGATGAATAAAGGCGGACTTATCAATCACGTATTATGCCTCCCGGCTGCGTGCACACATCATGGTTGCTTCGCAGACAATCTTGCCGTCAACGATTGCAACACCTTTGAAACGCGTCAAACCACGACGAGTTTTCTCAAAGGTCACTTCCATAATCATTTGATCGCCAGGCACAACAGGACGCTTAAAGCGCGCTTCATCAATGCCAGCAAAGTAATACAGCTCACCCGGCTCAAGTTTACCCACGCTTTTAAACGCAAGAATACCGGTAGCCTGCGCCATCGCTTCCAGGATCAATACACCCGGGAAAATCGGCTTACCAGGGAAGTGGCCCTGGAAAAACGGCTCATTTACAGAGACATTTTTAACTGCGCGCAGAAAACGACCTTCTTCAAAATCCAGCACACGATCAACCAGCAAGAACGGATAACGGTGCGGCAGAAGCTCTAAAATCTCTTCAATGTGCAGAGTATGAGTGTCAGTTGTCAAAATACTCTTCCTGTCTAAATATTCTAAATGACAATAATAACACGGCCTGCGGCAATCAAAGAATGCCAGCAGGCCGCAAATCAAAAAGCGCGGCTCACGCTCCAGCCCTAATGGCCGGAAACACGGCAGCGCAGGGAGCAGGTGACGATCAGTCTTGTTGATTGACCTTACGTTCGATGGTTTTTAAGCGTTTGCTCATCTCATCGATGTTCATCACCAGGGCAGCGGTTTTACGCCACGCTTTGTTCGGCTGGAGAGGGATACCCGAGGAGTAAACTCCTGGTTCAGTGATCGGACGCATCACCATTCCCATTCCGGTCACGGTCACCTTGTCACAGATTTCCATATGGCCGTTGATTACGCTGGCACCACCAATCATGCAGTAACGGCCAATTTTCAGGCTGCCTGCCATGATAACGCCACCCGCAACCGCAGTATTGTCGCCAATCACAACGTTATGTGCAATCTGGCACTGGTTATCAATGATAACACCATTGCCGATGATCGTGTCATCCAGCGCACCGCGATCGATCGTCGTACAAGCACCAATTTCAACGCGATCGCCAATAATCACCCGGCCGAGCTGAGGAATCTTAACCCAATTGCCGCGATCGTTAGCGTAACCAAAACCGTCTGAACCTATCACCGTGCTGGACTGAATCAGGCACTGAGCACCGATTTCGATGTTGTGATAGATAGAGACATTGGCCCATAAACGGCTACCTGCACCGATTTTAGTATTTTTGCCTACGAAGCAGCCGGCGCCAATTACTACGTTATCGCCCAGTTCAACGCCAGATTCGATAACGGCATTTGCGCCGACAGAAACATTTTGGCCAAGCCTCGCCGTTGCATCGATAACTGCGCTTGGCGCAATGTCGCTTGCAGGCTGAGGCGTGGTATCAAGAATTTGAGCCATACGAGCATAGGTCAGGTAGGGGTTCTTCACTACCAGTGCAGCGCTTTTAGCGTATGGAAGGTCGGCTTCGGTCATCACGACGGCAGAAGCCTGGCAGACAGCCAGCTGTTCACGATAGCGAGGATTAACCATGAACGTAATGTGGCCAGACTGGGCAGTTTGCATAGATGCGACGCCGGTGATGACGATATCGCCATCACCGTGCAATTCTGCATCCAACTGCTGGGCTAATTCAGCCAGTCGAATTGAAGACATTACTTATTTAACCTGTTTCAGTACGTCTGCAGTGATGTCTTTAACGTCGTTGCCTGCGTAAGCAACGGTGTTTGCATCCAGAACAACATCATAACCTTTGTCATCTGCAACTTTCTTCACAGCGGCCTGGATACGAGTGACCAGTTTGCTGCGCTCTTCGTTGGAACGACGATTACGATCCTGCTCAAAAGCCTGTGCTTTTTCGGAGAACGACTGGCGCTGAGCCATGACGTCTTTTTCCATTTTGCTGCGATCTGAAGCTTTCATGGTTGAACCATCGCGCTGCAGGCGCTGCATTTTGGATTGCAGATCGTTTTCCATTCCCTGCAGTTCGCTGGCGCGGCCTTTGAACTCATTTTCCAGGGTTTTAGAAACACCGGTGTTTTGTGCGACCTGTTGGAACAGGTTGCCCATGTTAACTACTGCGATGCTGGAGGCAGCCTGAGCGCCGGCTGAAGCAACCATAGCAATCCCGAGACCTGCGGCAACTAACCACTTTTTCACTATAAACTCCTTACCATCCCATAGGCGTCCGAAGACACTGTTTTTTGCGAGCACCCGCTAACTGTCTAAACGGCTAACAGGTGCAGCGCCTCACTGCTGTTGCGTTCCATCGCGCAGAACAAATTACCAGGTTTTACCAATGTTAAACTGGAACTGTTCTGCCTTGTCTCCATCATATTTCTTATACGGCTGAGCATAAGAGAAGACCAGCGGCCCCAGAGGCGACATCCACTGCAGCGCAATACCTGCAGACATACGGATGTTACTTGGCGTGCTGTAATCAGGTATACCTGCCGCTCTGGTCGCGTCGGTGTTCTCCCATTTGGTATCCCAAACGGTACCTGCATCGACAAACAGGGAAGTACGAACAGAGTTTGAGTACTTCTCACTCAGGAACGGCGTTGGAGTAATCAGCTCAAGGCTGGCTACGCCCATGGCGTTACCGCCCACCGCATCGTTAGAGTTACACACAGCGCCGGTTCCACAGTTACGCTGGTTCGGGCCGTAATAAGCGGCTTTTGGACCAATGTTGTTTGACTGGAAACCACGCACGGTACTGGAACCACCGGCATAGAAGTTCTCGTAGAACGGCAGTTCTTTACCGCCCAGACCATCGCCGTAGCCCCAACGGGTACGACCCAGCACAACCCACGTGTGATCGTCATTGATTGGGAAGTAACTCGCCGTATCTAACGTCACTTTATAGAACTCGTTATCGGAACCCGGGATGGTAACTTTACCATTCAGGTTGACGCGAGAACCATCCGTCGGGAAGTACCCGCGGTCAAGATTGTTGTATGTCCAACCATAGTTCAGAGTGAAGTCATCTGCCGAGAAACTGTTGTCGTTGGCATTCTGAGTTGGGTGCTGGCCCACAGAATCCAGGTAGCGCCACATGGCTATCTGTGGCTGCATATTCGACAGATCGTTATGTACGTAACCCAAACCAAGACGCAGCGTGTTGTATTCGTTCACCGGGAAGCCCAGTGTCGTATCCAGGCCGTAGCTCTTGTTGGTGTAGTCAGACAGGTCCGCGTCATCAGCTTTGAAGTCGTTGAAGAAGAGACGACCACCAAGGCTAACACCATCAACCGTGAAGTACGGATCGGTCGCTGACAGTTCCGCGTAAGTCTGGTAGTCGTTTTTGGTGCCGCTGATACCCACTGAGTAACCCGTACCCAACCAGTTATCCTGCTGAACACCGACCTGGAAGCTCACACCGCTTTCGGTACCGTAGCCAACACCGAAGTTGAAGCTCCCGGTGTTACGCTCTTTAACTTTATAAACAACGTCAACCTGATCCGGGCTGCCAGATACGCGCTGGGTGTCCACATCGACAGTCTCGAAGTAACCCAGGCGGTTCAGACGCTCTTTACCAGCATCAACGAGGTTGCTGCCCAGCCACGCGCCTTCCATCTGGCGCATTTCGCGGCGCAGAACGGCATCTTTACTGGTGTCGTTACCTTCGAAGCGGATCTTACGCACGTAGTAACGGTTACCGGAATCGACGTTAACGTGCAGCTTCACAGTTTTGTCAGCATCATTAATTTCTGGCTGAGTCTGTACGCGCGGATAGGCGTAGCCATAGCGACCCAGCAGTTTCTTAATGTCGTCTTCCATTTTGGTGACTTTGGTGCCGTTATACAGCTCACCCGGCTGCATCTTGGTCAGGCTTTCGATTTCAGCAGAATGCCCGGCCAGATTGCCTTTCACATCCACGCCGGCGATCTTGTACTGCTCGCCTTCGGTGATGTTGATGGTCACATAAATGCTTTTCTTGTCCGGCGTCAGGCTCACCTGCGTGGAATCAATATTGAAACGCGCATAGCCGCGATCCAGATAGTAGCTGCGCAGGGTTTCAAGGTCACCCGCCAGCTTTTGCTTCTGGTATTTACGATCGCCAACAACGTTCCACCACGGCACTTCATCACGCAGTTGGAAGCGGGAGATCAGCTCATCCGTGCTAAACGCGTGGTTGCCAACGATGTTGATCTGCTGGATTTTCGCGGAAACACCTTCCTGGAACACCAGCTTCAGGTCAACGCGATTACGCGGCAGTGGGGTGACGACAGCTTTAACGCTGGCGCTGTATTTCCCGACGCTGTAGTAGAAATCTTCCAGCCCTTTCTCGATGTCACCCAGGGTCGTGCGGTCGAGGGATTCCCCCACCCGTACGCCGGAAGCTTCAAGATTCTGCTTGAGCATGTCATCTTTCACCGACTTGTTGCCGGAGAAGGTGATGCTGGCAATGGTTGGACGCTCTTTGACCTGCACGAGCAGCGTATTACCATCACGCAGAACGCGCACATCTTCAAAGTTGCCGGTGGCAAACAGTGAGCGGATTGTATTACTGATATCCTCGTCAGAGACGGTATCGCCTACGCGAACCGGCATACTGAGGAGGGCCGCACCGACGGCGACTCGCTGCAGGCCTTCGAAATGAATATCTTTCACCACGAACCCGTCTGCACCGTATACGGTGGCGCTGCTAAACAGCAGCGACGCTATGAGGAGCTTTTTCATCGCCATCGTTGTTATGCGTTCTTCCTAACCTAATTCTCTCTATAAACGAGAGAAATCATTGAAAAGTGCAAGCCCCATTAATAGCACCAGCAAAATAGAGCCAATGCGATAACTGAAGTCCTGAACTCGCTCGGAAACCGGAGTGCCTTTCAGTTTCTCAACCGCCAAAAAGAGCAGGTGCCCGCCGTCAAGGACGGGAAGTGGAAACAGGTTAATAATCCCTAAGTTGACGCTGATAAGCGCCAGGAACATCAGGAAGTAAATCAACCCATATTCCGCCGACATACCTGCCCCTTGAGCTATGGAGATTGGCCCACTGAGGTTGTTCAGTTTTACATCACCGGTTATTAATTTCCCCAGCATGTTGACCGTCAGCTTCATCAGTTGCCAGGTTTTATCCGTGGCTTCTGCTACAGCGGTAAACGGCCCATACTGACGCACTGTTTTGTACTCATCGGGCAGCGGGATAATTTTAGGTACCACCCCTGCAAACCCTTCTGCTTTCGCTTTACCCGGTTTTGTATCCGGTATCAGCGTCAAAGACAAGGGGCTCCCCTGTCTTTCAATCTCTATGGCCAGCGGCTGCCCTGGATTGTCACGCACCAGGTTTACAAATTCACTCCACTGAAGGAGCGGCTGACCGTTGACTTTAACGATCCTGTCCCCTGCTTGCAAACCAGCCTTATTGGCTGCAGACTGCGGCTGAACTTCGTCCAGCACGTTTTCAATCTGCGGACCACGGGGCCTGAATCCAAGTGATACGACCGGATCCTGTTTATCAGGTTCAAACTGCCAATGACTTAGATCAAGGGTTACATCGCGCGTTTGATTCGTCCCAAACGGTGCATAAGAAACTCTCGCACTCGCATCGCCAATTTTACCGATTAAAGCTAAACGAACGGCATCCCAATCAGGCGTTTCGATACCATCTATCGCTTTTAGTTCCATACCGGGGCTAATTTGTGCTTCCGCAGCGATAGAGTTGGGGGTTATTTCACCGATCACCGGACGCAGGCTTGGAATGCCAATGATAAACACCAGCCAATAGGCAAAGATAGCGAAGATGAAGTTAGCGATGGGGCCAGCGGCGATAATAGCCGCACGCTGAGAAACTGTTTTGTTGTTAAACGCAGCATGACGCATTTCCGGCAGCACCGGTTCAACGCGTTCATCCAGCATTTTAACGTAGCCACCCAGCGGGATCAGAGCGATAACAAATTCGGTTCCCTGACGGTCGGTACGACGCCAAAGCGCCTTACCAAACCCGATGGAGAAGCGTTCCACACGAACGCCACAGCGGCGAGCAACCCAAAAATGGCCGAACTCGTGCACGGTAATCAAAACACCCAGTGCAACGATAAACGCAGCCAAATTCCAGAGTATGCTCAACATAAAACCTTCCGTTAAATCGTCCTGAATACCAGAAGCAGCAGACAGGCAAACACCGGCACCGCCGCTGTCAGACTGTCAATACGGTCAAGAATACCACCATGTCCCGGGATAAGGTGACCACTATCTTTAATTCCCGCTTCGCGTTTGAACATACTTTCGGTCAAATCACCTAAAACGGAAGCCAGCGCGGCAACAATGGAACAGGTTAGCAGAACAACGGGAGCTACGTTCAAATTCGCCCACATGCCGAACAGCAACGAGATGACCGCGGAAGTCGCAAGGCCACCAATAAACCCTTGCCAGGTCTTACCAGGCGAGACCTTTGGCGCAAGTTTATGCTTGCCAAACATTTTCCCAAAAACATAAGCGCCAGAGTCTGCGCCCCAGACCAGGAACATCACATACAGCAACCAAACAGAGCCGCTGTAGTGGTTGATATCATAATGCCAGCTGCGCAGCGCTACCATGCCCCAAAAGAAGGGAACAATGGTTAGCAGGCCAAAGACCAGTCGAAGCGGTTTGGAATTACGCCACAATGCAGCAGAGGCCGGGTAAAACAGGACCAACAGCAGCGCCGCGACCCACCACACTAGCGATGTCCAAAGTGAGAATTCGATTATCGGCAAATGCACCGAATGCCGATACTCCGGCAACGAAATCAGCATGACGGCAAGCAACAGACCACATAGCACCGCCAGCCAGACGCGCTGCGAACGAGCAACGAAACCGGCGAGTTGCCCCCATTCCCATGCAGCCAGCATACAAATCACCAGCGTAGCAATCGCAAATCCTACTGGCGGAAGCCAAAACAGCGCCGCGATGACAACGGGAATCATAATAAACGCGGAAATCAGGCGATACTTCAGCAAAAGTGACCCCCAACAGGCTTATTCACCACCAGGTGCTGTGCCACCAAAACGACGCTCTCGGTTTGCAAAAGCATTTAGCGCACCTTCAAAGTCTTGTTCATCGAAATCAGGCCAAAGAACATCGGTAAAATAAAGTTCCGCATAGGCAATTTGCCAGATGAGGAAGTTACTGATGCGATGCTCTCCTCCTGTCCTAATTACTAAATCTACGGGAGCCAGTTCATGCATGCAGATCTGCTGACCGAGCAGGTCTTCATCAATCTGATCCGGGCGCAATAAGCCTTCCTGCACCTGCGACGCAAGCTGTCGCACTCCCTGAATGATATCCCAACGCCCGCCATAATTCGCAGCGATATTGAGCGTCAGCCCAGTATTCTCACTGGTTAATGCTTCCGCTTTTTTGATTCTTTCCTGCAGGCGGAGATTAAATCGGCTGGTATCGCCGATAATACGCAAGCGAACATTATGACGGTGCAGGCTTTTCACCTCACTGTCTAATGCCCAGACGAACAGCTCCATCAATGCGGTCACTTCCTGAGCGGGGCGGTTCCAGTTCTCGCTGCTAAAAGCGTAAAGCGTCAGCGCATCGATACCGTTGTTGGCTGCAAAAGTCACAGCGCGGCGTACCGATTTTGCTCCGGCTTTATGACCGAAAACCCTCATTTTCCCCTGACGCTTAGCCCAACGGCCATTGCCATCCATAATGATGGCAACATGGCGGGCGCCATGCGTAGTTAAGGATTCGCTTAATTGTTGATTAGCAGACAACATAACGCGTAATGATTCCCTGAAAAAAATTAAGCGGTACTCAGGAATATTGAAGCCTGGTGCATAAAAAAGCCGTGTTGTGACACGGCTTTCCACTTAACGCTCAGTCACATCTGGCGATTAAGTGGCGCAGACTATATCACTGAAGCACAAAGCGAACAAATGGCGGCACTTCAGCCGGATAAATTATCACCGGCTTGCGAGATGCATCACTTGTTTCCTGGCGATTTCACGAGCAATAGCATCCACACTAAGCACTTCATCCACACTTTGCGGTTCAGCTAAGTTCATTTGCTCCAGCACGCTGCGGTTTAGCACTGCGATATCGGTAAATCTGACCTGCTGGTTCAGGAACGCCTCTACGACCACTTCGTTCGCGGCATTCAGCGCGGTTGTCGCCGCCTGCCCTTGCGCGCTGGCATCAATGGCTAACTTCAGGCATGGATAGCGCTCAAAGTCAGGTTCCATGAAAGTCAGCGAACCGATTTTGCAGAAATCGAGCGATGTAACACCAGATTCTACGCGTGCAGGGTAAGCCATCGCATGAGCAATAGGCGTGCGCATGTCGGGCTCACCAAGCTGAGCCAGCACGCTGCCATCGCGGTAACGAACCATGGAATGAATGACAGACTGAGGGTGAATCAGCACTTCCATTTGTGCAGCTGAAGCATTGAACAACCAGCGAGCTTCAATGTATTCGAGACCTTTGTTCATCATGGTGGCCGAGTCGACGGAAATCTTACGCCCCATAGACCAGTTCGGGTGGCTGCAAGCCTGATCCGGCGTCATCGCCGCCAGGTCTGCATAAGCCGTTTCCCGGAACGGGCCACCCGATCCGGTGAGGATAATAGACGATACGCCATTATCTTCGAGGCTAGCGTATCCCAGGTTACGCTGGATTGTTTCCGGCATACTCTGAAAAATGGCGTTATGTTCGCTGTCGATGGGCAACAACTGCGCTTTGCTGCGTGCAACAGCTTCCATAAACAAACGGCCGCAGGTGATCAGCGACTCTTTGTTTGCCAGCAGAACCTGTTTACCCGCTGAGATAGCGGCAAGCGTTGAAGACAACCCTGCCACGCCCACAATAGCAGCCATCACCTGATCCACTTCGCCAAGCGTAGCGACTTCGCAAGCCGCCTGCTCGCCGGCCATTACCTCCGTTTTACTCCCCTGCTCTTTCAGGGCACGACGGACTTCCGCCGCCGCAGACTCACTGGCCATGACCGCATACTTCGGCGAGAACGCCAGGCACTGTTCAACCATTTTCCCGACATTACTGCCCGCAACCAGAGCCGTAACGGCAAATTTTTCAGGATTATGACGAACGACGCTTAGCGTGCTGACGCCAATAGAGCCGGTGGAACCAAGAATAGTGAGCTGCTTCATGAGGTACTCGGGGTCGTAAAATGAAGGGTTAATGGCGCAATAGTTTGCGGCGCGGGAGGCCCATTGTCTACGCCTTTACTTGACGTTTTTATAAAGCAAAACGCCGCTCGTAAACACTTCGCGGTACGCGAGGGCTTACTGGGCGGCGAATTTTCCACAAAAATTGTGGATTAGAACTGCATCAGCTCGGTTTCTTTTTCAGACAGAGCCGCATCCACTTTTTTGATAGCAGCGTCAGTCAGCTTCTGCACGTCGTCCTGAGAACGACGATCGTCATCTTCGCTGATCTCTTTGTCTTTCAGCAGCGCTTTAACTTTGTCGTTAGCGTCGCGGCGAACGTTACGAACAGCCACGCGTGCGCCTTCGGCTTCACCACGAACCACTTTGATCAGGTCTTTACGACGCTCTTCGGTCAGCGGAGGCAGCGGAACGCGGATATCGGTGCCCGCAGAGCTTGGGTTCAGACCCAGGTCAGAAGCCATGATCGCTTTCTCTACCGCCGGGCCCATAGAACGATCGAAGACGTTGATCTTCAGAGTACGGGTATCTTCAACGGTGACGCTGGCCAGCTGGCGCAGCGGCGTTGGTGTGCCGTAGTATTCTACGACGATGCCGTCCAGCAGGCTTGGAGAAGCGCGGCCGGTACGGATTTTGCTGATTTGGTTTTTAAACGCTTCGACGCATTTATCCATACGCACTTCAGCATCTTTTCTGATATCGCTAATCACGTTACGAATCCTTGAAAACTGGTTTAAGGCAGACCACGCTTATTCTCTGCAGCTTTGAAGCTGCAGGCTAAGTATAGCCCTGTTTATTCCTGGCTGTAGATAAAGCCAAATCTTACCCTGATTGCCGGGCAACTGAAATTATTCAGTAATTAAAGTGCCTTCTTTCTCACCCATTACCACACGACGCAGCGCACCCGGCTTGTTCATATTGAACACGCGGATCGGCAATTTGTGGTCGCGAGCAAGGGTGAACGCGGCAAGATCCATCACTTTCAGCTCTTTATCCAGCACTTCACTGTAGGTCAGTTGATCGTACATGGTAGCTGAAGGATCTTTTGCCGGATCGGCGGTAAACACACCATCCACTTTAGTAGCTTTCAGTACCACGTCTGCTTCGATTTCGATTCCACGCAGGCAGGCCGCAGAGTCAGTGGTAAAGAACGGGTTACCGGTACCGGCAGACAGGATAACTACGCGGTTAGCACGCAGCAGGCTGATAGCTTCTGCCCAGCTGTAGTTATCACAAACGCCATTCAATGGAATAGCGGACATCAGGCGGGCGTTCACATAGGCGCGGTGGAGCGCATCGCGCATTGCCAGGCCATTCATTACGGTCGCCAGCATGCCCATGTGGTCGCCCACGACGCGGTTCATGCCGGCTTTAGCCAGACCTGCACCACGGAATAAGTTGCCACCGCCGATTACCACCCCGACCTGAATGCCAAGTTCCACCAGCTCTTTAATTTCCTGAGCCATACGGTCCAGAATACTCGCGTCAATACCAAAGCCTTCTGTGCCTTGCAGAGCTTCGCCGCTCAGTTTGAGCAGAATACGTTTGTAGACGGGTTTTGCATTGGTAGCCATGTTTCTTTCCTGAGAACAGTCAACGAATGGGGGATGGTTAATTCTGGCGACATTCTGTCGCATTTCAGCCCGCTCGCCTAACGGAGCGCTCTGAAATTGTAAGGCTGGATAAAAAGGAACCGCCGGTTGGCGGTTCCTTTTAAACCATTAAGACTGCTTGGACATGGCAGCAACTTCTGCTGCAAAGTCAGTCTCAACTTTCTCGATACCTTCACCCACTTCGAAGCGGATGAAGTTAGTCACGTCAGCATTGTGCTCTTTCAGCAGCTGAGCAACAGTTTTGCTTGGGTCCATGACGAACGGCTGACCAGTCAGAGAAACTTCACCGGTGAATTTCTTCATGCGGCCTTCAACCATTTTCTCTGCGATTTCTTTTGGTTTACCGGACTGCATCGCGATGTCCAACTGAACCTGGTACTCTTTCTCTACAACTTCTGCAGAAACGTCTTCAGGCTTAACGAACTCAGGCTTGCTTGCAGCGATGTGCATTGCCAGCTGTTTAACCAGCTCTTCATCAGCACCTTTAGCGGCAACCAGAACACCGATACGTGCGCCGTGCTGGTAAGAACCCAGAACTTCGCCTTCCAGGGAAGAAACGCGACGGATGTTAATGTTCTCACCGATTTTAGCAACCAGTGCAACGCGCTCTTCTTCGAACTGCGCTTTCAGAACTTCAACGTCGGTGATTTTACCAGCAACTGCTGCATCCAGAACTTTGTTAGCAAATGCCTGGAAACCGCCGTCTTTAGCAACGAAGTCAGTCTGGCAGTTAACTTCCAGAATCACGCCGTAGTTGCCGTCGATCTTAGTGATGATCACGCCGTCAGCAGCAACGTTGCCTGCTTTCTTAGCTGCTTTGATCGCACCGGATTTACGCATGTTCTCGATTGCCAGCTCGATGTCGCCGTTGGCTTCGGTCAGCGCTTTTTTACAATCCATCATGCCAGCGCCAGTACGCTCACGCAGCTCTTTTACCAGGGATGCGGTAATTTCAGCCATTCTAAAATCCTCGGAGATGTTGCCTGCCCGGCGCATTGGCCAGACGGGCTTAAAAGTGAAAAAGGGGCCATAAAAAGGCCCCTAACCAAACGAGATACTACCTGGTTAAATAAGGGCTTTCCCCTTTATATTTCGAGCCGCAGGTGCGTTACCTTCACTCGCTCATCCTGGTCACTTACTGATGTAAGCTCCCAGGAATTCTCGAGTTTGCCGCGTGATTCGGCCTTATGGCCTTACCCCTTCGGGGCCAGCGCAAACGCTGTTCAAAACGACCCGGCGTTTTGTCCTGCAACTCGAAATCTCTTGGGGAATCATCAAACCTTATTATTCTGCTTCTACGAAGCTTTCTTCCGCCTGGGAAGCCAGATCCTGAGAACGGCCTTCACGAACGGTTGCAGCTACAGCGCCCAGGTACAGGCTAACAGCACGGATAGCATCGTCGTTACCAGGGATAACGAAATCAACACCGTCCGGATCAGAGTTGGTATCAACGATAGCAAATACTGGGATACCCAGGTTGTTTGCTTCTTTGATAGCGATGTGCTCGTGATCGGCATCGATAACAAACAGTGCGTCCGGCAGGCCGCCCATGTCTTTGATACCGCCCAGGCTGTTTTCCAGCTTGTCCAGCTCACGAGTGCGCATCAGCGCTTCTTTCTTAGTCAGCTTGTCGAAAGTACCGTCTTGAGCCTGAGTTTCCAGGTCTTTCAGACGTTTGATGGACTGACGAACGGTTTTCCAGTTAGTCAGCATGCCGCCCAACCAGCGATGGTTCACGAAGAACTGATCGCAGCTGTTAGCAGCGTCTTTCACCGCTTCGCTTGCAGCGCGTTTAGTACCAACGAAAAGGATTTTGCCTTTGCGAGAAGAAATCTTGTTCAGTTCAGCCAGAGCTTCATTGAACATTGGTACAGTTTTCTCAAGGTTGATGATGTGAACTTTGTTACGTGCGCCGAAGATGAAAGGCTTCATTTTCGGGTTCCAGTAACGGGTCTGGTGACCAAAGTGAACACCAGCCTTGAGCATGTCGCGCATGGAAACAGTAGCCATGTTTTAAAACCTCTATATAAAGTATGGGGTTATGCCTCCACGTATCCCATATTGCCGACCCCAAAGGGCACCCCGGAATATGTGTCGATACGTGTGTGTTATTTACACAAAGTGAGCGTATTTGGCTGTACCCGAAAAATCGGAATACAAGTCCGGCGCGCTTTATACCATAAATGGCGCCCAGACTCCAATAGTTGTTGCCGTGATACGCACTTGATGATTCTCAATTTTGCAGGGAGAGGCCCCCCCTGATACCATTACAGCAACTTCCCTGTTCATTTGTGTCGACATGATCGACATCTGCGGATCTGATATGGCTATCTCAATTAAGACACCTGAAGAAATCGAAAAAATGCGCGTCGCTGGCCGTCTGGCTGCCGAAGTGCTGGAAATGATCGAATCCCACGTTAAACCGGGCATTACCACCGGCGAGCTGGATCGCATCTGTAA
The DNA here is from genome assembly GCF_000758305.1 of Cedecea neteri. Lineage (NCBI taxonomy): Bacteria > Pseudomonadati > Pseudomonadota > Gammaproteobacteria > Enterobacterales > Enterobacteriaceae > Cedecea > Cedecea neteri. The sequence goes on along the minus strand of NZ_CP009458.1, from coordinate 1,959,035 downwards.
TGATTACATTGTGAATGAACAGCAGGCTATTTCCGCTTGTCTGGGCTATCACGGCTTCCCAAAATCCGTCTGTATCTCTATCAACGAAGTGGTTTGCCACGGCATTCCGGACGATGAAAAAGTGCTGAAAGACGGCGATATCGTCAATATCGACGTGACCGTTATTAAAGACGAATACCACGGCGACACCTCTAAAATGTTCATCGTGGGCAAACCGACGATTCTCGGCGAACGCCTGTGCCGCATTACGCAGGAAAGCCTGTATCTGGCGCTGCGTATGGTGAAACCGGGCATCCGCCTGCGCAGCCTCGGCGCGGCAATTCAGAAGTTCGTTGAAGCCGAAGGTTTCTCTGTCGTACGTGAGTACTGTGGTCACGGCATTGGCCGCGTATTCCATGAAGAGCCTCAGGTACTTCACTATGACGCAGACGACGGCGGCGTAGTGCTTCAGCCGGGTATGACCTTCACCATTGAACCGATGGTTAACGCCGGTGATTACCGCATTCGCACCATGAAAGACGGCTGGACGGTGAAAACCAAAGATCGCAGCTTGTCTGCTCAATACGAGCATACTATTGTGGTGACGGAGAACGGCTGCGAGATTATGACCCTGCGTAAAGATGACACCATCCCGGCAGTGATTTCGCATAACGAATGATGCCCTGACGTCAGTCAGCAATCTAAGCCGGCCCTGAGCCGGCTTTTTTTATGGGTAGCGCACAATGAGTCCAGCTTTGCCAGAGCAGTTTGCCAACACCACCGAACCCGAGATCGCCGGCCAGCCGGACTATCCAAACAGCTGGCAGGAAGCCGAACTTAACTGCGCAGACATCAAGTCGCACTTAGATACCTTCCAGAAATGGCTGGGTAAAGCTTTCGATAGCGGCGTTTCCGCTGAACGGCTGATTGAAGCCCGTACCGAGTTTATCGATCAGCTGCTTCAGCGGCTGTGGATTGCCTACGGCTTTGCCGATGTGCCAGAAGCCGCGCTGGTTGCCGTGGGCGGCTATGGTCGTGCCGAGCTTCACCCGCTGTCGGATATCGACCTGCTGATCCTGAGCCGCAAGCGGCTGACCGACGCCCAGGCGCAAAAAATCGGCGAGCTACTGACTCTGCTTTGGGACGTGAAGCTGGAAGTCGGTCACAGCGTACGTACGCTGGAAGAATGCCTGCTGGAAGGTTTATCAGACCTGACGGTGGCCACTAACCTCATCGAATCTCGCTTGTTAATTGGCGATGTCGCCCTGTTCCTTGAGCTCCAGAAACACATTTTCAGCGAAGGTTTCTGGCCGTCGGCAAAGTTCTTTGCCGCCAAAGTCGAAGAGCAAAACGAGCGCCACCAGCGCTATCACGGCACCAGCTACAACCTTGAGCCGGACATCAAAAGCAGCCCCGGCGGCCTGCGTGACATTCACACGCTGCAGTGGGTTGCCCGCCGCCACTTCGGCGCCACCTCCATGGGCGAAATGGTGGATTTTGGCTTCCTGACCGAAGCCGAGCGCAAAGAGCTGGATGAATGCCAACATTTGCTGTGGCGCATTCGCTTCGCCCTGCACCTGGAAGTCAATCGCTACGACAACCGGCTGCTGTTTGACCGCCAGCTTAGCGTGGCCCAGCGCCTGCACTACAGCGGCGAAGGCAACGAGCCGGTTGAACACATGATGAAGGACTTCTATCGTGTCACCCGTCGCGTGGGCGAGCTGAACCAGATGCTTCTGCAGCTGTTCGATGAAGCCATTCTGGCACTGGACGCCAGCGAAAAACCGCGCCCGCTGGATGATGACTTCCAACTGCGCGGCACGCTTATCGATCTGCGGGATGAAACCCTGTTTATGCGCGAGCCGCAGGCTATTCTGCGCATGTTTTACATGATGGTGCGTAACCGCGACATCACCGGCATTTACTCCACAACGCTGCGCCACCTTCGTCACGCCCGCCGTCACCTGACCCAGCCGCTCTGCTACATTCCGGAAGCGCGCGAGCTGTTTCTGGTAATGCTGCGCCACCCTGGGGCAGTCAGCCGTGCGCTGGTGCCAATGCATCGCCATAGCGTGCTGTGGGCCTATATGCCGCAGTGGTCGCATATTGTCGGCCAGATGCAGTTCGACCTGTTCCACGCCTACACTGTGGATGAACACACTATTCGCGTCCTGCAAAAGCTGGAAAGCTTCGCGAAAGAAGAAACTCGATCGAAGCATCCGCTGTGCGTCGATCTCTGGCCGCGTCTTTCCCATCCTGAGCTGATTTTAATTGCCGCCCTCTTCCACGATATCGCCAAAGGGCGAGGCGGCGATCATTCCGTGCTGGGCGCGCAGGATGTACTGAAATTTGCCGAGCTTCATGGCCTGAACTCCCGGGAAACTCAGTTGGTTGCGTGGCTGGTCCGCCAGCATCTGCTGATGTCCGTCACCGCCCAGCGCCGTGATATTCAGGATCCTGAAGTCATTAAACAATTTGCCGAAGAGGTTCAGACCGAAAACCGCCTGCGTTATCTGGTCTGCCTGACGGTGGCAGATATCTGTGCGACCAACGAAACGCTTTGGAACAGCTGGAAGCAAAGCCTGCTGCGTGAGCTGTACTTCGCCACCGAGAAACAGCTGCGCCGCGGGATGCAGAACAGCCCGGATATGCGCGAACGCGTTCGCCACCACCAGCTTCAGGCGCTTGCGCTGCTGCGGATGGACAACATTAATGAGGAAGCCCTGCATCACATCTGGGCGCGCTGCCGGGCGAACTACTTTGTTCGCCATACGCCAAACCAGATTGCGTGGCATGCCCGGCATTTGCTCAAGCACGATCTTAGTCAGCCGATGATCCTGCTTAGCCCGCAGGCAACGCGCGGTGGCACTGAGATCTTTATCTGGAGCCCGGACAGGCCTTATCTGTTTGCCGCCGTCTGCGCCGAACTCGACCGCCGTAACCTCAGCGTTCACGACGCGCAGATCTTCACGACCCGTGACGGCATGGCGATGGACACCTTTATCGTGCTCGAGCCCGACGGCAGCCCGCTGTCCATTGATCGGCACAATATTATTCGCCACAGTCTCGAGCAGGCAATCACCCAGACGACCTGGCAGCCACCACAGCCGCGTCGCCAGTCGGCAAAACTGCGTCACTTTACCGTCGATACCGAAGTCAACTTCCTGCCAACGCACACCGACAGGCGAACATTCCTTGAGCTGATTGCACTCGATCAACCAGGTCTTTTGGCCAGGGTGGGCGAAGTGTTCGCCGATCTCGGTATTTCGCTCTACGGGGCGAGAATTACGACAATTGGTGAGCGAGTAGAAGATTTATTTATAATCGCCACCGCGGACCGGCGTGCACTTAATAATGTGCTCCAGCAGGAAGTGCAGCAACGGTTGACAGCGGCCCTTAATCCAAACGATAAATAACGGTCTTTTATTTTTTACCTTTTTAGCCCGAGAGCGACAGTCAAGTTGATTGTCGCCCAAAAGTTGAAAGGTAAGTCACAATCAGGAAATGTTCATCATGCAGCAGCTACAAAATGTAATCGAAACCGCTTTCGAGCGTCGCGCCGAGATCACCCCGGCAAATGTTGATACCGTGACCCGCGAAGCGGTAAATCAGGTGATTGCCCTGCTCGACAGCGGTGCGCTGCGCGTTGCTGAAAAAATTGATGGCCAGTGGGTCACCCACCAGTGGCTGAAGAAGGCCGTACTGCTTTCTTTCCGCATTAACGACAACAAAGTAATCGAAGGCGCTGAAAGCCGCTATTTTGATAAAGTTCCGATGAAATTCGCCGACTACGACGAAGCGCGTTTCCAGAAAGAAGGCTTCCGCGTTGTGCCACCAGCGGCAGTCCGCCAGGGCGCGTTCATCGCACGTAACACCGTGCTGATGCCTTCCTACGTCAATATCGGTGCTTATGTTGATGAAGGCACAATGGTCGACACCTGGGCTACCGTAGGTTCTTGCGCGCAGATCGGTAAAAACGTTCACCTGTCCGGCGGCGTTGGCATCGGTGGCGTACTGGAACCACTGCAGGCCAACCCAACCATCATCGAAGACAACTGCTTCATCGGCGCACGTTCCGAAGTGGTTGAAGGCGTTATCGTTGAAGAAGGTTCCGTGATCTCCATGGGCGTTTACATCGGCCAAAGCACCCGTATCTATGACCGTGAAACCGGTGAAGTCCACTATGGCCGCGTGCCAGCAGGCTCCGTTGTCGTTTCCGGCAACCTGCCTTCTAAAGACGGCTCTTACAGCCTGTACTGCGCGGTAATCGTGAAGAAAGTTGACGCCAAAACCCGCGGTAAAGTGGGCATCAACGAACTGCTGCGTACCATCGACTAAGTTTTTTGCACCAAAAGGCGGGTTATCCCGCCTTTTTTGCATCTGGCACTAGCGGAAAAGGAATTTTCCGTTAATTCTCTAATGGTTATTGATATTGAAGGGTACCGCTTATGTACGATAATTTAAAAAGTCTGGGTATTACCAATCCTGATGAAATCGATCGTTACAGCCTCCGGCAGGAAGCCAACAACGATATCCTGAAAGTCTATTTCCAGAAGGATAAGGGCGAGTTTTTTGCCAAAAGCGTGAAGTTTAAATACCCACGCCAGCGCAAAACCGTGGTGGCCGATGGTGTAGGCCAGGGCTACAAAGAAGTGCAGGAGATCAGCCCCAACCTGCGCTATGTCATCGATGAACTCGATCAGCTTTGCCAGCGCGATCGCACCGAAGTCGATCTAAAGCGTAAGATCCTCGACGATCTGCGTCACCTCGAATCCGTGGTAACCAACAAGATCAGCGAAATTGAGTCCGATCTGGAAAAACTGACCCGCAATAAGTAGTTCAGAAATCCATAAAAAAGGGCCGCGAAAGCGGCCCTTTTCAGTTCTACACGAAGATTACTGCATCAGCAGGTAAATCTGCGCATCACCACGTTGAATGCTCAGCGCCATCACCGACGGCTTGCTGTCCATCACTTTACGCAGCTCAGCGATATTGTTCACCGCCTGCTGGTTCACGCCGACAATAATGTCACCTTTTTTCAGGCCAATACGCGCGGCCGGGGTATTTGGCTTCACGCTGGTGACCTGCACGCCTTTCTGGTCTTTACCGCCGCGGTTGCTCATCTCCGCACCTTCAATACCGGTGAAGATAGTGGCGGCATCAACCTGATTCTGAGTGCTTTGCTGCAGCTCCAGGTTCACCGTGACTGGCTTGCCATCACGCAGCAGGCCCAGCGAGATTTTGCTGCCCACCGGCATGGAACCAACTTCTGCGCGCAGCGCGGCAAAGCTACTGATCGCCTTGCCGTTCAGCGTGGTGATCACATCCCCTGCTTTGATCCCTGCTTTAGCTGCGGAAGAGTTCGGCATGACCTGGCTGACAAACGCGCCACGCTGAGCGTCAACTTTCATCGCTTTCGCCAGCTCGGAGTTCAGCTCAGTGCCCATAATCCCCAGCTCGCCGCGGCGAACCTGGCCATACTGGACCATCTGAGCAGTCAGGTTTTTCACCATGTTGCTCGGGATAGCAAAGCCGATACCGATGTTACCGCCGTCCGGGGCCAGAATCGCAGTGTTGATACCGATCAGCTCGCCGTTCAGGTTAACCAGCGCCCCACCGGAGTTACCGCGGTTGATCGCCGCATCGGTCTGGATAAAGTTCTCGTAGTTTTCAACATTCAGGCCGCTACGGCCCAGTGCAGAAACGATACCGGAGGTCACGGTTTCACCCAGGCCATACGGGTTACCAATGGCTACGGTGTAATCCCCCACGCGCAGCGCGTCGGAGTCGGCAATTTTAATCGCCGTCAGGTTTTTAGGATCCTGCAGCTGAATAAGCGCGATATCGGAGCGTGGGTCTTTACCCACCACTTTGGCGTCAAACTTACGGCCATCGCTCAGCTGAACTTTAATCACAGTGGCGTTATCCACTACGTGGTTATTCGTGACGACATAGCCTTTCGCAGCATCAATAATTACCCCAGAACCCAGGGCCATAAACTTCTGCTGCTGGCTGCTGCCGTCACCGCCGCCCTGAGCGCCACCGCCCTGGCAGAAAGGTGAACTTTGGAACGGAGAACCGTCCTGGCAGAACGGTGAGTTATCGCCGAAGAATTGCTGGAAATTACGCCCCATACGCGGAGTATTTACCGTTGTGCTCCCTTCAACGTTGATACTCACCACTGAAGGCATCACCTGCTCCAGCATCGGCGCAAGGCTTGGCAGCGGCTGCGCAGCAGATGCGGAAGAGGCCGTCTCAGCGGCGGAGGCAGACATCGGACTCAGCGCCAAACCCAGACTAAGAGCCAGCGCACTCATTGCTAACGTGGTTTTTTTCATGGAATCATCTCAACTTTCAAATAACGCAAAATTGCTGTGTTGGTACACCATTCAGAGTGAAGTTTACGCGCGAAGTTCAGCGCTTAAGTGCATGGAAAAAGTAAAAATTTATTGTTCATCTTTACAAAACTCCCAATAGAACTCACTCCACCGCCATCAGGCGTCGATACTCATCCCAGGCATATAAATCGGTCATTCCACTGATGTAATCCTGAATAAGCCTTGCACGGAAATAGTATTCCCACACGGAAAAATCAAGGCTTGCCGGGTGCAAAGCGCTGACGGCTTCCACATAAGCAAGCCTATGTTTAGTTGAAAGTTTGCGGAAAAGTCTTGATTCAATCGGCAGACGACGCAGGCTTTCCTTACTCACCAACTCAGTAAAGTCCTCCGTTGAAAGTGCGAGTAAGGGACTGTAAATATCCAGTAAACCGCTGATAACCCGGTAGCCCTGCAGCTCCAGTTGCTCAATATCCGGGTGGCTGAAGACCTGACGCACAGCGACCTGCTTGTAAAGCTCCAGCAATCGGGCATACGGGCTGTCGTCCTCCAGCAGCGCATGATTGAACTCGCCGGAATAAATCTCAGGCAAATTGTCGATAAAACGCTGGGCGGCATACGGTGCCAGTTTGTTTAGTGTATTGACGCGCAGGTACATGAAGAACTGATCTTCCGCACTGCGGCGCATTTGGTTGGTGCGGGATTTCTCCCAGGCATCTTTGACTACCAGCTCAAAGAGATCGCCTTTCTTCTGCTCGCCCCAGGACTCGGTCAGATGCTGATAAAGCTGCTCGACGCTGAAAATACGTTTTTCCACAGCATCTTCGAGATCCGCCACGCAGTAAGAGATATCGTCTGCAGCCTCCATGATCCAGGTCAGCGGAAAACGGCTGTACTCGCCCAGGTTCAACTCTTTGCGCAGGCGCTCGATGTATCCTTCTTCCGATAAATAAAAGCCCGGCTTCTTCATCAAATAAGCGTGGCTTGCTGGCGGCTTTTGGGCAAACCAGGCCGGACGGGTGTATTTGAGAATGCAGCCGACCTGCGCCCAGGTCAGGTTCATACGTAGCAGGCTGTGTACCAGCCGGATGCCTTGCGCATTGCCTTCAAAATGGCACAAGTCCTGGCGAACTTTGCCGCGTAGAGTATTTAATCCTTCTTCGCCTTCACGCAGCCGGAGGGCATCCACCTTGCAGCGATCGTCACTCCGTGGCTGCCCGCCGCTATCTTTCGGCTGCAGGCGCTGACGGAACCAGTCGTTAATTGCCGACTCGCCAAAATGGCCGAATGGCGGATTGCCGATGTCATGCATCAGGCAGGCCATTTCCACTATGCTTTCAAACGGGCCGGTTAGCTCATCGAGTCCATATTTCTCCAGCGCCTTCTGCTCTTTTAGGCGGCTGAGGATCTCTTTGGCAATGTAGCGCCCGACCTGCTGCACCTCCAGCGAATGGGTAAGACGGGTGCGCACGGCAGCATTACGCTCAAGCGGGAAAACCTGGGTTTTCTGCTGCAGACGGCGGATTGCGGGAGAATTAATGATCCTGCCGCGATCGCTTTCGAAAATACGCAGGATCTCAAGTTCGCTCTTCTCTCCTTCGGGCGAGCGGAAGCGTCGGTGCCAGTTAATTTTTTTGCGGAAGTCTATTTCGCTCATGCCCACTCCTGTTCCGTTGATAAGGAGACTGTTTGCCATGATAGACTATGCCCCGAAAATTGAGTCATGTTCCACCACATTAGCGAGTATCTCTATGAAAGCAGGCATTATTGGTGCAATGGAAGAAGAAGTTACGCTGCTGCGTGACAAAATCGAAAACCGTCACACTCTGAGCATCGCCGGTTGCGAAATTTATACCGGGACGCTAAACGGCGTTGAAGTGGCACTGCTGAAGTCCGGCATCGGCAAAGTTTCTGCGGCCATGGGTGCTACGCTGCTGCTGGAACACTGCAAGCCAGACGTGATCATCAATACCGGTTCCGCAGGCGGCCTGGCACCGACACTGAAAGTGGGCGATATCGTGGTATCCGACGAAGTGCGCTATCACGATGCTGACGTCACTGCTTTCGGTTACGAATATGGCCAGATGGCGGGCTGCCCGGCGGCTTTCATTGCCGATAAAAAGCTTATTGAGGCAGCAGAAACCTGCATTAAAGAGCTGGATCTGCACGCAGTCCGCGGCCTGATCGTCAGCGGCGATGCGTTTATTAACGGCTCCGTGGCACTGGCAAAAATTCGCCACAACTTCCCACAGGCCGTGGCGGTAGAAATGGAAGCGACGGCCATCGGCCACGTTTGCCATAACTTCAACACGCCGTTTGTGGTGGTTCGCGCCATCTCCGACGTGGCCGATCAGCAGTCCCACCTGAGCTTCGAAGAGTTCCTGGCCGTCGCCGCCAAGCAATCCACTCTGATGGTGGAAAAACTGGTTCAGCACCTGGCTCGTGGCTAAGTTCACCTTTTGGCGCGGGGCGACCGCCCTGCTTCTTTGCCTCCCGGCGCTGCTGTTTGCGGCGCCTCGGGTTATCTCCCTCTCTCCCGCTAATACCGAACTGGCCTTCGCAGCCGGTATTACCCCTATTGCGGTGAGTGCTTACTCTGATTACCCACCTCAGGCAAAGCAGATTGAACAGTTAGCCAACTGGCAGGGCGTGAACTTCGAGCGCATCGTTGCCCTCAAACCGGACGCAGTACTCGCCTGGCGCGGGGGTAATCCGGACAGGCAGGTGAACCAACTGGTTTCGCTGGGCATTAAGGTCATCTGGCTCGATCCTAAAAGCGTAGCCGACGTTGAGGCAGCGCTGCGCCAGCTCGCGCCGCTAAGCCCCACGCCCGAAAAGGCAATCAAAGCGGCTGACACACTCTCCAGCGAGTTCGCCGCGCTAAAAGCTCGCTACGGCCATAGCCAAAGCAAAAAAGTGTTCCTGCAGTTCAGCCAGCAGCCACTGTTTACTACCAGCAAAGATTCCATTCAGAACGAAGTGGTTGAGCTTTGCGGTGGGCGCAATATTTTTGCCGACAGCCGGGTTCCCTGGCCGCAGGTCAGTCGCGAACAGGTTCTGACGCGCCAGCCACAGGCTATTATTATTTCGGGCGATGCGAGCAATATTCCGTCGGTACAGCAGTTCTGGAGTAATCAGTTGAAAGTTCCGGTTATTGCCGTGAATGATGACTGGTTTACTCGCTCGGGCCCGCGTATTATCTTCGCCGCAAAACAGCTCTGCGAAGAGCTGGCGAAAGCTTAACGTCATGCTCTGAGGGTCATAAATGCTGGTCTATTGGCTGGATATTGTCGGTACCGCCGTGTTCGCTATTTCCGGCGTTTTGTTGGCCGGGAAACTGCGGATGGATCCCTTTGGCGTGCTAGTGCTCGGGGTAGTTACCGCGGTAGGCGGGGGAACAATCCGCGATATGGCATTAGCCAACGGCCCGGTATTCTGGGTGAAAGATCCCACGGACCTTGTGGTCGCCATGGTGACCTGTATGTTGACGATAGTCCTGGTACGCCAGCCGCGACGTCTGCCTAAGTGGGTGCTTCCCGTGCTGGATGCCGTCGGCCTGGCGGTATTTGTTGGCATCGGCGTCAATAAAGCATTTCTGGCCGATGCCAGCCCGCTAGTGGCGATTTGCATGGGCGTGGTGACCGGCGTAGGCGGCGGGATTATTCGTGACGTACTGGCCCGTGAAGTGCCGATGATTCTGCGCACCGAGATTTACGCCACAGCCTGCATTATCGGCGGTATTGTTCACGCGACGGCGTACCACACCTTTAACGTCCCGCTTGAGCAGGCCAGCATGATTGGCATGGTGGTTACGCTGGCGATCCGCCTCGCGGCCATCCGCTGGCACCTGAAACTGCCGACCTTTGCGCTAACAGACCGACAATAGCGATAAAAAAAGCCGCGTTTGATACGCGGCTTTTTGTTTCAGCAACTTATCAGATGCTGAAGGAGGAACCACACCCGCAGGTGCTTTTCGCGTTCGGGTTAGTCACCACGAAGCGGGAGCCTTCCAGGCCTTCGCTGTAATCCACCGCGCCACCGACCAGATATTGCAGGCTCATTGGATCCACAACCAGAGCAACACCCTGTTTCTCGATGGTCATGTCGCCGTCGTTGATCTGGTCGTCAAAGGTAAAGCCATACTGGAAGCCGCTGCAACCACCACCGGTGATATAGACGCGAAGTTTCAGATTCGGGTTCTCTTCGTCTGCAATCAGACTTTTCACTTTATTGGCTGCGGCTTCGGTAAACTGCAGCGGCAGCGCTACTACGTCATCACTCATTTTTTGCTCCCAACAATTAACAAGTCGGGCAGAAAACAACCCGCACTTTTGCGGCATTATCTAATACCCGAGTAATTCGTTCAAGTATTCTGCCCGGCGGAAGCCTGCTCGCCCGCTCGCGCTTTCTCAGCTTCTTGTTTTGCCAGAGTTCTTGCCAGAATCACCGAGTATAGCGGTTTCCCGCCCAAAAATTGTGCCAACAGTGTCGCCCCGAGGCAGGTGATAATCATTGGCAAAATGAGCTGGTAATTATCCGTCATCTCAAGCACCAGCACGATAGCGGTGAGCGGCGCACGCAGTGAGGCGGCGAGTAACGCCCCCATTCCCGCAATCGCAAAAGTGCCCATATCAAGATGATAGGTCGGGAACCAGGCGGCACAAGCCGTGCCAAACGCGGTGCCAAGCAGCGTGCCCAGCGCCAGCATCGGGGCAAAAATACCGCCCGGTGCGCCGGAGGAGAAACAGAGCAAGGTGGTTATCACGCGAGCCACAAACAGGAACAACAGCATGCCGATGGTGTAATTCCCCACGGCCGCAATCGGGATAAGGCTAAACCCGCCGCCGGACGCCGCCTGCTGAATAAGCCCCAGTACGCCGCAAAGCCCGCCAATAAGCCCGCCGATCAGCACCCACTTCTTTATGTTGCCGCCGTGAATGCGCTGGAACATATCCTGAGCGCCGATCACCAGCCGGTTAAACACCACGCCGACAATGCCAAAAATCATGCCGAGGATCAGATACAGCCAGAGTGTATTGACCGGCGCGTCCGCCAGTTTGCCTACCTGAATCACCGTGGTTTCGGTATTAAAGATCCGGAACACGATGCTCGACATAATCACGCCGATAAATACCGCTTTTATCGAAATCAGGTTATAGCGGAACTGGGTGCGCATCTCTTCGATGATAAACAGGATCCCGGCCAGCGGCGCATTAAATGCCGCAGACAGCCCGGCAGCAGCGCCGGTTGCCAGCAGCGAATGACGGGCTTCCGCACTTTTCATGCGGAAGATGTCCGTCACCATTCGCCCGATGTTACCACCAAGCTGCACGGTCGGCCCTTCGCGCCCCAGCACCATTCCCGCGCCGAGCGTACCCATCCCGCCGATGAATTTCACCGGGATCACGCGCCACCAGCGCACTGGCCGTAAGTCTTCCAGCGCCCCTTCGATTTCAGGAATGCCCGACCCACCGGCTTCGGGCGCAAAGCGGCGTACCAGAAAATAGCCCACCATCGCCAGCAGCGCCGAGCTGATAAACGCCAGCGGCCACACCAGCCAGGCGCTGTCCGCGACCTGCGCCAGCATACCGATGCGGTGCTGAAGCACCCAGTTAACCGACTTCTCAAACGCCACGCCGACCAGGCCCGCCAGCGTGCCAACCACCGCGGCCATCAGCAAAATCATTAGCGGCATTTTATCCTGGCCAATCAGGCGACGCAGAATAGCCCCGCGACGCTGTTGGACGCTTTGCGCCTGATCGAGAGAGTTATGGGCTAAATTCATGGGTTCTAACCGTTTAGTCATACAAATAAGGCGGGCATTTTACCCACAGAAAAGACCTTCGTCTTATTAAATTAGCTAATAAACCGTAACGTTTGATTTGGGCAAATATTTCAACGCGGGGCAGGTTTCACATAGAATAGCCCGCTGTCACCATTTCCACGAATCAGGAGCCGATTCATGAGTAAGTCTGAAAACCTGTACGCCGCAGCCCGCCAGGTCATTCCCGGCGGCGTTAACTCTCCAGTACGCGCCTTTACCGGCGTAGGCGGAGTGCCTCTGTTTATCGAGCGTGCGGACGGGGCTTACCTGTATGACGCAGACGGTAAAGCCTATATCGATTACGTTGGCTCATGGGGCCCAATGGTGCTCGGCCACAACCATCCAGCGATCCGCAATGCGGTTATCGAAGCCGTTGAGCACGGCCTGAGCTTTGGCGCGCCAACCGAAATGGAAGTGAAAATGGCGGAGCTGGTTTGTGAACTGGTGCCCACCATGGACATGGTTCGTATGGTGAACTCCGGCACCGAAGCCACCATGAGCGCTATCCGCCTGGCTCGCGGCTACACCGGCCGGGATAAAATCATCAAGTTCGAAGGCTGCTACCACGGCCACGCAGATTGCCTGCTGGTGAAAGCCGGATCCGGCGCTCTGACGCTCGGCCAGCCTAACTCTCCGGGCGTGCCGGCAGACTTTGCTAAGCACACCCTGACCTGCACCTATAACGATTTGGCTTCCGTGCGCGAAGCCTTCGAGCAATATCCTCAGGACGTGGCCTGTATCATCGTTGAACCCGTCGCGGGCAACATGAACTGTATTCCTCCGCATGCGGACTTCCTACCGGGCCTGCGCGCGCTGTGCGACGAATTTGGCGCACTGCTGATCATTGACGAAGTGATGACCGGCTTCCGTGTGGCGCTGGCGGGCGCTCAGTCTTACTACGACGTCGAGCCAGACCTGACCTGCCTCGGCAAAATCATCGGCGGCGGGATGCCGGTCGGTGCCTTCGGTGGCCGTCGTGAAATCATGGACGCACTGGCACCAACCGGCCCGGTTTACCAGGCAGGCACGCTCTCCGGTAACCCTATTGCGATGGCAGCGGGCTACGCCTGCCTGACAGAAGTGTCTCAGCCCGGCGTTCATCAAACCCTGACCGAGCTGACGGAAATGCTGGCTAACGGCCTGTTGAATGCGGCGAAAGCAGAAAACATCCCGCTGGTGGTGAATAACGTCGGCGGCATGTTCGGCCTGTTCTTTACCGATGCCGAAACCGTCACCAGCTATAAAGACGTGGTTGCGTGCGACGTGGAGCGCTTTAAGCGCTTCTTCCACCTGATGCTGGAAGAAGGTGTCTACCTTGCGCCGTCAGCGTTTGAAGCGGGCTTTATGTCCGTGGCGCATAGCAAAGAAGATATTCAGCGGACCATCGATGCGGCACGCCGCGTGTTTGCGAAGCTGTAATTTTTACCCTCACCCCGGCCCTCTCCCTGGAAGGGAGAGGGGGAAAAAGCAGATTTATGCTCTTTCCAGTACCCTCTCCCCTTTAGTAAGAGGGGGAAAATAACTGATTTATGCTCTTTCCAGTACCCTCTCCCCTTTAGTAAGAGGGGGAAAATAACTGATTTATGCACTGTCCAGTTCCCTCTCCCCTTTGGGGAGAGGGTTAGGGTGAGGGGCTACCGCCCCTGCTTTCTCAGCAAATAAACGAAATAAGGCGCACCGATAAACGTCGCCAGCAGCCCCGCAGGCACCTGATTCGGGAACAGAATCATCCTGCCGCACCAGTCAGCCAGAATCATTAACATCCCGCCAAAAATCCCGGCCATCGCTATCTGCGGCATTGCCCTGCGGAACCCAAGCATACGCGCAATGTGCGGCGCCATCAGCCCGACAAAGCTCAGTGGGCCGACAATTAACGTCGCCGTGGCGGTAAGCGTTGCCGCCAGCAACAGCAGCGCAAAGCGCGATGGCGTTAACGCCATTCCCACCGCCCGAGCAGTAGCACCACCCAGCGGTAAAATCACCAGCCAGCGGCGCAGCAGCGGCGTGATGGCTAACAGCCCGACCATGACAACCAGCGTTCTGACCGCCTGCTCGCCTGTAACGTTATACGTCGAGCCTGAAATCCAGGTCAGCAGCGTTGCCATACGCGGATCGCCGCTTGCCATCAGCATCATCAGCAGCATGGTAAAGGCGGTGCTGAGCGCCATCCCGGCCAACAGCATACGCTGAGGTGAAAACCCGCCTCGTCCGGCAGCCATCATGATGATCAGCAGCGTGACCGCCGCACCAAGACTGCCCGCCGGCAGCAGCCAGACAAACGCATTCCCCGGCACAATAAACAGCATCAGCACCACGCCGAAGGCCGCGCCGGAGCTAATGCCCAAGACTTCCGGGCTGGCCATCGCATTGCCGGTTAACCGCTGGATCAGGCAGCCCGCAACCGCCAGCATCACGCCCGCGGTCAAAGCCGCCATAACGCGCGGCCAGCGCCACGGCAGCACATCGTCAAAGAGCGCGCCACTTAGCCAGCGCCAGCCATCAGCATCACGTCCCAGCGCCAACGCAGCGGCAATCACCAGCAGCAGAATGCCAAGACCAGCGGCGATCCAAAACAGTACGCGCTGGCGTTCAGCCTGAACGTGGTCTCCGGCGCTCATGGACGGCGCACCGCTGGTGCGCAGACGCGGCAGCAGCCACAGCAGGATAGGCGCGCCAATCAACGCGGTGACCGTCCCGGTTGAGACTTCGCCCCACACGCTGGAAAGCCAGACCACAACCTGGTCAGACAGCCAGAGAATCAGCGCCCCAATTAGCGGGGCAAGGAACAAACGAGCGGCCAGGCGTCGAGCCCCCAGCATTTTGGCCAACAGCGGCGCAAACAGCCCGATAAAACCGACTATCCCGACCGCATTAACCAACTGAGCGCTGATCACAATCGCCAGCGCCAGCGTCGCCAGCCGTACCAGAGAAAGCGCCAGGCCCAGATTGCGCGCCACGCCGTCATCCAGTCCCATCAGCGTCAACGGACGCAGCAACAGCAGCGTTAGCAGCAGGCCGCCCAGCAGGCGTGGCCACAGACTTTCAACGCTGCTCCAGTCCTGCTGATTGAGCGATCCGGTGCTCCACAGGAACATATTCTGAAGCTGGTCATGGTGGAAGATAGCCAGCAGTTGGTTGACCGCGCCGCAATAAAGACTCAGCACCAGGCCCGCAAGAATCAGCGTGACCGGCGACATCCGCTTGCCCCAGGCAACGCCAAAGACGAGCAGGCCAACGACCGCCGCACCAATCAGCGCTGCAAACGGCTGGGTAGCCAGCGGCAGCACCCAAAGCGTAGCAACCGTGACGCCAAGCTGAGCCCCGCTGGCTACGCCAAGCGTTGTCGGCTCCGCCAGCGGATTGCGCAGCACCTGCTGGAACAGGACGCCGACGAGGCCCAACCCTGCCCCGACCAACAGCGATATTGCGAGACGCGGCAGCAAGCTGAAGTGAAACAGCATCTGTTGAACATTGTCGATGTCCGGCGCGACAAAAGCGCTGCGCCACTGCGAAGAGGGTAAAACGCCATGCATGTTATGCAGCGTCAGCCATAGCGCGCAGACAAACAGCACCAGCAGCAAGCTGGCGGGGAAAATAACGTGACGTTTCATCAGGCCAGGCTCCTCAGGCCATCGTCCAGCACGCGGGCGAAGTGCATAGCTGACATCGTCGTGCCATAAAGCCAGACGGCGGGAACTTGCTGAAAACGGTTCTGGCGGATAAACGGCATCGCTTTCCACAGCGGCGTGGCCGTTACCTGGCGGGCTACCGCTTCGTTTTTATGGTCGAAACACAGCACATCGGCGTCTTTGATCGACGCCAGGCGTTCAATCCCAACAACGGCGGTTCCCCAGAAGTTCGTCTCTTCTTGCCAGGCATTCGTCACCCCCAGCAAATCCATCACCTGCTGGAACAAACTGTGTTTGCCCACCACCAGCGCATGGCGATTATCCAAAAATGACATCAGCAGCACCGGGCGGTTGCCGCGCGCGACAAAGCGAGGCTTCATATTGGCAATAAACGCATCAAATTCGGCCAGATGCCGACTGGCGGCCTGCTGCATGCCCAGCGTATCACCCAGCTGAATGAGCGATTTACGCGCAATCTCCAGCGGTTTGCCGGAGCCATCGTTAAAATTGAACCCAAGCCCTGGTGCGATACGGGTGATTTTTTCTGGCGAAGGGCCGTAGCCTGCAGAATAGAGAATCAGAGACGGTTTTAGCTGCGCCATCAGCTCGAGGTTGGGTTCGGTGCGCAGGCCAACATCAATCACGCCTGCCGGCAGCTTAGGTTCGTTCACCCAGATTTGGTAATTAGGGATATCAGCGACGGCCATCGGCGTGACGCCGAGCGCCATCATCAGCTCAACGGGCAGCCATTCCAGGGCGATGATGCGTTTTGCATCCGGCACCGCCGCCTGTGCGGCAGGTAATTTTAGCAGCAGCGGTGAAAGCGCCATCGCCGCCAGAAGGCGGCGACGGGTTAAAAGAAAGTCATTCATACGGCTCATCAATAAACAAAACTCACCGGCGCAGCCCCCGCCGGGTGCGGCAGGATGCCCATCGGAATACCGTAGATATGCTCCAGCGTCTCGCTTTGCATTAACGCTTCCGGCGTCCCTTGCGCGATCATTTCGCCGCCGCGCAGTGCCACCAGATTGTCGCAATATCTCGCAGCCATATTGATATCGTGCAGAACGGCAACCACCGTCAGGCCGCGCTCCTGGCTAAGGCGATGGATCAGCGCCAGCACGTCAACCTGATGAGCGATATCCAGCGCAGACGTTGGCTCATCCAGCAGCAGGCAGCGGCTATCCTGCGCCACCAGCATGGCGATCCATGCCCGCTGGCGCTCGCCGCCGGACAAGCTGTCCACCAGGCGATGCGCAAACGGCTTTAGTCCTACCAGACTGATTGCCTCATCCACCAGCTCACGGTCAGCCACCCCAAAACGCCCTAAAGCCCCATGCCACGGATAACGACCAATCGCAACCAGCTCACGCACCGTCATACCCTCAGCGGCAGGAAGCTGCTGGGGAAGATAGGCCACCTGCCGGGCGAAAGCTTTGCTGCCCCAGCTATCCAGCGGCTGCGAGTTCAGCAGAATTTCACCTTCAGAAGGTTTCTGGTGGCGACCCAGCATTTTCAGCAGCGTCGATTTACCGGAGCCGTTATGGCCAATCAGGCCAGTGACTTTACCCACCGGGAAGGTGATAGACAGCGGATGGAGTAGCGTGCGGCCGGGCACGCGAAACGTGACATCAGTGAGGCTAAAAGTCGTGTCGGGATGAAGCTGTTTATCCTGCATGGTAGCCATCTTAGTGAAGGGCACGGCGAACCGTGCCCGGGAGACAAGTTAGAAGCGGAAGGTCGCAGTAGCAACCACCTGACGCTCAGCGCCCCAGAAGCAACCGTAGGTTGCGAAGCAGCTGGCAACGTATTCGCGATCAAGCAGGTTGTTCACGTTGACCGCAATGCTGGAGCCGTTCAGCCCGAAGCGACCAAGGTCATACTTCACGACTGCATCCATCACCGCTGCGCTGCCCACTTTGAAGGTGTTAGCCGGGTCGCCGTAGCTGGAGCCAAGGAAACGACCGCCGGTACCCAACGTCAGGCCACTCAGCACGCCGCTGTTGAAGGTGTAATCCCCCCACAGGGAAGCCATGTGCGCAGGAACCTGCTCAGGAGTTTTGTTTTCAAGCGTCGAGTCTTTGGTGTATTTCGCATCCGTATAGGTGTAGGACGCAGTAACGTTGATATTGGCATTCAGCGCCGCTTTCGCCTCCAGCTCTACGCCGCGTGAACGAATCTCGCCGCCCTGGATGGAAGAAAAACCGTGTGAGGTATCAGGATCTGACATCAGATTATTGGTTTTGGTCAGTTGGTAGACCGCCCCTGTAATCACAACTGGCATATCCTTCGGTACATACTTCACGCCGGCTTCATACTGGCGACCTTTAGAAGGTTTGAAAGTATTGCCGTAGAAATCTGCGCCGGAGTTTGGTTCGAAGGATTCGCTGTAGCTGACGTACGGCGTAATACCGTTATCAAACAGATAGTTTAACCCTGCACGACCTGTGAACTGGTTATCACTGCGCTCGGTGTAATTGTTAGCCTGGTAAGCTCGGGTCGACTGAGTCAGCCAGTCATAACGTCCACCCATTGTCAGGACAAACTTGTTCCACTCGGCCTGATCCTGAACATAAATACCGGTCTGCTTCTGCTTGTTCTGCTGGTAAGGGGCCGCATCGCCAAAATCAAAGTCACTGTAAACCGGATTATAAAGATCCAACTGCGGCGCGCTACCGAAGGTCGCATTAATGTCATTTCGCATGCGCTGGAAATCAACACCCGTCAGCAGAGTATGCTCAACATCAGCGGTAGAGAATTTACTTTCTAGCTGGGTATCAACCGCAAAGTTATGCAGTTTTTCGTTATCCACAACGGTACCGCGGTTAAGCATATAGCCCGTCGAGTCGACGCCTGTGCCATAAACGCTTTTCTGCGAGGTTTTGGATTCGGTATAGCGAAGGTTCTGACGCACGGTAAAGGTGTCGTTAAAGCCATGTTCAAAGCTATACCCCACCATTTTGTGGGACAGGGAATAGGTATTGTTATTAGCACCTTCGTTGAAATCGGTGCTCAGGCGCTTGCCGTTTGGCAGAGGCTGAACTGTCCCCTCCTTCGGCAACCAACCGTAATAACCCGTTTCTGGCTGATTCTGGAAATCAGACAGGAAGGTAAAGTTAGTTTTGTCGTCCGGACGCCAGGAGAAAGATGGCGCAATCGCGTAACGCTTCTGTTTCGCATCACGCTGCTGGTCATCGTTAGAACGCGCCACGCCGGTCAGACGGTAAGAGTAAACGCCGGCATCATCCAGCGCATCGCTGAAATCGAAACCAGTCTGGTACAGGTTATCTGTACCCATTTTAAACTGCACTTCACGCAGCGGTTCAGTGGTTGGACGCTTGCTAACCATTGAGATAATACCGCCAGGGCTGCTTTTGCCGTACAGCACGGACGTTGGGCCGCGCATCAGCTCCACGCGCTCCAGCATATAAGGGTCGATGATAACTTCGTTATAGAAATCACCCTGCAGCTTTAAACCATCCAGATAGTTGTTCTGGTTCACCGAACCAAAGCCGCGAATTTTTACCGCATCATAGGTATTTGAAGCACCACGAGTCGAAACTGTGATACCCGGCGTATAGCCCAACGCTTCTTTTACGGACTGGAATTGATGCGTCTGCATCTCTTCGCTGGTCACCACCGAAATAGACTGCGGGGTCTTTTCAATCGGGGTATCGGTTTTGGTCGCCGTGGCGCTGCGTTTAGCGGCGATGGTTGGCGATGGCCCCCATGCGCTTTCGGCAGGCACTGCGGCGGCTGAAACGGTAATAGTGTCTTCTTTTTTGGTCGTGCCGGTGTCCGCCGCGAAGCTATTAACGCTGACGGTGCCCACCGCCGCCGCTACAAACAGAGCAAGCTTACGGACAGGGTTTTTGGCTGGCAGACCTGGGAGTGAACGCGCCATGATATTTTCTCTGGTGAAATGGTAAATGATAACGTAAACGATAATTATTATTATGCCCGCAGGATAATAGACGAAACGCTGGCTGCATAGCAAGCGCCTCACACCCTTAGTCTTATTAAGGGAATAAGAAATAACCAGATGGTTTATAGGGTGTTAATTGGCCGTGAAATTTAAGATAAGAAACTCGTTATGGCGGGTAAAAAAAGCGAAAAAAAACCTCCCCCGGTTAGGGAGAGGTTTGTAAGTGAAGCGAGGCTTAATTGCTGCCGAACATGTCCTTAATCCAGCCGGCAACGCCGTCGCTCTTCTGTTCCTGAGCGGGCTGTTGCTGCTGAGGCTGCTGCTGCGGTTGTTGCTGCGGCTGCTGGCCTGCTGGCGTCTGGCTGAACGGGTTAGCCGACTGCTCTTCCTGCTGGCTTTGCTGGCAAAGCGCGCTCGGATTCGTCGTCCAGACTGGCAGCACACGGTCACCACCGCCGCTACACATGAAGTAACCCGCACTGTTGACGCCCATATCCACGATATCTTCCGGCTGGGTCAGATCCAGCGGGATCGGAGACTGGTTTGACAAATAACGCTGGTACAGCGACATTGCGCCGCTTGCACCGTACAGCTTGGTTGGCTGGTTGTTATCGCGCCCTACCCAGGTAATGGTCACTTCACGGCCATCAACGCCGGCAAACCAGGTATCCACATTGTTGTTGGTGGTCCCGGTTTTCCCGGCCAGATGCAGGTTCGGGTATTTCCCGCCCAGCGCACGGCCTGTGCCGCGAGCCACCACCTGTTGCATACCAAACAGCGTCAGATAGGCGGCCTGTGCAGGCACCGCCTGTTCCGCCTGTGGGAAGCTCTGGTACAGCACGGTGCCGTCTTCAGCAATCACCGAGCGCAGCGCGGAAAGCGTGGCGCGGTTCCCGCCGCTGGCAATCGTCTGGAAGGCCTGCGCAACCTGAATAGGCGTCAGGTTCAGTGCCCCCAGAATCATCGCCGGCACCGGATTAAGCTGGTCTTTTGGTACCCCAAGCTTGGTCCAGGTATCGGTAATGGCCGGCAAGCCCAGCGTCATCCCCAGGTTTACGGTTGGCACGTTCATCGAGCGCGTCAGCGCATCCACCAGCATCACTTGCCCGCTGTACTGGTGGTTATCGTTCTGCGGCGACCAGACCTGGCCATTCGACAGTTTGATGCCAATCGGGGCATCGGCAAGCCAGGTGTTCAGGCGGAACTTGTCCGGCTGGCTCAGCGCCGTCAGATAAGTGGCCGGTTTTGCCAGCGAGCCAATGGAGCGACGAGCCTGCAGCGCACGGTTAAAGCCCGCAAACTGAGGTTCCGCGCCGCCGACAACCGCACGAACTTCACCGGTAAAGCGGTCAACAATGACCATCGCCGCTTCCAGATCGTTCAGCTTACGGGAAGCACGCAGCACCGGCACGCCTTCGGTCACCGCTTTTTCTGCCGCATCCTGAGACACGGAATCAAAGGTGGTAAAGATCTTCACGCCGGACAGGTCTTTCACCTTGTCGCCCAGCTTGTCCTGTAGCTCCTGACGCACCATCTGCATAAAGGCAGGCTGCGGAGAAATCACGCCGCCGCGAGGCTGCACGCCCAGAGGACGCGCGCTCAGCATGTCGTACAGCTCCTGATCGATAACTTTCTGTTCCTGCAGCAGACGCAGGACCAGGTTACGACGTTCAAGCGCCAGCTTCGGATTACGCCATGGGTTATACAGCGAAGCGCCTTTTACCATCCCCACCAGCAATGCCTGCTGGTCGAGGCTCAGCTCTTCCACCGGGCGGCCGAAGTAATAAAGGCTGGCCAGCGGGAAGCCACGAATCTGATCGTCGCCGCTCTGGCCGAGGTACACCTCGTTCAGATACAGCTCAAGGATACGATCTTTGTCGTAGCGGGCGTCCATGATCAGCGCCATGTAGGCTTCGTTGGCTTTACGCCACAGCGTACGCTGGTTGCTCAGGAAGAGGTTTTTCACCAGCTGCTGAGTCAGCGTACTGCCGCCCTGCACCGCACGGCCAGCCGTCAGGTTAGCGACAACGGCGCGGCCAATGGAGTAAATGCTGATCCCGTCATGCTCGTAGAAATGGCGGTCTTCGGTCGCAATCAGCGTGTCCACCAGCAGATCCGGGAAACCGGAACGCGGCACGAACAGACGCTGCTCGCCGTTTGGCGAAGAAAGCATGGTAATCAGGCGCGGGTCGAGGCGGAAAATACCGAAGCTGCGGTTATTATCCATGTTCTGGATGGATTCCAGATGGCCACCGTCGAATACCAGGCGCGCACGAATCTGCCCTTCTTTGCCGTCCGGGAAGTCAAACGGACGGCGAATCAGCTCGATGTTGTTCCCCTGCACGGTGAACTCGCCCGGACGCGTCATGCTCGATACCTGGCGATACTGCGTCGCTTCCAGCAGCTTCACCATCTCCGCTTTGCTGTAAGGCATATCCGGCTCAAGGTTCACCATGCGGCCATAGACCGCCGCCGGAAGCTGCCAGACTTTGCCGTCAATGCGGCTGCGGATCTGCTGATCGAGGTACACGCCGTAAATAACCAGCACCACAAAGAAGATGATCGCCAGCTTCACTAACAGCCAGAAGAAACGGCGTTTTTTCGACGGGCGGCCCGAGCCTTTCCCCTTACCTTTTCCTTTACGTGGCGGCATAGGTTCTTCGTCCTCGTAATCATCGTCTTCGTACTCGTCGTCATACTCCTCTTCCTTGAGTCGACGACGGCTCACCTTCTCTTTCGCCGGACGCGTTGGTTTTCCTTTACGTCCAATCGGCTCGCGGTCATTCCCCGCCATGCATCTTCTCCACAAAAGTTCAGGCGCAAAGGCCCGATTCTCCGTTCTTCCGCGCAATGCGAAAGAAGAAATCTCTCAAAAAAACAACCAGACACCCTTACTCAGAAAGTCTTCTCGTGCTTCCTCCCTCTCCCTATGGGAGAGGGTCGGGGTGAGGGCACCAGCCAGTGCTCTCAGGAATACTTTTTCGTCCGGCGCGTCGGGGCAGTATTCGCCGGATCGTCCGGCCAGACGTGCTTCGGATAACGTCCCTTCATCTCTTTCTGCACTTCGCGCCAGGCCCCGTTCCAGAACGCCGTTAAGTCACGGGTGATCTGCAACGGCCGCTGCGCCGGAGATAATAGCTCAAGCACCAGCGGAACGCGCCCCTCGGCGATGCAAGGCGTCTGTGCTTCACCAAACATTTCCTGGATACGCACAGCCAGTACAGGCGGATTTTCGCTGTCATAGCGAATCGCAATCTGGCTTCCGGTCGGCACAGTGTAATGAGTTGGCAGGGCACTATCCAGCCGTTGACGCATTGGCCAGTCAAGCAAGTTGCCCAGCGCCCGGCTAAGATCGATATTTTTCAACGCACGCAGCGAATGCACGCCTCGCATTTCCGGCAACAGCCAGTCTTCGAGCTTCGCCAGCAGGGAATCATCATCCACCGCAGGCCATTTCTGCTCCGGCAGCCAGCGGGCCGCGCAGCTCAGGCGCAACCGCAGCTGCTGAGCCGGAACGGACCACTCCAGCAGCCCAAGCCCGCGTTCGCGAATGCCGTTTAAAATCGCCTGCTGCATTTCCTCTTCAGAAGGCTTCGCTAACAGCTGAGTTTTCACCACTAATTTGCCGATTTGACGACGCCGCCAGGCTTTTAACGCCCCCCGCTCTTCATCCCACTCCACCGAATCACTTTCCGTCAGCAGCTGCGGAATACGCGCGACAAGCTCTTCAACATCCAGCGGCAGCGCCAGCAGAATGCGGGCATCCGGCGACTGGCTACCCTGCAGCAAAAGCGGCGCTATCAGCCATTCATGCCGCGTCATCGCGTCATCCTGCTCCAGCATCGCGCCCATGCCGTTGGCTAACTGATAACGGCCTTCTGCCCCGCGCCGCCGGGCGATACGATCGGCAAACCCGCTTGCCAGCAGCGGCATAGCTAGAGAGATATCCGGCTCCCCGCTTCGGGCATTTATTCTTTTCAGCAACTGCGCGGCGCGTTGCCGCCAATTACCATTCCTGCTGTCGAAAAACGTTCGTAAATCACCGCCCCCCTGAGTACGCGGCGGCTCTTCCAGGATTGCCGCAAGCCACGCGGCTGTGGCCTGTTCATCCGGCGTTTTGGCCTTCACCAGCATCGAGGCAAGACGCGGGTCGTTACCCATCTGCGCCATTCTTTGCCCTTCTGCCGTCAGGCGTTGCTGCTCGTCAACGGCCCCTAGCTGACGTAGCAGACGTTGGGCTGCAGCAAGGTTTGCCTCCGGCGGCACATCAAGCCAGGTTAGCTGGCGCGCGTCCTGGCAGCCCCATTGCAATAGCTCCAGCAGCAGGCCTGATAAATCGCTTTGTAAGATTTCCGGTTCGCTCTGGGCCGCCGCACGTTCGGCCTGATCGGCAGCGATCAGATGCAGGCAAATCCCCGGTTCCAGACGCCCGGCGCGCCCGGCACGCTGGGTCATTGACGCCTGACTCACACGCTGAGTGACCAGCCGGGTCAGCCCGGTACGAGCATCAAAGCGAGCGACGCGCTCCTGCGCTGCATCCACCACCAGGCGGATACCTTCAATGGTCAAACTGGTCTCGGCAATATTAGTCGCCAGCACCACCTTCCGGGTTCCCGCTGCGGCGGGCAGAATCGCTTTACGCTGCTCGCTCAGGGGTAAAGCGCCGTACAGCGGGCATAGCTGAACATCGCTCGCCACCCGCTCTTTGAGTTGTTCCTGCACGCGCTGAATTTCACCCACGCCGGGTAAAAACAACAGCAGCGATCCTGACTCCTCACGCAGCAAGCCGGCCACGGCGGCGCCAACGGCTTCATCAAAGCGCTGATGCGCTGGCAGAGCCATATAGCGGCGCTCAACCGGGAAAGCACGACCTTCAGAGGTAATCACCGGCGCATCCGGCAGGCATTGCTGCAGGCGCTGATTGTCCAGCGTCGCCGACATAATCAGGATTTTAAGGTCATCGCGAAGCCCGGCCTGCACGTCCAGCAGCAGCGCCAGGGCGAGATCGGCCTGAAGACTGCGCTCATGAAATTCATCGAGGATCACAAGCCCAATACCGTTAAGCTCGGGATCCTGTTGGATCAACCGCGTTAAAATCCCTTCGGTCACCACCTCAAGCCGGGTGTTTGGCCCCACGCAGCTGTCAGCCCGTATCCGGTAGCCGACAGTTTCTCCCGGTTTCTCACCCAATAACTCGGCCAGCCGCTGAGCAACATTGCGGGCGGCAAGGCGACGAGGTTCAAGCAGCAAAATGCGACCTTCCAGCTTACTCTGCTGGAGGATTTGCAGCGGCAACCAGGTAGATTTACCTGCGCCGGTAGGGGCGTTGAGCAAAACTTGCGGGGCGTACTCAAGCGCTTTCAGCACTTCCGACAGTACGGCCGCAACCGGTAATGAGGACACAAACGGCTCCTAAGGGTTAACATCGGCAGTCGCGCATTGTAGCATCCCGCCAAACCATAACCGAGAGACAACCATGGCCGAAAATCGACGCCTGTTTTTTGCCCTGACGTTACCGTCCGAGGTTCAGCAGCAAATCATTCACTGGCGAGCCGCCCAGTTCCCGGCGGATACTGGCAGACCGGTAGCCGCGGCCAATCTGCACCTCACGCTGGCTTTTTTAGGGGAGGTCTCCGACGAAAAACGCCAGGCCTTGTGCCGCCTTGCCGGAAGAATTAGCCAGCCCGGCTTCACGCTGCGCCTGGACGATGCCGGACAATGGCTGCGTTCAAGCGTCGTCTGGTTGGGACCACGCCATGCTCCGCGCGGCTTGCTGCAACTGGCCAATATGCTACGTTCCCAGGCCGCACGCAGCGGCTGCTATCAGTCTCCGCAGCCGTTTCACCCCCACGTGACGCTTTATCGCAATGCCATACGTTCCGTGGCAATCCCCGCGCCGGGCTTTAGCTGGCAATTTCAGGTGAATGAATTTTCGCTGTACGAGTCCGTTTTTGAACAGGGCAGAACTCGCTATCAGGCACTGGAACACTGGCCACTGACTAATAAGGAAGAGTAGATGGAGTTTTCACCCGCGCTGCAGTCCGCCACGCTGATTAAACGCTATAAACGCTTTCTGGCGGACGTTGTGACCGCCGAGGGCGAAACCATGACGCTGCATTGCCCCAATACCGGAGCAATGACCGGCTGCGCCACGCCGGGCGACACGGTCTGGTATTCCACATCGGCCAACCCAACGCGCAAATACCCCCATACCTGGGAGCTTACTCAAACACAAAAGGGTGAGATAATTTGCGTTAATACGTTACGCGCGAACACTCTGGTCAGAGAGATGCTGACAGCTTCGCCGCCGGCAGAACTGTCAGGCTATGACAGCCTTCAGGCCGAAGTAAAATACGGTGAAGAACGCAGCAGAATTGACTTTATGTTACAAGCGAGTAACAAGGTTAACTGCTATATTGAAGTGAAATCAGTCACGTTGCTCGAGCAGGATAAAGGCTATTTTCCCGATGCCGTTAGCCTGCGGGGCCAAAAGCATTTGAGAGAGTTGATGAATGTGGTTCAGCAAGGAGAGCGCGCGGTGCTACTGTTTGCGGTTTTACATTCTGCTATAAATAGCGTCTCGCCAGCCCGCCACATTGATGAGAAGTATGCGCGGCTGTTAACCGAGGCACAGCAGTGTGGGGTTGAAATTATCGCCTGGAAAGCAGAACTTTCTGCCGAGAGGATGACTCTAACTACGCCGTTGCCTGTCTATTTATAATCAGCATCTGGTTAAGGGCAGATAACGTATTGTCTTTTTTATAGTCGGGTCGTTTCGCAAATAAGCTTTTCTTCACACGGTTGTCAAGAGAGGAGTTTTATATAATTGCCAACCTGAAAAGCATCTGCTATTTATAGCGGCCTGATTTTACCCCGACAGGGGACCGATAAGTGCGTGTTAAGGAGAAGCAACATGCAAGAAGGGCAAAAGCGTAAAACGTCGTCCCTGAGTATTCTCGCCATCGCTGGGGTGGAGCCATACCAGGAGAAAACGGGCGAAGAGTACATGAACGAAGCCCAGCTGTCGCACTTCAAGCTTATTCTTGAAGCATGGCGTAATCAGCTCAGGGACGAGGTAGATCGCACCGTTTCGCACATGCAGGATGAAGCTGCTAACTTCCCGGATCCGGTAGACCGTGCTGCCCAGGAAGAAGAGTTCAGCCTCGAACTGCGTAACCGCGATCGTGAACGCAAACTGATCAAAAAGATCGAAAAAACGCTCAAGAAAGTGGAAGACGAAGATTTCGGCTACTGCGAATCCTGCGGTGTAGAAATCGGCATTCGTCGCCTTGAAGCACGTCCGACCGCTGATTTGTGTATCGACTGCAAAACGTTGGCAGAAATCCGCGAAAAACAGATGGCCGGCTAACGGCCCTCGGAAATGCCAAACCTCTATGGCGGGAGACTCTCCCGCCATATTACTTTATTGCACCCCAAAAAATGTCAGCTCAACTCTACATTGGCCGTTTTGCCCCCTCACCTTCCGGGGAACTGCATTTTGGCTCACTGATTGCCGCTCTCGGCAGCTACCTTCAGGCTCGCGCTCAACAGGGCCGCTGGCTGGTACGCATCGAAGATATCGATCCTCCTCGCGAAGTCCCCGGCGCCGCCGACACTATCCTCAAGCAGCTTGAGCATTACGGCCTGCACTGGGATGGCGACGTGCTATGGCAATCTCACCGCCATGAAGCCTATCGTGCCGCGCTGGCCTGGCTGCAGCAGCAGGGACTGAGCTATTACTGCACCTGCACCCGCAGCCGTATTCAGCAGATCGGCGGTTTCTACGATGGGCATTGCAGAACCCTTGGCAACGGGCCGCAAAACGCCGCAATGCGTCTGGTGCAGAACAACCCGGTGCTGAGCTTCCAGGACGGCCTGCGCGGGCAATTGCATGCTGATGAAGCTTTGGCGCGGGAAGATTTCATCATTCACCGTCGTGACGGTCTGTTCGCCTATAATCTTGCTGTCGTCGTGGATGACCATTTCCAGGGCGTGACGGAGATCGTGCGAGGGGCAGATTTGATTGAGCCGACGGTACGGCAAATTTCGCTATACCAGCAGTTTGGCTGGCCCACCCCCGGCTATATTCATCTGCCGCTGGCGCTCAACGAGCAGGGTTCTAAGCTTTCGAAGCAGAATCACGCGCCCGCGCTGCCGCAGGGCGATCCTCGCCCAATGCTGGTGGACGCATTGCGCTTTTTAAATCAACAAGTAGCGGACGGCTGGCAGGATCTGACGCTAGAAAGGTTGCTTGAGCAAGCCGTCATGAACTGGTCGCTTAATAGTGTGCCGGTGAATACATCATTCTCAAATGCCCCACACTGAGCTATGATTAGCCGCTGTTTTTTTTGTCCCTATGATTGACACTGCCGAGGTGGACTATTTTTACCCGAGTCGCTAATTTTTGCCGCAAGGTGCTTAACCGCGATGACGTCGTGGTCGAGGAGACCGAAACTCTCCCGCACATTACTGTTATCCCGCGTGACCAGCACGCTATTTCCCGCAAAGATATCAGTGAAAATGCCCTCAAGGTGCTCTACCGTTTAAACAAAGCAGGCTACGAGGCCTACCTCGTCGGCGGCGGCGTCCGCGACCTACTGCTGGGCAAAAAACCGAAAGATTTCGACGTCACCACCAGCGCGACGCCGGAACAAGTTCGCAAACTGTTCCGTAACTGCCGCCTGGTTGGCCGCCGTTTCCGCCTGGCTCACGTCATGTTCGGGCCTGAAATCATCGAAGTGGCCACCTTCCGCGGCCATCATGAAGAGCAGCAGTCTGCCGACCGTCAGACCTCGCAGCGTGGCCAGAACGGCATGCTGCTGCGTGATAACATCTTTGGTTCTATCGAAGAAGATGCCCAGCGTCGTGACTTCACTATCAACAGTCTTTATTACAGCGTGGCCGATTTCTCCGTGCGGGATTACGTCGGCGGCCTGAACGATCTGAACAAAGGCATTATTCGCCTGATTGGCGACCCGGAAACGCGCTACCGCGAAGATCCGGTGCGAATGCTGCGCGCCGTGCGCTTTGCCGCCAAGCTGGATATGACCATCAGCCCGGAAACTGGCGAACCGATTCCTCGCCTCGCCACGCTGCTTAACGATGTGCCCCCGGCACGTCTATTCGAAGAGTCGCTCAAGCTTCTGCAGGCAGGGTACGGATTTGAAACCTACCAGCTGCTGCGTGAATATCAGCTCTTCCAGCCGCTGTTCCCTATCATCACCCGCTACTTCACCGAGCAGGGCGACAGCCCAATGGAGCGCATTATTGCGCTGGTGCTGAAGAACACCGATACCCGCATTCACAACGATATGCGCGTGAACCCGGCGTTCCTGTTTGCGGCAATGTTCTGGTATCCACAGTTGGAAATGGCGCAAAAAATCGCCCAGGAAAGTGGCCTCGCTTACTACGACGCCTTTGCATTGGCGATGAATGAAGTGCTGGATGAAGCCTGCCGCGCGCTGGCGATTCCGAAACGCATTACTACGCTGGTGCGCGACATTTGGGGCCTGCAGCTTCGCCTCTCGCGCCGCCAGGGTAAACGCGCCTGGAAGCTGATGGAGCATCCTAAGTTCCGGGCGTCTTACGACCTGCTGGCGCTCCGCGCGGAAGTCGAAAACAACCAGGAACTGCTGCGTCTGACCAAATGGTGGGGCGAGTTCCAGGTAGCTGCGCCGCCAATGCAAAAAGATATGCTGAACGACCTTGGCGATGAGCCTGCCGCACGCCGCCGCACGCGTCGCCCGCGCAAACGCGCGCCACGCCGTGAAGGTAATTCATGACCCTCGCGTATATCGCGCTGGGCAGTAACCAGGCGTCGCCGCTGGAGCAGGTATCATCTGCCCTTGACGCCCTGGCCGCCATTCCACAAAGCCGAATGGTGGCCACTTCCTCGTTTTACCGCACTCCCCCGCTTGGCCCGCAGGATCAGCCAGATTATCTGAATGCTGCCGTGGTGCTGGACACCGACCTGTCTGCCGAAGCTCTTCTGGATCATACTCAACGTATTGAACTGGAGCATGGCCGCGTGCGCAAAGCCGAGCGCTGGGGGCCGCGGACGTTAGATCTCGATCTTATGCTGTTTGGCGATGAGGTGATGCACACCGAACGCCTGACCGTGCCTCATTACGACATGAAGAACCGCGCGTTTATGCTGGTTCCTCTACTGGAAATAGCACCAGAATGCCGCTTTCCCGACGGGCAGTCTGTTGCCGCGATACTGGCTAGCCTCTCCCAGGAGGGCATTACTCGCTGGTAAACAGCGCGCCCGTATCCTGTTCTAACCTTTCTCCGGGGATGATGATGAAACCCACTACCACCTCCACCCTGCGTAAGCTCAAGCAGGACAACAAGAAATTCGCCACCCTTACCGCCTATGACTTTAGCTTCGCTAAGCTGTTTGCAGACGAAGGCGTCGGCGTTTTGCTGGTTGGCGATTCGCTGGGCATGACGGTGCAGGGCCACGACTCTACGCTGCCGGTCACGGTGGCAGACATTGCCTACCACACTCGCGCTGTTCGCCGCGGCGCACCAAACTGCCTGCTGCTGGCCGACCTACCGTTTATGGCCTACGCCACGCCGGAGCAGGCATTTGCCAACTCCGCAGAGGTGATGCGCGCCGGGGCTAACATGGTGAAAATCGAAGGCGGGCGCTGGCTGGCTGATACGGTGAAAATGCTGACGGAGCGCGCCGTTCCAGTTTGTGGGCATTTGGGGTTAACGCCGCAGTCGGTCAATATTTTTGGCGGCTACAAAGTTCAGGGCCGTGACGAGCAGGCCGCGCAAACGCTGCTGGACGATGCTTTAGCGCTCGAGGCCGCAGGTGCCCAACTACTGGTGCTGGAATGTGTTCCCGTTGAGCTGGCTAAGCGCGTAACCGAAGCGCTTTCTATCCCGGTGATTGGCATCGGCGCGGGCAATGTCACGGACGGGCAAATTCTGGTCATGCATGATGCCTTCGGGATAACCGGCGGCCACATTCCTAAGTTTGCGAAGAATTTCCTTGCTGAGACCGGCGATATTCGCGCCGCGGTGCGCCAGTACATTAGTGAAGTCGAATCCGGCAGTTACCCGGGCAACGAACACAGTTTTTACTGACAGGAGATAGGTTGTGCTGATTATCGAAACGTTACCGCTGCTGCGTCAGCAGATTCGCCGCTGGCGCCAGGAAGGCAAGCGCATTGCTCTGGTGCCGACCATGGGCAACCTGCACGATGGGCACATGACGCTGGTGGAAGAAGCCAAAGCCGTTGCTGATGTGGTCGTGGTCAGTATTTTCGTTAACCCGATGCAGTTTGACAGGCCGGATGACTTAGCCCGCTACCCGCGCACTCTGCAGGAAGATTGCGAAAAGTTGAATCGCCGCAAGGTGGATATGGTCTTTGCCCCGGCGCCGGTTGACGTTTACCCTCAGGGTCTCGACACGCAAACCTTTGTGGACGTGCCAGGCATCTCCACCATGCTGGAAGGCGCCAGCCGCCCAGGGCATTTCCGTGGCGTATCCACCATCGTCAGCAAGCTGTTCAACCTCGTGCAGCCCGACGTCGCCTGTTTTGGCCAGAAGGATTATCAGCAGCTAGCGCTGATCCGCAAAATGGTCGCCGATATGGGTTACGACATTGAGATTATTGGCGTGCCGACCGTGCGCGCTAAAGACGGCCTGGCGCTCAGCTCACGTAATGGTTACCTGACGGCGGATCAGCGTAAAATCGCCCCGGGATTAAGCAAGGTAATGAACGGCCTGGCGGAAAAACTGCGTAGCGGCGATCGTGATACCGAAGAGATGCTGATTCTCGCAGCGACCGAGTTAAACGAAAAAGGTTTCCGTTCTGATGACCTGCAAATCCGCGATGCGGACACTTTGTTGGAGCTGTCAGCGGAAAGCAAACGTGCGGTGATCCTGATGGCAGCCTGGCTCGGTCAGGCCCGACTGATTGATAACGTCACCGTCGATCTGGCGCAGTAGACAGCCCAAATAAAAAGGGCAATACTGCCTCGAATATCCACGGCGCGGGTGATATCCGCGCTTTTTAAGCCCAGTAACAAAGGTTCAAGTTTATGATTCGCACCATGCTGCAAGGCAAGTTACACCGCGTCAAAGTGACTCAGGCGGACTTGCATTACGAAGGCTCCTGCGCCATCGATCAGGACTTCCTTGAGGCGGCAGGCATTCTGGAATATGAAGCCATCGATATCTACAACGTCACCAACGGGAAGCGTTTTTCTACCTACGCTATCGCCGGTGAACGCGGCTCTAAAATCATCTCCGTTAACGGCGCGGCGGCACACTGCGCCGACGTCGGCGACATCCTGATTATCGCCAGCTACGTCACTATGCCAGATGAGCAAGCTCGCAGCTGGCAGCCAAAAGTGGCCTACTTTGACGGTGAGAATGAGATGAAACGTCTCGCAAAAGCCGTGCCGGTTCAGGTCGCGTAACAACCGCCCCTCTCCCCACTCGGGAGAGGGAATTGGTTAGCTTACGACTCAGGCTGATTAGTAATTGTCCTCGACATCGTCTCCAGCGAATCCGTCCTCATAATATAAAGCCGCTTCAGCAGGAACGGATTATCTCCCGGTTTCACCTTCCCACGCACCGTGGTTACCGCCATATGGAACCCTGCGTCGTTCGCCGCTTTCACCGCAACATCGTTATAGCCGCCAAACGGATAAGACAGGTAAAGCACGTGCGGATTAAACTGCGACAGCGCGCGGCGCGAGTGCTCAAAATCAAACAGGATATTGTGGTAGCTGCGGCTCAGAAGAATCGGGCGGCGGTAGTTATCCACGCGATGCAAAAAATGCGTGTGTGACTGAATATCGAACACGCTCTGAATCGCCTCCAGCTCAGAAATACTCATAAACTGCAGAGACTTTGGATTCCACGGCTGTGGATGGCGCTTAATGCGCGACGAGATAATGTAAGCCGTCGCTTTAAAGCCGTACTGTTTCAGAATCGGGAACGCGTAGCGATAGACTGATTTCAACCCGTCATCGAAGGTAATTACCACCGAGCGAGCCGGGAGGTTCATACGGTTACGCACGTAGCCTTCCAGCTGATACATCGTCAGCGTGGTGTAGCCCATATCACGCAGCCAGGTCATCTGGTTGCTGAACGCCACCACCGAGGTTGTCGTCGACGTATGGCGGAAACGCGTATTTTCCTCATCACGCAGAATATGGTGATAGGTCAGAACCGGAATGCCGTTATCCGGCTGCGCGTCCAGACTGCTGATGTAGCCCAGGCGGTTGCCGATGCGGATTTGGTACCAGGTCTGGTTCAGGCGATCTTTGAGTTTGCCGATGATTGGGTAACGCAGGTTATCTGCCAGCGTGCCGAACACCGCTGAAGACGTTGCCGGCTCGCTATAAATAGCCACGTCGCGGAAGGTGATCAAGTTTTGGTTACTCAACGGATTGTTGAGATCGCCCAGCCGGTCTTCCACTCGCTGCTTGCCTTTTACCGGGCCAAGATGCGCCTTGTCGATAAACCCGGTACCGAAGCCGAAATTAAACTCGTAGTAGTCTGCGGGCGTCGGCACCACCGCCAGGATTTGCCCCTGGCCGATACGGCCTACGGAAATCACATTATCACCAACCTGCGCCCAAATATCGGCATCTTCGGTGGTTTGCATATATTGGGCGGGGGTGTCATGGCTACTGAGCAGGCTTGCCTGGGCAGTTCCGATGCTGATGACCAGCATGACGCAATAAACAAGGCGAGTTAACATGGCGAATTAATCAGTTTTTTGTCGGAAAGACAGAAGGAAGTCATTAGTTTAGCAAAAGACGGGTGAATACCAACCCCGAACAAATAGATACCCTTAATATTTGTGTAGCAATACAAACGGCGGGTTCTTTTGCTGCTGATGCCACAGGCTGGTCACCGCATCCCCGCCCTGCTCCACAATAAGCAGCCGAAAAGCTTCGCTGGAGATATTTTCCCGCTGTTCACGCATAGCTAGAAGCAACGGCAGCGTTACCCCGGCGATCACTTCGCAATGCTCATGCTTGTGGTTCATTAATGCCGCCGCACGATAAGGTTCCGCCCCGCTGATATCGGTCAGAAAGATCACGCCATCGCCCGAGTCACAGTGGTGAAGGGCATCACACATCATCCGGCTTAGCATATTGGTGCTTAACCCGCGCCAGAAATTCACCGCGCAGCACTGAGGCTGTGGACCAAAGCGCTGTTCGAGAGCATCCAGTATCTTTTGTGCGTAGTCGTCGTGTCCGGCAATGACCCAGCCAAGCATAAAATCTCTCCTGTTTACGGAGCGACAGTGTGCCAGAACGCTGAATAAGTAGCCTGATGCGTATCAATTTGGCGTAAAAAAATCCCCCTAAAAAGGGGGATTTAATCAGAAACGATTAGGTTCGGAGTCCACGGCCGCGCTGGATGAGATACCAGCACAGCAGGTAAAACACGGCAATAAAGATTACTAGTACGCCGACGGTAGTTACCAATGGCACATCGGTAATACCCAGGAAACCAAAACGGAAGCCGCTAATCATGTAGACGATCGGGTTCAGGTGCGAGAGCGCCTGCCAGAACGGCGGCAGCAGGGTCAGGGAATAAAACACCCCGCC
Organism: Cedecea neteri; assembly: GCF_000758305.1. NCBI lineage: Bacteria > Pseudomonadati > Pseudomonadota > Gammaproteobacteria > Enterobacterales > Enterobacteriaceae > Cedecea > Cedecea neteri. Next base: position 1,924,751 of record NZ_CP009458.1, on the reverse strand, counting down.
GAGATAGGTCAGCGGCGTCAGCACAAAGGTCGGGATCAGGCTGATATCATCGAACGTTTTGGCAAAGACGGCGTTCAGCAGACCGGCCAGCGAGAACAGAATAGCCGTCAGTACCAGCGTCAGCGCCACGAACAGCCAGGAATGCACCTGGAACGGGACGAAGAACAGCGACACCGCCGTGACCAGAATGCCCACGCACAGACCACGCGCGACGCCGCCGCCAACATAGCCTGCGATGATCACATGCGTAGGTACCGGCGCCACCAGCAGCTCTTCAATGTTACGCTGGAACTTCGCGCTGAAGAATGAGGAAGCGACGTTGGCATAGGCATTGGTGATCACCGCCATCATGATCAGGCCCGGCACGATGAACTGCATGTAGGTGAAGCCATGCATTTCGCCGATACGCGAGCCAATCAGGTTACCGAAGATAATGAAATACAGGGTCATGGTGATGACCGGCGGAACCAGCGTCTGGATCCAGATACGGGCGAAGCGGTGAACCTCTTTGGTCCAGATGCTTTTCAGCGCCACCCAGTACAGCTGCATCATGCCTGATCCCCTTGTTTACCGTTTACCAACGTCACGAACAACTCTTCGAGACGGTTAGCTTTGTTACGCATACTCTGCACCTGAATTCCCTGCGCGCTTAGCTGGCTAAACACGCTGTTAATCCCCTGCTCACGCAGAACTTCAACTTCTAGTGTGGAGGTATCCACCAGCCGATACTGATAGCCATCCAGCTTAGGTAGTGGGCTCTTCGGTGCCAGATCCAGGATGAAGGTTTCTGATTTCAGCTTGGAAAGCAGCGATTTCATCGACGTGTTCTCTACCAATTCACCGCGCTGGATAATACCGATGTTGCGGCACAGCATTTCGGCTTCTTCCAGATAGTGGGTAGTCAGAATAATAGTAGTGCCCTTGTCGTTGAGATCTTTCAGGAAGCCCCACATAGAACGGCGCAGTTCAATGTCTACGCCAGCGGTTGGTTCATCCAGAATCAGCAACTTAGGTTCATGCATCAACGCACGGGCAATCATCAGGCGGCGCTTCATCCCCCCGGATAACATACGCGCACGTTCGTTGCGTTTTTCCCACAGATCGAGCTGTTTTAAATACTTTTCGCTCCGGGCTATCGCTTCACTACGCTCAACGCCGTAGTAGCCCGCCTGATGCACGACGATCTGCTGCACCGTCTCAAACGGGTTGAAGTTGAATTCCTGGGGAACCAGGCCAAGCTGGCGTTTAGCGTTGACCACGTCTTTTTGCAGATCGTAGCCAAACACCCGCACGCGGCCGGAGGTTTTATTCACCAACGAGCTGATGATACCGATGGTGGTGGATTTTCCCGCACCGTTAGGGCCGAGCAGCGCATAGAAGTCGCCCGCCTCAACACGAAGATCTATCCCGCGCAGCGCCTGAACGCCGCCGGGATAGGTTTTCGTTAACTGTTCCAGTTCCAATGCAATTGTCATGGGTATTCGCTTACCTTATTCGGTACTTGTTTATAAATTTGTTGAGTTACCCTATATTACCCCATCGCACTTCTCGGGTGACAGGCGTTAACCTCACATGAAAGACATTGATTCCCTTATCAGCAATAATGAACTTTGGTCAAAAATGCTGGTTGAGGAAGACCCCGGTTTCTTCGAAAGACTTGCCCAGGCACAAAAACCCCGCTTTCTCTGGATTGGCTGCTCCGACAGCCGTGTTCCCGCCGAACGCCTTACCGGTCTGGAGCCAGGCGAACTCTTTGTTCACCGTAACGTGGCGAACCTGGTTGTTCATACCGATCTGAATTGCCTTTCCGTTGTGCAGTACGCCGTAGACGTCCTTGAAGTTGAGCACATTATTATCTGCGGTCACTATGGCTGCGGCGGCGTTCAGGCTGCGGTCGAAAACCCGGAGCTGGGCTTAATTAACAACTGGCTGCTGCATATTCGCGACCTGTGGTTCAAGCATAGTTCGCTCTTAGGGGAACTGGCACCGGAACAGCGGATGGATACGCTCTGTGAACTGAACGTCATGGAGCAGGTGTACAACATCGGCCATTCCACCATCATGCAGTCTGCCTGGAAACGCGGCCAGAAAGTCACGGTTCACGGCTGGGTTTACGGTATTCACGACGGGCGCCTGCGCGACCTTGAGGTAACGGCCACCAGCCGCGAGTCACTCGAGCAAGGTTACCGCAGCGGCATAGCCAACCTGAAGAATACTCACCATAGCCACCGGAATCGCGCAGCTTCGCAGTAATTCCGTGAAAAGTGGATAGCAAAAAGGGCCTTTTAAGGCCCTTTTTTCGTTACCCGACGTAGATTACTCGTCGAGCATCACAACTTTGCCAACGAACGGCAGGTGGCGATAACGCTGGGCATAGTCGATGCCGTAACCAACGACGAATTCGTCCGGAATAGAGAAGCCAACGTATTCAACGTTGACGTTCACTTCGCGGCGGGTCGGTTTATCCAGCAGTGTACAAATGGCCAGAGATTTTGGTTCGCGCAGGCTCAGGATCTCACGCACTTTGCTCAGGGTGTTGCCGGAGTCGATGATATCTTCCACGATCAGCACATCTTTCCCGCGGATGTCTTCGTCCAGATCTTTCAGGATCTTCACATCACGAGTGGTGGACATGCCGCTACCGTAGCTTGATGCGGTCATAAAATCGACTTCATGGGAAACCTGAACTTCACGGCACAGATCCGCCATAAACATAAATGAACCACGCAGCAGACCCACCAGCACCATATCACTGCCGCTGTCGCGATAGTGTTCGGTGATTTGACGACCCAACTCAGCGACACGGGCTTTGATCTCCGCTTCCGGGATCATCACTTCAACAGTATGTTTCATATCTCTAACCATATGATTTAAAAACAAATAATTTAATGCTGGTTCACCTGCAGCCAACACAAAATATTGAGGCGTGGAGTATACCAGCAAATCGCCTTCACATCCCCACTTCAAAAAAAAGCCATAAATGTGACAACCATCACACTTGTTAATAACTATAATTAAATGCTATCAAACCTTTATGAGTGTGATAATTGTGAAAATAAATAAAACCGGATCGCAACTATTTGTGACCCTCTCAGCCCTCTTCGCTGTAATTTGCGGGCTCTATTTACTCTTTGGCGGGATATGGTTAGTGGCTATCGGCGGGTCGTGGTACTACCCGATCGCCGGCCTGGTGATGCTCGGCGTCGCCTGGCTGCTGTGGAAGAGCAAAGCTTCTGCGCTTTGGCTCTACGCGGCACTGCTGCTGTGTACGATGGCCTGGGGCGTCTGGGAGGTCGGCTTCGACTTCTGGGCGCTGACGCCACGCTGCGACGTGCTTGTCTTCTTTGGCGTCTGGCTTCTGTTGCCGTTTGTGTATCGCCGCCTGGCGATCCCTGCAAGCGGCGCGGCGGCATCGCTGGTGGTTTCCCTGCTGATTACCGCCGTCGTGCTGGTCTGGGCGGGCTTTAACGACCCTCAGGAGATCAACGGTACGCTGAATCTGGATAATGCCGCAGCTACCGCAGACTCTGCCATTCCAGATGCCGACTGGCCAGCTTATGGCCGCAATCAGGAAGGGCAGCGTTTCTCTCCGCTCAAGCAGATCACCACGCAAAACGTGGGTCAGTTGAAGGAAGCATGGCGCTTCCAGACTGGGGACGTTAAGCGTGCTACCGACCCGGGTGAAATCACCAACGAAGTCACCCCGATCAAAATCCGCGACATGCTTTACCTGTGCACCGCGCACCAGCAGCTGTTCGCGCTGGATGCCTCTACCGGGAAAGAAAAGTGGAAGTTTGACCCTCAGTTAAATACCGACCCTTCATTCCAGCATGTGACCTGCCGTGGCGTTTCTTACCACGAAGCCACCGCGGATAACGCCTCTCCGGATGTTGTGGCCGACTGCCCTCGCCGCATCATTCTGCCGGTGAACGATGGCCGCCTGTTCGCGCTTAACGCCGATACCGGCAAGCTGTGTGAGAGCTTTGCGAACAAAGGTATTCTGAACCTGCAGACCAACCAGCCGGTGACCACGCCGGGCATGTATGAGCCGACCTCACCGCCTATCGTCACCGATAAGGTGATTGTGATTGCCGGCGCAGTGACCGACAACTTCTCTACCCGTGAGCCTTCCGGCGTGATCCGTGGTTTTGACGTTAATACCGGTAAACTACTGTGGGCGTTTGACCCTGGCGCGAAAGATCCAAACGCTATTCCGGATGATGAGCATCATTACACGCTGAACTCGCCGAACTCGTGGGCTCCAGCGGCCTATGACGCAAAACTGGACCTGGTTTACCTGCCGATGGGCGTGACCACGCCAGACATTTGGGGCGGCAACCGCACGCCAGAGCAGGAACGCTACGCCAGCAGCATCGTGGCGTTGAATGCCACCACCGGTAAGCTGGCCTGGTCCTATCAGACCGTCCACCACGATCTGTGGGATATGGACATGCCTGCCCAGCCAACGCTGGCGGATATCACCGACAAAAACGGCAACAAGGTACCGGTTGTCTACGCCCCGGCGAAAACCGGCAACATCTTTGTGCTGGACCGTCGCGACGGTAAATTAGTGGTACCAGCCCCGGAGCAGCCTGTGCCGCAAGGTGCCGCCAAAGGCGACCATGTTTCCCCTACCCAGCCATTCTCCGAGTTGACCTTCCGGCCGAAGAAAGATCTGAGCGGGGCGGATATGTGGGGCGCGACCATGTTCGATCAGTTGGTCTGCCGCGTGATGTTCCACAGCATGCGCTATGAAGGCATCTTTACCCCGCCTTCCGAAAAAGGGACGCTGGTGTTCCCGGGCAACCTGGGCATGTTCGAGTGGGGCGGGATCTCCGTTGACCCGAATAACCAGGTCGCAATGACCAACCCGATGGCGCTGCCGTTCGTGTCCAAATTGATTCCACGCGGGCCTGGTAACCCAATGGAGCCACCAAAAGACGCGAAAGGTTCAGGCACAGAATCCGGCGTTCAGCCGCAGTACGGCGTGCCGTATGGCGTTACGCTCAACCCGTTCCTGTCGCCGCTCGGTTTGCCGTGTAAACAGCCAGCCTGGGGCTACATCTCCGGCGTTGATCTGAAAACCAACGAAATCGTGTGGAAGAAACGTATTGGTACCGTGGAAGACAGCATGCCGTTCCCAACCGGTATTCCAATGAAATTCCGCATGGGGATGCCAATGCTGGGCGGCCCAATCTCCACCGCAGGTAACGTAATGTTTATTGGTGCCACCGCGGATAACTACCTGCGCGCGTTTGATATGCGTGACGGGAAACAGCTGTGGGAAGCGCGTCTGCCAGCCGGTGGACAGGCTACGCCGATGACGTATGAAGTTAACGGTAAGCAGTATGTGGTGATTTCCGCAGGTGGCCACGGTTCCTTCGGTACGAAGATGGGGGATTATATTGTGGCGTACGCTCTGCCGGACGACGCAAAATAAAACATTGCGGGTGGCTCAGGCCACCCGCTCTTTCTTTTATGCGACGGTAAAACCGAGCATCATCCCGGTATCTTCATGCTCCAGCAGATGGCAGTGCGCCATATAGGCCGCTTCCTTTGGTGCAGCATGATCGAACTTCACCAGCACTTCGCTGCGCGCACCTTCTACCTTCACCGTGTCTTTCCAGCCCTGGCGATGCGCCGCCACCGGTTTACCATTTTCGGACAGGATACGGAACTGGGTGCCGTGAATATGGAACGGGTGCAGCATCATGTCGCCTTCCCCGGATATCGTCCACTTCTCGTATTTCCCCTTTTGTGCAGCAAACGCCGGGGTCGCCATATCGAAAGCTTTCCCGTTAATTTTGTTGGCATTGTGGAAATCAAATCCGTGGCTCATGCCGCCGTGATTCATACTCCCCATGCTGCCGTGGTCCATGTTCTTCATGTTGCCATGGCCCATTGCGCCCATATCACCGTGGCCGTCCATCGACATGCCCGCCATGGCCTGCATGCCGTATTTGTCCATCAGTGCCTGCATGCCCATCATGTCGAGCATCGGATCCATCATCAGTTGCAGCCAGCGTTCGGTCACGCCTTCCAGCGAAGGGAGCGCGGGTACGTCAACAAGTTTATCCGGCAGCGTGCCGGAAGCCGCGATAATCAGCGGCTGGATGCGAACCACCGGGGCTGGCTTGTCAAAAGGCGCCACTGTCATGCCCATTTGCTTCACCGGCAGCGTGACGATATCAAATGGCTTGCCGTCACGGGTATCAACCAGCACCTCAAACCGTTCCCCCATCAGAATTTCCAGCTCTGTGACTTTGACTGGCTCTGCCAGCAATCCGCCGTCGCTGGCGATGACGTAAAGCGGGCGATTGTCGCTGGCAGCGATGTTCAATGAACGGGCATTACAGCCATTAAGCAAACGCAGGCGCAGCCAGCCGCGCGGATTGGTGTGTTGGGGATAAACGGCACCGTTACACAGCAGCGTGTCGCCAAACCAGCCTACGGCCGCACTCATGACGTCTAACTTGTAGTCAATCTCGCCGTCCTTACCGAAGCGCTTATCTTGAATAATCAGCGGAATATCATCGATGCCCCACTGCTTCGGCAGCATCAATTGAGCGCTTTCGTTGTCTTCAATCAGTACCAGACCACCAAGCCCCATGGCTACTTGATGCCCGGTTTTGCCATGCTGATGCGGGTGGAACCAACAGGTCGCCGCTCGCTGCTGCGGCGTAAAGGTGACGCTGCGTTTTGCTCCAGCGGCGATAACGCCCTGAGGGCCGCCATCAACTTCCCCGCCGACCTCAAGCCCATGCCAGTGCAACGTGGTCTCTTCTGCCAGGCTATTATGAATATCGACCGTGACCGCTTCCCCTTGCGTTAACTTTAACGCCGGGCCAAGCAAAGCGCCGTTATAGCCCCAGGTTGTGGCCGATTTCCCGGCAAAAACGCTCTTTCCTGCGTTTACGGTGAGGCGAATGCTATTTTTAGCATCCGGGGCAAGCAAAGGTGGGATAGGCAACGCCGGACGATCTGCCGCCAGCGCGGCACGGCTCCAGAGTGGCAGCGCGCTGAAAGCCCCCAGCGCCGCGGTATATTTTAAAAAATTACGGCGATGCATAGTCAGTTCCTTTAGTTGGCATACTTGTCGGCGAGCATAAACCTTTCCCTAACGGTAAGGTCAAGTTTTAAGCTCATAATAAATATCGTCGACGCCCATTTAACTGTGTTAACGTTTCGTATCTGAGAAAAAGTGGTAGACGTGATGAAGATGGGAGTTAGGGCGTTATTACTGGGCATTTTGCTGGCTTTTTCTACCAGCAGCCTGGCGCTGAGTGAGTCTGAAGCAGAAGATATGGCCGATCTGACTGCGGTATTTGTGTTCTTAAAAAATGATTGTGGCTACCAAAACCTCCCTAACGGCCAGATCCGACGCGCTCTGGTATTTTTTGCCCAACAAAATCAATGGGATCTCAGCAACTACGATAGCTGGAACATGAAAGCATTGGGTGAAGACAGCTACAAAGATTTGAGCGGTATTGCCATCCCCACGGCAACAAAATGCAAATCTCTGGCGCGCGATTCCTTAAGCCTGCTGGCCTACGTTAAGTAACGCTTTCCCCACCGAGGCTAAACTAATGACCGTGCAACCACGGTCATTGGCTGCAAACGACGTGGAGCACTAACGGCTCCAAGTAGATTAACGCTGCTGCAGAAATTCCCGGTAAGCGTGTACCACCTGCAGGAAGTCCTCTACGCCGCAAAAAGAAAGGCTTTCTTCGTCGTAGTAGCTCATCCCCTCTTCCATCTCATCCCCGGAGATTTCCAGCTGGTTAGCGCGGACGATCACCTCTTCCTCGTCCAGCCACAGGGTATATTCATGCCCGGCACGCTGCCACTGACGCTCGCTGCCTTTCACGGAAAGCACGGCCTGCTCGACTTCATCCAGAAGCGCCAGGTTCTCCTTTACTTCCTCATTAAACCAGTGGCCGACAACCTCGTGCCCCATTGACATACGCACCTTCACCACGCCGGTGATGTCACGCAGAAATTCATAGTCCATCGCTGTTTCCTCTACATCGCGGGGGAAATCCTCACCCACGCCTATAGGCTTAATTATCGCAGCAAAGTCAGGGGAAAACAGCGTGGCGAGTAGAAGGACAAGAAATAAAAAGGTGAGAGCGAGACCCTGCGATCTGATGCCCTCACCCCATCCCTCTCTCGCAGGAGAGGGTGCAAACACTAGAAAACCGTCTCTTCAGAGACGGTTTTGCTGTTTATACCGCGGTCTGGAAGATGACGCCGTCCGCTTTCTCGGTGTACTGAGACAGCTGGTCAAAGTTCAGGTAGCGGTAGGTATCTACAGCCGTTTTATCAACCTGAGTCATGAAGGTCTGATATTCGTCAGGGGTTGGCAGTTTACCCAACAGGGAAGCCACGGCCGCCAGCTCAGCAGACGCCAGGAAGACATTCGCGCCGGTTCCCAAACGGTTCGGGAAGTTACGGGTTGAAGTCGACACGACCGTCGCGCCATCAGCCACACGAGCCTGGTTACCCATGCACAGGGAGCAGCCTGGAATTTCGATACGAGCGCCGCTCTTACCGAACACGCTGTAATAGCCTTCTTCCGTCAGCTGAGCAGCGTCCATACGGGTTGGCGGTGCCACCCACAGGCGAGTTGGCAGCTGGCCTTTGTGGCTGTCCAGCAGTTTACCTGCCGCACGGAAATGACCAATGTTGGTCATGCAGGAACCGATAAACACTTCGTCGATCTTCTCCCCGGCCACGTCGGACAGTAGACGAGCATCATCCGGGTCGTTTGGCGCGCAGAGGATTGGCTCTTTGATATCGTTCAGATCGATGTCGATCACTGCCGCATATTCTGCGTCCGCGTCGGCTTCCATCAGCTGCGGATCTGCCAGCCATTTTTCCATGCCCTGAATACGGCGCTCAAGCGTACGACGGTCGCCGTAACCTTCGGCAATCATCCACTTCAGCAGCACGATGTTGGAATTCAGGTACTCTTCGATCGGTTCGCGATCCAGCTTAATGGTGCAACCTGCGGCCGAACGCTCTGCGGAAGCATCGGTCAGCTCAAACGCCTGCTCAACTTTCAGCGTCGGCAGGCCTTCGATTTCCAGGATACGGCCAGAGAAGATGTTTTTCTTACCCTTCTTCTCCACGGTCAGCAGGCCCTGTTTGATCGCGTACAGCGGGATCGCATGTACCAAATCACGCAGGGTAATACCCGGCTGCATTTCGCCTTTAAAGCGAACCAGCACGGACTCAGGCATATCCAGCGGCATAACGCCGGTCGCTGCGGCAAACGCCACCAGGCCGGAACCTGCCGGGAAGGAAATCCCGATAGGGAAACGGGTGTGGGAGTCACCGCCGGTGCCGACGGTATCCGGCAGCAGCATGCGGTTCAGCCATGAGTGAATAACGCCATCGCCCGGACGCAGAGAGACGCCGCCACGGTTCATGATGAAGTCAGGCAGCGTGTGGTGCGTTGTCACGTCCACCGGCTTCGGATAAGCCGCAGTGTGGCAGAAGGACTGCATGACCAGATCCGCAGAGAAACCAAGGCAAGCCAGGTCTTTCAGCTCATCACGGGTCATCGGCCCGGTGGTGTCCTGGGAACCTACGGAAGTCATCTTCGGCTCGCAGTAAGCGCCAGGGCGAATACCATCCACGCCACAGGCGCGGCCAACCATTTTCTGCGCCAGCGAGTAACCGCGGGTGCTGGCGGCAACGTCTTTCGCCTGAACGAATACGTCGCTATGCGGCAGGCTCAGCGCTTCGCGTGCTTTGGTCGTCAGGCCACGGCCGATGATCAACGGAATACGGCCACCGGCGCGGACTTCATCCAGCAGCACGTCTGTTTTCAATTCAAAGTTGGCGATCACCGCATTGGTTTCGTGGTTACGCACTTCGCCTTTGTACGGGTAAATGTCGATCACATCGCCCATATTCAGATCGTTAACGTCAACTTCGATCGGCAATGCACCAGCATCTTCCATGGTGTTGAAGAAGATTGGGGCGATTTTTCCGCCCAGCACAACGCCGCCGCCGCGCTTGTTCGGCACGTTCGGAATGTCATCGCCCATAAACCACAGCACGGAGTTGGTAGCTGATTTACGGGAAGAGCCGGTGCCCACAACATCGCCCACGTAGGCCAGCGGGAAACCTTTTTTCTGCAGCGCTTCGATCTGCTTGATCGGGCCGATCACGCCAGCTTGATCGGGCTCAATACCTTCGCGGGCGTTTTTCAGCATCGCCAGGGCGTGCAGAGGGATATCCGGGCGGGACCATGCGTCCGGCGCCGGAGACAGGTCATCGGTGTTAGTTTCACCGGTGACTTTAAAGACGGTAACGGTGATTTTCTCGGCCAGTTTAGGGCGAGACAGGAACCATTCGGCTTCGGACCAGGACTTCAGCACTTGCTGAGCGTAGGTGTTGCCCGCTTTGGCCTTCTCTTCTACGTCGTAGAAGTTATCAAACATCAGCAGCGTGTGGGACAGCGCTTGGGCGGCAATCGGTGCCAGCTTTTCGTTATCCAGCGCGTCAATCAGCGGATGAATGTTGTAGCCACCCTGCATGGTGCCCAGCAGTTCAACAGCTTTTTCAGGGGAAATCAGCGGGGATGTGGCATCGCCTTTGGCAATGGCAGCAAGGAAACCGGCTTTCACGTAGGCGGCTTCATCAACGCCCGGCGGTACACGGTTAGTAATCAGATCTAACAGGAATGCTTCTTCACCTGCTGGTGGGGTTTTCAGCAGCTCAACCAGTGCGGCCATTTGGGTGGCATCTAAGGGTTTTGGAACAATCCCTTCTGCGGCACGTTCAGCTACGTGCTTACGGTATTCTTCTAGCACGACGGTTCTCCTCGCTCTCATTGTCATTTGGCGCTACCGGATCTCTCTCTTCACGCTCCTGTGAGACAGCAGTTTGTAGGGTAAATGCCCGGTACCGCGTCGGGCAGCATAGCAGGATTTTCAGGGGGTGTTAATCTGTTTACAAAAAAGCAACATTAAAACTTTGCTGAATCGTTAAGGGGGAATAGATTACTTTTTGATATGACCATCAGACACAAAAAAACCGCCTTTCGGCGGTTAGTTTGCCCTGACAAAGTGGTAGCACACGATGAAAGGAAATGTTTTGTGGCAAGCCTCAAACGCTGTCTATTCTGCATCTGAAAATGACTCACGGCAAGATGAATTGTATTTTTTGCGTACAGCCTTATGAAAATTGATGTAACTCACTGCAAACTTAACATGTTGATTTGTAGAAGAGGTTATTTACCGTAACGTTACTCCTGGCCTGCTTCGCTGGCGTAGCAGCCAGTCGCCGGGCATGGGAGCAGCTCAACCGCTCTACGTGGCAAGCCTCAAACACTTGCCTGATTCTGCCTTTCCCGGTGAAGAAGGAATCGCCGTAGCCCAAAAGGGTATACACGCAATGGAAATGCGTTTGCTGTACGCGCTGCTTCTGTTGTTAGGTTCGCTGCTTTCGCTGAGCCAGGGTGGCTGGAATATTTCAGACATTACCGTTCAGTTCGTTTTGAACCTGGGCAATTAAGCTACTGGCCGCTCGCAAGGGCGGCCTTTTACAGGCAAAAAAAACGGCCCCTGAGGGCCGCTTTATCAAACGCTGAAAGCTACTTTTTCTTCGCTTTGGCGTTTGGCAGGTCGGTGATGCTACCTTCGAAGACTTCAGCCGCCAGGCCAACGGATTCGTGCAGCGTCGGGTGAGCGTGGATGGTGAGCGCGATGTCTTCTGCGTCACAACCCATCTCGATAGCCAGACCGATTTCGCCCAGCAGCTCGCCGCCGTTGGTCCCGACAATCGCCCCACCGATAACGCGGTGAGTCTCTTTGTCGAAGATAAGCTTGGTCATACCGTCTGCGCAGTCGGAAGCGATAGCACGGCCAGAAGCAGCCCACGGGAAGGTGGCGGTTTCGTAGCTGATGCCTTTCTCTTTCGCTTCTTTCTCAGTCAGACCAACCCATGCAACTTCTGGCTCGGTGTAAGCGATAGATGGGATCACTTTCGGATCGAAGTAGTGCTTCATGCCGGCGATAACTTCTGCGGCAACGTGGCCTTCGTGAACACCTTTGTGTGCCAGCATTGGCTGACCGACGATGTCGCCGATAGCAAAGATGTGCGGCACGTTGGTGCGCAGCTGTTTGTCAACGCGGATAAAGCCACGGTCGTCCACTTCAACACCGGCTTTGCCTGCATCAAGGTTTTTACCGTTCGGCACGCGGCCGATAGCCACCAGAACCGCGTCGTAACGCTGTGGTTCTGCAGGGGCTTTTTTGCCTTCCATGGAAACATAGATACCGTCTTCTTTCGCTTCAACGGCAGTCACTTTAGTTTCCAGCATCAGGTTGAATTTCTTGCTGATGCGTTTGGTGAAGACTTTAACGATGTCTTTGTCCGCAGCCGGGATAACCTGGTCAAACATTTCAACCACGTCAATGTCTGAACCCAGCGCATGGTATACGGTGCCCATTTCCAGACCGATGATACCGCCGCCCATAACCAGCAGGCGTTTAGGTACGGATTTCAGCTCCAGCGCATCTGTGGAATCCCACACGCGTGGATCTTCATGAGGAATGAACGGCAGCTCGATCGGACGGGAACCCGCCGCGATGATAGCGTTGTCGAAGTTGATCACGGTTTTACCGTTTTCGCCTTCCACTTCCAGGGTATTAGCCCCGGTGAATTTACCCAGACCGTTTACCACTTTCACTTTACGGCCTTTGGCCATACCCGCCAGGCCGCCGGTCAGCTGAGTGATAACTTTCTCTTTCCAGGTACGAATTTTGTCGATATCGGTTTTCGGCTCACCGAAAACGATGCCGTGTTCGGCCAGTGCTTTTGCTTCTTCGATAACTTTAGCAACGTGCAGCAGCGCTTTAGAAGGGATACAGCCGACGTTCAGACAAACACCACCAAGGGTGCTGTAACGCTCTACGATGACGGTTTCCAGACCTAAATCCGCGGCGCGGAATGCTGCGGAGTAACCTGCCGGGCCTGCCCCAAGTACTACGACCTGAGTTTTGATTTCTGTGCTCATCATGACCTCTTAATTTATACCCGTCGTCCACCGGGTCGTTCTATCCGCCCGCAGTTTACAAAATTGTTAACAATTTTGAAACAACAAACGGCTCACGAATTGTCGCTTTCGCCAATAACCTCACAAACACCATGAGATTACCAGAAAAAAGCCGGCCGATTGGCCGGCTTTTCAATTACATCACCAGGCGGCGAATATCAGACAACATGTTGTTGATGATGGTGATGAAGCGAGCCCCATCAGCGCCGTCGATTACGCGGTGGTCGAAGGAAAGAGACATTGGCATCATCAGACGCGGCGTGAACTCTTTACCGTTCCAGACCGGCTCCATCGCAGACTTGGAGACACCCAGGATAGCCACTTCTGGCGCGTTAACGATCGGCGCGAAGTGAGTTGTCCCGATACCGCCCAGGCTGGAGATGGTGAAGCAGCCGCCCTGCATTTCGCCAGCGGTCAGCTTGCCGTCACGAGCTTTCTTGGAGATAGCCATCAGTTCGCGAGACAGCTCGGTGATGCTCTTCTTGTTCACGTCTTTGAAGACTGGAACAACCAGACCATTAGGAGTATCAACCGCCACACCGATGTTGATGTATTTTTTCAGCGTCAGCTTCTGGCCATCTTCGGACAGGGAACTGTTGAAGCGAGGCATCTGCTCCAGCGCGGCAGCAACGGCTTTCATGATGAACACCACAGGGGTGAACTTCACGTCCAGCTTACGCTTAGCGGCTTCGTCGTTCTGCTGCTTACGGAACGCTTCCAGATCGGTGATATCGGTTTTGTCGAAGTGGGTAACGTGCGGGATCATCACCCAGTTACGGCTCAGGTTAGCACCAGAGATTTTCTGGATGCGGCCCATTTCCACTTCTTCGATTTCGCCGAACTTGCTGAAGTCCACTTTCGGCCATGGCAGCATGCCTGGCAGACCGCCGCCGGTCGCAGCCGGAGCTGCTTCAGCGCGCTTAACAGCGTCTTTCACGTAAGCCTGAACGTCTTCGCGCAGGATACGACCTTTACGGCCGGTGCCTTTCACTTTCGCCAGATTAACGCCGAATTCGCGAGCCAGACGACGGATCAGCGGAGTAGCGTGAACGTACGCGTCGTTTTCAGCAAATTCAGATTTGCCTTCTGCTTTAGCAGCAGGTGCAGCGGCTTTGGCTGCCGGGGCTGGTGCCGCAGCGGCTGGCGCTGGTGCAGCAGCAGTCGGAGCCGCAGCAGGCGCAGCGCCTTCCACTTCGAAGACCATGATCAGGGAGCCGGTAGATACTTTGTCGCCGGTGCTGATTTTGATTTCTTTCACGGTACCGGCGAATGGCGCAGGCACTTCCATGGAAGCTTTGTCGCCTTCAACGGTGATCAGTGACTGCTCGGCGGCAACTTTGTCGCCCACTTTGACCATCACTTCAGTGACTTCAACTTCATCACCGCCGATGTCCGGGACGTTAACGTCTTTAGAGCCGGAAGCCGCAGGTGCTGCGGCAGCAGCCGGAGCAGCAGCCTGTGCCGGAGCGGCTGCAGGTGCGGCACCCGCCACTTCGAAGACCATGATCAGAGAGTCGGTAGACACTTTGTCGCCAGTGCTGATTTTGATCTCTTTCACCACGCCCGCGAACGGAGCAGGGACTTCCATAGAAGCTTTGTCGCCTTCTACGGTGATCAAAGACTGTTCAGCGGCAACGGTGTCGCCCACTTTCACCATGATCTCGGTAACTTCAACTTCGTCACCGCCGATGTCTGGCACATTAACGTCTTTTGCGCTCGCGGCAGCAGGTGCTGCGGCCGGAGCGGCTTCTTTCTTCTCTTCTGCCTTAGCAGGTGCAGCGGCTGCTGCACCTTCGGCGGAATCGAAAATCATGATCAGTTTACCGGTCTCGGTTTTGTCGCCGACAGAGACTTTGATCTCTTTCACGACGCCAGCCTGTGGAGACGGAACTTCCATAGAGGCTTTATCGCCTTCTACAGTGATCAGCGACTGTTCAGCTTCAACTTTGTCGCCAACTTTGACCAGAATCTCGGTGATTTCAACTTCATCAGCGCCGATGTCTGGTACTTTGATTTCGATAGCCATTGTCTCTTTACCTCTTACGCCAGACGCGGGTTAACTTTTTCTGCATCGATGTTGAATTTGGTAATTGCGTCTGCAACCACTTTCTTATCGATTTCGCCACGTTTAGCCAGTTCGCCCAGGGCTGCTACTACCACGTAAGAAGCATCAACTTCGAAGTGGTGACGCAGGTTTTCGCGGCTGTCAGAACGACCGAAGCCGTCAGTACCCAGTACGCGATAATCATCCGCTGGTACGTAAGTACGAACCTGCTCAGCGAACAGTTTCATATAGTCAGTAGAAGCAACCGCTGGAGCATCGTTCATCACCTGAGCGATGTAAGGTACGCGCGGAGTTTCCATTGGGTGCAGCATGTTCCAGCGCTCACAATCCTGGCCATCACGAGCCAGTTCGGTGAAGGAGGTTACGCTGTACACGTCAGAGCCCACGCCGTAGTCGTTCGCCAGGATCTGTGCTGCTTCACGTACGTGACGCAGGATAGAACCGGAGCCCAGCAGCTGAACTTTACCTTTGCTACCTGCAACGGTTTCGAGTTTGTAGATACCTTTACGGATACCTTCCTCGGCACCTGCTGGCATAGCCGGCATGTGGTAGTTTTCGTTCAGAGTGGTGATGTAGTAGTAAATGTTCTCTTGCGCTTCACCGTACATACGGGTCAGACCGTCGTGCATGATGACAGCCACTTCGTACGCGTAAGACGGGTCGTAAGAGATACAGTTAGGGATAGTCAGAGACTGAATGTGGCTGTGACCATCTTCGTGCTGCAGACCTTCACCGTTCAGAGTAGTACGACCGGAAGTCCCGCCGACCAGGAAGCCGCGAGCCTGTTGGTCGCCAGCCTGCCAGCACAGGTCACCGATACGCTGGAAACCGAACATAGAGTAGTAGATGTAGAACGGAATCATCGGCAGGTTGTTGGTGCTGTAAGAGGTCGCAGCCGCCAGCCAGGATGCGCCCGCACCCAGTTCGTTGATCCCTTCCTGCAGAATCTGGCCTTTCTCGTCTTCTTTGTAGTATGCAACCTGCTCACGGTCCTGCGGGGTGTACTGCTGGCCGTTCGGGCTGTAGATACCGATCTGACGGAACAGACCTTCCATACCAAAGGTACGCGCTTCATCGGCGATGATTGGAACCAGACGGTCTTTGATAGACGGGTTCTTCAGCATCACGTTCAGGGCACGAACGAAGGCGATGGTGGTGGAGATCTCTTTGTTCTGCTCTTCCAGCAGCTGAGAGAAGTCTTCCAGCGCAGGCAGTTCCAGTTTTTCGGAGAAGTTAGGCTGACGAGCAGGCAGGTAGCCTTTCAGTGCCTGGCGACGTTCATGCAGGTACTTGTGCTCTTCGGTGCCTTCAGGGAAGGTGATGTAAGACAGGTTTTCTACCTGCTCATCGGTCACTGGCACATTGAAACGGTCGCGGATATAACGCACGCCGTCCATGTTCATTTTCTTCACCTGGTGAGCGATGTTTTTACCTTCTGCGGTATCGCCCATGCCGTAACCTTTGATGGTGTGGGCCAGGATAACGGTCGCTTTACCTTTGGTTTCCTGCGCTTTTTTCAGTGCAGCGTAGACTTTCTTCGGATCGTGACCACCGCGGTTCAGGGCCCAGATCTGCTCATCAGTCCAGTCTGCAACCAGCGCTGCGGTTTCAGGGTATTTGCCGAAGAAGTGCTCACGAACGTAAGCGCCGTCTTTGGATTTGAAGGTCTGATAGTCACCGTCAACGGTTTCGTTCATCAGTTGGATCAGTTTACCGCTGGTATCTTTACGCAGCAGCTCATCCCAACGACCGCCCCACATCACTTTGATTACGTTCCAGCCAGCACCGCTGAAGATGCCTTCCAGTTCGTTGATGATCTTGCCGTTACCGGTGACCGGACCATCCAGACGCTGCAGGTTACAGTTGATGATGAAGCACAGGTTGTCCAGCTTCTCACGGGTCGCGATGGTGATCGCGCCTTTAGATTCTGGCTCATCCATTTCACCGTCGCCCAGGAAGGCGTAAACGGTTTGCTCAGAGGTGTCTTTCAGGCCACGGTGTTCCAGATATTTCAGGAACTTAGCCTGGTAGATCGCACCGATTGGGCCCAGCCCCATGGAAACGGTCGGGAACTGCCAGAATTCTGGCATCAGTTTAGGGTGCGGATAAGAAGACAGACCTTTACCGTGAACTTCCTGACGGAAATTGTTCATCTGCTCTTCGGTCAGGCGGCCTTCAAGGAAAGCACGTGCGTAGATGCCCGGAGAGATGTGGCCCTGGAAGTACACCAGATCGCCGCCGTCTTTCTCGTTAGCTGCACGGAAGAAGTGGTTGAAGCACACTTCGTAAACGGTCGCAGAAGACTGGAAGGATGCCATGTGGCCGCCCAGTTCCAGATCTTTCTTGGATGCACGCAGAACGGTCATGATGGCGTTCCAGCGGATAGCAGAACGGATACGGCGTTCCAGATCCAGATTGCCCGGATATTCCGGTTCGTCTTCAACGGCAATGGTGTTCACATAGTTGCGAGCACCTGCAGAAGCAGCGACTTTCACGCCGCCTTTGCTGGCTTCGGACAGCAACTGATCAATCAGATACTGTGCACGCTCAACACCTTCTTCACGGATAACCGATTCGATCGCCTGTAGCCAGTCGCGAGTTTCAATCGGATCCACGTCATTTGGGAAACGTTCTGACATGGGGGTATTCCTTATCTGTCTAATACGTTGATTATCTGGAACCTGTCCCATTGTATTTTCGCGAGAAAACACAATAAGACAGGTTCTGTGTTTAGTTGCCGCGCTCTAAAGTTTGGCGCTTAATCCTTACGTTGCTGAAGAAGACGGAGAGAGCGCTCACGACGGCTCTGCTCACGGCTGCGATCCAGCAATATTTCCTCAATAAACGCCAGGTGACGGTGCGACGCTTCTCGCGCCTGCTCCGGCTGGCGAGCCATAATCGCCGCAAAAATGCTGGCGCGATGGCTGCTCACTTGCGCCAACATCTCGCGGCGCGCGTAGAGCAATTCAAAATTCTGGCGAACGTTCTGTTCGAGCATAGGCTCCATGCAGCGTAATAAATGAAGAAGCACAACATTATGCGCAGCTTCGGTTACGGCAATTTGATACTGCATGACGGCATCGGCTTCGGCGTCTAAATCGCCGGACTCCTGAGCCTGCTGGATGGCAATATGACAATCACCAATGCGCGAGAGATCTTCTTCGGTTCCGCGCAGCGCCGCGTAATAAGCGGCAATGCCTTCAAGCGCATGGCGGGTTTCAAGCAGATCAAACTGGGATTCGGGATGGTCTGAGAGCAGTTCGACCAGCGGGTCGCTAAGGCTCTGCCAAAGGCTGTTCTGGACAAAAGTACCGCCGCCCTGGCGACGAAGCAGCAAACCCTTAGCTTCGAGGCGCTGGATGGCCTCACGCAGCGAAGGTCGGGAAACATCAAATTGTTTCGCCAGTTCGCGTTCAGGTGGAAGTTTTTCGCCCGGGCGTAGAGTGCCCTCAAGGATGAGAAACTCCAGCTGCTGCTCTATCACATCGGATAATTTTGGTTGGCGGATTTTGCTGTAGGCCATCGTTCCCTATCTCTGCCATTAGCCCGGAGTCAATTGGTAAGACCAATTTCACGTTCGTGAGGCTAAAAGTAACAAAGTATTCACCTTCTGTCCATATTGGTTTTGATTGAAATCATGAAAGCAGGCACATTTTAACAATAACAAAAGAAGGGGTTTTCAAAACCATAACCTGGGCACTAACTCACGTTTACCCACAAAGCGGTAAGTTAACGTTTATGAAACGATATATTTTTCAAAAACAACCGAGAGATGCGGTAAATGTATGTCATTTTTGTGACGTAAAACGGCTGCTCAAGAACTATTCCGACCTCACATTTCCCTCCCCCCTTTTTTACAAATGGTTTCTTTTTGCCCAACTCGTCAGAGCAGTGGCAGAAAGCAGGTGCAAAGGCCTGCGCTTAACACTATTCTTTGCGATGCGGTAGCCCTATCCGCAAAATTCATAATTGATAACCGTAAAAAAAAGACTACACATTACGGAATACAACAATTACATCCGCGTCAATGTAGCGCAGACATTAACCACTACGAGGTTACATGATGGAAGGTCAACAGCACGGCGACACGCTGAAGCGCGGTCTAAAAAACCGCCATATTCAGCTGATCGCGCTGGGTGGAGCTATCGGGACGGGCCTGTTTCTGGGCAGCGCATCCGTCATCCAGTCCGCAGGTCCGGCAATTATTCTCGGCTATGCTATCGCCGGGTTTATTGCTTTTTTAATTATGCGCCAGTTGGGTGAAATGGTCGTTGAGGAGCCGGTAGCCGGGTCCTTCAGCCATTTTGCTTATAAGTACTGGGGTGGTTTCGCGGGCTTCGCTTCTGGCTGGAACTACTGGGTACTCTACGTTCTGGTCGCCATGGCTGAACTGACGGCTGTCGGCAAATACATTCAATTCTGGTGGCCAGAGATCCCGACCTGGGCCACGGCGGCGGTGTTCTTCGTCGCTATCAACGCCATCAACTTAACTAACGTTAAAGTCTTTGGTGAGATGGAGTTCTGGTTCGCCATTATTAAAGTGGTGGCGGTTATCGCCATGATCCTGTTCGGCGGCTGGCTGCTGTTTAGCGGCAACGGCGGCCCGCAGGCATCCGTCAGCAACCTCTGGGATCAGGGCGGCTTCCTGCCGCACGGTATTACCGGGCTGGTCATGATGATGGCTATCATTATGTTCTCCTTCGGAGGGCTTGAGCTGGTCGGTATTACTGCCGCCGAGGCAGACAACCCGGAAGTGAGCATTCCAAAAGCGACCAACCAGGTTATCTATCGTATTCTGATTTTCTATGTGGGATCGCTGGCGATTCTGCTTTCTCTGCTGCCGTGGACGCGTGTTACCGCAGACACCAGTCCATTCGTGCTGATCTTCCATGAGCTGGGCGATACTTTCGTGGCTAACGCCCTGAATATCGTGGTACTCACCGCTGCCCTGTCGGTTTACAACAGCTGCGTTTACTGCAACAGCCGTATGCTGTTCGGCCTGGCGCAGCAGGGCAACGCGCCGAAGATGCTGAAAAGCGTCGATAAGCGCGGTGTGCCGGTGAACACGATTCTGGTTTCCGCAGGCTTTACCGCCCTTTGCGTGCTGATTAACTACCTGGCACCGGAATCCGCTTTCGGCCTGCTGATGGCTCTGGTGGTCTCCGCCCTGGTGATCAACTGGGCAATGATCAGCCTGGCGCACATGAAGTTCCGTCGCGCCAAGCAGCAGCAAGGGGTAAAAACCCGCTTCCCTGCTCTGTTCTATCCGTTAGGAAACTGGGTCTGCCTGCTGTTTATGGTTGGCGTGCTGGTCATCATGCTGATTACGCCGGGCATGGCTATCTCGGTTTATCTGATCCCAGTGTGGATTGCGATTCTGGGTGTTGGATATTTCCTGAAACAGAAAAACCTGAAGGCTGTAAAAGCCTGATAAACAAAACGCCCCGCATTTGCGGGGCGTTTTGTTACAAGCCTTCCTGCTTAGACCAAAGTCCCGTAAATCGTCAGTAACGCCACAACCGCCACAATCACCAATGAAATCTTTTTCGCCAGCGATACCGCAGCTTTCGGCGTTTTCATCTTATCCTGATGGGGTTCTCTCGCCAGCGAGTACTGGGCTAACTGCGTCAAAACCTGGTACTGAGAAGTATGCCTGTCGGCAAGAGAAGCAAACCACGCGGGAAGCGCTCGCTCGCCGTGGCCCAGCAGAGCATAAGCGACCCCAACCAGGCGAACAGGCACCCAGTCCAGTACGTGAAGAATGCCATCAATCCCTGAGAGCAAGCGCTCATGCGCCGTGTGGTGCCGAGCAAGCCAGGTTTGCCATGCACGCAGGAAAGCATATCCCGCGAGCGTAACCGGCCCCCAGACTCCGCCCACCACGAACCAAAACAGCGGGGCAAGATAGAAGCGGAAGTTAATCCACAGCAGCGCGTTTTGAAGCTCACGCAGGTATTCACGCTCGCTGCACTCAGGCGGAACACCATGAATCAATGTCAGTTCGGCGGCCATCGCATCGCGGGCATGCTCATCATCATGGCTGGCAGCTTTAAGATACGAATGGTAATGCAGCCTGACCTGACCGGCCCCGATGCACAACACACCTAGCGCAATCCAGAACACCAGCAGCGGGACATTGAACAATAATCCATGCAAAGCACGGAGGATCAGGAAAACAACGGCCATAAAGGCCGCAGTCATTAGCAGCGTTCTTAACAAAGAAAAATGCTTAACCCGCCCGAACAGCACTTCAAGACGGTGATCTAACTGCCAGTGCTCGCCCATTTTGAACAATCGCTCGCCCATCAGGACTAACAGCAGGGTAAACAGGGTCATGTGCTCTCCTTGTCAGTTGCCTCTTCAACCGCACCCAAAAAGCGCGGCCAGTCAAACGAAGGGCCAGGGTCGGTCTTCCGACCGGGCGCTATGTCGCTGTGGCCCGTCATGTGTTTCGCTATATCAGGATAGTGTTGAATCAGTAAGTTAGCTAAAGCAGTGAGTTGTTCATATTGAGCGTCGGTATAAGCCAGTGTGTCGGTACCTTCCAGCTCAATACCGATAGAAAAGTCGTTGCACTTCTCTCTGCCCCGGTAGCTTGAGACGCCCGCATGCCAGGCTCGTTTATCGAAAGGCACGTACTGAACAATTTCGCCGTCCCGGCGAATCAGACAATGGGCTGACACGCGCAAATGCGAAATACCGGCAAAGTAAGGATGCTCGGCAGGATCTAGCGTTCCGGCAAATAATGCGTCAATCCATGGGCCACCGAACTCCCCCGGCGGCAAACTGATATTGTGCACCACCAGCAACGAGGGATTTTCCTCTTCCGGTCGGCCGTCACAATGCGGGGATGGCAGATGTTTTACCCCCACCAGCCAGCCGTCTTTAAGCTGCATGAGAGGTTCTCCTTAGAGTGGTACTTGAAGTCGCTTCAGAGTAGCATGAAACGATACTAACTTATTCATTCCGGAGTTTTATCATGCCGCCCCGCCGTTATAATCCTGACCGCCGACGTGACGAGCTGCTCGAACGAATTACCCTTGATATCCCTCTCGCCGTATCCCAGGCGCTGCGGGAAGATCTGGGGGGTGAAGTCGACCCGAATAACGACATCACGGCACAATTATTACCCCCAGAAAGCACGTCTCATGCGGTCGTTATCACCCGTGAAAATGGCATTTTTTGCGGTAAACGCTGGGTAGAAGAAGTCTTTATTCAGCTTGGCGGCGACGTGACGGTGACCTGGCATGTTGAAGATGGTGCTGAAGTCAGCATCAATCAGCCACTTTTTGAGCTCAATGGCCCAGCCCGCATTCTCCTGACCGGAGAAAGAACGGCATTGAACTTCGTGCAAACGCTCTCAGGCGTAGCCAGCGAAGTTCACAGTTACGTGGCGCTGCTTGAGGGCACTAAAACGCAGTTGCTGGATACCCGTAAAACGCTTCCTGGCCTGCGCACCGCGCTGAAATATGCCGTGCTATGCGGCGGGGGCAGCAACCATCGCCTCGGCCTTTCCGATGCTTTCCTGATCAAAGAAAACCACATTATCGCTTCCGGCTCTATCCGTCAGGCCGTGGAGAAAGCATTCTGGATGCATCCGGACGTGCCGGTAGAAGTGGAAGTTGAGTCTCTCGATGAACTGGACCAGGCACTAAAAGCCGGGGCTGACATCATCATGCTGGACAACTTTACCGTTGAGAAAATGCGTGAGGCTGTGGCACTTACTCAAGGGAAAGCGCGCCTGGAGGTCTCGGGCAATGTGACCAAAGAGACGCTGAGAACCTTCGCTGATACGGGCGTGGACTACATCTCTGTGGGCGCTCTGACTAAGCACATACGCGCCCTCGACTTGTCTATGCGCTTCCGCTAATGCAACACCACAGCGGGCCAACCTGTGTTGCGCCCGCTTTTTGCGTACTGACTTCCATTTTGATTGTCGATACATACAACTGCGTCAACTAACGCGGAAGGCATTTCCCGAATCCCCGCTTCCCCATTCGCTATTGCTTCGCCGGTTCAGCACAGTGTTGCTCTCTAACCAAAAGGAGCGACAGATGAACAAGCAAAAAGGATTTACGCTAATTGAGCTCATGGTGGTGATAGGCATCATCGCCATTCTTAGCGCCATCGGTATTCCAGGCTATCAAAACTACCTTCGTAAAGCAGCATTGACCGATATGCTGCAAACCTTCCTCCCCTATCGTACCGCCGTCGAGCTTTGTGCCATCGAGCGTGGGGGACTCTCCGGTTGCAATGCCGGCAGTAACGGCATCGCTGAAACCAAAACGACGCGCTACATCAGTTCAATGAGCGTTGCCAGCGGCATTGTGACGCTCAACGGCCAGGAGTCCCTGAACGGGCTGGCGGTAACGTTCACCCCTCAGTGGAGCGATGCGAACGGCGTAGCTGGCTGGGCAAGGGTTTGTAATGCTGAAAACGGATCGCCGCTAAAACAAGCCTGTGAAGATGTATTCCGCTTTAACGAAACGCAAGCGGGGGCTGGCAAATGAGCACAAAAGAACAGCTTAATGCCCTATGCCAGCACTACAACGCCATATTTGTAGAAGAAACACCCGACACAGTGCGAATTGCTGCTGTAGAAGCCCCAAACGAGCAAATGTACGAAGCACTCCGTTTTCTTTGTGATAAACACATTGATGTAGAGATCTGGCCCATTGAGCGGCTTGAGAAATGGCAAACGCGGGAGCCCTCTCAACCTTCGGAACACGATCGCAGCACTTCAGTGGTCGCACTCTTAAATACAGCCCTTGCCACCGCCGTACAGCAACGTGCATCCGATATCCATTTTGAGCCTTTCGAGAATGCCTATCGAATCCGGCTTCGCATTGACGGCGTGCTGCAATGCCAGCCGCTACTGCCTCAGGCAATGGCCGCGCCCGTCACTGCAAGGCTAAAAATTCTTGCTAACCTGGATATCGCAGAAAAGCGACTTCCGCAGGATGGGCAAATGGACTACCTGACCGAGGACGTAAAAGCGTCATTTCGCGTCTCGACGCTGCCCTGCCGTTATGGAGAAAAGATCGTTTTACGGCTTCTTCAGCAGGGCAAACAACATATGGATATTCACGCACTGGGCATGTCAGAAGATGGAACAAAACAACTTGAGCAATCGCTCCAGGCCCCGCAGGGCATGATTCTGGTAACCGGTCCAACGGGCAGCGGAAAAACCATTACGCTCTACAGTGCCCTAACGGCGCTTAACCAACCAGACATCAACGTCTGCAGCGTAGAAGACCCAATAGAAATCCCACAGGAAGGGCTGAATCAGACGCAGATAAACCCTAAGGCCGGCCTCACCTTCCAGAACGTCCTGCGAGCGTTGCTGAGGCAGGATCCAGACGTCATTATGGTCGGTGAAATCAGGGATGGAGAAACAGCAGAAATTGCCATCAAAGCTGCCCAGACCGGGCACCTGGTTTTATCGACATTGCACACCAACTCCACCGTTGAAACGCTTGTCCGCCTGGAGCAAATGGCTGTTCCTCGCTGGATGATCGCGTCTGCGGTGAATCTCATCGTGGCTCAAAGGCTAGTCAGAAAACTTTGCCCTCACTGCAGAACACACCACGAGCCAGCCATAACATTACCTGCGCACATTTGGCCTTCCGCACTGCCCAATTGGCAGGCAACAGGGTGTGAACGTTGCTACGGAGGATATTATGGGCGAACTGCGTTATTTGAAATCCTGCCGCTATCGACCGACTTAAGGCAAGCCATCACAGAAGGCGAACCCGCAAGTAACATTCAAAGTCTCGCTAAAGAGCAAGGGATGAGTACGCTTTTCGAAAGTGGCTGCGTCGCCGTAGAACAAGGCCATACAACGTTGGAGGAGGTTTACCGTGTGCTAGGTGTGCCAAATGTCTAGGCCTCTGCTCTGGCACTGGGAAGCCATAGACAACGAAGGCCAGCTCAAGAGCGGTGAATCGCTTGCCGACGAACGCGCTTCGCTTGAGGAGGAACTTGCTCAACAGCAGCTTCAGCTCCTGTCCGTTAAAAAATCATCGCTGTCAGGAAGATCCTGTTGGCATATTCAGCACAAAATTGACTTTGTCCGGCAGCTTGCAGCGCTGCTCCATGCAGGTATCGCCTTAACTGACGCGCTGTTGCTCATAGCCCGCCAGCATCCAAAACCTGCATGGTCAGCATTATTACAGCACATAGAGCGACAGGTAGCGCAGGGGATACCGTTTTCGGAAACGCTTAAGCAATGGCCTCATATCTTCCCGCCCCTGTTTATTGCCTTGCTGCATACCGGAGAGCTGACGGGAAGGCTTGCTGAGTGCTGCCAGCGACTGGCCGAGCAACAAGAACAACAATACCAACTGACCAAAAAGGTTATGAAAGCCCTGCGCTATCCACTCTTTATTTTGGTTGTGGCATTGCTGGTAACGGCAGGCATGGTTGGATTTGTCCTGCCTGAGTTTGCCAATATTTATCGTTCTTTTAACGCGCCGCTGCCCGCAATCACCCAAGCAGTAATGAGCCTTTCAGAGTGGGCAACGTCTCAAGGGGGATGGTGGTTTTTAACCTTTATGCTCTTAGTGGTTATCGGCTGGTGGCTTCGCCGTACACAACCCGCTGTTCGAGAAAAAGAACAATTACTGCTGTTAAAAATACCGGTGATTGCCCCCTTGAGGCGAGGCCAGTTACTCAGCCAGATTTTTACCGTACTGACGCTGTCTCAGCATTCTGGTGTTCCCCTGTTGCAGGGCCTTGAAGCGGTAGAGAAAACGCTGACCCAACGCCTCTGGCAGCGGCAAATTGCTGATGTTCGCGATCGGGTTTCAGAAGGGAAGCCTCTATGGCAGGCACTGGAGCAGTCCGGGTATTTCACACCACTTTGCCAACAGCTGGTTCGTATTGGTGAAGAATCTGGTTCTCTGGATCTTATGCTCGAGCGCCTGGCGCACTGGCATTATGAGAAAACGCAGGAGCTAGCTGAAAATCTTGCCGCCACGCTGGAGCCCGTCATGATGCTGGTCATTGGCTTGATCATTGGCACACTGGTGATCGCCATGTATCTGCCTATTTTCCAGATGGGGGATGCCATGGGCGGAGGAGGATGACGCAACCTGAGCTGCGTCATCGATGCTCATCAGAGGCTATTGAAAACGCGGTTTTCCTGTTCCGCTACGCGGATGAAAGTTGTGCGCTTGGTCAGCTCTTTAAGGCGAGAGGCACCTACATAGGTACAGGCAGAACGCAGGCCGCCAAGGATATCGCGAGCGGTATTTTCCACCGGCCCTCGCAGAGGCAGCTTAACGGTTTTGCCTTCTGCGGCGCGGTACTGCGCAACACCGCCTACGTGACGGGTCATAGCCGACTCGGAGCTCATACCGTAGAACAGCATAAACTTCTCGCCATCCTGTTCGACAACAGTACCACCGCTTTCTTCATGCCCTGCCAGCATACCGCCCAGCATAACGAAGTCAGCGCCACCACCAAAGGCTTTAGCCACATCGCCCGGCACAGTACAGCCACCGTCACTGACGATCTGGCCGCCTAAGCCGTGAGCTGCGTCAGCACATTCAATGACGGCGGAAAGCTGAGGATAGCCCACGCCGGTTTTAACGCGCGTGGTACATACAGAACCAGGGCCAATGCCCACTTTCACGATATCAGCCCCGGAGAGGATCAGTTCTTCACACATTTCACCGGTAACCACGTTACCCGCACAGATAACTTTGTCAGGCCATGCTTCGCGCGCTTTGCTGACGAACTGGGTGAAGTGTTCAGAGTAGCCGTTTGCCACATCGATGCAGATAAATTTCAGCGCAGGCGTCAGGGCCAGAATCTGCTTAGTTTTGGCAAAATCTGCATCAGACGTACCGGTTGAGACCATGATATGGCGCAGCAGGCTTTCAGGCACGGAACGAATAAAGTTGCTCCACTCTTCTACAGAGTAGTGTTTGTGCACGGCGGTAAGGATATCGAATGAGGCCAGCGCCTGCGCCATCGCGAAAGTGCCTACAGTGTCCATATTTGCAGCAATAATAGGGACGCCAGACCACGTGATACCGGAATGCTTGAATGTGAATTGACGTTCCAGCTCAACGTCTGAACGGCTTTTGAGGGTGGAGCGTTTTGGGCGGATTAAAACGTCTTTAAAACCTAACTTCAAATCTTCTTCAATACGCATGGTGCAGATCCCTGGGTCGAATAGCGATGAACGCGATCGGCGGTAGGCTCTTCATTACTCAAGACACAGTACAGAGGTAAGCCCAAACCCAGAGAGAAAGAAATCAGACACTGGGGTGAGCAAGCACGGTAAACGTACCTGTGGCTTAAAATAAAACGAGCAAACAACAGCCAACTCCAGTGACGCTATCATACGCAGTAATAATGACTCCGCAAGACTGCGAAAACCGACTTTTTTACGCTACAATCGTTTAAATTTACCTGGTAAACGGTAAAAGGCCCTCAGACGGCGAATATCAGATTTTTATGTGGTGCAAACCCACTGAGAATCACGTTGTAGAAAGGCCTTTATCTTATTGATAAATATAGCATCAGGATCGGTTATTTATGGTTTTCACGGTTGCACTTACGGGCGGCATTGGCAGTGGTAAAAGTACCGTCGCCGAAGCCTTTTCCCGCGCTGGAGTCACCGTCATCGATGCAGATGTGATTGCCCGTCAGGTTGTTGAGCCAGGCCAACGTGCGTTAGCTCTCATTTCTCAACATTTTGGCCCAGAGATCCTTCTGGAAGATGGTTCTTTAAACCGTCGGGCGTTGAGAGAAACGATCTTCAGCTCCCCGCAGCAAAAGCAATGGGTTAATAACCTGCTACATCCCATTATCCAGCAGCAAACCCGTGATGAGATTGCCCGTGCTACCTCACCTTACGTGTTGTGGGTAGTCCCTCTGTTGGTAGAAAATAATCTGCAACAAAAGGCGGACCGGATTTTAGTGGTGGATGTTTCCCCCGAGACCCAGATTGCGCGTACTATGCTGCGGGACAATGTTTCCCGCGAAAACGCACAGCAGATCCTGGACGCTCAGGCCTCCCGGGAAGCTCGTCTCGCCGTGGCAGATGATGTAATTAATAATGACGGCAGTCCCCAGGACGTTGTCGTGCATGTTGACCGCCTGCATCGCCAGTACCTGAAACTGGCTAGTCTGGCCGCACAACAGGAAGCAGAATAATGAACACTCAGGTTCTTTTCGAACACCCATTGAATGAGAAAATGCGCACATGGCTGCGTATTGAGTTTTTGATCCAACAGATGCAGTCAGCACTTCCTATCAATGACAGCGCAAAGGCGCTGCATTTTTTTCGTAACGTCGGTGACTTACTGGATGTGTTTGAAAGGGGCGAAATTCGCACTGATATTCTCAAAGAGATAAGCCGTCAGCAGCGTAAACTGCTGAGCTGGTCGGAAGTCCCGGGGGTTGATATGCAGCGTATCGACTCACTGCGAAGCCAGTTGGAGAGCTGTGGCAGTGTGCTAATGGCCGCGCCGCGTATAGGGCAGATACTGCGAGAAGACCGGCTTATTGCACTAGTACGTCAGCGTCTTAGCATCCCAGGCGGCTGCTGTAGCTTCGACCTGCCTACCCTGCACATTTGGCTTTATCTGCCCCAGGAACAACGCGATGCTCAGGTTAACTTTTGGCTAAACAGTCTCGAACCTGTGAAACAGTCGCTCGACCTTCTGCTGGACATCATCCGCAATTCTGCGCCGTTCCGGAAACAAACCAGCCTCAATGGGTTCTACCAGGACAACGGCGATGATGCCGACCTGCTTCGCCTACATCTCACTCTTGGCGACCAGCTTTATCCACAGATTTCGGGCCATAAAAGCCGCTTTGCGATTCGTTTTATGCCGCTAGATTCGGAAAATGGCTTGGTTCCGGAACGCCTCGACTTTGAGCTAGCCTGCTGTTAAGGAAGAAACATGAGCGAAGAGACTATCGTCAATTGCCCGGGCTGCGGTAAAGCCGTTATCTGGAACGAGAGCAGCCCTTACCGGCCGTTCTGCAGCAAACGCTGCCAGCTTATCGATCTTGGAGAATGGGCCGCAGAGGAAAAACGTATTCCCAGCAGCGGCGACCTCTCTGAAAGCGAAGGCTGGAGCGAAGAACAGGAACGCTAAGCGTTCAGCAGTTTTAAAATAACGGGCTCGTTGGCTGGCGGAAACTCGTCAGCGATGAGCTCCCTCTGAGCAACCCAACGTCCTGGCTGCCCTTCTTTGCCCCAGGGTTCTCCTTCCCACTGTTCAACCAGATAAAACCACAGGGAAATTTGGCGATCCGGGAACTGATACTCCAGGGTTTCAAACAGGCTGGCAGTTTGCGCCACAATACCGGTTTCTTCCTGTAGTTCGCGGATCACCGCCTGCTCCGGGGACTCACCGGCCTCAATCTTCCCACCGGGGAATTCCCATTTGTTCGCCATGTGTGCATCGGCTGCACGCTGCGTGATAAAAATTTCACCCTGCTGATTACGAATAATGCCGACGGCGATTTGCAGTTGCTTCATATTCTCAAACTCCATGCGTAAAAAAGGCGCAGCAAGCTGCGCCTTTTCGATTCTGTCAGACCTTAGCTCAGACGGCCATGGCACTGTTTGTATTTTTTACCGGAACCACATGGGCAAGGATCGTTCCTCCCCACTTTACGATCGCCAGTTTCTGCTGCCAGCGCCTGTGCGGCCTGAGTTTCGTCATCCACATGGCTAAGCTGCTGCATACGTGCCAGGCGCTCGGCTTCTTCACGACGCTGCTGTTCCATCGCTTCCACTTCTTCCGGCAGGCGTACCTGGACTTTGCTCAGGGTGCTGATCACTTCATATTTCAGTGATTCCAACATCGCGGCAAACATAGAGAAGGATTCGCGCTTATATTCCTGCTTCGGATCTTTCTGCGCATAACCACGCAGGTGGATGCCCTGACGCAGGTAATCCATTGCCGCCAGATGCTCTTTCCACAGGGAATCGAGCGTTTGCAGCATCACGCCTTTTTCGAAGTGGCGCATCATTTCTGCACCAACAACTTCTTCTTTACGCTGATAAAGCTCAATCGCCGTCTGCAGGATACGCTCACGCAGCGTTTCTTCATGCAGCTCAGGTTCTTTATCCAGCCACTCCTTGATCGGCATCTCGAGATCAAAGTCGTTTTTCAGGCGCTCTTCCAGACCTTCTACATCCCACATTTCTTCCAGAGACTGAGGCGGAATATGTGCATCGATGGTAACTTTGAAGACGTCTTCACGAATACTGGCGATAGTTTCGCTCACATCCGTAACGTCGAGCAGCTCATTACGCTGGGTATAAATAGCGCGGCGCTGATCGTTCGCAACGTCATCGTATTCCAGCAGCTGTTTACGAATATCAAAGTTACGACTTTCAACTTTACGCTGTGCGTTGGCAATCGCCTTGGTTACCCAAGGGTGTTCAATCGCCTCGCCCGGCTTCATGCCGAGTTTACGCATCATGTTGGACACGCGATCTGAGGCGAAGATACGCATCAGGGCATCTTCCATCGACAGGTAGAAGCGGGATGAACCGGCATCACCCTGACGGCCAGAACGACCACGCAGCTGGTTATCGATACGACGGGATTCATGACGCTCGGTACCGATAATATGCAGACCGCCTGACGCCAGTACCGCGTCGTGGCGAACCTTCCAGTCCGCTTTGATCTGAGCAATTTGTTCTGGGGTTGGATCGTCCAGCTCGGCAATCTCTTCCTGCCAGCTACCGCCCAACACGATATCCGTACCACGACCCGCCATGTTCGTTGCGATGGTCACTGCAGCTGGGTAACCCGCCTGAGCAACGATAGCCGCTTCGTTGGCGTGGAACTTAGCGTTCAGTACGTTGTGCTTAATACCGGCTTTGGTCAGCTCTTGAGAAACCACTTCAGATTTCTCAATGGAGATGGTCCCGACCAAAACGGGTTGTCCGTTTGCGGTACGCTCTTTAATGTCTTCGATAATTGCGCCGATTTTATCCAGTTCGGTCATGTAGACCAGATCCGGCATATCTTTACGGATCATTGGGCGGTTAGTCGGCACAACGATGGTATCGAGCTTATAAATGGAGCTAAATTCAAACGCTTCGGTGTCTGCAGTACCGGTCATCCCCGCCAGCTTCTCGTAAAGACGGAAGTAGTTCTGGAAGGTGATAGACGCCAGCGTCTGGTTTTCATTTTGAATCTCGACGCCTTCTTTCGCTTCGACGGCCTGGTGAAGACCATCTGACCAACGACGTCCCTGCATGGTACGGCCGGTATGTTCGTCAACGATAATGACTTCGCCATCTTTCACGATGTAGTCAACGTCGCGGGTGAACAGCGCATGGGCACGCAGCGCAGCTGTTACGTGGTGCATCAACATGATATTGGCAGGAGAGTACAATGACTCACCCTCTTCCATCATGCCTTCTTGCACCAAAAGCTCTTCAATCAGCACCAGACCGCGTTCGGTCAGGTTAACCTGACGAGATTTTTCATCCACAGAGAAGTGGCCTTCACCCTGGAAGGTGTCGGAGTCTTCTTTTTCCTGACGCATCAGGTGTGGAATGATTTTGTTCACGCGTTTGTACAGCTCAGAGCTGTCTTCGGCCGGACCGGAGATGATTAGCGGCGTACGCGCCTCATCGATCAGAATGGAGTCAACTTCATCCACCAGCGCATAGTGAAGCTTACGCTGCACGCGCTCTTCAGGGCTGAAAGCCATGTTGTCGCGGAGGTAGTCGAAACCGTATTCGTTGTTGGTGCCGTAGGTAATGTCTGCGGCGTAAGCTTCACGCTTAGCCGGAGCCGGCATGCCTGGCAGGTTGATACCTACGCTCAGGCCCAGATATTCAAACAGAGGGCGGTTGTTTTCGGCATCACGCTGTGCCAGATAGTCGTTCACGGTAACAACGTGCACACCTTTGCCGCTCAGTGCGTTCAGGTAAGCAGGCAGCGTTGCGGTAAGGGTTTTACCTTCACCAGTACGCATTTCCGCGATGCAGCGATCGTTCAGGACCATACCGCCCAGCAGCTGTACGTCGAAGTGGCGCATACCGAAGACACGCTTACTGGCTTCACGAACAACGGCGAAAGCTTCTGGGATCAGGTTTTCCAACACTTCACCTTTTTCCAGGCGCGCGCGGAACTCACCAGTTTTAGCTTTCAGCTCATCGTCAGTGAGCTTTTCCATCTGCGGTTCCATGCTGTTGATCACGGAAACAACTTTGCGCATACGGCGCAGTGTACGATCGTTACGACTACCGAAAACTTTAGTTAATAATTTGATTAGCATAATAAATTCTCAAACGCCTGCCGTCAGTGCGGTCAATAAATTGTTGTTAGTTTGGAAGATGAATTAGCTGAGGCAAAGCGGGCCTGCACGGATGCCCTGTACCTGACGGATCCATACCACGGTACTGAAAACGTCCCCCACAGGAGATGCCGTAAACGCAGTCTGGCGAACAATAACGG
This sequence comes from Cedecea neteri, assembly GCF_000758305.1. Lineage (NCBI taxonomy): Bacteria > Pseudomonadati > Pseudomonadota > Gammaproteobacteria > Enterobacterales > Enterobacteriaceae > Cedecea > Cedecea neteri. Next base: position 1,892,167 of record NZ_CP009458.1, on the reverse strand, counting down.
GAGGTTTACTTTCTTGCGTTAACAGCGCACTAAGCGTGTCGAGCAGGGCAAGGTGCTGTGCCTGAAGCGGCACATTTTCCTGGGCCACAGGCAAAGCCTGAGGTGCCATAGCAAAGGAAAGATGACGGATAACGGTGCGGATTGCATGCTGGTGCCAATAGTCCACACTAAAGGAAGGACGGCGGGTGCTTTCTTGCAGTTGAACAAGGCTATCAAAACGCAGCTGCCGTGCCGAATCGTGACGGCTGGCGGAAGCTTCAGCGGGCACGCCGGTTTCTGTGTTACCGTTGAGCGCAGGCATGCCAAAACTCGCCGCGACCATCCCCAACAGGAGATGCGGCCAGAAATAACGTCTGCCAAATTGTCGCCAACGATTTAGAATACCAATCACTTTTTCCGCCGGAGCTTAATGTATGCGCGACAGTCGCCCGCAATCTTTAGAAAATCTGTTTGACGAAGCCGGTCAGGAAAGCATGCTGCAAAACGTACAGCAACGTGCCGTCGCTTTACTACGCCTTAACCGGGCAGTGAAAGGCATTTTACCTGCTCCACTGCATCCCTGGTGCCGGGTGGCCAACTTTCGTCAGGGCATTCTCGTCCTTGAAACCGCAAATGCCAGCTGGCTGATGCGTTTACGCTATGAACAAGCCACGCTGCTGAGTGCATTACGCGCCCAAATATTACCATCATTGACATCAATCGACATCAGGATTAATCCTTCGCTGGCGGTAAAAGGGCAGGATTCTGTTCAAGAAAACACCACTCAGACAGAGACTGAGAAATACGAAGTGAATCGCCAATTGAGTAAAGAGAGTGCGGAAGCGTTGAGAGAGGTGGCTAAACGTAGCCCGGAGAAATTAAGAGCAACAATAGAACGACTGGCTTCACTGGCCGGAGAGGGTACCAGCAAAACCAGTCGTAATCGCTAATTCAAGCGTTACGCCAGCACCATTTTAGGTGCTTTAAACGCCAGCGGAAGTTCGGCTTCGTCTTCGAAGGTCGCCCATTCCCAGGCTTCCTGCTTAGCCAAAACAGCCTGCAGCAGTTTGTTGTTCAACGCGTGACCTGATTTATAGGCGGTAAATGCGCCGATAATATTATGGCCACACATGAACAGATCGCCGATCGCATCCAGCATTTTGTGACGAACGAATTCATCTTCAAAACGCAGGCCGTCTTCGTTCAATACGCGATAATCGTCAACAACGATGGCACAATCGAAGCTGCCGCCCAGGCACAGGCCACGGGACTGCAGATATTCGATATCACGCATAAAACCGAAGGTACGCGCACGGCTAATCTGACGCATGAATGCTTCAGCAGAGAAGTTCATGGTGTAGCGCTGGGTGCTTGCATCAATCGCCGGATGGTTGAAGTCGATGGTAAAGTCCAACGAGAAACCATTAAACGGTGACATTTCAGCCCATTTATCGCCATCTTCCACACGAACCGTCTCTTTCAGACGTATAAATTTCTTGGCCGAGTTCAGTTCGTCGATCCCTGCATCAAGCAGCAGATAGACAAACGGCGCCGCACTGCCGTCCATGATAGGGATTTCTGGTGCATCAACTTCAACAATAATGTTGTCGATACCCAGCCCTGCCAGGGCAGCGTTGAGGTGCTCTACGGTAGAAATCCGTACATCATGCTCGTTTACCAGACAAGTACAGAGCATGGTATCCCGCACGGATTTGGCATCAGCCGGAAAATCTACCGGAGGATTCAAGTCGGTGCGACGATAGATGACCCCGGTATTTGCCGGCGCAGGGCGTAGCGTCAGCGTGACTTTCTTGCCGGTATGTAAACCGACGCCAGTCGCCTGAACGATACGTTTAAGTGTCCTTTGTTTGATCATCGTATAATCCCGCCAAATTACTAAGCTAGCCGAGAGTGTATATCACTAACGGCAGGCCAGTTTAGCACAAAGAGCGAATATTCCCAACTTCCGGTTTATTCTTAATCAGCTTGCTTACGCAGGAACGCTGGAATATCCAGATAATCAGGCTCTTTCGCCGTCTGTGGTGTATTGTCGTTAACCACCTTAGCGGCCGGCTTTTGCTCTTGCGTCAGCGGAGCCATACCATGCTGCTGGTAACGATCCATCACCGGCTGCTGTACCTGCTTGTTAGTCACCAGGGTAATCTCAGGACGTTTGTCCATACCGATACCAGTAGCAACAACGGTAACGCGCAGTTCGTCGTTCATCTCTGGATCCAGAGAAGTACCGATAACCACGGTTGCATTGTCGGACGCGAACGCACGAATGGTGTTACCCACGGTTTCGAACTCATCCAGACGCAGGTCGAAGCCAGCGGTGATGTTAACCAGCACGCCACGAGCACCAGACAGGTCGATATCTTCCAGCAGTGGGCTGGAGATAGCCATTTCTGCCGCTTCTTCAGCACGATCTTCGCCGCTAGCAACGCCGGAGCCCATCATGGCGTAGCCCATTTCGGACATCACGGTACGTACGTCCGCGAAGTCAACGTTCATCAGACCAGGACGAGTGATCAGCTCGGCAATACCCTGCACAGCACCTTTCAGTACGTCGTTTGCCGCACCAAATGCGTCCAGCAGAGAAATACCACGACCCAGCACTTTCAACAGCTTGTCGTTCGGAATAGTGATAAGGGAGTCAACATGCTTGGACAGCTCGGCGATGCCCTGCTCAGCGAATGCCATACGCTTCTTGCCTTCAAAGTTGAAAGGCTTAGTCACGACGGCAACGGTCAGGATACCCAAATCTTTAGCAACTTCAGCCACAACAGGTGCAGCGCCGGTACCGGTACCACCACCCATACCTGCAGCGATGAACACCATGTCTGCCCCGTCCAGCGCAGCACGTAAAGCTTCGCGGTCTTCTTCCGCAGCGTTACGACCCACTTCTGGATTTGCGCCTGCGCCCAGACCTTTAGTGATCCCATTACCGATCTGGATCGTCTGGCCAACAGCAGTTTTACGCAGTGCCTGAGCATCTGTGTTAACCGCAAAGAATTCAACGCCTTCGATGCGTTCGCGCACCATGTGTTCAACGGCATTACCGCCGCCGCCACCGACGCCGATGACTTTAATCACCGCGTCGTTGGTCAGTTCCATAGGTTCAAACATAGTTTCTCTCCGTTTTGTGCCTGTCGCCTGAGACCGCTAATTGTCTCCGGTCTCTTATAAAAATTAAAATTCTTTTCTCAGCCAGCTATTCAGTCGCTTAAACCATGAGCCGACAGAGGTCCTTTTTTCCACTTCTGCTTCACCACTGAGATGTGATTCTTTCCCGTAGTGCAGCAACCCTACTGCGGTCGAGTAATACGACTCCTGGGCATAATCAGTAAGGCCAGTAATATTCAACGGCTGACCGATACGCACCTGCGTATGGAACACACGCTGAGCACAGGCTGCCAGGCCTTCAATTTGTGCCGCGCCGCCGGTTAACACAATCCCCGCCGCCAGGTGATGTTTAACACCCTGCTGGCGGAGCTGTTCCTGTAACTGCAAAATCTCTTCGTTGACCAGGTTGAGCAACTCTGTGTAGCGGGGCTCAATCACTTCGGCCAGCGTCTGACGCTGAAGGCTGCGCGGCGGACGACCACCCACGCTAGGAACTTCAACGTTCTCGTCTTTACCGACGATAGATCCCAGAGCACAACCATGGCGAACTTTAATCGCTTCCGCATCGCTCGGTGGCGTCCCGAAGGCATAGGCGATATCACTGGTCACCACGTTCCCGGCATAAGGGATAACTTTGGTGTGACGCAACGCGCCGCCGGTATACACCGCCATATCCATGGTACCACCGCCGATGTCCACAACACAGACACCCAGCTCGCGTTCATCTTCGGTCAGTACCGCATAGCTTGCGGCCAGACCGGCAAAAATTAATTGGTCAACTTTCAAACCACAACGTTCAACCGCTTTCACGATGTTTTTCGCCATATCGTTATGGCAGGTAATCAAATGCACTTTCGCCTGCATACGGACACCGGACAGGCCTACCGGGTTTTTGATCCCTTCCTGGTAATCAATAGCGTATTCCTGTGGAATCACATGCAGAACGCGGTGTTCATCGCGAACACGCACTGATTTTGCCGTATGCACCACATTTTCAACATCTTCCTGCGTCACTTCCTCTTCCGAAATCGGCACCATGCCTATCTCGTTTTGGCAGCTGATATGCTTGCCGGACAGCGCCAGGTAAACTGAAGATATCTGGCAGTCTGCCATCAATTCAGCCTGGTCAATCGCCCGTTGAACGCATTTAACCACCGACTCGAGGTCGTTTACTCCGCCTTTGTCCATACCACGCGAAGGGCAACTGCCCACGCCAATAATATTGACCATACCGTCGGGCAGAACTTCCCCTACTAAAGCGGCAACCTTCGCGGTGCCAATCTCCAGTCCAACTACCAGTTTTCTGTCCGTCGCCTTGATCATTGTTGTTCTGCCTGTGCCTGATTCTGTTGCTGATTCGGATTAGGTACCGGAGGAGGAAGTGCCTCCCAACCTACCGCGGCGCCTGAATCGTATCGCAGGTCGACATAACTGATCCGTTTGTTATCAGCCTGCGCCTGCTGCTGCAGAACCGGGTACAGTTCTACAAAACGATCCAGACGTTTCATCGTGTCGCCCCGACCAAGGTTGAGCTTAATTCCGTTATTCAGCGTCAACTGCCAGGAGCGGCGAGCGGTCATAGCCGCTTGTTTCAACGTAAATTTATCCTTTGCCAACACCACGCCCATGTCACGGTAACCTTGCAGAACTTCGTTTTCGCTACCTTCCGGGCCGGAAAGCATCGGCAAATTCTGCTTACTGGTGCGTTCTGCTGGTACGCTGAAGGAATTTCCCTCTGCGTCAACCATATGCTGGTCATTCCAACGCGCTACCGGCACATATTCAACCAGATGAATCTTCAATTCGTCCGGCCACTGCTTTCTAACGCTTGCCTGCTTGATCCAGGGCAAGCGCTCTATCTGCTGTTGGATGATATTGACATCCTGGGTCATAAAAGTACCCGGAGGCCCCAGGGCCAGAATAGACTGGCGTATATCATCATTACGTGTGTAGTGCCGCTCTCCGGTCACCACCAGTCTGGAGAGTGGCAAACGCTGGGCATCTTCCATCCAGCCCACCACAATCCAACCACCGATAAACACGCTCAACAGTACCGCACACAGGAAAATCATCCCTGCCAGACGGGACCCGTTGCTACGCCGAGAGCTGGCATTTTCCTCGGCACGATTACGCGCGTTCAGTGCAGCCTGCGACATATCAGTCCGCCAGTTCCAAAATACGTACAACCAGTTGTGAGAAGCTCATCCCCGCCTGACGAGCCGCCATCGGCACCAGGCTGTGGCTGGTCATCCCCGGAGAAGTGTTCACTTCTAACAGGTAAAACTGACCATCGCTATCCAGCATCACATCGACACGGCCCCAGCCGCTACAGCCGAGAATCTGCCAGGCCTGCAGAACTAATGCCTGCAATTCCTGCTCTCTTTGCTCAATTAATCCGCCAGGGCAGAAATATTGAGTTTCATCAGAGAGATACTTCGCCTCATAATCATAGAAGGTTCCAGCGGGTTGGATGCGAATAGACGGTAAAATTTCCTCACCTAAAATCGCAACCGTGTATTCCGGGCCGCTCAACCATTTTTCAACCAGCACTTCATCATCATGCTCAAAGGCCAGTTCAAGCGCGGCTGGCAGAGCATCCAGGCTATCCACCTTAGACATGCCTACACTGGAACCTTCACGACTCGGCTTAACGATAACCGGCACACCTAACGCAGTAAAACGCTCAAGCAGCGCAGTACTCAGTCCCGCAGCGAAATCCTGGCGATTAACGGCAACCCATGGTGCAACGGGCAAACCCGCGCCCTGCCACAGCAGTTTGCTGCGCAGCTTATCCATCGTTATCGCCGACGCCATAACGCCGCTACCGGTATAAGGCAGTTGAAGAAACTCCAACAGCCCTTGCAAAGTCCCGTCTTCACCACCGCGACCGTGCAGCGCGATAAAAACCTTGTCAAACCCCTGAGCCTTCAGCTCAAGTAGAGACTCGCTTTGTGGATCAAAAGCATGTGCATCAATACCGGCTTCTTTTAATCCCGCCAGCACCGCGCTGCCGGATTGCAAAGAAACCTCACGCTCAGCGGAGGTGCCTCCGAGAAGAACGGCGATCTTATCAGCCATGACGCCCTTCCTCTTTAGTTTGAGGCTGCAATTTGATTTCAGCCAGGTTTCGGGCGATTTTGCCGATATTCCCGGCACCTTGAACGAGGATCAAATCATTTCCCGTCAGAACCGGTGCCAAAATCTCCGCTACTTCCGCGTGATCGGAAACTAAAATTGGGTCCACTTTGCCACGGCCACGAATAGTGCGGCATAAAGAGCGGCTATCTGCTCCTGGAATCGGTGCCTCACCTGCAGGATAAACGTCCAGCATCACCAGGGAGTCAACCTGGGACAGCACCCCAGCAAAGTCATCATACAAATCACGCGTACGCGTATAGCGGTGTGGCTGGAAAATCATCACCAGATTTTTATCCGGCCAGCCTGCGCGCGCAGCCTTAATGGTGGCGTCCACTTCCGTCGGGTGGTGGCCATAGTCGTCCACCAGCATTGCGGTACCCGTTTTGCCATTTACCGGAGCCAGAGGATATTCGCCCAGGAAATCAAAACGACGCCCCGTCCCCTGGAAGCTTTCGAGCGCACGCAAAATAGAGTCGTCTTCGATACCCTCTTCCGTCGCAACGGCAACTGCAGCAGCCGCATTCAGCGCGTTATGACGGCCAGGTGCATTCAACACCACATGCATCTCAGGCTTGTCCTGGCGCACGATGGTGAAAAAGCCCTGAGCGCCTTTCTGCTGATAATTTTCAACGCGAACATCTGCATCGTCGCTAAAACCATATGTGGTGATTTGACGACCCACGCGCGGCAGAAGCTCACGAATTACCGGATCGTCTACGCACATCACCGCACGTCCATAAAACGGCAAGTTGTGCAGGAAATTAATAAACGTCTGCTTTAAATTTTCGAAGTCGCCCTGGTAAGTATCCATGTGATCGGCTTCGATATTGGTCACAATTGAGACCATCGGCTGCAGATGCAGGAACGAGGCATCACTTTCATCAGCCTCAGCAATCAGGTAGCGACTGTGGCCCAGACGAGCATGGACGCCTGCAGCTTTCACCAGGCCGCCATTGACAAAGGTTGGGTCCAGGCCTGCTTCGGCATAAATGCTCGATACCATCGCCGTTGTCGTGGTTTTACCATGCGTCCCCGCAATCGCAATGCCGTGACGGAAACGCATCAGTTCAGCAAGCATTTCTGCACGGCGAATGACCGGAATACGCGCTTCATGGGCAGCAACAATTTCCGGGTTATCCGCAGAAATCGCCGTAGAAACAACAACCACGCTTGCATCGCGCACGTTTTCCGGGCGATGGTTGAAATAAATCGTGGCACCCAGTGCCGACAACTGCTGCGTAACCGGGTTCGGCGCCAGATCGGAACCGCTGATCTGGTAACCTTCGTTAGCCAATACTTCGGCAATACCGCCCATACCGGCGCCGCCGATGCCAACAAAGTGAATGTGCCGGACGCGACGCATCTCGGGCACAATTGAACGCAGTTTCGCCAGTTGTTGTGTATTCATTCTCTAAACCTGCAAGCGGCATGCCGCCATTACATCAAATTTACGGGCGACAATTTGCCACCCACAAGTATTACGCGCGCGCTGCGGCGCTGACTTCGTTTGCTACACGTTCAGTTGCATCAGGAATGGAGGCAGCGCGCGCGCGCTCGGCCATTGCCAGCAACGTTGCTCTGTCCCACCCCGCCAGGGCACGGGTAACGGCATCCACGGTAAACTGCGGTTGCTCCAGTATTTTCGCAGCGCCAGCCTTTTCCAGCGGCAGTGCATTCCAGTACTGCTGCCGATCTTTGTGCTGGAAAGGAACAAACAAGGCTGGTAACCCTGCAGCTGCGATTTCACTCACGGTTAATGCCCCTGAGCGACAAACCACAACATCAGCCCATTCGTAGGCTGCTGCCATATCATCAATAAACTCGGTGACCTTGTGCTGAGGCTGCCCTGCTTCAGCATAAGCCTGCTGCACAACCGCCTGACCACCCTTTCCGGTTTGGTGCCAGATAGTCACGGATTCACCTAAACGCCCTGCGACCTGCGGCATGGTTTGGTTCAACACGCGAGCGCCCTGAGAACCACCGACAACCAGCACACGAACCGGGCCTTCTCTTCCGGCAAAACGCACTTGCGGCAGCGGTAAAGCAAGCACATCTGTCCGCACCGGGTTGCCAACGACCTCCGCTTTAGGGAATGCGCCGGGAAAGGCTTGCATTACCTTGGTGGCGATCTTTGCCAGCCATTTATTTGTCAAACCGGCTATGCCGTTTTGTTCATGCAAGACAACGGGAATGCCAAGAGACCAGGCAGCCAGGCCACCAGGCCCGGAAACATAACCGCCCATGCCCAGCACAACATCAGGTTTCCATGCTTTCATGATGGCGCGAGCCTGGCGCCACGCGTTGAAAATACGCACAGGGGCCAGCAACAAGGCTTTTACGCCCTTGCCGCGCAGGCCAGAAATGCGAATAAAGTCGATCTCAATCCCGTTTTTCGGCACCAGATCGGCTTCCATACGGTCCGCAGTACCAAGCCAGCGAATATCCCACCCTTCCGCCTGAAGGTGATGAGCCACAGCCAGCCCTGGGAAAACATGCCCACCGGTGCCACCCGCCATCACCATCAATCGCTTCGCTTTGCCCGTCATTTGGCACTCCGTGTAAACGCCTGGGCCTTAGCCAGACGCGTTTCATAATCTATTCTCAACAGCAGCATAATTGCCGTCGACATAATCAGCAGGCTGGAACCGCCGTAACTGATAAGCGGCAGTGTCAGGCCTTTAGTCGGCAACATACCCGCAGCAGCGCCGACGTTAACCAGCGCCTGGAAGCTAAACCAGATCCCGATAGAACACGCCAGGAAACCGGAGAAACGCTGATCCAATTCCAGCGCACGTTTGCCGATGGACATCGCACGAAAAGCGACGAAGAATACCATCAAAAGAGCAAGCACCACACCGATATATCCCAGCTCCTCACCGATGATCGAGAAGATGAAGTCAGTGTGCGCTTCAGGCAGATATTCCAGCTTCTGAACCGAGTTCCCCAGCCCTTGCCCCCACAATTCACCGCGCCCGAAAGCCATCAGCGATTGCGTTAACTGGTAGCCGCTGCCGAACGGATCTTCCCACGGGTTCCAGAACGATGTAACGCGGCGGATACGGTAAGGCTCGGCGAGGATCAGCAGGATAACCGCCGAGATCCCCATCCCGATAATCGCGATAAACTGCCACAGCTTTGCCCCTGCAAGGAACAGCATTGCCAGCGTAGTGACAAACAGCACAACTACGGTACCCAGGTCAGGCTGAGCCAGCAGTAGAACGGCCATCACCAGAATCACGCCCATTGGCTTCAGGAAGCCGCGCAGGTTATTTCGAACTTCATCCACCTTGCGCACAAGATAGTTTGCGAGATAACAGAACAGTGACAGCTTGGAAAATTCAGCGGGCTGAATACGCAGCGGGCCGAAAGCAATCCAGCGCGATGCCCCGTTAACCGAACTACCGACGACCAGTACAATCAGCAGCATCACGATCGAAGCCAGCAGCATCGCCGTACTGTGGCGCTGCCAGAAATCCATCGGCAAACGCAGCGTCACCATCGCCAGCACAAACGCGACGATGATGTAGAGCCCGTCGCGTTTAGCAAACAGAAACGGATCGTTTGCCAGACGCTGGCCAACCGGCATCGACGCCGAAGTCACCATAATAAAACCGATCGCGGCCAGGCCTAAGGTCAGCCAGAGCAGCGTGCGGTCATACAGCACCATGCTGTTGGCGTCGGCCTCGCGGGAGCCCATTACCCACCCTTTTAACGCCGAAGCGACCCAGGCCAGGATACCAAACCCTGGAATGCGGGGAACGCGAAGGCGAGGGAGAGATAAACGCATCAGCCTAGCTCCTTCGCTAATTGAGTAAACATGTCGCCGCGTTGTTCAAAGTTTTTAAACTGATCGAGACTGGCGCAAGCTGGGGAGAGCAACACCATATCGCCAAACTCCACACGGCCCGCGGCAAGTTTCATTGCCTGCTCCATGGTTTCTGTCTGCTCGGCAATATCCGGGCGCAACTCAGCCAGTTCCGCACCGTCACGACCAAAGCAGTACAGGCGAACGCGATCGCCCTGCAGGTAGCGAGCTAAAGGTGAGAAGTCGGCAGACTTCCCGTCACCGCCTAACAGCAGATGCAGCGTCCCTTCAACGTGCAGACCATTTAACGCCGCTTCTGTGCTGCCAACGTTGGTGGCCTTAGAATCATTAATCCAGCGAACGCCATTACGTTCCCAGGCTAGCTGGAAGCGATGCGCCAGACCGGTATAGGTAGTCAGTGCTTTCAGGCTGCTGGAGCGGGGAAGATTCACCGCGTCCGCTAGCGCCAGCGCGGCCAGAGCGTTGGTATAGTTATGCTGCCCAACCAGTTTCATTTCTTTGGTGTTGAGGATTTTCTCCCCTTTCACCCGCAACCAGGTGTCGCCCTGCTGGCGATTAAGATGATAATCGCCGACGTCGACACCAAAGCTGATACAGCGCTCGTCCGCGCCACGAACCGGCATCGTCAGCGCGTCATCTGCGTTGACCACGCAAACTTTGGCATTTTCATAGATGCTCAGTTTTGCCGCACGATATTGCTGCATCCCGAACGGATAGCGATCCATATGATCTTCAGTCACGTTCAGAACGGTCGCCGCCGCCGCTTTCAAACTATGGGTGGTTTCCAGTTGGAAACTGGAGAGTTCCAGGACATAAAGCTCGCAGCCTTTGTCCAGCAGCATTAAAGCAGGCAGCCCAATATTTCCGCCCACGCCCACATTCACACCAGCTGCTTTCGCCATCTCTCCCACCAGGGTAGTCACGGTACTTTTACCGTTAGAGCCGGTGATGGCGACGATCGGAGCCTGGGCTTCACGGCAAAACAGTTCGATATCACCGATTACCTCAATCCCGGCATCCACCGCCGCACTCAAGGCTGGAGTAGCAAGCGCCACGCCAGGGCTGGCAATAATCAAATCCGCCGCCAGCAACCAGTCTTCATTCAGCGAACCGGTATGGCGGTCAACGCTCTCAGGCAGTTTATCGAGACCAGGAGGAGAGATGCGGGTATCCATTACGCGTGGCGTAATGCCGCGCGCAATAAAGAAATCCACGCAGGACAGGCCCGTCAGGCCCAGTCCAATGATGACAACGTTTTTACCCTGGTAATCTGCCATGTTTAGCGAACCTTCAGCGTAGCCAGGCCAATCAGCACCAGCATCAGCGAAATAATCCAGAAGCGCACAATCACGCGCGGCTCCGGCCAGCCTTTCAATTCATAATGATGGTGAATGGGCGCCATACGGAAGATACGCTGTCCTCTGAGCTTGAACGAGCCTACCTGCAGGATCACCGATAACGTTTCAACAACGAACACGCCGCCCATAATCACCAGCAGGAACTCCTGGCGCAGCAGTACCGCGATCGTCCCAAGCGCCCCGCCGAGAGCCAGGGAGCCCACATCACCCATGAAGACCTGAGCCGGGTAAGTGTTGAACCACAGGAAGCCCAGGCCGGCGCCGACAATCGCCGTACAGACGATAACCAGTTCGCCCGCGTGGCGCAGGTAAGGTATGTGCAGATAACCCGCAAAGTTCATGTTCCCCGTCGCCCATGCCACCAGTGCAAAACCAGCGGCAACGAATACGGTCGGCATAATCGCCAGGCCATCAAGGCCATCGGTCAGGTTTACCGCATTACCGGTGCCGACAATAACGAAGTACGCAAGCAGCACGTAGAACAGGCCAAGCTGCGGCATAACGTCCTTGAAGAACGGCACAACAAGTTCAGTTGCTGGCGTCCCTTTCCCGGCTGCATACATTGTGAAAGCAACGACCAGCGCAATCACCGACATCCAGAAATATTTCCAGCGCGCAATCAGCCCTTTGGTGTCCTTACGAACCACTTTGCGGTAGTCATCGACAAAGCCAACGATCCCGAAACCGATCAGCACAAACAGCACGCACCAGACGTAAGGGTTCGAGGGATAAGCCCACATCAGTACGGACACCACAATGGCGGTCAGGATCATAATCCCGCCCATGGTTGGCGTCCCTTTCTTGCTAAAGTGAGACTCAGGGCCATCGTTACGTACAACTTGCCCGAAGGAGAGTTGCTGTAAACGTGCGATCATACGCGGCCCCATCCACAGGGAGATAAACAGAGCGGTCAGCAGGCTGACGATGGCGCGAAACGTCAGATAGGAAAAGACGTTAAAGCCGGAATAATATTTGACCAAATGTTCGGCCAGCCAAACTAGCATGCTTGTTTCTCCTGTAATGCGCGAACCACCTCTTCCATGGCCGCACTACGTGAACCTTTCACCAAAATGGTTAAAATTGAATGTTCCGCGATAAGCGCTTTCAAACGCTCCACCACGGCCTGTTTATCAGTAAAATGTTCACCAACTTCTGATGCGTCACTGAGCGTTTTGCTTAACACGCCAACGCTCAAAACACGGTCAATACCTGCGGCTTTAGCGGCTTCGCCAACCTGACGATGGCAAGCTTCGGCTTCATCGCCCAGCTCGCCCATATCGCCAACTACCATCACTCGGTAACCCGGCATTTCTGACAATACCTGTGCCGCCGCAGTCATTGAGCCCACGTTAGCGTTGTAGCTGTCGTCCAGCAGCAGCTGGTTCTCTGCAAGCTGGATAGGGAACAGACGACCCGGCACCGCTTTAAGCTCAGCGAGCCCTGCTTTTACAGCTTCGAGCGTCGCACCAACGGCCATCGCTAATGCGGTAGCTGCCAGAGAGTTAGCAATATTGTGGCGACCCGGCAGCGGCAGAACGACATCAACATCGCCCTGAGGGGTATGCAGAGTAAATTCTGTGCCGTGGGAGGTGATATGGATATTCGTCGCGGTGAAATCACTGCCTGCCGCGTTGGGTGAGAAGCGCCAGGTTTTGCGATCGCCAATAATCGCCTGCCAGTTCAGCCAGTCGTTATTATCGGCGTTGAGGATCGCCGTGCCGTTTGCAGCGAGGCCGGTAAAGATCTCGCCTTTAGCTTTCGCCACGCCAGCCAGGGAACCAAAGCCTTCAAGATGCGCAGCCGCCAGGTTATTCACCAGCGCCGCTTCCGGGCGGGTTAACCCTACGGTCCAGGCGATTTCCCCCTGGTGGTTTGCACCCAGCTCAATAACGGCATAGTCGTATTCCGGCGTCAGGCGCAGCAGCGTCATTGGCACGCCAATATCGTTATTCAGATTGCCTGCGGTATAAAGCGTGTTGCCGCACTGACGCAGAATAGACGCCGCCATTTCCTTCACGGAAGTTTTGCCGGAAGAGCCGGTTAGTGCCACAACGCGAGTTGGCACCTGCTGGCGAACCCACGCGCCTAGTTCACCAAATGCAAGGCGGGTATCGGCCACAATCAGTTGGGGCACATCAATATCCAGCTTACGGTTAACTAATAATGCACCAGCACCACCTTTCACCGCATCGGCGGCAAAGTCATGGGCATCAAAACGTTCGCCTTTCAGCGCAACAAACAGACAGCCAGCCGTCAGCTTGCGGGTATCCGTTGTGACATCAATAATGTCGGCGTCTGCGCCATGTAGCTGTCCATTAAGAATGGACGCCAGTTGCTTCAGGGAGACGCGAATCATGCCACAACCCCTAACAGACGAGCCGCGGTGACGCGGTCGGAGTAATCCAGACGACGGTTGCCGACAATCTGATAGTCCTCGTGTCCTTTACCTGCCAGCAGAACCACGTCATTTTCTTTGGCCTGCATAATCGCGTTGGTCACCGCTTCTGCGCGCCCCAGTACAACGTGCGCACGGCCAGCATCCAGCATACCGGTCAGAATATCGTTGACGATAGCCTTCGGTTCTTCGGTGCGCGGGTTGTCATCTGTTACCACCACCACATCGGCATATTGCTCGGCAATCCCGCCCATAATAGGCCGCTTGCCCTTGTCGCGGTCGCCGCCACAGCCAAACACGCACCACAACTTGCCGGAACAGTGCAGACGAGCTGCCTGCAGCGCTTTTTCCAGCGCATCCGGCGTGTGGGCATAATCCACAACCACGGTAGGTTTGCCGTCAGTGCTGAACACTTCCATTCGCCCACAAACTGGTTGCAGACGCGGGCCAGTTTCAATTAATGCTTCGAGCGGATAACCCAGCGCCAGCAACGTGGCTAAAGCCAACAGTAGGTTACTGACGTTAAACGCGCCCATCAGACGGCTTTCGATCTCGCCTTCACCCCACGATGAACTGAAGCGAATTGTCGCCCCACCGTCGTGATAAATCACTTCATCAGCTTTCAGCCAGCGCCCATGTGCACCCGGCTCAAGGTTATTTTCCATGGTGACCGCCACAGCATCCGGCAGGCGCGCCAGCCAGCGGTGACCCACTTCGTCATCGGCGTTGATAATCGCCTGACCGCAGTCATGCTCGGAAAACAACAGCCACTTAGCGGCTTCGTAATTCGCCATATCACCATGATAATCAAGGTGATCGCGGCTTAAATTGGTAAACACCGACGCGGCAAACTTCAGCGCCGCCACACGATGCTGAACCAGACCATGGGATGAAACTTCCATCGCGCCAAAGGCTGCGCCCTGAGCCTTCAGGCTCGCCAGCACGTGCTGCACGTCTACCGCAGAGCCGGTGGTATTTTCTGTCGGCACAACCTGCCCGAGTAGGCCATTGCCTACGGTCCCCATCACGGCGCTGGTTTCACCCAACAGCTGTGCCCACTGTGCCAACAGTTGAGTCGTTGTCGTTTTGCCATTGGTGCCGGTAACACCAACCAGACGCAAGGATTCAGAAGGCTGGTGATAGAAACGGCCAGCCAATGCAGAAAGGCGCTGATGCAGTTGGCTCAGGTAAATAACCGGTACGCCGTGCATCTCGCGAACTTCACCATCCGCCGCTTCACCGTCCGCTTCTGCGATCACGGCAGCCACACCCTGTGCTATCGCCTGCGGGATATAACGACGCCCGTCCGCCTGATGACCGACCACGGCCACAAAAAGATCGCCCGCAGCCGCCACGCGACTGTCGAGTGTCATCTCTCGCAGCGCTCTCGCAGGTAGCCCGGCTACCCACGGAGCAAGAAGGTCGCTCAAATTACGATCTGCCACCTGATGCCTCTTTCTGATTAATTACAAATTCGCTTTTCTCACCGGTCGCCAGCGCATCCGGCTCGATGTTCATGGTGCGCAGTACGCCGCCCATGATGGCACCGAACACAGGTGCAGATACGGCACCGCCGTAATACTTACCGCCCTGCGGGTCATTGATAACCACCACCAGCGCAAATCGCGGCTGGCTGGCTGGCGCAACGCCTGCGGTGTAAGCAATGTATTTGTTTATGTACTTACCGTCCGGCCCGACTTTTTTCGCAGTACCGGTTTTAATCGCAATACGGTAGCCCTTAATGGCCGCCTTCACGCCGCCGCCGCCTGGCAGTGCCACGCTTTCCATCATGTGCACCACGGTACGGACGGTTGATTCAGCAAAGATACGCTCACCGGGAACCGGCGGGTCAACTTTGGTTATCGACAGCGGGCGATAAATGCCATAGCTGCCAATCGTTGCGTAGACTCGCGCTAACTGTAACGGGGTTACCATTAGCCCATAGCCGAAAGAGAAGGTGGCCCTCTCTATGTCAGACCACCGTTGTTTTTGAGGATATAAGCCACTGCGTTCCCCGACCAACCCCAAATTGGTCGCTTTTCCCAGTCCAAAACGTGAGTAAGTATCTACTAACGCTGAGGAGGGCATCGCTAACGCCAGCTTAGAAACACCGACGTTACTCGACTTCTGTAAGACCCCGGTAAGGGTCAATTCGCTGTACCGCGCCACATCTTTGATCTCATGACCATTAATGCGGTACGGAATTGTATTCAGTACGGTATTTTCATTTACCACGCCACGCTGCAGCGCGGTCATCACCACCATCGGCTTAACGGTGGAACCTGGCTCGAAGACGTCGGTGATGGTGCGGTTACGCATTACGTCTTTTGCCGTGCCGGTCAGATTATTCGGGTTGTAGGACGGGCTGTTAGCCATCGCCAAAACTTCACCAGTATTCACATCAACCAAAACAGCGCTGCCCGATTCGGCTTTGTTGAAAGCAACAGCGTTATTCAGTTCGCGGTAAACCAGCGCCTGCAGGCGTTCATCAATGCTCAAAGCCAGGTTATGGGCGGCCTGGCTGTCGGTAGAGGAAATGTCTTCGATAACGCGCCCGTAGCGATCTTTACGCACAATGCGCTCGCCCGGCTGACCGGTAAGCCATTTATCAAAGCTTTTTTCCACCCCCTCGATCCCTTCGCTGTCCACGTTGGTGAAGCCGATAAGGTGAGCAGTCACTTCGCCGGATGGATAGTAGCGACGAGATTCCTGCCGCAGGTGAATTCCCGGAAGCTTAAGCTTTTTGATGTAGTCACCAATATCCGGGTTAACCTGACGCGCAAGATAAATAAATCGCCCATTGGGGTTGCTGTTCACGCGGGATGAAAGCTGGTCGAGAGGAATTTTTAGTGCGTCGGCCAGCGCCTTCCAGCGGTTGTCCAGCGTCACTCCACCAGCGTCATGCAATTCTTTTGGATCGGCCCAGACGGCATTGACCGGTACGCTAACCGCCAGAGGGCGTCCCGCGCGATCGCTTATCATCCCTCGGGAAGTAGACACTTCCTGCACGCGCAATGAACGCATGTCACCCTGGCGTACCAGCATGTCCGGGTTAATGATTTGCAGCCAGGCGACACGGCCCAGAAGGAAAGCCAGCGCTAACAGAATGCAACCGCAGAGCAACGCAAAACGCCAACTCACAAAGTTGGCCTGTTCTTCCTGACGTTTTGGTTTAAGCGTTTTTGCCGCTGCTCTCATCTGCCGCACGATTCCTTATTGCTGAACTACGATGTTTTCCTGTGAAGGATCGACATGCTGCAGTTGCAGCTTCTCCGTCGCGATCCGTTCTACCCGGCTATGATCGCCGAGCGCGTTTTCTTCAAGAATCAGGTTGCGCCATTCAATATCCAGCGCATCACGTTCGAGTACCATCTGCTCACGCTGTGCGGTAAGCAGACGGGTATGGTGCGCCGTTGTGACCACGGAAACCGCGGTCACGATAATGGCGACAAACAAGCAAAGTGCCAGTTTCCCATGGCGCAGAAGATCGCCACCAATCACGGCAGGCAACGCATGTCGCTCGTTGCTACCGAGCTGCGTCACTCTGCTGAGGGTTTCTGTCACCCGATTGATCATGCGTTAGTCCTCTCCGCAATACGCAAAACAGAACTACGGGCGCGTGGATTTTCCGCCACTTCTTCTTCACCTGGCATCAGCTTACCTAGCGCCTTCAACTGGCGACCGCCCAGCTTATTCAATTGTGCTTCCGTCATCGGTAAACCAGCTGGGACCTGTGGCCCTCGGCTGTTTTCGCGCATAAAACGTTTAACGATACGATCTTCCAGAGAATGGAAGCTGATGATCGATAAGCGGCCACCGGGAGATAACGCTTCCAGCGAGCCATTCAACGCTTTTTCAATTTCATCCAGCTCGCTGTTGATCCAGATCCGAATAGCCTGGAATGTTCGGGTCGCCGGGTGCTTAAACTTATCTTTGACCGGCATAGCGGCAGAGACCACGGCCGCCAGCTCTTTGGTACGCGTCATCGGCTCTTCGCGGTTACGCTCAACGATGGCACGTGCAATGCGCTTACCAAAACGTTCTTCGCCGAAAGTTTTAATAACCCAGGCAATGTCGGTTTCTTCAGCCGTCATCAGCCATTGGGCGGCAGATTGACCTCGCGTTGGGTCCATACGCATATCCAGCGGACCATCACGCATAAACGAAAAGCCGCGCTCTGCATCATCCAGTTGAGGAGAAGAGACGCCGAGATCCAGCAAAATGCCGTCGATCTTACCGTCCAGTTCGCGCTCACGTGCGTAATCTGCAAGCGCAGAGAATGGGCCATGAATGATGGAGAAGCGTGGGTCATCGATAGCAGCAGCCGCAGCAATCGCCTGCGGATCGCGGTCGATCGCCAGCAGCCGTCCTTGCTCACCGAGCTGGGACAGAATCAGGCGTGAATGGCCACCGCGACCAAAAGTGCCATCAATGTAGATGCCGTCGGGACGAATATTCAGGCCATTAACGGCCTCGTCCAGCAGCACCGTAGTATGTTTAAAATTTTCCATCATTTCTAAAGTGACAAGTCCTGCAGACGATCCGACAAGGTGTTTGTCGAACCCTGCTCAGCGTCGATATCTTCCTTGACCTGTTGATGCCAGGTCGCTTCATCCCACAGCTCAAACTTATTGAACTGGCCGACCAGCATGACTTCTTTGGTAAGCCCGGCGTGCTGCCGTAAAACGGGCGCCAACAGCAATCGCCCGGCGTTATCCATCTGACATTCACTGGCATGACCCAATAACAGACGCTGTACGCGGCGTTCTGCGGGGTTCATGCTCGACAGACGGGCAAGCTTTTGTTCAATGATTTCCCACTCAGGAACGGTGTAAAGCAGCAGGCAGGGGTGATGGATGTCGATGGTACAAACCATCTGACCTTCTGAGGTTTCGATCAGCTTTTCCCTGTAACGGGTAGGTACGGCGAGCCGCCCCTTGCTGTCGAGATTGACTAACGTTGCCCCACGGAACATGCCAGCCTCACCCTTTAATGACCCATTTCACCACTTTAACCCACAAATTCCCACATAAAGGAGTTTACGGAGGGGAGGAAAACCTTGTCAAGCCAGCCAGGCCGCTTACGGGAATAAATTCCCGCGCCTAAGCGATTGATAAATGGCTGGCGTGAAAAAGCCCGCAATAGCGAGGCAAAATTAACGTTATGAATATTTGAAAGAAAAAGACCAATAAACATCAACAGCGTTAAAACGACCGAATACTTGATTAGGGAAATATTAAGTACCCAGTTTGCGACGCGGGCGGCATTTTAAGGTATTTCAAGGCGAGTGAACAGCGCCAGATGCCCGTCTGGCGCTGGCTCTGCGCAAGACAGAAGTAAAGAGAGGTTGCTAATGATTAATAATCCAACATTTCTTAACGGCGGGTGTGTAACAAAATAATACAAAGAAGAGATTTATTTCTCGATGGGGATTTTTTTACCCGATTTTTCCCGCCTAATTAATTGCCTTAAAAAATAAGGGTAAATATACGGGAAAAATCTTAATTAACTTTAAGTGGCTGATAATGATCTCTTTATCAGTAACGACTTAGGCTACCCCGACGATAAAGATTGCGGCGAATTCGGGTTAACCCAGGCTTCGGCTTACGCGGCTCATCAAGGCTTGCCAGCACAAGTTCCAGCACTCGCTCAGCAACATCGCGATGACGCTGTGCGACCGCCAATACCGGACACTGCAGGAAATCCAGCAGCTCATGATCGCCAAAGGTGGCGATCGCCAACTCCGAAGGCAGCCGCCCTTGACGGCGCAGCGTGACATCCATTACGCCCTGCAGCAGAGCGAAGGACGTTGTGTACAACGCATCAGGCATCTCGTGAGTTTCCAGCCATTTTTCAAAAAGCTGAGCGGCAGCCTCACGTTCATAGCTGTTAGCGTAGAGATAATTGACAGTACGAGGATCATCTTTCCAGGCAGTACGGAACCCTTGCTCACGCAGGAAGCTCACGGACAGTTCAGGTAACGCGCCAAGGTAAAGGATATTTTCACCTGGGAATTTGCGAAGCTCCTCAGCCAGCATTTCTGCATCGTCCTGATCGGCACCGACAACGCTGGTGAAGTGTTCACGGTCTAACGCACGGTCGAGCGCAATAATCGGAAACGAATCGTTTGCCCATCGCTGATAAAAAGGGTGCTCAGGCGGTAAGGAGGTAGACACAATAATGGCATCAACCTGCCGCTGTAGAAGATGTTCAATGCAGCGCATTTCGTTGTCGGGTTGATCCTCAGAGCAAGCGATCAACAACTGATAGCCGCGCTGGCGAGCCTGACGCTCAAGGTAATTTGCTATACGGGTGTAGCTGGTGTTTTCCAGGTCTGGGATCACCAGCCCGATAGAACGCGTGCGTCCTGCACGTAGCCCGGCGGCTACCGCATTAGGGTGGTAATTATGCTCACGTACCACCGCCATGACTTTCTCAACGGTTTTATCGCTAACGCGATACTGTTTTGCTTTTCCGTTGATAACATAGCTTGCTGTGGTGCGCGACACGCCAGCCAGACGCGCGATTTCATCCAATTTCACTGTAGCCCCTTACTCTCCAGGTGATCCATAACCATGCCCTGGCTATGGTTAACGACATTTACATCTAAACGCAGAATAATAACTCCGGCAACCGCTTTTGCAGGCGCTTGTTTTCTTATTTGCAAAAAAAAGCCCGGCAGTGATTACCGGGCATGTGAATTAGATCACATTAGTGACTAACGCATGATCTTATCGCCGCGCGAAACGCCAACAATGCCTGAGCGAGCCACTTCGACGATTTTGGCAACGTCGCGGATTGTATCAAGGAACGCGTTGAGTTTATCGCTGGTGCCGGCAAGTTGGACAGTGTATAGCGTTGGTGTCACATCAATGATTTGCCCACGGAAAATTTCCGTGCTGCGTTTCACCTCTTCCCGCCCGTATCCGCTAGCCTGCACTTTCACCAGCATAATTTCACGCTCAACGTATGCCCCCTGCCCCAGCTCACTGACGCGTAGCACATCCACTAGCTTATGCAGTTGCTTCTCAATCTGCTCCAATACCTTCTCATCGCCAACGGTTTGGATCGTCATACGAGAAAGCGTAGGATCATCCGTAGGCGCTACGGTAAGACTTTCAATGTTGTAGCCACGCTGAGAGAACAGACCAATGACCCGGGACAACGCACCTGATTCATTTTCCAGTAAGACAGATAATATCCGGCGCATAATCAGGTTCTCTCCGTTTTGCTTAACCACATTTCATCCATACCGCCACCGCGAATCTGCATCGGATAAACGTGTTCAGTACCATCAACTGTGACATCGACAAACACCAGTCGCCCACCGCGCACCGTTTCCAGTGCCTGAGCAAGTTTACTTTCCAGCTCTTCTGGCTTAGTGATGCTAATCCCTACGTGGCCATAAGCCTCAGCCAGGCGGACAAAGTCCGGGAGCGACTCCATATAAGATTGGGAATGGCGACCCGAATAAATCATGTCCTGCCACTGTTTCACCATGCCGAGGTAACGGTTGTTAAGGTTCAAAACCAGAACCGACAAGCCGTACTGCAGCGCGGTAGAAAGCTCCTGGATATTCATCTGGATACTGCCATCGCCGGTGACGCAAATGACCGTTTCATCCGGCAACGCCATCTTCACACCAAGCGCGGCGGGAAGACCAAAGCCCATCGTGCCCAGGCCACCTGAATTTATCCAACGTCGTGGCTTATCGAACGGATAATAAAGCGCGGCAAACATTTGGTGCTGGCCCACATCGGAGGTGACATAAGCATCACCGTTCGTCAGGCGATAAGCTGTTTCAATAACAGCCTGCGGCTTGATAGCCTGGCTATGGCGATCGAACTCAAGGCAGTGACGAGCGCGCCACTGTTCAATTTGTTGCCACCAGTCCCGAATATCATCCCCGGATTGCTGAATCTCTTCCTGGGCAAGTAAGTCCAGCATTTGAGTCAGAACCTGATGCGCATCCCCCACAATTGGAATATCCGCCGCAACTGTTTTGGAGATAGACGTAGGATCAATATCAATATGCAACACTGTCGCATTCGGGCAGTATTTTGCGAGATTGTTCGTGGTTCGGTCATCAAAGCGCACGCCAACGGCAAAGATAACGTCCGAATGATGCATCGTCATATTGGCTTCGTAGGTGCCGTGCATGCCCAGCATACCCAGCGACTGCCGGTGCGTGGCCGGGAACGCACCAAGCCCCATCAGCGAAGAGACAACCGGAATGTTGAGCTTTTCAGCAAGCGTTAATAATTCTGCCTCACAAGCTGAATTGATCGCCCCACCGCCTACGTACATCACCGGTTTTTTAGCCGCAATCAGCGTCTGCAGGGCGCGCTTGATCTGCCCTTTGTGGCCCTGCGTCGTTGGGTTGTAAGAGCGCATACTAACGGCGTCTGGCCAGGCATACGGCAACTTATTCAGCGGACTCATGATGTCTTTGGGTAAATCGACCACAACAGGCCCCGGACGGCCGCTTGAGGCTAACCAGAAGGCCTTCTTGATGATCCCCGGTATGTCTTCGACCTGTTTTACCAGGAAGCTATGTTTCACGACAGGTCGAGAGATACCGACCATATCGCATTCCTGAAAGGCGTCGTAACCAATCAATGAAGTCGCGACCTGCCCGGACAACACGACCATCGGAATAGAATCCATATAGGCGGTGGCGATGCCGGTAATGGCATTCGTCGCGCCAGGGCCCGAAGTCACCAGCACAACGCCGGTCTCCCCGGTAGCACGCGCCAGGCCGTCAGCCATATGTACGGCAGCCTGCTCATGGCGCACCAGCACATGATCGATCCCGCCCATAGTATGAAGCGCATCATAAATATCGAGAACTGCGCCTCCCGGATAGCCGAATACTTGCTTTACGCCCTGATCGATTAACGACCGGACGACCATCTCGGCTCCTGACAACATCTCCATGGTTTTGCCTCCAGGCTCACGTTTTTGACCGCACGCAGAAATCATTTCCGCGCCGTCGTTGCGACAGGTTGTGTCTCTGCCTGTATCGTTTTTATAGGTTTAGCCCATTAACATAACCGCTCAAGATCCGTCAGGCAATTACCCCCCGTGCGAGCGGGAAAGAAGAAATTACGCTCATCGCTATAAAAATCGTGCATGGTGGAGCGATCAACTAAATACGAGGGGTGACTATTGACGAATATGTCAAAGATGCGGAGAAACACAGTGTGTTATCTATTAATTTAGCATGATGCTGCAGCCAGGAGATCGGCGTCAGAAAATGCTTAAGTTGAAAATACTGGATTTTTTATATCAAGGAGTGGAAACGGGCTGTTTAGGCCCGAAAATCCAACATACTGCTGATGTTATTGGTATAAGATTTTTGCTATTTGGTTTTGCATCCACAAATGGCCCTTATCTTGCCCGGCTGAGCTATGCCACGATAAATAGCAGGTGCGCTCTTTCTGGATAAAAGGCACAGGGAATACCTTAAGATTCAGATCAGTAGATACGTTATCAACCAGCCAGCGTGGTGCAACAGCCACTAGCCGTGTCTGTGAAACCACGTTTAATACACAGGTCATTGCCATCCCCTGATAAGCAATCGCCTTTTGCTTATTCAACGTGTCATACCAGAGCGAACTGAACGAACCATAACATTCAGGGGAAGTTACTGCATGTTTCTGATTATAGAAATCGCGCGCCGTTAATGGCGAACAAAAGCCAGGATGTTCTTTGCCCGTAACTAAAACCATTTCATCATCAAACAAAGATATTTTTTTAAATTCCGGGCACATAATTTCATCATAGCAAATCAAAAAGTCAACTTCCTGATAGCGTAACTGCCGTTCAACATCGTCATTAAAAGAAGACTTAAAAATTAACTGAACATTTGGCGCAGTATATTTAAGAGCATCTAAAATACGCGACATTATTTTGCTGTCCAAAGGACTGGCTATGCAAAACGTAAACTGACGCTTGCTTATCAAGGGATCAAAATCGCCCTCAGGCAGCTCATTTTGGACCATCTGTAAGGCATCACGAATCACGTCATAAAGCTGAAAAGCTCTTGTCGTTGCTTGTATGGTTCTCCCGTTACGTACAAATAATTCGTCATTGAAAGTTGTTTTCAACCGGGAAACAGCGTTGCTGACAGCTGGTTGAGACATCCCCAACAACTTGGCGGCACCGGTGATACTTTGCGCTCTCATTACCGTATCAAAAACAGTCAGCAAATTTAAGTCTACATTACGTAGCCGGGGTTTTATGGCATCCAGAGCCTCCCGACTCTTATTTCTTCTGCAATCCATTTTTTACTCCAGTAATGAATTGGGGTCCATTTCACAATACATACGTTTGAAGTTCCATTTAATATTTCCCGCCAAGCATCTCTTTTAACAATTCGCGTAACCAGCACCGTTATTATTGATGACAATGAAACGCGTCATAAAACTCACCGACATAAAAACTTCGATATTTAACGAAAAATAAGAGGCCCATCAGACAATGGAACAATACATGAGTTCCGTCATATTCATAAGGTTAATTTCAAGAATTCAACATATTATCAGATAATAAAAAACAACTTAATCTTAATTAATATATTAAGAAAACATTATTTCACAGTATTTTTCACTGAATGAACATCTTCTGCTTATCCTTCCTACGATCCTGCTGCTCGCCTAAAGGTTGACACCTGCGTTGAGATCAAGTACCAATAAATACATCACGAAATTGCACAGGGCTTGAAACATGAATCGCACCGTCCGCCTACTTGGTCTACTACTAAACGCATCTTATTTGCGCGGTAGACTGGTGGGCGACAATCAGCGTTGATTCAAGCCTTCAGACAGAAAAAACCCGCGCCAATGCGCGGGTTTTTTTATGCTCGTCGCGAAGGCACCCAAAGAGATAAAGGACCGAACCATGAGCCAGCAAGTCATTATTTTTGATACTACATTGCGCGACGGCGAACAGGCTTTACAGGCAAGCCTGAGTGTAAAAGAGAAGTTGCAGATCGCTATGGCGCTGGAGCGCATGGGCGTCGACGTCATGGAGGTCGGCTTTCCCGTCTCTTCCCCTGGTGATTTTGAATCCGTACAGACTATCGCTCGCAATATCAAAAACAGCCGTGTTTGCGGCCTGGCCCGTTGTGTTGAGAAAGACATCGATGTTGCAGCTGAATCCTTAAAAGTCGCTGAAGCCTTCCGTATTCATACTTTCATCGCCACCTCTCCAATGCACATCGCCACCAAGCTGCGCAGTACGCTGGACGAAGTCATTGAGCGCGCCGTTTATATGGTGAAACGCGCCCGTAACTACACCGATGACGTGGAATTCTCCTGCGAAGATGCTGGCCGTACGCCGATTGCAGATCTGGCTCGTGTAGTGGAAGCCGCAATCAACGCAGGCGCAACCACCATTAACATCCCGGATACCGTCGGTTACACCATGCCGTTTGAGTTCTCCAACATCATCACCGGCTTGTATGAACGCGTGCCTAACATTGATAAAGCAATTATTTCCGTACATACCCACGACGATTTGGGGCTGGCCGTAGGTAATGCTATGGCGGCAGTTCACGCAGGTGCTCGCCAGGTTGAAGGCGCAATGAACGGCATCGGCGAACGAGCGGGTAACTGTTCACTGGAAGAAGTCATCATGGCTATCAAGGTGCGCAAGGACATCATGAACCTGCACACAAATATCAATCATCAGGAGATCTGGCGCACCAGCCAGATGGTTAGCCAAATCTGCAACATGCCAATTCCGGCCAACAAAGCTATCGTCGGCACCGGCGCCTTCGCCCACTCTTCTGGCATCCACCAGGACGGCGTGCTGAAAAATCGCGAAAACTACGAAATCATGACGCCGGAATCCATCGGCTTGAATCAGGTACAGCTGAACCTGACCTCACGCTCCGGCCGTGCCGCAGTTAAACACCGCATGGACGAGATGGGTTACAAAGAGGCTGATTACAACCTGGATAACCTGTACGACGCCTTCCTGAAACTGGCGGACAAAAAAGGCCAGGTGTTTGATTACGACCTGGAAGCATTGGCCTTCATCAACAAGCAACAGGAAGAGCCAGAGCACTTCAGCCTGGATTATTTCAGCGTGCAGTCTGGCTCTAACGGTATCGCGACCGCATCCGTGAAGCTGGTTTGCGGCGAAGAGATCAAAGCTGAAGCAGCAAACGGTAACGGCCCGGTGGATGCAGTCTATCAGGCAATTAACCGCATCACCGATTACAACATTGAGCTGGTGAAATACAGCTTAACTGCCAAAGGTCAGGGCAAAGACGCGCTGGGCCAGGTGGATATCGTGGTGGATTACAACGGTCGTCGCTTCCACGGCGTAGGCCTGACAACCGACATCGTCGAGTCATCGGCCAAAGCCATGGTCCACGTACTGAACAACATTTGGCGCGCCGGTGAAGTCGAAAAAGAATTGCAACGCAAAGCTCAACATCAGAATAAAGAACAAAATCAGGAAACCGTGTAATGTCGAAAAATTACCATATTGCAGTTTTGCCGGGTGACGGTATTGGCCCGGAAGTGATGGCTCAGGCCCTGAAAGTACTGGATGCAGTTCGCAATCGCTTTGATATCCGCATCAGCACCAGCTCCTATGACGTCGGTGGCGCAGCCATTGATCGTCACGGCAGCCCTCTGCCTGCGGCCACGGTTGAAGGCTGTGAGCAGGCTGATGCAATTCTGTTCGGCTCTGTAGGTGGCCCGAAGTGGGAACATCTGCCGCCAGCGGAACAACCTGAGCGCGGTGCCCTGCTGCCGTTGCGTAAACATTTTAAACTCTTCAGCAACCTGCGCCCTGCGCGCCTGTATCAGGGGCTGGAAGAGTTTTGCCCGCTGCGAGCCGACATTGCGGCAAACGGCTTCGACATTCTGTGCGTTCGCGAACTGACTGGAGGGATTTACTTCGGCCAGCCGAAAGGCCGCGAAGGCAGCGGTATGCACGAGAAAGCCTTCGATACTGAGGTTTACCACCGCTTTGAGATCGAGCGCATTGCTCGCATCGCCTTTGAGTCTGCCCGCAAGCGCCGCAGCAAAGTGACCTCGATTGATAAAGCAAACGTGCTGCAAACCTCACTGTTGTGGCGCGAAATCGTCAACGAAATCGCTAAAGAATACCCCGATGTGTCGCTGTCTCACATGTATATCGACAACGCCACCATGCAGTTAATTAAAGATCCATCGCAGTTCGACGTTCTGCTGTGTTCCAACCTGTTCGGTGACATCCTGTCCGACGAATGCGCCATGATCACCGGATCTATGGGCATGTTGCCTTCTGCCAGCCTCAACGAACAAGGCTTTGGCTTATACGAACCTGCGGGCGGTTCAGCGCCAGATATCGCCGGGAAGAACATTGCCAACCCTATCGCGCAGATCCTGTCGCTGGCGCTGCTGTTGCGCTACAGCCTGGATGCCGAAGAAGCCGCACAGGCTATCGAAAGCGCCATCAATCGCGCGTTAGAAGAAGGCCACCGCACCGGCGATTTAGCCCGCGACGGTCAGGCAGTCAGCACCGACGAAATGGGCGATATCATTGCCCGCTACATCGCTCAGGGGAAATAATCATGGCCAGAACCTTATATCAGAAGTTGTACGATGCCCACGTCGTGTATGAAGCCCCGGAAGAGACACCGCTGCTGTATATCGATCGCCATCTGGTGCATGAAGTGACTTCCCCGCAGGCCTTTGACGGATTGCGCGCCCATGGCCGCCCGGTTCGTCAGCCGGGGAAAACCTTCGCCACGATGGACCATAACGTGTCGACCCAAACCAAGGACATCAACGCTTCCGGCGAGATGGCTCGTATCCAGATGCAGGAACTGATGAAGAACTGCAAAGAGTTTGGCGTTGAGCTGTACGATCTGAACCACCCTTATCAGGGCATCGTTCACGTTATGGGGCCAGAACAAGGGATCACCCTGCCGGGCATGACCATTGTGTGCGGCGACTCCCATACGGCTACTCACGGCGCATTCGGTGCACTGGCTTTTGGGATTGGGACCTCCGAAGTTGAGCACGTTCTGGCGACGCAGACCCTGAAACAGGGCCGTGCGAAAACCATGAAAATTGAAGTCCAGGGCAAAGCGGCTCCAGGGATCACGGCCAAGGACATCGTGCTGGCCATCATCGGCAAAACCGGCAGCGCCGGCGGCACCGGTCACGTGGTTGAATTCTGCGGCGATGCTATTCGTGCGTTGAGCATGGAAGGCCGCATGACGCTGTGCAACATGGCTATCGAAATGGGGGCTAAAGCCGGGATTGTTGCGCCGGATGAAACCACCTTCGACTATGTGAAAGGCCGCCTGCATGCACCAAAAGGGGCCGACTGGGATGAAGCCGTCGCGTACTGGAAAACCTTAAGCACCGACGAAGGCGCGAAATTTGACACTATCGTCACCTTAGACGCCGCCGATATTGCTCCGCAAGTTACCTGGGGAACCAACCCAGGTCAGGTGATTTCCGTCACCGATAATATTCCTAACCCGGAATCCTTCAGCGATCCGGTGGAACGTGCCTCGGCAGAAAAAGCGCTGGCCTATATGGGCCTGAAGCCGGGTATTCCGCTGACCGAAGTGGCTATCGATAAAGTCTTTATTGGCTCCTGCACCAACTCGCGTATCGAAGACCTGCGCGCAGCAGCTGAAGTCGCCAAAGGCCGTAGAGTCGCGCCAGGCGTGCTGGCCATGGTTGTACCAGGCTCAGGCCCGGTCAAAGCTCAGGCTGAGTCTGAAGGGCTGGATAAGATCTTCATTGAAGCCGGTTTTGAATGGCGTTTGCCTGGGTGTTCCATGTGCCTGGCCATGAACAACGACCGCCTGAATCCTGGCGAGCGCTGCGCCTCCACCAGCAACCGTAACTTCGAAGGTCGCCAGGGTCGCGGCGGGCGTACTCACCTGGTCAGCCCGGCGATGGCCGCCGCGGCCGCTGTTTCCGGTCATTTTGCCGATATTCGTACACTTAAATAAGAGGAACCACCATGGCAGAGAAATTTATCCAACATACCGGCCTGGTCGTTCCGCTGGACGCGGCGAACGTCGATACCGATGCCATTATCCCGAAGCAGTTTTTGCAGAAGGTAACCCGCACTGGTTTTGGTGCGCACCTGTTTAACGACTGGCGTTTTTTGGACGATGCAGGGCAAGTCCCTAACCCGGAGTTCGTGCTGAACTACCCAGAATTTAAAGGTGCTTCAATTCTGCTGGCTCGCGAAAACTTCGGCTGCGGCTCTTCTCGTGAGCACGCCCCGTGGGCATTAACCGACTACGGTTTCAAAGTGGTGATTGCGCCAAGCTTTGCGGACATTTTCTATGGCAACTCGTTTAACAACCAGCTGTTGCCGGTTATCTTGAGCGATGAGCAGGTGGATGAGTTGTTCAAGCTGGTCGAAGCCCAGCCTGGCATTAAGTTTGTCGTCGACCTGGAAGCCCAGACGGTTCTGGCGGACGAGAAGAGCTATTCGTTTGAACTGGATAGTTTCCGCCGTCACTGCATGCTGAACGGCCTGGACAGTATCGGCCTGACGCTGCAGCACGAAGCCGCTATTTCAGGCTACGAGCAAAAACTGCCGGCATTTATGCGGTAATACAATAGGGGGCGCCTTCTCAGCGCCCCTTTTATTTCAGTATTAACACCCGCCAAATATTCACTTTTTCCTCACTAAATGCATAATGCTAAAGCGTTATTTATAACGACACGCGTTTAATAAGCCACGGATGAGCCAGCAAAAAATGCTGTCTGTTCTCTTTATCACTTACAGCCACAATGACGGATTTATGCTTAAAAATCAGGACAGGCTACTTCACTTACTCATCTGTATCGGAGCCTGGATTGGCTGGTATGCATTATCCATTTTCGCCACAATGCTGCCTGGATTTACAGCTCTATTCCGGTCGGGTATGGCGATACCCGCGTTGATCATCTGTTTTTGGTTACCGTATACCCTGATTATCTGGCGACACTATCAAAATCATTATGGGACGTTGCCTTTAGGGAAAGTCACCCCCTCTGGACTGATACTTCCGGCAATTGCATTATTTATGCTGGTTATTATTCAACAGTTTACTGGCTCCCCTGAACCCTGGATGCAAAGCATAGAGCAGCTACCTGTGCGCAGTTTAGTGCTGGTAGCACTCACAGCCACTTTACTGGCTCCCATTTTAGAAGAAGTTATCTTTAGAGGTTTTTTATTAAATGCAGGTGAAGGGTATGGCAAGGTGGGTAAAAACGCCGCTATGTTGATGGCATCCGTTCTTTTTGCCTTCAGCCACTCGCAATATCAGAACGCAACGACGTTTATTAGCCTTTTTATCTTTTCGGTGATTCTTTGCCTGGCCCGTGTTTACTCCGGCAGCCTGATTGTGCCAATAATTTTGCACGGCTTAAACAATGCAATATCGTTTTCCTTTTTGCTTTTACTTGATAAGCCGCTTCAATAGCGGCTCAAATCAAACGTTCTTAACCCGGCTAGTCAGGAACAGCGCGATCACCGCAAGTGCCGCCATCAGCCAGTAAACAGAATAGTGACCAAAACCTTCCGCAAGCGCGCCTTGAAGTATCCCAGCCAGAATCACGCCCGTTGAAATACTGTTGGTGAATAGCGTCGTTGCAGAGCCCGGTCTTCCCGGCATCAAATCCTGGAACCACAGCATGCCTATCCCCGCAATAATTCCGATAAACACCGCGTTAAACAGCTGTAAGACCACCAGCGCCGTTTTAGAGTGGAACAGGATCAGCCCAACATAAAACAGGATGCCCGCTGCAACGGCCGCCACCATCATGTTACGTTTTCCAAAACGCTTCACGTAGTAGCCGGCGAGGATCATCGCGGGGATCTCAATCCCTGCCGCCGTGCCCATTAATAACCCCGCCAGCTCATCCGGCAACCCGAGATCCTGGCTTATCCACAGCGGCATATCGATGATGTACATGGTGTTGCAGGTCCACATCAGCATCGAAGCGATAAACAACATCCGCACGTTACTGTCTTTCCAGCCGCTGACCTGCGTTATCGCCACCTCTGCGGGCTGTTCAACTCTCGGCACTGACGGCAGCGCGAAAATAATCAGCGCCAGTGAAATAACAAATATCCCGGCAGCGATAAGGAACATCGTGGTAAAGCCATATTTCAGTGCCAACATAAAAGAGAGTGGCGGCCCGATAACCCACGCCAAAGAAAGCTGCGCACGCATGATCGAGCTGAACATCACCACTTCGCGGGCGGAACGGTCGGCGTATTCACGCGCCAGGGCAAAAATCTGCGGCATGGCGGTATTGGCTATTGAGGCAAACATTACGCCGAGCGTAATCAGCGTCAGATAATGACGGTTAAAGGCAAACAGAACGCAGTTTGCCACCGCCATCACGCAGCAAACCATAATCAGTTTTCGCCTGTCGCCCTGACTGTCTGACCTTTTGGCCAGCAGTAAACTGACACCAATCCCGGCAATCGCGTTAACGGTGTAAAACAGGCCGACCCAAAACGGCCTGACTTCAACTTCACGAGTTAAAAAGAGGCTAAGCGTCGGAGCCTGTAGCGCACCGGCCACGCCAATCATAAAAGAGACGGCCATGAAGGCAGCGTAAACAGGGTTAAAACGGCGTGCGCGGGTCAAAAACCAGAGCATGGAGTGTCCTTAAAAGGAGATGTCGTCAGAGGTATTTGTTAAATGCGTAAAGATTAAACGAAAAAAGCCAGCAGTAAACAGCTGCTGGCCGGTGAAAAGCACCAATACTCAGTCACACATGAGTCGGCGCGTTGGCGTTCTCGGGCATCGGGGTTGTAACCTCCCACTGCATCAAGTCTTCGAGCATCCTTAGTCTTTGCTCCACCGTCAGGCGAGCCAGCCATCCAGAACAAACAAACTGTGTTGCGGCAAAGTACTGTTGGAAAAACTTCGCAGGTGATGACCGCTTCATAAACACCTCCTCGCTTCATCGAGGATGATTATTGGCGTAATATAGGGAAAGTTAAATTGATGAGTTTCCGCCTGGAGTTCCTCTTTTATGTCTTCGTCACGCCTGCAACAACAATTCATCCGCCTGTGGCAATGCTGCGAAGGCAAACCTCAGGAAACCACGCTGAATGATTTAGCGGATTTGCTGAGCTGTTCCCGCCGCCATATGCGTACGCTGCTTAATGCGATGCAGGAAAAGGGCTGGCTAAGCTGGCAGGCGGAAGCCGGACGAGGCAAGCGCTCGCAGCTCACTTTTCTTTATACCGGGCTGGCGCTTCAGCAGCAGAGGGCGGAAGATCTGCTGGAGCAAGATCGCATCGATCAGCTAGTCCAAATCGTCGGCGACAAAGCCGCTGTCCGCCAGATGCTCATCTCTCATTTAGGCCGCAGCTTTCGCCAGGGCAGACATATTCTGCGTGTCCTTTACTATCGCCCGCTGCTAAATCTGCTGCCCGGTTCGGCGCTGCGTCGCTCCGAAACCCACATCGCCCGCCAGATTTTTAGCGGCCTGACGCGAATAAATGAGGAAAATGGGGAACTCGAAGCGGATATTGCTCACCATTGGCAGCAAATTTCCCCTTTACGCTGGCGTTTCTTCCTGCGCCCCGGCATCCATTTCCATCACGGCCGCGAGCTGGACATGCTCGATATCATATCTTCCCTGCAGCGCATCAACGCCCTGCCGCTTTTTGCCCATATCACACAAATCACCTCGCCGACTATCTGGACACTGGATATCCATCTTAGCCAGCCGGATGACTGGCTGCCGTGGCTGTTGGGCAGCGTGAACGCCATGATCCTGCCGCGGGAATGGACAACGATGACAAATTTCGCCAGCCAGCCCATCGGCACGGGCCCCTATTCCGTGGCGCGGAACAACCGCAACCAGCTAAAGATCCACGCCTTTGATGATTACTTTGGCTTTCGGGCGCTGATTGACGAGGTTAACTTCTGGGTCCTGCCCGAAGTGGGTGAAGAGTCGAGCTGTGGCGTGCAGCTCCAGGGCATGCCGGACAGCGAAAAAGCCGTTGAAAGCCGCCCGGAAGAAGGCTGCTACTACCTGCTGTTCGACAGCCGCTCCAGCCTCGGCGTCAATGAAGACGTTCGCCAGTGGATTGGGCATATTCTCTCCCCGGTCAACCTTATCTACCGCGCGACCGAGCAGTATCAACAATACTGGTTCCCGGCCTATGGTTTACTCCCGCGCTGGCACCATTCGCGCACCGGGCCGTTGCTGGCTAAACCTGCCGGGCTGGAGAGCATTACGCTCACCTATTATCGCGACCACGTAGAGCATCGGGTGATCAGCAGCATCATGACCGAATTACTGGCTGAGCAGGGCGTGAAGCTGATTGTGCAGGAGATAGATTATGCGGAGTGGCATCAGGGCGAGGCCGAGAGCGACATCTGGCTGAACAGCGTGAACTTCACTATGCCGCTGGAATACTCCCTGTTTGCCCAGCTGTATGAAGTCCCGCTGATTCAAAAATGCATCCCCATCGACTGGCAGGGCGATGCTCATCGCTGGCACAGCAAAACGCTGGCCCTGCCGGAATGGTGCAAGCAAATGCTGGAGCGAAATGACGTTATCCCATTGATTCATCATTGGTTGCGCATTGAAGGCCAGCGCAGTATGCGCGGGGTGCGGATGAACACGCTAGGCTGGTTTGATTTCAAGTCCGCCTGGTTTGCCCCACCGGGCCCATAACGCTTTCGTAACATTACTTCCGTAACCCAAAGGAAATCAGTAGAATCCTTCCTGCTCAACGGGGTGCCAGGACAGTTTGTCTGCGCTGAGATAATACCCGTCGAACCTGATCCGGATAACGCCGGCGAAGGGATTTGAGACGATCAACTCAATTCCTTTGCCCCCTTTTACTGAGGTGCAAAGTGTTCAAAAAGTTTCTGCCGCTGCTGGCGCTGGCCGCCATGCCCGTTTTCGCTAAACCTGTATTAACCGTCTACACCTACGACTCGTTCGCCGCCGACTGGGGCCCTGGCCCGGCGGTGAAAAAAGCCTTTGAGGCCGACTGTAACTGCGAGCTGAAATTTGTGGCGCTTGAAGATGGCGTTTCTCTGCTGAACCGCGTACGCATGGAAGGTAAGAACAGCAAAGCAGACGTCGTGCTGGGGCTGGACAACAATCTGGTAGAAGCCGCCACGCAAACCAAACTGTTTGCCCCCTCTAACGTCGAAAACGCCACCCTTCAGGTGCCTGGCGGCTGGAAAAACAGCACCTTCGTGCCTTACGATTACGGCTACTTTGCTTTCGTATACGACAAGAACAAGCTAAAAAACCCGCCAAAAAGCCTGAAAGAGTTGGTTGAAAGCGATCAAAAATGGAAGGTCATTTACGAAGATCCACGCACCAGCACCCCAGGGCTTGGCCTGCTGCTGTGGATGCAAAAAGTGTACGGCGATAAAGCCCCTGAAGCCTGGCAAAAGCTGGCGAAGAAAACTGTCACCGTCACTAAAGGCTGGAGCGAAGCTTACGGCTTGTTCCTGAAAGGGGAAGCCGACCTGGTGCTGAGCTATACCACCTCCCCGGCCTACCACATCATTGAAGATAAGAAAGACAACTACGCCGCCGCGGATTTCAGCGAAGGGCATTACCTGCAGGTTGAAGTGGCGGGCAGACTGGCGAACAGCAAACAGCCTGAACTCGCCGAGAAATTTATCAAATTCATCGCCACACCAGGTTTCCAGAACACCATTGCTACCGGCAACTGGATGTACCCGGTGACTAACGTAGCGTTACCTGCTGGCTTCGACAGCCTGGTGAAGCCGCAAACCACGCTGGAATTCACCCCTCAGCAGGTAGCTGCTCAACGCGCAGCATGGATCAATGAATGGCAACGCGCCGTCAGCCACTAATACCAGGCTGGCTGTATCCAGGGCTATTTGCCGCGACGCTGGTCGTGGCGGTAGCCCTGGCGGCTTTTCTGGCGCTGTGGCTTAACGCTCCGCAGACGGATGTCTTCGCCATCTTGCAGGACGGCTATCTTTGGCACGTCCTGCGTTTCTCCTTCTGGCAGGCATTTCTTTCCGCCGCATTTTCCGTTTTCCCGGCAATATTTTTAGCCCGCGCGCTCTACCGCCGCCGTTTCCCAGGCCGACTGGCGCTACTTCGGCTTTGCGCCATGACGCTGGTACTGCCGGTACTGGTGGCCGTCTTCGGCATTCTTTCCGTTTATGGGCGAGAAGGCTGGCTGGCAACGCTCTGCGGCTGGCTCGGCTTTGAATGGCACTTTTCCCCTTATGGCCTGCAGGGCATTCTGCTGGCGCACGTCTTCTTTAATATGCCGATGGCGACCCGCCTTCTGCTGCAGGCGCTGAACAATATCCCTTCGGAACAGCGCCAGTTGGCGGCACAGCTGGGAATGCAGGGCTGGAATTTCTTCCGTTTTGTCGAATGGCCCTGGCTGCGCCGACAGATACTCCCGGTTGGTGCCCTGATTTTTATGCTTTGCTTCGCGAGCTTCGCCACCGTGCTTTCCTTGGGTGGAGGCCCGCAAGCAACAACCATCGAACTGGCCATCTTTCAGGCATTAAGCTACGACTACGATCCCGCCAAAGCGGCATTGCTGGCCCTGCTGCAAATGGCGTGCTGCCTTGGCCTGGTGTTGTTGAGCCAGAAGTTAAGTAAGGCGATTCCCGTCGGCGTCAGCCAGCTTCAGGGGTGGCGGGATCCGCAGGATTCTCTGCGCCGAAAACTTAGCGATGGCCTGCTTATTCTGCTCGCCCTGCTGCTGCTTCTCCCACCGCTGCTGGCGGTGATGGTCGACGGGATTAACGGCAGCATGGGCAGCGTGCTGCGGCAGCCTGCCCTGTGGAACGCGCTCTGGACTTCACTGAGAATTGCCATTGCCGCCGGGCTTATCAGCGTGACGCTAACGCTGATGCTGCTTTGGAGCTCGCGTGAACTTCGGCTTCGTAACCAACGCTTCGCCGGGCAGGCCATTGAACTTAGCGGTATGTTGATTCTGGCGATGCCGGGCATCGTCCTCGCCACTGGCTTCTTCCTGCTGCTAAACAACACCGTGGGCCTGCCACAATCTGCCGACGGAATTGTTATTTTTACCAATGCGCTGATGGCGATTCCTTATGCCCTGAAAGTGCTCGAAAACCCCATGCGAGACGTAGCGGAACGCTATACACAGCTTTGCCAGTCGCTGGATATCAGCGGCTATAATCGCCTGCGATTCATTGAGTTAAAAGCGCTGAAACGCCCAATAGCTCAGGCGCTGGCCTTTGCCTGCGTGTTGTCGATTGGCGATTTTGGCGTAGTGGCGCTGTTCGGTAACGAAGACTTTAGAACCCTGCCCTTCTGGCTGTATCAGCAGATCGGCTCTTACCGCAGCCAGGACGGCGCGATCACAGCGCTGCTCCTGCTGCTGCTTTGTTTTATGCTGTTTACCTTGATTGAAAAACTTCCGGGGCAAGATGCTAACTCTGACTGATGTAACCTGGCTGTACCAGCACTTACCCATGCGCTTTTCCCTGAAGGTTGCGGCGGGAGAACGAATCGCCATCCTGGGGCCAAGCGGCGCGGGAAAAAGTACGTTGCTGAGCCTGGTCGCCGGGTTCCTACCGCCTGCCAGCGGCGGCATCGTCATCGCCGGCGTGGATCACACCCGGACACCGCCTTCAGCCCGCCCGGTTTCCATGCTTTTCCAGGAAAATAATCTGTTTAGCCATTTGACCGTCCGGCAAAATATCGCCCTGGGCATGCATCCGGGAATGAAACTTGATGAAGCCCAGAAGCAGCGGCTGATAGAGATAGTGGAACGCGTGGGGTTAACTGACATGCTGGATCGCCTGCCGTCTCAGCTTTCCGGCGGCCAACGGCAGCGCGTTGCCCTCGCCCGCTGCCTGGTTCGTCAGCAGCCCGTTTTACTGCTGGACGAACCTTTCTCGGCGCTCGATCCGGCGCTGCGCAAAGAGATGCTGCAGCTGCTCGATGAGCTGTGTCGGGAGCAACAGCTGGCGCTGCTGATGGTTTCTCACAGTATTGAAGATGCCGCCCGTATCGCCCATCGTAGCATCGTGGTAAAAGACGGGCGCATTGCATGGGACGGCGAAACAGGCACATTGCTCAGCGGTGAGGCAAGCGCCTCCGCGCTGTTGGGGATAGGCAATTAGTGCGACAGCACCTTCCACAGGATGTCCCAGTAAACCGGCATTAATGGATGCTGCAGCAAGGCCACAAAACTGCCAATGCCCGCCACCAGCATAAGCGGAGCCAGCCAGTTTAGTCGGGCCTGCGGTAAATAGCGGGCCAGTCGATCTGAGCCTTGCTTACCGCTGCGATACCAACGCCAGCTTAGCCACGCAGCCAGCCAAAGCAGTAAAGCCACCGCCAAAAGCAGCCACTTGAAGCTCGCGCTTTTCATGTCTGCAGGAATGTCGATTGCTGCCCCGGCGAGGATACCCGGTAGAAAATAGAGCGGCGGCCAGAACAGGCAGCCGATAATATTCGGTGGCAAAAACTTCGCCAGCGGTAAATCCAGCATCCCGGCCACCATCGGCACTAGCGGGCGCGTAGGGCCAACAAAGCGTCCGACAAGAATGGTAAACATGCTGTGCTGATGCAGCGCGTGCTCGGTCTTATCCAGCAGCGCCTTATTCTTCTTCATAAATGACCAGCGGTGTAGCGGGCCTTTGAAGCGCTGCCCAAGCCAGAACGAGATCCAGTCGCCCAGCAGGCAACCTATAATCCCGGCTCCCCAAGCATAATAGAAATTGACCTGGCCACTGCCGATCAGCGCACCCAGTCCGGCCATCATCACCGTGCCAGGCAGGATAAGCCCCACCAGCGCCAGCGACTCAAAAAAGGCCACCAGCATCACCGCGATAAGCGAATATGCCACTGACTGTGTAATAAAGTGTTCCAGCAAGGATTCCATAAGCTTTCCGTCGATGAGCGAGCGGGCGATTCTCCAGAATTAACGTGACAGGCGTCAAGGTCTCATTTCTATGAATAAAGAATAGACGGTAAAGTTCCGGATAATTCACACGCCTGACCAACAACACTGTATATAAATGCAGTAAATAACGGTTGTTTGCGCTATAATCTAAACACTTTTCCTGAGAGAGAATGCAGCGTGTCTCAAGCTCGTCAGGGGTTTCTGCTGACCAGGCACTGGCGAGACACCCCGCGCGGTACCGAAGTCGACTTCTGGCTGGCCACGGAGGATGGCCCGCTTAAGGTGCGCCTGCCGCCGCAGGAATCCGTCGCTTTTATTCCCCAGTCCCAGCTAGCCCAGGCGCAGCGTCTGCTAGTCGGTGAAAACCAGTTCCGCCTTACGCCGCTTGAACTCAAAGACTTCCATCGCCAGCCGGTGGCGGGCCTGTATTGCCAGCAGCACCGCCAGTTAATGCGGCTGGAGAAACTGCTGCGCGACGGCGGCGTGACGGTCTATGAGGCGGATATTCGCCCGCCGGAGCGCTTCCTGATGGAACGCTTTATTACCGCGCCGGTCTGGTTTAGCGGTCATCCTCAGGGCGATGTGCTGCTGGATACCCGCCTGAAACCCGCCCCGGAATACCGCCCGCCGTTGAAATGGGTCTCGCTGGATATCGAAACGAATCGACACGGCGAGCTGTACTGCATCGGCCTCGAAGGCTGCGGGCAGCGCCACGTCTATATGCTCGGGCCTGAAAACGGCGATGCTGCGGGCCTGGATTTTACGCTGGAATATGTCGCCAGCCGTCCTTTGCTGCTGGAGAAGCTGAATAGCTGGTTTGCCGAGCACGATCCCGATGTGTTGATCGGCTGGAACGTCGTGCAGTTTGACCTGCGCGTGCTGCAAAAAATGGCCGAACGCTACCAGGTTCCGCTTCGTTTAGGACGAGGCAACAGCCCGCTAGAATGGCGTGAGCACGGCTTTAAGCAGGGCGTTTTCTTTGCCCAACTTGCGGGCCGGGTGATTATCGACGGCATTGAAGCGCTAAAATCGGCGTTCTGGAATTTCTCTTCGTTTTCGCTGGAAACAGTGTCCCGCGAACTTCTCGGTGAAGGGAAGTCGATTGATAATCCCTGGGATCGTATGGATGAGATCGACCGCCGCTTTGCCGAAGACAAACCCGCGCTGGCGACCTATAACCTCAAAGACTGCGAACTGGTCACGCGTATTTTCCACAAAACAGAGCTAATGCCTTTCCTGCTGGAGCGGGCGACGGTCAACGGGCTCCCGCTGGATAAACACGGCGGCTCGGTTGCGGCATTCAGCCACCTTTATTTCCCGCGTATGCACCGTGCAGGCTATGTCGCCCCCAATCTGGGCGAGGTTCCGCCGCAGGCAAGCCCCGGCGGCTATGTGATGGATTCGCGCCCAGGGCTGTATGATTCAGTGCTGGTGCTCGATTATAAAAGCCTGTACCCGTCGATTATCCGCACTTTCTTAATCGATCCGGTCGGGCTCGTCGAAGGTACAGCCCAGCCCGATGTGACGCACTCCGTTGAAGGGTTTATTGGCGGCTGGTTCTCCCGCGACAAACACTGCCTGCCGGAGATCGTGAGCCAGATCTGGCATGGCCGGGACGAGGCAAAGCGCCACGGTAACAAACCGCTCTCTCAGGCGCTCAAAATCATCATGAATGCCTTTTACGGCGTGCTGGGCACCAGCGCCTGTCGCTTTTTCGATCCACGCCTGGCTTCGTCGATCACCATGCGCGGTCATGAGATCATGCGCCAGACAAAGGCCCTGATTGAATCCCAGGGCTATGACGTTATATACGGCGATACGGATTCAACCTTTGTCTGGCTGAAAAAAGCCCATAGCGAAGAAGACGCCGCGCAAATTGGCAGGAAGCTGGTTGAGTACGTCAACACCTGGTGGCAACAGCATCTGAAAACCACGCTGAATCTCGACTGTGCCCTGGAGCTGGAGTACGAAACGCACTTCTGCCGTTTTCTGATGCCGACTATCCGGGGAACGGACCAGGGCAGCAAAAAGCGCTACGCAGGGCTTATTCAGGAAGGCGACGAACAGCGTATGGTCTTTAAAGGGCTTGAAACGGTGCGCACCGACTGGACGCCCCTCGCCCAGCAGTTCCAGCAGACGCTCTATTTGCGAATTTTCCGCGGCGAGCCCTATCAGGACTACATCCGCGAAACCATTGCCAGTCTGATGGCGGGTGAGCTGGATTCACAGCTCATCTATCGCAAGCGCCTGCGTCGCCCGTTAAGCGAGTACCAGAAAAACGTGCCGCCGCACGTTCGCGCGGCAAGGCTTGCCGATGAGCATAACCAGCGTCTGGGCAGGCCTGCACAGTACCAGAACCGCGGTACGATAAAATATGTCATGACCCTGAGCGGCCCGGAACCGGTTGATTATCAGCAGTCTCCGCTGGATTATGACCACTACCTGACTCGCCAGCTGCAGCCCGTCGCCGAGGGGATTTTGCCCTTCCTTGAGGACGACTTTGCTACACTGATGACGGGGCAGATGGGGCTATTTTAAAAATACTCGACATAACTCAGCTTACGGCAAGGCGCTAAGAGCGCGCAGCCAGCGCCGCCGTAATTTGAAGCATGACGAGTACGTGACGAATCCGTTGCCATCCAGTACCATAGC
This sequence comes from Cedecea neteri, assembly GCF_000758305.1. Lineage (NCBI taxonomy): Bacteria > Pseudomonadati > Pseudomonadota > Gammaproteobacteria > Enterobacterales > Enterobacteriaceae > Cedecea > Cedecea neteri. Next base: position 1,851,804 of record NZ_CP009458.1, on the reverse strand, counting down.
GCCCTTTCTTCGAATCCTTAGACCCAATTTTAAACAACTGCGCCGCCTGTGCGCGGTTGCCATGCTATTGCCTGCAAATTTAAGTCACTGAAATAGAGCCGAAAACTTATGCCTTTTACACTTGGTCAACGTTGGATCAGCGATACCGAAAGCGAACTGGGACTGGGAACCGTGGTGGCGCTGGATGCGCGTATGGTTACCCTGCTCTTCCCGGCAACGGGTGAAAATCGTCTGTACGCCAGAAATGACTCCCCGATCACCCGCGTGATGTTTAACCCAGGCGATGTGATTACCAGCCATGAAGGCTGGCAGCTGAAAGTTGATGAAGTTAAGGAAGAAAAGGGGTTACTCGCCTACTTCGGCACCCGTCTCGATACCGAAGAACAAGAGGTTCTGCTGCGCGAAGTGTTCCTCGACAGCAAACTGGTCTTCAGCAAGCCGCAGGATCGTCTGTTTGCCGGGCAAATCGACCGTATGGACCGTTTTGCGCTGCGTTTCCGCGCCCGCAAATACCAGAGTGAACAGTCGCGCCAGATTTGGAGCGGCCTTCGCGGGATGCGCACCAGCCTGATCCCTCACCAGCTAAACATCGCTCATGACGTTGGCCGCCGCCATGCGCCGCGCGTATTGCTCGCGGATGAAGTTGGCCTGGGTAAAACCATTGAAGCCGGGATGATCATCCACCAGCAACTGCTGGCCGGCAGTGCCGAACGCGTTCTGATTGTGGTGCCGGAAACCCTGCAGCATCAGTGGCTGGTCGAAATGCTGCGTCGCTTTAACCTGCGCTTCGCGCTGTTTGACGATGAACGTTACGCGGAAGCCCAGCACGACAGCAGTAACCCGTTTGACACCGAACAATTGGTCATTTGTTCGCTGGACTTCGTGCGCCGCAATAAACAGCGCCTGGAAAACCTCTGCGAAGCGGAGTGGGATCTGCTGGTTGTCGATGAGGCCCACCACCTGGTGTGGAGCGAAGACGCGCCTAGCCGTGAATATCAGGCGATTGAACAACTGGCCGAGCATGTACCCGGCGTTCTGTTGCTGACCGCCACGCCTGAACAGCTGGGCATGGAAAGCCACTTCGCGCGCTTACGCCTGCTGGATCCAAATCGCTTCCATGATTTCGCTATGTTCGTCGACGAGCAGCAGAATTATCGCCCGGTCGCAGACGCCGTTGCTTTGCTGCTGGCGGGTGACCATCTGACCGATGAGCAACTGAATACCATGGGTGAGCTGATCGGCGAGCAGGATATCGAGCCGCTGCTGCAAACCGCCAACAGCGATCGCGAAGGCAGTGAAGCCGCACGCCAGGAGCTGGTCTCCATGCTGATGGACAGGCACGGCACAAGCCGCGTGCTGTTCCGTAACACCCGTAACGGCGTGAAGGGTTTCCCGAAACGCGAACTGCACACCATTCGTCTACCGCTGCCAACCCAGTACCAAACGGCGATTAAAGTCTCCGGTATTATGGCCGCGCGTAAGTCCGTGGAAGATCGCGCCCGCGACATGCTGTACCCGGAGCAGATTTATCAGGAATTCGAAGGCGACACCGGCACCTGGTGGAACTTCGACCCGCGCGTTGAATGGCTGATGGGTTACCTGACCAGTCACCGTTCGCAGAAAGTGCTGGTGATCTGCGCCAAAGCCGCAACGGCGCTTCAGCTGGAGCAAGTTCTGCGCGAGCGCGAAGGCATCCGCGCCGCCGTCTTCCATGAAGGCATGTCCATCATCGAACGCGACCGCGCTGCAGCCTGGTTTGCGGAAGAAGATACCGGTGCACAGGTTCTGCTCTGCTCCGAAATTGGCTCAGAAGGCCGTAACTTCCAGTTCGCCAGCCAGCTGGTCATGTTTGACCTGCCGTTTAACCCGGACCTGCTGGAACAGCGTATTGGTCGTCTCGACCGTATTGGCCAGGCACACGACATCCAGATCCACGTTCCGTACCTGGAAAAAACCGCTCAGTCGGTCCTGGTGGACTGGTACCATGCCGGTCTGGATGCCTTCGAGCATACCTGCCCGACCGGCCGCACCATCTATGACAGCGTCTATCCGCAGCTGATCGAATATCTCGCGGCCCCGGAAAATACCGAAGGCTTTGACGCGCTGATCAAGCAGTGCCGCGAGCAGCACGATGCCCTTAAACAGCAGCTTGAGCAGGGCCGCGACCGTCTGCTGGAAATTCACTCCAACGGCGGTGAAAAAGCGCAGGCGCTGGCAGAAGCCATTTCCGAGCAAGATAACGACACTAACCTCGTTAGCTTTGCGATGAACCTGTTTGATATCGTCGGCATTAACCAGGACGATCGCGGCGACAACATGGTCGTGATTACGCCGTCCGACCATATGCTGGTCCCGGACTTCCCGGGCCTGCCGGAAGACGGCTGCACAATCACCTTCGAGCGTGACGTAGCCTTATCCCGCGAAGACGCGCAGTTTGTGACCTGGGAACACCCGATCATCCGCAATGGCCTGGATTTGATCCTGTCAGGCGATACCGGTAGCTGTGCCCTGTCTCTGCTGAAAAACAAAGCGCTGCCGGTGGGTACGCTGCTGCTGGAGCTGATTTACGTTGTTGAGGCCAAAGCGCCTAAACAGCTACAGCTCAACCGCTTCCTGCCGCCGACGCCGGTGCGCATGCTGGTGGATAAAAACGGCACCAACCTCGCGGCGCAGGTGGAGTTTGAAAGCTTTAACCGCCAGCTCAGCGCGGTTAACCGTCATACCGGCAGCAAACTGGTGAATGCGGTGCAGTCCGACGTGCACGCTATTCTGCAGGTGGCGGAAGAGAAAGTTGCCGATGCGGCACAGGCGCTGATCGACGCAGCTCGTGAAGAAGCCGATGAGAAGCTGAGCGCTGAGCTGTCCCGTCTGGAAGCGTTGAAAGCCGTTAACCCAAACATTCGTGACGACGAACTTGCGGCTATTGAAACCAATCGCCAGCAGGTGATGGAAGCGCTGAGCCAGGCTAACTGGCGTCTTGATGCCCTGCGTTTGATTGTTGTGACGCACCAGTAAATATGCGTCGCTTTACTCAAATCATTCGAGTTGCAGCAAGGCGGCAAAAGAGAGAATCCCAGGAGCTTACTAAAGTAAGTGACTGGGATAAGTGAGAGCAGCCAACGCGGCTGCAGCTTGAAGGATGCAGAGTAAATGCTGATGGAACCCTACAATCCGCCTCTTGATCCCTGGCTGGTTATCCTTTACCAGGATGAGCACATCATGGTGGTTAACAAGCCCAGCGGTCTGCTGTCCGTCCCGGGGCGTCTTGATGAGCACAAAGACAGCGTGATGACGCGCATTCAGCGCGACTTCCCGCTGGCGGAGTCGGTCCATCGGCTTGATATGGCGACCAGTGGCGTGATTGTGGTGGCGCTGACCAAAGCGGCAGAGCGAGAGCTGAAGCGCCAGTTCCGTGAACGCGAGCCTAAAAAGCAGTACGTGGCTCGCGTTTGGGGCCATCCGCAACTGGAAGAAGGTTTGGTGGATCTGCCGCTGATTTGCGACTGGCCTAACAGACCAAAGCAAAAGGTGTGCTACGAGACAGGGAAGTCTGCGCAGACTGGATATCAGGTGCTGGAATACGCGGCGGATAATACCGCTCGTATACAGCTCATGCCGATTACCGGGCGTTCACATCAGCTTCGCGTGCATATGCAGGCGCTGGGGCACCCGATTCTCGGGGACCGCTTCTACGCGACGCCAGAAGCGCTTGCCATGGCGCCGCGTCTTCAGCTCCATGCTGAGATGCTCACCATTACGCACCCGAGCTACGGTACGCCAATGACGTTTAGAGCGCCGGCAGACTTCTAAAGAAAAGCCTCTCATTTGAGAGGCTTTTTTCTATTTAAACCCTTTTGCCGTTTTAATCAGGTCGTAAGCACCCTGAATCTCCTGAGCCTTTTGCTTCGCCATCTGCATCATTTCCGGCGGCAGACCTTTTGCCACCAGCTTGTCCGGGTGGTGCTCACTCATTAGCTTACGGTACGCACGCTTGATAACCGTTGGCTCATCGCTGCTTTTTACCCCAAGCACCTTGCAGGCATCCTCCAGCGTCGGGCCCCTTTGCTGCTGCGCGAAGCCGCCTTGTGATTGCTGGTATTGGTACTGGCCACCACCGAACTGCTGGCCGCCTTCCATCATGCGCAAGAACTGGTCGAACTGAGCACGAGAGATCCCCAGTTCTTCGGCAATCACATACAGCACCTGGCGCTCATTTGGGTGCAACGAGCCATCCGCAAACGCGGCCTGAATTTGGATTTCCAGAAACATCCGAATTAAGTCAGAGCGACCAAAACAGACGCTGCGCATCTGTCCCATTTTCTCTCTGAGCGGATAATTATTTTCTTTACCCGCCCGAAATGCGCGCTGAGCTGCTGCTCGAGCCTCACCATGAAGCTGCATTCGGTCCATCAGTAAAGAAGCAATTTGAATATCGGCTTCCGTTACCCGGCCTTTCGATTTGGTGAGGTGCCCCATCACTTCAAAAGTGGTAGAAAAAAAGATCGCCTGACGCTGCTGTTGGTTAGCAAACCAGGCCCCGCGACGGCTACGCGCCTTATCAAACATATGGCCGATAAGAAAACCTATCACCACGCCCCAAAAGCCGCCGCCCGAGATTAAACCCAAAGCAACACCGAGTACTTTTCCCCAATACTGCATATACTCCCCAAATCGTCATGCTGTCGTCTAGAATTTGCTTTATCATACCCGCCATTGATAGCGCTGCCTAACGGCATACTGCTAATGGGCTGGATTAACACTAGCGCTGTGGTGATGAGTAAGTTAGTCTCTGACCGTTTGCCTTCGCTATACCCTGATGACGGAACAACAAATAACACGTATGAAAAAACGTATTCCCACCTTGCTGGCCACCCTGATTGGTTCAGCCCTTTATAGCCAACAAGGTATGGCTGCCGACCTTGCCTCGCAGTGTATGCTGGGTATCCCAAGCTATAATCGTCCATTGGTTAAGGACGACGGTAATAGCCTGCCGGTGACAATCCAGGCCGATCACGCCAAAGGTGATTACCCGGACAATGCCGTGTTTACCGGGAATGTTGACGTTCAGCAGGGCAACAGCCGCCTGCAGTCAGACGAAGTTCAGCTTCACCAGAAGCAGGTCGACGGTCAAGCGGATCCCGTTCGCACGGTGGATGCCTTAGGTAATGTGCATTACGACGACAATCAGGTCATCCTGAAAGGTCCGAAAGCATGGTCAAATTTAAACACCAAAGATACTAACGTCTGGAGCGGTGATTACCAGATGGTTGGCCGCCAGGGTCGCGGCACCGCAGACCTCATGAAACAGCGCGGCGACAACCGCTACACGATTCTTGAAAACGGGACGTTCACCTCCTGCCTGCCGGGTTCCAATACCTGGAGCGTGGTCGGCACTGAGGTGATTCAGGACAGACAGGAAGAAGTGGCGGAGATTTGGAATGCCCGCTTTAAGCTGGGCCCGGTACCGGTCTTCTACAGTCCATATCTGCAACTTCCTATTGGCGATAAACGCCGTTCGGGCTTCCTGATCCCTAGCGCTAAATACAGCACCAACAACGGCATTGAGTTCACGCTACCGTATTACTGGAACATTGCGCCAAACTTCGATGCCACTATCACGCCTCATTACATTGATAAGCGGGGCGGTATCCAGTGGCAGAACGAATTCCGTTACCTGACCCAGGCCGGTGCGGGCCTGATGGAGTTTGACTATCTGCCATCGGACGACGAATACAAGAACGAACCAGGTGTGCCGCAGGGTGAAAAAGACCGACGCTGGTTGTTCTACTGGAATCACAGCGGAGTCATGGATCAGGTGTGGCGCTTCAACGTCGACTACACCAAGGTCAGCGACTCGCGCTACTTCAACGACTTTAGCTCTCAGTACGGTAGCAGTACTGACGGCTATGCCACGCAAAAATTCAGCGTCGGCTACGCGATTGAAAACTTCGACGTTACCTTGTCGGCTAAACAGTTCCAGGTGTTTGCTAACCAGTTAGGTGCCAGCACAAGCTCCTACCGCGCTGAGCCACAGCTGGACGTCAACTTCTACCAGAACGACGTGGGTCCGTTCGATACGCGTATTTATGGCCAGGCAGTGAAGTTCACCAACGTGAACTCTAACTACCCGGACGCCACGCGTCTGCACCTTGAGCCGGTCATCAACTTACCGCTGTCTAACGGCTGGGCGAGTCTGAATACCGAAACCAAGCTGATGATGACCCATTATCAGCAGGACAACATTGATAAATACAAACAAAATATCAATAGCGCCAGCACCTTAGAAAGCACGGTCAACCGCACGCTGCCTCAGTTTAAAGTGGATGGTAAGCTGATCTTCGATCGTGATATGGACTCCGTTGCCGGCTGGACGCAGACCCTGGAGCCGCGCGCTCAGTACCTGTACGTGCCGTATCGCAACCAAAGTGCTATCAACAACTACGACTCATCGCTGCTGCAGTCTGACTACAGCGGGCTGTTCCGCGATCGTACCTACGGTGGTCTGGACCGTATTGCTTCGGCCAATCAGGTAACGACGGGCGTAACTTCTCGCGTTTATGATGACGCTTCGGTTGAACGTTTCAACATATCCGCGGGTCAAATCTACTATTTCACCCAGTCCCGTACCGGAGATGACAACATCAACTGGGAGAAAGATAAGAAAACGGGCTCTATGCTTTGGGCCGGCGATACTTACTGGCGTATGACCGATCGTTGGGGCCTGCGTGGCGGCGTTCAGTATGATGCTCGTCTGGGCAGCGTGGCCAACGGTAACGGCGCCATTGAATACCGCCGTGACGCCGATCGTATTGCGCAGTTGACCTATCGTTATGCGAGTCCGGAGTATATTCAGGCAACATTGCCGGCATACTCGACTTACGAACAGTATAAAGAAGGGATTTCGCAGGTCGGTATGGTCGCCAGCTGGCCAATCGTGGATCGCTGGTCAGTTGTCGGGGCCTACTACTACGATACCAATGCCCGACAGTCCGCTGACTCTATGTTCGCCGTGCAGTACAGCTCTTGCTGTTATGCCATTCGCGTGGGCGTCGAACGTAAAATCAACGGCTGGGAAAATAACCAAAGCAAATACGATAACGTAATCGGCTTTAACATTGAGTTACGCGGTCTGAGTTCCAACTATGGCCTGGGTATTCCGCAGATGCTGCGTTCTAACATTCTGCCGTACCAAAGCTCGATGTAATTCACTTTGACGAATTCTCTAAATAATCCGCTTTGCGGCTAAGTAAAATGGAAAAAGTATGAAGAACTGGAGAACGCTGCTTCTTGGTGTCGCACTTGTGGCAAACACAACTTTTGCAGCCCCGCAGGTTGTCGACAAAGTAGCTGCCGTAGTCAATAACGGCGTAGTCCTCGAAAGCGATGTTGACGGCTTAATGCAGTCCGTCAAAATGAACTCACGCGACGCGGGGCAACAGCTTCCCGACGACGCGACGCTTCGCCATCAAATCATTGAACGTCTGATCATGGATCAAATCATCCTGCAGATGGGCCAGAAGATGGGTGTGAAGATCACCGACGATGAGCTCGATCAGGCCATCGCCAACATCGCCAAACAGAACAACATGACCATGGATCAGATGCGCAGCCGTCTGGCCTATGATGGCGTGAACTACAACACCTACCGCAGTCAGATCCGTAAAGAGATGACGATTTCGGAAGTGCGTAACAATGAAGTTCGTCGTCGCGTCTCAATCCTGCCGCAGGAAGTTGATGCCCTGGCACAACAGGTTGGCAACCAGAACGACAGCAGTACGGAACTGAACCTGAGCCACATCCTGATTGCGCTGCCCGAAAACCCAAGCTCGGCTCAGGTTGATGACGCAGAAAAACAGGCGCGTAACGTTGTCGATCAGGCGCGTAACGGGGCAGACTTCGGCAAGCTTGCTATTAGCTATTCTGCCGACCAGCAGGCGCTGAAAGGCGGCCAAATGGGCTGGGGTCGGATCCAGGAACTGCCTTCTATTTTTGCCCAGGCATTGAGCACGGCGAAGAAAGGCGACATTATCGGGCCTATCCGTTCAGGCGTTGGCTTCCACATCCTGAAAGTTAACGATATGCGCGGCCAGAACCAGAATATTTCTGTGACTGAGGTTCACGCCCGTCACATCCTGCTGAAAACGTCGCCTATTATGAACGATACCCAGGCTCGCCAGAAGCTGGAGCAAATTGCCGCTGACATTAAGAGCGGGAAAACCACCTTTGCTGCTGCCGCGAAATCGTTCTCTGACGATCCTGGTTCAGCAAACCAGGGTGGCGATCTGGGCTGGGCGGCAACGGATATTTATGATCCAGCTTTCCGCGACGCACTGCAGAAGCTGAACAAAGGCCAGATGAGCGCCCCGGTGCACTCTTCCTTCGGCTGGCATCTGATCGAACTACTTGATACTCGTAAAGTCGACAGAACTGATGCGGCGCAAAAAGATCGTGCCTACCGCATGCTGTTCAACCGCAAGTTCTCAGAAGAAGCGCAAACCTGGATGCAGGAACAGCGCGCCAGCGCTTACGTGAAAATCATAGGCAGCAATGGCTAACATCTTTCGTGTGACCATCACTCCCGGCGAACCCGCCGGGATTGGTCCCGACCTGGTCGTCGCGTTAGCGCAACGCGACTGGCCCGTTGAACTGGTCGTCTGCGCTTCTCCAGAATTGCTACTCGCCAGAGCCTCTCTGCTCGGCCTCCCCCTGACGCTCCAGCCTTTCGAAGCAAATCAACCGGCAAAACCGCAGGCTGCAGGTACGTTGACCGTGCTGCCCGTTGAGCTACGTGCGCCGGTCGTTCCAGGGCAACTGGATGTACGTAACAGTGCTTACGTCGTCGAGACGCTCGCCCGGGCATGCGATGGCTGCCTGAGCGGAGAGTTTGCCGCGCTGATTACCGGGCCAGTACACAAAGGCATTATCAACGATGCCGGTATTCCGTTTATTGGTCACACCGAGTTCTTCGAAGAGCGTTCGCACAGCGAAAAAGTGGTGATGATGCTGGCCACGGAAGAGCTGCGAGTTGCGCTTGCCACAACGCATCTGCCGCTAAAAGCAATTTCTGACGCCATTACGCCGGATTTACTACGCCAGATTGTCACCATCCTGTATCATGACCTGCAAACCAAATTTGGTATCCCGCAGCCGCATGTGCTGGTTTGCGGTCTCAATCCGCACGCCGGGGAAGGTGGCCATATGGGCACCGAAGAGATAGACACCATCATCCCGGTGTTAAATGAGATGCGCGCTCTGGGGATGCACCTTTCTGGCCCATTACCGGCAGATACGCTATTCCAGCCTAAATACCTCGATAGTGCCGACGCCGTACTGGCGATGTATCACGATCAGGGTCTGCCCGTGTTGAAATACCAGGGCTTCGGCCGCGCGGTAAATATCACGCTGGGATTACCTTTTATCCGTACCTCGGTTGACCACGGCACCGCTCTTGAGCTGGCAGGCCAGGGAAAAGCCGATGTCGGCAGTTTTATTACGGCGCTTAATCTCGCCATTAAAATGATTGTAAATAGTCAATGAATACTCGAGTCCACCAGGGCCACCTTGCCCGCAAACGTTTTGGACAAAACTTCCTTAATGACCAGTTCGTTATCGACAGTATTGTCTCCGCAATTAACCCACAGCCAGGCCAGGCAATGGTCGAAATTGGCCCAGGCCTCGGCGCACTGACCGAGCCTGTGGGCGAACGCATGGATAAACTGACCGTTATCGAACTGGACCGCGATCTTGCTGCCCGTTTGCAAACGCATCCGTTCCTGGCTCCTAAGCTGACCATTTATCAGCAGGATGCCATGACCATGGATTTCGGCGATCTTTCGCAGAAAATTGGCCAGCCGTTGCGCGTTTTCGGTAACCTGCCGTATAACATCTCTACGCCGCTGATGTTCCATCTCTTTAGCTATACTGATGCCATTGCAGACATGCACTTCATGCTGCAAAAAGAGGTGGTTAACCGCTTAGTCGCCGGGCCAAACAGCAAAGCGTATGGCCGCCTGTCGGTGATGGCGCAGTATTACTGCAACGTTATCCCTGTGCTGGAAGTACCGCCAACGGCGTTTACGCCAGCGCCAAAAGTGGACTCTGCCGTTGTGCGTCTGGTGCCACACACGACGTTACCGCACCCGGTTAAAGATCTGCGCGTGCTGAGCCGTATCACGACGGAAGCCTTTAACAAGCGTCGTAAAACCATCCGTAATAGCCTCGGCCATCTGTTCAGTGCCGACGTGCTGGCGGAGCTTGGCGTCGATGCGACACTGCGTGCGGAAAACATTTCCGTTGAGCAGTACTGTAAGCTTGCAAACTATCTGGCTGAACACCCACAACAGCCATCGGAGAGCTAAACCATGCTTGATTCGCCCCGCGTATGCGTACAGGTGCAAAGCGTTTATATTGAGTCGCAATCCTCACCGGATGAAGAACGTTTCGTCTTTGCGTACACAGTCACTATTCGCAATCTGGGGCGAACCGCAGTTCAGCTACTTGGCCGTTACTGGCTAATCACCAACGGTAACGGCCGAGAAACCGAGGTTCAGGGCGAAGGTGTTGTCGGCGAACAGCCGCACATTGAGCCTGGCAACGACTACCAGTACACAAGCGGAGCGGTTATCGAAACGCCGCTCGGCACCATGCAGGGCCATTATGAAATGGTCGATGCACAGGGAGAGGCCTTCAGGGTCGAAATCCCGGTTTTCCGTCTGGCCATTCCAACTTTCATTCACTGATACCATGTCTACATATCTGATTGGCGATGTTCACGGCTGCTACGATGAACTGATCGCGTTGCTGCAGCAGGTTAATTTCAACCCTGAAGAAGATACGCTGTGGCTGACAGGGGATCTGGTGGCTCGCGGGCCTGCTTCCCTGGAAGTGCTGCGCTATGTTCGCAGTCTGGGTGACAGCGTAAGAGTGGTGCTTGGTAACCACGACCTGCATCTGCTGGCCGTCTTTGCGGGCATCAGTCGAAACAAGCCTAAAGACCGCGTTACGCCGCTGCTGGAAGCGCCTGACGCCGACGAGCTTCTCAACTGGCTTCGTCGTCAGCCGCTCATTCAGGTGGATGAAGAGAAAAAACTTGTTATGTCACATGCGGGGATCACGCCGCAGTGGGATATCAACACCGCGCTGGCCTGCGCGCGTGATGTCGAAGCCGTTCTATCCAGCGACAGCTATCCGCTGTTCCTGGATGCAATGTATGGCGACATGCCCAACAACTGGTCCAGCGATCTCTCCGGTCTGGCTCGCCTGCGTTTCATCACTAACTCACTCACCCGCATGCGCTATTGCTTCCCTAACGGCCAGTTGGATATGTACTGCAAAGACACACCGGACAAAGCGCCTTCACCGCTGAAACCCTGGTTTGCGATTCCGGGCCCCGTTACCGACGAATATTCGGTGGCTTTTGGTCACTGGGCATCGCTGGAAGGAAAAGGTACGCCGGAAGGGATCTATGCGCTGGACACGGGATGCTGCTGGGGAGGAGAACTGACCTGCCTGCGTTGGGAAGATAAAACCTGGTTCGTACAGCCTTCAAATCGTCAGCAGGATAGCGGCGAAGATCAAACCGCTGCCGCCTCTTAGAGATTACCCCTCTCTCTATCGAGAGAGGGGTAAAACTTAACGACGCTCCAGAATTTCGAAGCAATAACCGTGGGAGTTATTCTCGTCGGCATCGTGGAATTCACTGAAGGTTGACTGCCACTCATCCGGATCGTAATCCGGGAAATGCGTGTCCCCTTCCACTTCCGCATCAATATGGGTCAGGTACAGGCGCTGTGCCTTGGGCAGGAACTGCTCGTATACGCGTCCCCCGCCAATCACCATAATTTCTTCGGCATCACCGCAGGCTTTGATAGCCTCTTCCACCGATTTCACCCACTCAACGCGATCGTCATTTCCGGCCTGGCTGCTGATCACGATGTTTTTACGTCCCGGCAGCGGGCGACCAATAGACTCCCACGTCAGGCGCCCCATAACGACAGGTTTATTAAGCGTATTGCGCTTGAACCAGGCAAGGTCGGCAGGCAAATCCCATGGCATGGCGTTTTCCATGCCGATAACGCGATCCACCGCTAAAGCAGCAATCAGACTGATCATTTAAATAACCTAAGGATGATGAAAAAAATTGCCGCCACTATACGGAAAGCGCAATCTTTCGTCGACAGGGGGCAAGGCGCGTAACGAGAATTTTTTTTATTCTGCTGCGGCCATCGCGCCCTGATTTTCAACTGCAGGATATGGAACAAGGGGTTAGCGTTAACCCCCGTTCACTATAAGGAAAAGTAAATATTTTTCAGCAAGTTCACTCTGCTGGCCTGACCGGGGGTTCGTCGGAAAGCTTACCACTGTGAAGCCCTTCTTTCGTTCCCTGCCAGCCATCACGTTGGATAACGTGCAGGTGTGCACGATCCTCGTTAATAACCTCTGTCAGCATCGCGCTGTTACGCTTAAAGACATCCGCACGCTCGGCTGTCTTGTCGTCCGTCGGCACCATTTCTTCAAGCATTTGCAGGTTAAAGCGGCGGAAGTGGTCAGCTCGCTCACGCGCTTCGTATTTACCCACGCCCAATCCCTCCAGCGCGCGGCGGCCAATCTTCAGTGAGCTCTCGAACGTTTCACGTTCCGGCATCTCTACCCCCGCCTGGCGCAGGCGGATGTAGTGATTAATATCACGCGCACGGGCAAGGATTTGCAGATGCGGGAAATGTTCTTTCGCCAGCTCAGTGAGTTGCATGCTAGCTTCAGGATCGTCAATGGCGTTAATCAGCACTTCAGCTCCTGCGGCTCCGGCTGACTCAAGCAGGTCAACGCGGGTGGCATCTCCGTAAAAGACTTTGGTGCCAAATTTTCGCAGCGTCTCTATATGGTCAGGGTCGTGATCCAGGATAACCACATTCACTCCGCTGCTCAGCAACAGACGGCCGGCAATCTGCCCAAAGCGCCCAAAGCCCGCGATGATGACCCGAGGTTGCTCTTCATCAATCTCGTCGGCCTCTCCTGCCTGCTCGCTGCCCGTTTTCTCGAGCCTGTTCAGCAGAACAAGGAGTAAAGGCGTGGCTGCCATGGATAGCGCCACGGCAAGCGTCAGCGACTTCGACCAGCCGTCGTCCAGCACCTGCGCCATATGCGCCGCCCCGAAGATAACGAAGGCAAACTCACTTCCCTGCCCCAGCAAAACGGCAAACCAGCGGCGCTGCCTGCGAGGCACTTTTAAAGGCTTAGCGACCAGCCAGAGCACTAGCGTTTTAATGACCAGGAAACCGACCAGTAGGACAAGAATGCGCAGCGGGTTGTCGAGCAAAGTCCCGAAGTCGATAGACATCCCAACCCCGATAAAGAACAGCCCCAGCAGCAGGCCTTTGAACGGCTCAATATCACTTTCCAGCGCGTGACGATATTCGGAGCTGGCTAACAGCACCCCGGCAAGAAACGCCCCCATTGCCATCGACAACCCGGCCTCTTCGAGCAGCAGGCCAAAGCCAAACACCAGGAACAGGGCCACGGCGCTGAACACTTCACGTAACCCCGAACGCGCCACAAACCGCAGCACTGGCCGGGTGACATAGCGCCCAAGCAGTACAACCAAAGCAAGCGCCGCCGCTACCTTAAGCGCGGAAATTAAAAACGTCGCAAAGGTCATGGTGCCACCGCTGCTCGCCAGCAGCGGGATCATCGCCACCAGAGGGATCGCCGCGATATCCTGGAACAGCAGCACGGCAAACGCGCCTCGCCCCATCGGGGTGACGGTCAGGTTACGTTCGTTCATCGCCTGCATGGCAATCGCAGTGGATGAGAGCGCCAGCGTCAGGCCGATAAGTAATGCGATCTTCCAGTTAAGTCCCATCACGATACAAAACGCGCCGAGTGCCAACCCGCAAGCTGCCATTTGCAGAAAACCGCCGCCAAATACCGAAGCGCGAAGCGTCCATAGCCGCTGAGGATCAAGCTCAAGCCCGATAACGAAGAGCATCAGCACCACGCCAATTTCAGCAAAGTGCAGAATAGTTTCGGCATCGGTCACCAGCCCTAGCCCCCACGGCCCAATAATACAGCCGGCAATCAGGTAACCCAGCACAGAACCTAATCCGAGCCGCACGGCAATAGGCACGATAAGCGCGGCAGAACCGAGATAAATCAATGCCTGAATTAAGCTATGGCTATCCACGGTGAGCCTCCTGCCAGTCAATTAAACGCTGCTTATAGTCATCCGCCTGGCGGGCAAGCGTAAATTCATCACAAACAAAGGTGAAATGAATCGCGAAGGCAGGAAGCCACTGCATTCCGCAGTAGAGCGCCGTGGCCTGCAGAGGCTGGGCGAGAACGTCAAATCCTGGGTGATCGCCCAGTTCGAAATGTTTTTCGCTGCCGCCGGTTGTCACGGCCCACATAACGTCTTTACCGTGCAGGGCATTCCCGCCTTTGCCGTATGCCCAGCCGTGCGAGAGCACTTTATCTATCCATAATTTCATCAACGGCGGCATACTGTACCACTGCATGGGATGCTGCCAGATAACCAAATCAGCGCGGCTTAACGCCTGCTGCTCAGCGGCAATGTCGATATTAAAGTCGGGATAAAGCTCATAGAGGGAGCGAATCTCTACCCCCGGAAGCGCTTTGGCTCGCTCAAGCATTTGCCGGTTGGCATGGGAATGCTGGGGATAGGGATGCGCATAAATTATAAGAATCATTGTTAAGCCTGTCTTCACTACTGCCTTTAATGACAGTGAGTTTAGTCAGTTAATCGACAGGCTAACAGTCAATATTGCTGAGCGTGTTGTTGGATATTTCTTAACTAGTTATCCAGCTCGCTCATCTCTTTCACCTGGTCACGGTTGATCTGCTCGGTTTTACCCGTTTCGGCATTTTTGTACGACACCAGGCCCGTGTCTTTATCAACCTGCGGTTTACCGTCGGTCACGATAGTTTTGCCATCGTTGGTTTTAACCGCCTGATTGGACGAGCAGCCCGCCACGGTCAGCAGCGTTGCGGCAGTGAAAAGGGAAGCAAGTAAAGTTCGTTTCTGCATGGTGTTCTCCCAGCGTGTTTAGTCATTTTCAGTTGTGTGCAGGTAAACTGTAGACTATCTCGCTGGGTATAAAATAAAACGGCCTCTTTTCAGAGGCCGTTGGCGTTATTTTCGGAACATTCTTTCAGGATGTGAAAGATTAGCCCTTAATTTGGGCATGCATTTCCTGCACCGAAATCACCTTCTCGGTAGCATCGGCATTCAGCGCCATCGCCGTAGCGAAACCGCCGTTCAGCGTGGTGTCATAATGCACTTTGTACTGCAGCGCGCTGCGGCGAATCAGCTTGGAATCTTCAATCGCCTGGCGACCTGCGGTGGTGTTGATGATGTAGGTGTATTCGCCATTCTTGATACGGTCCTGAATGTGCGGACGCCCTTCATGCACCTTGTTCACCAGGCGTGGGTTAATACCCGCTTCGCCCAGCACAATCGCTGTACCATGGGTCGCATCCAGCTCGAAGCCCTGTTTCAGCAGCTTCGCGGCCAGGTCAACTACGCGCTCTTTGTCACC
Source organism: Cedecea neteri (assembly GCF_000758305.1). Classification (NCBI taxonomy): domain Bacteria; kingdom Pseudomonadati; phylum Pseudomonadota; class Gammaproteobacteria; order Enterobacterales; family Enterobacteriaceae; genus Cedecea; species Cedecea neteri. The sequence continues at coordinate 1,836,253 of NZ_CP009458.1, read as the reverse complement.
TTCACGCACGGAGAGAAGCGCGCGGCCTGGCTTACGCATGGTGGACTGGCTGCCCAGCATCGCTTTAGAGAAAGCTTCTGCAAAAGTACGGCCTACGCCCATCACTTCCCCGGTAGAACGCATTTCTGGCCCTAACAGCGGGTCAACGCCTGGGAATTTATTGAACGGCAGCACCACTTCTTTCACCGAGTAGTAAGGCGGGATGATTTCTTTGGTGACGCCCTGCTCAACCAGCGTTTTGCCTGCCATGACGCGAGCGGCAACTTTCGCCAGCGGCACGCCCGTCGCTTTAGAAACGAACGGCACGGTACGCGCGGCACGTGGGTTCACTTCAATCAGGTAAACTTCATTGTCCTTCACCGCAAACTGCACGTTCATCAGGCCACGCACCTGCAGCTCGAAGGCCAGTTTCTGCACCTGTTGGCGCATCACATCCTGGATTTCCTGGCTCAGAGTGTAAGCCGGCAGAGAACATGCGGAGTCACCGGAGTGAACGCCCGCCTGCTCGATGTGTTCCATGATGCCGCCAATCAGCACGGTTTCACCGTCGCAAATGGCATCCACGTCCACTTCCACCGCATCGTCAAGGAAGCGGTCAAGCAGCACCGGTGCATCGTTGGAAACGCTCACCGCGGTCTGGAAGTAACGGCGAAGGTCTGCTTCGTCGTAGACGATTTCCATCGCGCGGCCGCCCAGCACATAGGAAGGGCGAACCACCAGCGGGTAGCCAATCTGAACTGCTTTCTCTACCGCCTGCTCGATAGCCGTTACGGTGGCGTTAGCAGGTTGCTTCAGTTTCAGGCGCTCAACGGCGTGCTGGAAGCGCTCACGGTCTTCCGCACGGTCGATAGCATCCGGGCTGGTACCGATAACCGGCACACCTGCCGCTTCCAGCGCACGAGCCAGTTTCAGCGGAGTCTGGCCGCCGTACTGTACGATGACACCTTTTGGTTTCTCAACGCGGACGATTTCCAGCACGTCTTCAAAGGTGACAGGCTCGAAGTAGAGGCGGTCGGAGGTGTCGTAGTCGGTAGACACGGTTTCCGGGTTACAGTTAACCATAATGGTTTCGTAACCATCTTCACGCAGCGCCAGCGAGGCGTGTACGCAGCAATAGTCGAACTCAATGCCCTGGCCGATACGGTTTGGCCCGCCGCCCAGCACCATGATTTTGTCACGGTCATGGTTCGGGTTCGCTTCACACTCTTCTTCATACGTGGAGTACATATACGCGGTGTCGGTCGCGAATTCTGCCGCACAGGTGTCTACGCGTTTGTAGACAGGGTGCAGGTTATATTGCTCGCGCAGTTTGCGAATTTCAGCTTCACGAACGCCAGCCAGTTTAGCCAGGCGCGCATCCGCAAAACCTTTGCGCTTCAGCATACGCAGGAAGTCATGGTTCAGGCCGGTGATGCCCACTTCAGCCACCTGCTCTTCCAGACGCACCAGCTCTTCAATCTGCACCAGGAACCAGCGGTCGATGTTGGTCAGATTGAACACGCCATCTACGGACAGGCCCGCGCGGAATGCATCAGCCACATACCAGATGCGCTCTGCGCCCGCGTCTTTCAGCTCGCGGCGGATTTTGGTCAGCGCTTCCGGGTCATCCAGGCTAACTTTCGGGTCGAAGCCGGTAGCGCCCACTTCCAGGCCACGCAGTGCTTTCTGCAGTGATTCCTGCTGAGTACGGCCGATAGCCATGACTTCACCCACGGATTTCATCTGGGTGGTCAGACGGTCGTTTGCGCCAGCAAATTTCTCAAAGTTAAAGCGAGGAATTTTCGTCACAACATAGTCGATGGACGGTTCGAAGGAGGCAGGAGTACGGCCGCCGGTGATGTCGTTCATCAGCTCATCAAGGGTGTAACCGACCGCCAGCTTCGCAGCAACTTTAGCAATCGGGAAGCCCGTAGCTTTAGACGCCAGTGCGGAGGAACGGGACACACGCGGGTTCATCTCGATGATAATCAGGCGGCCCGTTTTTGGGTTCACGGAGAACTGAACGTTTGAGCCGCCGGTTTCCACGCCGATTTCACGCAGTACCGCCATCGAGGCGTTACGCATGATTTGGTATTCTTTATCGGTCAGCGTTTGCGCTGGCGCCACGGTGATGGAGTCACCGGTATGAATCCCCATCGGGTCGAAGTTTTCGATAGAGCAGACGATGATGCAGTTGTCGTTCTTATCACGCACCACTTCCATCTCGTACTCTTTCCAGCCAATCAGCGACTCATCAATCAGCAGCTCTTTGGTTGGGGAGAGATCCAGGCCGCGCTCGCAAATCTCTTCAAACTCTTCGCGGTTATAAGCGATGCCGCCGCCGGTGCCGCCCATGGTAAAGGATGGACGAATGATGCACGGATAACCCACGTCTGCCGCAACCGCCAGCGCTTCTTCCATATTGTGCGCGATGCCGGAACGAGCGGTGTCCAGGCCGATTTTTTTCATCGCAATGTCGAAGCGACGACGGTCTTCAGCCTTGTCGATGGCATCCGCGGTAGCGCCGATCATGGTGACGCCGAACTCTTCCAGTACGCCCTGACGCTCAAGCTCCAGCGCACAGTTCAGCGCGGTCTGGCCGCCCATGGTTGGCAGCACCGCATCCGGGCGCTCTTTTTCGATGATTTTGCGTACCACTTCCCAGTGAATTGGCTCGATGTAGGTTGCATCCGCCATTTCCGGGTCGGTCATGATGGTGGCCGGGTTGGAGTTCACCAGAATAACGCGGTAACCCTCTTCACGCAGCGCTTTACAAGCCTGCGCGCCAGAGTAGTCAAACTCACAGGCCTGGCCGATAACAATCGGGCCCGCACCGAGGATCAGGATGCTTTTTATATCTGTACGTTTTGGCATGGTCTTCTCGGCTCCTGATTATTTAGCGGTAGAACGGTATTGCTTAATCAAATCGATAAAGTGGTCAAACAGCGGTGCGGCGTCGTGCGGCCCCGGGCTCGCCTCAGGGTGCCCCTGGAAGCTGAACGCGGCTTTATCGGTACGATGAATCCCCTGCAGGGTGCCATCGAACAGTGATTTGTGGGTTACGCGCAGGTTAGCAGGCAATGTGGCCTCATCAACCGCGAAACCGTGGTTCTGCGCGGTGATCATCACGCAGTCTTTATCCAGGTCTTTTACCGGGTGGTTGCCGCCGTGGTGACCAAACTTCATTTTTACGGTGTTGGCACCGCTGGCCAGCGCCAACAGCTGGTGGCCAAGGCAGATACCAAAGACAGGAATGTCTGTCTCCAGGAAGGATTTGATTGCGCTGATGGCGTAGTCGCAAGGTGCCGGGTCGCCAGGGCCGTTAGAAAGGAAGATGCCATCCGGGTTCATCTTCAGCACGTCTTCCGCTGGCGTTTGAGCAGGCACTACCGTCAGGCGGCAGCCTCTGTCCACCAACATACGCAGAATATTGCGTTTCGCGCCGTAGTCATAAGCCACTACGTGGAAAGGTAACTCTTCGGTTTTTGCCGCTTCTGGCAGGTCGCCTTCCAGCGTCCAGCTCCCCTGCTGCCAGGTGTAAGCTTCTTTCGTGGTGACTTCTTTGGCGAGATCCATACCGTTCAGGCCAGGGAACGCTTTCGCTTTTTCCAGCGCCAGGGCTGCATCTACGTTATCGCCCGCGATAATACAGCCGTTCTGGGCACCTTTTTCACGCAGCAGGCGGGTCAGCTTACGGGTATCAATATCGGCAATCGCCACGATGTTATGGCGCTTAAGGTAAGAAGAAAGGTCTTCGGTGCTGCGGAAGTTGCTGGCAATCAGCGGCAGGTCACGAATGACGAGGCCTTGCGCATGAACCTGGGAGGATTCTTCGTCGGCTTCATTGGTGCCGACATTACCGATATGAGGATAAGTAAGAGTGACGATCTGGCGGGAGTAGGAAGGATCAGTGAGGATTTCTTGATAACCGGTCAATGAGGTATTGAAAACGACTTCACCCACTGCCGTACCCGATGCCCCAATGGCCCGACCGTGGAATTGGGTTCCGTCTTCCAGAACCAACAGCGCTGACTTAATCAAAACGTCCTCCAGGGAATAAACATTCAATTTATTCGCATATTAATTCAAAACTAACGCCTGAATCAAATGCAAAAAGCGTCTGCCCTACGGATTTTTGGCAAACGGCGGCATTCTAGAGACAAGCCGGGTAAAAGTCTACCTTAAGACGAAGTTTTTATGTCTCTTTTGCCGCTCAGAGTAAAAAGATCTGATTTGAAGGTCAAAATAACCAGCTAACCTGGGGAAAGTAATCGGTTGCCGACCATGAATACTGGAAAAGTGGAGAGAGGGTAGTGAAAAAGTGGACCAAGTGGTCAAAATTAACATTACAACAACACAAAAACAGATAATAACTACTATTTTAACGTCTCACATGCATAAATTAATACCAAACATTTAAAAAATAAAAGGGTGAAATTAATCACCCTAAAATCAATCAATTAAAAACAAACAACCACATTTATAAGGATGCGTTTAACTACAAATTATTGAGATCTAGCACATCTCGCATATCAAAAATACCGTTCTTTTTACCTTTAAGCCATGAAGCTGAACGAACGGCCCCATTAGCAAACGTCATGCGGCTGGAAGCCTTGTGGGTAATCTCAACCCGCTCGCCAATATCTGCAAACATCGCGGTATGCTCCCCGACGATATCGCCCGCACGCACGGTGGCAAAACCAATGGTGCCAGGCACACGTTCACCGGTATGGCCTTCGCGGGTATAAACGGCACAATCTTTAAGATCTTTGTCCATCGCCTGAGCAATCGCTTCACCCATCGCCAGCGCGGTGCCTGACGGGGCATCCACCTTGTAGCGGTGGTGGGCTTCGATGATTTCAATGTCGGTGTAATCGCCCATGACTTTTGCCGCTTTCTCCAGCAGCTTCAGCATGACGTTCACGCCCACGCTAAAGTTTGCCGCGAAAACAATCGGGATCTCACGCGCCGCATCGTTGATAGCCTGCTTGCCGGCTTCATCAAAACCCGTCGTGCCGATGACCATGCCTTTGCCATACTTGAGGCAAAATGCCAGGTGAGCCAGCGTCCCTTCTGGACGGGTAAAATCAATAAAAACGTCGAAATCGTTAGCGACCGCATCCAGGTTATCGCTGACCAGCACCCCTGTTTTTGCCGCGCCGGCCAGCTCACCCGCATCACTACCGACCAGGGAAGAACCCGGGCGCTCAAGTGCTGCACCAAGCTGAACGCCATCCAGCTGTAAAGCCGCCTGAATTAACTGGCGCCCCATACGGCCGCCCGCGCCCGCAATGGCTACGCGAATCTGTGCATCATGCATATCATTACTCTTTGGTTAAATAATTCGTAAAAACGTTATCAGGTTAACCAGCCCTCTAGCAGGCCGCCAGCCGAAAACACCCATAATTAGAATTTACTGTCATGGTCCGGCAGTTATCAATTACGCAGATAATTCCCCTGCTTTTAATGGGATAATTATTCACGGTGCCAGCGCCAGAACGTCAGAAACCCACGCCTGAAAACCGGGAACATCGATATCCAACGCAACCTGAGCGTTTGCCGGACGTTCAAGACGATGTTCGAGATCCACCACTGTGGTTCCGCTGGTATAGGTGCCGTGCGTTTCTACCGCGACAAAGCAAGGGAATGTCTGGAACAGTTCGGGCTTAACCAGCCACGCAATGGCGGTCAAATCATGCATTCTCAGCCCGGTTTCCATGCTTCCGCTGCGGTAATGAGTGAATAGTGCGTGCAGCATCTTCCCGGTGCGATTCAATGCTGGCAACTGAGCCAGAAATTCAGGCGTAAGCATTGCACGATTTGTCACATCCAGCCCGCACATGACGATATCCAGCCCGCTGTCAAAGACGCGGGCTGCCGCCTCAGGGTCAATGGCCATATTAAATTCAGCCGTCGGCGTAAAGTTGCCCCGCCCTGCAGAGCCGCCCATCATGACCACGCGTTTAATACGCGTCTTACATTCAGGGTACTGCGTCAGCAGCATGGCGACGTTCGTCAGTGGACCAATGGTAACCAGAGTCACCGGCTCGTCGCTGCTTTTCAGACAATCGTGCATGGCCTGGAATGCGGGAATTGGCAGTTCACGACGAGATGTTTCGGTGAAGACATACCCTTCCATCCCCGACTCGCCGTGCACATAAGCGGCATCCCGCAGCGGACGCAGCAGCGGGACAGAAGCCCCTTTCGCCACGGGTGTCTCTTTCTGCCAAAACTCCAGCAGTTGAAGGGCATTACGCGTAGTTTTGTCCACCGAGACATTTCCAGCCACGGTAGTGATGAGTTTCAAATCCAGTTGGGGGGCAAATAAGGCCGCGGCAAGGGCAACCGCATCGTCGATACCGGGATCGGTATCAAGAATAATCGGGGTTCTGGCCATGCTTTTCTCCATAAAAAATGCCAGCGGGCATACACCAGCTGGCATCTTCTCATAAACGGAAACCAGCGACGCTAATCCACTTCACGGATGTCCACGCGCAGTTCACGAGGTACTTCAAACACGATGTTCTCTTCGCGCCCGGTCAGCTCCTGAGCTTCACTCCCACCCAGCTCACGCAGGCGAGTGATAACATTCTGCACCAACACGTCCGGTGCAGAAGCCCCGGCGGTAACGCCGACGCAATTCACGTCTTTGAGCCAGGACTCCTGAATATCAGACGCATCATCAATAAGCCAGGCAGCTTTCCCCATCCGCTGCGCCAGTTCGGCAAGACGGTTAGAGTTCGAGGAGTTTTTGGAGCCTACCACCAGCACAACATCAGCTTCCGTGGCCAGCGCCCGAACCGCTTCCTGACGATTGGTCGTGGCGTAACAAATGTCGTCTTTGCGCGGGCCGATGATTTTCGGGAAGCGCTGACGCAGGGCATCAATCACATCCGAGGTATCGTCCACGGAAAGCGTAGTTTGGGTCATAAACGACAGATTGCTTTCGTCTTTGACCTCAAGCGTCCAGACATCGTCCGGTGACTCAACCAGGTACATGCCCCCTTTCGGGTTGCTGTACTGGCCCATGGTGCCTTCCACTTCTGGATGGCCGGCATGGCCAATCAGAATGGACTCTTCACCACGACGGCTGGCACGCGCCACTTCCATATGCACTTTAGTCACTAACGGACAGGTGGCATCGAACACTGTCAGCTCACGGCTTTTGGCTTCGTTACGCACCGCCTGAGAAACGCCGTGCGCCGAGAAAATCAGGATCGCGCCGTCCGGCACTTCGCTGATTTGCTCGATGAAAATCGCCCCGCGCGCTCGCAGGCTATCCACCACGTAGCGGTTATGCACCACTTCGTGGCGAACGTAGATTGGCGCGCCGTAAATTTGCAGCGCGTTTTCGACAATGCTGATAGCGCGGTCGACCCCAGCACAAAAACCTCTGGGATTAGCCAACAGGATCTGCATTCAACGCCTCCAGCACCGGATTAACTTCCAGCACTTCAATATCAAAATGGATAGTCTGCCCGGCCAGCGGATGGTTAAAGTCCACGGTGATAGAGTCACCGTTAACTTCACGCACCACGCCCGGCATTTCGCTGCCATCCATTGCGGTAAACAGCATAATCGCACCCGGCTCAGGCTCGCCCGCCTCAACAAACTCACGACGCGAAAAATACTGAATCATGTCCGGGCTTGGAATGCCAAAGGCCGATTCTGGCGCCAACGAGAAAGCTTTTTTATCACCAGCCTTCAGGCCAACCAGCTGGTCTTCCATACCCGGGGACAATGTCTCATCCCCAAGGCGGAACAGCGCAGGCTTACCGTTCGCACGGGTTGACTCCGCGGTGGAGCCATCTTCAAGCTTTAGCGTAAAGTGCACCAGCACCGCGCTGTTGGTTTGTACGGACTCAGCCATGGATTACCCTTTTTGCTTTGCGGGCTTGTCAGAGGAGACAAAGAAGCCCTCCAGCACAATCAGCGCCGCGCCGATACAGATTGCGGTATCGGCCAGATTGAAGGTGGCAAAGTGCCAATCGCCAACGTAGAAATCGATCATGTCGACGACAAAGCCGTGCCACAAGCGATCGAACAGATTGCCGAGCGCACCACCAATGATTAACGCATAGGCGATGTTATTCAGTTTCTGGCTAGCTTTAGCGCGATACATCATCCACACCAACGCCACGCAGATACCTATCGCGATACCCGCGAAGAACCAGCGTTGCCAGCCGCCTTTATCGGCCAGGAAGCTAAACGCCGCGCCGTAGTTACGGGCATAGTGCAAATTCAGGGACGGGAACAGCGAAACCGTATCCCCCAGCATGAAATGCTGGAGGATCAGATATTTACTGCCCAGGTCCACAATCAGCACTACCACCACCAGCCACAGCCAGCGCAATCCGGTAGAGAAAATGGGTTTCATCAAGCAAACTTACGTTGTTCGCCGTCACCGGCTACGTTGCTGACACAGCGGCCGCAGATTTCTGCGTGCTCCGCTACCTGACCGATATCGGTGGTGTAATGCCAGCAGCGCGGGCACTTCTCACCGTCGGCTTTACGCAGAGCTACTTTCAGCCCCTTGAGGATTTCGCTCTGCTGAGCGTCATCGCTCGCCTGCGCATAATCGGCAACCGCAGCCCCGGAGGTCAACAGGACAAATCGTAATTCGTCGCTCAGGCTGTTCAACTTCGCCGCCAGCTCTGCGTCAGCGTACAGCGTCACTGCCGCTTCCAGAGAACCACCGATGCGCTTATCAGCACGAGCCTGCTCGATGACCTTGTTCACTTCGCCACGAACGGTCAGCAGCGTGTCCCAGAACTCACCGTTCATTGCTTCGCTTTCCGCCAGGCCAAACAGACCTTCGTACCATTCACCGGTGAACACGTACTTCTCGCGCGAGCCTGGCAGGTAGCCCCAGATTTCATCGGCGGTGAAGGACATGATCGGTGCCATCCAGCGAACCAGGGCTTCAGCAATGTGGTACAGCGCGGTCTGGCAGCTGCGACGCGCCACGCTGTCCGCTTTCGCGGTGTACTGGCGGTCTTTGATGATGTCTAGGTAGAACGACCCCATTTCCACGGAGCAGAAGCGCATCAGGCGCTGCACCACTTCGTGGAAATCGTAGTTTTCGTAAGAGGCGATGATATCCGCCTGAGCTTCTTGCGCACAGCCAACGGCCCAGCGATCCAGCACCACCATTTCTTCCGGTTTCACCATGTCGGTTTCTGGATTGAAGCCGTTCAGGTTGGCCAGCAGGAAGCGAGCTGTATTACGGATACGGCGGTAAGCGTCAGCGGAGCGTTTCAGGATCTCGTCGGAAACGGCCATTTCGCCGGTGTAATCGGTAGAGGCCACCCACAGACGCAGAATGTCCGCGCCGAGTTTGTTCATCACATCCTGCGGGCTAACGGTGTTACCGATAGATTTGGACATCTTGCGGCCCTGACCATCCACGGTAAAGCCGTGGGTCAGTACCTGACGGTAAGGCGCTTTGCCTTTCATCGCCGTGGAAATCATCAGGGAGGACATGAACCAGCCGCGATGCTGATCCGAACCTTCCAGGTACATATCCGCTGCGTGGCCATGGAATTCTGGACGTACGTCGACAACGGAAGAGTGAGTCGATCCTGAATCGAACCAAACGTCCAGGGTATCCGGCACTTTAACGTAGTTGTCTGCGTCGTCGCCCATGATGTCGCGCGGATCGAGATCCCACCACGCCTGGATACCGTCCTGCTCAACGCGCTTAGCGACTTCTTCCATCAGCTCGAGCGAGCGTGGATGCAGTTCTTCGGTATCCTTGTGCACGAACAGGGACATCGGCACGCCCCAGGTACGCTGACGCGAGATACACCAGTCAGGGCGGTTTGCCACCATAGATTCGATACGCGCCTGGCCCCAGTCAGGGATCCATTGCACGCCTTTGATCTCTTTCAGGGACTGCGCGCGCAGGCCTTTCTGATCCATGCTGATAAACCACTGTGGCGTTGCACGGAAGATGATCGGCGTTTTGTGGCGCCAGCAGTGTGGGTAGCTGTGCAGCAGTTTTTCAACGTGTAGCAGAGCACCTTTATCACGCAGAATGTTAACGATCAGGTCGTTCGCTTTGAACACCTGAACGCCGTCCAGACCTTCATAGGTCCCCGGCAGATAGCTACCGTCCGGGCCAACCGGGTTAGCGATTTCCAGGCCGTATTTCTGGCTGATGGTGTAGTCGTCCGGGCCGTGGCCACCGGCGGTGTGTACCGCACCGGTACCCGCGTCCAGAGTGACGTGATCGCCCAGAATAGCCGGCACGTCAAAGCTCATGAACGGGTGCTTAAAGCGCAGCAGCTCAAGCTCAGCGCCTTTCACGGTACCGAGAACCTGGTAATCAGTTACGCCAGCGCGCTTCAGCACGCTTTCCAGCAGGTCTTTCGCTACGATCAGCGCCTGGCCTTCAATCTGCACCAGCACGTAATCGAACTCAGCGCCCAGAGAGATAGCGCGGTTAGCTGGCAGGGTCCACGGCGTTGTGGTCCAGATAAGCAGAGAAATCGGGCCATTAACGGCAGAAGCACCAAACTTAGCTTTCACCGCATCGGCATCAACAGCATTGAACGTCACGTCGATGGACGGGGACGTTTTGTCGTAATACTCAACTTCGGCTTCTGCCAACGCAGAACGGCAGTCAACGCACCAGTGAACCGGCTTAGCACCTTTGTGCAGGTGACCATTGCCGATGATTTTGCCCAGTGCACGAATGATGTTGGCTTCAGTATTGAAGTCCATGGTCAGGTAAGGGCGAGACCAGTCGCCCAGCACGCCCAGACGGATGAAGTCTTCGCGCTGGCCGTTAACCTGATTAGCGGCGTATTCGCGGCATTTTGCACGGAATTCTGCTGCGGTGAATTTCTCACCCGGTTTGCCAAATTCCTGCTCAACCTTAAGCTCGATAGGCAGGCCGTGACAGTCCCAGCCCGGCACATACGGCGAGTCGAAGCCAGAGAGCCCTTTGGACTTGATAATAATATCTTTCAGAATCTTGTTAACTGAGTGACCAATGTGAATGCTACCGTTCGCATAAGGAGGGCCATCATGCAAAATAAAGGTTTTTTTGCCTTTTTTCGCATTACGGATGATGCCGTACAGATCGTCATCATTCCAACGCGCCAGCATGCCCGGTTCGCGCTTGGCTAAGTCGCCGCGCATCGGGAACCCTGTTTCAGGCAAATTTAGGGTAGATTTAAAGTCACTCATTAGATTCTCGGTTCCGTATTTCGGTTAGCCTTTCAGGCATTTGACTCAAAAAATTCTCGGGCTGACACCACATCTCTGGCGATTTGCGCCTTCAGCTCATCAAGTGAAGCAAATCGCTGCTCATTACGTATCTTTTTACGCAGCACTACTTCTATATGGCGACCATAAAGGTCCATTACAACGTCCAGTAAATGGACTTCAAGCTGCTGGCGTATTCCCGCCACCGTAGGGCGAGTCCCGATGTTTGCCACGCCGGCAATTGGCGTTTCACCAAGGCCTGAGACTTCCACCGCATAAACCCCTTTTACCGGGGAAACATGGCGACGCAGCGGCAAGTTTGCGGTCGGGAAGCCAATAGTACGGCCCAGCTCATCCCCATGCACGACACGGCCGGAGATCATAAACGGATGCCCCAACAGATTTTCGGCCTGCTGCAGGTCATCATCGGCCAGCGCCTGGCGCACTGCGGTACTGCTGATACGCACCCCATCGTCGCAAAACGTTTGGGTGCTGGTGATATCAAAACCGTATTCGCGGCCAGCCTTCTGTAATAACAAGAAATCCCCCTGGCGGCCAGCGCCAAAGCGGAAATCATCCCCCACCGCGAGGAATTTCACCCCGAGTCGGTCAACCAGAAGGTCGCTGACAAAGTTTTGTGCACTCAGTCCGGCAAAGCGACGGTCAAAGCGCACGCACAGGACGTAGTCCACGCCGCACTCGGCCAAATAGCGCAGCTTCTCTCGCAGGCGAGTCAGCCGGGCAGGCGCTTTTTCCGGTGCAAACAATTCGAGCGGTTGAGGCTCAAAAATCATGACCATTACCGGAAGATTGCGCGCACGCCCTTCTTCGCACAGGCCCTTTAACAGCGCCTGATGGCCACGATGCACGCCGTCGAAATTACCAATGGTGAGTACACACCCGTGGTGCTCCCGGCGCAGATTATGTATACCGCGTATCAGCTTCATGGCTGGCTCAAAACAGTGGAAATTGGCGGATTATACCAACTACCGCGATTAAGGTTAACCGGCGATTACCGCCTTTAACGTAAAGCTTGAATGAATTCATTGTACTGGGAAGGGCTTTGCGCAGACTTCGCATTTGTCTTGACGAATTTTGATGCGAAAGACTGTATTCCGAAGCCTGATGCTGGTAGAATCCGCGCCATCACACGTAAGAGGTGTCGGAAATTTAACGACGCTTATTTGCACAAATCCATTGACAAAAGAAGGCTAACGGGGCATATTCCTCGGCCTTTGAATTGTCCACATAGATCATATTTGGGAGTTGGACCTTGGCTAATATCAAATCAGCTAAGAAACGTGCCGTACAGTCTGAAAAGGCTCGTAAGCACAACGCAAGCCGTCGCTCTATGATGCGTACTTTCATCAAGAAAGTATACGCAGCGATTGAAACTGGCGATAAAGCTGCTGCACAGAAAGCATTTAACGAAATGCAACCAATCGTGGACCGTCAGGCTGCTAAAGGTCTGATCCACAAAAACAAAGCTGCGCGTCATAAAGCAAACCTGACTGCGCAAATCAACAAACTGGCTTAATCGCCTTTTTGCTGTGAGCTTTGATAAAAAAACCGGCTAACGCCGGTTTTTTTATGCCTGTCATTCAGTCAACTTTAAACAGCGCTGAGTAATCTTTGCTGCAGATACGCTGCACCGCAGGATGCTGGATCATGCGTTCAGCAAAGATGGCGTGATACTCCTCCAGCACGTTATCCATTCTGCCAATCTCAACGACGTCGTCATCACTGTAGATATCCCGTGCATACAACGTCGGAGCAACAAAGATAGCATTGTGCGCTGCACCAAACGCTTTCATCAGCGCGGCATCATCAAACTCGCCCAGAATCTCAATCTTCAGCCCCTGGATGTTAATCCAGTTGAGAAGCTTGCGCCCCAGCATAGAACGGCGCCCAGGAATAAGAAGGCGTCGAGTTTCAAGGCAGGCGGGGAAAGGTAGCTCCGGCGCCGGACCTTTACACCAGAAGCTGATCCCGCACTCGCCAAGCTTCACCGAAAACAGCCCTTCTTGCTGAGTCGAGTCAATTGGGCAGTCCGAAATGATCATGTCCAGTTTATGCTGGCTCAACTGTTCGAGCAGCATTTCATGGGTGGATTCAAAACAGCGCAGATGAATTTGCTCATCCCCAACGACTGCTGCATCCAGCACGCCGCTAACCAGACGTTTGGACAGCGCATCCGCGACGCCAACATCAAACAGGATGTTAGCCTCTTTGCGATAGTTAACGATATCCAGCATTTCCTGGCTCAGGGTAAACATCCTGTCGGCGTAGCGGAAGACCAGTTGCCCCAGCTCCGAAGGGACAAGCCCCCTTCCCTGACGGCGGAAAAGCTTCCCTTGCAGGCGTTCTTCAAGCGCTTTTATTTGCCCGGTGATTGTTTGTGGGGTCAGGAACAACGCCTCAGCGGCACCGACAACCGACCCCTCTTTGCAAACGTGCCAGAAATAATAAAGATGATTGTAATTGATATGGGACATGCCCTTCACTCCCTGAGAATTAATCCATTATCGGGTCATCTGACGATGACCCGGCAGCCAGTAACGTCATGAAGTCGCCTTAGGCAATCGTGCTTTTAGCATCATGAAACCGACGACAGCAGAGAGCAACGATCCCAGGAGTATCCCCAGCTTCGCCCAGGTAATCAGCTCCGCGTCAACGTCGCCAAAGGCCAGCGAAGCGATAAAGATAGACATCGTAAACCCTATGCCACACAGCACGCCTACCGCCATGATATCCCTGAAACTGGTTCCCTCTGGCAGCGAGGCAAGTTTAAACTTGAGCGCCAGCCAGCAGAACAGGCTAATGCCCAGCGGCTTACCGATAAACAAACCGGCCATAATCCCCAGCGGCAGAAGCGACGTTAGCCCCTGCACCGTCACTCCGCTGAGAGAAACGCCGGCATTGGCAAAAGCAAACAGCGGCAGAATCAAGAAAGCCACCCATGGATGCAGCACATGCTCCAGATCCTGAGCTGGCGAGCGTCCTTTCTCTTCTTTCAGCGGAATAAAGAACCCAATAATCACGCCCGCAAGCGTGGCATGCACGCCCGACTTCAGTACTGCCGTCCACAATATGACGCCCACCAGAATGTAAACTCCGGTACGGCGCACGTTGAACAGGTTCAGCAATGCCAGTACGACAATAGCTGCCGCCGCAACGCCCAGCGACATCATCGAGAGATCGTGGGTATAAAACAGCGCAATAATTACAATCGCCCCAAGGTCGTCAATGATCGCCAACGCCATCAGGAAGACTTTCAACGCCAGAGGAACACGGTTGCCCAGAAGCGCCAGGATCCCCAAAGCAAACGCGATATCCGTTGCCGCAGGTATCGCCCACCCTTCACGCGTTACAGGATCAGCATAGTTGAAAACCAGATAAAGCAGAGCCGGCACGACCATCCCGCCAAGGGCAGCAATGACCGGGAATGAAGCCTGACGGCGATCGGCCAGTGAGCCAATAACCATTTCCCGCTTCACCTCAAGGCCAATCATCAGGAAGAAAATCGCCATCAGGGCATCATTCACCCACAGCAGCAGATTTTTACTGATATCCAGCGGCCCAATTCTCACTTCAACAGGCGTGGCAAGGAACGCCTCGTAGCCGGCGCTGGTCGCATTCATATTCGCCAGCAGCATTGCCAGCGCGGCGGCAACAATCAAAAAAATACCGCCGGCGGCATCATTCTGAAAAAAACGTTGCAGATTTTTAGTCATTATTTCACCCAACTCTCTAAGTAGCGTATTCATCCTGAACACTAATAGGGTAGCCAGCATAGCGATAATGACACATCGTTAAAAACAGCTTATATTGCAAGTAACGATCGAAAAAACCGATCGATATAAAAAGGCATAAAAAAAACCTGAACCGAATGAAGCAGTTCAGGTTTTTTGAAGCATAACAACAGGAAGAAATTACCGAGTTAAATCATCAAAGAATTTCTTCACGCCGTCGAAGAAGCTCTTCGAGCGCGGGCTGTTGTTCGCCCCGGTAGGGCCGCCGAAGCTCTCTTCCAGGTCACGCAGTAGCTTTTTCTGCTTTTCGTTAAGACTAACCGGCGTCTCTACAACAACGCGGCACAGCAGATCACCCTGCGCACCACCTCGCACGGACTTCACGCCTTTACCGCGCATTCTGAACAGCTTGCCGGTTTGCGTTTCGCCCGGAACCTTGAGGTTAACCCGCCCGTCCAGGGTTGGGACTTCAATTTCCCCACCCAGCGCAGCCATTGCGAAGTTGATCGGCACTTCGCAGTACAGGTTATTACCTTCACGTTCGAAGATTGGGTGCTGTTTCACCTGAACCTGAACGTACAGATCGCCTGATGGCGCACCGTGTTCACCCGCTTCGCCTTCGCCAGACAGACGAATACGGTCACCGGTATCCACGCCCGCCGGGATTTTCACCGACAGCGTTTTGGTTTTCTCTACTCGGCCGTGGCCGTGGCAGCTATTGCACGGATCTTTAATGATGGTACCGCGGCCCTGACAGTGCGGACAGCTTTGCTGCACGGTGAAGAAGCCCTGACGCATTTGCACCTGGCCCTGCCCGTGGCAGGTTGGACAGGTCTGCGGAGAAGAGCCTTTTTTCGCGCCGCTGCCGTGGCAAACTTCGCACTCTTCGAGCGTCGGGATACGGATCTCTTTGGTGACGCCACGAACCGCTTCCTCAAGCGTTAAGTCCATGTTGTAGCGCAAGTCTGCACCACGAGACGCACGCTGACGGCGTCCGCCGCCAAAAATGTCGCCAAATACGTCGCCAAAGATATCGCTGAAGTCCGCACCGCCGCCGCCAAAGCCGCCACCACCGCCCATACCGCCTTGTTCAAACGCAGCATGGCCGTACTGATCGTACGCCGCACGTTTTTGAGCGTCGGTAAGGATTTCGTAGGCTTCTTTGATCTCTTTGAACTTCGCCTCGGCCTCTTTATCGCCCTGGTTACGGTCCGGATGGAACTTCATCGCCAGGCGCTTATAAGCCTTTTTGATTTCACGCTCTTCCGCTGACTTCGGAACGCCTAAAACCTCGTAATAGTCTTTCTTCGCCATCTCTTTTTTCTGCCCTTAACATACGAGCACGGGCGTGGAGTAAACTCCGCGCCCGTGCCGGTTAATTACCCTGCATCAGGGCGATTATTTTTTATCTTTAACTTCTTCGAACTCGGCATCGACAACATCGTCGTCTTTACCGGCGTTAGCGTTGCCTGCATCAGCAGCATTGCCAGCCTGCTGCTCAGCGTGCTGCTGCTGAGCCAGTTCCATCAGCTTCTGGGAAACTTCAGCCAGAGCCTGAATTTTAGCTTCGATGTCCGCTTTATCTTCGCCTTTCAGCGACGCTTCCAGCGCAGTCAGCGCAGACTCAATAGCAGTTTTGTCGTCAGCTGGCAGTTTGTCGCCTGCTTCTTCAACCTGCTTACGGGTGCTGTGCAGCAGATGGTCGCCCTGGTTACGGGTCTGAACCAGCTCTTCGAACTTACGGTCAGCTTCGGCGTTAGCTTCTGCATCACGAACCATTTTCTGGATTTCGTCTTCGTTCAGACCGGAAGATGCCTTGATGGTGATCTTCTGCTCTTTACCGCTGTTTTTGTCTTTTGCAGAAACGTGCAGGATACCGTCAGCATCAATGTCAAAGGTGACTTCGATCTGTGGCATACCGCGCGGTGCCGCGCTGATCCCGTCCAGGTTGAACTGACCCAGTGATTTGTTATCGGATGCACGTTTACGTTCACCCTGAATCACATGGATGGTTACCGCAGACTGGTTGTCTTCAGCGGTAGAGAACACCTGGCTGTGCTTGGTCGGGATGGTGGTGTTTTTGCTGATAAGCGCAGTCATCACGCCACCCATGGTTTCGATACCCAGAGACAGCGGGGTAACGTCCAGCAGCAGTACGTCTTTTACATCACCGGTCAGCACGCCGCCCTGAACCGCTGCACCGATAGCAACAGCTTCATCCGGGTTAACGTCTTTACGCGGCTCTTTACCGAAGAACTCAGCAACTTTTTTCTGCACCATTGGCATACGAGTCTGACCGCCGACCAGGATAACGTCCTGGATATCGGAAACGGACAGGCCAGCATCCTGCAGGGCAACTTTCAGTGGCTCGATAGAACGGTTCACCAGGTCTTCGACCAGGGATTCCAGTTTCGCACGAGTCACTTTGATGTTCATGTGTTTTGGACCGGTCGCGTCTGCAGTGATGTACGGCAGGTTCACGTCGGTCTGCTGTGCAGAAGAAAGCTCGATTTTTGCTTTTTCTGCCGCTTCTTTCAGGCGCTGCATTGCCAGCGGATCGTTACGCAGGTCAATGCCCTGATCTTTCTTAAACTCGTCAACGAGGTAGTTGATCATGCGGCTGTCGAAGTCTTCACCACCCAGGTGGGTATCACCGTTGGTTGCCAGAACTTCGAAGGTTTTCTCGCCGTCAACTTCGTCGATTTCGATAATAGAGATATCGAAAGTACCACCACCAAGGTCGTAAACCGCGATAGTACGGTTGCCAACTTCTTTATCCAGACCGTAAGCCAGTGCGGCAGCGGTTGGTTCGTTGATGATACGTTTCACTTCCAGACCTGCGATGCGGCCGGCGTCTTTGGTTGCCTGACGCTGAGCATCGTTAAAGTATGCTGGAACGGTGATAACAGCTTCGGTTACCGGCTCACCCAGGTAATCTTCAGCGGTTTTCTTCATTTTCTTCAGCACTTCAGCAGAGATCTGCGGCGGTGCCATTTTCTGACCTTTTACGTCAATCCATGCGTCGCCGTTGTCAGCGCCGATGATTTTGTAAGGCATGATGGCTTCATCACGCTGCACTTCTTCGTCCTGGAAGCGACGGCCAATCAGGCGTTTAATCGCAAACAGAGTGTTTTGCGGGTTAGTCACTGCCTGACGTTTAGCCGGCTGACCTACCAGGATTTCGCCGTCCTGCGTGTAAGCAATGATAGAAGGCGTGGTGCGGTCGCCCTCGGCGTTCTCCAGCACACGAGCAGTTGTACCATCCATAATCGCGACACAAGAGTTAGTAGTCCCCAGGTCGATACCAATAATTTTACCCATCTAAACGTCTCCACTAAAAATTCGTCATCATGTGGTTGTGAACCTGTTATGCGGGCAAAAGCGTCTGTTTCAACTGCCCGAAGCGTTTTTTTTCAGGTCCGCCAACTGCGGTTGCATACAAGATGGGGTCGCAACGCTTGCCATCAAGGGGCAGGTGAAAAAAAATTTTCAGCTTTCCCCCCGCTCAGATCATAGACGGCGACGTGCTGCCTGATTATTATGCCGCGCCCGCAACCGGACTCCCGGCGGCAGGGCGTTAATTAACACTACATTTCAGATGAATTTTTCAGAGGAACTATGGGCAACACTAAGTTGGCTAATCCAGCTCCCCTGGGCTTAATGGGCTTCGGCATGACCACCATTTTGCTCAACCTGCATAACGCAGGTATTTTTGGTTTTGACGTTACTATCCTCGCGATGGGGATTTTCTACGGCGGTATCGCGCAAATCTTCGCGGGCCTGCTGGAGTTTAAAAAAGGGAACACTTTCGGTTTAACCGCCTTCACCTCATACGGCTCTTTCTGGCTGACGCTGGTGGCGATTCTGCTGATGCCTAAAATGGGCCTTAGCGATGCGGCCAATGGCCACTTCCTTGGCGCGTACCTGGGCCTGTGGGGTGTCTTCACCCTGTTCATGTTCTTCGGTACTCTGAAAGCACCACGTATGCTGCAGTTCGTCTTTGCCAGCCTGACCGTGCTGTTCGCCCTGCTGGCGTTTGGCCACCTGGCAGATAACGAAGGTATTGTGAAAGTCGCGGGCTGGATTGGCCTGGTGTGTGGCGCAAGCGCTATCTACCTGGCGATGGGTGAAGTGCTGAACGAGCAGTTTGGCCGCACCGTGCTGCCGATCGGCGAAAAGCACTAATCTTCCTTTAGCGGAAAGCAAAACGCGGAGCCTTGCTCCGCGTTTTTTTATTCAGGAAGGCGTCAGAGCCCCTTCTTCTATCTTATCCTGATGATGAATATCCTTTCTCAGCCAAATCCCCATCACCAAACCCACGATAGCAAGCGCCAACACATACCAGGCCGGGGCCATCGGCGAAACGCCCATTAGCATAGTGACCGCAATCGGCGTCAGGCCGCCAAAAATGGCATAGGACAGGTTGTAAGAAAACGAAATTCCGGTGAATCGCACCTGCGCCGGGAAGGCTCGCACCATAACAAATGGCACCGCGCCAACCACCCCCACGCTCAACCCAACCAGGCCATAGAGCAAGAAGAGATGTTCCGGATGCGTCCCACTCAGGTGATAAAACATCCAGCTACAGATGGCGAGCAAGACGCTGCCGACGGTAAAGGTTTTCCCTGAGCCAAAGCGGTCAGCCGCCAGCCCTGCCAGCAGACAACCCACGCACAGCATAATCGTGGCAATACTGTTTGCCTGTAGCGTTAAGGCAGGCGCGATCCCATGCTGTTTTTGCAGCCAAATCGGTGACATCAAAATCACTACTACGATGCAGGCGGAGAGCAGCCAGGTCAGCAGCATAGAAACAACCACTGCTTTTTTATGCCCAACCACTACTGACTTAAGCGGCAGCTCCTCAGCCAACGCTTTACGCTGCTGCATTTCGAGGAAGATTGGCGTTTCACGCAACCAGCGGCGAAGATACATCGCCACCAGGCCAAAAATCCCGCCAAGGAAGAAAGGAATGCGCCAACCGCCATCATGAATCGCCTGCTGGGTCATGGAAGTATTAATAATGGTTGCCACTACGGAGCCCAACAGAATCCCGACGGTCAGACCCATCGTCAAAATGCCGCAGGCAATACCAATCCGCTTATCCGGCACATGCTCAGAGACAAACACCCAGGCGCCCGGCACTTCGCCGCCGATTGCCGCCCCCTGCAGAATACGCATCAGCAACAGCAACAACGGAGCCGCAATGCCTAACGAGGCATACGTCGGCAGCAAACCAATGGCCAGCGTCGGTACCGCCATCAGCAGAATGCTGAGGGTAAACATCTTTTTGCGGCCGACCAGATCGCCAAAGTGCGCCATCACAACCCCGCCCAGTGGGCGCACAAGATAACCGGCCGCGAAAATAGCGAATGTCTGCACCTGGCGCAGCCACTCCGGGATATCAGCCGGGAAGAAGAGCTCTCCCAGCACTGCCGCAAAGAAGACGAAGATAATGAAGTCGTAGAATTCGAGGGCGCCGCCGAGGGCAGCAAGGGTCAGGGTTTTATAATCCTGCCGGTTAAGAGGTCTGACGTGCTGTTTTGACATAGGGGACCGCTTGTAAAGAGGAGTGTTAATTATTTTTTCCGTTTAGCTGTAAAGCCAGAGTTACTATAACGGTAAAATGTTCACACTCCATACCAATTCGATCTTATGTCACAAAAGCTAATTATTCAGGGTTTTATCTCGCGACGAGCACTTTTAGGACGGAAAGCTGCTACCACATGGTCATGCGTTTCAACATAAGGCCCATCCAGCAACTGTATACAATACGGTACACTTGCAAAAATCCCTGGCACCACAACCTTGCCGTTTTCATCTTTCACGCCTTCCAGCGTTTCCTGAATAGATTTTGGCTGCCCCGGAAGGTTGAGGATCAAGGCCTGTTTACGAATGACGCCTACCTGACGAGAGAGGATCGCCGTCGGGACAAAATGCAGGCTGATCTGACGCATCTGTTCGCCAAAGCCGGGCATTAAACGATCGGCAACGGCAAGCGTAGCATCCGGCGTTACGTCACGACGCGCCGGTCCGGTCCCACCGGTTGTCAGCACCAAATGGCAGGCCATTTCATCCACTAGCTCGCAGAGCGCTTGTTCAATGATGGATTGTTCGTCAGGGATCAGACGGGTTTCTATCTTAAAAGGTATTGTCAGCGTCTGTTCGAGCCACTCTTGCAGCGCAGGAATGCCTTTATCCTGATAAACGCCGCTGGAAGCGCGGTCTGAAATGGACACGAGTCCAATGCGTAAGGTATTCATATCAATCCTGGAAATCAGCAAGTCTGAGAGGAATGATACACGGGGAAAGGCGTTGCAGACAGGGAAAGCGGTGAAAAGCGTGGCCGACGCAAGCCGGCCACGAGAATGATTACAGCAGATCGCCGATCATTTTTTCCAGTTTTTCCTGGTCGATTGCAAACTTACGGATACCGTCCGCCAGTTTGTCTACGGCCATTGGATCCTGGTTGTGCTGCCACAGGAACTGAGACTCGGTGATGCGCTCAGGACGCGCTTTCACTTCGCCGGTGTAGCTCAGCTTACGCTCGATGGTACCTTCGCTTTCTGCCAGCTCTTTTAGCAGCGCAGGAGCAATGGTCAGGCGGTCGCAACCAGCCAGCTCGATGATTTCACCGACGTTACGGAAGCTTGCGCCCATCACCACGGTTTCATAACCGTGCTGCTTGTAGTACTGGTAGATTTCGGTCACGGAAACCACGCCTGGATCTTCCTGCGGTGCGTACTCTTTCTTGTCGGTGTTAGCTTTGTACCAGTCAAGGATACGGCCAACAAACGGAGAAATCAGGAATACGCCAGCTTCAGCACAGGCACGAGCCTGAGCGAAGGAGAACAGCAGGGTCAGGTTACAGTTGATGCCTTCTTTTTCCAGCTGCTCTGCAGCGCGGATGCCCTGCCAGGTAGAAGCCAGTTTAATCAGGATGCGATCGTTGCTGATGCCCGCGTCGTTGTAGAGCTTGATCAGGTGTTTGGCTTTCGCGATGCTGGCTTCGGTGTCATAGGACAGGCGAGCATCCACTTCGGTAGAAATACGGCCAGGGATCAGCTTCAGAATTTCCAGGCCGATATTTACAGCCAGCTTATCGGAAGCGTCAACCACCTGCTGAGCGCGATCGTTGCTCTGGCTACGAGCCCAGGTAATCGCTTCGTCAATCAGTTTACGGTACTCAGGGATCTGCGCAGCGTTAAGGATCAGAGAAGGGTTGGTAGTAGCATCTTGCGGCTGGTACAGCTTCATCGCCGCGATATCTCCGGTGTCAGCAACCACGGTGGTCAGTTGACGCAAAGAAGTCAATTTATCCGTCATAATGAGTGTTTCTCTTCAGGTGTAGCTTGTTAGGGAGATGTAACCGGTCTGGCTTGATGATATCACGCCGCCCATCAGGTGCAACCGCGACAAGTGCTGTCCGTCCAGTGGGCGAGAATATGCTAAACTCGACCGCCAATTTATCTGTAACGTAATGGATTGCATGGCCCGGGCCCGTCAACCTCGCCGCCATCACGCATTAACAAGAGGGACGTTAATGACAGATTTTTTATTATTTATCAACGAGGTGCTTTGGGGCTCGGTCCTGCTTTGGCTGCTGATTGGCGCGGGCATCTGGTTCACCTTCCGCAGCGGCTTCGTCCAGTTCCGTTACTTTACCCGGCTGCGCCTTTTCCTGCGCAACAGCGACTCGCCGGATCCTTCCGGAATATCCTCATTCCAGGCTCTTTGCACCAGCCTTGCCGCGCGCGTCGGCAGCGGTAACCTTGCGGGCATTGCGCTGGCCATCTCAGCTGGTGGCCCCGGATCGGTGTTCTGGATGTGGGTTGCCGCCGTACTCAGCATGGCCACCGCCTTCGCAGAATGCTCCCTCGCCCAGCTCTATAAAACCCGCGACAAAGAAGGAAACTATCGCGGCGGCCCGGCCTGGTATATGGAGCGCGGGCTTGGTATGCGCTGGATGGGCGTGCTGTTTTCCGTCTTTTTGATCGTTGCCTTCGGCATGGTGTTCAACGCCGTACAGGCCAACTCTATCGCGATTGCCACTCACTACGCGTTTGACGTGCCAAAAATCTGGGTGGGCCTTTTCCTGGTGACTGTTACCGCGCTAGTCATCTGGCGAGGAATGCGGACCATTGCTCGCCTCTCCCAGTGGCTGGTGCCGCTGATGGCCTTACTCTGGGTATGCATGAGCCTGTATGTTGTGGGGCTGCATATTGAACGTTTCCCCGAAGTCATCAGGCTGATTTTCAGCCACGCCTTTGGCTGGCACGAAGCCGCTTCGGGCGCGCTGGGTTATACCGTCAGCCAGGCCATCACCAATGGCTTCCAGCGCGGGATGTTTTCTAACGAAGCGGGCATGGGCTCCACGCCGAATGCCGCCGCAGCCGCTGCCGCATGGCCTCCACACCCGGCCACTCAGGGCGTGGTGCAAATGTTTGGCGTGTTAATTGATACGGTGATTATCTGCACCGCGACAGCCGCCATTGTGCTGATGTCCGGCATGATGGACGGCATTGAAACGTCACGTAGCGGCATTATCCTGGTTCAACAGGCGCTCAGCTCAGCCGTGGGCGGCTGGGGCAGCGGTTTTATCGTGGTGATCGTTTTCCTGTTCGCCTTCACGTCTATCATGGCAAATTACACCTACGCCGAGAACAATTTGCTCTTTCTGAACCAGGACAGCCGCGCACTGAAATTTCTACTGCGCTTTATGGTACTCGCAATGGTGATGTTCGGAACTCAGGCTGCGCTGCCGCTGGTCTGGCAGTTGGCAGACGTGGCGATGGCGATTATGGCGATAACCAATATCACGGCGATCTTGCTGCTTTCACCGGTGGTGAAAGCGATAGCAGCAGATTATCTTCGCCAGCAAAAGCTGGGCATATCGCCTATTTTCAATCCCAACCGCTTCCCGGAGATTAAGAACCAGCTGGCACCCGGCGTTTGGGACAGAGACGTTGAAAAAAAACCTTAGCTGATTGCAGCCATAGGCCGCGACAGGCGGGAAATTTGCTAAAGTAACGGCCAAACTATGCAAGGAGTGGACATGCTAATTCTTATCTCACCTGCCAAAACGCTGGATTACCAAAGCGAGCTGCCGACGGACCGCTATACACAGCCGGAACTGTTGGAATATTCACAGCAGTTAATCAGCGTTGCCCGCAAGCTAAGCGCCCCGCAAATTGCTTCCCTGATGAGCATCAGCGATAAGCTGGCCTCTCTGAACGAAACCCGTTTCCACGAGTGGCACCCGGCATTTACGCCACAAAACGCGCGCCCGGCTATTCTCGCCTTTAAAGGTGATGTTTATACCGGCCTGCAGGCCGAAGAGTTTAGCGAAGCAGACTTTGATTTTGCCCAGCAGCACCTGCGTATGCTTTCCGGGTTGTACGGCGTGCTGCGTCCGCTGGATTTAATGCAACCTTACCGGCTGGAAATGGGAATTCGCTTGGAAAACCCGAAGGGCAAAGATCTGTATCACTTCTGGGGCGAGACAATTACCGACAAGCTGAATCAGGTGCTGGCCACCCAGGGCGACAATATCGTGGTCAACCTGGCGTCTGATGAATACTTTAAAGCGGTGAAGCCGAAAAAGCTGAACGCGGAGATCATCAAGCCCGTTTTCCTCGATGAAAAGAACGGCAAATTTAAAGTCATCAGCTTCTATGCGAAAAAAGCGCGTGGGCTAATGAGCCGCTACATCATTGAGAATCGCCTGACGAAGCCAGAACAGCTGAAAGCGTTTAATACAGACGGCTATTTCTTTGATGAAGAAGCATCACAGAAAAACGAACTGGTGTTTAAGCGCCACGAGCAATAAAAAAACGCCAGCATTAAGCTGGCGTTTTACTGTGAACTAGCGTGAGTTATCTATCCCAGCGATTATCATGATGATCCCGTGGCGGGCCATCGAATCTTGCATGCCGCTGCCAGCGATGTTCACGCCACTCATAGTGCCTTGCCCACCAGTCGTGGTCTCGCCAGTAATGGCCGTCCCAATAGCGCCCGTGGTTGTCCTGATCGCCAAAGTGCAGCGTCACGGCAGGCACCAGCGTGATTTCTCCCGCCTGTACCGCCAGCGGCGTCACCACCAGCAGGGACAACGCCAGAAAAATGGATTTCAACATAGCTTGCTCCTTACTTCTTAAGCCGGCCCATTGGGCCCGTTAAGATGAGCTTATGTCGGAAATCACGCCCGCGTTATTCTCCGCAATCCTAATCTCTAAGCATCCGCATTTTATGGGAATTTCTCCTTTTTTCCTGCTAAATGCCTGCTTATTTTCTCCCTGATTTACAGGAAAAAACGCCCCAGTTCGACAAGCAAAATGGGGCTTCAGAATTACGCTTTAACCATCATGAACTTACGCAGTTCGGCAAAATCAGCCGGGAGATTGTGGGACAGCAGCGGCAGATCTGCGCGGGACGCCAGTTCTTCCGGCAGAGGCAGCGCTTCACCCAGAATCTCTTCCACGCTCTCTTTAAACTTCGCCGGATGCGCGGTGCCCAGGAACAGCCCAAACTCACCTGGCTGCAGCTGGTCGCGCAGAGCGCGGTAAGCAATCGCCGCGTGCGGTTCAGAAACGTAGCCAATTGCCTTCAGCTCACGCATCGTATCTTTGGTGGTTTCGTCGGTCACGGCAGCATAGCCAAGGTCGGTCAGGCGCCAAATTTTGCGGCGGAAAAGCTCTTCCACGCGCGGCCAGTTGTTCGGCTGGCTAACATCCATGGCGTTGGACAGCGTGGCCACGGTCGCTTTAGGCGCCCACTGGCCTTCAGCCAGGAAACGCGGAACGGTGTCGTTGGCATTGGTCGCCGCAATAAAACGCTTAATCGGCAAGCCCAGGGATTTTGCCAGTAGGCCAGCCGTCAGGTCACCAAAGTTACCGCTTGGTACGGAAACCACCAGCTGATTACGGGCTTCCTGCGGCAATTGAGCTACCGCTTCGAAGTAGTAGCAGATCTGCGCCAGCAGGCGGCTGATGTTAATGGAGTTTGCCGAGTTTAACCCCAGCGCCACCTTCAGCTCTTCATCATCAAATGCCTGTTTCACCAGCGCCTGGCAGGCATCAAAATCACCGTCAATTGCAACGGTTTCGATATTCCCACCGAGGGTACAGAACAGTTTTTCCTGCAGCGGACTGATTTTGCCACGCGGATAAAGAATAACGACGCGCACATTCTTAAGGCCGTAAAACGCATGAGCCACCGCCGCACCGGTATCGCCGGATGTTGCCGTCAGAATGGTCACAGGCTTGTCGCCGCTGATGTGGGTCAGCATCTGCGCCATAAAGCGCCCGCCAAAGTCTTTAAACGCCAGCGTTGGGCCGTGGAACAGTTCCAGGCAACCCACGTCCGGTTCAACCATGTTCACCGGCGCAGGGAACGCGAAGGCCGCACGCACGCGCTCTTCCAGAATCTCCTGCGGGATCTCATCCCCGATAAATGCGGACAAAATTTTGCTGCTACGGCTGACAAAGTCCATCTCCAGCATGGCGTCGATTTCAGTCAGTTCAAACTCAGGCAGGTCATGCGGGAAAAACAGGCCCTGCTGTTTGCCCAGCCCCTGGGTAACCGCCTGTGCAAAGGAGACCTGCTCGTTGTGATCTTTAAGGTTGTACAGTTTCATGTCTTATCCCAAAACTCGTGCGCCAGCCGTATCCAGACGGCAAATATGTACAAAACCTTCCTGGTTCTGCAAATAATGTTGGCTGAGCCAGTCAGCCACGCGCTGCGCGGTATCGGTGTTATCGCACAGTGCAAATAAGGTCGGGCCGGAACCCGAAATCCCGCTAGCCAGAGCGCCGATATCCGCCACGGCTTTACGGGACTCATCAAACTTCGGCAGCAGTTTGGCGCGGTAAGGTTCAGCAATCACATCCTTCATCAGCTTCGCCGCGAGCGCAGGCTGGCGGGTATGACAGGCATGAATAAAACCGGCCAGATGGCGACCGTGGCTAATACAGTCCTGGCGGCGGTATTGGGCAGGTAAAATCGCACGCGCTTCGGCGGTTGAAACCTTAATGCCTGGATACGCCAGCACCCAAAGCCACTCATCAAAGCCTGGCACCTGCTGGCTGATGATGCCGTTTTCTTCGATCATCAACTGCATGCCGCCCAGGAAACAAGGCGCAACGTTATCGTAATGAATGCTGCCGGAAATACGCCCTTCCAGCTCGCCCATTAGCGCCAGCAGGCGTGTGTCGCTCAACGGCTTACCGCAAAATTCATTCATCGCCATCAGGCCAGCCACCACCGAACAGGCACTGGACCCCAGCCCGGAGCCGATGGGCATATTTTTCTCAAGCGTCATCGCCACAGGAATAGTCTTGCCAATCTCCTGGCAGAAACGCTCCCAGCACTGATAAACAATGTTCTCGCGTGGTTCATCCGGCAGCTTACTGGCGAACCGTCCAAGGTTGGTCAGGCTGAAACTGTCTGCCGCTTCAACCGTCACGTAATCACCCAAATGTGAGCCATCAACCGGCGACACCGCCGCACCCAGCACATCAAAGCCGACGCTCATATTGGCGCTGGAAGCCGGGGCATATACTTTAACCATCTTAAACTCCTAACTTCCATGACAGGGTGCGAAGCAGATCCGCGAAGACACCGGCGGCGGTAACGTCGTTACCCGCCCCATAGCCGCGCAGAACCAGCGGCAGCGGTTGATAATAGTGGCTGTAGAAGGCCAGGGCATTTTCGCCGTTCTTCACCTTATACAGCGGATCGTTGCCGTCTACGGCGTCGATCTTCACTTTGCAGCTGCCGTCTTCTTCAATAATGCCGACGTAACGTAGTACTTTCCCATCGTCACGCGCCTTCCTCACACGAGCCGTAAACTCATCATCCAACTGAGGAAGGCGTGCCATAAAAGACTCGACGTCTCCGCTCGCATCAAAATTTTCCGGAAGTACGGATTCGATTTCGATATCCGAAAGTTCCAAATCGCTCCCGGTCTCACGAGCCAGGATCAACAGCTTACGCGCCACGTCCATACCGGAAAGATCGTCACGCGGATCCGGTTCGGTATATCCCATTTCGCGCGCAGTGCTGGTCGCCAGCGAGAAGCTCATTCCCTCATCCAGCTTACCGAAGATGTAAGAAAGCGACCCGGAAAGAATGCCGGAGAAACGCTGCAGTTCATCGCCCGCATTCAGCAGGTTTTGCAGGTTTTCGATCACCGGCAGCCCCGCCCCCACGTTGGTGTCGTAGAGGAATTTGCGGCGCGAACTCTCCGCGGCATTACGCAACTGGTGGTAATAATTCATGCTCGAGGTGTTGGCCTTTTTGTTTGGCGTCACCACGTGGAAACCTTCGCTCAGGAAATCAGCGTACTGATCCGCCACAGCCTGGCTGGAAGTACAGTCCACAATCACCGGGTTCAGCAGATGATACTCTTTCACCAGGCGGATCAAACGGCCAAGGTTGAACGGCTCTTTGGCCTGCTCCAGCGCCTGCTGCCAGTTTTCGAGATCCAGGCCATGCACGTTAGTCAGCAGGGCTTTAGAATTCGCCACGCCGCAAACGCGCAAATCGATATGCTTCTCCTTCAGCCACGCCTGTTGGCGTTTAACCTGCTCCAGCAGAGCCGCGCCCACGCCGCCAACACCTACCAGGAACAGCTCAATAACCTGATCGGTGTTAAACAGCATCTGGTGAGTCACACGTACGCCGGTCACGGCATCGTCGTTATTGACCACAACGGAGATAGAACGCTCGGAAGAGCCCTGTGCGATAGCGATAATATTGATATTCGCGCGGGCCAGGGCTGCAAAGAACTTGGCGGAGATACCTCGCAGCGTTTTCATGCCGTCGCCCACGACGGAGATAACAGCCAGGCGTTCGGTCACCGCCAGCGGCTCCAGCAGCTCTTCTTTCAGTTCGAGATAGAATTCGTCTTCCATCGCCTTGCGAGCGCGGCCGCAATCAGCTTGCGGAACGCAGAAGCTGATGCTGTACTCGGAGGAGGACTGGGTGATCAACACCACGGAAATTCCGGCACGGGACATGGCGGCAAACACTCGAGCGGCCATGCCGACCATGCCTTTCATGCCTGGGCCTGAAACACTGAACATTGCCATGTTGTTCAGGTTAGTGATGCCTTTCACCGGCAGCCCTTCGTCATCGCTCTTGTCACCAATGAGCGTACCTGGCGCCTGCGGATTTCCGGTATTTTTAATCAGGCAAGGGATCTGGAACTGAGCAATCGGGGTGATGGTGCGCGGGTGAAGCACTTTGGCGCCGAAGTAGGAAAGCTCCATCGCTTCCTGGTAAGACATCGACTTCAGCAGTCGGGCGTCAGGGACCTGGCGCGGGTCGCAGGTATAAACGCCGTCGACGTCAGTCCAGATCTCACAACAATCGGCTCGCAGACAGGCAGCCAGTACGGCGGCAGAATAGTCGGAACCGTTTCGGCCCAGAACAACCAGCTCGCCTTTGTCGTTCCCGGCGGTAAACCCGGCCATCAGGATCATGTGATCTTCAGGAATGCGGCTGGCGGCAATACGGCGGGTTGACTCTGCGATATCCACGCTGGAATCCAGGTAATGCCCCACCGCCAGCAATTTTTCAACCGGATCGATAACGGTCACCTGGTAGCCGCGAGCCTGCAGCACTCCAGACATGATAGCGATAGACAGCTTCTCGCCCCGGCAAATGATCGCCGCATTGATGCTGTCCGGGCACTGTCCCAGCAGGCTGATGCCATGCAGAACATGCTTAAGCTGGGCAAACTCCTGATTCACTAACCCTTTCAGTTCAGCCAGCGGAAAGCCCGGCTGTGCCTCTGCCAGACCATTCAGCAGTTCAGCAAAAATACGTTCTGCGTCGCTGATATTCGGCACAGCGTCCTGGCCACCGATGGTTTTCTCAATCATCGCCACAAGGTGGTTAGTAATTTTTGCCGGAGCAGACAGCACGGTCGCCACCTGCCCCTGTTTGGCATTACTTTCCAGGATATCGGCAACGCGAAGGAAACGCTCCGCATTTGCCACCGAAGTACCGCCGAATTTCAACACTCGCATTGTTGTGACCCCTTGATTTTTTCCCGAAAAAAAAGCCCGCACTGTTTAGGTGCGGGCTTTTTTCATTTTTACCTGTATGCGTCAGCCCGCACCGTTACCTGTGGTAATGGTGGTTGTGATAATTGTGGTAATCAGGCTGAAGCGAAACATGGATGTTGTGTGCTCTAAATTTGTAATAGCTCTATTGGTTAAAGCAATCCCTTTACCAAGTCAATTTTTTTTAGTTCTGTCACAAAAAATCGCCTTGCCCGGTCGCGCTGAAAAAACCACTAAAAATGACAGTAAAAGAGCAGAAATAGCGCAATAAGTTAGATGAACGTCTCAAAAAAGAGAAATTCAAAAACATTTCATTCTGGCAATTTTTTTTCGATGTCATGAAGCAAACGGTGAAGCATTGCCGTGTCTCTGTGCTCCAGCAGGCCCAAACGTTGCTGAACCCAATCGACCATTTTTTGGTCGTCAGCAACCTCAAGGCGATGCAAAAGCGCCGCCATTCGCAAACGCAGCGCATTCAACTGTTGCCCGTCAACGGCCACGTTTTCCACAGGCGGTTGCTGCATCAAGGCGGAAAGCTGGTAGCAATAAACCATCACGGCCTGCCCCAAGTTAAGCGACGGGTAATCCGCAACCATCGGCACGCCGGTTAAAACATCCGCCAGCTCCAGCTCTTCGTTAGTCAGCCCGGAATCTTCACGGCCAAAAACCAACGCCGCACATCCTACCCACTGGCGCTTTTCTTCAAGCATTGGCACCAGCTGTTGCGGCGTCGCGTAGTAATGAAACTTCGCCCGGCTGCGGGCCGTTGTGGCGATAGAAAAATCCACGTCACTCAAGGCATCCGCGAGCGTGTCAAAGTGGTGAATCCCATCAAGGATATCGCCCGCGCCATGCGCCACCCAGCGCGCGGCGGGTTGGAGATGCGCATCACTGGCAACGATCCTCATCTCCGTAAACCCCATGGTCTTCATCGCCCGGGCCGCGGCCCCGACGTTCTCTGCTCTGGCCGGTGAAACCAGGATAATTGGCAAACGCATTGGAACTCTCTTCTAAAATTCGTTAAAACGTGCGAAGTGATGCACAAATTTGGATAATACGCATCGCAAATTTACTTTGTTGCAACATATATTGTGACAGCGGCTTCCGATGGACTTATAACTTAAGCTTATGCTTTTACGTGATTATATACCATGATAGTGGGGTAAATGCCGGTTATATCCACTTGTTTAGCATGGTTTATTTTCCGTAAGCTCATTACCGTTGCAGGCCAGATTCAGCTTACTTTTTTAACGCTTTACGATCTTGATTATTAAAAAGTTGTGACAAAAGCTAGCATTGAGCTACGATGATTTAATGAAACTGTTAACGTGCTACAATTGAAATTGATATATGTCAACGAAGCGTAGTTTTATCAGGTGTCTAAGCAGCTCCAGCCTGTTATGTTGCTGTTAAAATGGTTAGGATAACAGCCGTTTTTGACACCGTCGGGTCCAAAGGGAACGTACCCACGACCAAGCTAATGATGTTGTTGACGTTGATGGAAAGTGCATCAAGAACGCAATTACGTACTTTAGTCATGTTAAGCCCGGCATGTTAATTTATGGCATGTAACAGGCAGGTCAGGGACTTTTGTACTTCCTGTTTCGATTTAGTTGGCAATTTTAGGTAGCAAACATGCAGACCCCGCACATTCTTATCGTCGAAGACGAATTAGTAACACGCAACACGCTTAAAAGCATTTTTGAAGCGGAAGGCTATGATGTTTTTGAAGCGACCGATGGCGCAGAGATGCATCAAATCCTTGCCGATAATGACATCAACCTCGTCATTATGGACATCAACCTGCCGGGTAAAAACGGCCTGCTGCTGGCGCGTGAATTGCGCGAACAGGCTAACGTGGCGCTGATGTTCCTGACGGGCCGTGACAACGAAGTGGACAAAATCCTCGGTCTTGAAATCGGCGCGGATGACTACATCACCAAACCTTTCAATCCGCGTGAGCTGACTATTCGTGCACGTAACCTGCTGTCCCGTACCATGAACTTAGGGGCCATCAGCGAAGAACGTCGTTCCGTTGAAAGCTACAAATTCAACGGCTGGGAGCTGGACATCAACAGCCGCTCTCTGGTTAGCCCAAACGGTGAACAGTATAAGCTGCCGCGCAGTGAATTCCGCGCGATGCTGCACTTCTGTGAAAACCCGGGCAAAATTCAGTCTCGTGCTGAGTTGTTGAAGAAAATGACCGGTCGCGAGCTGAAGCCGCATGACCGCACCGTCGATGTGACCATCCGTCGCATTCGTAAACATTTCGAATCCACGCCGGACACGCCTGAAATTATCGCCACCATCCACGGCGAAGGCTACCGTTTCTGCGGCGATCTGCAGGAATAAGCGGTTAGAAATAACGAAAAGGGCTGACATCTGTCAGCCCTTTTTTTATGCCTGTCTTTCAACGGACAATACGTTCGTTCCAGTCGCGGGTAAAGACCACTTCCCCATTGTGCTGAACAGTCATCTTCCCACTGACGATAAAATGCGTCAGGTCACTGC
Source organism: Cedecea neteri (assembly GCF_000758305.1). Lineage (NCBI taxonomy): Bacteria > Pseudomonadati > Pseudomonadota > Gammaproteobacteria > Enterobacterales > Enterobacteriaceae > Cedecea > Cedecea neteri. The sequence goes on along the minus strand of NZ_CP009458.1, from coordinate 1,803,735 downwards.
GCATCTCCAGCACAATGTCTGTGTCCGTCCACCAACCTTCCCGGCCGATTTTCATGTTCTGAGTCAGCAGATAATGCGCCGAGAGCGGATCGCTGTTCTGCACGGTTAGCTGACGTCTGAGGCTATGATCGACGGTGGTATTGATATCATCAAAGCGGTACACACCCTCGCCAAAAACACCGCCCACGCCCTGAGTGATGCTCTGCCAGCTGTCCTTCACCACGTCATAGCGCAGTTCACGATCGACCCGCCCCGGAGAGAGGATTGTCAGCGGCGTATTGGCTGCTGTTTCAGGATGAGGGTTCGGGCCAGCAATCGGCTTCACTTCCCGACAAACCGGCAATTGCAGTTGAGCGCTGGCCAGATCAACGCTAAGGGTCGCATTCTCGGCCATCGGCCAGATCATCGGCCAGAAGGTGGTCGCGAGAGAAACCCGCAGCCGGTGCCCGGCAGCAAAGCGCCAGGCGATCCCGTCCAGTTGCACGGTAACATTCACTTTCTCACCCGGTACCAGCGCGACGTTCTGCTCCTGCCCCTGCAGATGGCTCAGATTCACCCAGCCGTGACTGACGCGGGTCGAAGCCCCATCGGGCGCAACGTCTGACAGGCGGACATACAGCATTGCCGCAGGTTTATCGCTGGAAAGCGTGACATCAAACTGTGGGAAGCCGTAAATCGCCAGGCTTTCGCTCAGCGGGGCACTGTCGAAACTTTCTGCCAGACCGTCGTCCATTCGCTGATCGCTCGGACTTTCTCCCAGCACACCCGCGCCCATCCACTCTCCGGCGAACAACCCGTGGTTCTGCACGCTACGGATATCCTGCCGGTATTCATCGGCTAAAGGCGATGTCGCCAGCCGACCAGGCTGCAAATGCCAGCGCTGAGGGAAGGTTTCAGCGTCGGTATCATTCTCAATGGCAATCCACTCCCCATAGGCCTGCGGCCGCTGCGAATCAGGTCGCTGGCTGTCGTTGAGCCAGGCCTGAACGCGCGGGCCATCCAGTACATCGTTATCGACCTGTTTCAACCAGCGATCCCACCAGCTCACGGCCTCCTGCAGAAAACCGATGGCCGGTGTAGGTGAGCCATCCTGAGGATAAATATGCGCCCACGGGCCGAGGATCGCCTTACGCGGGACGTTAAGGTTATCCATCAGGCGGAAAACCGCGTTGCTATAGGAATCCGCCCAGCCGCCCACGGCCATCACCGGGCAGGTGATCGCCTGCCAGTCCTCCCCCACCGAGCCGTGCTTCCAGTAATCATCTTTCAGCGGATGTTCCATCCACAGCGCCGGGAAGAAAGGCATATTTTCAAGGCGATTCAGCCAGGCCTGGTACCAGCCCTCCCCGACCAGCTCCGGGTCCTGCGGGCGACTTTGGTAGGCCAGCATAATGCCGCCCCACCACAAATTGTCGTTCAGCAGGCAGCCGCCTTTATAGTGGATATCGTCGTTGTAACGATCGTCCGTCGAACAAACGGTGATAATGGCTTTCAGTGCCGGAGGGCGGCGAGCCGCCAGCTGCAGGCAGTTAAACCCGCCCCAGGATTTTCCCATCATGCCCACGGCGCCGTTACACCAGCCCTGACGGCTGATCCAGTCGATCACCTCCAGCGCATCCTCCTGCTCCTGCAGAAGATATTCATCGGCCATCAGCCCGTCGGAGTCGCCGCTGCCGCGCATGTCTACCCGCAGCACCGCATAGCCATTCCCGGCAAAATAGCCGTGCATCGGCTCATCCCGGGTACGCGTTCCGTCGCGCTTGCGGTAGGGAATGTACTCCAGAATAGCGGGCACTGGCTGCTGTGAAGCCGACAAAGGCAGCCACATCCGCGCGGCCAGCCGAGTCCCGTCTTTTAAAACAATCCACAAATGTTCCGTCACGCTCACGCTGTGGGGGAATTGCGTAATAAGAGTTTTCATGAAGCTCCTGCCATCGCATTTAACTGACGCTGACCCAGCACCTCATCCAGCCAGGAAGGGCGCATTTCCGGCACGGAAGTCAGCAGTTTTTCGGTGTAGCTGTGCATTGGCGCGCTGAATACCTGCGCGGTTGGGCCCTGTGCGACGACATTGCCCTGATACATCACGGCAACCTGCTGGGCAATACGTTTCACCGTGCTCAGGTCGTGAGTGATAAACAGGTAAGACAGCCCCAGTTGCTCCTGAAGATTTCTCAGCAATTTCAGCACTTCTTCCGCCACCAGCGGGTCAAGGGCGGAGGTTGCCTCATCGCAGATGATCAGATCGGGCTTCGCGGCCAGCGCTCGCGCAATACACACGCGTTGCTTCTGGCCCCCGGAAAGCGAGCCTGGATAGCGATCAATCAGATAATCAGGGAGTTCAGTCAGTTTGAGGAGTTCGAGAACCCGCGCGCGAACCTGCTGCTTATCAAGGCCAAAATAGAACGCTACCGGGCGGCCAATCGCCTCCAGTACGGTTTGCCTCGGATTAAGCGCCACATCAGGCAGCTGATAGATCATCTGGATACGGCGCAACGTCTCTTTATCACGCTGCTGATAGCGGTTGGCCAGCACCTTGTCAGCGAAGGTGACGCTGCCTTTAGTGTCAGTCAGCAGGCCGCAGAGCGCCCGGGCCAGCGTACTCTTCCCGCTCCCTGACTCACCGATAATGGCCATCGTTTCCCCTTTGGCAATGCTGAGGGAAACGTTGTGGACGACCGTTTTGCCGTTGTAGCCCGTCGAGAGATTATTCAGCGCCAGAAGCTGCCCTTCAGGTTTGCTCTCGGCATGCACCGGCGTTAAAGCGTGGGCGCGTTCGGACACCAGCCGCTGCGTGTAGCCTTCAGCTGGGTTTTGCAGAATATCGGCGGTGCTGCCGCATTCCACTTCACTCCCCTGACGCAGCACCATAATGCGGTCGGCAATCTGTGCGACAACCGCCAGATCGTGAGTGATATACAGCGCAGCAGTATTAAACTCGCGGACCAGTTTGCGCAGCATCACCAGCACTTCGATTTGCGTCGTCACATCTAACGCGGTGGTCGGTTCATCCAGCACGAGAACGTCCGGCTTGCAGGACATCGCCATCGCCGCCATAGCCCGCTGCAGTTGCCCGCCCGAAAGCTGGTGCGGATAGCGCTGGCCGATAGTTTCAGGCTCCGGAAGATCCAGCGCTTTAAACAGCGTTACGGCCCAGGCCTGAGCTTCTTCCGGGTTCATCAGGCCATGACGAAGCGGCCCTTCGCATACCTGCTTGCCGATGGTCAGCGCCGGGTTGAACGCCGCCGCCGCACTCTGTGCTACATATGCCACACGCTTACCGCGAAACTCGCGTTTCTCTTTGCTGGACAGCGCCACGATGTTTTGCCCGGCCACAAGAACTTCGCCACCCGCAATCCGGCAGCCAGGTCGGGCATAGCCCAGGGCCGCAAGACCGATAGTTGATTTCCCCGCGCCGGACTCACCAATCAGCCCCAATACTTCACCTGGCATCAGGCTGAGAGAGACACCTTTGACCAGCGGCAGGCCTTGCTCGGTTTCAATGCGTAAATCACGCATCTGTAAAATCGGTTGTGTCATCCCTCTTCTCCCAGCGAAAGGTTGTTACGTACCAGCAGCCAGTCGACCACCAGGTTGACGCCGATCGTCAGCAGAGCAATCGCCGCAGCGGGGTACAGCGGAGCAAACTGGCCAAAGTTGATGGCCTGCGCGTTGTCGCGCACCATGCTGCCCCAGTCCGCCCACGGCGGCTGAATGCCCAGCCCAAGGAAGCTAAGCCCGGCAATAAACAAGAAGGTAAAGCAGAAGCGCATGCCGAATTCCGCCAGCAGCGGCGGCATTGCATTAGGCAGAAACTCTTTACGAACGATCCACCACAACCCTTCCCCACGCAGGCGTGCCGCCTCAACATATTCAAGGCAGACGATCCCCTGCGCGACCAGGCGAGCAAGACGGAAAACGCGAGTCGCGTCTAATAACGCAATCGTGCCGACCAGCACCGGAATAGAGGTCCCCAGCACGGACAGGACGATCAGGGCCAGGATCAGCACCGGAATTGACATCAGCGTATCCACAATGCGGGTCAGCACGACATCTACCCAACGCCCGTAAATCGCGGCGGTAAAACCGGTAATAATGCCCACCACAAACGAAATAGCGGTGATCGCCAGCGCAATCGCAATAGTGGTTCTGGCGCCGAACAGAATGCGCGACAGCATGTCACGTCCCAGACTGTCGGTACCGAACGGCATTGAAGTGGACGGCAGCATCCAGATGTCACCCACCTGAGCCGTTTCGCTGTGCGGCGCCAGCCAGGGTGCAAAAAGCGCAGCAATCAAATTGACGGCAATGATGGTCAAACCCAATATTGCCGACAGCGGTACCGTGCGAATTTTGATATTTTTCATGGCCTACCTCGCATGCCGCAGTCGTGGGTTACACCAGATAGCCAGCAGATCTGCCGCCGTATTCAGCAGGATGTAGGTCCCGCCAAACAGCAGTCCGCAGGCCTGCACGACCGGTAAGTCGCGTTTTGTCACCGCATCCACCATCAGTTGCCCGATGCCCGGATAAACAAAGACCACTTCAACCAGGATGACACCCACCACCAGGTACGCCAGGTTAAAAGCAATCACGTTGATGATTGGCGCGAGCGCGTTGGGCAAGGCGTGGCTCAGCACAATGCGCCAGCGCGAAAGCCCTTTTAGCAGCGCCGTTTCGATGTAGCTGCTGGACATCACCGCGCCGACGGAAGCACGCGTCATGCGCAGCATATGTGCCAGCACCACCAACACCAGCGTCAGCATCGGCAACGTGCAGGCATAGAGCCTGTCGAGCAAGCTGGCATCCGGGTCGACCAGCGCGAGGCTGGGGAACCAGGCCAGGCGGATGGCGAAGAAGATCACCAGCACGTAGCCGACAAAAAACTCCGGCACCGAAATGCTCATCAGCGTCAGCGTATTTGCCAGGCGGTCAAACCAGGAGCCTCGCCATACTGCCGAAGCAATGCCCAATACCACCGCAAGCGGAATCGCAATCAGCGCGGCATACACCGCGAGGAATAGCGTGTTCGCCAGGCGAGGCAGCAGCTCGGCACCAATGGGCTGATTATTGGCAAGCGAAGTGCCTAAATCACCGTGCAAGACACCGGACAGCCAGTGCAGATAGCGATAAACCGCCGGCTGGTCCAGGCCAAGCTGCAGACGCAGCGCGGCGATAGTCTCCGGCGTGCCGTTCTGGCCCAGGATGGCGCTCGCCACGTCGCCAGGTAACAGCTCAGTGCCGACGAAAATCAGGACCGAAACCAGCCACAGCGTCAGCACGCCCAGCAATAAACGATGAAGGATCTGTTTTTTCATTACGACTCCAGCCAGACGCGTTCAGCCAGGCGACCGCCCATAAAGTTGAAGAGTGGATGAGGTTTCACGCCGCCAACTTTTTTGCTGGCAGCATCCAGATAGTCGCCAAACAGCGGGATCATCGCGCCGCCGTCATCCCGGGCAATACTTTGCAGCTCGCCGTAGATCTCTGCGCGCTTTTGGTCATCAAGCAGCGATCGCGCCTGAATCAGCAGGCTGTCGAACTTGTCGTTCTTCCAGTGAGTGTCATTCCATTTGGCGGTGGACTGCCAGGCGGTGGAGAACATCTGATCCGCGGTCGGGCGGCCGCCCCAGTAGCCCATGCTAAACGGCGCTTTCATCCAGACGTCATCCCAGTAGCTGTCCGCCGGCTGGCGTTTGATGCTGACCTGAATCCCTGCCGCAGCGGCTTCGCCCTGGAACAAGGCGGCGGCATCCAGTGCCCCGGCAAAGGCAGCATCAGAGGACGACAGCTCAAGCGGCAGCGCGCTTAGGCCGGCTTTTTTCAGGAAGAACTTCGCCTTGTCAGGATCGTAGGCGCGCTGCTCCAGGCTTTTATTGAAGAAGCGATCGGTTTTCGGGATCGGATGGTCGTTGCCCAGCGTGCCGTAGCCCCGCAGCACGGTGGCCAGTAATTTCTCGCGATCGATACCGTATTTAATCGCCGTCCGAACGTCATTGTTGTTAAACGGCGCTACGCGGCAGTCCATCAGGAAGGTGAAATGCTGCCCGCCCGCCGCGCGCACAATGTTCAGTGCCGGGCTGCGCTTCAGGAAATCGACGGTTTTAAAGTCCACTCGGTTGATGGCGTGTACCTGACCTGAGATAAGGGCGTTGGTACGCGCAGTCGCATCATTGATGACCAGCACTTCTACGGCATCCACAAACGCGCGGTTTGGCTTCCAGTAATTAGGATTGCGTTTGAAGTAGGAACGCACGCCCGGCTGATACTGGTCAAAGACGAAGCCACCGGTACCAATCGGGTGTTTCCAGTCGGTAAATCCATCCGGCACCACGACGAGGTGGTAGTCCGCCAGCAGGAAAGGCAAGTCAGCGTTGCCGCTATCCAGCGTCAGGGTAATTTCGTTCTCACCGCTCTTCTTCAGATCTTTGATGGCCGCCAGCTGCGTTTTAATCGCGCTACGCGACTGGTCGCCACGGTGAAGATTAATCGAATAAAGAATGTCTTCTACGGTAAGCGCCTTGCCGTTGTGGAAGGTCACGCCCTGGCGCACTTTAAAGGTCCACTCCTGCGCACCCGGCTTCGCTTCCCAGCTTTCCAGCAGCTCCGGCGTGGCCTGGTTATTCTCATCAATTTCCACCAGGCCGTTCATCAGCATGTACGCCTGGTTCAGCGGCACCCAGTCGCTAAAGAGCGTAGGATCCAGAGAATCACTGGTATTGCCGCCCGACATGCCCAGCTTCAGCACACCGCCCTTCTTAGGCGTTGCTTCGGCAGCAAAGCCCGCCAGCGGCGACAGCGATAACGCACTGCCCATACCAATCAGCGCCGCCGTATTGATAAATGAACGGCGGCTCATGCTCACGCCTTGCAGGTATTTTTTTTCGTCTGAACGATCGTCTTTCATTTATTTTTCTCCGTTATTATTTGTTTGTCTGACCATCGGCCAGATGCCATAGCACATCTATTTATGATTTATATCAAAACAGCTAAACGCTGAGGCATGAGTTTTTCGTATCAGACTATGAAAAAAATGCACGGCAGAACCACGGCAAAAAAGATAATTTCCCGTTCACGGAGTCACATCAGGAAAGAAAAAGTGGAACTTCATACCCTTGTAGGTTTAATTGGCGTGTTTTGTTACCTGCTGGCATACGCGCTGGTTCAAATGCGAAGGCTATCAATAGATTCAAATGGTTATGCCTGCCTTAACATCGCAGGCTGCGTGGGCGGGCTGTATTCCCTCAGCCATGATTTTAATTTAGCGTCGGTAATATCGCAGTCAATGTGGCTGGTTTTCACGCTTATAGGTATGCATACTTCTTATCGCCGTCGTGGTGCTATGAAAAATAAAATACCGCCTCTGGATTTAGAGACAATAAATAAACCAAAGGATTAAAAGTGGCCCGTCACTTATTTCCCACAAAATTACATAAGAAAATGTTATGGCTAATGGAATGAGCAAATAATTTATTGATGACCAAAATAATAAAATAATCGTCTTTTGTGATTTACATCTATTTTCTGCTTATTCCACCGACGGCTGTCGCTGCAGCCAGCTCATCACATGGCGAACAACCGGCTTCATGTAGCGATCCTGTGGGATAAGCAGGAAACATTTACTGGCGGCGGCCAGCTTTCCGGAGTGAGCCGCGACAAGTTCTCCCCGGTTAAGATAATCCTGCACCAGCCCTTCCCAGCCGAGTAATATCCCGTCGCCTCGGACCGCCGTCTCCACCAAAAACGGATAGTTATTGGCTCGCCAGGTTTGCCGGGGCACAAAGCTCAAAACATTTTGCGAGGCAAACCAGTCACTCCACCCGGTCCACTCCCGCTGAGGATCGTCCTGAATCAGCAGCGTGTGCTGCAGCAACGCTTCCGCTGGTGCGTCCGAACCAATGCGCGACAGAAAAGCCGGGGAGCACATGGGGTAGCAGACTTCATCGAAGAGCGGCGTGGCGTGAAAGCCGATGGGAACATCCCGAAGGTAAAAAATAGCCAGATCAAATTCCGATGAGCGCAGCTCTGAGAAGTTGTCAGTAATTTTCATGCGAATCTGCAAATCCGGCAGTTCACGATGCAGGGCAGAAAGTCGGGATGACAGCCACAGCGAACTCATGGCGCTGGTACAGGCGATAGTGACCTGAGGCAACCCGGTCCAGCCCATCACTTCCGCTGTGGCATGTGACAATGCCGCCAGCTGCTGCCTGACCCGCTCGGCATAAGCTTCACCGCGTGGCGTAAGCAGCACTCGCCGCTGGGTACGGGTAAAAAGTTTGCAGCCGAGCATCTCTTCCAACTGCAGAATTTGCCGGCTGGTGGCGCTTTGCGTCAGGTTGAGCTCTTCCGCCGCACGAGAAATGTTGCCGTAGCGGGCCACACATTCGAAAGCAATAAGAGTATTCAGGGGCGGTAAGGGCTCGATCTGCATCAAAGAAGCCTTAAAAGGCAACGGCACGGTCATAACACACTAATAAGGAAGGTAAGAACTGACAAGCCTGACGCATCAGAAATACATCAGGCTTCTCATGTCGGTCGCGCGCGGGCGTATCCCTCAGCGACACCAGCTCCGATTATTTACTCCACGGAATAATTGGTACCGCGCTGATGGCGTTCTTCGGCGAGCCTTCTACAACGCGATCAGAGTAGGCAAGGTAGGCCAGTGCATTACGCTTCGCATCATAGAAACGCACCACTTGCAGCTTTTTAAACACCAGCGAAGTTCGCTTCTGGAAGACGACATCGCCCTGTGCTTTACCCGCTTTTATCTTATCGCTGAGCTCAACCGGGCCTACTTGCTGGCAGGATATTGCTGCATCAGACGTATCTTCCGCTAATCCGAGGCCACCCTTAATGCCTCCGGTTTTTGCGCGGCTGATATAACAGGTCACGTTCTTCACATCAGGGTCGTCAAACGCTTCGACTACAATCTTGTGGTCGGGGCCAAAGACTTTAAACACGGTATCCACCGATCCGATCTGCTCCGCGCTCGCGCCGTAGCTCACGGCCAGAAGCGCACTGCAAAGTGCTAAAGCTTTATATTTCATATTGTTACCATTGTTTAAAAATTACCCTACGGGACTATTCAACAATCGGACAAAAAACCGTTGAATATCACATTATTAGCAAAACCTGCCTCCATAGTCGGCAAATTTGGCACAACTTGTTAAATAAAAACGGTGAATGCATAAAGTACAAAAATGCTATCATCCGCTACCTTAGTAAACAGGCATTCGCTTGTATGGATGAGGATATTTTATGGATCAGGCTGGGATCATTCGCGATCTTCTTAGCTGGCTGGAGGGCCACCTCGACCAGCCTCTCGCCCTTGATAATGTGGCGGCAAAGGCAGGTTATTCCAAGTGGCATTTACAACGGATGTTTAAAGAGGTTACCGGGCACGCTATTGGTGCCTATATTCGCGCCCGCCGACTCTCCAAATCCGCCGTTGCTCTGCGCCTGACGGCGCGCCCTATTCTCGACATTGCGCTTCAGTACCGCTTTGACTCGCAGCAGACGTTTACCCGTGCGTTTAAAAAGCAGTTTGCTCAAACGCCGGCGCTCTACCGTCGTTCTCCTGACTGGAGCGCTTTCGGTATGCGACCGCCGCTGCGTCTCGGCGAGTTTACGCCGCCGCAGGCCTACTTCATCACGATGCCGGAAACGCATCTGGTTGGGGTGACGCAAAGCTACAGCTGCACGCTGGAGCAAATCTCCGACTTCCGTAACGAGATGCGCATCCAGTTCTGGACACAGTTCCTCGGCAACTCTCCGACCATCCCACGGGTGCTTTACGGCCTGCATGAGCCTCGCCCAAGTTCGGAAAAAGACGACGAGCAGGAAGTCTTCTACACTACGGCGCTGACGCCGGAGCTGGCGAATGGTTTCCTGCCGGACTCGCATCCGGTGGTGCTGGAAGGGGGAGATTATGTGCAGTTTAACTATGAAGGGCTGGGCACCGGGCTGCAGGACTTCATCCTGACGGTTTATGGTACCTGCATGCCGTCACTCAACCTGACGCGCCGTAAAGGTCAGGACATCGAGCGTTTCTATCCTCAGGATGAAACGCGGGATCAGGATGTGCCGATGCATATCCGCTGTGAATACCTGATCCCGGTTCGCCGTTAACGCTGGATCTCATCCAGAGCAGGAGCATCAAGATGCGAGATGTCTCCTGCTGTTTCAACCACCCATCCAGACGCCAGCCACGGGCTGTGCTGATAATCCACGCGGGAAATTGAACAGTTGCGCAGACGCAGGCGGCGTTCAGCCCACGCCGGTAAGCCAAGAATCGTACTCACCAGCCCACCCAGCGCCATACCGTGACTCACCAGCAATGGTCGGCTTCCGGCCGGCAACTCCCGACAGGCATTCAGGGCTTCGTGCATGCGATTGCTCAGTTCCAGCATGCTTTCGCCTTCAGGAATACGACCGTCCGGCGTACCGTCCACCAGACGACGACGCCAGCCCTCTTCCTCTTCGGTCAGCGAGTCCATTTTGCGGCGTTCAAGCACGCCCATGTTGAGCTCGCGCAGGCGGGCATCCAGGATAATCTCGCACCCGCAGGCTTCGGCGATGATCTCTGCGGTGCGGCGAGTACGGCCTAAATCGCTGCTGATGATGTGGGTGATGCCAAGGGCTCTGGCTCGTTCGGCCACTTGCCAGGCCTGACGTTCTCCATTTTCAGTCAGCGCGCTGTCTGACTGCCCCTGAATGCGGCGCTCAGCATTCCACTGCGTTTCGCCATGACGAACAAGGTATACCTGTAACATGCGTTTTTTCCGTTATACTCCGGTCACGAAATATCGAGAGTTCTGACTTATTATGAACCATGTCGTAGCTGCAACAACCAATCCCGCCAAAATTCAGGCGATTCTGCAGGCGTTTAGCGAGATTTATGGCGAAGGATCCTGCCATATTGAGCCAGTGGTCGTCGAGAGTGGCGTGCCGGAGCAGCCCTTCGGTAGTCAGGAAACGCGAACTGGCGCACGATGCAGAGTAGCGAATGCCCGGGAGATCAGACCAGATGCCGACTTTTGGGTCGCCATTGAGGCCGGTATCGACGAAGGTAGCACCTTCAGTTGGGTGGTGATCGAGAACCGCCAGCAGCGCGGCGAAGCCCGTTCGGCTACCCTGCCGCTGCCAGAAATCATTCTGCAGCAAGTCAGCGCAGGCCGCGCTCTGGGGCCGGTGATGTCGGACTATACGGGTATCGATAAGATTGGGCGTAAAGAGGGAGCGATTGGGGTGTTCACCGCCGGAAAGCTCACGCGTAGCAGCGTTTACCATCAAGCGGTGATTTTGGCGCTAAGTCCGTTTCATAACGAGATTTACCGCCGAGAATTTCTTTAGCGGTTTGAGCTGCCACCCTGCAGCAGCTCTTTTTCCAGCCATGCCCGTAGCTCCGTCGGCGCAGCTTTCAGGCTGTTAGAGCCGCGGGTGATGGTTGCGATACCCGCGCCCAGTTCATTCTTCAGCTCACGCTGGCTAAGCTCACCGCGCAACAACTCTTCAATGATGCGTACTCGCGTGCCTAACGCTGTACGCTCATCCGGCGTCAACAGCAGCGTCAGCAGAGGCATGTGAAGCTCCTGCCCAAAAGCTTGCTGCAACAGCCCCACAAAGCGGAGCCACTCTTTATTACTTTGCTCGGCCTGTTCCGCCGAATACTGAGAGAGCTGAGTCATGTCAGGCCACCATACTCTTTAACTAGTACGGCAGCATAACATACTCTCCGCGCAATCAGTAACGCCGCTGCCACTCGCTGTCCGACAGAATCTTGTCCGGCTGCCCCATGAAATAGCGGTAATAGGCATCGTAGGCCAGCACGTTCTTCACATAGCCACGCGTCTCAGAAAACGGAATACTTTCCACGAATGCGATGGCGTCAATCCGCCCTGCGCTGTTACCCAGCCAGGTGCGCACACGCCCCGGCCCGGCGTTGTAGGCGGCGGAAGCAAAGATACGGTTGTTCTCAAACTGCTGGAACACGTACTGCAGGTAGCTGGTGCCGATATTGATGTTAGTGTCAGGATCCAAAAGCTGCACCGGGCTGCTGTAGCCTGGAATACTGAACATCTTCACCGTATGGGTCGCCGTGCCTGGCATAATCTGCATCAGGCCGCTTGCCCCCACCGGGGAACGCACTTTCGGGTTCCAGGCACTTTCCTGGCGGGCAATCGCCATCGCATAACTTTGTGGCACAGTTTTGCCGCTAACATAGCGGGCAAAGGTGCCTTTATAAGCCAGCGGGAAGCGCTCTTCGAGGTTATCCCACAGCTTGCCGGCAATGGTTGCCTGCACGCTGAGATCCCACCAGTCCTGCTCAAAAGCATAGCGCGCCAGCCCGGCCTGCTCCTGCTTGCTGCGGCTGGTGACCAGGTTTGCCCATTCGCTACGCGCGGTGTTATCCATATTCCAGTACATTAGCTCGCGGACGCGGGCCATTTCAGGCCCCTGCACCAGCGCCGGGTTCACAGGTTCAGCTTTATCCACGCGCAGTGGGTATTCTTCTCCGAGCCTTTGCGCGGCGACCATCGGGTAGAAGCCGCGCTGCTGCACCAGGGCACGAAGAATGCCTTTCGCTTCATCTTCACGTCCCCGCTCCAGCAGTAAATCAGCCTGCCAGTAGCGCCACTCGTCTTTCTCTTTGGCTTCCATCGGCAAACGCGCCAGCCAGGTGTTCAGTCCTGTGCGATCGCCCGCACCCAGCGCCATGCGCACGCGCCGCTCAATCAACGAGGTAGACTGGGAGCGCATAATGGCGTCATCCCGCCAGCGGGCCTGTTCATCCGTCACGTCGGTGCCCATCAATCGCCAGGCCACAACGTCACGCAATTCCTGCACCTGCTCCTCGGTCAGTTTCTGCGCCTGGGCCAGCGACGGGATCATCAGGCGAGCATTCTCTACATCCTGGCGGGCAACGCTTGCAAAGGCGATAGCGGCCGCCTGACGAGTGAAGTCCGTCGCCCCCACCGTATTGGCGAAGGTCAGCACCGTGCTGGGATTATTTTGCAGGCTGACCAGGGCGCTGGAGATGGTCTGATATTCCGCAGGCATCTGGTTCGCCAGCGCGTTCACCAGCGAGGTATTCCCCTCTTTCATCGCCAGGCGGATGCGCTCGAGGTAAGCCAGCGGATCTTGCGTACCGGAAGCTCGCCACGCCGAAAACAGCGCATCACAGCTCGATGGCTGGCTTTTTCCCGTCAGCCAAAGTTCTTTCGCTCCGGCCCAGGCTGCATCCGCTTGCCCGGTATTCCACTTGGCAAAGTAGTAATTACATTTTGCTTCGTTTGTAGCTGGCGGCTCGGGGCTAAAGGCCAGCAAGCCTCGCCAGTCCTGACGTCTGGCCAGCTCGTTAACAAACCGGGAGCTTAAGGTACGTGCCGGAGGCAGGGTTGGGTTCGCCTGGATAAACTGTGCCACAGCCACGGTCGGCTCGTTCATCAGGTCATCGGTGAGCTGACGGTATTCAAGATAAGGATAAAGGGGATAGGTTTGCAGCGTGGGCATAAGCTGCTGCACCACGTCCATTTGCTTGTTATCCCAGGCCTGTTTAATTTGCGCGTAGCGGTTGCGCTGCTCATCGAGAGAATCTGCACGTACCGCGCCGTTTAACATCACCAGGCTAACGCCCGCGGCAAGCAACTGCCATACGACTTGTTTGGCTTTTACCACACCTTCTCCTCATTATTTTCCTGACGGCATCATGCCTGCGCTGCAATAAGCGAATGCATTCATGCTAACCAGGGGAGACGCAATACGCCACGTCCGGAAGGGATATTTTGGTCATGAAACGTATAAAGACGCCCTGCCCGGCAGAAGCACGATACCCCGCTGGGATTAGACCGTGAAAACCGCTACACTTCGCCTTTGTTAAGTACCATCTTACATCACGATAAAAGAGGCAAAGTCGCACTGTGGCTCAATTCGTTTATACCATGCATCGTGTCGGCAAAGTTGTCCCGCCGAAACGACATATTCTGAAAAATATTTCGCTCAGCTTCTTCCCTGGCGCCAAAATCGGCGTACTGGGTCTGAACGGTGCCGGTAAATCCACCCTGCTGCGCATCATGGCCGGCATCGATACCGATATCGAAGGTGAAGCCCGTCCTCAGCCTGGCATCAAGATCGGCTATCTGCCGCAGGAACCTAAGCTGAACCCGGAACACACCGTACGTGAGTCCGTAGAAGAAGCGGTTTCCGAAGTGGTTAACGCGCTGAAAGGCCTGGACGAAGTCTACGCCAAATACGCCGAGCCGGACGCGGACTTCGATAAGCTGGCCGCACAGCAAGGCAAGTATGAAGAAATCATTCAGGCGCACGACGGTCATAACCTGAACGTGCAGCTGGAGCGTGCCGCTGATGCCCTGCGTCTGCCGGACTGGGATGCAAAAATCGAGAAGCTGTCCGGGGGGGAACGCCGCCGCGTTGCGCTGTGCCGCCTGCTGCTGGAAAAACCAGACATGCTGCTGCTCGACGAACCAACTAACCACCTGGATGCAGAATCCGTGGCATGGCTGGAGCGCTTCCTGCACGACTTCGAAGGCACCGTGGTGGCGATCACCCACGACCGTTACTTCCTCGATAACGTCGCCGGTTGGATCCTCGAACTTGACCGTGGGGAAGGTATTCCATGGGAAGGCAACTACTCCTCCTGGCTGGAGCAGAAAGATCAACGCCTGGCGCAGGAAGCCTCAACGGAAGCGGCTCGCCGTAAATCCATTGAGAAAGAGCTGGAGTGGGTTCGTCAGGGCGCTAAAGGCCGTCAGTCTAAGGGCAAAGCCCGTCTGGCACGCTTCGAAGAGCTGAACAACACCGAATACCAGAAACGTAACGAAACCAACGAACTGTTTATTCCACCTGGCGCACGCCTGGGGGATAAAGTGGTGGAAGTTAACAACCTGCGTAAATCTTACGGCGACCGCCTGCTGATTGACGATCTGAGCTTCTCCGTACCGAAAGGCGCCATCGTCGGCATCATCGGCCCGAACGGCGCGGGTAAATCCACCCTGTTCCGCATGATGTCCGGTCAGGAACAGCCTGACAGCGGCTCTATCACCCTCGGTGAGACCGTGAAACTGGCTTCCGTTGACCAGTTCCGTGACGCCATGGACAACAGCAAAACCGTGTGGGAAGAAGTCTCCGGCGGCCAGGACATTATGCGTATCGGTAACACCGAGATGCCAAGCCGCGCCTACGTCGGCCGCTTTAACTTCAAAGGCGTCGACCAGGGCAAACGCGTGGGCGAGCTGTCTGGCGGTGAGCGTGGTCGTCTGCATCTGGCGAAACTGCTGCAGGTTGGCGGTAACGTTCTGCTGCTCGATGAACCAACCAACGACCTGGATATCGAAACCCTGCGCGCGCTGGAAAACGCCCTGCTGGAATTCCCGGGCTGCGCGATGGTTATCTCGCACGACCGCTGGTTCCTGGACCGTATCGCGACCCACATTCTGGATTACCAGGATGAAGGTAAAGTCGAATTCTTCGAAGGTAACTTCACCGAATACGAAGAGTACAAGAAGCGTACCCTCGGCTCCGATGCCCTGGAGCCAAAACGCATCAAGTACAAGCGCGTAACCAAGTAAATGCAAAAGGCACCTTCACGGTGCCTTTTTTATGGCGAGTTCTTTTCCCCTCACCCCGGCCCTCTCCCCAAAGGGGCGAGGGAGAAAAAACGACAGGTAATTTTGTTTCTTCCCTCTCCCTCCGGGAGAGGGTTAGGGTGAGGGCCAGCGGAAACTTTACCGCTGCTCGCCCATCATCTCTTTCACCAGATCTACGCAGCGCAGGAAGCGCGAGTCATAGTCAGACTCTTCGACGTGAACAAACTCGATGTTGTTCTCTTTGAGCATCTCCACCAGCAGGTTCTGGAACGATTTTCTGTCCACATCGCTGCCGAGACTGCGTAAACCGTCGGCCACCCACGGCGTATTGTTTTCCAGCAGAATAACCAGGTCAAAGCGGTATTCGTCGATCAGCGCCTGTACAAACGGGTGCTCGCGGCCTTCATACTTCTTGCAGAAGGCCTGCGTGGTCACAAAGTCGGTGTCGATAAATGCCACTTTATTGGCGTACTTCACCGCAAAGTCGACGTACTGTGCGTGGCCGATGGCAATTTTATCGTAGTCCGAATATTGCAGCGCCATTTCGTCACCGCCAAGGTGCGAGAAGACGTAATCCCGCCCGTATTCCCAGGCACTGGTGGTATTGAAGATGTTGGCGAGCTTGTTCACCATCCACGATTTCCCGCTCGACTCACCGCCGAGGATCGCCACCGTGCGCACGAAGAACGGCTTTACCTCGGTAGGAATGTATTCCCAGTAGCGGAACGGGTTTTCACGGATTTGCGTACCGCTGATATTCATAAAGGTACGCTTAGGATCGACCACCACCGTTTCGATCCCGAGATGTTCGGTAAACTTCGCAGCATCCCCTTCTTCGGAGGTGTAGATCCGGTCTGGCGAAATACCTTTGCTGTCCATAAACGCTTTAATTCCGCGGCTCCAGACGTCCCAGCCGTGGGGATAAGGCTCCATCCCCTCCTCGTTAAAGGAGTGAATGCGGATATTCTTCTGGTATTTAAAGGTTTGCAGCAGCCAGCGCAGGCGGTCGCCGGTGGTTGGCTGCTGGGACATCGCGCTATCGTCAAACAGCGCGCGGTCGCGGGGCTCATCGTAGCCCATGATGATATGCAGCTCGTCCACCTGGCTACAGGCTCGCTGGATCAAATAGATATGCCCGGTATGCAGCGGATAAAACTTTCCGAACACCACGCCGACTTTCTTTTCACGACGCGGGAATTCCAGCCCAAGGAAGCGGTGCAGCGCCTCCAGTTTTTGCGCGCTGGGGCTTTTGATTTTCGCGTTCAGTAACTGGCTCAGGTAGCCTTTAGTCATGCCGCTGGCATCCGCAACCTGCTGTAAGGTACAGCCCTGCTGACGAATAGCCGTTTTAATATAGTCGAATGACGACACGCGCTGCCTCCTGCCGGAGCGGGAACGGTTCCCGCAAATTACTCAATTATAAGTCGTCGAATACAGAAAGCGCATCAGCAAGTTTTTTCACGCCGAAGACCTGCATCCCTTCAGGAATTTTTTTCGGTACGTTGGCCTGCGGCACAATCGCGCGCTTAAAGCCGTGTTTGGCGGCTTCGGAAATACGCTCCTGCCCGCTAGGTACCGGGCGGATTTCACCCGCCAGCCCGACTTCACCAAAGACCACTAAATCCTGCGGCAAGGCTCTGTCGCGCAAGCTGGAGACCATCGCCAGCAGCAATGCCAGATCGGCGCTGGTTTCAGTCACTTTTACGCCACCCACCACGTTCACAAACACGTCCTGATCGGCCATTTGCAGGCCGCCGTGACGGTGCAGCACGGCCAGCAAAATCGCCAGGCGGTTTTGCTCCAGGCCAACGGCCACGCGGCGAGGGTTGGACATCATCGACTGATCCACCAGCGCCTGGATCTCAACCAGTAGCGGGCGCGTCCCTTCCCAAACCACCATCACCGAACTGCCCGGCGTCACTTCATCGCCCCGGCTAAGGAAAATGGCCGACGGGTTGCTGACTTCACGCAGACCCTGCTCGGTCATCGCGAACACGCCAAGCTCATTTACAGCCCCAAAGCGGTTTTTATGGCTGCGCAGAGTACGGAAGCGGGAATCGGCGTCGCCGTCTAGCATGACTGAACAGTCGATACAGTGTTCGAGGACTTTTGGCCCCGCCAGAGAACCGTCTTTCGTGACATGCCCGACCATCACGATCGCCACACCTTTCGTCTTTGCAAAGCGCGTCAGGTAGGCTGCAGTTTCACGCACCTGGGCCACGCTGCCCGGCGAAGACTGCACATCCGCCATGTGCATGACCTGGATCGAGTCGATCACCATCAGCTTCGGCTGTTCATCCTCGGCGATCATACAGATCTGTTCGATGCTGGTTTCCGACAGCATATTGAGGTTTTGCGTCCGCAGGCCTAAACGGTGGGCGCGCATCGCCACCTGCTGAAGCGACTCTTCGCCGGTGACGTACAGGGTTTTCATCTGCTCGCTCAGCTTACAGAGCGTTTGCAGCAGCAGCGTTGATTTCCCTGCACCTGGGTTACCACCGATCAGAATGGCGCTGCCCGGCACTACGCCGCCGCCCAGCACCCGGTCGAACTCTTTAAAACCGGTGGAGAAGCGCGGCAGTTCTTCCAGGCTGATGTCCGAAAGCTTTTGCACCCGGCTGACGCCCGCGCTTCCGGCATAGCCAGAAAGGCGTTCGTTGCGGGCAACTTGTGGAGAAGCGGCGATGCGCACTTCGGTAATGGTATTCCACGCGTGGCAAGCGCTGCACTGCCCCTGCCAGCGCGGGTAATCCGCACCACACTCGTTACAAACAAATGCGCGTTTTGGAGCTTTCGCCACCTTTATACCTCTTGTTAACGTTCTTCCTGAATCAGGCTGCCGGAAAGGATGCAGAACACGCCCATCAGATCCGCATGGCGGATACTGACTTCGCTCTTCTCAATCACCTTCGGTTTAGCATGATAGGCAATTCCCAGGCCTGCGGCGTGGATCATGGGTAAATCATTGGCCCCGTCGCCAATCGCAACAGTCTGCGCGGCGGGGATTTCATATTTTTCGGCCAAACGCTTCAGGGTGGTCGCTTTGAACTTTGCGTCCACAATCTGCCCCAGCACTTCGCCGGTCAGCTTGCCGTCGCAAATCTCGAGTTCATTGGCGACGACCGCCGTCAGATTTAATGTGTCGCGCAGGTATTCAGCAAAGAAGGTAAATCCGCCAGAGGCAATTGCAACTTTCCAGCCCAGCGTATCGAGATTGTGTACCAGAGACTTTAGCCCCGGCATCAGCGGCAGCTCGTCGCGTACCTGGCGCAAAATATTGGCGTCCGCGCCCTTCAGGGTTGCCACGCGCTGGCGCAGACTGGCGGTAAAGTCCAGTTCGCCACGCATTGCGCGCTCGGTGACTTCAGCCACCATTTCCCCCGTTCCCGCCAGCTTGGCAATCTCGTCGATGCACTCGATCTGAATAGCAGTGGAGTCCATGTCCATGACCAGCAGGCCCGGCGTTTTTAAATGTGGGATTTTACCCAGAGGTGCCACGTCCAGCCCGGCGTCATGCGCAAGCTTGGTGGCTCGCGGCGTTAAAGAGCCAGCCAGACGGATGACCTGATAATCTTCCACACACCAGGCGGTCACAATCACCATCGCTGCACCCAGCTTACGCTGGTATTTGGTCAGGCATTGTTTGTCCAGATTACGCCCGTACAGGAGCCAGCCACTGCGGCCAGCGCGGTAGTCCAGCGGCATCACTTCGTCACCGCTCAGGGAAAGCGGCAACCCAGGCCAAAGTGAAACATCGTTAGGCAAATCGCACCAGGTCAAACTGTTTGGCATTGCGGCTCCAGAATCAAGTAAACATACCCTTTTGCTGTCGAAATTAGGGGAAATGGCAGAAAGGTATCCGGGTAAAAACAACGCATGAGGCTACCTTGTCCGCCTTGCTTCTGGCAACATTAAAGTACGCAATTTTCCAAAGGTGCATCATGGTTCGGGTAAAATTTAAATTTCGGCTCCACCGCGCAGTGATTGTGCTGTTCTGCCTCGCACTTTTGGTAGCGCTAATGCAGGGCGCATCCTGGTTCAGCCGGGGCAGCCAGCAGGCGCGAAACGTTCAACTGGAGGAGCTGGCCCGTACCCTCTCCCGCCAGGTCGCGTTTAATCTGGTACCGGTAATGAGAACTGAGAACCCGGATGAAAAGCGCATTTCCACCGTGCTTAACCTTTTGACTAAGGATAGCCGTATTCTGGACGCAGCCGTGTACGACAGCGAAGGTGACCAGATTGCGCGAGCGGGGGAAAACATTGAGGTTCGCGACCGTTTGGCGCTGGATGGCCAAAAAGCCGGCAGCTACTTCAACCAGCAAATTGTCGAACCTATCTCCGATAAAAGCGGGCCTATCGGCTACCTGCGCATTACCCTGGACACCCATACCCTTGCCACCGAAGCCAAGCAGGTGGACAACACCACCAATATTCTGCGCCTGATGCTGCTGCTTGCAGTCGCGATCGGTATTGTGCTGACCCGCACGCTGCTGCACGGCAAACGTACCCGCTGGCAGCAATCGCCGTTCCTGCTGACCGCCAATACCAAGGTCACGGAAGAAGACGAAACGAAGTAAAGCTCCCGCGGTAAATTTGCCGCGCCATCTGCATGGTAAGATAACGCCTTTATTCTGGGACAAGGATCTTTGTTATGTCGACTTTGCGTTTGCTTATCTCTGACTCTTACGACCCGTGGTTTAACCTCGCCGTTGAAGAGACTATTTTTCGGCAGATGCCCGCCACCCAGCGGGTTCTGTTTCTATGGCGTAATGCGGACACGGTAGTCATTGGCCGCGCCCAGAACCCGTGGAAAGAGTGCAATACCGGGCGCATGGAGCAGGACAACGTTCGGCTGGCAAGGCGTAGCAGCGGCGGTGGCGCAGTGTTCCACGACCTCGGTAACACCTGCTTCACGTTTATGGCCGGCAAGCCGGAATATGACAAGAGTATTTCCACGGCTATCGTACTGAACGCGCTGGCGAGCCTTGGCCTGAAAGCCACCGCATCGGGGCGCAACGATCTTGAGGTCGAGACCGCCGAAGGTACGCGCAAGATTTCCGGTTCCGCCTACCGGGAAACCCTGGATCGCGGGTTTCATCACGGCACCCTGCTGCTGAATGCCGATCTGAGCCGCCTGGCAAACTACCTTAATCCCGATCCGAAAAAGCTCCAGGCCAAAGGCATTACCTCCGTAAGAAGCCGGGTCGCCAACCTCAGCGACATCAAGCCAGGACTGACCCACGAGCAGATAGCCGACGCGATTACGGCAGCGTTTTTCACTCACTACGGCGAGCGTGTAGAAGCCGAGCATATCTCCCCGGAAGCGCTCCCCGATCTACCAGGCTTTACCGAAACCTTTGCCCGCCAGAGCAGCTGGGAGTGGAATTTTGGCCAGGCGCCAGCTTTTACGCATCTGCTGGACAACCGCTTTAGCTGGGGTGGCGTTGAGCTGCATTTTGACGTCGAGAAAGGCCATATCACCCGGGCGCAGGTCTTCACCGATAGCCTGAATCCGGCACCGCTTGAAGCGTTGGCTACACGACTAAAAGGCTGCCTGTACCGCAGCATTCTGCTGCAGCAGGAGTGTGAAACGCTGATTTACAGCTTCCCTGAACAGGAAGCCGAACTCCGGGAACTTTCCGCCTGGATTGCTCAGGCCGTTCGTTAAGCGAGCCACCGAAGTCTCTCGCTCATATGAATAGATATCTGGCATAAAAAAGGCGCCCTAAGGCGCCTTTTAAACGAGAACAAAAATTTACTCTTTGTCGCCCAGCAGGACGGATTCCAGAGCAATTTTGATCATGTCGTTGAAGGTGGTCTGACGCTCAGCGGCGGTGGTCTGCTCGTGAGTACGGATGTGGTCAGACACGGTGCAGATGGTCAGCGCTTTCGCACCGAACTCAGCCGCTACGCCGTAGATCCCGGCAGCTTCCATTTCCACACCCAGAATGCCGTATTTTTCCATCACGTCGAACATGGACGGATCTGGCGTATAGAACAGGTCTGCAGAGAAGATGTTGCCCACGCGAGCGTCAACGCCCAGCGCTTTTGCCGCATCAACCGCGTTGCGAACCATATCGAAGTCCGCGATAGCCGCGAAGTCGTGATCCTTGAAGCGCAGGCGGTTAACTTTAGAGTCAGTACACGCGCCCATACCGATAACCACGTCGCGCAGCTTAACGTCCGCACGAACCGCACCGCAGGAACCCACGCGAATGATTTTCTTCACGCCGAAGTCGGTGATCAGCTCTTTCGCGTAGATGGAGCAGGATGGGATACCCATGCCGTGACCCATAACGGAGATCTTACGGCCTTTGTAAGTTCCGGTGAAACCGAGCATGCCGCGCACGTTGTTCACTTCACGCACGTCTTCCAGGAAAGTTTCCGCGATGTGCTTGGCGCGCAGCGGGTCACCCGGCATCAGTACTACGTCAGCGAAATCGCCCATTTCTGCGTTAATGTGTGGCGTAGCCATTGTGTATTCCTTGATTTAAAAAGTTAGCAATCAGGCGGGCAACCGCCCGCCCAAAGGGATCACAGCATGTTTTTGCCGTAGTCCATGTCGGAAAGACCGAAGTACTTCGCTACCGTCTGGCCGATATCCGCGAAGGTTTCGCGGTGGCCGAGGGAACCGGCTTTCACTTTCGGGCCGTAGATCAGCACCGGAATGTGCTCGCGAGTATGGTCGGTGCCTTGCCAGGTCGGGTCACAGCCGTGATCCGCGGTGAGGATCAGAATATCGTCCTCTTTCAGCAGCGCCATCAGCTCCGGCAGGCGACGGTCGAACAGCTCAAGGCCGCCCGCGTAGCCAGCGACGTCGCGACGGTGGCCCCAGGAAGAGTCAAAGTCTACGAAGTTGGTGAACACAATGGTGTCGTCGCCGGCTTCTTTCATCTCTTTGATGGTCGCGTCGAACAGCGCATCCAGACCGGTTGCCTTCACTTTTTTAGTGATACCGCAGTTGGCGTAGATGTCCGCAATTTTACCCACGGAAACCACCTGGCCGTTTTTCTCATCAACCAGCTTCTGCAGCACGGTGGCGGCAGGTGGCTCGACCGCTAAGTCGTGACGGTTACCGGTACGCTGGAAGTTGCCAGCTTTATCGCCAACAAACGGACGCGCGATAACGCGGCCAATGTTGTAGCCGCCTTCGGTCAGCTCTTCACGCGCGATTTCGCACAGCTCATAAAGCTTATCCAGACCGTAGGTTTCTTCGTGGCAGGCAATCTGGAACACGGAGTCAGCAGAGGTGTAGAAAATCGGTTTCCCGGTTTTCATGTGCTCTTCGCCCAGCTGGTCCAGGATCACGGTCCCGGAAGAGTGGCAGTTGCCGAGGTAGCCCGGCAGATTGGCACGCTTGACCAGTTTGTCCAGCAGCTCCTGCGGGAAGCTGTTTTCGTGATCGCTGAAATAGCCCCAGTCAAACAGAACCGGCACGCCAGCGATTTCCCAGTGGCCAGACGGGGTGTCTTTGCCGGAAGAAAGCTCGTGTGCCCAGCCGTAAGCGCCGATAACTTCTGCGTTACCGTCCATGCCTGCGGCCACTTTGCCGGTGGAGCCTTCATGAGCTTTGACCAGCCCAAGACTAGTCAGGTTAGGCAGGTTCAGGGGGCCTTTACGGCCTTTGTCAGCTTCGCCTTTGGCGCAAGCCTCCGCGATGTGACCGAGGGTATCAGAGCCGACATCTCCGAAGCGCTCTGCGTCTTCGGTAGCACCGATGCCGAACGAGTCCAGCACCATAATAAACGCACGTTTCATATTATTCTCCGTACCTTGTGCTCTATAAAATAGGGATCAGATCAGTATACCGTTATTCAGTGATTCGGCGATAGACCGTTGGTGTTTCCTGCGGTGCTTTTTCGTCAATGCTGATTGCCGCTTTCACTGCCTTCGCAGCTTCCTGCCAGCTGGCTTCGTCTTTCGCGTGGATCACCGCCAGCGGACGTTCACCGTCGATAGATTCTCCCAGACGCGCCATGTCGGTAAAGCCGACGCTGTAATCAATGGTGTCGGAAGCCTGGCGACGACCGCCGCCCATCGACACTACCGCCATGCCCAGCGCGCGAGTGTCCATCGCCGAGACAAATCCGGACGTTTCGGCATACACCGCCTTGCTCAGCATCGCCGTTGGCAAGTACTTCGCATAATTTTCAACGAAGTCGCTCGGGCCTTTCTGCGCGGCAACCATTCGGCCAAACACTTCGGCCGCTTTGCCGTTGTCCAGCACTGCCTGCAGTTTCGCACGAGCTTCCGTATCGTCTTTGGCGAGCTTGCCGGAAATCAGCATTTCCACGCACAGCGCCATCGTGACGTCGAACAGACGCGGGTTACGATATTCACCCGTCAGGAACTGTACCGCTTCACGGACTTCTACGGCATTACCCGCGCTGGAAGCCAGCACCTGGTTCATGTCCGTCAGCAGTGCGGTGGTCTTCACGCCTGCGCCGTTAGAAACGCCAACAATAGCCTCTGCCAGTTGGGCTGACAGCTCATAAGTCGGCATAAATGCACCGCTGCCAACTTTCACGTCCATCACCAGCGCGTCCAATCCTTCGGCCAGTTTTTTTGCCAGAATGGAAGCGGTGATAAGCGGGATGGAATCCACCGTCGCGGTAATGTCGCGGGTGGCATAAAAACGTTTGTCTGCCGGTGCCAGCGAGCTGGTCTGGCCGATGATGGCCACGCCGACGTCCTTAATAATGTCGCGGAAGCGGTTATCGTCCGGGAAGATATCGAAGCCCGGAATCGCCTCCAGCTTGTCCAGCGTCCCGCCGGTGTGCCCCAGGCCACGGCCTGAAATCATCGGCACATAGCCACCGCAGGCCGCCACCATAGGGCCAAGCATCAGCGATGTCACGTCGCCCACACCGCCGGTGGAATGTTTATCTACAATCGGGCCGTTAAGGTTAAGGCTTTTCCAGTCCAGTACGGTGCCGGAATCCCGCATCGCCATCGTCAGCGACACCCTTTCCGGCATAGTCATGTCGTGGAAGAAAATGGTCATCGCCAGAGCAGCAATTTGCCCTTCAGAGACGGTGTTGTCGCGAATACCATTGATAAAGAAGCGAATCTCTTCGTCACTCAGTACCAGGCCATCACGTTTTTTACGAATAATTTCTTGTGCGAGAAACACGGCAACCCCCTGGGAAATGCGGGTGAAAGGCGGCGGAAAACCCGCCGCAATTAAAGATTACTCTGGATAATTCGAGTCGCAGGACAAAACGATTAGCGTTTTGAACAGTGCTTGCACTGGCCCCCTGGGGTGAGGTCCAAATGGACCGAATCACACGGCAAAAGAGCTCATCCCCAGGAGCTTACTGAAGTAAGTGACTGGGGTGAGGGAGTGCAGCTAACGCACCTGCGGCTTGAAGTATGACGAGTAATTAATAGCTGCTGGCGCTTTTACCGTCCCCATGGCCCAGCGCTTTCAGCAGGCTGGCTAACAGGCTGGATGCCCCGAAGCGGTAATGACGGGAGTCGGCCCAATCGGCACCGAACAGATCGTCTGCGATAGCCAGGAACTGCGCAGCATCTTCAGCAGAGCGAACACCACCGGCTGGTTTGAAGCCTACGGTTTTTTCCACGCCCATATCGCGGATCACTTCCATCATGATGCGAGCGCTTTCTGGAGTAGCGTTAACCGGCACTTTACCAGTCGAGGTTTTGATAAAATCGGCCCCGGCTTTAATCGCAATAGCAGACGCTTTGCGGATCAGTTCTTCGGTCTTCAGCTCGCCGGTTTCGATGATCACTTTCAGCAGGACGTTAGCGCTGGCACAGGCGTCTTTACACGCTTTCACCAGATCGAAGCCTACCTGCTCGTTACCGGCAATCAGCGCCCGGTATGGGAATACCACGTCCACTTCGTCCGCGCCGTAAGCGATAGCGGCACGAGTTTCTGCCAGCGCGATGTCGATATCGTCGTTACCATGTGGGAAGTTGGTCACGGTCGCAATACGGATGTCCGGGGTGCCCTGCTCTTTCAGGGTTTTACGGGCAATTGGGATAAAACGCGGGTAGATACAAATCGCAGCGGTGTTACCGACTGGGGTTTTCGCCTGATGGCACAGAGCGATGACTTTCTCGTTAGTGTCATCGTCGTTCAGGGTAGTCAGATCCATCAGTTTCAGCGCACGCAGGCTGCTTTGGGTTAAATCGGTCATAACGCTCTCCAACAAAAGGGAAATAAGTCTCCGGCCTGGAAACTCAACACGTTGGAGCGGACTTGGTTCCTTGAAGAAGAGTGGTCACCTGGGTCACCCTCACGTTGAGATCCTTCTCACCGCACATTGCCGGTTGCAATGTTAGAATTCTAACACCCACCACCGATGCAATTTTGTGTCTCGCCTCACAAAAGCCAAAGCATGAATTGCAAGTTTTCATAGAGTATATGTGATTAAAGGAACAAAATAACGCGCTAAATTGCGCCAGGAAGCAAGAAAATGGCTGACAGAGCGCCAGCCATCAGTTACCGCTGAATGTTATTATTATAACATTTTTATTGCAGGCTACAGCGCCAGGAAAAGCCCGGCGATGGTGGCACTCATCAGGTTAGACAGCGTCCCCGCCGCCACTGCCTTCATGCCCAGCTGAGCCACATCATGCCGACGGTTTGGCGCCATGCTGCCCAGGCCACCGATCAGAATGGCGATAGAAGAAAGGTTAGCAAATCCGCACAGCGCGAAGGAGATAATTGCTTTGGTATGGCCGGACAGCACCTGCAGACCCGCCGCAGCCACTTCAGCATCATCCTTCAGGTAAGCGCCAAAGTTCAGGTAAGCGACGAACTCGTTGATGATCAGCTTCTGGCCGATAAACGAGCCCGCGACAGTCGCCTCGCTCCACGGCACGCCTATCAGCCAGGCGACCGGGGAAAACACCCAGCCGAGCATCAGCTCCAGCGAAAGCTGCGGATAGTTGAACCAGCCGCCGATACCGGACAGCATTCCGTTCAGCAGCGCAATCAGCGCCACAAACGCCAGCAGCATCGCCCCGACGTTCAGCGCCAGCTGCATCCCCGAAGCTGCACCAGAGGCCGCCGCATCCAGCACGTTAGCCGGGCGGTCCGGGTCGTTTTTCATCGACTCCAGTTCCGGCGTGTCGTTCGGGGTTTCCGTTTCAGGCAGCATGATCTTGGCAAACAGTAGCCCGCCCGGCGCGGCCATAAAGGACGCGGCAATCAGGTATTCCAGCGGCACGCCCATCTGCGCATAGCCCGCCAGCACGGAACCCGCCACGGAAGCAAGACCGCCGCACATGACGGCAAACAGCTCAGATCGGGTCATCGTGGCGATATAAGGGCGCACAACCAGCGGCGCTTCGGTTTGGCCAACGAAAATATTCGCCGTCGCCGACAAGGATTCAGTGCGCGAGGTTTTCAGTACCTTACGCAGGCCACCGCCAAGAATCCGGATCACTAACTGCATCACGCCGAGGTAGTAAAGCACGGCGATAAGCGAGGAGAAGAAGACGATAATCGGCAGAACGCGCAGCGCGAAAATAAAGCCGCCGCCGCCAAAAACCTCAAACATTTTGTCAGAAACCAGCCCGCCAAACAGGAAGGAAATCCCTGAGTTGCCGTAGGCGATGACGTTAGCCACCCCTTCAGACATCGCGAGCAGCACCTTACGCCCGACCGGAACGTAAAGGATCAACGCCCCGATACCGATCTGGATAAGCCACGCGCCAATGACGGTGCGCAGGTTGATCGCCTTGCGGTTGCTGGACAGTAAAACGGCGATCAGCAGCAATGCCACCATGCCGACCAATCCCATGAGTATTTGCATACAGTATCCCTGTGTATCAACTGGAAAGATTCGGGCTTTAGCAGCCCCTTTTTAGCGCGCGGATTATAACCACAGGGACGAGAAAAGTGCCGGAGCAATCACGTGTAGGACGAAATGTATAGAAACATTTACATAGCATGGTGATGAGCGTCACACTTTAAGCGTGACTCATTAAAAGGCGAATAATTCGTCTGCGTTGTTTTTCAAGGCATTAGCAATGATTTCTGCGGGCTCCGGGCGTAATTCACACAGCGTATCGAAGACCTTTGCGGCACGTTCCGGGCGGTTGGGCTGCCCCTGCCAGCCGTTCAGCGGCATATCCGGTGCATCGGTTTCCAGTAACAGCGATGAAAGCGGTAGCCGGGCCATCACATCCCGGGTTTTGCTGGCACGCGGATAGGTGATGGTACCGCCGACACCAATGCGATAGCCCATCGCAATAAACCGTTCCGCCTGCTGCAAGCTCCCGGCAAAACCGTGCACCACGCCGGTTCTGGGCAAATTGTGGCGCTTCAGGTGCAGCGCCAGCTTGTCGTGAGTACGGCGGGAGTGAAGCAGCACCGGCAGGTCGTAACGCTTTGCCAGCTTCAACTGCTCACCTAGGATAAACTCCTGCCTGTCGAGCTGCGGATCTTCACGATAAAGATCCAGCCCAATCTCACCGATCGCGATCAGCTTCTCCGGCTTTTGCCGCAAAAGATCTTCCAGCGTGGCCAGCCCTGTTTCATCGTGCTTTTCAATCACAATCGGATGCATGCCCAGAGCGGCATAAAGCGCAGGGTAGCTCTGCGCCAGCGCGAGTACGCGATTGAAACGCCCGGCTTCTATTGCAGGCACAATGATTTTACGAACCCCAGCGTCAGCGGCCAGCGCGAGACTGTGCTCTTCATCCCCGGTAAAGGGGGGAAAATCAAAGTGGCAATGGGTGTCGTAGAACGTAAAACTCACGCAAGATCCTCATTATCAAACGCCGCATCATTCGCCTGCAGGCCAGGGCTAATCGGTTTAACCAGCGATTCATTTGCCGCCGCCGCCGGGGGGATGACCAACGGGCCTGGCGTATTAATACGCGGCAAATGGCGTCTTAACGGCGGCTTAGCCACCAGCAGTTTGCCAATGGTGGCCAGGAAATAGCGCCCGCACAAGCGCCCCGTTTGATAATCCGCCGTCAACGAAGGCAGGCGGCTGCCGAGCGCGCTGCTTAATAGCGCTTTAGGTGGATAAATCTCGAAGATTCTCAGTTTACCTGGCGGCTTCTCAATGAAGTTTTGGATCTCACGGTAGCTTTCTTCGTGGTGCTGTACCAGGTTCAACAGCGGCTGCAGACTGCTTTCGCCCAGCCAGCGCTCCATATGTTTGAACCATTGCGGCGTGTAGTACATCTGTGAAGGCACGGTGCGAATGACCACCAGCGTTTCCGCCCCGCGATTAACCGCCTCCCGCACCGGTACCGCATCACTGATACCGCCGTCCTGGTAGCTCACGCCGTCAATATCCACGCCTGAGCGATAAAAACCGGGAATAGCGCTGGAGGCTTTCAGCAAATTTAGCCAGGTATCTGCGGTCGGCGAAAAATAATTCGCCGTATAGTCATCACTGCGGCAGGCACACATAAAGAACTCTTTTCCCTGCTCAAACAGCGGGTCGGCGCTGGATATCGACAGCGGCAGCCTGGCGGCGGTCGACTCAATCAGCCAGTCGAGATCGATCAGATGTCCTCCGCGCGCAAAGCGGAGTGGATTAAAGAAATCCCTCGTCGTGGTAAACCGCGTGATGACGCGGCGCGCGTATCCCGGCTGATTGCAAACGTAAGCGGAGAGATTCTGCGCCCCGGCAGAGGTGCCAAGGAACAGATCAAAGGGGTTGAATTCCGCGCGCATAAACTCATCCAGAACCCCGGCCGTAAAGATCCCGCGCTGCCCACCCCCTTCACAAATCAGAGCGAGCTTTCCAGGACGAAAAGATTTAGTCGCCAGCGGCGCAATATTGCCGAGCGTAACGGGTATACGATTTCCCACCCTGCTTTCCTGAATTCTGTTGTTGTGAATTTCTACCCTATACCCATAGCGCGCTAAGTAAAACGGCGAAAGCCAGTCACAAGGACTGGCTTAAGGTTGCTGACAAAGAGGGGAAAAGCGTGGTTTTTCCCTCTTTGTGGTGAGCAGCCGAAAATCAATGAATTGATTTTCCTGTTTTTTTAACGAGCCGTCTGGTAGTTCTTTTCTATCGACAGAGGGTTGCCACCAGTATAAAGCCAGTCACGAGGACTGGCTTTTCTTTTGTATCGGCATGTTACTCAGTGAGCGTTGCTAAGGACGTCTGCGCCCCATAAACAGGCTGACCAGGAACAGAATGATCCCGACGATAAAGACAATTTTTGCAGCACCTGCAGCGGTACCGGCCAGACCACCGAAGCCCAGGGCCGCAGCGATCAACGCAATAACCAGAAAAATAATGCCCCAACGAAACATAGACTCTCCTTAACCATAGTGAATCTTATCGCTTCTTCACGGGCGCCGAATGGCTAACCCGCAGGCGATAATGTGTAAAGGTGGTGCTTATCGCTTCCAGGCACGAGCCCTGGAAGCCATTTCGGGTGCTGCTTTACTTCACTTTCAGATCGTTTTTAACGCTTTTTACGCCTTCAACAGCTTTGGCAATGCTTTCAGCCTTCTCAGACTGGGCGGCGGACTTCACCTCGCCGGACAGCTGAACCACGCCGTCAGTGGTTTCTACTTTTATATGGCGCGACGGCACAATGCTGTCGGCCAGTAATTTCGCTTTGATCTCGCTGGTCGTGGCCGCATCACCGGCATAGCCTTTCACCGACTGCGTTTTCGCGTCGCGAACGTGGAGCTTGTCACTCACCGAGGTCACGCCTTCCACTTTTTTCGCCGTGGCGACGGCCTGCTCCGCCTGCGCCTGACTTTCAACAAAACCGCTCAGGGTGACCACTTTATTGTCGGTTTTGACCGAAATGTCGGTACTTTTGATGTTTTTATCGTCAACAAGTGCTGCTTTGACTTTCGCTGTGATGCCGCTGTCGTCCATGAAATTACCGACTTTAGTCATTGAGCTATCGATTTTTTTCCCTGCACTATCAGCGGTAGATTCCGTTTTATTGAGCAGAGTGTCTTCCGCAAAGGCACTGGTGCTTGCCAGTACAGAGCCCAACACAACCGCCAGCAGAGTTTTTGAAATCTTAGTCGTAGTCATCGATTAATTCCTGTAGGTTTGCTCATCATTTGAGCTTTCTCGTTTCTCGTAAGCTGAAAAAAATCAGCTATTAATATTGAGATGACATGAGAAACGCCAACAAGACACCAGAAAATGATTAATTCCCGGAGCTTTCATCCAATAAAATTGTCATCACTTTGTTAAATATAGATCACAATCATAAAAGTGCATGACGTGTTGATGGAAAAAGCAGCAATGACGCAGGATTCGCGGGAAATTAAGAGGATTCTGCAAGGGATTAAAAAGACAGGGAAAGTGGGAAGAGCACGGCAAACACCGTGCTCTGGCTGATAATTAGTGCTCGCGCGTTTTACGGAAGGTCACGTCAGGGTAACGTTCCTGAGTGATGTTCAGGTTTACCATCGTTGGGGCGATATAGGTCAGGTTATCGCCGCCATCCAGCGCCAACTGAACTTCGTTTTTACGTTTGAATTCTTCAAACTTCTTAACGTCATTCCCTTCAACCCAACGCGCCGTCGCCACGTTGACCGATTCGTAAATCGCTTCCACGTTGTATTCGCTCTTCAGACGAGCGACGACCACGTCGAACTGCAGAACCCCAACCGCACCAACAATAAGGTCGTTGTTGGCAATAGGACGGAACACCTGCACCGCACCTTCTTCAGACAGCTGAACCAGACCTTTAAGCAACTGCTTCTGCTTAAGCGGATCGCGCAGGCGAATGCGGCGGAACAGTTCCGGGGCGAAGTTCGGAATACCGGTGAACTTCATCATTTCGCCCTGGGTAAAGGTATCGCCGATCTGAATCGTGCCGTGGTTGTGCAGGCCGATGATATCGCCCGGATAAGCTTCTTCCACGTGAGAACGATCCCCGGCCATAAAGGTCAGCGCGTCAGAAATAATGACGTCTTTGCCGATACGCACCTGGCGTAGCTTCATGCCCTTCTCATACTTACCGGACACCACGCGCATAAAGGCGACGCGGTCGCGGTGTTTCGGGTCCATGTTGGCCTGGATCTTAAAGACAAATCCGGTGAACTTCTCGTCCGCCGCTTCCACCAGACGCGTGTCGGTTTTGCGCGGCATCGGAGCCGGCGCCCACTCCACCAGGCCATCCAGCATGTGGTCGACGCCGAAGTTGCCCAGCGCGGTGCCGAAGAATACCGGGGTAATTTCACCGGCCAGGAACAGCTCATGGTCGAACTCGTTGGAAGCGCCCTGCACCAATTCCAGCTCGTCACGCAGCTGCTGAGCGAGATCTTCCCCTACTGCCGCGTCGAGTTCCGGGCTGTTCAGCCCTTTCACGATGCGCACTTCCTGGATCGTGTGGCCTTTACCGGTCTGGTAGAGGTAGGTTTCATCTTTATAAAGATGGTAAACCCCTTTGAACAGCTTGCCGCAGCCGATTGGCCAGGTGATTGGCGCACAGCCAATCTTCAGCTCGCGCTCAACTTCATCCAGCACTTCCATTGGATCGCGAATGTCGCGGTCCAGTTTGTTCATGAAGGTGATGATCGGCGTGTCGCGCAGACGGGTAACTTCCATCAGCTTACGGGTACGATCTTCTACGCCTTTCGCGGCATCGATAACCATCAGGCAGCAGTCAACGGCGGTCAGGGTACGGTAGGTATCTTCGGAGAAGTCTTCGTGCCCTGGGGTATCCAGCAGGTTGACCAGGCTGTCGCGATACGGGAACTGCATCACCGAGGTGGTGATCGAGATCCCACGCTGTTTTTCCATCTCCATCCAGTCGGATTTAGCGTGCTGGCTTGAGCCACGACCTTTAACCGTCCCGGCGGTCTGGATCGCCTGTCCGAACAGCAGCACCTTTTCGGTGATGGTCGTTTTACCGGCATCCGGGTGAGAGATAATGGCAAAAGTGCGGCGTTTAGCCACCTCTTGCAAATAAGGAGACAAAGTCATAATTACATCTTCTGTAAGTGCGCGCGGCCTTGAGCCACGCGGCGAGTGAACGTTATTTGGCGGCTATTTTACCCATCATTGCGGGTTTAACAATCAACAATCATGGCTTACACAACAGTTGCTCCAGTTCACTTAACGAGGTGACCTGCCAGGTCGGTTCAATCCCTTCCGGCGCCGTGCGCCCGTGGGCGTTCAGCCAGCAGGTTGCTATCCCGGCGTTGATACCGCCAAGAATGTCGGATTCTGCCGTGTCACCAACCATTAAAACGCGGTCGCGCGGCGGCTGTTTCATCTGCTCAAAGGTATAGTCGAAAATACGGCGGTCTGGCTTGGCGACCCCCACCTGCTCCGAAATCACCAGCAGGTCGAAATAGTCACGCAGGCCGGTGCGTTCAAGGCGGATCTGCTGGAGCGCGGTAAAGCCGTTGGTGATGATGCCAAGTTTAGCCTTGCCCTTCAGCGCATTCAGAAGAGAAACCGCGCCAGGCAGAGGGGCGCAAATTTCGGCCATAGCGGATAAAAAGGCATCGTTCAGCTCTGCTGACGGCACATTCAGTCGCCCGGCCCAGTCCTCAAAACGCCTGAGCTGCAGCTGCAGCGCGGTAATCGCCCCGTTCTGGTAGTCGACCCACAGCGGCTTGTTTACCGCCTGGTACTCCTGGAAATCATCTGCGGTAAAGGTCACGCTGTAATCGAGAAACATGCGCTGCAAACCGCCGAACGCGTCAAAGGTAAACAGCGTTTCGTCCGCATCAAATAAAATCCAGTCCCAGTTCATCCACACACCTTTTAAAAATTAACCGAGGGGGAGCGCCATCACGATCGCGTCTTCCCGACCTTCTTTTGCAGGATAATAATTGCGACGCACCGTCGCCTCGTTAAAGCCCAGGTTTTCATACAGCGTTCTGGCGGCGACGTTAGAGGCGCGAACCTCCAGCCACAGAGTAAAGACATCACGCTTCTCAAGCTCTGCAATAAGATACTCAAGCAGTGCTTTTCCAAGCCCTTGACGCTGATACGCCGGATCGACCGCAATGTTAAACAGCGTGGCTTCATCGAGAATGACCTGCGTCACCGCAAAAGCAGCAAGTTTGCCGTCAACGTCCAGCCGTAAATTGAAATAGCGCTCGCCCTGATTGCTGGCAAAGGTTTTTTCACTCCAGGGAAAAGCATGACTGCGCAGCTCAATGGCATACGCGTCCGCCAAATCATTCGGCGTCAGGGAAGAAATCGTGTTCATGTTCGCAAATCTGTTGCCACAGCGCCTGTCGCGCGTTGCCATTGTGATAAAGCTCGTCAAGCGCAGGGGACGCAAGCTGCGCGCCGCTTAGCGTCAGCGGCTGCTCAACGCCCAGGCGCCAGCTATTGCAGCGACTGTCGGGCGGCATCATTGCAGCCCGCTCCGGCGTCAGTTGCATGACTTGCTCAGGGCTTAACGCTATGCTGCGTAAAATGTCCTTCACCAGCGGATCGTTCAAGGCTGGTAGCGTCTCTGCCACCATCACTAAACGCACGCCCGCAGGCAAAGATACCGCAATTTCGCCCTGTAAAGCCGTCGGACGGCGCAGCATCCACTGGGTAATACCCAGTTGCTGTAACTGCCAGTCGCGTCGGGAAGGGGAAGTCATAGCGAAACCTGTTGAGAGCGTAATTCGGGCGGCAAATATAGCAAATTCATCGAATCCACGCCATTAAAGCTCTATAATCCACGCTCTGATTTTCCAGGAGCAATTTGATGAGTGCGTTTACCCCGGCGAGTGAAGTACTGCTGCGCCACAGCGATGATTTTACCGAGAGCCGTGTGTTGTTTGCCGGTGACATGCAAGACGACCTGCCGGCGCGTTTCGACACCGCCGCCAGCCGCGCCCACACCCAGCAATTCCACCACTGGCAGGTATTAAGCGCGCAGATGGGTGAGAACGCACGATATGGCCTGGTGGCCGGTGCGGATGACGTTGCCGACAGCAATACGCTTATCTACTACTGGCCGAAAAACAAGCCGGAAGCCCAGTTCCAGTTGATGAACATTCTGTCGCTGATGCCGGTTGGTACCGATGTTT
This sequence comes from Cedecea neteri, assembly GCF_000758305.1. Classification (NCBI taxonomy): domain Bacteria; kingdom Pseudomonadati; phylum Pseudomonadota; class Gammaproteobacteria; order Enterobacterales; family Enterobacteriaceae; genus Cedecea; species Cedecea neteri. The sequence continues at coordinate 1,769,163 of NZ_CP009458.1, read as the reverse complement.
TTGTCGTCGGCGAAAACCGCTCTGGCGTGCGTAGCGCAGAGCAAATGCTGGCTGACGTTTGCCCGCTGACGAAAATCGACAGCGCGCGCCGCTGCGGTTTGTACCACGGCCGCCTTGAGCAACAACCTGCGTTTGATGAAAACAGCTGGTGGGGCGAATACCCTCATGAAGGGATGACCGTGAAAACCCTGCCGGGCGTCTTTAGCCGCGACGGTCTGGATACCGGCAGCAAACTGCTGCTTTCCACTCTGACGCCACACACCAAAGGCAAAGTGCTGGATGTTGGCTGCGGCGCAGGCGTACTGGCGATTACTCTCGCCAGCCACTCGCCAAAAGTCCGCCTCACGCTTAGCGACGTTAGCGCACCGGCGGTCGCCGCCAGCCGCGCAACGCTTGCCGCTAACGGCATTGAAGGGGAAGTGATCGCCAGTAACGTCTACTCGGAAATCAACGGCCGTTTCGACATGATCATCTCCAACCCGCCATTCCATGACGGGATGCAAACCAGCCTCGATGCGGCGCACCAGCTTATTCGCGGCGCGGCTCGCCATCTGAATATGGGTGGCGAATTGCGCATCGTAGCGAACGCCTTCCTTGCCTACCCGGACGTACTGGACGAAGTGTTTGGCAGCCATGAAGTTATTGCTCAAACCGGCCGCTTCAAAGTTTACCGCGCCGTGCTGACCCGAGCGGGTAAAAAGCGCTAGAAGCACTCAGGTGCCGCTTTTTGCATCAGTCGGGAAAGCGGCACCAAATTAAGTGTTGACGAAGCTCAGAAAACATCTAGAATGCGCCTCCGTGGTTGTGATACTTCGGTATTACAGGTATGCGAAGGTGGCGGAATTGGTAGACGCGCTAGCTTCAGGTGTTAGTGTTCTTACGGACGTGAGGGTTCAAGTCCCTCTCTTCGCACCAACACAACCACGAAAGATATCGTTCGCACTGCGCGAAGGTGGCGGAATTGGTAGACGCGCTAGCTTCAGGTGTTAGTGTTCTTACGGACGTGAGGGTTCAAGTCCCTCTCTTCGCACCAATGCGAAGGCGATATCAAAACTCTTCAGATGCAAATCTGGAAACTGTGCGAAGGTGGCGGAATTGGTAGACGCGCTAGCTTCAGGTGTTAGTGTCCTTACGGACGTGAGGGTTCAAGTCCCTCTCTTCGCACCACTTCTTATGAAGTGACCTTCTTTTTCTCCTCAGCTTGTTTATCTCATTGCCCCCAAATTCATCACAATCAACAGCAATCCGCTGGCAAATGCTACGCATGATGGCAGTAAAACAAAGTGTCTCAAGGTCTTGTGATAGAGCATCAATGCCGTTGCAAGCAGGCCGATAACCACCAGCACGCGCCACTGGCTGAAACTGAGATCCAGGCAGGCAAGCAGCGCCACGGCAAGCCCCGCCACCATTACACTCCAGCCACCTTCGAGTCGTCGTTGCAGCATCTTTATGCCCCATCATGATAATGATAACCAATATCATATGATAAATTTTCTCAACTGTCAGCGTAAAAACGTGCGCGACCTATGGCTGAAATAGCCAGGGTTGACGTGTCATTTAATGACAGATTTTCAGTAAGGTGATAGATTGAGCGCCGGCTTTAGTTTGCCTTATAAAAATTCCAATAGTTGCCAGAAAAGTCGATAACTCGCTTTTCATTGATACGACACACACAACACCTGACGCGTTTACCCAAGATACAATCGTTCTATGACAGCCCAAACCTGGCGAGCCTTACTCAAAGCAAAGCAGCTGCTTTCTTTACGTTTATTTTTGCTGCTCAATGCCCTGGCAGCCGTTTTTTCGATGCTCTTTCCGCTCCATTCGACAATGCGCATAACGCCGCCCGTTGTCGCCATTCTGCTGATTAGCCTGGCGCTACTTGGCTGGCAGATGCTGAACAAAAAGCTATTGATTAACCTGAACTTTGTTTCTTTATTTCTCGGGTTATTATGGGCGATACATATTTTCATTAAAAATGCGGCTATCGGGGATCTGGACACCTCATTTCTGGTGATTAGCCTGATGTCGGTGCTTTTTATTGGCGCGATTGCATTTATTAATAATATTGTGGCTTTCCTGTTGCACAGCCTCCCCGTTGCACTGGTCGTACTTTGGCTGGGCAACGTTGATCAATGGCTGCGGGTGATCTATTCCATTGCGCTGCCCGCTATCGGGATCGCTATTCAGCATATTATTCAGAAACGTAATGACCGCTTCACCCAGCGACTGATGAATAAACTGCTCGAAGAAAAAGAGACGCTGACCGATCTCAGCATGCTTGATCCTTTAACCGGCCTGTATAACCGCCGCGGCTTTCAAAACCGTCTCGAGCACATTCAGGCCTCTGGCAGCGGCAGCCACTACGTTTTGCTGCTGGATATAGACCACTTCAAGTCCTACAACGACCACTACGGCCATGCGATGGGCGACCAGGCGTTGATTCGGGTCTCAGCCGCGATTCGCGATGCCGTGCGTTCAAGGGATCTTGTCACGCGCTACGGCGGGGAAGAGTTCATGATTATGCTCACCAACATCGATGCTGAACGTGCTATGCAGTCGGCGGAAAGGATCCGCCAGCGCGTTTTCGATCTGGACATTCCACATATGTTTAATAACCAGGTCGCGACCAACGTTACCGTCAGTATTGGGCTTGCGCCATTCACTGAAGGCAGCATTGACGATGCCCTGAGCCTTGCCGATAAAGCGTTATACCAGGCCAAAAACCGCGGAAGAAACAGCATCCTGACGAACGAAATGCTTGCCGTGAGTTAACCCGGCGAGACGCGCCCTGGATCGCAAAAACCGCCATCTCTCAGCGATGGCGGTGAATTCACCTTGCCAGAGATTTCCCCCGCAGTTAGTATTGCTAATCATTATCATTTAGATTAAGTACTGACAAAGGTATGGCGCTTCAATCCCTCCAGCTCAGCGACGACAGCGGCTGCTTTGTGCTTCCCTGGCCCCCAACGGAAAGCCCACTGGCAGATTCGCTGCGGGAGTATTTTGCCACGCACCGCCCCTACTTCAACGACATCCTCAAATTAAACGAACAGGCTCCCGCCGCAGCAATGTCGCTAAGCGAGTGGCAGCGTCCCGCCACGCTAACCTCTCTGATGGCGGCCTACGACGACCATATCTATCGTCACCAGCCTCAGCTTACCCGCGAGCACAAACCGCTGAAGTCTTTATGGGCGCAATGGTACATCGGCCTGCTGGTGCCGCCGATGATGATGGCGCTGCTGACTCAGCCTAAAGCGCTGAACATTTCGCCTCAGCATGTGCGGGTGGAGTTCCACGAAACGGAGCGGGCAAAATGCTTCTGGATTGATGTGTCTGAGGATTGTCAGGCAAGCGAGCTGCCGCTCCACCTGCGGCTGGAAAAATTCATCGTCGAAGGGTTGATGCCGGTAGTGGCGGCGCTGGAAGCCAGCGAAGAGATCAATGCCCGGCTTATCTGGAGCAACACCGGCTACCTGGTAAACTGGTTCTTCGGCGAGCTAAAACCGCTGCTGGATGAACAGAGCCTGGCAACGCTGGTACAGACCTGTTTCTTTGAAAAACAGCTTTCATGTGGCCGGGATAATCCACTCTACCGCACGGTCATTTCGCGTGAAGGCACTCTGGTCAGACGCACCTGCTGCCAGCGCTATAAGCTGCCTGACGTTCAACGTTGCGGCGACTGTACCCTGAAATAGCAAACGGCGGGTTTCCCCGCCGTTCTTCATTGAGCTAAACCATTAAGCCAGCTGTTGGCTTCCTTCCTCGCTCGCTCTCTGGGCTTCTTCTTTCTCCTGCTCCAGCAGCTGCTTCTCGTACACTTTGAAGAACGGGAAGTAGATGATGGACGACACGCAGGCCAGCAGAATCACCAGGATAGCGGCACGGAAGTCCCAGCCCAGCGCCCAGGCAGCACCGATTGGCGCAGGCGCGGTCCACGGCACAACGGAAATCACACGGCCAATCAGATCCAGCTTCATCGCGCCCCAGGCCAGCACGGCGTTAACCATTGGCGCCAGCAGGAACGGAATGAAGAACACCGGGTTCATCACAATCGGCGTACCGAAGATCACCGGCTCGTTAATGTTAAAGCAGGTTGGCACAATGCTCAGACGGCCAATGGAACGTAGGTGAGCAGATTTACTGCGCAGGTAGCAGATAACCAGCCCCATCGTCGCCCCGGAACCGCCGACCACGATGAAGAAGGTCCAGAACGCCTCCATAAAGATATGCGGCAGAGGTGCACCGGCCGCCAGCGCGCCCTGGTTAAGGCCCAGGTTGGTTAGCCAGAACATCTGCAGCATCCCGGAGACAATCGCCGCCCCGTGGATACCCGCAAACCACAGCAGGTGAGCAATCAACACGGCAAGCAGAATCGCCGGCAGGGAATCCGCCGCGGACACCAGCGGTTTGAACACGGCCATAATCGCCTGTGGGATCAGCATATCGAACTGGGACTGAATAAACAGACTCAGCGGATACAGCGTCAGCACCACAACCAGCACCGGGATCAGCAGATCAAAGGAGTTTTTGATCATCGGTGGCACCTGGTCAGGCAGCTTGATGCCGATGTTGTGTGCCTTCAGGAAACGCATCATTTCTACGCAGTAAATCGCCACCAGAATCGCGGTGAAGATCCCGGTACCGCCAAGGCTGTCCACCGGCAGCGTGCCTTTGGTTTTCGGGGCCGCAACCACCAGGAAAGCCATCAGCGACAGCATCGCGCACATGAAAGGATCAAGCCCGTGCGATTTGACGTAATGTTTGCCGAGGTTGTAGGCAATGGCCGCACAAATGTAGATAGACATGATGCCCATCGTCATATCGAACGGCGTTAGAATTTGCCCCTCAAACTGCTTCGCCAGGTCGAGCCAGGCGCGGGCAAAGCCCCAGGTGGTTGTTGGCGAAAACGGTGGATAAGCAAAAACCAGCAGGAACGAGCCGACAATCATAAACGGCATCGCAGAAATAAAGCCGTCGCGAATGGCCATCACGTGACGCTGGGAAGAAATGCGACCCGCTATCGGGCTAACGTAGTTTTCAACAAACCGAAAAATTAAATTAAATGCAGCATGGTTGGAAGACATAGTGGCTCTCCTGTCAGGCTATCAACGCGAGTGCATCGGCGAGAATTCTGTCGCCGCGCATCATTCCGTAATCCATAGAGTTAATGACCGTGACCGGGATCCGTTTGGGCGCGGCCTGAGCCTTAAAATCTTCCAGACGGTATTTGATCTGCGGACCGAGTAAACAGCAATCAAATTCAGGCATAACATCCGTGAACTCTTCGATACCCACCGCCTTGATCTCAACCTCAATCTGTTGATCCTGGGCGGCCTGTTTCATCCTGTTCACGACCATACTGGTAGACATACCAGCGGCACAGCATAAAAGGATACGTTTCATAGACGACTCTTATTATTAGGTACAGGGGGTGGTTACAGGGTTCAGTATTCCTCGCGGAATTTATTACTGCAACCGGTTACCGCAACCGGTTTCAGTGATTGTGAAGGAGATCCAGAAATTTCTGACAAGGAGGGTGTGAGATAAGTATAAGCGGTTTACAGAAAGCACAAGCTTATGCGAAATTATTTGCCACCTGGATCAGGAGAAAATCATGAGTTTGCAGTCCGTGCGGCAATTCTTCGCCGACCATGCCCCCGATATAGATATCATCGAGCTAAACCAAAGCACCGCTACCGTCGCGCTTGCCGCTGCAGCCCACAATGTGGCCCCTGGGCAAATAGCCAAAACGCTCTCATTAAAGGTCAAAAACGACATTATTCTGATCGTCGCGAAGGGCGATGCACGTCTTGATAATAAGAAACTTAAAGAAGCATTTGGCTCTAAAGCGCGAATGCTCAGCAGCGATGAAGTGGTGAACTGGACCGGGCATCCGGTCGGCGGCGTCTGCCCGTTCGGGTTGGAAAACCCGCTGGCGGTGTTCTGCGACATCTCACTCCGCCAGTACGATGAAGTGCTGCCCGCCGCAGGGGCTATCCACAGCGCCGTCCGCATTTCACCTGAACGTATGGCCGAACTCACACACGCTAAATGGGTCGACGTCTGCCAGTAAGTTTGCTGCAGCCGGAGGCAAAAGACTTTCGGCTCAGTTAACGCTCCAGCCCGGTGACACGCTTGCGATACTCATCCGGCGTTTCCTGGGTTAAGCGGCGGAACATCGTAATAAACGCCGATGAACTGCCGTAACCCAGCTCAAAAGCGATATTCTCGACGGTCCATCCCTCGGCCAGCAAAGGCATCGCTTTCACAATTCTTAGCCTCTGCCGCCACTCCGCCAGCGTCATACCCAACTCCCGCTGGCAACGTCTCATCAACGTTCGCTCACTGGTATTGGCCAAAGCCGCCAACGCCGCCACGGAGCGGCTATCCCCAGGGTTTTGTTCCAGAAGGTTAAGCACCCGCTGAACCACTGGATCGTCCGCCCCTGGCAAATAGTTCCCCACACGTTCGGCCTTAATCAGCCTGTCAACCAGCACGCGCAGGAACCGCGACTCCTCTTCAGAAGGAGGGATACCCGGCGGGTTAAGGTGTAAATGCTCGAGCATCGCCCGGACGAGAGGCGTGATAGCCATAACGGTCACCTGCTGCGGAAACGCTGCGCACTCCGCGAGGCTGACATATACGGAGCTGTGCCATGCCTCCATCCGATTTTGCGCAAGATGCTGGGTGTCCGGCGGCAGCCAGATACCGTACTGGGACGGCACCACAAAGTGTCCTCCGGCATATTGCACCTCCACAACGCCGCTTACCGCCGAGACAAATTCTCCCCACGGATGACTGTGTTCCAGGTACAAACCGTGCGCAGGCATCGGCGCGCTGCGAAAGTACAGCGTGGCCGGAAGCTCGCCGGTAAAAGGCGCGGTAAGGATACTGGGCGTTTTCTTTGGCACGGATATCCACCTTCAAGATCGTCGAGAAAACATTGACCGAAACGCACAATGGCATGGCGGTTTCTCACTATATCAAGCATATCGACCCAGTTGATAATGCGTTTTTCGGGAGAAAACGCATGTCCAGATACAAGACCATAGACCGCCTGGCCGTCGCCGGGATGATCACCCTCTGCCTGATATGGAGCCTGCAACAGCCCGGCCTGAAAGCCACGGCTGAAGACGCCAGCCCCATCCTACAAATCGCCTTACGTTCTGGTATAGGCGCAGGGCTGGTCGCACTTTATATGCTGTTGAGAAAAGAGAAAATTCAGTACGCCTCCCTGCCCTGGCTTGCTGGCGCGGGAGCTGGGGTTTTGTTTGCACTCGAGTATTTGTTTCTTGGCATCGGCCTGCGTTATACCAGTGCCGCGCACGGCGTAGTTTTTCTGTATACCGCACCGCTGTTTGCCGCCGTGGGCCTACACTTTACCCTGCTCTCTGAGCGCCTGACGCCGGTACAATGGATTGGGATCGTATTGGCATTTATTGGCGTCATCGTCACATTTTCAGCGCCAGATGGTGGGCACTCATCGCTTTTCGGCGATCTCTTTTGCCTGCTTTCCGGCGCATCATGGGGCGCGACTACCGTGCTGGTTCGCACCTCCCGCCTGGCCCAGGTTTCCGCCGCCCAAACGACGCTGTTTCAGCTTGCGGGGGCTTTTATTGTGCTGCTTGCAGCGTCGTTCCTCCTGGGGCAAACCCGCTTTACCCCCACACCGCTGCTGCTGGCCAATATGGTCTTTCAGTCTGTGATTGTTTCCTTCCTGAGCTTGCTTATCTGGTTTGCTTTACTGCGCCGCTACCAGGCTTCTGCGCTCGGCGCCTTTTCTTTTGTCACGCCGCTGCTCGGGGTCGTGTTTGGTGCCTGGTTACTGAATGAAAAGATAAACGCCGGTTTTTTGCTGGGATCGGTTTTCGTCATCGGCGGCATTGTCTGCGTGAGTTGCAATCGATGGCTGGAAAAAATAATCACGTTTCATCGCCGGAGATAGTGACGCAAAGCTTGATCTGACGCGGCTAAAGAAGCGATGCGCTCATGTTAAATGGATAAACGTTAAGCGTATTTCATTCTTTTTGGTCAGGATCAAGCATGCAGCCAGATGTTGCTTCCCAGCGGGACGTCACTCGTTTATGTATTCAATGCGCGCTCTTTTTACTGCAACACGGGGCAGAAAGCGCGCTGGTAGAGGAGCTTTCAACCCGCCTTGGCAAAGCGCTGGGTATGGACAGCGTGGAAAGCTCAATCTCCGCTAACGCCATTGTGCTTAGCACCATTAAAGACAATCAGTGCCTGACGACCACCCGTAAAAATAACGATCGCGGGATCAACATGCACGTCGTGACTGAAGTTCAGCACATCGTGATCCTCACCGAGCACAAACTGCTGGATGCCAGGGACGTTCTCAAACGCTTCGAGCACATCAAACCGCTGCGCTACCCGCGCTGGCTGGTCGTCCTGATGGTGGGACTTTCCTGCGGCTGCTTCTGTAAACTGAACAACGGTGGCTGGGACGGGGCGTTTGTCGCCTTTATCGCCAGCTCACTGGCGATGTATGTCCGCCAGCTGCTCACCCACCGCCAGCTTCATCCGCAGATCAACTTCTGCATCACCGCGTTTGTCGCCACTACCGTTTCAGGCCTGCTTATCGCCAAAGGCCCGTTTGCCGCCACTTCCAATATTGCGATGGCCGCAAGCGTGTTATTACTCGTCCCCGGTTTCCCGCTGATTAACGCCGTGGCCGACATGTTCAAAGGCCACGTTAACACCGGGCTTGCCCGGTGGGCGATGGCCAGTCTGCTTACGCTTGCCACCTGCATTGGCGTAGTGATGGCGATGGCGGTATGGGGGCTAAGAGGATGGGCATAATTGAGTTTGTTCTCGCTCTGGCTCAGGACATGGCGCTGTCTGCCGTACCGGCGGTGGGCTTTGCATTAGTCTTTAACGTGCCTCAGCGCGCCCTGCCTTACTGCGGCCTGCTCGGTGCCATCGGCCACGGCTCACGCATGGCGATGATGACGGCGGGTTTAAACATCGAATGGAGCACTTTTCTGGCTTCGATTCTGGTCGGTATCATTGGTATTCAGTGGTCGCGCTGGTATCTTGCTCATCCGAAGGTCTTTACCGTTGCGGCCGTCATTCCCATGTTTCCGGGGATCTACGCCTACACCGCGATGATCTCGGCGGTAAAATTGACACACTTTGGCTACAGCGATCCGCTGATGATCCAACTGGTGACCAACTTCTTAAAAGCGTCATTTATCGTGGGGGCGCTCTCCATCGGGCTCTCGCTGCCGGGGCTGTGGCTTTATCGCAAAAAGCCCCGGGTATGATCGCGCAGGCAAACACGTACAAAATAAAATTTGCTATTTAATCGCGCACTATCTATATTGGAAATCATGAAGAAGACATCGACCGAAACGAACGCCCTGCTGCTGGACAACCAGCTTTGCTTCGCGCTCTACTCCGCCAACCTGGCGGTGAACAAGCTCTACCGCCAGCTGCTTGCGCCGCTGCAGCTTACCTATCCGCAATATCTGGTGATGCTGGTGCTGTGGGAACAGGACGATGTCACGGTTTCGCAAATCGGCGAACGGCTGTTTTTAGATTCAGCCACATTAACGCCATTGCTTAAACGCCTTGAAAGCGCCGGACTCTTATTACGCCAGCGCTCCCGAGAAGATGAGCGTCAGGTCGCAGTGACGCTGACTCAGGAAGGCAAAGCGCTGCAGGAAAAAGCGTTGGGTATTCCAGACTCCGTACGCTGCGCTTCCGCCTGTAGCGTGGACAGCATGCTGGCGCTGAAGGCGCAGCTGGAAACCTTGCGCAGTAATTTAAATACGTAATAATTAATCGTCGATACTGTCGGCGATTTTTAAAACACCATATAAATCGCACGCTATTTTATAGCACAAACTAAATGTAAGATGAGGAACCTGCCATGTCTTTAGAAAAAGTCGTATACACCGCAAAAGCCAAAGCTACCGGTGGCCGTGAAGGTCGTGCAACCTCTTCCGACGGCGTACTGGACGTCAAGCTGGGTCTGCCAAAAGAGATGGGCGGCGCGGGCGGCGAAGTCACCAACCCAGAGCAGCTGTTCGCTGCGGGCTACTCCGCGTGCTTCCTGGGCGCGATGAAGTTTGTCTCCGGTCGCGACAAAATCTCCATGCCGTCTGACGCTTTCATTGAAGGGGAAGTCGGCATCGGGCCACTGCCAACTGGGTTCGGTATCGAAGCGAAGCTGAACATCCACCTGCCGGGTATGGATGCTGCTGAAGCGAAAAAACTGGTCGATGCGGCACACATTGTTTGCCCATACTCCAACGCAACCCGCGGCAACATCGATGTGACCCTGAACATCATCAACTGATATGACAAGCCGGGGAAACCCGGCTTTTTCACCTGCCCCCACGGTTTAAGACAACTCTCAATCCCCCTGCTTCCGGCCAAAGCGCTATACTCTCGCCTGAAATCTCCTGCACCGCAGGCAAACAAAGCGAGTATCACAAGATGAAAGCAAGGAATAAAACGCTCTGCGCAATGGCGCTGGCAGCAGCCTTTTTCGCGGGCCAGGCTTCGGCAGCAAACTGGCAGGAACAACTTTCCAGCGCCGCCAATGAGCTGACTAAAAGCGGCAACGCAACCTCCACCAGCAATGGTGCTCAGAGCGGCGGTCTGTCTCTCTCTTCACTGACCAGCCTGCTGAACGGCAACAGCAAGTCTCTCAGCTCAAGTACGATGACCAATGCGGCTGGCGTGATGGAATACTGCGCGAAGAACAAACTGGCTTCCGTCACCAATACCGACAACATTAAAAACCAGCTGATGACCAAGCTGGGGCTGGAAAGCAGCACCAAGCCTGCCGACAAGCAGGACTACAATCAGGGTCTGATGGGCTTACTGAACACGGCCAACGGCCAGAAGCTGGATCTGAATAGCATCGGCAACTCGCCGCTGGCTGAAAAGGTGAAAACCAAAGCCTGCGATCTGGTGCTCAAACAGGGCATGAATTACCTGTCGTAATAGCATAAAAAAATGGCCTCTTATTCGAGGCCATTTTTCTTTAGTTTGCCAGCGAGCAACTGTAGTCCAGCATCTCTTCCGCCGAGCCCTGGTTCCCGCCCAGCAGCTGGCGAGGGTTAGCCAACAGCACCACATCCCCTTTCGCCGTCACCACCCGCGCCAGGCCAAAGTTTTCCATCTCATCTCCCTGAGCCTTCACGTACTCCGCCAGCACGGTAAACGGATTCGCCTCTGCCGGGACTTTTCTCGCCAGATATTTATGGCCGAGGATCTCCGCGCCAAACGGCTGCCACTGGTCACCGACCTTATCGGCAAGCTGGTTAATGGATTGATACACCTCAGGGCGCAGGCAGGACAGGTGAATGTGCAGCTGGTTCTGAGAACGCCCGTAGCGAGAGTTGATCGCCAGCACCAAATCATCGTCACGAACTGCTTTTGTGGTTTCATCCAGCAAATAGTGGCGATTCTCCCATGCATCCAGGAAGTAGTTTGGCGCGCCGTTTTCGAGGATCTTCGGGCTCTCGATACCGGTGATTTTGTCCGTCGGCATCAGCAAATTATGCAGTGGGCCTTTGGCATCTTTGAACACCAGATAGCGCCTGGTCAGATCGACTTTCAGGCAAGGTGCAGGCGAGTTGTTCTGCTGCTGATTGGGAATGCACTGCTGGCTGATGATATTCCACAGAGCGTCACTGTGACGATGCAGTAGCCACAGGCGGATTGCGACGGCGGCCACCAGCAAAATCAGCAGCACCACCACCACGCGCAGGATCTTTTTCATGTCAGGTTTTCCTTGTAAAGTCAGAGTACTTTTCGTTGTTGTAATAGGCGGACAATAAGCTGGAAGCAGGCTTCTATTTGCGGCGCGAACGGCTCGGTGCTGCGCATCAGCGCCACGGTGCGACTCAGCGAAGGCTGCTGCAAATGAATCACTTTCAGCTCAGGGTCCTGCAAAAAGGTGGTGTAGAGCTGCGGCAGAATCGCCACCGCCAGCTGAGAGCGCACCAGCCCATAAAGGGTTTCAATAAAATCAACCTGATAGCGCGCATTGAGCGTCAGGCGCTGGCTTTCCGCCATCGCCGCTACCAGCCGGCTGATATTACCTTTTGAAAACACCGCGATGTCCCGCTTCACCAGGCTTCGCCACGGCGCGTGGCTGGATTCTGCCAGAGGATCGTGACAGTTGACTACCGCCACGAAGGGATCTTCCTGCAGCGGATGGATCTCCAGCGTTTTGGGCACAGAACTGTCCAGCGCCCCCAGGCCAAAGTCCAACTGGCCGCTTTCAAGCTGGGCAATCAGCGCGTCATTGGTGCGGTCGTGAAACTCCACGCGTAGGCGAGGAAAAGCCTCAGAGATACGTTGAGGGATATCGGGAAATAAAAGACTGCCGACCGAGGGCACCAGGCCTATGCGAAGCGTGCCGTCACCGCCGTCCTGGACAATGCGCTGCATGTCGTCAAAGGCGCGCTGCGCGACGTTGAGCACGCGTTCGGCATGGGGCAATAGCGCTGCGCCCAGCTCCGTCAGCGTCACTGCCGCAGCGGTTCTGTTAACCAGCTTCCCGCCCAGCACGGACTCGATCTGCCTTAACGCACTGCTTAGCGCGGGCTGGCTAATGGCCAGCCGGTTGGCGGTATCGGTGAAATGACGGAGTTTGGCCAGCGTCACAAAATACTGGATCTGTTTTAACGAGAGTGCGGGAAGGCGCTGCCAAGGTTCAGCCATTGGAGTATCAGGGTTGCCAGGTAAACGTTTGCCACAGGATAAACGTTTCTTATCGGCTGATAAATTAAATCATCTGGGCAAAGTGTATTCCCCTGCCTAGAGTAGCCGTCAGAGCCCCTTTTTTGGAACCTGTCATGACGCCTGCTGATTTACGTCGCCGCGCGGTAAAAGCCGCCCTCGGCGAAATGCCTTTCGACCTGCTGCTCATCAATGGCCGGGTCGTGGATATGGCCACCGGTGAAATCCGTGAGGCGGATGTTGGTATCGTCGGTACGCTTATCGCCAGCGTACATCCACGCGGCAGCCGCGAAGATGCCGAACAGATTCACGATCTCGCCGGAAACTATCTCAGCCCGGGATTGATGGATACCCACGTCCACGTTGAAAGCTCCCACCTGCCGCCCGCGCGCTATGCGGAAATCGTCGTCGCTCAGGGCACCACAACGATTTTTTGGGATCCGCACGAGCTGGCAAACGTGCTCGGTATTGAAGGCGTGCGTTACGCCGTTGACGCCAGCCGCAACCTGCCGCTGCGCGTGATCTGCGCAGCCCCGTCCAGCGTGCCTTCAACGCCGGGCCTGGAAATGTCCGGCGCTGATTTTGCCGGAAAAGAGATGGAAACCCTGCTTTCATGGCCGGAAGTGGCGGGCGTGGCAGAAGTGATGGATATGCACGGCGTGCTTAACGGCAGCGAAAGAATGCTCGAAATTCTTAATGCTGGTCTGGAAAGCGGCAAACTGATTGAAGGACATGCTCGCGGCCTGAACGGTGCCGGATTGCAGGCCTACCTTGCCGCTGGCGTGACGTCAGATCATGAACTGACCTCCGCAGCCGACGCGCTGGAAAAACTGCGTGCCGGGCTGACTCTGGAGATACGCGGGTCGCATCCGTACCTGCTGCCGGAGATTGTCGCCGCCCTGAACGGCCTGCCTCATCTTTCATCGCAGGTCACCGTCTGCACCGACGACGTGCCACCAGACATGCTGCTGGCAAAAGGCGGCATCGTTGCCCTGCTGAATTTACTCATTGAGCACGGCATGAAGGCCGAGGATGCTTTGCGCCTGGCTACGCTGAACGCCTCGCTGCGCCTGCAACGTCCGGATCTCGGCCTGATTGCCGCGGGCCGCACCGCCGATCTGGTGGTCTTCGATTCTCTGGAAAAACTGAGCGCCCAAACCGTTTATGTCGCCGGTAAGCTCGTCGCGGAGCAGGGAAAAATGCTGGAACCCGTCGCGGCACCGGCCATCGTTCCCCCTCGAGATACGGTTCAGTTGCAGCCGCTGAGTCCGAACGATTTTGTTCTCAAGGTACCAGTGAATAATGGTCGCGCGCGCCTGCGCCACATCAAGGGAGCTCGCTTCACACAGTGGAGCGAAGTCGAGGTAGAAGTCCGGCACGGTGAAGTTCAGATCCCGGACGGCTTCAGCCTGATTTGGGTTCAGCATCGCCACGGTCGCCATGAGGCAAAACCACAGCTGGCGCTGCTCGAAGGCTGGGGTGAGCTGCGCGGCGCGATTGCCACCACCTATTCCCACGACTCGCACAACCTCGTTGTCCTCGGCAGAGATCCGCAGGACATGGCGCTCGCCGCTAACGAGCTGATTGCCTGCGGAGGCGGGATGGCGCTGAGCCAGAACGGGCAGATGCTGGCGAAGGTAGAAATGCCGATTGCCGGGATGCTCTCCGACCTGCCCGCCGCCGAGCTGGCGCAGCAGTTTGCTCAACTCCGTGAATTGAGCAATAAAGTCGCCGACTGGGAGCCGCCATACCGCGTGTTCAAGGCCATCGAAGGCACCTGCCTGGCCTGTAACGCCGGGCCACATTTGACCGACCTGGGACTGACGGACGGCAGCACTCGCCAGATCGTCGACCCGCTTATTGAATGCCACGAACACCCGGCAGACGCACACACAACACATTAATCCGGAGAGCCAAATAATGGCCGAAAATTCAGTGTCTCAGGCTGCCAGCGAAAGCTGGCTGGAGCGGCGATTCCAGCTTCGCAGCCGCCAAAGCAAAGTGAAAACCGAATGCCTCGCGGGCATCACCGGCTTTCTCGCCGCCGCCTATTTGCTGGTTGTGATCCCTGGCCTGCTGGCCGTGGGCGGGATGGATAAAGGCGCAGCAACGACCGGGACGATCATCGTTTTCGTTCTCGGCACGCTGCTGATGGCCTTTTACGGCAACCTGCCGTTTATTGTCGGGCCAGGCATCGGCGGTTCGGTACTGGTCGGCGTGACGCTGGCCGGGAGTGAGCATATTGGCTGGCAGATTGGCCTGGGTATCGCCTGCTGGTCCGGCATTCTGTTCTTTGCGCTTACCCGCCTTGGCCTGCGTGAAGTGGTCACACGATCGGTACCGCAGTCAATCAAGCTTGGGCTGACGGCCTCCATCGGCCTGTTTGTTGCAGTGCTGGGCTTCCGCAACGCCGGGCTGGTGCTCGCCAACGCCAAAACTAACGCGCTGGCGCTCGGTGACTTCACTTCTGCTGGCGCTGTCGTGGCGCTGTGCGGCCTGTTCCTGGCCATTGCGCTTCAGGCTCGCCGCGTGCCGGGGGCCATTTTATGGGCGATTCTGTTTGCCACTCTGGTCGGTATTCCGCTGGGCGTCACCCACCTGCCACAAAGCTTTATCGCGATGCCGCACTCGCTGGCACCGGTACTCGGTCACGTGGATATGCTCGGCGCGCTGAACATCGCCTTCCTGCCATTCCTGTTTGTGTTCTTTGCCTCAGAGTTTTTCTCCACCATGGGCACGACGCTGGCGGTGGGAGGTGAAGCTGGTTTGCTGGACGAGCACGGCAACATGCCGCACATCAACCGCCCGTTTATGGTGGATTCCATTGCCGCCGCTCTTGGTCCGTGGGTCGGTATTCCGGCGGCTACGGCGCTGATTGAGTCTTCGGCAGCCGCAGAAGCGGGCGGTAAAACCGGCCTGACCGCACTGGCGGCCGCAGTGATGTTCCTGCTGATGCTGCTGTTTACCCCGGTGGCATTGATGATCCCGAAAGAGGCTACCGCCCCCGCGCTGATCCTTATCGGCCTGAACATGTTCAGCGGCCTGCGCAAAGTGGATCTGGGCAACTTCACCGAAGGCCTGCCGGTGCTGATGATGGTGATGATTACGCTTATCGCCAACAGCTTCGGGACCGGGATCGCCGGCGGCCTGCTGTTCTATATCATCATTAAAGTGATTGCCGGTAAGTGGCGTGAAATTCCGGTGGGGCTGTACCTGCTGGCTATTCCGCTGGTTTACTACTTCGCCACGTTAGTGAAGCACTGAACTAGCCACCAGTAGAAATGAAAAAGCTCAGTGCTCGCATTGAGCTTTTTCAATGCATAAAGTTATTGTCGGCAATTTAATCTCTTAGTTAGCTTTAAAGCCGGCATCATAGGCATCAAGCATTAATCCCATTCCCATCACCCCGCCTCTTTCACGCGCAGTTGTCGCCTTATTTTTAGCATCAGCATAAACACTCTTTTTTTCCTTTATCTCCTGTGAATAACTACCATGTGCTTTGTCTGATGCTCCGAGATAACAGTTCAAAGTGTTCATGCTACGGATGATAACAATTTGCTTGCCTAGCTCTGTGTCTGGTGCCATATCTTTTTTATTGATACCAACACTTTCGAAAAATGTTCTGGCCTTAGTGTCTGCATATTCAGGCCAATCAATATCACAGAGTTTTCTCTGGCCTGCAGTGAATGTTTGACGCTGTATTTTTCTCAACAGACTGTCCGCATAGTCAATTTGTTTTTGGTAGCCTTCCGTATTGGTATTCACTTCATCCAGCATGACATTATCCCTGTGAACCGGAACCTCAGGCTTAGAAAAATATCCTGCACTGAATTTAGCGACAATCGCAAAAACAATCGCCCCAGCGAGGGTTTTCCCTATCACTTTCTTATCCATAAATATCCTTTAATGAAGTGCCAACGAAGCAAGAGAATGTTCTGTATAGTTGTATTCACTCTCGTAGAATAATAGGTTAAAAAAAAACCGGAATTCGGTAAACTACCAAATCCCGGCCTTTCTTTTTCTACCCGTACAATCTATCGGACAAGCAGAGTATCAAGCAATAATCCATCAGTGGCTAATTTAGCCGTTATTCTGGATCTTCTTGATGATATTGGTGGTGGAGCAGCCATCTTCGAAGTTCAGTACCATCACTTCCCCGCCGTTGGCCCAAACTTCTTTGCTCCCGGCAATCTGTTCTGGTTTGTAGTCGCCGCCCTTCACTAAACGATCCGGCAGGACTTCACCAATCAGGCGCTGAGGCGTGTCTTCTTCAAACAACACAACCCAGTCCACCGCTTCAAGCGCAGCCAGCACGATCATACGCTGATCCTGCGGGTTCACCGGACGGGTTTCCCCTTTCAGGCGTTTGGTTGAAGCGTCGCTGTTGACCGCGACAATCAGGCGGTCGCCCAGCTTGCGCGCGTTGGCCAGATAGGAAACATGACCCGCATGCAGAATATCGAACACGCCGTTGGTCATCACCACACGCTCACCGCGCTTGCGGGCAGCGGCAACCGCAACTTTCAGCTCGGCTTCGGTCATCACGCCAAAACCCGTTTCCGCGCGACCGCGCACCGCGTTTTCCAGCTCGACCGGAGAAACGGTTGACGTCCCCAGCTTGCCAACCACCACGCCAGCCGCAGCATTCGCGAAGTAACAGGCTTCTTCCAGCGAGTTCCCCGCCGCAAGCGTTGCCGCCAGTACGCCAATCACCGTGTCACCGGCCCCGGTCACGTCATAAACTTCCTGCGCCTGAGTCGGCAGATGGAAAGGCTCAATGCCCGGCTGCAGGAGCGTCATGCCTTGTTCTGAACGCGTCACCAGCAGCGCCGACAGTTCATAATCGGCGATAAGCTTCATGCCACGTTCCACCAGCTCGGCTTCGGTTTTGCACTTGCCAACCACGGCTTCAAATTCTGAAAGGTTCGGGGTCAGCAGCGTTGCGCCACGGTAGCGCTCAAAATCGGTTCCTTTCGGGTCGATAAGTACCGGGACTTTGGCTTCGCGAGCCAGGCCAATCATCTGCTGCACAGTCGCCAGGGCGCCTTTTGCGTAGTCGGAAAGCACCAGCGCGCCAATCTGCGGCAGCGCCTGGCTGATACGCTCGTGCAGCGGCTCGGGATCGACACCCTCAAACCCTTCTTCGAAGTCGAGGCGAATCAACTGCTGGTTGCGGGACAGCACGCGCAGCTTGGTAATCGTCGGGTGAGTCGGAACAGAAACGAAGTCACACTTCACGTTGACCCCGGCCAGGCTCTGGCTGAGCGCGCGTGCCGCATCGTCGATGCCGGTCAGGCCAACCAGGCGAGAATTCGCGCCCAGCGAAGCAATGTTCATCGCCACGTTAGCCGCGCCACCAGGGCGTTCTTCGATGGTATCGACTTTCACCACCGGCACCGGGGCTTCCGGCGAAATACGGCTGGTTGGGCCGTACCAGTAGCGATCCAGCATCACATCACCAACCACCATGACGCCTGCACGGCTGTATTCGGGCAGCGTTACTTTCATTCCTGACTCTCCAGCGAGGGATAAAATTTTGCGCGGGATGATAACATAATTACTCTCCCGCGTGCGTTTGCGGCTCGCCAAGCCAGGTTTGCCAGCTCCGACGCACCTGCTCGCGCTCTTTCACGAAGGCGTCCAGCGCAACGTGGCCCGGCAATTCCTGCAGCGCCAGATGGTGCAATTCATCCCGCAGCGTGACATAGGCGTGGGTCAGCGCTTTGGCCTCGGCTTCATCCATAATGTCGTTCTGCGCCATCAGCTCCAGAATGCGCACATTATCGGACCAGCGGGTTAGCTTCGGCGCTTCGCTGGCGTAGCGCAGCACCAGATATTGCGTAATAAATTCAATGTCGGTGATCCCGCCCTCATCGGCTTTAATATCAAAGCGGTCGCGGTGCTTATTGCCCAAATGCGCGCGCATTTTTTCACGCATCTCGCGCACTTCTACCTGCAGGGCTTCTCCTTCACGCGGCGTGCACAGGATCTCACGGCGGATAGCGTCAAACTGGCGGTTTAGCGCCGGATCGCCGTACACCACGCGGGCGCGGACCAGCGCCTGATGTTCCCAGGTCCAGGCTTCGTTCTTTTGATAATCAGCAAAAGACTCTGCGGTAGTGACCAGCATACCTGCCGCACCGGACGGCCTGAGGCGAGCGTCAACTTCGTACAAAATCCCGGTCGAGGTACGCGTGCTAAACAGATGCATGATGCGCTGCGCCAGGCGCAGATAGAACTGACGGCCATCGATTTCTCGTTCGCCGTCCGTCATCACTTCCATCGGGCAATCATGCAGGAAAACCAGGTCCAGATCGGAACTGTAGCCCAGCTCCCAGCCGCCCAGTTTGCCATAGCCCAGCACGGCAAAGCCGCGTCCTTCTCTGTCCTGCAAATGACGAGGCTGGCCGTAGCGCGCCACCATTTGCGCCCAGGCACGCTGCACCACCGCATCGAGAATCGCTTCCGCAAGCCAGGTCAAATGGTCGCTGACCTTCATCACCGGCAAGGTGCCAGCGATATCGGCCGCCGCCACGCGCAGCATCTGCGCCTGTTTAAACTGACGCAACGCTTCCAGCTGCTGCTCTTCGTCTTCGTCCGGCACGCGCAGCAGATATTGACGCAGTTCGTCGCGATAGGCGTCCATGGCCGTGGGCTGATACAGCGTATTGGGGTCGAGCAGTTCATCCAGCAGCAGCGGGTAGCTGGCAAGCTGCGCGGCAATCATCGGCGAGGCCGCACAGAGTGTAATCAGGTGCTTAAGCGCGCCGGGGAATTCGCTGAGCAACTCCAGATAGGTTGTGCGGGTGAGGATCCCAAACAGCAGCGGCGTCAGGCGGGAAAACGTCAGCGGCGCGTCGGCCCTGGAACAGACTTCACTCAGCAGGTGCGGCAGAAGTTGATCCAGCACCTGGCGGCCGCGCGGGCCAATGGTGCGCTTGTCGATCTCTTGCCGGAAATGGCTAACTTGCTTAAGTAATTCGGCCCGCGCCTCAGAGGTTAGATGGCTCAGAACCGCCGTATTTTCATCGGCATCCAGGGCGTCGATCCATAGCTCACGCCAGCCTTCAGCCACTTTATCTTCACCGGCTTCCGGTTCGTCGTCGCCAATCAGATCGTTAAAGACCTGACGCACGTCGTTCATATGCAGCTGCAGCGTTTGCTGCAGCTCGGCCCAGTCAGCCGCCTGCATCGCCCAGGCCAGCCGGGCGCGGTTAATATCGTCGCCGGGTAAGGTTTGCGTCTGCTCGTCGTTGATGCTTTGCAGTAAATTTTCCAGCCGACGCAGATAGAGGTAAGCCGCCCGCAGTTTCTGCGCATCTTCTTCTGGCAGCAGATGAAGCTGTTGAATGGCTTCAAGGGTGGGGAGCAGCGAGCGGGATTGCAACGAAGGCTCCCGGCCACCACGAATAAGCTGGAAGACCTGCACGATAAACTCGGTTTCGCGAATGCCACCGGCGCCGAGCTTAATATTGTCCGTTAGCCCACGGCGACGGACTTCACGGGCAATCATGCCTTTCATGTTGCGCAGGGACTGAATCACGCTGAAATCGATGTAGCGGCGGAACACAAATGGCCGCAGCATGTTGCGCAATTCCTGGCTCCAGACATCGTCGTTGTCGCCCATAATCCGCGCTTTTACCATCGCGTAGCGTTCCCAGTCGCGCCCCTGCTCCTGGTAATAATCTTCCAGCGCGGCAAAGCTCAGTACCAGCGGACCGCTGTCGCCAAACGGGCGCAGGCGCATATCCACGCGGTAGACAAAGCCGTCCTGCGTTGGCTGGTCAAGGACTTTGATCAGGCGCTGCCCCATACGGGTGAAGAACTGGGCGTTATCCAGTTCACGCCGCCCGCCCTGGGTTGAGCCGTTTTCCGGCCAGGCAAAAATCAGGTCGATATCGGAAGAAAAATTAAGTTCGCCACCGCCCAGTTTCCCCATGCCGAGGATCAGCAGCGGCTGCGGCTCACCGGCGGCGTTGCAGGGCGTGCCCCATTCGCGGCAGCAGGCGGCATAAAGCCAGTCGCGAGCGGCAACAATCAGCGTTTCCGCCAGCACGCTCAGCTGCTGCAGCGTGCTTTGCGTATCTACCTGCTCCAGCGCCTGCGCCCAGGCGATTCGCACCATGATACGGCGGCGGAAAAAACGCAGCGCTTTCATCAATGCCGCTTCGTCGTGCACATCCTGCAGATCCTGCTGGAGCCAGGCGGCATAGTGCTGCCATTCTTCCGCCGTGGGGGCGTCCTGCTGCAGGGTTTGCAGCCAGGCGGGATACGCCACCACGCTGTCACCAACAAAATCACTTATCGCCAGCACCGCGCGAGCTTCTTCGCTCAGTGTCAGGGAGTCAATCTCTTGCGGCAGGCGCGGCAAAAACGCCTGCAGGTGCTGCTGTAATAAAGGGGTCAGCGCCATCATGGTGGGTATCCGTTACCAGTCTATTATTTCCCGCTGTGCAGCCAGAAAGGCGCCTGCGAGATCGCTTCGTTTCGGTAGTGCTCAATTTCTATGCGCTGGCGGGTAACAATGGCGTGACGCAGCCCCTGCCAGTTTTCCAGCCACGGCTGGGTTTGCGCATCGCTGTACACCCCGGCCAGAAGGCGGATCGCATCCGTTTCACGCGCCAGCCGCGGCAACTGGTCTGCGTATGCATCCCCCAGCGGGCGCTGGAACGCGTCTTTTAGCTCGGCCGCATGGCGGGAAAGATGCGTATCCGCGAAACGCTTGAAGGAGCTATCCAGTTTCGTACGGCTTTTCTCATCAATAAACGACTGCCACTGGTGCTCTACCAACCAGCGGGTCAGCGCCAGCTTAGCGCTGCTTGCCTGCGCGCTGTAGACAATCACTTCGGCTTTTTCGTCACCGGCAAAGCGTGCTTCGAGCGCAATCAGTTGCTCACGTAAGTGGGTACTCGCTTTTCTTGGAATAATGCCGCCAAAAAGCGCGAGAGCATGGCGCACCAGACCTACGGCATCAATCACTTGCTGTTTGGCCGCTTTCACGCCGCTAAGCCAGAGTTCTTCATGGTAAAGCCAGTGGGCGAGCGCCAGTTCCAGGGACCCTTCCAGACCTTGTTCAACGGTGGCTTTGGCAGGCGGGTACAGCACGCCCAGCGGTTTCACTTCGCGCACCGCATTGCCCTGGGCCAGGTGATAGCCCCGTGCCGCCTTGCTCAGGCTGCCCTGACGCAGGCCAGGTTCGGTGACCAGGCTTTCCGCCAGAGCCAGTAAATCCGCCGTCTCACCGCTCAGCAGCTCAAGTTCAAGCTCGCAGATGGGAGTCTGGTGCTCACCGGCTTTCACTTCACCCAGATCCAACGCCAGTTCAATGCGGCTCTCACCGTGAGTAACTACCCACTTTTCACGTGCAAAATCGGTGCTGAACAGCGGCTTCACGTCGGCCTGTAACGTCGCCACGTCCAGCCCTTCCGGCCAAACTTCTGCTGGCAGCAAAGCGAGATCCAGCTCGGGCTTGCTTAGCGCCACATTGTATTCAGGGCGCTGATGCAGCCCGCCGGTCACGCGGCCTGCGATTTTCATCGTCATTTCGTATTGCCCGGCATCCCCGCGAATACGCAGCCCCATGTCGTGGCGACGCAGCAGGTTATCCGCCGTTTCATAATAAATATTGAGCAACTGACGCGGGTCGCTGTGCTCACCCGGCAGGGCATTTAATTTTTCGCACAGCGCGTCAAGCGCAGCGGGGTTAACGATGAATTTAAGTTCGATTTCCTGGGCCATGTCTTCTTTACTTATGTTTACGTCACACCAGGCGATCGCCTGGCGAACTAAATAGCGTCGATTAGGTCTGTAATAGTACGACAAAATACCCCGTCGGGTAGCGAATTTGCGGTAGGGCGGGAACACCAGGTGGTCAAATTGACATCAGGATGATTCTCATTCAGGTTTACGGATTGCGCCGTCAGACTGTTGCCACTACTATCGTTCCACACTTTATGAAAATAACGACGAAATAATGCAGAAATTACGCCTGATTTGCCTCACTTTGCTCTCCCTTAGCGTTTCCGTCGTGGCTCATGCCGAAGAAAAACGTTATGTCTCTGATGAATTAAACACCTGGGTCCGCAGCGGCCCGGGCGATAACTACCGCCTGGTTGGCACAGTCAACGCAGGGGAACAAGTCACGCTGCTGCAAAGCAATGAAGAAACCAAATACGGCCAGGTACGCGACAGCAACGGGCGTACCTCCTGGATCCCCCTCGCGCAGCTAAGCACCACGCCAAGCCTGCGTACCCGCGTTCCTGATCTGGAAAACCAGGTCAAAACGCTGACCGACAAGCTGAATAACATCGACACGACCTGGAACCAGCGTACCGCTGAAATGCAGCAGAAAGTGGCCCAGAGTGATGGCGTGATTAAAGGCCTGAAGGACGAGAATCAGCAGCTCAAAAACCAGCTTATCGTCGCCAAGAAAAAGGTGGATGCCGCCAACGTCCAGCTTGATGACAAACAGCGTGCCATCATCATGCAGTGGTTTATGTACGGCGGCGGCGTGGCTGGGTTTGGCCTGCTGATTGGCCTGCTGCTTCCGCACATGATCCCAAGCCGCAAGAAGAAAGATCGCTGGATGAACTAAAGGCGGCAGATTAGCCGTTGATTCCCCCTCGCATCTACACTTACCATTCGTGGTTCAATTACGGTGCCTGGGGTGTAAAGCGTGAAGATTTATCTTGTCGGTGGTGCGGTTCGTGACGGGTTATTAAAACTGCCGGTTAAGGATAAAGACTGGGTTGTGGTTGGGGCGACGCCTCAGCAAATGCTGGACGAAGGTTACGAACAGGTCGGGAAAGACTTCCCGGTGTTTCTGCATCCGCAATCCCACGAAGAGTATGCGCTGGCCCGCACCGAAAGAAAATCGGGCCAGGGCTATACCGGCTTTACCTGCTATTCGGCACCCGACGTCACGCTTGAACAGGATCTCCTGCGTCGAGACCTGACGATCAACGCGATTGCCCAGGACGAAAATGGCGAACTAATCGACCCGTATAACGGCCTTGCCGATATTAAGCGTCGCCTGCTTCGCCATGTTTCACCGGCTTTCAATGAAGACCCGCTGCGCGTCCTGCGCGTAGCGCGTTTTGCTGCACGCTACGCCCATCTTAATTTCCAGATCGCGCCAGAAACGCTCGCCCTGATGCGATCCATGACGGATAACGGCGAAATTGCCCATCTCACCGCCGAACGCGTGTGGAAAGAGACGGAAAATGCGCTAACCAGTCGTAATCCGCAGGTCTTTTTTGCCGTACTGCGCGAATGCGGCGCCCTGAAAGTTCTGTTCCCGGAAATTGACGCGCTTTACGGTGTCCCCGCGCCAGCAAAATGGCACCCGGAGATAGACACCGGCATTCATACGCTGATGACTCTGTCTATGGCCGCGCAGCTTAGCCCGACGGTAGATGTGCGTTTCGCCACACTGTGTCACGATCTGGGGAAAGGGCTGACGCCAAAGGAAAAATGGCCAAGCCACCACGGCCATGGGCCAGCGGGCGTTAAGCTTGTGGAGCAGCTTTGTGCCCGCCTGCGCGTGCCAAACGAAATTCGGGATCTGGCCAAACTGGTCGCCGAATTCCACGACTTAATCCACACCTTCCCGATTTTGCAGCCCAAAACGGTGATCAAGCTGTTCGACGCCATTGATGCCTGGCGCAAGCCGCAACGCGTGGAGCAAATCGCCTTAACCAGCGAAGCGGATGCGCGCGGGCGCACCGGCTTTGAGGCCAGCGATTATCCGCAGGGCAGAATGCTACGCTCGGCCTGGGTTGCGGCGCAGAGCGTAACCAATAAAGAAGTGATTGAAGCAGGCTTCAGCGGCCCGGCGATTCGTGAAGAATTAACGAAACGGAGAATTAAGGCCGTTGCGGCCTGGAAGGAAGCACATTGCCCCCAGCCACAAGGCTGAGGGCAAGGGTTACTAGGTGAAGATAAAGAACACCACGGCGGCAACAATAAAGCGGTAAATCGCAAACGGAATAAACGAAATTCGCTTGATGAGCTGCAGGAAGGTTTTGATGGCGATCAGCGCCACGATGAACGCCGTGACAAAGCCCACGGCAAACATCGGCAGGTCGCCCATAGTCAGGAAGCCGATGCTCTTATAGAGATCAAGCGCTGTCGCCCCCATCATCATCGGCACCGCCAACAGGAATGAGAACTCAGAGGCCGCATAGCGGCTAACGCCCATCAGCATCCCACCGGAAATCGTTGCCCCGGAACGAGAGAATCCCGGCCACAGCGCCAGACACTGGAAGCACCCAATCATAAACGCCTGACGATAGGTGATGTCATCCACGCCTACGGCACGCGGCACCTTTGGTTTCAGGCATTCGGCGGCGATCAGCAGTACGCCACCCACCACCAGGGCATACATCACGTTAACCGGGTTAAACAGCGATTTGATGGCATCGTGCAGAAGAAGGCCCAGCACTACCGCCGGTATCATGCCAAGTAAAATATGAATCAGAGAAAGACGGCCGGTGCCTACCCCTTCATGCTCGGGAGGGCGACCAAAGTGGATGCCAATCAGACCAAACAGACGACGCCAGAACATCACGACCACGGCGAGAATAGAACCCAGTTGAATAACCACTTCGAAGGTTTCCGCGGTCTGCCCTTCGAAACCTAAAAGATGCCCTACGATGATCATGTGCCCGGTAGACGATACCGGTAAAAACTCCGTTAATCCTTCCACAACGCCAAGAATGGCGGCAATCGCCAACGTTGGTAAATCGCTCATCACTTACCCCTCATCCCGAAAAACGAACACAAAAAACGGCACACGAATTACGTCTGCCGCAAAAGATACGATGATAAGACCAGCGCGTCGTCGTTTGGTTTAACGCTCAGGCCATTATTTGCTTTGTTTCAGATTACTGCCACGCTCGATAATAACGCCGACGTTAGCAGCCTGTGCAACGGCGCCAGGCTTGCTCACCTTTAACCGAATCCACGGAGAATTAAAGCGGCTCAGCAGCAGTTCCGCAACCTCTTCAGCCACTCGCTCCACCAGCGCAAAACGCCCGCCGCCGACGTGCTGCAAAACAGCTTCGCTGACATCCGCATAGCTGAGGCAATCCTTAACGTCGTCACTGCTCGCGGCTTTGCGGTTATCCCAGGCCATTTCGATATCGAACACCAGCTTCTGTTCAATGGTTTGTTCCCAGTCATAAACACCGATGGTGGTGATTACCGAAAGTTGCTCTATAAATACAATGTCCATCACGCCCTGCCCGGTTTTTAGTCATGCCGGATACCACTTCCGGCGAAATATGCGTATTATCCACAGATGCAAAGAAGACTTCGACACTTTCAACATGGAACAGCGTTATGAGTGCAATCGCGCCTGGTATGATTTTCCTCGCGTATCTTTGCGGCTCGATTTCTAGCGCCATTCTGGTGTGCCGCATTGCCGGTCTCCCCGATCCACGCGAGAGCGGCTCCGGTAATCCAGGAGCAACCAATGTGTTACGCATTGGCGGTAAAGGTGCAGCCGTAGCGGTACTAATTTTTGATGTGCTGAAAGGCATGCTGCCGGTCTGGGCGGCCTGGGCCCTGGGTGTGACGCCCTTCTGGCTTGGCCTGATTGCTATTGCCGCCTGCATGGGCCATATCTGGCCAGTGTTCTTTAAGTTTCGAGGCGGTAAAGGTGTCGCCACTGCGTTTGGCGCTATTGCCCCCATTGGCTGGGACTTAACCGGCGTGATGGCGGGAACCTGGTTGCTGAGCGTATTGTTAAGCGGCTATTCTTCCCTCGGTGCCATTATCAGCGCCCTGATTGCCCCATTTTATGTCTGGTGGTTCAAGCCGCAGTTTACCTTCCCGGTGGCGATGCTCTCCTGCCTGATCCTGATGCGCCATCACGACAATATTCAGCGCCTGTGGCGGGGCCAGGAAACGAAAATCTGGGCGCGATTCAAAAAGAAAAAGAAAAAAGACGAGCCTGAATAACGTTGTCTTCTTTGAACCTCGCAGAAACAACAAAGGAGTGATAAATCACTCCTTTTTCTTAGGTAAATCAGCTAAGCGCTAAACCTTCCAGTAATTATTCGCCGCAGCAATCGTCTGGAAATGAATCGCGATGACCTGCGATGAGGCAATCAGCGCATCTGCGTCATTGGCGTAAACCGGACGCAGCTTTTTCAATACCTCCGGATCTGGCTGCACGGTTTTGACTCCGCGACGGCTTAGCGTCACCGCCAGTTCATATCCTGCCTGCGGATCGTCAGTGATCAGCGTTGTTAACCATTTATCGCTCATATTGTCCCACTCATTATCGTTATTGTATAAATTGCATTTTTTATGCACCTTAAGTGCACGACATTTATCAACATAATCCTGGCAAAAATCAATAAAAAAGCCCGCTATCTCAGCAGGCTTTAGGCGTGGTTTAACAAACGTTCAGACGTTTAGCGCTCGGGGAAAAACATCGCGGCTAATTCTTTGCCTGGCTCTTCTGCCCGCATAAAAGCTTCACCCACAAGGAAATTATTCACGTTGGCTTCGCGCAAACGGATGACATGCTCGCGCGTAGCGATGCCTGACTCGGTAACAACCATGCGATCTGCCGGCAGCTGTGCCAACAGGCTGATGGTGGTTTCTATCGTGGTCTCGAAGGTGCGCAGGTTACGGTTATTCACGCCAATAAGCGGCGTGGTCAACCGGAGCGAACGTTCCAGCTCATCGGCATCATGCACCTCTACCAGTACCGCCATACCCAGCTCGTGAGCCTGCGCCTCAAGCTCCTGCATCTGACCATCCTCCAGTGCAGAAACAATAAGCAGGATGCAATCCGCCCCCATCGCCCGGGCTTCCACAACCTGCCACGGATCGATCATAAAATCTTTGCGTAAAACCGGCAGCTCACAGGCAGCTCGAGCCTGCTGAAGATATGCAGCGCTTCCCTGGAAGAACTGTTCGTCGGTCAGTACCGATAAACAGGCAGCCCCGCCTTGTTGGTAAGAAACGGCTATCTCCGCAGGATTGAAATTTTCGCGGATTAAGCCTTTCGAAGGGCTGGCCTTTTTCACTTCGGCAATTACCCCCGCCAGGCCCGCATCACGCTTGCGACGGAGTGCGGCAACAAAATCGCGGTGATTCTGTGCAGCGGCCTGTTCGGCGAGCTGGCTCAGGGAAATCGCTTTTTTGGCGGCGGCAATTTCTTCATGCTTAACGGCGATAATTTTGCTGAGGATATCGGACACAACATTCTCCAGGTTCAGTCGGGTATCGCGATAGAGTGCCGGATTGTGCGCCGAAAGTACCGGGCTAATTTCGCTTTCGTTTGTTGCAGAATATGACTCGTTGGAAGGCAGTTCAGAAACAAAAAAGGAGCGGTTAAACGCTCCTTTTAGTTTGCTTGTCAGGCGGCGGGTAACTCTGCCAGCGGCCAGCGTGGGCGAACGCTAACGCTCAGCTCACCAGAAGTGCCGGCTTTCAGACGAATCATTCCGGCATAGGCGATCATCGCGCCATTATCGGTGCAAAACTCCGGGCGCGCGTAAAACACTTCACCACGACGTTTAGTCATCATCTCGGCCAGTTTAGCGCGCAGAGTGCGGTTGGCGCTCACGCCGCCCGCCATCACCAGACGTTTAAAGCCGGTATGTTCGAGCGCACGTTTACATTTAATGGCCAGCGTATCCACCACCGCATCTTCAAAAGCACGGGCGATATCCGCGCGAGTCTGATCGTCCGCGTCGTTATCACGAATGGTGTTTGCCGCGAAGGTTTTCAGGCCAGAGAAGCTGAAATCCATGCCAGGGCGATCGGTCATTGGACGTGGGAAAGTGAAACGTCCCTCCGTGCCCTGCGCCGCCATTTTGGAGAGCAGCGGCCCGCCCGGGTAGTCGAGCCCCAGCAGCTTGGCGGTTTTATCAAAAGCTTCACCGGCCGCATCGTCGATAGACTCGCCCAGCAGTTCATATTTACCAATGCCGGTAACGCTAATGAGCTGGGTATGGCCGCCGGAAACCAACAGCGCGACAAAAGGGAATTCTGGTGGATTGTCTTCCAGCATCGGGGCCAGCAGGTGGCCTTCCATGTGGTGGACCGGCACGGCAGGCACATCCCAGGCAAACGCCAGCGAGCGGCCAATGGTTGCACCAACCAGCAGCGCGCCAACCAGGCCCGGCCCGGCGGTGTACGCCACGCCGTCGATATCTTTGGCGGTTAATCCAGCCTCTTTTAGGGCAGCCTGGATAAGCGGCACGGTCTTGCGAACGTGATCGCGGGAGGCCAGCTCCGGCACCACGCCGCCGTAGTCAGCGTGAAGTTTCACCTGACTATACAATTGGTTGGCTAATAACCCTTTCTCATCGTCATAAATGGCGATGCCGGTTTCATCACAGGATGTTTCGATTCCCAGTACACGCATGGCTTGTTTTACCTCTTTGGCCCGGCGCGAAGTTTAATCCCGGTGGCTTCCTTTGTATACCCTATAGCATTTGAGTTGCAGCAAGACGGCCAGGGACTGAATCCCCAGGAGCTTACTGAGGTAAGTGACTGGGGTAAGGGAGTGCAGACGGTGCAGTTGCGGCTCAAAGGATGACGGGGAGTAAAACTTTGCTGCCCCTGGGCGGGACTAATGGTGTATAATCTGCGGCCCTGGAAGATACCGGCCCTAAAAGCCAGGTTTCTGGTCGTTCGGTGCTTTACAAAGCAGCAAGAGTTGCAGTAAAATTCCGCACCATTTTGAATTAAGCTGGCCTGTATGCCAGCGGCAAACCGAATTATTAAAGGTGAGAGTTACATGCCGGTAATTAAAGTACGTGAAAACGAGCCGTTCGACGTAGCACTGCGTCGCTTCAAGCGTTCCTGCGAGAAAGCAGGCGTTCTGGCGGAAGTTCGTCGTCGTGAGTTCTATGAAAAACCAACGACCGAACGTAAGCGCGCTAAAGCTTCTGCTGTGAAACGCCACGCGAAGAAACTGGCTCGCGAAAACGCACGCCGCACTCGTCTGTACTAATCTTCTGAGGATTCACTCCTCAACTTCAGACTGAGTAGTAGTTATAAGGCCGTGCTTCCGAAAGGAATGCGCGGCTTATTCTCGTTTATAAACTGACATATCCCTGAGCTTTTAGGCCACCGCCTGAGAGATGACGGATATAGCATGGGGCCTATGGCTGGACGAATCCCGCGTGTTTTTATCAATGACCTGATCGCTCGCACCGACATCGTCGACCTGATCGATGCTCGCGTGAAGCTGAAAAAGCAGGGCAAGAACTACCACGCATGTTGTCCATTCCATAACGAGAAAACCCCCTCTTTCACCGTGAACGGTGATAAACAGTTTTACCACTGCTTTGGCTGTGGCGCACACGGTAACGCCCTCGACTTCCTGATGAACTACGACAAGCTCGAGTTTGTCGAAAGCGTTGAAGAGTTGGCAACCATGCACAACCTTGAAGTGCCGTACGAAGCGGGCAATGGCCCAAGCCAGATCGAACGACACCAGCGCCAAAGTCTGTATCAACTGATGGATGGCCTGAACGCCTTTTATCAGCAGTCCCTGAAGCAGCCCGCCGCAGAACCGGCGCGCCAGTATCTGGGCAAGCGTGGCCTGAGCGACGAAGTCATTAGCCATTTCGCCATCGGTTATGCGCCGCCCGGCTGGGATAATGCGCTTAAACGTTTTGGTGGCAACAGCGAAAACCGCCAGGCGCTAACGGACGCGGGCATGCTGGTCACCAACGATCAGGGCCGCAGTTATGACCGCTTCCGCGAGCGGGTGATGTTCCCGATTCGTGACAAACGTGGCCGGGTCATCGGGTTTGGTGGACGCGTGCTGGGCGATGCCCTGCCGAAGTACCTGAACTCCCCGGAAACCGACATTTTTCACAAGGGCCGCCAGCTGTATGGCCTGTATGAAGCCCAGCAGAGTCAGCCGGAACCGGCACGCCTCCTGGTAGTCGAAGGATATATGGATGTGGTGGCGCTGGCGCAGTACGGCATTTCTTACGCCGTCGCTTCTCTGGGCACCTCCACAACCGCCGATCATATTCAGTTGCTGTTCCGGGTTACGGATAACGTCGTCTGCTGTTATGACGGCGATCGCGCAGGACGAGACGCGGCATGGCGAGCGCTGGAAACTGCGCTACCTTATATGACGGACGGTCGTCAGTTGCGGTTTATGTTCCTCCCCGACGGCGAAGACCCGGATACGCTGGTGCGCAAAGAAGGAAAGGACGCGTTTGAAGCGCGGATGGAGCAGGCTCAGCCGCTCTCCACGTTCCTGTTTAACAGCCTGCTGCCGCAGGTTGATTTGAGTACGCCAGACGGAAGAGCGCGGCTAAGCACGCTGGCTCTGCCGCTGATTAGCCAGGTACCCGGCGAAACGCTGCGTATCTATCTGCGCCAGGAGCTGGGCAATAAGCTCGGTATTCTGGACGACAGCCAGCTTGAAAAGCTGATGCCTAAACAGGCCGAAGGTGCGACACCTCGTCCGGCGCCTCAGCTAAAACGCACAACCATGCGTATACTGATAGGGTTATTGGTACAGAATCCGGAACTGGCTCCGCTGGTCCCGCCACTAAGCGGGCTGGATGCCGCAAAGTTGCCGGGTTTAACGCTGTTTAGCGGCCTGGTTGACGCCTGTCTGGCGCATCCGGGGCTGACAACCGGGCAGCTACTGGAACAATATCGTGGCACAAATGAGGCCACGACCCTTGAAAAACTCTCGGCGTGGGACGATATAGCAGATAAGGACATTGCTGAAAAAACGTTCACCGACTCGCTGGACCATCTTTTTGAGTCCGCGCTGGAGCTGAGGTTTGAAGAATTAATGGCACGTTCCAGAACGACCGGGCTGACCCCGGCGGAGCGTGAAGAAGTTCGCGTGATCACGCAGTCGCGCGCCAAAAAATAGATTCGCGGCTTAACTGCCGAACATTGATCGGGTCACCCCCGAACGCCGCACGGACGGGCTGCGGCATAAAAATAAATCAGCCCTCGTACGTTATTGTTGGCGGCAACGCCTACCGACACAACCCTAATACTGAAGTGTGGATACCGTCTTATGGAGCAAAACCCGCAGTCACAGCTCAAGCTTCTTGTCCAACGTGGTAAGGAGCAAGGCTATCTGACCTATGCCGAGGTCAATGACCATCTGCCGGAAGATATCGTCGACTCCGATCAGATCGAAGACATCATCCAAATGATCAACGACATGGGCATTCAGGTGATGGAAGAAGCCCCTGATGCCGATGATCTTTTGCTTGCTGAAAACTCAAACAGCACCGATGAAGACGCGGAAGAAGCGGCTGCTCAGGTACTGTCCAGCGTGGAATCCGAAATCGGACGTACCACCGACCCTGTGCGTATGTACATGCGCGAAATGGGGACCGTTGAACTGTTAACCCGTGAGGGTGAGATCGATATCGCGAAGCGTATCGAAGACGGTATCAACCAGGTACAGTGCTCGGTTGCCGAGTATCCGGAAGCGATCACCTATCTGCTGGAGCAGTACGATCGCGTCGAAGCTGAAGAAGCGCGCCTGTCCGACCTTATCACCGGCTTTGTTGACCCGAACGCGGAAGAAGATCTTGCACCAACCGCAACCCACGTCGGCTCCGAACTCTCTCAGGAAGAGATGGACGATGATGAGGACGAAGACGAAGAGTCTGACGACGACAGCTCCGACGATGACAACAGCATCGACCCGGAACTGGCGCGCGAAAAATTTGGTGAGCTGCGTAAGCAGTACGAACTGACTCGCGACACCATCAAAGCGAAGGGCCGCAGCCACGCTGACGCCGCCGCGGAGATCCTGCAGCTGTCTGAAGTGTTCAAACAGTTCCGCCTGGTGCCAAAACAGTTCGACTACCTGGTCAACAGCATGCGCGTCATGATGGACCGCGTTCGTACCCAAGAACGTATCATCATGAAGCTGTGCGTTGAGCAGTGCAAAATGCCGAAGAAAAACTTCATCACGCTGTTCACCGGCAACGAAACTAGCGAAACCTGGTTCAACGCGGCCATTGCGATGAACAAGCCGTGGTCTGAGAAGCTGCATGAAGTGTCCGAAGACGTTCACCGCAGCCTGCAGAAGCTGCAGCAGATCGAAGAAGAGACCGGCCTGACCATCGAGCAAGTAAAAGACATCAACCGTCGCATGTCCATTGGTGAAGCGAAAGCGCGCCGTGCGAAGAAAGAGATGGTTGAAGCCAACTTGCGTCTGGTTATTTCTATCGCGAAGAAATACACCAACCGTGGCCTGCAGTTCCTCGACCTGATTCAGGAAGGCAACATCGGCCTGATGAAAGCCGTTGATAAGTTTGAATACCGCCGTGGTTATAAGTTCTCGACTTATGCAACCTGGTGGATCCGTCAGGCTATCACCCGCTCCATCGCCGACCAGGCGCGTACCATCCGTATTCCGGTGCACATGATTGAGACCATCAACAAGCTCAACCGTATTTCGCGCCAGATGCTGCAGGAGATGGGCCGTGAACCAACGCCGGAAGAGTTAGCCGAGCGTATGCTGATGCCGGAAGACAAAATCCGTAAAGTGCTGAAAATTGCCAAAGAGCCTATCTCCATGGAAACGCCAATCGGCGACGATGAGGATTCGCATCTGGGTGATTTCATCGAGGACACCACCCTCGAGCTGCCGCTGGATTCTGCCACCTCCGAAAGTCTGCGTTCCGCAACGCACGACGTTCTGGCTGGCCTGACAGCGCGTGAAGCGAAAGTCCTGCGTATGCGCTTCGGTATCGATATGAACACCGACCACACGCTGGAAGAAGTGGGTAAACAGTTCGACGTTACCCGCGAACGTATCCGTCAGATCGAAGCGAAGGCGCTGCGCAAACTGCGCCACCCAAGCCGCTCTGAAGTCCTGCGTAGCTTCCTGGACGATTAATCGCTGCCCAAAATTGAAAAGCTCCCGCCAGGGAGCTTTTTTTTGCCTTGAATTTCTGGGCGCTGTCGTTTTTCAAAGCGCTTTTTCCAGTCTCCCTCCGGACACTTCTTTTCATTCCCTCTCTCCCTCTGGGAGCTTCTTTTAATTCCCCCTCTCCCTCTGGGAGAGGGCCGGGGTGAGGGAAAACGGCAACACCTTATTTACCGCCCACGCACCGTCAGCGACTCATTCAGCTCTCTATAAGCCTCCACCAGATTATCCACCGTGATGCGGCTCAAGCCGCTCGGGTTAGGCAAAATCCATACCTCGGTATCACCCAGAGTAACTTCCTGCCTTCCCCACTTCGCACCACGCTGCCGGAAAGCCTGCTCAAACGCCTGCTTGCCCAGGATCGCCAGCGCTCCCGGCTGGTACTCCTGCATCTTCGTGATCAGCTCTCGCCCACCGTCACGCAGCTCCTGTAGCGCCACTTCGCTTGCCTGAACCGTTGGCCGCTCAACCAGTTTCGTCACGCCGCAGCCGTAGGAAAGAAGCAATTGCGCCTCCTCAGGCTTAAGCTGTCGGTCTGTAAATCCCGCGAGGTGAAGCACTTTCCAGAAGCGATTGGCAGGATGCGCAAAAGGCAGCCCGAGATGAGCGGATGATTTTCCCGGATTAATACCGCAAAACACGACCCGAAGGTCAGGCTGAAGGATATCGCTAACCATTGTATTTCTCAGCTGAATGAATGGAGTAGGAAGTATAAGGGATTGATTAGCCATTGTTTATAAAACAAGCACACGTCACTTAAGCGCTGGATCGTCACCGCCAGTTACATTATAATTCAGCGCCACGGCCCCTTAGCTCAGTGGTTAGAGCAGGCGACTCATAATCGCTTGGTCGCTGGTTCAAGTCCAGCAGGGGCCACCAAATTTTAGCTTTAAAATCATATGATTAAGCCACTTTTAACGAAGTGGCTTTTTTGTTTCTGTTTTTCAGTGGCGCTGAAATGACGATAGATATTTAGCGCAACTTCCCTGATAGACATAAAAAACCCGCACAAGGCGGGTTCTTTTACATCCAGAGCGGGCTTGACTGTAAACATAACTGTTTTAGTTTCACCCACTTTTTTAGATTTTCGGATATTCAGTCGTCAGCCTTTTTGCTTACCATGATGACGAAGTAGCCAGCTCACACCAGCGCCCGCAGCTCTTCCTTCATATAGGCAGAAAAGTATTCAGGGTTTTTAATCACGAGGCGGTTACCGGACTCAACCTTGTCCGCCCAACCGGCAACTTTTTTCGTGAAGTCGGTGTTCCATCCCTCCTGAACACCACGAGCCGTAACGTCGGCAGCGCTTGCCGGGACGCCCAGTTGCTTCAGATACCTAAACATTCCCTTCGCGGTGCTCTCATCCATAGGGTGTGGCACGGAGGCCGAAGTGTTCATACCGCCAATGAAGTCTAATGCTTTATCAATCGCTGCTTGCATAATTTATCCTTAAAATTAAGCACTTAATTAATAAGACTCTAGATCGCGATATTCAATGTACCACCAATTTTGATTCATTTTTTCAGGGTCAGTCACGTTTAAGGCCTCTTCTCGCCTCACCCATATTCGGATTTGGCTGCTCTGCGTCCTGCAGGCAGCCAATGAAGATTAGAACTGTTCCCAGTTATCTGCACCGCCACCGTTCGTGGCAAGCTCAGGCCTGCGAGTGGCAGAAGACGGTACGGGCTTAGCCTGGCGGGCGTTTGCCGCGGCAATGACCTGTCCGGTATTAAAGATACTCATCAACTGCACCAGACGAGTAGCCTGATCGCTGAGGCTCTCAGCTGCGCTGGCAGATTCCTCCACCAGCGCTGCATTCTGCTGGGTGACTTGATCCAGTTGAGTAATGGCCACGTTGATCTGAGCAATCCCCTGCCCCTGTTCTTCCGTCGTCACGCCGATTTCAGAGATCAGCCCGGCCACGCGGTGGGACTGCTGCACCAGGTCATCGATCGTCGTTCCCGCCGAACTCACCATATCCGATCCTTTTGTTACCGTACGCATGCTGTCCTCAATCAGAGCTTTGATCTCGCTGGCCGCAGAAGCAGAACGCTGTGCCAGCGAGCGAACTTCCCCGGCAACAACCGCAAAACCACGTCCTGATTCCCCTGCACGAGCGGCTTCCACGGCAGCATTCAGCGCCAGAATGTTTGTCTGGAATGCGATGCCGTCAATAACGCTAATGATGTCGCCAATTTTCTGTGAGCTTTCGCTAATTTCACGCATCGTCAGCACCAAATTATTGACGGCATTGCCGCTTTGCGTGGCCGTTTCGCTGGCAGAGTTGGCAAGGCGAGTCACAGTACGCACCGTCTCGGCATTCTGCTGAATTGTCTGGCTCATTTGTTCCATCGAAGCGGCCGTTTCCTGCAGGCTGGCCGCTTGCTCTTCGGTGCGTTGACTGAGGTCGGTGCTGCCAGCCGCAATCTCGCTGGCACCCACAGAGATAGAATGGCTGCTGTCTCGTACTTCACGCACAACCCCAAGCAGACGGCTACGCATCTCATCCATAGCCGCGAGCAGACTTCTGGTGTCCCCTTGCTTCAGTTCAACGGCGGTATTGAGCTGCCCCTCAGAAACTTGTTTGGCCACGGAGACGGCATAAACTGGCTCGCCGCCAAGCTGGCCTTTCACCGCTCGCCCGATGCCCCAGGCAATCAAAGAGCCAATCACGGCGCTGATAATCGTAATAATCAACAGCAGGTTACCGGCAAAATGCGCTTCTTCAACATAGCCTCGGGCCATGTTTACCGTGCTACCGGAATGATCGCTGATCATCTCGCTGAGCGCATCGAGCACCCTGGCCTGCGGGCCAACCACTTCGCTGATGACTAACGCACGGGCGGCATCATACTGCCCGGCCGCGCTGACGCTCATCACCTTGCGCAGCGCCTGGGAGTATGCCGGGCGAACATTGTTCAGGTTGTCGAACAGTTCGCGAGAACGCTTAAGCCTCAGCGCCTTATCCAGCTGCTTCAAGAGGGCGTTGTTGTCCACGATACGCTTTTCGAGTACCTGGTTAGTTTTTGTAATGTAGTCCCGACTCTCGGCTTCGGTATGCGGCAGCGTGGTGAACAACGCCATATCACGAATATCGTGGGCATTGTCCGTAATATTATCTTTAATCTTTACGATCAGCAGCAAATTCACCAGGCGAACATTGGCGGCGTAATTAAGGTTATTTCCAACAGAAACCAACTGCATTCTGGCAAATAATGCGACAAAGAATCCAATGGCAATGACCAGCGCAAAGCCAGCCCCCAGCATGGTACTGAGGTGCATATTCTTCAGTTTGTTCATAAATCCCTCTGAGCTTTAATGGTTATATCGCAGGCAATAAGAGGAGGTAATCGATAGAAATCACATCAACGGTTGCGACGGTGTTTTTTTGAATTATCGATTTTTTATCGGCAGCCTGAGAGACTTCTTTACCATTATTTATAATGGTCTGGCCACATACAATAATGACAAGGAGATGACAAATAATGAACGGATTAATATTTTTAAATAAAATCAAAACTACTATTTTTAGGGGTGGCAGCCCCGTCCCATTCTGTGGTTAACGGGGCTGAAATTAACGTTTTATCTGTGCAGGAATTATTTATCTGCGATGAAGCGATCGTCGTCACCCACCGGGATATAAACACGCACCCACTCCTTTCCATCAACGATATCCCAGCTGTGTCCTTCACCAGCGGTATCGGCCGCAAGCAGCACTGTGCCTGGCTCGATGATGAACGTGGAGCCGTCGCTAACCTTAAACTTCAGCTTGCCTTTCAGGGTAACCACATACTGCTTTTTCGGTGCCGGATGCACCCCTTTCTGCCACTCTTCAAAGGTATTACTGAAATAGAGATTATCAGAAGAAATTTTCGCCAGAGAGGGAATTGAACCTTTTACAAACGCAGAGTGATTATCAGCCGTGTTAATCAATTTTATCGCCGGAATTCGGTGTTCGTTGGTATCTGTTTTTGTGGCTTCGGCATGTCCAAACATTGAAACAAGCAAACCTGTGGTGGCCAACATAAGCCGTGTTATTTTTTTCATAATCGTGTCCAGAGTTAATTTCAGCCAGCACTTTCCCGGGGAATAAATCACCATAACAAAGTTCCAGGTTAGTACACCAGAGGCAATCAATTTCGTCAATATCACGCACGATCAGTTTATTTAATTAATAAATTAAATATATATAAAGAAAAAATGTGGAGTGAAAAAAACATCCAGACGGGTATTTCAATACTGGCTAACTTTGATTGTTATTAAACGGTAAAAGAATATTTTAGAACAAAACAAACTAAATACAGGAGGTGATAGCCATAATTTAGCTTAACGCTTTATTCTAAAAATCCAGGAATAGATTCATTCTGGTGGCCGAGTGCATTCAGTTCAGAGGTTAAACACATTCAAAGAAAAAACGCTGGTGTTTAAACCAGCGTTCGTTCAGTCAGCCACAGGCGCTATCAGAGCTTTTCGCCGTTGCTCTCAATCACGTCTTTGTACCACTGGAAGGACTTCTTACGGCTGCGGCTGAGGCTGCCGTGGCCTTCGTTGTCTTTATCGACGTAGATAAAGCCGTAGCGTTTTTTCATTTCGCCCGTTCCGGCAGAGACCAGGTCGATACAGCCCCACGGGGTGTAGCCCATCAGGTCAACGCCATCTTCCACTACTGCTTTTTTCATTTCTGCGACGTGCGCCGAAAGATAATCGATGCGGTACTGGTCGTCCACGAAGCCGTCGGCCTGCGCCACGTCAATCGCCCCGAAGCCGTTTTCCACAATAAACAGCGGCAGCTGATAGTGATCCCAGAACCAGTTCAGGGAGTAACGCAGGCCCACCGGATCAATCTGCCAGCCCCAGTCGGATTTTTGCACGTACGGGTTAGAGACCAGGCTTTTTGATTCGTCGTAGTCGAACTGCGGGTTGTCGGCGCTGGCTTTGGTGGCAAACGACATGTAGTAACTGAAGCCGATGTAATCAACGCAGCCTTCTGCCAGCGCCGCGAGATCTTCGTCGGTAATATCCAGCTCAAAACCACGGCGCTCAAAGTAGTTCAACAGGTGCTGCGGGTACTTGCCACGCACGTGCACATCGGTGAACCAGTAGCGGCGGTGCATAGCATTCATCGCCATCATCATGTCGCCCGGTGCACAGGTCAGCGGGTAAATTGGGCACATGGCAATCATGCAGCCAACCTGCAGCGCAGGGTTGATTTCACGGGCCGCACGCACCGCCAGGGCGCTGGCAACCAGCTCATAGTGCGACGCCTGGTACATCACCGGCTCGCGATCTTCACCCGGCTGATACTTCAGGCCCGAGTTGGTGAACGGCGCAAAGTCTTCGTGGTAGTTGGCCTGGTTGTTGATCTCGTTGAAGGTCATCCAGTACTTCACTTTGTGCTGATAGCGAGTGAAGACCACTTTCGAGAAGCGCAGGAAGAAATCAATCAGCTTACGGTTGCGCCAGCCACCGTATTCGGTGACCAGATGGTAAGGCATTTCGAAGTGCGACAGCGTAATCACCGGCTCAATGCCGTGCTTCAGGCACTCGTCAAACAGATCGTCATAGAACTGCAGGCCAGCTTCGTTCGGCTCCAGCTCGTCGCCCTGCGGGAATATACGCGTCCAGGCGATGGAGGTACGGAAGCATTTGAAACCCATCTCGGCAAACAGCTGGATGTCTTCTTTGTAGCGATGGTAGAAGTCAATCGCTTCATGGTTAGGGTAGTTTTTGCCCTGCAGTACACCGTCAGTAATTTCACGCGGGACGCCGTGAGCACCGGCCGTCATCACATCCGCAACGCTAACGCCTTTGCCACCTTCTTTCCAGCCACCTTCCAGCTGGTGCGCCGCAACCGCGCCGCCCCACAGAAAACCTTCTTTGAATCCAGACATATTCTCTCCCTTACTTAGAGATCGCATGCTGCGACCGATAGTGCTGATTAAAATGGTAGACCGCGCCAATGAGTCCGGCATCGTTGCCGTGGCTGACGGTATCGATATAGTCGTCAATGGTGAACCAGGCCAGGTGTTCGCGCAGCAGCGCCAGGAAGCCAGGGCGTTCCACAATGCCGCCGCCGAGCAGGATTTTTTCCGGGTCGAACAAATTGACGAGGTTATAAAGGCCGGTGCCGAGATCGTTGAAGAACGCATTCACCATGCGCTGGCAGGCCACGTCACCGGCGTCAAAGCGGTCGAAAATCTCTTCTCCGCTGACGGCCTCAAGCGGCTTGCCGACATACTCCGCGTAGTCTTTGCGAAGGGTTCTCAGGGTGCAGGTATCGTTCATCGTGTAGCGGCGAACATCGCGCGGGCCGGGGCGTTCGGTCAGCATGTAACCAAATTCTCCCGCCCGGAAGCGCGCGCCGTGTACCAGTTGGTTATTGCAGAAAATCGCCCCACCGATGCCGGTGCCGATGGTTAGCACCAGGAAGTTGCTCATCCCCGCCGCTTTCCCCTGCCAGCGCTCGGCCAACAGGACGCAGTTAGCGTCATTTTCGATGGCAACGGGCAGCTGCGTGCGCTCTTCCAGCCATTCTTTGATGGCAAAGTTGTCGAAGCGGCGGATGGCCCCGCCCATTTCGATAAAGCCGGTGTGCGGATTGACATAGCCAGGGGCGCTGATCGCCACGCCCTCACAGCCGGGATGCGCGGCAATCCACGCTAAAATGGCCTGTAAAATTTGCTCGCCATTGCTGTCGTCGATCGTCTCT
This sequence comes from Cedecea neteri, assembly GCF_000758305.1. NCBI lineage: Bacteria > Pseudomonadati > Pseudomonadota > Gammaproteobacteria > Enterobacterales > Enterobacteriaceae > Cedecea > Cedecea neteri. The sequence continues at coordinate 1,728,829 of NZ_CP009458.1, read as the reverse complement.
TTGCCTTTTGCCAGTATCTCGCCCTGCGAGTTGACGATCCCCATTTTTAAAGCCGTACCACCGATATCAAATGCGGCGATATTCATACGCTAATTCCTCCTGCATATTTCCGGCTCATCGTTTATTTCCACTGAAACAAGGAAATTATTTCGCACCGGTCATATTCATGCCTGGTAAAAGGAATACAAAAATTGACGAGTTCAATTTTTAATTATCGGTTCTGAAAACGAAGAAAATCTTAATCAATGGGAGGTGCATCAGGCAATAGAAGGGGAATAACACATTGAACAACTTTTAAACCTGTTAAAAGAGATGATATACAGTGAGTTAACGCTGATATTCCCCTTTCATAAGCGACAGGTTCACTTTCATGAACATTGTTGAACCTCTTTTTAAAGCAGAACTGTGACCGACGTTGCGAATGCAAGGCCAGCCACAGCGTTTAGCCCGCCTTGCGAGGCAAAAAGTACTTCACCTGGAACTCGAACACGTTGGTGTAGAGGATCGAGTAATCAATCGGGCTGTGGCTGGCGTCAACGGACTGGGTTTCCATGCGGATAATCGGATCGCGAGTGCTGATGTGCAGCATTTTGGCAATCTCGGTTGACGGCAGAATGGGCTGAAACGCCTCGTAGCAGCCGTGAATTTTGACTCCGCATTCATCTTCGATGTAGGAAAATTTCGAACGCTTCATGTGGTTGACCGTCAGGTCAGGGAAGCGGTTCACCGACAGCCAGGTCTCTTCCAGCTGCATCGGCACGTTGTCGATGTGGCGCAGTCGTTTGGCGTAATAGACCGGCTCGCCGATGGCCAGTTGCAGGCGGCTGGCAATCTCTTCCGACGCCTGCTGCAGCTCAAATCTCAGCACCTGGCTGGACGGTTTTTTCCCTTCACTTCTGGCAATCTCGGTGAAGCTGTCCAGATGCGTAACCGAAGCCTGAAAATGTTTGTTTCGCACATAGGTGCCAGACCCGTGCCTGCGCTCAATCAACGCCTCATCTTCCAGAACTTTCAATGCCTTACGCAAGGTATTGCGCGACACGTTATAGAACTCAGCCAGCTCTTTCTCCGAAGGGAGGATGTCGCCGATATGGTAGGTTGGGCTGCTGATCCTGCTTTTTAGTAAATTAACAACATCTTTGTATACCACTTTTGAACCTCCTTAATTCATTTAAAAACAGTCAATTACCCTGCTATTCCTATTAAAAGTCCAATATACGTTCACTTTCACTCTATTTTTTGCACCACTCGGCGGTGACTAACTGTGATCGAAATGGCAGATGAAGGCATTGATATTCATTAAGTTAGCCGCAGGTTGATTATCTACAAAGCGTTAAGGGTAAAAATGAAGAATATATTATTAGTTTGTGCCGCCGGGATGTCTACCAGCATGCTGGTGAAAAGAATGCAGGATCACGCCGAAGCAGGAAATATTTCGGTCAATATTAACGCACTGGCGATTGCCGAGGCGAAAGAAAGAATTAAAAGAAATGAAGCAGATGTTGTTCTGCTGGGGCCTCAGGTTCGCTTCCAAAAAAGTGAAATAGAAGAAATCGCCCAGGGAAGAATTCCGGTAGCGGTGATCGACATGAAGTATTACGGGCAAATGGACGGAAAATCAGTTCTTGATTCAGCACTGAATTTACTTGGCGACCATTAATCCTTTCCAGCCGAAATAATAACCCAATGGGTCATTGATTTGGTTTATCATCACGCGGCTAAATATTGCAAATATATCTCGCCGATAAACTTAAATCCCCAGTCAATATCTCTCTAATGATAAAGGGCGCATCATGAGTATAATGAATGCCTTTGAGCGCGGTATGGAAAAGCTCCTTGTTCCTATTGCGATTAAATTAAACTCTCAGATACACGTGTCGGCCATCCGCGATGCTTTTATTTTGTCATTCCCTATCGTCATGGCCAGTTCGCTGATCGTGCTGATAAACTTTGCCATCCTTTCACCGGATGGTTTTATTGCTTCACTGCTGCATCTCGGCGTGTTATTCCCTAACTTAGCCGAAGCTCAAAATATATTCTCCCCGGTAATGAACGGGTCGGTGAATATCATGTCGATCATGATTGCTTTCCTGGTCGCACGTAATATCGCCATCAGCTATCAGCAGGACGATTTGCTGTGCGGCCTGACCGCTATCGGCGCGTTCTTTGTGGTCTATACCCCTTATCAAATGATGGGCGGGCAGTCGTATCTGACGACGCAATATCTGGGGCCACAGGGGCTTTTTGTGGCGGTGATTGTTGCGCTGATTACCGGGGAAATCTTCTGCCGCCTGGCGCGCAACCCGAAGATCACCATCACCATGCCGGACGCCGTACCGCCGGCGGTTGCACGCTCATTTAAGGTATTAATTCCTATCTTCTTCGTGATGATTTTCTTCTCGGTGCTGAACTACTGCCTGACGAAAATCTCCCCGAATGGCCTGAACGAACTGATTTATACCCTGATTCAGGCGCCGCTGAAAAACATGGGCACCAATATTGTCGCGGTGCTGGTGCTTGGCGTGGTCACCAACTTCCTTTGGGTGCTGGGCATTCACGGGCCGAACACCACGGCGGCGATTCGCGAGACCATCTTCTCCGAAGCTAACCTCGAAAACCTCTCCTTTGCCGCTTCCAACGGCACCACGTGGGGCGCGCCGTACCCTATCACCTGGACCAGCATTAACGACGCCTTTGCCAACTACGGCGGCTCGGGAATGACGCTCGGCCTGCTGCTGGCTATTTTTATTGCCTCCCGTCGCGCCGACTATCGCGATCTGGCCAAAATGGCCTTCGTGCCGGGCCTGTTTAACATCAACGAACCGGTGATTTTCGGCCTGCCTATCGTGCTGAACCCGATCCTGATTATTCCGTTTATCATGGTGCCGTTCGTTAACTCTCTGGTGGGCTACGCCTTTATCACCCTGGAGATTATTCCGCCGATTGCCTACGCCGTACCGTGGACAACGCCGGGACCGCTCATCGCCTTCTTCGGCACCGGGGGGAACTGGATGGCGTTGATTGTCGGGCTGCTGTGCCTGGCCATCTCCACGCTAATTTATTTACCGTTCGTTATTGCCGCCAATAAGGTAAATGCAGCACAGGCGGCGCAGTAATAAATAAATCGATGATAGCAATTTAATTTCCACCCGCCTCCGGTTATTAAAACCGGAGGCAAATAATAATTATACTTCTGGGACATTCTATGAATTCAAGTTTATTGAAGGTTAGCTTATTGTCTTCATCCATCCTTCTGGCGTTATCTTCAACCCACGCAATGGCAGCTAAATTAACGGTTGAGCAGCGTCTGGAATTACTTGAAAGACAATTATCAGAAAACAAATCAGAATTAAATAAAACGCAGAAAGAGTTGGCCATATATAAAGACAAGGTCGCCCAACTGCAGCCAGCCGGTAACAACGTGCAGTCTGGAACGACACCGGTCAATCAGACGGTTTATTCTCCGGTAGCCGACAACATCGAGAATGAAAATAATCATCTCGATACTAAACCGGCACCAACGCCGGTGAAAGGCACGCAAAAAGTGACCGTGGTCAATAACGAAGGCGGCAAAACTACCGTAGAAAACGTCACCCTGAAAGACATCAGCAAATACATTAAAGATGATATTGGCTTTAGTTACGAAGGGTATTTCCGCTCCGGTTGGGCTGCGGCAAACCGCGGGTCGGCCCAAACCTACGCCGCCGGGTCGCTTGGCCGTTTCGGTAACGAAATGAGCGGCTGGTTCGACTTAACGCTGAACCAGCGCGTCTATAACCAGGACGGTAAAACCGCCAACGCCATCGTGACCTACGACGGCAACGTCGGCGAGCAGTATAACGACGCCTGGTTTGGTGATAACAACGGCAACGAAAACATCATGCAGTTCAGCGATATTTTCCTGACCACCAGAGGCTTCCTGCCGTTTGCGCCGGAAGCGGACTTCTGGGTCGGGAAGCACAAACTGCCTGAGTACGAAATCCAGATGCTCGACTGGAAATCATTAACCACCCAGGTGGCGGCGGCCGTCGGGATCCAAAACTGGAACCTGGGCGTCGGCCAGCTTGACGCCTCCCTTAGCCGCAACGACGTCGACGTTTACTCCCGCGACTTCAGCCACACCACGCAGATGAACACCAACTCGGTTGACCTGCGCTACCGCAACATTCCGCTGTGGGAAAAAGGTTCGCTGTCGCTGATGGGCAAATATGCCTTTGCCAATAAGACCGACGACCAGAAAGACAACGAAAATAACGGCTCCTTCTTTAAGCTGAAGGATACCTGGATGGCGACCGCCATTGTGCGCCAGGATCTGCCGCGCGACACCTTCAACGAGTTCACTCTGCAGGTGGCCAATAACTCTTACGCCAGCAGCTTTGCGAACTTCTCCGGGGCCAGCAACTCAATGGCACCGGGTCGCTATTACTACGGCGACCAGACGGACGGCGTGGCCTGGCGTCTGATTTCGCAGGGCGAGATGTACCTCGCAGACAGAATTATCATGGCTAACGCGCTGGTTTACTCCCAGGGTAGCGATGTTTATAGCTATGAGAGCGGCGCCCACAGCGACTTCAGCAGCATTCGGGCCGTGATTCGCCCGGCGTGGATTTGGGATACCTGGAACCAGACCGGCCTGGAGCTGAGCTGGTTTACCCAGAAAAACAAAACCGAGCAAGGGGTTAACCTGAAAGAGTCGGGCTACAAAACCACGCTCTATCATGCTCTTAAGGTTGGCCCAAGCCTGCTCGGCTCGCGGCCTGAAATTCGTTTCTACGGCACGTACCTGAATATTCTGGACAACGAGCTGTCAAACTTCCGCTTTAACGAAAACAGCAAAAACGAGTTTATGGCTGGCGTTCAGGCTGAAGTGTGGTGGTAATCCTCTTTTGCTAAGTGCATAAAAAAACCCGTCTTCCAGACGGGTTTTTCTCTTCTGTCAGCTCGCGCCTGCGCAGCTGTCCGGCACGTTATTCAGCCCTTCAGCCCCGTGGGTGAAAGATTTAAATCGCTTTTGATCGTCCAGTTTGATGATGTACAGCGAATCAAAATCACTGCCCGGCCATTTAGGCACCACGGTTGGGTCGCCGCCGGTTTCCTTCACCAGCTTTTGCGCCGCTATCACCAGGTTTTTATGCTCCCACGAAACAAAAGTCAGGCGGCCGCTGCTTTGAGTTTTCAGTAAATCATCCGCCAGCTCGTCCGTCTGCTCGGCGTGGTAATTCAGATCGATGGCCTGAGAAAGGCGGATCGCGGTCGGCGTGATGGTGGTTAACGGGCGCAGCGAGCTGCCAGTTTTGTTCTCTTTCGGCGCGGCGGCGTAGATGGCATCCGGTTTGCCGTACTGGCTCAACAGAACCGACGGTAATTGCAGCGCGCGATTCAGCCCTTTGCAGGTGAGCTGCCCACTGTTATTCGCCGGTTTCTCACCGTGACGCAGGAACACTATCGTACTGTCGGCCTTCGCTATCATCGGGGTCAATAAGGCACTGCTTAGCAACACAACAAGCGCTTTCTTGATCATATTTTTCTCGTTTTTATCAGGGGATGAAGCTTTTACTATAGAGAAGAAAGCGGGGAAAAAAACAAAACATTGGTAAGCAGACGTCACACCTGCCGCGTCGGTTTCAGCGATTAACAACCGGCCATCATTTTGCTATTCTGACGCCCGTTAACGTGATGATATATTTTATAAAAACCAGTAAAAACAATTAATAAGGAAAAGACGTGAGCACCCAGAGCGAGATGTTTAACAAAGAGATTGCATGGTCTACCCGCCACATGGTTCGCACCCTCAAACAGGTTCAGGCACTGCCCGACTTAAGCCACGTTCGCATCGCCTGCAATATGCATCTCGACCTGAAAATGATCCCGCTGGTTGAAGGCCTGCTGAAGAAAAATGCCAAAGTCTTCCTCACCACCTGCAACCCTACCACCGTGCAGGATGACGTTGTCGCTTACCTGGTCGCCGCCGGGGCGGAAGCCAGCGCATGGCGCAATATGAACGACGCCGACTGGCACGACTCATGGGAAAAAGCCATTGCCTGGCGCCCAACGCATCTGTGCGAAATGGGTGCCGACATCACTACGCTGCTGCATCAGCGTGGCGAATTTGGCGATGTAGTCGCCTGCCTCGAAGCCACTGGTTCCGGCGTCAACCGCCTCGCGGATCTGCGCCCTGGCTACCCGATCTTTAACTGGGACGATCTGCCGGTAAAAGAAGGCCTGCATAACCGCCACATGGTTGGCCTCACCGCCTGGCAAACCTTCTTCCAGACTACCCACCTCACCCTGCACGAAAAGAAAGTGCTGGTGATTGGCTATGGCCTGGTCGGCCAGGGCGTTGCCGCCGCTGCCAAAGCCTACGGCGGCCAGGTGATGGTTGCCGAGTTAGATCCGGCTCGCCGCCTGCAGGCCGCCTATGATGGCTGGCATGTGGTTGATATTCATGACGTGATTGCCACCACCGACGTTGTCGCCACCGCCACCGGGGCAAAAAAAGTCGTCAGCGCAGCGGTACTGGATAAAGCCAAAGACGGCGTGTTCGTGCTGAACGTGGGCCACGTCGCCGAAGAGATCGACTGCGGCTACCTGCAGCAATACCCGACCGAAGAAGTAATGCCGTTTATCAACGCCTACCAGCTTAACGGCAAAACGCTTTACCTGATGGCGAACGGCTCAATGCTGAACCTGACCGCGGGCTTCGGCGACAGCCTGAACGCCTTCGACGTGACGCTGGCCGTGATGGCAAGCGGCATCAAACACATCGTGACCGACGGCCAGCACGCTGAAAAAGCGGTTTATTTGCTGCCGCAATCCGTGTGGGAAAAAGCGCTGTAAGCAGCCCTTCGGCCCCTATCAAGTCAGGCCTCTGCGGAGTGCCTGGCTTTTTTTTTCGTTTTCACCGAATAAAATCCCCGCCCCGATTGTTTACTCCTTACAAGAACCTGAGGAAGAGACAATCATGAGTTACCTGCCCCCCGAAGCTGCGCCGCTCCGCAAGCGCTACGATGCCTTTAGCATGGCCCTCCACTGGGTTACCGCCTTCTGCGTCATATTTCTGTTTGCCAGCGCGCACGTCTGGGAAGTCCTTGAACGCGGCACGCCACTGCGTAAAGGCCTGCAATCACTACACATTTCCTTTGGCATCCTGCTTGGCGCGGTGATTGTCGTCCGGCTGATCTGGCGCATTAGCGCCGCTTTTTCGCCGTCGAGAAAGCTGGAAAAAGTACCTATGCCCGGCGCATTTCGCATCGCCGCTCATGCCACGCATGGCGTGCTTTACATCCTGCTGCTAACCCAGGCCACGCTCGGCTTCCTGTTCCGCTGGGCGCAGGGCGAACCGTTCTGGTTCTTTAACCTCTTTGAAGTCCCGGACGTGTTTAACATCGATCCGACGCTGCGCCATACCCTGGCGATGCTGCACAACAACGTGGCCTGGGCGCTGATCCTGCTGGCGGGTGCACATGCCGTCGCCGCCCTGCTTCACCATTATGTTCTGCGTGACGGCACGCTGCGCCGCATGCTCCCCGCCTGCAAAGGCAACTCTCGCTAACCTACAGGACGACACCATGAACATGCCTTCAACCCGTAAACTGCTGCCTTTGCTGTGCCTGGTGACCAGCGGGCTTTTCTACTCCGCCACCGCCAGCGCCATGGGCGACGATGATTCCAAAACGCCGGACTGCCCGAAAGGCCAGGTGTACGACAGCAAAACCAAAACCTGTACCGTGGAAAAAAGCAGCATGTTAAGCGACGGCGATAAAACGCAATATGCTTACCATCTGGCAAAATCTGGCCGTTACCAGGAAGCGTTAAACCTGCTGGATACCCTGCAGCAGCCCAACACGCGTGAAGCCTGGAACTACCGGGGCTACGCCACAAGAAAATTGGGGCGCACCGACGAAGGAATCGGCTATTATCAGCGCTCCATCGCCCTGGATCCGCACTACGCCAAAGTGCGTGAATACCTCGGTGAAGCGTGGATGATTAAAGGGCGCCCAGACCTGGCGAAAGCCCAGTTGGCCACCATTAAAACGCTCTGCGGAACCGGCTGCGAGGAGTATCGCGATTTGAAAGCCGCCATTGACGGACACCCGGAGTCCTAAGTTGAGGACATAAAAATCACCGTCAACGAAGTTCGTTTACAGTTGGCACAGCACCTTGCCCGCCTCTGGCGTTATGGCATGGTGCTGTCCCGCAATCGAGATGTGGCTGAAGATTTGGTTCAGTCCACCTGCGTGCGCGCTCTGGAGCGCTGCAGCCAGTTTCAGTCCGGCACGCGGATCGACCGCTGGCTGTTTGCGATTTTGTACTCTATCTGGATCAACGAAATCCGCGCCCTGCGCGTTCGCCAGGGCCAGGGTTTTGTCGACAGCGACGAACTCAGCCAACTGGCAGACAGCGAAAGCACCGAAGATAAGCATCAGTATCACGCGCTGCTGCAGCAGGTCAGCGAGCTGCCTGAAGCCCAGCGTAATACCGTGTTTTTAGTGTATGTCGAAGGCTTTACCTATCAGGAAGCAGCCGACACGCTGGCCATTCCCATCGGCACCGTGATGAGCCGCCTGGCCGCCGCGCGTCTGACGCTGGCCAAACACCTGATGCCGACGATGAAGAAGGAGCTCAAATGACACGTCAATCCTTCTCCGCTCCGTGGAGCGATGAGGCTATCCTGGCCTGGCTGGACGGCGAAATGCGCGAGGATGAGCGTCACGCCTTTGAGCAGCAGTTAAATGACGATGCCGCTCTGGCCGCCCGCGTTGAGCCCCTCATGCAAAGCAATCAACCCTGGCAACAGGCATTCGCCCCGCTTCTGGAAGAAGCGCCAGTCGATAGAATGCAGGCCAAACTCAACGTGCTGTTGCATCAGCCGGTGAACGTGAAGCCGCAGGCGAAGGGCGTCAGCCGTCGCAGCCTGATAGCCGCCTCCCTCAGCTTCCTCGCCGTCGGCGTACTTGCCGGGCACTTTATTCGCCCCGGCCAGCAAAAGCTCAGTGGGGAACCTGAAATTCGCGACCTGATTGCACAGTACATGTCGCTCTACAGCGCCGAAACGCTGGCGGACATCAACGTCACACCTCAGGCGCTGCAAAACGGCCTGAACCGTTTGCAGCAGGACATAGGCCTCAGGCTGCAGCAAGGTGAAGTTGAGCTGCCGGAAGCCGAGCTAAAAAGCGTGAGGATGCTGCGCTACGACAGCACCTCTATCGCGCAAATTGCTTATCTTCACGCCAGCTACGGGCCGATGGCGCTCTGTATTTCCCGCAGCAAAGCGGATGACAGCCCCGAGCTGAAACACGAAGTCCGCCGCGGCCTCAACCTGGTCTGGTGGCGCAGCAAAGGGTATGAATATGTGCTGATAGGCCGCAATCCGCAGCAGGATTTACAGCAAAGCGGGGAACGACTACAGCGGCAGGTAGTTTGAATTAAGACCCGGTTAACGCCCTGGCTCGCTAAACGGCCAGGATCCGAACAAATAACCGCTGAAAGTCGGACAGTTACAGCAGCCGGTTTTTAACGTTTTCCAGCTGTTGTTTTTAATTCAGCTCAGGGTGCACCAGCTCTCGCCATGCGCTTCTATCTGACGCACAAATTTACCCCCCTCCATGAAAAGAACACGATCGGCCGAGGCCAGTGTTTCCTGGCGGTGAGCTATCAGCAGTACAGCAATACCCGAATCCTTGAGCGTCTGGCTGATGATAATTTCACTCTCCACATCCAGGTGACTGGTGGCTTCATCGAGCAGTAAAAATCTGGGTTGCTTGTACAATGCTCTGGCCAGCAGGATCCGTTGTTTTTGTCCTCCGGAAAGTGTGCCTCCCGTTTCACCGACCAGGGTCTGGTACCCCATTGGCATAGCCAGAATGTCTGCGTCAATCAGCGCCATCCTCGCACACCAGGCCATTCGAACCTGATCTCTCTCATCACTGAAGAAAATAATATTGTCAGCAATTGAGCCCCGGAAAAGCTGATCTTCCTGCAAGACAGTCCCAATTTGCTGGCGTACCTGAAAATAGTTGGTGTGGGTATGTGCCACGCCAAAAGTGCGAATTTCTCCGGCTTCAGGCGTGTGGATCCCCAGTATCAGTTTAACCAGCGTGGATTTCCCACAGCCTGATTTCCCGGTAATGGCCACCACTTCCCCAGGATTCACCGTCAGCGATATATCACTGAGAACATTTTCACCGGCGCCTTTATGACGAAACGAAATACCCGCCAGCGTCAGCGGTGCCCCTACCTCTTTCGGCAGAGCATCACAGATAACGGGGGAATAATTCCGATGGATGTCATCCGTTGAAAAGGGTTGGTGCAGCTGCTCTTCTGTCTGGCTGAGCACAATATCTGCCAGTCGGGTATTATAGATATCCAGCATACGCCAGGAAAAAAACTTATCCGTCAGGCTGCTGATACTTCCTGAGAAACGTCCCTGATAGGCCAGATAGGCGACCAGCATTCCCACGGTAAAAGTCCCGTCCAGTACCTCACCTGCACCTTTCCAGAGTATTACCGCGGTAACCACGCTGCCCGTCAGGGTGTGTGCGATGTCATACCCCATCATCAGGCGACTCTGACGCAACTGGGTATTCCTGCGAATAACATTGAGATTGAGCCATGCAGCCTCCCTGTGCGGCATGACACCGTTGATCCGGAGACTCAGGATCCCACCCAGTGTTTCTAGAAAATAACCGGACTCACGCGCTTCAGCATCCCAGGCATCTTCTGCAGCCTGCTTTAGAGAGGGGTACCAGAGCGCTCTCAGGAGTCCGTAAATAACGGCGGCCATAACGGCAATCAGCGTCATGCCCGGGCTATACAGCAGCATCATTGTCAGCGAAGTGGCAACCAGCAGCACATCGAGAATGCCTTCCAGTACCTGAGTGGTCAGTGCATGCTGAATACTGTCCACCGCGCTGAAACGGGCGCTGATGCTGCCGCGGCTGCGGGCATCAAACCAGCTCAGCGGCAGCCGTACCAGGTGATGAAAGACCCGGGCAGCCCACTGCATATTGAAGTTTACCGACAGGGTGATGGTCGCCCACTGCCTGGCCAGGGAGAGCAGCATCTGCGTCACAGCCAGCAACAATAGCGCTGCAATCACCAGCGTCAGGAGGTTTCTGTCGGCGGCAACCAGCACCTCATCAATCACCAGTTGGTTAAGCAACGGTGTCCCCAGCGCCAGTATTTCCAGCGCCAGAGCAAAAATAAGAATACGCACCATCGCTGGCACCAGCCCCGGCGTTTTTCCGGTTAGCTGGCGCAGGTTTATTTTTTGTCGTTCATCCCGGGGCATGAAATCTGTGGTGGGCGTCAACTCCAGCGCTATGCCAGTAAAATGTTTCCCGGCCTCCTGCAGGGAGAGCCTAATCTTTCCCCGGTCAGGATCGTGCAGGGTGAGCTGGTTGCCTCGAACTTTATGCAACACGACGAAATGATTCATATTCCAGTGAAGAATGCACGGCAGGGCAAGCGCCCTCAGATCCGCAAGTTCGAGCCTTACAGCCCGTGAAGACAGGTGAAGACCTGAGGCACACTGCGTCAGCCTCTGCAGAGTCATTCCCTGTGTGCTGACCGTAAAGCGCTCACGTAGGGTTGGTAAATCGGTGTTGAGTCCGTGCCAGCAGGCTATCATCGCCAGGCAGGCTAAGCCGCATTCGGCAGACTCCGCCTGGCGTATCACGGGCAGGTGTTTCCTGCCGCTCCAATTCAGTGATCCCATCACAGTTTTCCTTTCACACTCCAGAGTGGCTCGGTCAGCCACTCCCACAGATAGCGGGTGTCGAGGCTGACGTCGCCTTCAAGGGTCATACCCGGGCGCAACGGCTCCTGCCTGCCATAGGCTCGTATAAATGTGTTTTCTGGTTCAACAATCACCCGGTAATGCCCCTCATTCTCTTTCCAGGTGACCGGCGAGACTGAGAGCAGATCGGAAGGCGTGAGCGTAGTCCGGCTGATGTCGCGAATAGTGCCGTACTGCACGCCAAATTTTTGGTAAGGGAATGCGCTGAAACGCAGAGCCACCCGCTGCCCTGGCTGAATAAAACCGGCGTTCTGACTGGTCGCGTAGAGCTCGACCTGCAGACGAGCATTGTCCGGCACCAGTGTCATCACGGGTTCAGAGGCCCTGACGGGCTGGCCTTCTTTAACCAGGATGGCAGCCACAGTTCCAGTGACCGGTGCTGTTAGCATAAAATTCTCCTGGCCTGCCAGCTCAAGCTGTTGTTGCCTGATCCCCTGAAGCTGCCGGTCGAGCTCCTTCCTACGGCTTTCCCCAAGAGCAACAAGATGCTCCAGCTCATCCTCAGCCGTTTCTTTCGCCGCCCTGAGCTGCAACAGGACCAGACGCTGCTCCTCCACATTTTCATTCGCCGCAGAAACGGCCATTTGCCGCTGCTGGTATTCAATATCTGAAACATAATGGCGGGAGACCAGATCGCGATAGCGGCTCATCACCGAAACGGAAAGCTGCGCCTGATGCTCCGCCTGCGTCAACCGCTGGCTGGCACTTTGAAGCTGGGGTTCAAGAGAGGACAGACGTTGTCGGATCCCCTGCTGCTGTTGGCTGTTATCGCGAGCCTCAAGTCGTTGCTGAGATTCGAGCATCTGGAATTGTGTGTTCAGCGAGAGGCTCATCGCCGCCAACGTCCCCCCCCCCTGCCCATCGTAATGCTCACCGCTTATGTAATAGAGCGGGCTGCCGGCAGACACATGCTGCCCCTCAGCGATTTTTAACGCAGTGACATACCCCGAATACTGTGGGATAACTTTTATCAAACCTGAAGACGGCATAACAATACCGGACAGATGGGCTTTGCGGGTGTACTGACTACTGCTGAGGAAAATAAAAATCAGCGTCAGTAAACCGATAGTCAGCAGAGCACTTAATGTGAACCCGGCAGACGTGGGAATAATAATTTCGCCCAGTGCGGTGTCATTTTGGTGCTCTACAGCTTCCTTTCTGAATATGTTCATAACCCTGATATGATATCGAATAAAAATGGTTAGAGTACTGTTCTTGTTGAATTCTCTCATACCATAGTGATTTAATTACGCATCGAATACAATGCGCCATGTTAAAAATTAATTAAGCAGAAAAGTAGCCAATAGCTCTATCTTTTAAATAAACCAACGATCTTCCTTGCTAGAAACAATGATGCCCGATAGCAAGAATAAATAACACACATGCTAATAAATATCTTTGCCAGGGGAGAGGGTATAGATAGTAAACCCCATGACTGATCAGTTGAATGAAAAAGTGTGGTAATTAATAAAATGGCTATGAAATAGGCAAAAGTTTGAGTGATAATTTCTTTCTTTTTTGATTCTGACTCAGAAGATGAATAGTTCATGAAATCTCCACGTCTCATATTAGTATGTGGCCACAAAATAAGTGGCCACTAATCTCATTGCTTAACCAGTTTGCGCTTACCAGCGGCATTGCCCAACCATGCCACCGGGATTTGTATCATGCCAGGACCCACCTCCCCTGTTATTGTTACCATCGTTAGGTAAAGACTGAGCAGCAGCCGCAAATGCCGTACCGACTACAGTTCCTGCAACAGGACCACCAATACCTGTAGCTACAGCCGTCAGCACCCCACCAATGATGACAAATCCGGCATTATTAGCGGTAGTGGCAGGCGCACTTCCAGAGCGCCCATTATTACTTCCTCTGTTAGCATCCCGGCGATCAGAAGGCTCAGAATTTTTTCCGCCGCCACTTACCAGTGCAACTTCATCTATCGATAATTCTGTGATCATTTTCATAAAAAACCTCGTTATTTATAACAGGGGGAACTAAAAGTGTAATTTTATAGAATCGGGTTATTCCAAATTTTTATTGTACTATTGTTTTTTGCTATGTATTAATACTGTTTGAGATTAACAAACGTGATTGATGAAATGAAAACAAATGCAAAGTTGACTTGAAACTATGCATAAAGTCAAATGCAATCTTTAAGTCAGTCACTTTATCTGGACTTTCCTGTAATTAGATATAGATTCCAGATTATTATCATAATGTATATAATATATTGTATCATATGCTGGCTGTGATCATTATTGGCCAAGGCTGTGATGATGCTCATTAATTTAAACGCACATAAGTTGGCAAAGAAAGTAAATATGGTAATTGTAAGACAATACTTAAAGCCTAAATCCCTGATTCTCTTCACCATGATCAGAATGCTGCAATACACAGTCATAATGAGTAATACTGCCAATAACAAAAATATACTCATCACCATCCAAGTTGACAACTCTCCTGTTGCAGAAATTTTCATGGTTTTAGCTGATGAAAATGCAATAAATAATTGAAAAGAAAATACCAGAGCCTGGTAGCAAAGCGCCCTTAAACGAGAGAGCTTTTCTTTTTTCCAGCCAGTAAAGAACTCTTTCCATAGATAAACCAGCATATATCTCCCTCTTTATTTATAACACTGTCCCTGTCTCTACATGTTAAGTCATCATATATTATTAATACAGAGATGTGAGAATTGATTCAGGCACTGCGGAAAATTTTTCACAAAATCAGAAAACTGCCGCGGACAGCGGCAGTTTTTTTAAATTATTTACCAACGGCATTGACCAATCATGCCACCTGGGTTTGTATCATGCCAGGAACCGCCACCTCTGTTATTATTGTTATCGTTAGGTAAGGACTGACCAGCAGCCGCAAATGCCGTTCCCACAACGGTTCCAGCAACAGGACCTCCAAGAGCTGTTGCTACACCCGTCAGCACCCCTCCAATAATGACAAATCCTGCATTATTTGCTGTAGTCGCAGGTGCTCCACCAGAATTACGACCGTGAGAATTACCTGCTCGTGAATTTCCACCTTCATAGTTGCTATTTGCATTGCCGCCGCTGACCATGGCGATTTCTTCAAAGCTCAGTTCTTTGATCTCAGACATAAAATCCCTCTATGTATGTTTGTTGTGTGTATGTTTTTGGTTTTGCATAAAGTGCTATTTGGTTATCCCACATACAAAGTGTCATGAAAAATGATTTTATGTAAACATATGTAAACAAGGCACATAAAAATCAATAACAATATGAAATTATTATTTTTATTCGTCAATGAAACCCAATACAGCCGTACACTGAAAGTTAGTATCAATCCGGTCAACGGACTAGTTACGTAAATATTGCCATCTTCGTCGGAACATGCTTATTTAGCAATTTTCCGTGAACTTGAGAAACTTTGTCTTTATTATTTTAAAAACGTCGAAAACTCTTATTTTTAATAAGACATAGATCCGGATATAAAAAAGGCCAGCAAATTAGCTGGCCTTATCGAAAATTAACGTCCAGGCTCGTTCAGCGGCCAGGACTCGAACAAATAACCGTCGAAGTTAATATCATCGACGTCGGACAGCTCCAGCAGCCGGTTTTTGACGTTTTCAAGGTGCTGCCACATCGCGTGTTTGGCCGCTTTGGCGTCTTTCTTAATCAGCGCCGCCAAAATTTGTTTATGGTCGGCAAGCCACTCTTGCCGATAGTGGTTGTTCTCCAGATGGCTGTGCAGCTGGATCCACATCGGGTTGTTTTCACGCCACTGCCAGGACTGTTTAAACAACTCCACCAGCATGCTGTTGTGGGTGGCCTCGGCCACGGCAAGGTGGAACTGCCTGTCGCCGCTTTCGTTATCCCCGGCAGCCAGTTCCTGTTCTTCTATCTGCAAGGCCTGGCGCATTTTGAGAATATCTTCCCGCGTGGCCTGCTGGGCGGCAAACTCCGCGATATTGCTTTCCAGCAGCTGGCGCGCCTGCAATAGCTCAAACGGCCCGGCATCGTTGCACTGGCTCGTACTGACTGGGGGATTAACGAGTTTATCCGGCATGGCAACCACAAAAATACCCGCCCCCCGGCGGACTTCCACCAGCCCTTCAATCTCCAGCATGATTAACGCTTCGCGCACCACGGTGCGGCTCACCGACAGCAGCGCCGCGATTTCACGCTCGGGCGGAAGACGATCTCCCAGGGCGTATTGCTGCCGCGCAATCATGTCGCGCAGCATCACACCAACTTCCTGATAAGGCCGCTGCGGCTGCGCGGCAGGTTTGTCCTGGATTTGCGGTTTCATCTTTACTCACGGCAGGTAGGGAATGAGCCGGACTATAGCATAACTGGTTGACCCATTCCCTGGCCCGGCGAGGGCTATTTACCAAAGAACGCGCGCTGGATGGCCATCTCAACGCCGCGCACTTCCGCCAGCCCTTTCAGGCGGCCAATCGCCGAATAGCCTGGATTCACCTTTTTATTCAGGTCATCCAACATTTGGTGGCCGTGATCCGGGCGCATCGGGATCAGTTCACTTTGCCCTGATTCTTTCCGACGCTGCTCTTCCTCCACAATGGCCTTCACCACTTCATACATGTCCACGTCACCATAAAGGTGCGCGGCCTCGTGGAAGGTTTTAGGATTGTCTTCCCGCAGCGTTGAGCGCAGGTGCGTGAAGTAGATGCGAGGCCCGAAGCGTTTAATCATGCCGACCAGGTCGTTATCGGCCCGCACGCCGTAAGAGCCGGTGCACATAGTAAAGCCGTTCGCCGGGCTGTTGACCGCATCCACCATCCACTGCATATCCTCCACGGTCGAAACAATACGCGGCAGGCCAAGGATGGGGCGCGGAGGATCGTCCGGGTGAACCGCCATTTTGATGCCAACCTGCTCAGCAACGGGGATAATGGCCTCAAGGAAGTAGGCAAAGTTTTCGCGCAGCTTC
The DNA here is from genome assembly GCF_000758305.1 of Cedecea neteri. NCBI lineage: Bacteria > Pseudomonadati > Pseudomonadota > Gammaproteobacteria > Enterobacterales > Enterobacteriaceae > Cedecea > Cedecea neteri. The sequence goes on along the minus strand of NZ_CP009458.1, from coordinate 1,712,106 downwards.
GCTTTGTCGATATCTTTGTAGGTGTCCAGTTGGGCGCGGAACTGGTCGAGCGTGTAGCCTTCTTCCGCACCAGGCAGGCCAGCGATGATGTTGCGGGTCAGCCGCGCTTTTTCATCCTCACGCATTTCCGCGAAGCGCCGGTTTGCCTGTTCGATTTCTTCCGCGCTGTAGTCAGCTTCTGCCCCTTTGCGCTTCAGAATATGCAGCTCAAAAGCAGCGAATTCGATTTGGTCAAAGCGCAGCGCTTTGGAGCCGTCCGGCAGCTGGTATTCGAGATCGGTGCGCGTCCAGTCCAGCACCGGCATAAAGTTGTAGCACACGGTGTAAATGCCGCATTCCGCCAGGTTACGCAGGCTTTGGCAGTAATTTTCGATCCATAAATCGTATTGCCCGCGATGGGTTTTGATCTCTTCGTGGATAGGCACGCTTTCCACTACCGACCAGACCAGCCCGGCGGCTTCCACCACGGCTTTGCGTTTCAGTATTTCTTCGACCGGCCAGATTTCACCGTTAGGAATGTGGTGCAGCGCGGTGACAATCCCTGTCGCCCCCGCCTGCCGGGCGTCGGCCAGACTGACCGGATCGTTTGGACCATACCAGCGCCAGGTTTGCTTCATAATATCCCCTCACAACTCAAATTGGTTGACCAATAAACACTGATGATTAAGCACCTCTTTAGGTGCGTGATATAGCGTCTAAGTTCAGCCAATTCAGCAAGCGTGTCAATCAGGAAGGGATAATTGGTTAACCAAAATCACAATTTAACACACAGCATTGCGCAATGAAGGGAAAAAGATATAGGACATCTATAAACTACAGGCACAAAAAAACCCGCCGTAGCGGGTTTCTTCACTTCTGAAACGTCAGGCTGGATTACAGCGCAACAACGTTAGCAGCAGCTGGGCCTTTAGCGCCGTTCTCGATAGAGAACTCAACTTTCTGGCCTTCGTCGAGGGTTTTGAAGCTGTCGCTCTGGATTGCAGAGAAGTGTACGAATACATCTTTGCTGCCATCGGTAGGAGAGATGAAGCCGAAACCTTTCTCAGCGTTGAACCATTTTACTAAACCAGTCATTTTGTTAGACATAGATATTACCTTTTCAGTTTCTTGAGCCACTAAACGCGGCGAACATGGTCTGTTCAGCAGAGTTGGACTTATTCGGGCACTTAGGAGGAGACTCGAGAAGAAGGGATATCTAAGATAGCGCTTGAACTGAGGACTGCTTTACTAAAACTGCTTTCATAAGGTCTGTGTTCCAAACCGGGTGCTAATCTCTCACGTCCGCCGTCATTTAGCAAGTACAGCGGGGAAATAAAAAAAATTCTCATTAAGGGAACGTGGTTTCCCCTCACCCTAACCCTCTCCCCACAGGGGAGAGGGGATAAAGAGCCAAACCATTTCATACAGCCCCCTCTCCCCACAAGGGAGAGGGAGTAAAGAGCCAAACCATTTCATACAGCCTCCTCTCCCCACACGGGAGAGGGAGTAAAGAGCCAAACCATTTCATACAGCCTCCTCTCCCCACACGGGAGAGGGAGTAAAGAGCCAAACCATTTCATACAGCCCTCTCTCCCCACAGGGGAGAGGGAGTAAAGAGCCAAACCATTTCATACAGCCCTCTCTCCCCACAGGGGAGAGGGAACAAACAATCTAACCATCTCTGATTTCCCCCTCTCCCTTCCAGGGAGAGGGCCGGGGTGAGGGTCAATCTTATTCCGCCACCTTCACAATCAGCTTGCCGAAGTTCTTCCCGGCCAGCAGCCCCTGGAATGCCTCCACGGTTTTTTCCAGCCCATCCACGATATCCTCGCGGAACTCAATCTCTCCGGCGGCGATCCACTCGCTCATCTGCTTGTAGAATTCGGGATAGCGATGGCCGTAGTCCTGGCTGATGATAAACCCTTCCACACGCATACGTTTTTTCAGGATAGTCGCCATTAGCTCCGGCAGACGATCGTGCTCAAAGGCGCTGTTGTTGCCGTTGTACTGGCTAATCACGCCACAAACCGGGATACGCGCTTTGGTATTCAGCAGCGGGAAGACGGCGTCAAACACCGCCCCGCCTACGTTTTCAAAATAGACGTCGATGCCGTTCGGGCAGGCTTTGGCAAGCTGTTCAGCGAAATCGCTGGCGCGGTGATCGAGGCACTCATCAAACTTCAGCGTCTCTTTCACATAGCGGCACTTATCTTCCCCGCCGGCAATGCCGATAACTCTCGCCCCTCGCAGGCGAGCCGTTTGCCCCACAACCGAGCCTACCGCGCCGCTGGCCGCAGCAACCACCACGGTTTCACCCGGCTGAGGGTTACCGATGTCCGTCAGCCCCATGTAACCGGTAAAGCCCGGCATGCCGAGCAGCCCCAGCGCCCAGGAAGGGTGAGACATATTTTTATCCAGCTTCTGCAGGCCTTCCCCGTTGGAAATCGAATAGTCCTGCCAGCCAGAGTCGGCAAGCACCAGGTCACCAGGCTGATAATCAGGATGCTGTGAGCTTTCCACGCGGCTGACAGTTCCCCCCACGATGACTTCACCGATGGCAATCGGCGCCGAGTAGGATTTGGCGTCACTCATGCGCCCGCGCATATACGGGTCAAGGGACAGGAAAAGCGTGCGCAGCAGCACTTCGCCTTTTACCGGCGTGGGAACAGCAACTTCTTCCAGATGGATATCTTCGCGGGTCGGCATTCCCTGCGGGCGCTTCGCCAGCACAAAACGACGGTTTTTCTCTGCGGTCTGAGCCATGAGGTACTCCTTTTATTATCAAGAGTGAAAACCTCAGACTAGACAAAAACGTGCCGAATTAGCATGAAATTCGTGCTGCGTAGCCTTCACACCGCAATTTCCGCTAAAACGGCACTAACAGCCAGCAGATCTGCGCTTCCGCCTGGGCTGAGGTTACGGGTGATAAGGTCGGCATCCATCTGCCGCAAATCGTCCTCATGCCAGCCCTGCTGCAGCAGGCGCGCAGCGTAACGCTGCACATAGCGCAGTCCGTTTAGCCCGCCGCGCGACACAAGATTGGTGTCCGGGTTGGCGGCCATAAGACGTAACATCGCTGCAAGCAGGCGGCGTTTCGGGCAGCTCTCCGTCTGCCAGTAGGGCAGCACATGCTGGCGCACCGTCAGGAATCCGCTTTCCGCCTCGCCGCGTGCGCCGGTCAGGCCAAACTGCTGATACAGCCTTTCGCCAACTGAAGAAGACTTCCGGGCCGCGACCAGTTCTCTTTCCACAATCCCGCTGCAGATCTCACTCACCGTGGCACATACCGCCGAGGCAGTTAGCGCTTTGCCCTGCCCCTGCAGGCGGCCAGCAGCGGTAGAAAGCAGCCCCAGCGAGAACACGCCACCTTTGTGCGTATTCACGCCCTGAGTGGCCTGGTACATCGCCTGTTCGCAGGCGATCCCTGCCGGGCGGATCAGCCGCAGCATCTCACAGGTACCTCGCCCGGCATGCTCCCGCCCCAGCCCGTGGAACGTACTGAACCAGGGGCCAATGGCCGCAATGCTGCCGAGAAACATCGGCAGATCCATATCCCGATGCGAGCCGTTGTTGGCGGCATCTACCAGCCCCGGCTTTGGCGTTAGCCACACCTCGTCCAGCAGCGCCTGACGCGCCAGGGCTGGCACATCCGGGGCGGCGGCAGAACTCGACTTAATCCCTGGCAAACCAGCCATCTATCAGCCTCTCAACGCGCGCGGTCACTTCATCCATGGGGTGGCGGCGGGAACGAGCACAGGCGTGCGCGGGCTCGTTGCACACCAGGCAGCGTCGGCCAGACAGGTCCAGCGAAGTCCGCCCGACCGGGCCATTGTCCGGGCAAATCACATCCGCATCCCACAGCCTGCCAAGCGGATGGGTTTGCTCCAGCCCGACCGTGGCCGCCTTGAGTTCGCTGGCCGAATGCGCCACGCTCCACATTGCTTCGGCCCCGGTCGGCAGCCACAGTACCTGCCGCTCGAGCACCGGCCAGCGGTTGCCCCACAGCAGTTGGTCGCAGGCCTGCAGCGCTACCGCCATGCAGTTGCGGTAGCGAATGCTGTCCTTTACCGCGCCGGGCGTCACCAGCGTCAGGGAAAGTACCGGCTGGCGGTGCTTTACCAGCCACTCATGCTGCCGGTGCGCTCGCCGCTCTCTCGCCTCAAGCAGAGCCTCAAGCAGAGCCTCAAGGGTAACGCCCTCCGCTTCCACAAGCGTTTCACTCATTTTGCTTACTCCTCTTTGACCTGACGCACCACGTCGATCACGCTGCCGTCGCGGTAGCGGATCACGCCGACGATGCGCGGCGTAAATTCGATCGGCTTCGGCTCGCCGGTCAGGGAAATAGCGCGCTGGTAAAGATCTTCTATGCTCACGATCTTCATTCCCGCGCTTTCAAGCCGTTCGCGGATCTCCGGGCGAGCGGGATTCACCGCCACGCCGTGATCCGTCACCAGCACGTCAATGCTTTCACCCGGCGTAACGCGCGTGGTCACCCGCTTAACAACGGTTGGAATACGCGTACGCAGCAGCGGTGCAACCACAATGGTCAGGTTTGCCGCACTCGCCACGTCGCAGTGCCCGCCAGAAGCGCCGCGCATTACGCCGTCGGATCCGGTGATCACGTTGACGTTAAAGTCGATGTCGATCTCCAGCGCGCTAAGGATCACCACATCAAGCTGGTCGCAGCTCGTGGCCTTCGCACCGGGGTTGGCATAGACATTGGTGGAGATCTCGACGTGGTTCGGGTTACGCGCCAGCGAGGCCGCGGCCTGACCGTCAAAGCATTGGGTATCGAGCAGTTTTTCGATCAGCCCTTTCTCATGGAGATCCACCAGGCTACCGGTGATCCCCCCGAGGGCAAAGCGAGCGACGACGCCATTGCGCTCCATTTTTTCTTCCATAAAGCGCGTGCAGGCGGTTGCCGCCGCGCCGGAGCCGGTCTGCATGGAGAAGCCGGAGCGGAAGTAGCCAGAATGTTCAATCACTTCCGCAGCGGTGCGGGCAATCATCAGCTCACGCGGGTTGCTGGTGACGCGTGCCGCCCCGACGCTGATTTTGGCCGGATCGCCCACGGTGTCGACCTGAACGATGTAGTCCACCTCATCCTGCATCAGGCTGGCGGGCATATTGGGGAACGGCACCAGCTCTTCGGTTAACAGCACCACTTTGCGGGCAAAATGGGCGTCTACTTTGGCGTAGCCCAGCGAGCCGCAACAGGATTTACCGTGGGTGCCGTTGGCGTTGCCATATTCGTCGCTGCACGGCACGCCGAGAAACGCCACGTCGATTTTTAGCTCGCCGTCCTGCAGCAGCTTCACGCGCCCGCCGTGAGAGTGGATTTGTACCGGCTCGGCCATCAGGCCGTAAGAGATAGCCTCCGCAAGCTTGCCGCGCATCCCGGAGGTGTAAATTCGGGTAATCACCCCGTTGCGAATCGGCTCGATCAACGCCTCGTTGCAGGTCATCAGCGAACTTGAGGCCAGCGTCAGATCTTTAAACCCAAGGCGAGCGAGCGTGGCAACCACGTGATTAATCACCCTGTCGCCTTCCCGGAAAGCATGATGGAAGGAGATGGTCATCCCGTCCTGAAGCCCGCTTTGAGCAATCGCCTGCTCCAGCGTGTCGCAAAGCTTGCGGGTTTTCTTCGCTTCAGCATCCGCCAGCCACGGCGTGGTTTGATGCGCCCCGTCGAAGCTTCGCAGATGGGCCAGATGCGGATACTCAAGGTGTAAAAGTTCGGTCATATTGCTCATTGTTTTGTCCTTAACGGCGCACGCCGGAAGCCGCGGCGCGCTCAAGCACCACCTGCGCATGGTTAATAATTGGCGCATCGATCATCTTGCCGTTGAGCGACACCACTCCCAGGCCGTTACGCTCCCCTTCGTCGGCGGCGGCAATCACCCGGCGGGCATAATCGACTTCGTCCTGGGTTGGCGCATAGGCGTTATGCAGCAGCTCAATCTGGCGGGGGTTGATCAGCGATTTACCGTTGAAGCCCATCTTGCGGATCAGCTCGACTTCCCGCAGGAACCCGGCTTCGTTATTCACGTCAGACCAAACCACGTCGAACGCGTCAATCCCGGCGGCGCGCGCGGCATGCAGCACCGCGCAGCGGGCATAGAACAGCTCCGTACCGTCGCCGCGCTCGGTTTGCATATCCATCACGTAGTCAAACGCCGCCAGCGCAATGCCGATAAGACGCGGGGAAGAACGCGCGATGGCGACGGCGTTGATCACGCCCACGGCGGATTCAATCGCCGCCATCAGTTTGGTGGAGCCCGGTTCGCGTCCGCACTCTTTCTCAATACGTTCGAGATGGGATTCCAGCAGGAAGATATCTTCTGGCGTGTCGGTTTTTGGCAGACGCACCACGTCCACTCCTGCTCGTACAACGGCCTCGAGATCGGCCAGGCCAAACGGAGTGTTAAGCGGATTAATGCGTACCACGGTTTCGATGTCGCGGTACATCGGGTGCTGCAGAGCATGAAACACCAGCACGCGGGCTGTGTCTTTCTCACGCAGCGCCACGGCGTCTTCCAGATCGAACATGATCGAATCCGGGCGGTAAATAAAAGCGGTTGAGAGCATGGCGGCGTTAGCGCCGGGGAGGAACAACATGCTGCGACGGAGTTTTTTCATTGTAGTTTTCCCCAGTCAATCTGTTCGGCATCGGCGGCACGGAGTACCGCGCTTTGCAGACGGGCGCGGATCACGCAGTCCAGCGCCCCTTTGTCTTCCAGAATAAAAATCCCTTCTTTCACGCCGAGCTGAGCGAGCGTTTGCTCCGCCACGCGGCGAATCTGGTCGCCAAACTGCTTTTGTACTTCGCTGTGTATCATCAGTCTGAACTCACCTTCGGCGGGGGCGACTCTGACCAGTAGATCGCTGGACTCCAGCGTCCCGGCTAAGGCTTGCTTTACGATTCTCATAAGGCTTTGTCCTGGTTAAAAAATTCAGGCCACATCCCGCGCGTAGTGCCGCTGGAGATGGCTAAAGGTACTGTCCGGGACTATGTCCCGGATGCGGGCCATTTGCTGGCTCTTGAGTAAGGCTCGCACTTCAGAGGCAGAAATCTCTCGTCCGGCGGCATGGCATTTTCGCGGCAGCTCGACCACCTGGATCGACGCCGCGCTGTGGTGGCGGTGCACTTCCAGCCAGTAGCGCATGGCCTGGTTATATTCCCGGGTCACCGCGCAGAACGGCTCGTTGCCGACGAAGCGGTGCGTCACGCCCAGCGCCGGGGCAACGTAATCACGGAAAATCATCAAATCCATTGCGCTCCAGGTTTTGTCGATAAGCCCGCTCTCTTTCAGGAAATAGCCCGGAAAGGTGGCTCGGGAGATCAGGTAGTCGGACCCCGGATGCACAATCACGTTAGACAAGTGGGCCACTCCCTGGCGAACCATCTCCCACCGTTCCTCGAACGGAAAAAATGAAGCGTCCTCACGCACCACAAACAGATGCAACCAGTCGCAGCGCTGCGCCGCCTGCTCGGCCAGATAGCGGTGTCCGAGGGTGAACGGGTTAGCGTTCATCACTATGGCGCCGATCCGGTTGCCCGGTTTCCGCAGCTTCTCCAGCCCGGCGCAGTAGCGGCTGATGCCGATGGGCGTGTTTTCCATCAACACCGCCGCCTCATCCACCTGCACCAGCGGCCAGAAGCCGCTCTGGCGAAACCTGTCGAGGTTGTAGGGGCGGGTGAACAGGAACAAATGCGCCTGCCCACGCTCCATCGCGATATGCTGGATTTCCCCCAGCAAACGCACGCTAAGGTTGTCCCCGCGCCAGGCTTCATCCACCGCCACGCATTTGATGGTGCGCCACGCCAGCCCGGCACAGCCGACGATTTTTGTCCCTGAAAGGGCGACGACGAACAGCTGAATGTCGCCGTCCAGCCCGAGCTGGTTCCGCTCCAGCAGATCCCGGATGGCGGCCAGCGCCTGCGGCTGGCGCAGCGGATCGACGGTACTGAACTCGATCGGGTTGGGCTGGAACATAGCGTTAGTGCGCCACCGCCCCGGAAGCCAGAGGCTCGCGGGCCGCGACGATCACGTTGCTGAGATGGCCAATACGCTCGATTTCAACTTCGATGCGGTCGCCCGGCTGCATGAACAGCGGCGGCGTGCGCTTTTTACCCACGCCACCGGGAGATCCGGTAATGATCACGTCCCCCGCGCTGAGCGAAGTGAAGGTCGAGATGTATTCGATAAGCTCGGCGACCTTGTGGATCATGCTGCTGGTGTTGTCTTCCTGCACCATGCGGCCGTTCAGCCAGGTGCGGATCGCCAGATCGTGCGGATCGCGAATTTCATCCGACGTGGTCATCCACGGGCCAAAAGCCCCGGTCTGCGGCCAGTTTTTCCCGGCGGTAAACCAGGTGTGCTGCCAGTCGCGCGCCGACCCGTCCATATAGCAGCTGTAGCCCGCGACGTGGTTCAGGGCATCCGCCGCAGAAATATTTACCCCGCCTTTGCCGATGATCACCGCCAGCTCGCCTTCATAGTCGAACTCGCTGGAGTGATGCGGTTTCACCACCGGAGAATCGTGCCCGGTCTGGGAGTCGGCAAAGCGCACAAACAGGGTCGGGGCCGGGTTGTGCTGGTCGAACTCTTTGCGCTTGTCGGCGTAGTTCATGCCGACGCAGAGGATTTTTTCCGGGCGTTCGATGACCGGCAGCCAGCGGACGTCTGACGCCGCCACATCGGCCTTCAGCCCGGCAAACGCCAGCGCTTCATGCACCGCGTCCGCAGCCAGCAAAGCCTTTAAGTCCGCAAAACGCGAGCCTAAACGGCGGCCCAGGTCAACGATACCTTCCGGCGTTACCACGCCGTAGCTCCGCTGGCCCTGAAGTACATAACTTGCGAGTTTCATAACAGTTCCTGGTTAATCAAAAGTCAGACAAGAAAGTTGCCAAGCACCAGCAGCGCCACCGAGACGTTGATCGCCCCGCCGATGCGGGTTGCAATCTGGGCGAACGGCATCAGCGACATACGGTTACCGGCGGTCAGAATAGCGACGTCGCCGGTGCCGCCCTGCCCGCTCTGGCAACAGGACACAATGGCCACATCGATAGGATGCATACCGATTTTTTTACCGACGAAGAAACCGGTCGCCACCAGCGCGCTGACGGTGCTGACGATGACCAGCAGGTTGGTAATCGTGAAAGCGTCAACCAGCTCGTTCCACGGCGTAATGGCAACGCCCACGGCAAACAGAATTGGGTAGGTCACCGCGGTCTGGAAGAATTTATAAACCACCTGCGAGCCCGCCAGCATGCGGGGGGAAACGCCGTGGCAAAGCTTGATCAGCACCGCGACAAACAGCATCCCGACCGGGGCCGGCAGGCCAATCAGTTTGTGCAGCAGCATGCCTACCATGTAGAGCAGCACCGCCAGCAGCGCGCCGGACGCGATAGTAGTGACGTCTGCTTTACCGTTGAACAGGGCGGCGGTTTGCTCTTTTTCACCGCCGTTGGTTTTGCCCGGCATCAGTTCGCCTTCGCCGGTCAGGTGCGGGAAGCGTTTTCCCAGCTGATTCAGGCAGCCGGAGATAACGATCGCCGTCAGGCTGCCCAGCATCACGATAGGCAGAATGCGGCCCAGCGCCACGCCCTGATCCATATGCAGCAACGTGGCGTAACCGATGGAAAGCGGGATCGCCCCTTCGCCAACGCCCCCGGCCATGATCGGCAGGATCAGGAAGAAGAAGATCTGAAACGGCTCAAGGCCCAGCGCCAGGCCAACGCCCATGCCGACAATCATGCCCACCACTTCGCCGCACAGCATCGGGAAGAATATGCGCAGGAAGCCCTGAATCAGCGTGGTGCGGTTCATGCTCATGATGCTGCCGACGATGATGCAGCAGATGTAGAGGTAAAGGATGTTGGTGGATTTATAGAATTTGGTGGTGGACTCCACCACCACGTCCGGCAGCAGGCCGTAATAAACCAGTGCGGACGGGATGAAGGTGGCGCAGATAGCGGCGGCGCCCATTTTGCCGATCACCGGCAGGCGTTTACCAAACTCGCCGCAGGCAAAGCCGAAGAAGGCCAGCGTCGCCACCATCACCACGATATCGCTCGGCAGTTTGCCGCCGAGGCAGTCGATGGCGATCAGCGCCCCTGCCAGTACAAACAGCGGCAGCGGGATGATCCCCACTTTCCAGCTGTCGAGAATATGCCACCAGCGCTCTTTAAGCGTCGGCTTATTAATATCAATGGATTCAGGAATGATGTTGTAGGAATCATCGGTCGTGCTCATATCAAGCCCCTTTTTTTAATTTGTCGGGGCAGACTAAAAGATTAAATACCCCTGTAATGTGAGGGGTAGCAGATTAAAACCGTTAATTTAAAGGCATCTATGACGTTAATGGTTTTTATTCTTCCGTGGTTTTTATGGTTTTTATTCCAGGCTTAGACAAACCTTAAGAGAGTACGAAAAATTCGCTGAAATTAACGAAAAGTGCCGTTGCGTGAGGTTGTTCAAACTTTCGTTCAAAGCCGCGCAGCCAGCGGGCCATCGGTGTTAAGCTGCCGTTTTGCCTCAGTGAACACACGCCTGGCCTATGAAAGTTTCCTTTCAGATACGCTTATTTATCTACCTGGTTGCCTTTTTTTCCGTGCTCTTTGCCATGCTCGGAACCTATTACTATTTTGACGTTGGCCGCCAGCTTTATCAGGAAATGAGCACCCGAGCGAGAATTCAGGCGGAAGAGATTGCCTTAATTCCTACCCTGCAGGAGTCGGTGGAAAAAAAAGATATTCCGGCAATACACAACTTTATGCAAAAGCTGGTCGTGCATAGCGATGCCAGCTTTATCGTCATCGGCGATGAGCACGGCATTCATCTTTATCATTCCGTGCATGCCGACCGCGTGGGCAAAACGCTGGTCGGCGGCGATAACGAGGAAGTGCTGCAGGGCAAAAGCATCACCACGCTGCGCAAAGGCGGCCTCGGCCTGTCGCTGCGCAGCAAAGCCCCCATTTTCGACCAGCACGGCAAGGTGATTGGCATTGTGTCGGTGGGCTACCTGAAGAGCTACCTGGATGACGTCACGTCCGGCAAGGTGATCAACATCCTGCTGGCGGCGATCATCTTGCTGCTGGCGCTGTTTATCTTTTCCTGGTACTTCACCCGCAGTATCAAAAGGCAGATGTTCTCGCTGGAGCCGCGGCAGATCAGCCTGCTGGTACGCCAGCAAAAAGCGATGATGGAGTCGATCTACGAAGGCGTGATCGCCATCGACAGCCATTCGCAGATCGAGGTGATCAACAAGGCGGCGAAGAAACTGTTGGGCCTGGAACAGCCTTCACGCGAGATCCGCGGGAAGCAAATTGCCGAGGTGATCCAGCCGGTGACGTTCTTCGATCCCGAAGTCATGCTGGCGCGAGATACCCACGATGAAATCTGCGCCTTTAACGATCTCAGCGTGCTTGCCAGCCGGGTTCGCATCGAGCTTGAGGGCGTTTTGCAGGGCTGGGTGATCACCTTCCGCGACCGCAAAGATATTGATAGCCTGAGCTTCCAGCTCAGCCAGGTGAAACGCTACGTGGACAACCTGCGTATCATGCGGCACGAGCAGCTTAACCGCATGGCAACGCTCGCCGGGCTGCTGCATATGGCCCGCTACGATGACGCCAAACGCTATATCAAAGCGCAGTCCGAGCACGCGCAAGAAGTGCTGGATTTTGTCTCCGCGCGCTTCTGTTCCGCCACGCTGTGCGGCCTGCTGCTGGGGAAATACGCCAGAGCGCGCGAGAAAGGCGTGTCGCTGGCGTTCGATCCGGCCTGCAGCATGACAAGGATGCCGACCAACGTGCCGGAATCCGAGCTAATTTCGATTATTGGTAACCTGCTGGATAACGCCATCGAAGCTACCCAGCGCGCCGAAGGCGAGCACCAGCCGGTGGAAGTCTATATCGTGATAAACGACCGGGAGCTGGTGATAGAAGTGGCCGACCACGGCGTCGGCATTGCGCCTGAGCTGCGTGACCACATTTTCACACCGGGCGTCACCACCAAAACCCACGGCGACCACGGGCTCGGCCTGCACCTCATCGCCAGCTACGTCGCGCTGGCGAAAGGCACCGTGGAGGTTTCCGATAACCTGCCAAGCGGCACCGTGTTCTCAGTATTTATTCCAGATGTTGTCGTTCCGGGGAGCGACCTCAGCCCAACGTAAGGCTTTTGAGTATGCAAAATGAAATGATTAACGTGCTTATCGTGGAGGATGAGAGCGAGCTGGCCGAACTTCACGCGGAGCTGATTGATAAGCACCCCCACCTTCACCTGGTGGGGATAGCCAACAGCCTGGCGGCCGCCCAGCGCCTGATGCTGGAAAAACAGCCGCAGCTTATCCTGCTGGATAACTATCTGCCGGACGGAAAAGGCATCACGCTGTTTGGCAGCGACCTTTTAAAACAGCACGCCTGCTCGGTGATCTTCATCACTGCCGCCAGCGATATGGACACCTGCAGCCAGGCGATTCGCAGCGGCGCGTTCGACTACATCCTCAAGCCGGTCTCGTGGAAACGCCTGAGTCATTCGCTGGAGCGCTTCGTGCAGTTCAGCCAGCAGCAGCGTGAATGGAAGGTGGTGGATCAGCAGAACGTCGATAAGCTTTACGAGCTGCAGGCACGCAACGCCCCGCTGGATGCGGGCAGCAAAGGAATCGAGGAGAATACGCTGGAGCTGGTCCAGCGCCTGTTTCGCGAGGCCGAGGCCCAGCGCTGTTTCTCGGTAGACGATGTAGTTAGCGAAACCAAACTCAGCAAAACCACCGCCCGCCGCTACCTTGAGCACTGCGTTGAGAAAGGCTTTCTCAGCGTCGAAATGCTGTACGGCAAGATTGGTCATCCTCGACGCCTGTATAAGCGGAGCCAGCCGGATAGTGCTGGCTAACCGCCGGAAACACCTTAACCCAGAACCGTGACCGCATCCTGCAGGCGGGTGGCGCGGTGCTTCACCATCGCCGATACCTGCGCGCTCTCTTCCACCAATGCAGCGTTTTTCTGCGTGATGGCGTTCAGTTCCGCTACCGCGCGGGTGATGTCCGCCAGGCCATCGGCCTGCTCTGACGTGGCATGACTTATCTGCCCCAGAAGCTGGGTGACGTTCTGCACCTGTGCCACAATATCCTGCATGGTGCGCCCTGCCTCGTGCACCTGCACCGTGCCCGACTGCACCTTGCTGGCGCTGGCGTCAATCAGCTTGCGGATATCATTGGCCGCACTGGCGCTGCGCTGCGCCAGGTTACGCACTTCCCCCGCCACCACGGCAAACCCTTTACCCTGTTCGCCGGCGCGAGCCGCTTCTACCGCCGCGTTAAGCGCCAGAATATTGGTCTGGAAGGCGATATCGTTAATCAGACTGGTGATAGAACCGATGCGCTGCGTGCTGTCGGCAATGTCGTCCATGGTGGTGACCACGGTTTCCATCGCCTGGCCACCCTGCGCCGCCGCGTCGCTGGCGGAGCTGGAAAGTTTGTCTGCCGCCGAGGCGGTTTCCGAGTTGGTCTGCACCGATGCCGCCATCTGGTTCATGGTCGCCACAGTTTGCTGTACGTTAACCACCGTCTGGCGGGTACGCTCGTTCAGATCGTCGTTCCCTTTCGCCATCGCCTCGCTGCCGCTGCGCACGTTCGCCACCTGACTGCTGACGTCGTTGATAAGCCAGCGGCACATCAGCCCAAGCTGGCCGATGGAGCGCAAAATCACCCCGATTTCATCGCTGCGCTGGAGATGCTTCACGCGGTGGCTGTTGCCGGTAGCTACTTCCAGCGCCTGGCGAGCCACGTTCTCCAGCGGTCGAGCAATCTGCCACTCCAGCAATGCGCAGGCGAAGGCGGTGAATGCCGCGATGGCTAACATTTGCAGCGGGCTTTGTCCGAGGGCAAACGCCGAAGCCATCAGCAGGACGAACAAACCACTCATTAACCCACGAATACGCCAGCGCAGCGACAGAGTCGGCAGCTTGCCGAACAACCCTTTACGCAGCACCAGACCTTTATAAACGATCTTGTTGCTGCGGCCTTCGTTCAGCGCTTTGTAGAGCGGCTCAGCGGCGGCAACCTCTTCCGGCGAGGCTTTGGTGCGAATAGACATGTAGCCGGTAGTTTTACCGTGACGCACCACCGGCACCGCGTTGGCGCGAACCCAGTAGTGATCGCCATTTTTACGGCGGTTTTTCACGATGCCCGTCCACGGCTCGCCCTGCTGCAGGGTGAACCACATATCGGCAAAGGCCGCTTTAGGCATGTCGGGATGTCTCACGAGGTTGTGTGCGGCGCCACTTAACTCATGTAGCGAGTAGCCACTGACCTGTACGAAGGTATCGTTCGCGTGCGTAATGTAACTTTTCAGATCGGTGGTGGACATCAGGGTCGTATCGTCATCAAGCGTGTATTCACGCTGGGTGACCGGCACATGGGCGGACATAGCAACTCCCTTTGAGAGGTTATCCAGATGTTAACTCTTTGGTGGTATGCATGTTATTTCGGCGTAGCGAAATTTTACTTTAGTTAAAAAATTTGATATTGATCACAGTTCTAAGTATTAGCCACATAATTTATGAGACTAGTTTAAGCATTGCATTTCACATAGTTTCAATAGGTTATTACTTTTCACTTCGCTTCATTGCCGCCTCATCTGAGTGCTGCAGTTTTCACCAGCGCTTATTGCGCGGCGCACTACACTTACAGAGGGAATTTTTACCCCCGCAAGGAAAACACGAGGATAAAGAATGCTAAAAAGGAAAAAGAAAGTCAGACCGATCAAGGTCAGTGACGTCACTATCATTGACGATGCGCGTCTGAAAAAAGCCATCACTGCCGCTTCACTGGGCAACGCGATGGAATGGTTTGATTTCGGTGTTTACGGTTTTGTTGCTTACGCGCTGGGTAAAGTCTTCTTCCCGGACGCCAGCCCTAGCGTGCAGATGATTGCCGCCCTGGGGACCTTCTCTGTTCCTTTCCTGATCCGTCCGCTCGGTGGGCTGTTCTTCGGGATGCTAGGGGATAAATACGGTCGTCAGAAAATCCTGGCTATCACCATTGTCATCATGTCGCTCAGTACGTTTGCTATCGGGCTTATCCCGTCCTACGCCACTATTGGCATCTGGGCACCTATCCTGTTGCTGCTGGCAAAAATGGCCCAGGGCTTCTCGGTCGGAGGGGAATATACCGGGGCGTCTATTTTCGTGGCCGAGTACTCCCCCGACCGCAAACGCGGCTTTATGGGCAGCTGGCTGGACTTCGGTTCGATAGCCGGGTTCGTCTGCGGCGCGGGCGTAGTGGTACTGATTACCGCCATCGTCGGCGAAGAAAACTTCCTCGATTGGGGCTGGCGTATTCCGTTCTTCCTCGCCCTGCCGTTAGGCATCATCGGGCTTTATCTGCGCCATGCGCTGGAAGAAACCCCGGCGTTCCAGCAGCATGTTGAGAAAATGGAGCAAGGCGATCGCGAAGGCCTGGCCGAAGGGCCCAAAGTCTCGTTCAAAGAGATCGCCACTAAGCACTGGCGCAGTCTGCTGGTCTGTATTGGTCTGGTTATTTCAACCAACGTGACCTACTACATGCTGCTGACCTACATGCCGAGCTACCTGTCCCACAACCTGCATTACTCGGAAGAACACGGGGTGCTGATCATCATCGCCATTATGGTGGGGATGCTGTTCGTGCAGCCGATGATTGGCCTGCTTAGCGACCGCTTTGGCCGCCGCCCGTTCGTGTTCCTCGGCAGTATTGGCCTGTTCTTACTCTCTATCCCGGCCTTTATGCTGATCAACAGCGGTGCCATTGGGCTTATTTTTGCCGGTCTGCTGGTGCTGGCCGTGGTGCTGAACTTCTTTATCGGCGTGATGGCTTCGACCCTGCCGGCGATGTTCCCCACCCATATTCGCTACAGCGCCCTGGCAAGCGCCTTTAACATTTCGGTGTTAATTGCCGGCCTGACGCCAACGCTTGCCGCATGGCTGGTTGAGAGTACGCAAAATCTGATGATGCCGGCTTACTACCTGATGGTGGTGGCGGTTATCGGCTTGATTACCGCCGTGACCATGAAAGAAACGGCGAACAAACCGCTGAAAGGCGCGACGCCAGCGGCGTCCGATATTGCCGAAGCGCGTGAAATCGTGCAGGAGCATCACGACAATATCGAGCAGAAAATCGAGGATCTGGATAAGGAAATCGAAGAGCTGCAGGCGAAGAGAACGCTGCTGGTGCAGCAGCATCCAAGGATAAACGAGTAGTTATTATTCTAATCCTTCTCCCCGAGTGGCTATGGGGAAAATAGAGAAAGCCTTCACCGTTTGGTGGGGGCTTTTTTTTGGCCTTGCTTCTTCAAGCCAGCGTTTAAACGAAGTCTGTTACGCCGAAATGTTTCCGTTCACCCATAGATCTGTTTCCCCGGCACGTTCGAAGCACAGTGCACGTGTTATACCCCTCACCCCGGCCTTCTCCCCAGAGGGGCGAGGGAGAAAACAAGTTACGGGGAACGTGGTTTATCCCCTCTCCCTTTTAGGGTTAGGGTGAGGGTAAAAACCAGAAGCGACGCTGCGGTTAGAGTCAGTGCTGAACATAAAGCGAGGCACGGTTCCGGCTTAAATCGCCTCCGTTTTCTCTCCGACTGGCCAGGGTCCGGCCGTCGGGAACGGCCGGAGGCTGAGAGCGTCGGGAACGCATCTCAGCCGACCCAGGACTGGGAGATAAAACGGAGGTCTGCCGCTTCAGCGGTCGATTTATTTTGCCGGGAGTCCGGGTTCTTAGGGGAGTGACGGTGACTCCCCTAAGACGTTCACCGGTACAGTAGCCACAGATAAAACAGAACTGGAAGTGAACGGAAACTTAGCTACCTCTACATAATCGAGAGCATTTCTAGAAACGGAGTAATCCTTCCAGAAGGCGAATCCGCTCCCAAGTTTTCATCACTTTATCGCATTGGATATATCGTATATTTATATGCAAAGCGCAATTTTGACTTTGTGAATTGAGATAACTCACCTAACGTAAATACACAGAGAAAAGTCGATAAAAAACACAATTACAGGGTACACACATGCAAAAAAAAGTTCTGCCATTACTGCTGCTGGCGGCGCTGTCTGCCGCTTCCCACGCTGCCACGCCGCCGGATACCCTGGTGGTTGCTCAAGGGCTGGATGACATCGTCAGCCTTGACCCGGCTGAAGCCAACGAACTCTCAAGTATTCAAACCGTGCCAAGCCTTTATCAGCGCCTGGTGCAGGCAGACCGCACCGACCCGGCCAAAGTCGTGCCGATTCTGGCGGCAAGCTGGCAGGGTGATGCGGCCAATAAGAAGCTGACCATCAAGCTGCGCCCGGATGCTAAATTTGCCTCCGGTAACCCGCTGCGCCCGGAAGACGTTATCTTCTCCTACACCCGCGCGGTCACGCTGAACAAATCCCCGGCCTTTATCCTGAACGTACTGGGCTGGCAGCCGGACAACATCGCCAGCCAGCTGAAGAAAGTGGATGACCACACGCTGGAAGTGCACTGGACCGCGGACGTCAGCCCGGCGGTTGCCCTGAATATTCTTTCCACGCCTATCGCATCTATCGTGGATGAAAAAGCGGTTGAGCCAAACGTGAAAGCCGGTGACTTCGGCAACGAATGGCTGAAAATGCACTCTGCCGGCAGCGGCCCGTTCAAAATGCGCGTTTATCAGCCGCACCAGGCTATCGTGCTGGATGCCAACCCGACTTCTCCGGGCGACGCGCCAAAAGTGAAAAACATTATTATTAAAAACGTGCCCGATCCGGCCGCTCGCCGCCTGCTGATTCAGCAGGGTGACGCCGATATTGCCCGCGATTTAGGGTCTGACCAGACCAGCGCGCTGGAAGGCAAACCGGGCGTGAAGGTGCTGAGCATCCCTTCCGCCGAGCAGAACTATTTAGTGTTTAACGTCGGCAACAACGCCAACCCGCTGCTGAAAAACCCGGCGCTGTGGGAAGCGGCTCGCTACCTGGTGGATTACCAGGGCATTACCAAGGATCTGCTGAAGGGCCAGTACTTCGTTCACCAGAGCTTCCTGCCGGTCGGCTTCGCGGGCGCGCTGGAAAACACCCCGTTCAAATTTGACCCGGCGAAAGCGAAAGAAATTCTGGCGAAAGCGGGCATCAAAGACGCGCATTTCTCGCTGGATGTGGAAAACAAACCGCCATTTATCACCATCGCTCAGTCCATGCAGGCAAGCTTTGCCCAGGGCGGCGTGAAGGTGGATCTGTTGCCAGCCGCCGGTAGCCAGGTGTATGCCCGCGTGCGCGCGAAACAGCACCAGGCCGCCATTCGCCTGTGGATCCCGGATTACTTCGACGCCCACTCCAACGCCAGCGCGTTCGCCTATAACGACGGCAAAGCCAGTACCGTGGCCGGACTGAACGGTTGGCAGATCCCGGAACTGAACAAACAAACGCTGGCTGCCGTCACAGAAGCTGACCCGGCTAAACGCAAAGATCTCTATACCAAACTGCAGGAAGAGCTGCAGCGTAGCTCTCCGTATGTGTTTATTGACCAGGGTAAAACTCAGGTTGTGGTGCGCGATAACATCAAAGGCTACCAGCAGGGCCTGAATGCGGATATGGTGTATTACGATAACGTCACGAAATAACTGAACGGCCCCTCGCCCCGCCCTTTCCGTCGTGAAAGAGGCCGGTCGGGGGGTTAATCACCATTAGCGCATAAAAGAGTTACCCATGTCCGAAGTCTCGCCTTCGTCGCAGCGTCTGCGGCGTCCGCTGCTCACCCTGCTTCAGGGAATATTTACCCTTGCCCTGACCCTGATTGGCCTGCTGCTGATTACCTTTGCTTTGTCTGCACTTTCTCCGGTGGACAGAGTGCTGCAAATCGTCGGCGACCACGCCAGCCAGTCAACTTACGATCAGGTTCGCCATCAGCTCGGGCTGGATCAGTCGCTGCCGGTGCAGTTCTGGCATTATCTGGTCAATCTCGCCCACGGCGATTTGGGCATAGCCAGCTCAACCGGCCAGCCGGTGCTGCATGATTTGCTTTCAGCTTTCCCCGCCACCCTGGAACTAGCCACCCTCGCGCTCATCGTCGGCAGCGTCCTTGGCGTACTTTTTGGTGTGCTTTGCGCCCGATTCGCCGGTTCGCCGCTGGATCTCGTGGTGCGCACTTTCACTCTGCTGGGCAACTCCGTGCCTATTTTCTGGCTAGGTTTGCTGATGCTGGCGCTTTTTTATGCTCGTCTGCAGTGGAGCGCCGGGCCTGGGCGGCTCGACGATATTTACCAGTACAGCGTCGAGGCTAAAACAGGCTTCGTGCTGATCGATACCTGGCTTTCCGGCGATAAAGGCGCGTTTCTCAACGCCATTAACCACCTGATTCTGCCGGTATTGCTGCTGGCCTATTATTCTCTCGCCAGCATCACCCGCCTGACCCGCACGGCCTGCCTGAGCGAAATGAACAAAGAGTACATCACGCTTGCCCGCGCGAAAGGCGCAGGCGACATGGCGATTCTATTGCGCCATGTGTTGCCCAATATTCGCGGCACGCTGTTCACCGTGATCGCCCTGGCCTACACCAGTATGCTCGAAGGTGCCGTGCTGACAGAAACCGTCTTCTCCTGGCCGGGCATTGGCCGCTATCTCACTACCGCGCTGTTTGCCGGGGATACCACCGCCATCATGGGCGGTACGCTGCTGATTGGCGTATCTTTTGTGCTGATCAATAACCTGACCGACATACTGGTGCGTGCCACCGACCCGAGGATCCGCTGATGCCGTCTTCTCTTTTTCTGCGACGCATGCTGCGCTCCCCGGCTGCCCTTAGCGGGCTGATTATCATTGCCGGGCTGGTGCTTATCGCTCTGTTTGCGCCATTGCTGGCTCCGTTTGATCCTAACTGGCAGGATGCCGCCGCGCGCCTGCAGGCGCCCAACGCTCAACATCTGCTGGGCACCGACAGCTATGGCCGCGACCTGCTTTCTCGCCTGCTCTACGGCACTCGCCCGGCGCTGGGCCTTGTGCTGCTGGTGACCGTTATTACCCTGCCGGTTGGGCTGCTGATTGGCATTCTGTCCGGCTATTACGGCGGCTGGCTGGAGCGTATTCTGATGCGCTTTACCGACGTGGTGATGTCGATGCCACGCCTGATCCTGGCCTTTGCCTTTGTGGCAATGCTCGGCCCAGGGCTGGTTAACGGCGCGCTGGCGCTGGCGCTGACCACGTGGCCCGCCTACGCTCGCCAGGCAAGAAGTGAAATACAGCGCCTGCGCCACAGCGATTATCTCGCCGCCGCAGAAATGATGGGCATCAAAGGCTTGCGGCTGCTGGTCGGCCATATTCTGCCGCTGTGCCTGCCTTCCGCCATCGTGCGCCTGGCGTTGGATCTGGCCGGGATTATTCTTGCCGCCGCCGGTCTGGGTTTCCTCGGCTTAGGCGCCCGCCCGCCGATGTCCGAATGGGGTGCGATGATTGCCGACGGAATGCAGGTCATTTTCGACCAATGGTGGATTGCCGCCATTCCGGGCACCGCCATTCTGCTGAGCAGCCTGGCCTTTAACCTGCTGGGCGATGGCCTGCGCGACGTGCTGGAGCCGCAACATGACTAACAGAATTACCGTGTCCGGGCTGAATATCGACTACCCAGGCAGCCGGGTAGTCAACAACCTCTCCTTCACGCTGGGCAATGAGCGCCTGGCGCTGGTCGGCGAATCCGGCTCAGGAAAATCCATGACGGCTCGCGCGCTGATGGGGCTGGTGCGTAAACCAGGCAAAGTGAGCGCAGAGCAGCTCAGCGTGATGGGGCACGACCTGCTCGACATGAATGCCCGAAGCTGGAACCAGCTGCGCGGCAGCGATATCGCCATGGTGTTGCAGGACCCGCGCTATGCGCTGAACCCGGTCAAAAGCGTACAGCAGCAAATTGACGAAGCGCTAAGGTTGCACCAGAAGCTCTCCTCAGCCGAACGCCGCGATCGCTGCCGTGAACTGGTGCAATCCGTTGGCTTGCCGGACGCGGTGCTGCAGCGTTACCCTGGCGAACTGTCCGGCGGCATGGGCCAGCGCGTGATGATCGCCATTGCGCTCGCCAATAATCCCAAAGTGCTGATCGCCGACGAACCCACATCGGCGCTCGACGCCCGCCTGCGCAACCAAATCCTTGAGCTGCTGGTGGCGCAGTGCGAACAGCGGCAAATGGCGCTGCTGTTAATCAGCCACGATCTGCCGCTGGTTGCCGAACACTGCCACCGCGTGCTGGTGATGTACCAGGGCCAAAAAGTCGACGAAATGGCGGCAAGCGAGCTGCCGCAGGCCACCCATCCTTATACGCGCACGCTCTGGACCTGCCGTCCAAATGCCGATACCTATGGGCAGATGCTGCCGACGCTGAACCGCAGTGAATTCCAGCCAGGAGAAACCTATGGCGATCGTTAAGGTTGATAATCTGAGCGTGCAGTTTGCCGCCAAAGGCGGGATCAAAACCGCCGTCGCCGGGGCCAGTTTCGCCCTTGAACAAGGCGAGACGTTTAGCCTGATTGGCGCCTCCGGCTGCGGGAAATCTACCATCCTGCGCGTGCTGGCCGGGCTACAGCGTGACTGGAAAGGTGACGTAGAGCTGCTGGGCAATCGTATTGCGGCAGGGAAGCGCTTCCAGGGCGCGCTGCGCCGCGAAGTGCAGATGGTGTTTCAGGATCCGTATGCCTCGCTGCACCCCAACCACACGATTTGGCGCACGCTGGCCGAGCCGCTGAAAATCCACGGTGAAAGCGAGATTGAAGCCCGCGTGGCGGAAGCTTTAGAGCAGGTTGGACTGCCTGCAGACGCCGCAAAACGCTATCCGCACCAGCTTTCCGGCGGCCAGCGCCAGCGCGTGGCGATTGCTCGTGCACTGCTGCTACGCCCGAAAATCCTGCTGCTCGACGAACCGACTTCCGCGCTGGATATGTCGGTCCAGGCTGAGATCCTCAACCTGCTCAACCGCCTGAAGCAGCAGCATGGCATGACCTATCTGCTGGTCAGCCATGATGCCGACGTGATTGCGCATATGTCCGACCGCGCGGCGTTTATGGCCAACGGGGTGATTGAGCGCAGCTTCGATCGCGCTGCGCTGGTGAATGGCGAACACAGGATGGCGCACGCGTAACGCGTTATGCCAGCGTGACCATTTCTTCGTCAGACAAAGCCAGAATGCAGCGATTGCGGCCGGTGTTTTTGCCGTAATACATGGCTTTGTCTGCGCGACCAATCGCGCTGTGCAGGGAATCATCCGCGCTGACAAGCGTTAGTCCCCCGGTTACCGTCACGCGGATTGCCTGGTCATCCACGCTGACGGGGTGGCTGGCTAAGTGCTGGCAAATGCGCTGCCCGGCCTGCTCGGCTTGCTCACGGCTGGTTGCTTCCAGCAGCATAATAAACTCCTCGCCGCCAAAGCGATAAATGCGCTCCTCGTTGCGCGTAGCCCCTTTAAGAATGGACGCGACGCTGCGCAGGACATCGTCCCCCGCGTTGTGCCCCCAGGTGTCATTGATCGTTTTAAAACGATCGATATCCATAATCAGTAAATAAAGGCTGCGCTCCGCACGTTCGCAGCGAGAGCGTATCAGCGGAAATTCCTGATACATTAAATGGCGTAGCGGCAGGCCGGTTAAAGCGTCATACAAATTACGGTAGGAAAAAAGGTACTCTTTATATTGGTCGATACTGGAAATAAACTTTTGCTGCGCTTCATTGTAATGATTCAGCAATTCTTCACTAACCTGTCTGGCGATAATAGATAACATTAATGCCCGAGCGGCGTCGTGCATAGCGGTATGGTGCTTATCAATCAGCAGAATCAGCTCCCGGTCCAGGCTCACACCTTGTAAACGCTGGCCCAGCCAGCGGCTGAAACGGCAATGATGATGGGAATGCCGATCGTTGATTTCTTTATCGGGTTCACCGCCCAGCAGGCTGAGGCGCAGGCATTTATTTGCCCAATTATAATGATCGCGGATGGCAATATTCAGCTCTGATAAAGAGCTATCGATGTCCTTTATATTGATAGTCACGCTGTGCACACCTTGTGTTTAACGGGTCAGTTAATATCCACCACCTGATGATAACGAATATCGCGGGTTAATTTTCATGCCGAATCATAACTTAAACAAAGCCTAAACGATGAATCCATATTAAAAACTTTACGAATAAGGACATTTATTGTCATACGGTATTTCAGAATAAATAAGCATCTATTAACCATTAAGAAATGCTAAACAATAATAAGCCTCGTCTTTATTTTCCTTTTTGCGCCATACGGAAACATGCCGCCCCAAAATGGTGCAAATCTCTTATCTCAAGGTCATGATCGCTCACTCGGCCTTCAGCATTAAAACACGCAAAATGTAATCTATTGTGATTAATTATTGCGCAAACACACTCCTGCGGGCGTTTATCCCGATTTCACTTACGGCGCGCTACCTGGCGCAATCCCTGCAATACTTATTTTGTGTATCGCGTGATACGCCACACCCAGGAGCACATTTTGAACAGGTTACCTTCCAGCGCCTCGGCCCTTGCCTGTACGGCGCACGCACTGAACATTATCGAAAAGAAGTCACTTAGCCATGAGGAGATGAAGGCGCTAAACCGGGAGGTGATTGATAGCTTCCAGCAGCATGTTAATCCGGGTTTTCTTGAGTACCGCAAGTCCGTTACCGCCGGCGGGGATTACGGAGCCGTAGAGTGGCAAGCGAGCAGTCTGAATACGCTTGTCGACACCCAGGGCAAAGAGTATATCGACTGTCTGGGTGGGTTCGGCATCTTTAACGTGGGGCACCGTAATCCAGTCGTTGTTTCCGCCGTCCAGCATCAGCTTGAAAAGCAGCCCCTGCACAGCCAGGAACTGCTCGACCCTCTGAGGGCGATGCTTGCCAAAACGCTTGCCACACTGACTCCGGGCAAACTCAAATACAGCTTCTTTAGCAACAGCGGTACCGAATCCGTGGAAGCCGCGATAAAACTGGCCAAAGCGTACCAATCACCGCGAGGCAAATTTACCTTTATTGCCACCAGCGGCGCGTTTCACGGTAAATCGCTGGGTGCGCTTTCCGCCACGGCGAAATCCACTTTCCGCAAACCGTTTATGCCGCTGCTGCCGGGCTTCCGCCATGTACCATTTGGCAATATTGAGGCATTACGCACTCAGTTCAGCGAATGCCGTAAAACCGGCGATGATGTGGCCGCACTGATCCTAGAGCCAATTCAGGGCGAAGGCGGCGTGATCCTGCCGCCGCCAGGCTACCTGCCTGCGGTACGTCAACTTTGCGACGAGTACGGCGTGCTGCTGATTCTGGATGAAGTGCAAACCGGGATGGGCCGCACCGGCAAAATGTTTGCCTGCGAGCACGAAAACGTGCAGCCGGATATTCTCTGCCTTGCGAAAGCCTTGGGCGGCGGCGTGATGCCGATTGGCGCCACGGTCGCGACGGAAGAGGTGTTTTCCGTCCTGTTTGATAACCCGTTCCTGCACACCACCACGTTTGGCGGCAACCCGCTGGCCTGTGCTGCGGCGCTGGCGACGATTCACTATCTGCTGGAAGAAAATCTGCCTGCTCAGGCGGCGCAAAAAGGCCAACTGCTGCTGGATGGCTTCCGGGCGCTGGCCCGTGAGTTCCCGGATCTGGTTGTTGAGGCGCGCGGCCAGGGGCTGTTAATGGCGATTGAGTTCCGCGATAACGACATCGGCTACGACTTTGCCAGCCAGATGTTCCGCCAGCAGGTGCTGGTGGCCGGCACGCTGAATAACTCAAAAACCATTCGGGTAGAGCCGCCGCTGACGCTGACTATTGAGCAGTGCGAGCATGTGCTTGAGTGCGCGAAGCGCGCGCTTTACAGGCTAAGAGTGACACAGGATGAGACGGCAGAGGCGCAGGAAAGCTGATTGACCCTCACCCCAACCCTCTCCCTGGAAGGGAGAGGGAGCTATCCGTGTCTGCTGATCGCTTTTTTATCCCCTCTCCCCCGCAGGGAGAGGGAGCTATCCGTGTCTGCTGATCGCTTTTTTATCCCCTCTCCCTCGCAGGGAGAGGGAGCTATCCGTGTCTGCTGATCGCTTTTTTATCCCCTCGCCCCGTGGGGAGAGGGAGCTATCCGTGTCTGCTGATCGCTTTTTTACCCCCTCGCCCCCGTGGGGAGAGGGAGCTATCCGTGTCTGCTGATCGCTTTTTTATCCCCTCTCCCCCGTGGGGAGAGGGAGCTATCCGTGTCTGCTGATCGCTTTTTTATCCCCTCTCCCCCGTGGGGAGAGGGTCAGGGTGAGGGGCATACCCTACGGCAGCAGCCCAATAAAACTCTGCTTCTTACGCGGTTCAGACATCATCTCATCCAGCTTCTCAACGCAGGCGAGATAGTGCGGGGTCTTCTTGTGCGCCAGCACCGCAGCCTCATCCTGATAAGCCTCGTAGATATAAAATCGCGTTGAAACCTCCGGGTCCTGCAGCACGTCAAAGCGTAAGTTACCGGGCTCTTTGATGGCACCTTCGTGATTCGACCGAAACACGTCCAGAAACTCGTCGACGCGCTCTGTCTTGATGTTGATCTCCACCAGCGTGACGTTCATGCCTTACCTCCCTGATGTTTCGCCTCAAGCCAGAACTGATAGGCTTCGCGGGCAGATGCTTTCTCGTGCACCACCTTCTTCACCGCCTGCAGCATCGCCAGTGGCGCTTCAGACTGGAAGATATTGCGCCCCATATCTACGCCGGATGCGCCCTGGTCTATCGCTTTAAAGCACATCTCCAGCGCCTCCTGCTCGGGCAGCTTTTTACCTCCGGCAATAACAATCGGCACCGGGCAACTGGCGGCAACTTTCTCAAAACCTTCCTCAACGAAGTAGGTTTTTACAAACTGCGCCCCAAGTTCGGCGGCAATGCGGCTTGCCAGCGAGAAATAGCGCGCGTCACGGGCCATTTCCTTGCCCACGCCGGTGACGGCAAGCGTAGGAATACCGTAGCGCGTCCCCTCATCCACCAGCTTGATGATGTTGTTGATCGACTGGTGCTCATACTCACTGCCGATATAAATCTGCGCGGCCACCGCGCAGGCGTTGAGGCGCAAAGCATCCTCCATCGTCACGGCGACGCTTTCGCGCGAGAGTTCGCTGAGGATCGAATTGCCGCCGGAGGCGCGCAGCACAACAGGTTTGTTGGTCGCAGGCGGGACCACGCTGCGCAAGATACCGCGGGTACACATCAGCACGTCGGTTTCAGGGAACAGCGGCGCAATGGAGAGGTCAATACGCTCCAGCCCGGTGGTCGGCCCCTGAAAATAGCCGTGATCGAAGGCCAGCATCACGGTGCGCCCGGTGTTGGGGTTAAAGATCCTCGCCAGCCGCGACTGCATGCCCCAGTCCAGCGCCCCGCTTCCTTTCAGGTAAAACGCCCGGTTTTCCTGCGGCTGGTCAATACCGAAGTCTTTCCCGTCTTTAATATCATCCAGATCTGCCATAATTTCCTCCCTCAGAAATCGTAATTGCCGATATTGTCTTTTGTGAACACCACGCGCGACGGCAGCAGCACAATTCCGTTGCCTTTCGCTTCATACTGGTAGCCCTGCACGCTGTTTGGCTCAACTTTTAGCGGGCCGATTTTCGCCACTTCCACACTGTCCCCAACGTTAAGATCGCCTTTCTTCAGCAGCGCATTGGCAACGTTGACCGCAATCTCGCCCTGCTGTACCACGTCCCACAGGCCAAACGCTTTTACCGTGCCGCGCTCAACGTACGGGCGCATGACGTTTGGCGTGCTAAACCCAACAATAGCGACATCACTCCGTTTCAGGTTTTCTGCCGCCTGGGCTGCGGCGGGCAGCGCGTTGGCATCCGGCGCGATAATCGCGTCCAGATCCGGGTAAGCTTTTAAAATTCCTTCGGCGGTTTGCAGGGACTTGGTGGCATCGTTATAGCCAAACTGCGTGGTCACGATTTGCCACTGCGGATGTTCTTTTTCGATCTTCGCTTTCGCCTCTTTCACCCACTGGTTCTGGTCGGTCACCGTCGGGCTTGAATAGAAAAAGGCCACCTTCGCCGCCGGTTTCGTGACCTGTTTTTCCGCCATTTCAACCAGCATGCCGCCGAGTTGTTGAGGCGTGCCCTGATTGATATAGATGCTGCGGCAATCCGGCTTGGTATCTGAATCCCAGGTCAGCACTTTCACGCCTCGCTGCATCGCGCGCTTCAGCGCCGGGCAAAGTCCATCCGGCGAAACGGCGGAGACGATAATGGCGTTATAGCCCTGGTTAACGAAGTTGTTGATCAACTGTACTTGCCCCGCCACGCTGGGCTCAGTCGGGCCGTCGTAGGTCACCGGCACGCCGAGATCCTTTCCGGCCTGCTGGGCGCCGTTACCACCGCTGGTAAAGAAGCCCACGCCAACCAGTTTTGGAATAAAAGCGATACGGTCTGCCGCCTGAGCCGCAGCGGCGCTAAGCACCAGCGCCAGCGCGCTCAGCTGCAGGATGCGTGTTGTTGCATGCTTCATACTTAAACCCCCGTTAGTTTTTTCTGCCCGCGCAGGCGACGCCAGGTCGCCCGGATCATTTCACGGTGTAAACTCAGCGAACGGCCAATCACCACCACAATCAACAACGCACCGGACAACGCGCTCGATACCTGATTGGGGATACCAACCATCTGTAATCCCTGCTGCAAATATCCCACCAGCAGCGCGGCCAGGGCGGTACCCAACATCGATCCTGACCCGCCGTAAATATTCGCGCCGCCTAAAACCGCCGCCGTCAGGGCCGGCATAAGCAAATCCCGTCCGAGATCGGAACGGGCAGAGCCAAAATAGGAAACCAGCACCACCGCCGCGATGGCCGAGGCCAACCCAACCAGCCCATAAACGCCGTACAGCATGCCGTTGACCGGCATAGCCGCATAGCGCGC
This sequence comes from Cedecea neteri, assembly GCF_000758305.1. Classification (NCBI taxonomy): domain Bacteria; kingdom Pseudomonadati; phylum Pseudomonadota; class Gammaproteobacteria; order Enterobacterales; family Enterobacteriaceae; genus Cedecea; species Cedecea neteri. The sequence continues at coordinate 1,684,233 of NZ_CP009458.1, read as the reverse complement.
CGCGCGTGGGTTCTGGCCGATTAAGAACACGTGACGGCCAAAGCGAGTGCGGTGCGCAAGCAGCCAGAACAGCAAAGTAATCACCGCGAATAACACCAGCGGCACCGGTAGTCCGAACAACGTTTGGTTGGCGAAGTTAGTAAAAGCATCCGGGAAACCGCCAATGCCTTCATAGCCTGTTGCGCCTGCCATACCGGAAAGCAGCAGCGCCCCGCCACCGTAGAGGTAAAGGGTGCCCAGCGTGATAACAAGCGGGCTAATACCGGTGTAGTGGATCAGCGCCGCGTTCAGGGCACCACACAGCAGCCCCAGCGCAAGCGTGAGCACCACGGCGACCGGCACGGGCAGCCCCGCCTGCAGCATCACGCCAAGCGCGATAGCGCAAAGCCCGATGGTTGACCCGAGAGAGATATCAATTCCGCCACTGACGATAGCCAGCGTGAGCGGCAAGGCAACGATGCCAATGCAGATAAAATCGCTGGTGCTGAACAGCAGCATGTTGATGTCCAACATGCGCGGGTTCAGAGCGCCAAACAGCAGAATTTCCGCCACCAGCAACAGGAGTAAAACGCTTTCCCAGTTAAGACGCAGCTTCATTTAAGCGACCTCTTTCTTTTTACGCGGAGGAAAGGGAGCCACATTTTTGCCCCCGTGCTGAGGGGGAACAAATCGCGCATATTTTTGTGCGCGCTGGTGGCGCATCAGCGCCTGCCGCAGGCGACCATCAAGCACCAGTACTCCCAGCAGTACGAGCCCGGCGATAAAATCATTCCACCAGGCCGGGAGCTTAAACAGCACCAGCACGGTGTCGATTTGGGTCAGAAAGAAAGCCCCCAAACAGGCGCCTACCAGCGTGCCTGTGCCGCCGAGCAGCGAAATTCCCCCTAAAACGCAGGCAGCAATGGCCTTCATTTCAAGGCCGCTGCCGGTCTGGTTGGGCACAAAGCCTATCTGCGAGGCAAAAAGTACCCCGGCCAGCGCAGCCAGCAGCCCATTGAAGGTAAAGGCCAGCAGCCGGGTACGGTTCACCGATACGCCTAGTTGCCGGGCGGCGGCGAGATTGTCGCCCACGGCATAGAAATCACGCCCGAATGCGGTTTTCGCCAGCCCCCACGAGCCAAACGCCAGCAAAGCAATCACCAGTAGGCCAAAGAAAGAAACGCCGAGAACAAGCGGTTCGGACAAAGATTTGAGCGTCGCCGGTAGCCCTTCAATCCATTTCCCGCCCGTCCACAGCAGCATGCCCCCGCGATAAAGCCCCAGCGTGCCGAGCGTGGCAACAATCGCCGGAATACGTAACCAGACCACCAGCATGCCATTAAAGAAACCTGCCGCCGCCCCCATCGCCAGCGCAAAAAGGATAGCCAGCGGCAGGCTGTAACCGGCATTCAACGCCACACCCACGGCAATCGCACAAAGCCCCACGGTAGATCCCACGGAAACGTCAATGTTTCTCGTCAGCATCACCAGCGTGGCTCCCATCGCCAGCAGGATCAGGATCTGCGCACTGGTGAAGATCATGCTGACGGTTTGCAGGCTAAAAGAGTCGTGGTTTAGCGCTACCAGCCCCACAAACAGCGCCAGAATCGCCAGCAGCGCGCTTAGTTCGCGGTTTTTCAGCAGCTTTCTCATGGTTTCCCCTCGCCAAATGCCATATTCATCATACGATCCACGCTAATCGCCGGGCTGCGAATTTCGCCGCCGATTTCCCCCTGGTGCATCACCAGCACGCGATCCACCAGCGGCGCGAACTCGTCCAGATCGCTGGAGATCATCAGCACCGCCACATTTTGCTGCGCCACGCTTTTGATCAGTTGGTAAATATCCGCTCTCGCCGCCACATCCACACCCCGCGTCGGTTCATCCACGATCAACAACAGAGGATTAGCCTCCAGGCATCGGGCCAGCAGCACCTTTTGCTGATTGCCCCCGGACAGCGTGCGCACGGCCTGATCGACGTCGTGCAGTTTGATCCCCAACGCCCGGTGGTAACGCTCCACCACGGCTGCCTCACGCTTAGGCTGAAGCCAAAGGCCGGGTGCATTTAACGCCACCGTGTTCCAGCGAATAGGTGCGTCAAGAAATAACCCGGAAACCTGCCGATCCTCCGGCAAATAAACCAGCCCACGATCGAGCCGGGATTTCGTGCTGTTTTCGGTGATGTCAGCGTTTTCGAGAAAAACTCTCCCCCCTCTCGGTGGGCGCAGGCCGTATAACGTTTCTGCCAGCTCGGTTCGTCCGGAGCCAACCAGCCCCGCCAGGCCGACGATTTCTCCGGCATAGATCTCAAAGCTCAGGTCGATAAAGCCTTCTCCGGTTAGCCCATCCACGCGCAATACCGGAAAGTCCTGTGGCTGAGTACGGCGGTTGCCGGGCAATGACAGCCAAAGCTTTTGGGTATCGCTCAGCGTGTGTTCGCGGCTCCCCGGCGTCATTGCCGTAATCAGTTCGTGGTCGGTAAACGCCAGCGTTTCTCCCTGCAGCACAACCGCGCCATCCCGCATCACGGAGATATTGCTGGCGATCTGATGGATTTCCGGCAGCTTGTGGGAGATGAAAATAATGCCCACTCCCAGCGCCTGAAGGGCGCTGATTTGACGGAACAGACGTGCCGTTTCTCCCGGCGTTAATGACGCCGTGGGCTCATCGAGGATCAATATTTTGGCTTCATGCATCAGGCCGCGCAGGATCTCCACCATCTGCTGATCTGCCACTTCCAGCGTATTCGCAGCGGCAGAGAGGGAGATGGTGCAGTCCAGTTGCTGCATCTTTTCCGCCAGCTTAGCCAGTAAGCTGCCCGTGCGCGGGAGGCGGAACAAAATATTTTCCTGCACGGTTAAGTTTGGAAACAGCATGGGTTCCTGCGGCACCAGGTATATCCCCAGCTCATGCGCCTGAGCGGGTTTCAGCCTGTCATAACGCCTGCCGTACAGCTCAAGCTCACCGCCGTCGGGCGTTTCAACCCCGGCGATAATTTTCATCAGCGTCGATTTGCCCGCGCCGTTACCTCCCATCAGGGCATGTACCTGGCCGGGCAGCAGCGTAAAGTCGATGCCTTTCAATACGCTAACGCCGGAGTACTGTTTCCGGATCTGATGAACCTGCAGCAGCGGCGTGGCGTTTAGCATCTGGACTCCACATTTGAACAAAAGAGAAATTGAATTAATAATGTTCAAAAGCGTAGACGGGGATATATGATTACAACCGGGCGGCGATCACAAAATTTTAAATAGATCGGCTAAATCATTCGGGAGTAATAAATGATCTTTTTTGCCGGGCGCTTCACATTTTATTTACGAGTAACCGCGAACATCTGATCTAAATTTTAATAAGAGTTCATCTATGAGCGAGAAACGTTCGACAGAAGAAAGTCAGTTCTCCGGGCTGCCGATGGCGGAAGAAGAGCTGCTGGCGCGAGTGGCCTGGTCCTATTACCACGACGGCCTGACTCAGAATGATATCGGTGAGCGGCTAGGGCTACCGAGGCTCAAAGTCTCACGGTTGCTGGAGAAAGGGCGTCAGTCTGGGGTGATTCGCGTCCAGATAAACTCCCGCTATGAAGGCTGCCTGGCGCTGGAAACGGCGCTGCAGTCGCGCTTTAGCCTGAAGTTAGCGCGCGTTCTGCCGGCCCACAGCGCACCGCCGATGAGCACGCGCCTCGGCATAGGTGCCGCGCAGTCGCTGATGGGGCTGTTAACGCCAGGGCAGCTGTTAGCGGTTGGATTCGGTGAAACCACCATGAGCTGCCTGCAGCACCTGAGCGGCTTTATCAGTTCTCAACAGATTGGCCTGGTCACGCTCTCAGGCGGCGTAGGGCCGTATATGACGGGCATCGGGCAGTTAGATGCGGCCTGTAACGTCAGCATGATCCCGGCGCCGCTGCGCGTGTCTTCCCCGCAGGTTGCCGAGATTTTAAGGATGGAATCCAGCGTTAGGGACGTGATCCTTGCGGCGATGGCGGCAGATGTTGCGGTGGTGGGGATTGGCGCTATCAACCAGAAGCGCGACGCCACCATCATGCGTTCCGGCTACATCAGTGAAGGCGAACAGCTGATGTACTCACGCAAAGGTGCCGTCGGCGATATTCTCGGCTACTTCCTGCAGGCCAATGGCGAAATGGTCGAAGGCCTGGAGATCCACCGAGAGCTGCTTGGGGTTCGCCTTAACGATCTGGCGCAATTACCCACCATCGTTGGCGTTGCGGGTGGGGAGGATAAAGCAGAGGCGATTTACGCCGCACTGTTGGGCCGCCACATTAACGGCCTGGTGACGGAAGAAGAAACCGCGCGGGCGGTGCTGAACCTGGCGAGTTTGTTTTAACGCGTCGCCGACCGCGCTCACAATGAGGAGAGGCGATGAGTTATCTACTTGCACTGGACGCCGGAACGGGCAGTATCCGCGCCGTGATCTTCGATACTTCTGGCCAGCAAATAGCCGTTGGCCAGGCCGAATGGAAGCACTTAAGCGTGACCGACGTGCCGGGATCGATGGAGTTCGATCTCGCCGTTAACTGGCAGCTCGCCTGCCGCTGCATCCGCGAAGCCCTGCACAAGGCCAACCTCTCCTCTTCAGCGATTAGCGCCGTTGCCTGTTGCTCTATGCGGGAAGGGATTGTGCTTTACGATCGCCACGGCGAGCCAATCTGGGCCTGCGCAAACGTGGATGCCCGCGCCAGCCGCGAAGTCAGCGAGCTGAAAGAGATCCACGACTTCCAGTTTGAGTCCGAGGTGTACCAGGTTTCAGGCCAGACGCTGGCGCTGAGCGCCATGCCGCGCCTGCTTTGGCTGGCGCACCATCGGCCGGACATCTACCGCAAAGCCGCCACCATCACCATGATCAGCGACTGGCTGGCGGCTAAACTTTCCGGCGAGCTGGCGGTTGATCCTTCTAACGCCGGTACAACCGGCATGCTGGATCTGGCAACCCGCGACTGGCGGCCAGCTCTGCTGGATATGGCCGGGCTGCGCGCCGACATACTTTCCCCGGTCAAAGAAACCGGCACCGTGCTGGGCGGCATAACCCCGCAGGCGGCCGAAGAAAGCGGACTGCGGAAAGGCACACCGGTCGTGATGGGCGGCGGTGACGTCCAGCTTGGCTGCCTGGGACTGGGCATCGTCAGGCCCGGGCAGACGGCGGTGCTGGGCGGCACATTCTGGCAGCAGGTGGTAAACCTGCCGGCAATCAAAACCGACCCCGACATGAACATCCGCATTAACCCGCACGTCATCTACAACATGGTGCAGGCGGAGTCCATTAGCTTCTTCACCGGCCTGACGATGCGCTGGTTCCGGGACGCCTTCTGCGCGGAAGAAAAGCTGCTGGCCGAGCGCCTCGGCGTGGATACCTATGCGCTGATGGAAGAGATGGCGGGCCGTGTACCTGCGGGCTCCCACGGGGTGATGCCCATTTTCTCTGATGCCATGCATTTCAAACAGTGGTATCACGCCGCGCCGTCGTTCATTAACCTCTCCATTGACCCTGAGAAATGCAACAAAGCGACGCTATTCCGCGCCTTAGAGGAGAACGCGGCGATTGTCTCCGCCTGTAATCTGGAGCAGATTTCCGGCTTTTCTGGCGTGAAGTTCGACTCGCTCGTCTTCGCCGGAGGAGGTTCAAAAGGCGCACTGTGGAGCCAGATCCTGAGCGATGTCACCGGCCTGCCGGTGCGTGTGCCGGTGGTCAAAGAGGCAACGGCGCTGGGCTGCGCCATTGCCGCAGGCGTGGGTGCCGGGCTTTTCGATTCGCTGGCCAATACCGGCGAGCGTCTGGTGCAGTGGCAGCGGGAGTTCACGCCGAACCCGGCGCACCGCGAGCTTTACGACGAGATGAAGCGCAAGTGGCAAAAAGTGTATGCCGATCAGTTAACGCTGGTGGACAGCGGCCTGACGACGTCGATGTGGCAGGCGCCGGGGCTTGCGCCGAGGGTCGCAGGGTAATTTTCCCCTCACCCCGACCCTCTCCCCAAAGGGGAGAGGGGGAATTCAGAACTGAGTGGTTTGTTATCCCCTCTCCCAAAAAGCCAGAGAGAAAACAAGCAACACGGAATATCTTTTATCCCCTCTCCCTAAAAGCCAGGGAGAAAACAAGCAACACGGAATATCTTTTATCCCCTCTCCCTAAAAGCCAGGGAGAAAACAAGCAACACGGAATATCTTTTATCCCCTCTCCCTTCCAGGGAGAGGGTTAGGGAGAGGGTAAAACAAGCCACTTTGTATCACACTGTATCCACGCCCCCGCCAGATACGCCGCCATGCAAAAAAGGCGGTTTGGAAAACACGCCGCCTACAATCCCGTGATGTGATAGCCGAACATTTTCTAATAGATTTGGAGAAAACATCATGTTCAACAAACTGACCCTGTCTGCGCTGATTGCCCCTCTTTCCCTCTCAGTGGTTTTCGCCTGCCAGGCAGAAGCGGCGGGTTTCGATGCTAATCAGATAAAACAGATTAACGCGGGCGTGCTGAACGTCGGCTATGTCGATCTCGGCCCGAAAGACGGGCAGCCGGTAATTCTGCTGCACGGCTGGCCCTACGATATCAACAGCTTTGATACAGTAGCGCCTGAGCTGGCAAAGCAGGGTTACCGGGTTATCGTGCCTAACCTGCGCGGCTTTGGCAGCACCCGCTTCCTTTCCCCTTCCACACCTCGTAATGGTGAACCTGCGGCGCTGGCTCAGGATACGGTGGCGCTGATGGACGCGTTACACATCAAACAGGCCATTTTCGCTGGCTACGATTGGGGTGCACGCACGGCGGATATCGTGGCAGCGCTCCACCCTGAACGTGTAAAAGCACTGGTGTCGGTCAGCGGCTATCTGATTAGCAGCCAGGAAGCCGGGAAAAAACCGCTTCCGCCGCAGGCAGAACTGCAGTGGTGGTATCAGTTCTATTTTGCGACTCCGCGCGGCGCGGCAGGCTATGAGAAGAACACCCATGACTTCGCCAGATTGATCTGGCAGCAGGCTTCGCCGGGCTGGAAGTTCAGCGATGAGACCTTTAACACCAGCGCCAAATCGCTGGATAACCCGGACCACGTCGCGATTACCTTAAGCAACTATCGCTGGCGCCAGGGGCTGGAAAACGGCGAGCAGAAGTATGCGGCGGATGAGAGAAAACTGGCCACGCTACCGAACATCACCGTGCCAACTATCACCATTGAAGGCGACAACAACGGCGCGCCACATCCTGCCCCCGCAGCCTATGCGGCGAAATTTACCGGCAAATATGAACACCGAACCTTCAGCGGAAACATTGGCCACAACCCACCGCAAGAAGCGCCAGAAGCGTTTGTGAAGGCAGTGGTCGATGCGGGTAAGCTGTAGTAAAAAGAAGCATAGCCGTTCACTAACAAGCGGCTATGCTAGTTTTAGCCTTCACTTTTAGCGCCGGGAGCCCCAGGTGGAACATATCGATCATATTCTCGTGGTGGACGACGACCGCGACATTCGCGAGCTAATCGTCAGCTATCTGGAAAAATCCGGCTACCGGGCCAGCGGCGCGGCCAACGGCAAGGAGATGCGTTCCGTTCTGGATAAGCAGCACGTCGATTTAGTAGTGCTGGACGTGATGATGCCCGGCGACGACGGGCTGACGCTGTGCCGCCAGCTGCGCAGCGATAAGCACAAAGATCTGCCCATTTTGATGCTGACCGCCAGAAACGAAGACAGCGACCGGATCCTCGGCCTCGAAATGGGCGCGGACGACTACGTGGTAAAACCTTTTGTTGCCCGTGAACTGCTGGCGCGGATCAAGGCGATCCTACGTCGCTTCCGCGCGTTACCCCCCAATTTGCAGGTGACCGAAGCGGGCAGGATCATCGCTTTTGGCGAGTGGCAGCTTGATACTTCTGCCCGGCATCTGATTGATCTCCAGGGTACGATCGTTGCCCTGAGCGGGGCGGAATATCGCCTGCTGCGCGTGTTTTTGGATCATCCGCAGCGTGTTCTGACGCGCGATCAGCTGCTGAACCTGACTCAAGGCCGCGATGCAGAGTTATTTGAACGCTCGATCGATTTGCTGGTCAGCCGCGTGCGCCAGCGCTTAAACGAAGATGCCCGCACCCCGGCCTACATCAAAACCGTGCGTAGCGAAGGCTACGTGCTTTCCGTTCCCGTGACGATCGTCGAGGCGCGAGAATGAGGCTTTGGCCCCGAACTCTGCTTTCCCGGCTGTTTCTTATCGTTCTCGTCGGCCTGCTGCTGGCTAACGGCCTGACCCTGGCGCTCACCACGCTCGAGAGGATGAACAGCGCCCGCAACGTGATGCTGGATAACCTGCAAAACAACGTTTCCACCAGCGTCGCCATCCTCGACAAACTACCTGCCAATGAGCGCCCGGCCTGGCTGGACCGGCTCGCCCGGGAGAATTATCACTACCTTCTTGGGCCAGGCACACCGGGTAAGCCGCCAGCCGATGAACGTTCGAAAGACGCCATTGCGTCCCTGAAAGAGGCGCTGGGCGAGCATTATCAGCTCGAGTTCACCGCCATTCCCGGTATGCGGTCCCATATTCAGGCGCATTTGACGCTGGCCGACGGCTCGCCACTGACCATCGATCTCACACCGCGCATGCCGCCGATTGAAACCTGGCTGCCGGTAGTGATTGCCATTCAGCTTGTCCTGCTCGCGCTTTGCGCGTGGTTTGCCGTGCGCCAGGTGGTGCTGCCGTTTACCCGCTTTACTCGCGCCGTTGAAGCGCTGGAACCCGCCAGCTCAAGCCCCGTGGACATGCAGGAAAGCGGCCCGCTGGAAGTGGAACACGCAGCCAAAGCGTTTAACGCGATGCAGGCCAGAATCCAGGGGCACCTGAAAGAACGCACGCAAATTCTGGCGTCCATTTCGCATGATTTACAGACGCCGATTACCCGCATGAAGCTGCGCCTGGAGATGAGCGACGAGCCGGAACTGCGCGACAAGCTGATGCAGGATCTGGATAACATGACGCACCTCGTCCGCGAAGGCATCGCCTACGCACGGTCGTCGGAAAGTCTGGAAGAAACGCCTCAGCGTATCGAGCTGAGGGCGTTTGTGGACAGTATTACCTGCGATTATCAGGACGTCGGCAAAGCAGTGACGTTTGCCGCGCCGGAAGTGTCACTCCCGCTTTCAACCCGCCCCCAGGCGCTGCGCCGCATCCTGACTAATCTGCTGGATAATGCGCTGAAGTTTGGCTCTGCCGCTGAAGTCAGCCTGACGGCGGGAGCCAGCCAGATAACGCTGGCAGTGTGCGATAACGGCCCTGGGATCCCCGAAGAGGAGCTGGACGCCGTGTTGCAGCCTTTTTACCGAGTGGAAAGCTCCAGAAACCGTGACACCGGCGGCACCGGGCTTGGGCTGGCGATAGCCGCCCAGCTTGTCGGCCAGTTAGGCGGAAAGTTAACGCTGAGCAACCGGCCACAGGGCGGTTTACAGGCCAGCATCACGCTGCCTGTAGCCTGATTGTATCGCTCTGTATGCGGCTGAGTCGCCGACAAACAAACTGACAATCAGGCCGGTTTCCCCACACATCACGAACACATCAGGCGGGTTAAATACCCCGAAATCATCCTGTAACCGTGAGGTGTGTTATGCCCGTTCTGATTGCCTTTCTTGGCGGTATGCTCAGTTTATTAAGTCCCTGTACGCTGCCCGTTATTCCTTTGCTTTTCGCTGCATTTCGCGGCAAAAAACGCCAAATCATCGCCCTTCTTGCCGGCATGGTGACCATGTTCACCGCAGTGGCTTTGCTGGTCGGTGCTGCCGGAGAGTGGATCGTGCGCGCCACGCTGGTTGGCCGCTGGGTAGCCCTGGGGATGCTGGCGCTTGCCGCGCTCACGCTCATCTTCCCCGCGCTTGCCGAACGGCTGATGCGCCCGGCGGTGCAAATGGGGAATGCCATCAATAACCAAAGCTACCGTGCACGCGGCACGCTGTCGGCTTTTCTGGCAGGACTGGCGGTGGGGCTGCTTTGGTCGCCCTGTGCGGGGCCGATTTTGGGGGCCATTCTCGGCCTCGGGTTGTCCGGCTCTTCGGCTGTCACCACCGGCCTGCTACTGGCGGCCTACGGCAGCGGCTGCGCGCTGATGCTGGCGCTGCTGTGGCTCTGCGGTCACCGGCTGCTGGCTCGCCTGCGTGAGAAAATGGCGCTGATGGCACAGCTGCGTCGCGCGGCTGGGGTGGCAATGCTGGCTACCGTGGCGTTTATCGCCTCCGGCACCACGGCGGTGCTGCAAAATGCCAACGGTTTCGGCGCGAAGCTGGAGCAACGCCTGCTGGCTTTCTCCCCTTCCACCGCGCCAGCGCCTAAGCTGCAGCCTATTGTGGATACCGCGCCCACCAGCGCAATGCCGCCGCTTTCCGGGGGAACCGCATGGATTAATAGCCCACCGCTGACGCCAGAGGCGCTGAAAGGCAAGGTCGTGCTTGTCGATTTTTGGACTTTCGATTGCATCAACTGCCAGCATGCGCTGCCGCACGTTCGGGAGTGGGCCAACAAGTATAAAGATCAGGGCCTGGTGGTGATTGGCGTGCATACGCCGGAGTACCCGTGGGAGAAAGATCTGGATTCGGTGAAAAAGGCGGTAGGCAAGTGGCAGCTGCCGTACCCGGTCGTCACCGACAATAACTACCAGATCTGGAATGCCTTCGGTAACCAGTACTGGCCTGCACACTACTATTTCGACGCTCGCGGACAGCTGCGCAATGTCTCTTTCGGCGAAGGTAACTACGAGCAGCAGGAGCAGGTTATTCAGAAGCTACTGAAGGAGGCTCGTGCCTGATTTGCCTTCCGGGGAGGCGGGAATATGACCCTCATCACATTCGCCGCACTCCCCTTTTCCCTTTTGCCCCGCGGCGGCTAAATTAGAACTCATCCGACCACATAACAATAAAATTACATTCTGGACACAATCATGAGCTACTCGTCGCTGCTTACCCCGCTGGATCTTGGCTTCACCACTTTGAAAAACCGCGTGCTGATGGGCTCGATGCACACCGGGCTGGAAGAGCTGCCGGATGGCGCTGAGCGGCTTGCCGCTTTCTATGCCGAGCGCGCCCGACACGGCGTGGCGCTGATTGTCACCGGCGGGATCGCCCCGTCGGCTTCCGGCGTGACCGTTGCCCACGGCGCGGTGCTGAACGACAAAAGCCAGCTGGCGCATCATCAGATTGTGACTGATGCAGTTCACCGCGAAGGCGGCAAGATTGCCCTGCAGATCCTGCATACCGGGCGCTACAGCTACCAGCCGAAGCTGGTCGCTCCGTCGGCCATTCAGGCGCCGATCAACCCGTTTAAACCCCACGAACTGAGCCACGAAGAAGTGTTAACGCTGATTGAGGACTTTGCCCATTGTGCAAGTCTGGCGCGTGAAGCCGGGTATGACGGCGTGGAAATCATGGGCTCAGAAGGCTACCTGATTAACCAGTTTTTGGCCGCCCGTACCAATCAGCGCGACGATGAATGGGGCGGGGACTACGAACGCAGAATGCGTTTTGCCGTTGAAGTCGTGCGTGCCGTAAGAGCTCGCGTTGGCAAAGAATTTATTATTATTTACCGCCTGTCGCTGCTCGACCTCGTTGAAGGCGGCGGCAACTTTGATCAGGCGGTCACGCTCGCCAAAGCGATTGAAAAAGCCGGTGCGACGCTGATTAATACCGGCATCGGCTGGCATGAAGCCCGTATTCCTACCATCGCAACCTCCGTGCCGCGCGGCGCGTTTAGCTGGGTAACCAAAAAACTGAGAGGCCACGTCGCGCTGCCGCTGGTGACCACCAACCGCATCAACACCCCGGAAACCGCCGAGCAGATCCTGGCCGACGGTGATGCGGATATGGTGTCGATGGCGCGCCCTTTCCTGGCTGACGCCGAGTTTGTTTCTAAGGCCGCTGCGAATCGCGCCGATGAAATTAATACCTGCATCGGCTGTAACCAGGCCTGCCTGGATCAGATTTTCGTGGGCAAAGTCACCTCTTGCCTGGTCAACCCGCGCGCCTGCCATGAAACCAAAATGCCGGTTGTGCCCGTTTCACAACCGAAGCGCCTTGCGGTGGTAGGTGCTGGCCCCGCCGGGCTGGCTTTTGCGGTCAACGCCGCCGGACGTGGCCATAGCGTCACGTTGTTTGACGCTGCGGCGGAGATCGGTGGGCAGTTTAATATCGCCAAACAAATCCCCGGCAAAGAGGAGTTTTTCGAAACGCTGCGCTACTACCGCCGGAAGCTGGCCCTCACCGGCGTGGACGTTCGCCTGAATCAGTACGTTACCCCGGAGATGCTGCACGATTACGATGAAGTGATTCTGGCCTGCGGGATTGAGCCGCGCCTGCCGGAGATTGACGGCATCGGGCATCCGAAGGTGCTGAGCTATGTTGATGTGCTGCGCGACAAAGCCCCGGTGGGCGAACGCGTGGCGGTGATTGGCGCGGGCGGGATAGGGTTTGATACTTCGATGTACCTGAGCCAGGAAGGGGCGTCCACCAGCCAGAGCATCGCCGAGTTCTGCGTGGAATGGGGGATTGATACCAGCCTGCAAACGTCGGGCGGCCTGCGCCCGGAAGGGCCGCATCTGCACAAAAGCCCGCGCACTATCTTCCTGCTGCAGCGTAAAACCAGCAAGCCGGGCGAAGGCCTGGGCAAAACAACGGGCTGGATCCACCGCACTACGCTTGCCGCGCGCGGCGTGAAAATGATGGCTGGCGTGAGCTACGATCGCATTGATGATGCCGGGCTGCATATCACCGTGGGCGGGGAGCCACAGCTGCTGGATGTGGATAACGTGATTATTTGCGCCGGGCAGAATCCGCGCCGCGAGCTGGCTGAGCTTTTAGAGGCTATGGGCAAAACCGTGCATTTGATTGGCGGGGCCGATGTGGCAATGGAGCTGGATGCCCGACGCGCGATTGCGCAGGGCACCCGTTTAGCGCTGGAGATTTAGCGGCGACGACCTAACTTCACGGCTTTCAGCACCACAAACTTGTTGTTCGTTGCCACCGTGGTGCAGTTACCGAAGATCTTCTTCAGCTTGCGGAAGTAGTCGAGGTGGCGGTTGGCCACAATGTACAGCTCGCCGTTGATTTTCAGGCAGCGGCGAGCGTGGTGGAACATCTCCCACGCGATCTGGTCCGTCAGGGCATGCTGCTGGTGGAACGGCGGGTTGCACAGTACGGCGTTAAAGCGGAAAGGCTCCACGCCGGACAGCGCGTTGTTAATCATAAACTCACAGCGGTCGATGTCGCCCGGCAGGTTGGTTTCAACGTTCAGGCGCGCGGAAGCCACCGCCATCGGCGATTCATCCACAAACACCACCTGCGCCAGCGGGTTTTTCTCCAGCAGCGTCAGGCCAATCACGCCGTTACCGCAGCCCAGATCGACGATCTCGCCTTCCAGATCCGACGGCAGACTTTCGAGGAAGAAACGCGCGCCGATATCCAGCCCGGTGCGGGAGAAGACGTTGGCGTGGTTATGAATCGTCCAGTCGGTGCCTTCCAGCTTCCAGCTCAGTGTTTCCGGCACATCTGCCAGATCTGGTTTGGTGAAGGTCGGGTTAATCAGACGCGCTTTTTTCCACGCCAGCGTGGTGGTGGTTGGCCCTAAAATCTTTTCAAACAGCTCCAGCGTCGAGTTGTGAATATCCCGCGCTTTCGCGCCCGCAATGATGCGGGTTTCCGGCGTCACGACTTTGCGCAGCGCACGCAGTTGCTGCTCAAGCAGGGCCAGCGTTTTAGGAATTTTAATCAGCACCAGCCCCGGCGCCTGCGGGTAAGCCGCGGTGCTGTCGAGGAAGGTGACGCTGTTTTCCGGGATTTCGTTCTCGCGCAGGTTTTCCCGCGTGGCCAGCTCGCTTAAGTACGAGTCGCCAATGCTGTAAGGCTTGTGTTCGGCCAGCACGCAGGCCAGCGCGCCGAAGGTATCGTTAAAAACAAGAACGGGGCCGACTGGCTCAAGTTCGTCTACCTGCTGCAACAGGTAGTCATCTGCCGCTTCCCACGCCTGCAGCGGGTTTACGTCGTCCGTTTCCGGAAAACGCTTCAGCGTCAGTGAACGAAAACCGTTGTCTAATTGGCTCATCGGCCCTCCTGGATGGTAAAGTTTGGTGATATCCCCATAGCGGGGGCGAGAGTATACCTTTTTTTCCTTAAACCTGAGACAAGCATGAGCGAACTGATTTATTTAAGCGGCTATCCGGAGCATTTGCTCTCGCAGGTGCGCACCCTGATTAGCGAGCAGCGCCTGGGCGCGGTGCTGGAAAAACGCTACCCGCAGGGGCACAACATCGCGACCGATAAAGCGCTTTATGCTTACACTCAGGAGTTGAAAAACCAGTTTCTGCGCAATGCGCCCCCGATAAATAAAGTCGCTTATGACAATAAGATCCACGTGCTGAATAACGCGCTGGGGCTGCATACCGCGATTTCTCGCGTGCAGGGCAACAAATTAAAAGCTAAGGCGGAGATTCGCGTGGCGACCGTGTTTCGCACCGCCCCAGAAGCTTTTTTACGCATGATTGTGGTTCACGAGCTGGCGCATCTTAAGGAGAAGGATCACAACAAAGCGTTTTACTCCTTGTGCTGTCATATGGAACCGCAGTATCACCAGTTAGAATTCGATACACGACTTTGGCTTACCCAGCTGGCGCTTAGCGGCGCGGCTTGATAAAGCCCCGATTTATTGATTATCGACTTCCGGAGAACGCACCCGTTTATGATACGTTTCGCTGTGATTGGAACCAACTGGATCACCCGCCAGTTCGTGGATGCCGCCCATGAGAGCGGCAAATATAAGCTGACTGCGGTGTATTCCCGCAGCCTCGAACAGGCGCAAAGCTTCGCCAACGATTATCCGGTGGAACATCTGTTTACTTCGCTGGATGAGCTGGCGAAGAGCGATGTTATCGACGCGGTGTATATCGCCAGCCCGAACTCGCTGCACGGCCCGCAGAGTCTGCTGTTCCTGAGCCACAAAAAGCACGTTATTTGCGAGAAGCCGCTGGCGTCTAATCTGGCCGAAGTTGAAGCCGCCATCGCCTGCGCCCGCGAAAATCAGGTGGTGCTGTTCGAGGCGTTTAAAACCGCCAGCCTGCCGAACTTTATTGCCCTGCAGCAGGCGCTGTCGAAGGTGGGCAAAATTCGCAAGGTGCTGCTCAACTACTGCCAGTACTCTTCCCGCTACCAGCGTTACCTGGACGGTGAAAACCCGAACACCTTTAATCCGGCGTTTTCTAACGGCTCGATCATGGACATCGGTTTCTACGTGCTGGCTTCAGCGGCGGCCTTGTGGGGCGAGCCGCATTCGGTTCATGCCACGGCTTCCCTGCTGGACAGCGGCGTAGACGCGCACGGCACCGTGCAGCTGAACTACGGCGATTTTGACGTGACCCTGCTGCATTCCAAAGTGAGCGACTCGACGATCCCAAGCGAAATTCAGGGTGAAGCCGGATCGCTGGTGATCGAAAAAATCTCTGAATGCCAGCGGGTGACGTTTATCCCACGCGGCGGCAAACCGCAGGATCTGAGTCTGCCGCAGCATATCAATACCATGCTGTACGAAGCGGAGACGTTCGCGCGCCTGGTGGAAGAGAATGAGGTTAATCACGCCGGGCTGGTGACATCGCGCATCACCTCAGCGCTGGCGACTGAGATCCGCCGCCAGACCGGGGTGAAGTTCCCGGCGGACGACGTGGGCCAGCAGGCCACGGCATAATGGAAAAACGGCTGATAATTCAGCCGTTTTTTTTTACTCAATATCAGCGTGGCGCCGCTTCATGCCTAGCCCACTTTCCCCCAGATCGTTCATCAAAGTCAGCACTATGCTGTCATAAACCAGCAGCGAAGCCTGTTCAAACAGCGTGCCCATCGGCTGCTCAGATCCCGCCCCGGCAGGAAGCGTGACAACACAATCTGCAAGCTGCTCAAGCGTAGAACCCGCGCTGCAGGTGATCAGCGCCAGCCGAACCTGGTTCTGCCGCGCGATCTTCGCCTGATTGACCAGACGCTGCGTCTCGCCCGAGCCTGAGCCAACGATCATCAGATCACCCGGTTTCGAGTGCGGGGAACTGATTTCGCCGATAACGCTGACCGAAAAACCCAGATGCATCAGCCGATTGGCAAAGGCATTGATCATCAGCCCCGAACGCCCTGCTCCCGCAAGAAAAATGTGGCTCGCCGGTTTGATCTCCGCCACCAGCGCCTGGAGTTGCGTTTCGTCAATCGCCTGCTGCAGCGCGGTAATTTCCTTCACTATCTTTGCAAGATTAGTCATCACACGGGTTACCTTTTTGGGGCGCACGCACCCCTTAAATTACTCGATGTTGAGCTGCTGCTTAATAAAAACGACGGTCGCCTGCTCGTCAAGCGTTCGGCAGCGGCTGACAAACTCCACTTCCTGGAACAGCGTAAACAGCCTGCGCAGAATAGCCATATGCTGATCGCTGGTCGCGAAAGCGAGGTTAAACAGCGCGCCGCACTCCACCGTGAGATCCGCATCTTCCATCTGACCAAACGCGACGGGTTTTGCAAACCGCACGATGCTAATGCTGTTGGTATTGACCAGTTGGTAATCCGCATGGGGGATAGCGAGCCCTTCGCCATTAGCCATCATCAGCCCGGTTGGGTAGCTTTTTTCGCGGGTCAGGCAGGCGGCGATGTACTCCGGCTGAATGTACCCGCGCTCGAGCAGTTGGTTTCCAGCAAAGGTAATCGCCTGTTCCCAGGTGGCAATCTCCTGCCCAACGTCATTGACCAGAATTTCAAACTTCATCATGCGTCCTGTTTTTCCAGCTCTTCTTTTACTGCCGCGAAAATTTCATCTTCGCCAAGGCCCGTGAGCAGCCCGGCCCCCACAATGACGCGGGTAGTGATTTCCGGGTTATCCAGCTTGGTGGAGGAAACCACCAGGTCGTAGCTGTTAAACGTGTCGGCTGTACAGGCCATCAGGGAGGATTTATCCACCTGCGCGTCCATGCGTTCCTCTTTCAGGAAGTCCTGAAGGATGGAAACCATGATGGACGAAGAGGCAATACCGTTCCCGCAAACAACGAGGATCTTTTTCATTGGTTATCTCCAGTTTTTAACTGTTTATTCTGCGCCCGCCTGAAGCTGGCGACGGGATTTCTGTTTCAGCAAATAGCCCACCGAAATCAACAGCACGCCAACCAGCGCGTAACCGACGATGCCGACGTGGCTCATGGCAGCGAACAGGCCAGTGAACGGGTTCGCTGACGGGTTCAGGGAGGTGTACATCACGCTGGCATCCGGGTTGGTGCCGAATTTCTGGAACACTTCGTTGGTCGCCGGCGCCATCCAGGACGCAATGTACAGGCCGCCACCAAACAGGAAGATGGAAGTCACCCAGGTGCGGATAATGTTGCCTTTAAATACCGGCACCATGCAGGCGATGAAAAACACAAACTGCGACAGGTCGCCAAGCGGCATCACGCGGTTGCCAGGCAGGATCACTGCCAGAATGACAATCACCGGGATCAGCAGCAGCGCCGGGGCGATAACCGAAGGATGACCGACGATAAGCGCCGTATCCATGCCCACCGTGATTTCGCGATTCGGGAAGCGTTTGACCAGTTTTTTACGCGCAACGTTGGAGAGCGGAACCAGCCCTTCCATCATGATGGAGGTCATGCGCGGCAGCAGCAGCATCACGGCGGCCAGGTACATCCCCAGCTGCAGGCTGGCGATGATGGTGTGATACGGGCTTTCCCAGCCGTAGCCGCAGAAGCCCAACAGAATGCCAATAATAAAGCCGACAATCGTTGGGTCGCCCAGCACGCCAAAGCGCTTCTGGATGGATTCGGCGGTCACATTCAGGTTACGGAAGCCGGGAATACGGTCGTAAACCCAGTTAAAGGGATAAGCGAACAGCAGGTAGGTGTTTGCCACCGGGTGTGAAATCGCCACGCCTTTTGGCAGATTAAAGAACTGTTCGTTATTCTTCGCGCCGATATCCGCGGCGATCAGCGCCCAAACGTGGAACAGCGCGGCAGTTAGTACGCCGTAGAAGAAGTTGCCGGAGTAAGCCGCAACAATCGCGCCCATTGAGGCATTTTGGTGCAGGTTGAAAACATCCACGTTGACGCAGTCGGTCAGGCGGGCAATCAGCATGATGACGTTGACCGCCACGCAAAGTGGAATAATGATCGCCCCCATGCTGGAGCCGAAGCCCATCACTGCGGTGGCGGCCCCGCCCACGTCAATGGCGCTGAGCGATGAGCCGGTGGCCTCAGCCAGGCCCGTGACCGCAGGCTGCATCTTCTCCAGCATAAATTTGATGGTCATGGTCAGGGCGATAAAACCGATCCCGACCTTGATCGCCGATGAAATACATTCCGACAGCGGGCGCCCGAGCAGCGCCATTAGCCCGAGGAAAATCACCGGGATAAAAATGAAGTTCCCTAAATCATTGATAAATTGCGTTATCATTTCCATGATTAGCGTGTCCCAGGGTTGTCAGTATCGGGTTTGAAGCCCATGTTCCAGGCAACAAACGACGGCCTGGTCAGTAAAGCGTTATCGCTGCGTTCGGCTTCCAGCAGGTTTTTCTTTGAGTTTTCACGGGCGGAGGCAAAATCAAACGCGTTGTCATACCAGGCGTCGACGATCATTTTGGTGTATTCGAGATCGTTAACCCGGCAACCCAGGCCGATGATTTGCGCATTGTTGCTTAACCGCGCCCGTTTGGCTGAGTAAGGGTTGGTCACCGCCACCGCACGGATCCCCCAGTGTTTGTTGGCCTGGCATGTGAAGCCGATGCCGGTGCCGCAAATGTAAATTCCCAACCGACAGGCATCTTTCTGGATCAATTCAGCCATTTCATCCGCCAGAGAGGCGAAGGTGTTTACCCCATCCTGCGGCGTTTTCACCGGATCAAAGACCACTTCGGCCTGCTTCTCCTCTTCCAGGTAGCGCTTGATCGCCTCTTTACGTTCAAAGCCAATATCATCACAAGCGATAGCAATTTTGGTTTTCATCTTCATTTCACTCTTCAACCTCAACATAAGCCAATTATTAAGTTGGCAAATATTGGCTGTCAATTGTGATTCAAATCACAAAAATCATAACAAATTGATTTTAATGAAATTAAAAGCCAATAAAAACAAACAAAATGATATTTATATCGCAAAAAAAGCACTCATTACGCCGCTACCAGGCATTTTAATCGAGTAGAATCCAGGCTTGCATGCCTTAAAATACAAGCATTACCAATCAAAACAAACCCGATATGTTGCAAGCTTCGTAGAGCAACATATATGATTGAGCCATATCATTTTTTACGCGCCCGTCTCCGGCTGGCCACTTACGAGGATCGAAATGTTGCTGATTGATGAGAGGCGAAAGCTGATTTTTGAAGAGCTGGTTACCGAAGGCACCGTGTATGTCAGCAAGCTGGCAAAGCAATACGACGTGACCTACGAAACGATCCGCAAAGATCTCACTTATCTGGAGCAAAAAGGGCTGCTGATTAAAAGCCACGGCGGCGCCACGCTGAAGCAGGGCGCTATCGAAAACCCGTTCCACGTGCGTGAAAAAGAGAACATCAGCTACAAGAAAGCGATCGCTAAAAAAGCGCTGGAGCTGATTCCTGCGGGCAGCTCGATGATCGTGGGCACCGGCAGCAGCACGCTGGAACTGGCCAACCTGCTAAGCCTGAGATCGGGCTTTAAGATCTTCACCGATTCACTGCCCGTTGCCAGCGTACTGCTGCAGTCGGACAACCAGGTATTCCTGTTCGGCGGCGAGCTGCGTAAGAAAAGCTCGTCGGTATTTGGCGGCTGGGCGGTGTCGATGATTCAGGATGTGAAGGTCGACATATGCTTCCTCGGCACTGACGGCTTTAGCAATCTGAGCGGGCCTTCCACGCCCTCTTCGTCCGACGCCTTTGTGGATAAGACGATCATTGCCCATGCCGAAAAGAAATACATTCTCGGCGATCACACCAAGTTCCAGCGCAGCAGCCTGTTTAAGATCTGCGACTGGGCGGACATCACCGCGCTGATCACCAACCCGGCGGCCGATGCTGAAGGGGTTGCGCGCGTTGCATTACAGACTTCAGTACTGTTCAGCGAGTAAACGCGTAAATCTGTGTAAACTTTAGCGGGAAGACAATTGACGTCAGCAACGCGCTGTCATATTTTGTTACCTGCAAAGGGGAGTAACTTCATTGCCGGTTAATCGTCATTACGATGCGCAAGCATCCGGTTGCCGGGCGACGTGAAAACGTCGTAAGTGAGACCTTGCCGGAAGGCGAGATCCCTGTTGCAAGCGAAAGCGGCTGGCGTCTTCTGATGTTGGCCGTTTTTGTTTTCAAGGAATCTCATTATGCATACTGTCGGTACCCCGCTGCTCTGGGGCAGCTTCGCCGTCGTGGTCGCCATCATGCTGGCGATCGATCTGCTGGTTCAGGGCCGCCGCGGCTCGCACACCATGTCAATGAAACAGGCGGCCGTCTGGTCGCTGGTCTGGGTTTCACTTTCCCTGCTGTTTAACCTTGCTTTCTGGTGGTATCTCAGCGGCACTGCCGGGCGTGAAGTCGCCGATACCCAGGCGCTAGCCTTCCTCACCGGTTATCTGATTGAAAAAGCACTGGCGGTCGATAA
This sequence comes from Cedecea neteri, assembly GCF_000758305.1. Classification (NCBI taxonomy): domain Bacteria; kingdom Pseudomonadati; phylum Pseudomonadota; class Gammaproteobacteria; order Enterobacterales; family Enterobacteriaceae; genus Cedecea; species Cedecea neteri. The sequence continues at coordinate 1,663,658 of NZ_CP009458.1, read as the reverse complement.
CGTCTTCGTCTGGCTGATGTTGTTCAGCTACTTTGCCGTGCCTGCCGCGCTGCAGCGACGCGTGCTGGTTTACGGCGTGCTGGGCGCCATCATTCTCAGAACCATCATGATCTTCGGCGGCAGCTGGCTGATTACCCAGTTCGAATGGCTGCTGTATGTGTTCGGCGCTTTCCTGCTCTTCACCGGTGTGAAAATGGCGCTGGCAAAAGAGGACGATACCGGCATCGGCGATAAGCCACTGGTTCGCTGGCTGCGCGGCCACATGCGCATGACGGACAAAATTGAGAACGAGCGCTTCTTCGTGCGCCAGAACGGCCTGCTGTACGCCACGCCGCTGCTGCTGGTGCTGATTCTGGTCGAGCTAAGCGACGTAATTTTCGCGGTAGATAGCATTCCGGCAATCTTCGCGGTGACCACCGACCCGTTCATTGTGCTGACGTCGAATCTGTTCGCGATCCTCGGCCTGCGCGCCATGTACTTCCTGTTGGCGGGTGTGGCAGAGCGTTTCTCGATGCTGAAATATGGTCTGTCAGTGATCCTGGTGTTTATCGGTATCAAGATGCTGATCGTCGATTTCTACCATATTCCTATCGCCGTTTCGCTGGGCGTGGTGGGCGGTATCCTGGCAGGAACGCTGATTATCAACGCCTGGGTTAACCACCGTAACGATCGGAAGAAGTCGGCGGAGTAATCCACCGTTCGAAAACGTAAAAGGGGCGTAATGCCCCTTTTACGTTCTGGCAATCTGCCATCGCTTCAAATTGCTGAATATGTCACATGAATGTTAATGATCAGTTGCGAAACCTAACACTGAACGCAATTCCAGCTTGAAATGCTTTTTCCTTCCCCGCTTTTCCTTATACTCACCGGGCAAACACATTTTCTTACAACCGCAAAGACGTAGCTCACTACGCACGCGGCACAGCACGACATCACTGAAACACAGGAAGGTATTCATGAGTTCGCAAGCTTCTGGACTACTGCAGCGCTTTGCCCGCGGCAGCCTCGTAAAACAAATCCTCGTTGGCCTGGTGCTGGGCATTCTGCTCGCGCTGGTCTCAAAACCTGCCGCTATCGCAACCGGCCTGCTCGGCACACTGTTCGTCGGTGCGCTGAAAGCCGTGGCGCCGGTGCTGGTGCTCACGTTGGTAATAGCCTCTATTGCTAACCACCAGCACGGCCAAAAAACCAATATTCGCCCTATCCTGGTACTCTATCTGCTGGGGACTTTCTCCGCCGCGCTGACCGCGGTCGTCGTGAGTTTTATGTTCCCTTCCACACTCCACCTGACCAGCAGCGCCACGGATATTTCGCCACCGTCCGGGATCGTTGAGGTGATTCATGGTTTACTGATGAGCGTGATCGCCAACCCGATACACGCCCTGCTGAACGCTAACTACATCGGTATTCTGGTGTGGGCAGTAGGCCTCGGCTTTGCGCTGCGCCACGGGAACGAAACCACTAAAAACCTGGTGAATGACCTGTCTGACGCGGTGACCTTTATCGTGAAGGTAGTGATCCGATTCGCCCCTATCGGGATCTTTGGCCTGGTCGCCTCCACGCTTGCCACCACCGGCTTCTCTACGCTCTGGAGCTATGCCCAGCTGCTGCTGGTGCTGCTGGGCTGTATGTTCGGCGTGGCGCTGATCATCAACCCGCTGCTGGTGTTTATTACCACTCGCCGTAACCCCTATCCGCTGGTGCTGGCCTGCCTGCGCGAAAGCGGCGTGACCGCATTCTTTACCCGCAGCTCCGCGGCGAATATTCCGGTTAACATGAGCATGTGCCAGAAGATGAACCTGGATCGCGATACTTATTCGGTGTCGATTCCGCTGGGGGCAACGATCAATATGGCTGGGGCGGCCATCACCATTACGGTGCTGACGCTGGCGGCCGTTCATACCCTGGGCGTGCCGGTGGATCTGCCGACTGCGTTGCTGCTGAGCGTGGTGGCTTCACTTTGCGCCTGTGGGGCTTCGGGCGTGGCGGGCGGTTCGCTGCTGTTGATCCCACTGGCCTGCGGCATGTTCGGCATACCGAACGAGATTGCCATGCAGGTGGTGGCGGTCGGCTTTATCATTGGCGTGTTGCAGGATTCCTGCGAAACCGCATTGAACTCTTCTACCGAAGTTATCTTTACTGCCGCCGTTTGCCAGGCAGAAGATGCTCGTCTGGCGAAGGCCGATTTGTTACGCGGTTAATATTAACGAGCCACGCTGGGTGTTCGGCACTGACTTAGACCGCAGCATCGTTTCTGGTTTTTACCCTCACCCTAACCCTCTCCCTAAAAGGGAGAGGGGATAAATCCTGAATCCCTCAGTTTGTTTTCTCCCTCACCCCCTTGGGGAGAGTGGTTAAACCCTGAATCCCTCAGCTTGTTTTCTCCCTCGCCCCCTTGGGGAGAGGGCCGGGGTGAGGGGAGGACCGGGAATTCATAATGTGACGCCGCTTTTAAATAGCGCCAGCTCGCGAAAATCATTTTTCTCGTTGCAGGTTGGCGCGCCGTTCACTTTCTCAACGATCGTCTCAATAAACTGCGCCAGCAGCTCGGGCATCGTGCTGCCATGCAGCAGCCTGCCCGCGTCAAAGTCTATCCAGTGTGGTTTCTTCGCGGCTAACTCGCTATTGGTAGCAATTTTTAGCGTCGGCACAAAGCCACCATACGGCGTCCCTCGCCCGGTGCTGAACAGCACCATATGGCAGCCAGCTCCAGCCAGCGCGCTGGTGGCGACCGCATCGTTGCCGGGCGCACTCAGCAGGTTTAAACCGGCCTGTTTTAGCCTTTCGCCGTAGCGAAGGACATCAACCACCTGGCTTTCACCGGCTTTTTGCGTACAGCCGAGGGATTTCTCCTCAAGCGTGGTGATCCCGCCCGCTTTATTCCCCGGCGACGGATTCTCGTAGATGGGCTGCTGGTGTTCGATGAAGTAGCGTTTGAAGTCGTTAACCATCGCTACCGTTTTTTCAAACGTGGCTTCATCCCGGCAATGGCTCATCAGCAGCCGCTCCGCGCCGAACATTTCCGGCACTTCCGTCAGCACCGTGGTACCGCCGTTCGCCACCATATAGTCAGAGAATCGGCCCAGCATCGGGTTGGCGGTAATACCGGAGAGGCCGTCCGAGCCGCCGCATTCCAGTCCGAATTTCAGCTCGCTCAGTTTGCCCGGCTCGCGCCTGTCGTGGCGCATGACTTCATACAAGGCGTGGAGATGCTCAAGCCCGGCTTCAACCTCATCGTCCTGCTGCTGAAGCGCCATGAAATGGACGCGTTCGGAGTCGTACTCCCCTAAGGTTTCTCGGAATGCGCTGATCTGATTGTTCTCACAGCCCAGCCCCACCACCAGCACCGCGCCCGCGTTCGGGTGATGCACCATATTTTGCAGCATGGTGCGGGTGTTGAGATGGTCGTCCCCCAGTTGGGAACAGCCAAACTGGTGGCTGAACAGCCAGGCGCCGTCGATATCCGGGGCGTTATTGGTTTCCTGCAGGAAGCGGCTCAACATCTGGCGAGCCATGCCGTTCACGCAGCCAACGGTCGGCAGGATCCATAACTCGTTACGAATGCCGACCGCGCCGTTGCTGCGGCGATAGATGTTGACTTCCCGGTCGCCAAAAGGCCTCGCCGCTGGCACGACTTCCGGCTGATAACGGTATTCATCGACGTCATTAAGGTTGGTGCGCAGGTTATGGGAATGAAGATGTTCACCTGCGGCAACATGGCAAAGCGTGTGGCCAATGGGCAAGCCATACTTCACGACGTTTGCGCCTTCGGAAATCGCCTGGAGCGCAAACTTGTGTCCGCGTGCGACCGGCTGGCGTAGCCTGATAGCTTCTGGCGGAGTGCCTACCTCTTCGCCTTCCGGCAGGTCCACCAGCGCGACAGCAACGTTATCCAGCGCATGGATCCTGATATATCGCATAGCGGCCTCAGTTCAGCTCAATGGCAAAGTAGTCGCGGGCGTTGTTGAAGCAAATGTTTTTCACCATCTCCCCCAGCAGCGGCATATCTTCAGGCACTTCGCCCGCCTGAACCCAGTGGCCAAGCATGCGGCACAAAATGCGACGGAAATATTCGTGGCGCGTGTAGGAGAGGAAACTGCGGCTGTCGGTCAGCATCCCGACAAAGCGGCTCAGCAACCCAAGCTGGGCGAGCTGAGTCATTTGCCGCTCCATGCCGTCTTTCTGATCGTTAAACCACCAGCCGGAGCCAAACTGCATTTTGCCTGGCATCCCTTCGCCCTGGAAGTTACCGACCATCGTGCCAATCACCTCGTTATCTCGCGGGTTGAGGCAGTAGAGAATGGTTTTCGGCAGCAGGTTCTCTTCATTTTGCTTGCTTAACAGTTTTGACAGCGGCTCAGCCAGCGGGCGATCGTTGATGGAATCAAAGCCAACGTCCGGCCCCAGCAGGCGGAACTGGCGCTGGTTATTGTTGCGCAGCGCGCCAATGTGGTACTGCTGCACCCAGCCGCGACGGGCGTATTCCGTGCCAAGCCAGGCCAGCACCGCCGTTTTAAACTGCGCTACTTCGGTATCGTTAACCGCACCACCCGCCAGGCGACGGGCAAGAATGGCATTCAGCGTTGTTTCATCCGCTTCGGCAAAGACCACCACATCAAGCGCGTGATCGGCCACCTTGCAACCGTGGGCAGCAAAATGATCGAGCCTTTTGCTCAGCGCCGCCTGGAGATCGCTAAAACGGCGAATATCGGTGTCGGACACGGCGGCCAGCGTCGAAATGTAGTCGGTAAACGTCGCCTGCTCGATATTAAAGGCTTTGTCCGGCCGCCAGCTCGGTAGCACTTTGATGTCGAAGCTGCCGTCCCTGGCCACGGCGGCGTGGTGTTCCAGAGAGTCCACCGGATCGTCAGTGGTGCCGACCATTTTCACGTTCATCTGCTGCATGATGCCGCGGGCGGTGAACGAATCTTGCTCCAGCAAGGCATTGCATTGCTGCCAGATTTCCTCACCCGTTGCCGGCGAGAGCAGTTTGCCGGTAATGCCAAACGGGCGGCGCAGCTCCAGATGCGTCCAGTGATAGAGCGGGTTACCGAGCGTATGCGGCACGGTGGCAGCCCAGGCATCAAACTTTTCACGGTCGCTGGCATCACCGGTGCAAAGCCGCTCAGCCACGCCGTTAGTCCGCATCGCACGCCACTTGTAGTGATCCCCTTTCAGCCAGATGTCATACAGGTTTTTAAAGCGATAGTTGTCGGCAATTTGCTGCGGCGGCAGATGACAGTGGTAGTCAAAAATGGGCTGTGATTTTGCGTAGTCATGGTACAGACGGCGGGAAACTTCAGTATCAAGGAGAAAGTCATCAGTCATAAAAGGGGTCATAGGAGGTTTCCTCTGCAGATAACGGTGCTATGTATTCGCATCATGATGGCACAAAGTTATCACACCAATTTTTATGCAACGACCTCAAATTTGCGTCGGTGGTCACAAAACAAACACATAAATTCCATCTTCATGTGCATAAAACGGACTAAATCCCGCGCCGATACTGACCTGAGAGCAAGATATAGCCCAACGTTACGTGAAAATGCTTTTGTGATATCACTCAACTTATAAAGGTGTATGACAAGTTATCGTTCAAACCGTCGCAGTACCTCTTGCCGGGCAACGCTTGCCGCGGCCCATGGGTGACAAGAGCAGGAACGGAAGCCGATTTATCGGGAACAACGTTCACAATAAAGACGGGATGGGGTTAGAAATGCGAAAAATAAAAGGTTTACGCTGGTACATGATAGCGCTGGTGACGCTGGGCACCGTGCTGGGCTATCTGACCCGCAACACGGTGGCCGTCGCGGCTCCCACGCTGATGAGCGAACTGAATATCACCACGCAGCAATACTCGTGGATCATCGCCGCCTATTCAGCTTGTTATACCGTTATGCAGCCTGTCGCGGGCTACCTGCTTGACGTGCTGGGCACCAAAGTAGGCTACGCGGTGTTCGCCGTCGCCTGGGCTATTTTCTGTGGCGCAACCGCACTGGCGGGCAGCTGGGGAGGTCTCGCTCTTGCCCGTGGCGCAGTCGGTGCCGCCGAAGCGGCGATGATCCCCGCAGGGCTAAAGGCCAGCAGCGAGTGGTTCCCCGCCAAAGAGCGCTCTATTGCGGTGGGGTATTTCAACGTCGGCTCTTCCATTGGAGCCATGATTGCCCCCCCGCTGGTGGTCTGGGCCATTGTGATGCACAGCTGGCAGATGGCGTTCATGATAACCGGCGCACTTAGCTTTATCTGGGCCATGATCTGGCTGTGGTTCTACAAAAACCCCCGCGACCAGAAAAAACTCACTAGCGAAGAACGCGAGTACATCATTAGCGGCCAGGAAGCCCAGCACCAGACCGATAACACGAAAAAGATGTCGGCGTGGAAAATCCTGCGTAACCGCCAGTTCTGGGGTATCGCCTTACCGCGCTTCCTCGCTGAGCCCGCGTGGGGCACGTTCAATGCCTGGATACCGCTGTTCATGTTTAAAGCCTATGGCTTCAACCTGAAAGAGATCGCGATGTTCGCGTGGATGCCCATGCTGTTCGCCGATTTTGGCTGCATTCTTGGGGGCTATTTACCGCCGCTGTTCCAGCGCTGGTTTGGCGTTAACCTGATTGTTTCGCGCAAGCTGGTGGTCACTATGGGGGCCATCCTGATGATTGGGCCTGGCACGATAGGCCTGTTTACCAGCCCTTACGTGGCGATTGCCTTGCTCTGCGTGGGTGGATTTGCTCATCAGGCACTGTCCGGGGCGTTAATTACGCTTTCTTCCGACGTTTTTGGCCGAAACGAAGTCGCCACGGCGAACGGACTGACTGGCATGGCAGCCTGGACCGCCAGTACCTTGTTTGCCCTGGTTGTCGGTGCTCTGGCCGACACAATGGGATTCAGCCCGCTTTTCGCGGCGCTTGCCGTGTTCGATCTTCTCGGCGCGATTGTTATCTGGACGGTACTGAAAAACCAGTCGGCCAGCGAACTCGCAGCCGCTGCTCCCGCCCCGGAGGCCGTGACACAGTCTTGATGTAAAAACCGCCGCCTTCGGGCGGCAATTCTCACGTTGGTTGCTAGAGCGGCGCCGGGAAAAGTGGTATAACAAATTCATTCACCTACAGCCCTCTTCCGGAGCAACTTATGGATGCCGTAGAACCCCGCCGCCTTTACCAGCAGCTTGCCGCCGAATTAAAACAACGTATTGAAAGCGGTGTTTATCAGGTCGGAGAAAAACTGCCTGCGGAGCGGTTTATCGCCGAAGAAAAAAACGTCAGCCGTACCGTCGTTCGTGAAGCGATCATCATGCTGGAAGTGGAAGGCTACGTTGAAGTTCGCAAGGGTTCAGGCATTCACGTCATGTCTAACCAGGCAAAATCCATGACCGTGCCGGATGAGCGCTTTGAGTTTGCCAATTATGGCCCTTTCGAGCTGCTGCAGGCGAGACAGCTTATCGAAAGTAATATCGCGGAATTCGCCGCCACCCAGGTCACCAAGCAAGATATTATGAAACTGATGGAGATCCAGGAAAAAGCGCGAAAAGAGCAAACTTACCGTGATTCTGAGTGGGATCTTCAGTTTCACGTCCAGGTTGCGCTGGCGACACAAAACGGCGCACTGGCGACCATCGTTGAAAAAATGTGGAGCCACCGCATTTACAACCCGTACTGGAAGAAACTGCACGAACACATCGATATGCGGCCGGTCGACAACTGGTGCGATGATCACGATCAGATTCTTAAAGCCCTGATACGTAAAGATCCTCACGCCGCAAAACTGGCAATGTGGCAACATCTTGAAAATACTCGCCAAATGCTATTTAACGCCACCAGCGATGATTTTGAATTCAATGCCGACCGCTATTTCTTTGCAGAAAATCCGGTCATTCACCTTGATACAGCCGCAAACGGTCAAAAATAGTCATTTTTCCCGCCGAGGGTAAGCAAACCATAAATAGTGTCAGCGTTTGTAAATACCCTCGCCAGCCTCTCCCCCAGTAAGCAAAATCATTGCTCAACGAACTGCAAATACTGTGACGTATAACGCGTAGTTTTGTTACAATTAGATGCAATTTCACCGTCTGTGTGGGTTTTATGCCCCCTCGCTGTCGTTTCAGGTCATGTTGTTTCGACTCAGCGGCGCGGGCGGTGAGTTGTAGCCAGCAAATGATAATAACAACCATGCTGCATTCTGCTCATCCGTTTACACCGGCGACCTAAACGAAGTGCCAGGAACCCTGAATGGAACTACTGACTCAACTGCTCTCCGCACTCTGGAGCCAGGATTTTGAAACACTCGCCAATCCGTCGATGATTGGCATGCTCTATTTTGTGCTGTTCATGATTTTATTTCTTGAGAACGGCATACTGCCGGCGGCGTTCTTACCCGGCGACAGTTTGCTCGTGCTGGTTGGCGTTCTCATTGCTAAAGGCGCAATGGGTTTTCCCGAAACCGTCGCACTGCTGACCATCGCCGCAAGCCTCGGCAGCTGGCTGGGTTATATCCAGGGGCGCTGGCTGGGAAATACCCGCCTCGTCCAAAACTGGCTGTCACACCTGCCGGCCCATTATCACCAGCGTTCACACCAGCTTTTCCATAAACATGGGCTGTCTGCGTTGCTCATTGGGCGCTTTATTGCTTTTGTTCGTACCCTGCTGCCAACTATTGCCGGATTATCGGGTCTTAATAGCGCACGCTTTCAGTTCTTCAACTGGATGAGCGGCCTGCTGTGGATATTGATTCTGACGACCCTGGGCTATTTGCTGGGCAAAACACCGGTCTTCCTTAAGTACGAAGACGCTTTGATGTCGTGCCTGATGCTGATCCCAGTGGTGCTCCTGGTTATCGGTCTGGTCGGTTCGTTAATCGTGCTTTGGCGTAAAAAACGTAGCCAAAGTCGCTAGAGGAATTCGATGAAATTAGCTTTCACTCGCCGCCTGAGGGCGGCGCTGCTTGTTGGTGCCCTGGCCATTGCGTCGCTGATGGTGTGGTCCGGCATGCAGAATAAGGATTCCACCCTTGAGATCCGTGCCTCACGGCAGGGCGGGAGTATTCCCGACGGCTTCTATGTCTGGCACCACCTGGATGCCAACGGCATTCGTTTTAAAAGTATTACGCCGCTCAATAACACCCTATTGGTCACGTTTGATTCCAGTGCACAGAGTGAGGCGGCAAAAGAAGTCCTCAACCGCACGCTGCCCCAGGGCTATGTCATTGCTCAACAGGATGGAGACAAAGACGCTCTGGCCTGGCTTTCTATTCTGCGCCCTGACCACAATCATCTCGGCTGATCCCTTTCCTTCAGTCTGAATTTGCTACCATCTTCTGGGTTTTTAGCCGATTCATGACTATGCTTTACCCGTTTTCATCGCTATTTATCAGTGTTTTTCACCACAATGGAACGACGCATGGAGTATGATCGCCTGATACTTTTATGATTCGTCTTAACAAACAATGGAAGGTTTAACCATGAATTACCGCACCGTACTGGCACTGGCTTTACTCACGCTCGCCTCCGCCGCACAGGCAAATACTTTGTGCAGCGAAAAAGAGCAGGATATTCAACGCGAGATTGGCTATGCGGAAAAACACAATAACCAGCACCGTATTGATGGCCTGAAAAAGGCTCTGAGCGAAGTGCGTGAAAACTGCAGCGACGCAGGCCTGCGCGCTGAACATCAAAAGAAAATCGCAAAGCAGAAAGCTGAAATCGAAGAGCGTAAAGCCGATCTCATCGAAGCCCGTCAGAAGGGTGACCCGGAAAAAATCACCAAACGCGAGAAGAAACTTGCGGAAGCAGAAGATAGCCTCAAAGCTTTAGAGAAGCGTGATTACTGATTGTGTAGTCGCAGACTTTAAGGATCCATCTCAAACACTCGGAGAGAACTATGTCAAAAGATACTACGTCAGAACATTTACGCGCTGAGTTGAAATCCCTGGCAGATACGCTTGAAGAAGTCCTGAGTGCGTCCACGGATAAGTCAAAAACTGAACTGGACAAGCTGCGTGCCAAAGCGGAAAAAACGCTAAAAGAGAGCCGCGATCGCCTGGGTGAAACCAGCGAAGCCATCGCCAAACAAACCCGTGAAGCGGCTGCCAAAGCGGATGATTATGTCCGCGAGAACCCGTGGACCGGTGTAGGCATTGGTGCGGCGGTCGGCGTCGTGCTGGGTGTGCTGCTGGCACGTCGCTAATATGGCGGATTCTCACCAAAGCCAGGGGCCGGGCAAAAGCGTGCTCGGCGTTGGCCAGCGGCTGGTGACGATTTTGGTCGGCATGGTCGAAACTCGTGTGCGTCTTGCCGTCGTTGAGCTGGAAGAGGAAAAAGCACATATCGTCCAGCTGCTGCTGATGCTCGGCCTGACCATGCTGTTCGCCGCCTTTGGCTTAATGAGCCTGATGGTGCTGGTTATCTGGGCCGTTGATCCGCAGTATCGTCTTAACGCCATGATTGCTACCACGGTCGTCCTGCTGTCGCTGGCATTGATCGGCGGAATCTGGACGCTGCGAAAGTCCCGTCAATCAACCCTGCTGCGCCACACTCGGCGCGAGCTGGATAACGACAGGGCCTTGCTGGAAGAGGATAAGCGATGAGCGATGCAGAACGTGATAAACGTAAAGCCTATCTGCTCAGCCAGGTTCAGCAACAGCGACTCGATCTCAGCGCCGCAAAACGCGACTGGCTGCAGGTCACCAGCCCCTACGATCGCGGCTGGAATACCTTAGTCAGCCTGCGTAGCTACGCGATGATCGCCAGCAGCGTGTTGGCAATCTGGACGGTGAAGCATCCCGGTAAATTTATGCGCTGGGCAAAACGAGGATTTGGCGCCTGGAGTACCTGGCGGCTTATTCGTAATACGCTGAACCTCCCCTCGCGTTAACCTTAAAACACCGCCTCTGGCGGTGTTTTTTTATTTCTGCCCCGACGCTTCAATACCGGGTATTTTTACTTTCCTGACTTAGTTTCCTCAGGATATTTGAAGAAGTTAGACAGTTTTCCTTGCTAACAATCTTTTTCCACCCCGTCTATCATCCTCCCCATCGACAGCAAACATCGGTAATTACTGGAGTTTGCGCACCTTTTAAGCCCTGGCCGAGTAAGCCGGAAAAGAAGAACCGCTGGAGAGTAAAATGAAAAAATTAGAAGATGTTGGCGTACTGGTTGCTCGTATTCTGATGCCAATCCTGTTTATTACCGCAGGCTGGGGCAAAATCACCGGTTATGCAGGCACACAGCAGTACATGGAAGCCATGGGCGTGCCGGGTGCACTGCTGCCGCTGACCATTCTGCTTGAGTTCGGCGGCGGCCTGGCCATCCTGTTCGGTTTCCTGACCCGTACAACCGCGCTGATCACCGCGCTGTTTACCGTACTGACCGCGTTCCTGTTCCACAGCAACTTCGCGGAAGGCGTGAACTCCATTATGTTTATGAAGAACCTCACCATTGCGGGTGGCTACCTGCTGCTGGCAGTCTTCGGCCCAGGCGCAATCAGCCTTGACCGCGTCCTGAATAAAAAATGGTAAGCGTTCTATACTGATGAACACCGAGAAAGCGAAGACACCGTCTTCGCTTTTTTGCTATTGAGGAGGAGAAAAAATGGGACAACTCATCGACGGTGTCTGGCATGACGTCTGGTACGACACCAAATCGACCGGCGGCCGCTTTAAACGTTCGGAATCCGCCTTCCGCAACTGGCTGACTGCCGACGGCGCAGCGGGCCCCTCCGGCAAAGCAGGATTCGCCGCAGAGAAAGACCGCTATCATCTGTATGTGTCTCTCGCCTGTCCCTGGGCGCACCGCACGCTGATTGTACGTAAGCTGAAAGGCCTCGAGCCCTTTATCTCCGTTTCCGTCGTAAACCCGCTGATGCTGCAAAACGGCTGGACGTTCGCGGAGGATTTCCCGGAGGCTACCGGCGACACGCTTTATCACCATGACTTCCTGTATCAGCTTTATCTGCAGGCCGATCCCCATTACACCGGCCGCGTGACGGTACCTGTACTTTGGGATAAGAAAAATCAGACAATCGTCAGCAACGAGTCCGCAGAAATCATTCGTATGTTTAATACGGCCTTTGATGCCCTCGGTGCGCGAGCAGGAAATTATTATCCTGAAGAGCTCAAAAGCGAGATTGATGAGCTGAACGGCTGGATTTATGACACGGTGAACAACGGCGTGTACAAAGCGGGCTTTGCCACATCTCAGGAAGCCTACGATGAAGCCGTTGAAAAAGTCTTTATCTCCCTGGCACGCCTGGAGCAGATTCTTGGTCAGCATCGCTACTTAACCGGCCCACAGCTAACCGAGGCAGACATTCGCCTGTGGACGACCCTGGTCCGCTTTGACCCGGTCTATGTTACCCACTTTAAGTGCGATAAATACCGCATCAGTGACTACCCTAATCTTTACGGCTTCCTTCGCGATATTTATCAAATACCCGGCATTCGTGAAACGGTGAGTTTCCCGCATATTCGTACTCACTATTATCGCAGCCACAAAACGATCAACCCAACCGGCATTATTTCCATCGGCCCTGCTCAAGATTTAGACGAGCCGCACGGGCGAGATGAGCGGTTTAGGAAGAGTTAAGAATATTCAGCACAACAACGATTTACGGCCTATGCATTCACGACTATTCTTGAATCGATCGCTTACCGTTCAGGTGATTGTCGGATAATCAAGGCAGGCCTTAAATGGATTGGTATTTCAAAGTATTAAGAAATTACATTGGGTTCGGCGGGCGTGCTCGCCGCAAAGAGTACTGGATGTTTCATCTGGTGAACTTCATTCTGGCGGGCGTGCTGAGCGTGCTGGATAAAATGCTTGGACTACACATCGCCAAAGATGAAGGGGCGCTCACCACGATTTATACCGTTCTGGTTTTCCTGCCGCTTTGGGCAGTCCAGTTTCGTCGCCTGCACGACACCGACCGCTCAGCCTGGTGGCTGTTGCTGCTGTTAATCCCGATTGTTGGCTGGCTGATTATTCTGGCATTCAACTGCCAGGACGGCACGCCTGCAACCAACCGCTTCGGGCCAGATCCTAAAGCCCCTGAGCTTTATTAAACAAAAAGGGCGCTCCAACAGGGGCGCCCTTTTTCTCATCAGACTCTGCGCTTAAAACGCTTGCTCACTCTGCTGTTCAGCTTTCTTCGCCAGACCATCCAACAATTTTTGATGAATGCCGCCGAAACCACCGTTGCTCATGACCAGAATATGGTCGCCCGGTTGCGCCGTTTTCACTACCATCTCCGCGAGCGTGTCTACGTCTGCACTCCAGTGCGCTGGCTGCACGCAGGCTTCCGCCACTTCTGCAACCTGCCACGGAATGTGCTGCGGCTGAAGCAGGAACACTTCGTCCGCGCGCCCCAGAGAGGGTGCCAGATCGTCTTTGCAGACGCCCATTTTCATGGTGTTAGAACGAGGCTCCAGCACGGCCAGAATGCGGGCGGTGCCGCCCACTTTGCCGCGCAGGGCAGCAAGCGTGGCCAGAATCGCCGTCGGGTGATGAGCAAAGTCATCATAAACGGTGACGCCATGCGCTTCACCGCGCAGCTCAAGACGGCGGCGCGCGTTCACAAAGCTACCTAACGCCTGAGCTGCGTCCGCCGGAGTAACGCCAACATGGCGGGCCGCGGCAATGGCCATCAGGCCGTTATGCATGTTGTGTTCGCCGACCAGTTGCCAGTTCACGGTACCCACGCATTCGCCGTCCAGATAAACTTCCCACTGCGAAGCATCGGTCGTCAGCTTCTTCGCCTGCCAGTGGCCCTGATCGCCCACCAGCTCCTGCTCGCTCCAGCAGCCCATCGCCAGGGTTTGCTTCAGATTGACATCGTTTTCCGGCCAGATAATTTTGCCCTGCCCTGGGACGATGCGAACCAGATGATGGAACTGCTTCTGGATCGCTTTCAGATCGTCAAAGATATCCGCGTGATCGAACTCCAGGTTGTTGAGGATCAGCGTCCGTGGGCAGTAATGGACAAATTTGGAGCGTTTGTCGAAGAACGCGCAGTCATATTCATCGGCTTCAATGACAAAGAAGGGGCTATCGCCCAGGCGCGCAGAGACCTCAAAGTTACCCGGTACGCCACCGATAACAAAGCCTGGCTTGTAGCCACAGGCTTCCAGAATCCAGGTGGCCATTCCGGCTGTCGTGGTTTTTCCGTGCGTCCCCGCGACCGCAATCACCCAGCGGTCGCGCAGCACAAAGTCATGCAGCCACTGCGGGCCGGACATATACGGAATGCCCTGCTCCAGAACGGCTTCCACGCACGGATTACCGCGCGTCATCGCGTTGCCGATGATCACCAGATCCGGGTGTGGGTCGAGCTGGCTGGCGTCATAACCTTCGATTAACGAGATCCCCTGCTCTTCGAGCAGCGTACTCATCGGTGGATAAACATTGGCGTCTGAGCCCGTCACTTCATGCCCTAAAGAGCGTGCCAGCATCGCCAGGCCGCCCATAAAGGTGCCACAGATCCCTAGAATATGAATGCGCATACGAAACTATCCTTTCTTTGTTTGGCGCACATTCTAACCGCATGGCTGCGGAGGCGAAACGCATTTCAGGATATTCCTTATCTTGCTGGCGCGATTCACCTGTGCGCGACAATTTGAAAATTTGTTAAGATTGTTGCGATCGCTTTATCCAACATAATGATGCAGGGAAAGTGTTATGAAAACGTTAGGTGAATTTATTGTCGAAAAGCAGCATGAGTTTTCCCATGCTACCGGTGAGCTCACGGCTTTACTGTCGGCAATAAAGCTGGGCGCTAAAATCATCCACCGCGATATCAATAAGGCCGGTCTGGTCGATATCCTGGGGGCGAGCGGTGCCGAAAACGTGCAGGGCGAAGAGCAGCAAAAACTCGACCTGTTCGCGAATGAAAAATTGAAGGCAGCGTTAAAAGCGCGCGGTATTGTGGCCGGTATCGCCTCCGAAGAAGAAGACGAAATCGTGGTCTTTGAAGGCGCCGAGCAGGCAAAATATGTCGTGCTGATGGACCCGCTTGACGGATCGTCTAACATCGATGTCAACGTCTCCGTTGGCACCATTTTCTCTATTTACCGCCGCATTACGCCAGTCGGCACGCCGGTCACCGAGGAAGACTTCCTCCAGCCGGGTAACCAGCAGGTTGCCGCAGGTTACGTGGTTTACGGCTCATCAACGATGCTGGTTTACACCACCGGCTGCGGCGTACATGCCTTCACCTACGATCCTTCTCTCGGCGTGTTCTGCCTGAGTCAGGAACGTATGCGCTTCCCGGAGAGAGGCAATACCTACTCCATCAACGAAGGCAACTACATTAAATTCCCGACCGGCGTGAAGAAGTACATCAAGTTCTGCCAGGAAGAAGATGCCGCCAGCAAGCGCCCGTACACCTCGCGCTACATTGGCTCTCTCGTAGCGGACTTCCACCGCAACCTGCTGAAAGGCGGGATTTATCTCTACCCAAGCACCGCCAGCCACCCGGAAGGCAAGCTGCGTTTGCTGTATGAGGGCAACCCAATGGCGTTCCTCGCGGAACAGGCCGGCGGGAAAGCCAGCGACGGGAAAGAGAGAATTCTGGATATCATCCCAACTACGCTGCACCAGCGCCGCCCGTTCTTCGTCGGCACGAAACACATGGTCGATGACGTAGAGCGCTTTATTCGCGAATACCCGGACGCCTGATTTACCCTGCACAATACGCCTCTCCTTTCAGGGAGAGGCGTGACGAGATTAATAGCGGAAGGAAGCCATCGCGGCGACCAGCTGCTGCGACTGTTCTTCAAGAGAATGCGTTGCCGCAGTGGACTGCTCAACTAAAGCCGCGTTCTGCTGTGCCGCTTCATCCATCTGGCTTACCGCAATATTCACCTGCTCAATACCGTGGCTTTGCTCGTTAGACGCGTTGGCGATTTCGCGAACCAGTTTGGTCATGCGCATAATTTCTTCGGCGATTTCGTCCATGGTTTCCCCGGCTTGCTGCGCCAGTTCGCTGCCCTCACCCACGTGAGTTTGCGAATCAGAAATCAACGTGCGGATCTCTTTTGCCGCTTCAGCACTGCGGCTTGCCAGAGTACGAACCTCACCGGCTACCACGGCAAAACCACGGCCTTGTTCACCCGCGCGGGCGGCTTCCACCGAAGCGTTAAGCGCCAGAATATTGGTCTGGAAAGCGATCCCATCGATAACGCTCAGGATGTCGGCAATACGTCCTGCGCTGCCGGAAATATCGCGCATTTTCTCAATCACGTAGCAAACCATTTCGCTGCCGCGGTCGGCGGTATCGGAGACGACTTTCGCCAGCTTGTGCGCCTGCTCGGCGTTATCGGCGTTTTGCTTCACCGTCGCGGTGATTTGCTCCATGCTGGCTGCCGTTTCCTCCAGCGAAGTTGCCGTAGACTCCGTGCGCTGGGAAAGATTGAGGTTACCTGCCGCCAGCTCACGGCTGCCGGTATCAATCTGGGAAGAAGCATCCCGCACGCGACTGACCGACTCAACCAGCGAGGTTCTCATCGCCACAATCGCGCTGGCAAGGCGGCCAAATTCGTTTCTGCCCGTTTGCGGGAGCGGCTGGGTCAGGTCGCCATCGGCCACGTACTCCAATTGATGAATAGCCTCATCCAGCGGCTTCAACAGCAGGTGGCGCAGCGCCAACCAGACCAGCACAATAATCGCGGCGGTCAGCAGCGCGGCAAAAATAATAAAGCCCAGCACAATAGTTTTGTGCAGCTGAACGGCAGCCACTTCGCTGTTTCCGCGCGTTTCACCCCAGCGCTGGAAAGCCTGCACGTCATTATCAAACTTCTGCCCCAGCGGGATCAGGCTTTTTTCCAGCAGATCGTAATAGTCGTCCGGGCTTTGCTTTTGCAGCGCGGCCAGCATCGGCGTAATACCTTGCGTCTGATAAGTACCAAAGCTTTGCGCCAGGCCGGTAAGCAAGGCGTTGCCCTGGTCGTCGTTCACGCCGCTGTCGATGACGGACTTCAGGTTTTTCTGCGCCAGCCCAACTTCCCCCACGATCTTCTGCGTGGCTTTTGTCGCGTCGTCCAGCATGCCAATTTCCATCTGGCGTACCGCCTGGCTTGCCTCATTGCGGGCACGAAGCAGCAGAATATAGCCATCGCTAATACGCACCATTTGCTCGCCCTGAAGGCGGTTGATGCGCTCAAGAGAAGCAGAACTTTGCTGCAGGGCATAAATGCCGATGCCGCTTACAACCAACAGCAAGAACGTCATAACCGCTAACAGCGTTAGCAGCCCCGTGCGAATCGACAAATTTCTCAACATGCTTAATTCCCGGTTTAACGATGGCTCATGAATAAAGTAGTGAGCGTGTTATCGGCAATTTTCGGAAAATGTTTAATCAATTTGCGTTATTTACGTTCGTTAAGTGCTTGTTGCCATGATGTTTAACTCAATTATGACAATGAAATGACTCAAGATTTGAGTAGCCTGAAGCGGGACATTTGGCCCATATGGGGGTTAGCGGTCAAAAAACAGCAAAAGACATTTAATCGCAGTTGGCTATAATATCGGGCACTTGAAATACACCAGGTTAAAGGAAACAGACATGAGCTTACTCAACGTCCCAGCGGGTAAAGATCTGCCGGAAGACATCTACGTTGTTATCGAAATCCCTGCTAACGCCGATCCAATCAAATACGAAGTAGACAAAGAGAGCGGCGCGCTGTTTGTTGACCGTTTCATGTCTACCGCGATGTTCTACCCGTGCAACTACGGTTACATCAACCACACTCTGTCTCTGGACGGTGACCCGGTTGACGTGCTGGTCCCAACCCCATACCCGCTGGAGCCAGGTAGCGTGATCCGTTGCCGTCCAGTTGGCGTTCTGAAAATGACCGACGAGTCTGGCGAAGACGCAAAACTGGTTGCGGTTCCGCACACCAAACTGAGCAAAGAGTACGATCACATCAAAGATGTGAACGACCTGCCAGAACTGCTGAAAGCGCAGATCACTCACTTCTTCGAGCACTACAAAGATCTCGAGAAAGGCAAATGGGTGAAAGTTGACGGTTGGGATAACGCCGAAGCGGCTAAAGCTGAAATCATCGCCTCTTTCGAACGCGCTGCTAAGAAGTAAGTTAGCCCGCCTGAAAGAAAAAACACCGCCCCAGGGCGGTGTTTTTGTTTCTGCCCCCCACCTCATCAGGCAGACAGGCAAAAAAAACGGCCACGTGTTGGCGTGGCCGCTTAGGTCTGTTTAATACTTTTCTCGATCCAGCCAGTTCCCGCTGTCGATACGGGTTAACCCCTCGACAGGACGCTGATAGACATACATCCACGCGCCGCCGTAAGGGGTCTGGATCAGCTGGCGGCTGTACTCTCCCCCTTTGGTGCGCAGCGCGTCCAGCTCAGAAAGCGTAGAGGCGTCTATCCGGTAAACTTCGCCGGAGACCACGCCATCACCCGGCACGGCGCCTGGATAATGCCCAAGGCTATACAACACGTAGTTTTCCTGCGTGTGGTCGCCCAGCCACTGGGCGTTGGTCATCCAGTGGCTGTTGCCTTGTTTGCGTCGTAAACTGCCGTAAACAAATATTCGCATTGCTAAAACTCAAACTGATAGAGCAGATCTAGTGCCTGATCTACGCCAGACACCGCTTCCAGATACAGCTTAGGCATCAGACGATAACGTAGCGTTAACGTCGCCAGAGAGTCAAAAATACCTACGCCATATTTAACCTGTAGACCCGGCAGTACATAGCCGCTAACCACCACCTGAGAGGAATCACCCACCCCCGCGGTGTCGAGCGCCAGATTACTTACGCCAAACGTCTCGCCGATTTTACCCACAACCTGACCACTTTGTGCAACCCCCAGGCCCACAAGCATCGACGTCATTGCGTCGCCGTCGTTGCCGGAAGTATCTAAACCCTGACCGCGAAGCAGGTAGGACAAGGCGTCCTGCTGGGACATCGCCGGGTCAGAGAATATTTCAGCTTTGGGTTCATCTGCCGGCCCCGTCACACGCACACCGGCCGTGACGTTGTTTTCGGTCGAGTCCGGGTTACGGATAGCTTCAATGTTCAGGTACGGGTTGTCCGGCGGGCCGGAGAACAGCAATTCACCTTTGCGAACGATAAGATCCTGCCCATAAGCGTGGAAACGGCCTTGAGGAATGTTGATCTGGCCGTTTAGGCCGAGTCCCTGCTTGTCCTGCACCATTTTCAGATCGCCGGTCAGGCGCGCTTTCAGGCCGAAAGCGTCCAGACGCACGTTGTTGCCGACGTGAATCGTCAGGTTGCTGTTGATCGGGATCCCGGCGGATTTAGGGTTAACCGGCTTCAGATCTTTATCCAGCATCACTTCATCACTGGAGACGCCCACGGCGCTGTCCGGCACATCATGTACCACGATACGCGCCCACGGCACATCGACGTTCCCGTTCAAGGTAAACAGACTTGGCGTGGCCACAAATTCAATATCCGGGGAAACGTCCAGGCGCACCATCGGCGGCACGGTAATACGTACTTTGCTGCCTTTCGCGGCTATGCGCGCCCTCCAGTTGTCGATTTGCGTCCAGTCGGCGTCGCCGCTTAACACAATCTGGCCTTGTTTCGTGCGCACCACGCCCTGCACCGTGGAGTTCATCCCGTTGAAGTTCATGGCAATCTGGCTCGGTTGCATCTCGAACGGCATAAAGTTGCCTTCGACATCCACGCCATTAAGCTGCATTTGCCCGAACATCTGCGGCCGCTCAAGGTTGCCGCCGAGGCGTAAGTTTGCGTTCAGCGTACCGTCCGCTTTTTCACCTTTCGAGAAAATGGCGTTGGCTATCGCCAGGGAGAAGTTGCGAATATTGACGTTGCCGCCAAGGTTACGCCGCCCCTGTGGGTCGGTGATTTGAACCTGGCCGTCGAACTGCCCGTTATTCGCCACTTTCACCAGCCAGCCAAGCTGGGCGCGGTTATTCTTCAGTTCGGCGTTGAGGTTCAGCGTGTCGAAGGCAACCGGCAAGGTATTGCCGTTCACTACCTGCGCCACCTTCACGCCGCGCCCGCTGAGCGTCACCTGCCCCTGCGGTAAACCACCGGCCTCGCTGTCCCAGCTCACGTCAGCTTTACCTGTAAAGACGCCGCTGGCCTGGGTATCCGCCGGCATCACCGGTTTCAGCATGGCAAGATCGAAACGGTTGAGATTCACCAGCGCCCGGCCTTTCGCCCCGGCGTCGATAGTTTGCGGCACGCAAAGCTCAGCGTTCGGGTTCACCCAGCAATGCGGGCCAATGGCGATTTTCTGTTCTTTATTGCGGAAGTCCAGCGTCAGCTCGCGGTTGAGCGCCCACGGCCCTACCGGCGTATCAAAACGGGTGTCGCTTAGCTTGCCGCGCCAGCGCTCTTCGTTACGGTCGAAGCTGCCGCTCAGGTTGAGACGCCCGGAAACGGGTTCACCCTGAATACGCAGTTGAAGCTGGTGCTGCTTCTCATCACCTTTCGCGTCCAGCGTGACCAAATCAACTTTTACACCCGGCTGAGCCACGCGCTCTACGCGCAGGTTGAGGTTACCAGCGATTTGCTCACTCGATTTCACATCGCCTTTCAGCAGAACACGGGCAATCGTCAGCTCCTGCCAGCGCAGGCCGTTTGCCGTCAGGTCAGCCAGCAACTGCGGTGCTTTCACGTCGCCGCGAATCTTCACGATACCCTTCGCCGTTCCGCCTAAACCAGGCAAGGCGTTATCCAGATTCGGGGCATTAATATTGGCGTCCAGGTTGAGATCTTTTTCGCCCAGTTCGCCTTTCACGTCCACCGTATTGCGGCCCAGCTCCAGATGCAGACCCGGCACTTTCCACTGCATATAGCTGTTGCCCTGCAGCGTACCCTGCACGTTGACCTTGTTCTGCTTCACGTTGCCGGCAAGCTTCAGCTCGGGAATATCCAGCTGCCAACTGCCGCCGTACAGGCTACCGCGCGTTTTAATGTTGCCGTCCAGCTTGGCGGGCCAGTCCGGGAACTGCTTCGCCGTGTTGATGCCGGCCAGCGTTAATTCACCTTGCCAACTGATAGCTTTGCTCCAGTCCACCAGCGCTTTCAGATCCGTATTGCCCTGCAGCGCAGCCACGCGCAGTTTATCGAGGCTAAACTGTTGCTCGTTGCCTTTGCCATCCAGCGTGATGGTGGCAGGCGGAACCTGATCGCCCTTCACGGCGGTGCTAAAGGCCAGCTTGTAGTCGGTCATTTTGCCGGTCAGACGCAGTTTCAGATTGTCAGCCTGATACTGCTTCTCGCCGGTCAGCGGCCAGGAAAGCTGCTTACTGTCTATTTCGACGTTGAGCGGCAGCCCTGCTTCAGCCAGGCGGGTTTGGGCATTCAACTGCATCCCCACCGGCCCTGACAGATTGACGCCCACTTTCAGCTCGTCGCGCAGCGCACCGCCCACGGTCATCTTCACCTTTTCGCCTTTCAGCGGGTCGATGTTCAGCGTGCTGTTAAGCGTTAAATCAACCGGCCAGTTGTCGCGCAGCTGAGCGCTACCGGTGGCGTTCACCAGCCCCTGCGAGGAGTCCACATCCAGTGCATCCAGCTTCAGGTTGCCGTCGACGCTGCTCACTTTCAGCAGCAGCGAGTTGACCAGCAAATCAGTATCGCCGGTCAGGCGCAGACGCGCCCCGCGAAATTCCTGAATATTCAGATTCACCGGCAAATTAACGTCGGTCATTTCCGGCAGCAGCGGCTTCTCAAACAACTTTTTCAGCGTTTCCCCGAGCGGCGCTTCTTCCGGCTGAGGGTTTTGAATTTTCGGCTCAACAATCTCTTCTTTGGCTACCTGCGCGGCTTTCGGCAACGCAATCAGCAAACCTTCCAGCGATGTCGGGGTTAGCGTCAGGTTGCGCTGCTCCCAGGTCAGGCCGCTGGAGAAATCCATCACCGAAACGGTGGTGTCGTCGATTTTCACGTTAACGTTGTTCAACGCCACGCGGCTAAGGGTAATTGGGTACGGCGTGGAGAGATTCAGCGGGCCGCTGTCCTCTTCCTGCACCGGGGCTGACGGCGGCATTTTTTTCGTGTCGACCGCAACATCCACATCTTTTAGCGAGAAATCATTCACGCAAAGGCTGCTGTGCCACAGGCAGTTTAGCTTCACCGCGAGGTGAATCTCTCCCGCACGCACCGCGACGCCCGGCTGCTCGTAGCGCAAGTTCTTTAACGTCAGATTACGCCAGCCGCCGTCGACCTGAGCGATATTCAGCCCCGGTACCCAGCGATTAGCGCCTTTAAACAGCAAATGCAGGCCCGGCGTCGTCCCCACAAGGAAACCGACCGCCGCGATTAGCAGCACAATCACAGCCAGCACCGCGAGGCTTATTTTCTTCCAGCGACTCATAGTTCAGGCCCCAAACCGATGTAAAACTGTAAACCGTGCTCTTCCTTGTCACCCACCGGTACGGCGAAGTCGAGCTTGATAGGCCCAACCGGGGATTGCCAGCGCACGCCAACGCCCGCACCGGTTTTGAAGTTGCTGCGTTTGATGTCATTCACCGCTTCACCGGAGTCAACAAACGCCGCGCCCCACCATTTTCCGGTCACGTTGTACTGGTACTCCAGCGAGCCGGTCGCCAGTTTGGAGGCCCCCGTCAGCTTACCGTTGCTATCCTCCGGCGATATCGATTTGTATTTATAGCCACGAATGCTGCGGTCGCCGCCGGCGAAGAAACGCAGATCCGGCGGCACTTTTTTGAAGTCGTTGGTTTCGATCCATCCCACATTGCCGCGCACGATAAAGCGGTGTTTTTCATACAGCGAACGGATCCAAACGTTTTGTGCCTGGAACACGCCGAAATCGACGCCAGAACCCCAGGCCGTATTAGAGACATCAATCGAGTAACGCTGTGAGTCACCCCAGGTGGGCATCAGGCCCCCGCGCGAGCGGGTACGGTTCAGGCTGACGCCGGGGTAAAGCAGCATGGTCGTGTTGGTAACATCTGCCTGGGTAAAGTGGTCGAGGCTCCAGCGCAGGTTAACGGCACGCTGCCAGCCGCTGGACATATCCCAGTAGCGGGACAGCGCCACGGTAGTGGAGTCCGATTTGGTGTCGTTGAGGTCGGTTCGCTTAAAACCGCCCTGCACCAGGTAATACTGCTCCAGCGGGCTTTTTAACAGCGGCACTTTGTAGCTGAAGTCGAGCGTTTGCTCAGGGCCGGAAAGGCTGGTGCTGGTTGTCAGGCTGTGGCCGTAGGAGTTCATCCACGGTTTTTTCCAACTGGCCTTCACGCGCGGCCCTACGTCCGTGGAGTAGCCCACCCCGGTTTCAATGGTGTTTTCAGTGCGCGGCGTCACCACGCCCTGTAGCGGTAACACTTTTGTCTGGCGTGATTTTTCAAACTCAGGTGCCACTACCACGGAGTTAAACCAGCCGGTAGCCGACAGGCGGCGGTTCAGCTCGGCCAGGTCGCTCGACTGGTAGTAATCTCCCTGCTTAAAAGGCACAAGGTTTTGCAAATACTCTTCGCGAATCTGGGAGCCCTGAAAGGTCACCGCGCCGAAGCGATACCGTTCGCCGCTGTCGTAGTCGATATCCCAGAACGCCTGATGTCTTTCCAGAGAGACGCCAAGCTGGCTCTTACGGAAATCACTGTCGAAGTAGCCCTTACGCAGCGCAATGCTGGAGAGGCTTTTTTTGAAGTTATCGTAGTCAGCGTGGTCGAGCACGGTGCCGATTTTGGGCCGCTTGGGCAGCAGCGCGAGATAGTCTTTATCGGTCCGCGCGCCACCACGTAAAATGACGTCGGTGCCGCCAATTAACACCGGTTGCCCGGCGTCAACCTGCGCTAGCAGAACCTGACGCCCTCCGTTCTGCGGCGGCGGTTTAAGCGTGAAATTAATGGTGGGTTCGTAGTAACCCAGCGCTTTCAACCCTACACGAATGGCGTCATCGACGCGCGCCTGGAAGCGACGATCCGGCGTCACTTCATCGCTTTCGATGGTGGAAAGCTGAGCACGTACGTTTTTTTGCAGTTCGCCGCTGAGTCCCTCAACCTGCAAACGCACGCTCGCGGCGTTAGCCCATGTGCTCGCGACACACAGGCCTGTAATACATAAAGTACGGATTACTGGCACGTTTTCTCCTGAATATCCTTGTTCCCACCCCTGGAAGGAAACGTCATTCCCGCTCCGCGGATTAACAAAACCCTAACATCGAGGGTTGAAAATAACTCACTAGCCTAAATCTTTCTTATATGTAATGTAGTCTGTAACTCGGATGTATTGTCTGCAATTGCAGGTCTGATGACAACCGCTCGCTTTTTTGCCGATTTTCGGGAGATCCAACACCATGTCATTCTTCGACAAAACTCACACCGTGACGCAGGCCGATGCTCTGCCAGGCCGCAACACGCCGATGCCGGTGGCCACGCTTCACGCGGTTAACGAACACTCAATGACAAATGTACCCGATGGAATGGAAATCGCGCTGTTTGCGATGGGGTGCTTTTGGGGCGTAGAACGCCTGTATTGGGAGATTCCGGGCGTTTACAGCACGGCAGCCGGCTACAGCGGTGGCTATACGCCCAACCCAACCTATCGCGAAGTTTGCAGCGGCCAGACCGGCCATGCTGAAGCCGTGCGCGTGGTTTATGATCCGAAAGTGGTTAGCTATGAGCAGCTTTTGCAGGTGTTCTGGGAAAATCACGATCCGGCTCAGGGAATGCGCCAGGGCGGGGACGTCGGCACCCAGTACCGCTCGGCAATTTACCCGCTCACGCCGGAACAGGACAAAGCCGCCCGCGCCAGCCTTGAGCGTTTCCAGGCCGCAATGAATGCCGCCGGTGATAAACGCCAGGTCACCACTGAAATCGCCAACGCGGGCCCGTTCTACTACGCGGAAGACGACCACCAGCAGTATCTGTACAAGAATCCGCACGGCTACTGCGGCATTGGTGGCATCGGCGTTTGCCTGCCGCCTCAGTAAACTCTCCCTGAAAGCCAGTCATCGACTGGCTTTTTCTTTAGCTTTGTTAACCAAAGCCAACCCACGCTTTCTGATTATTCACATCCAGCGTCGCGGAAGTATGTCCATTCCCGAGGCTGGCCATACTGATGTTATTTGCCACACCATGTTTGTTCAGCGCCGCCAGCATCGCCCGCACGTTACCCGCCGAACCCTGATCGTTAGCCCCGACCAGGAACACTTCGGTTTTACGCGCTGACGGATGCAAATGTCGGGACAGCATCTCTTCCAGAGGCATCCCTCCTGAGCCACTGCGCTGCGGGTTATCCATATGCAACGCCAGGCTTTTGCCATCCTGAACAATCATCGCCGCCAGGCAGGGTGCCAGGTCGGTTGTGAACAACGCAGTTTTCTGTCTGGGTGGCTGATGAATCACCTGCGCGCGGTTATTGCCCTGGGCAAAAAACTGCAGTTTGTACCCTTCATCCGCAAAACGTTCATGCGAGCGACGAAACGGTACGCCCTGGTTGTGCTGATTCATCGCCAGTTGCAGCGTTTGCAGGGAGCCCAGCTGTAAAAGCGCTTTGGCCGGGAAGGTCTGCAGCGGGTTGCCGGACAGATTCAAATGTTTAAGGTGCGTCAGCGCGCCCAGTGAGTCAGGTAGTGCCGTCAGACCTCGCTCGCTCAGATCTAATGTTTCCCCCCGGCACTGAAAGTTATTCATTATTTCACTGCTCGCGGCCGCCCTGGCTTTGCCTTCTTCCACTGTAGGAGCCGCAGCGGCCCAATTTTTGAGATCGCCGTGTAAATCACTGGCGTGCAGGCCAGAGGAAGCGGCTTTCACCGCTGCCGTTGAAGATGTATTGGTCAGCGACGGCATACCGGCTGGCCGCGTCACCGTAGAATTAATATGCATAATCAGGCTCCAAAAATAGACTGCCAGTATGTGGACGTAGCTCCCCTTTCGGTTCCTTTACACCTGCTGCTCTGCGGCATTAAGGGTGGTTGCTGGCTGACGATTTAACGCCGCCTGCAGCTGATGCCCGACCCAGCCTGCCGCCGAGTTCACGGCCGCCGGGACCTTTTCCTGCAGCGTTTGCGTCATTTTGTCCGCCACGGCGTCAGCGAGAATCTCAGCCGCAGGTACGGCGAAGAACACCGGGGCAGAGGCCACGACGTTGGTCGCATGGCTGATGGCGCTCAGCGAAGCGGCATTCACTCTCGGAAAGGCGCTGGCGACAGCAGCGCCAATCGCGCTGCGTAGACTAATCACACCGGCAAAGCCGCCGGCCAGCATCGCCGTTTTCCCAAGGCTCGGCGCAGAAAGAACGCTTGCCGTCGCTTTCAGGCTGTCTGTTGCAATGTCCAGGGGCAGCTTTGCCACGCGCTGAGCAGCGTTCTTAAGCGTATCGCTCACCACGTGCGTATTTTTCAATTCAGTGAACCGCTGCTGCCAGTCGTTGCGCCCCAGCAAATACTCCGGCCCGGTTCGGCCTTTGTTTTCGTCCACCGCGTGGAGAATCGCGCTCATTGCGCCGCCAGCCACCACCCCGCCCGCAGCAGACAGCCACGTATCGACTTCACCGGCCACTTTCGCCCCGGCAAAATGCGTCAGCGTTGCCGCCATCGCCAGGCGCGCAAGGTTACGTGCCGAATAGGTCTGAATGGCTGCCCCGGTTTCTGCCACCGTCGTCAGCAAGCTAGCTTTTGCCTCCTTTACAGCTTCGCGCATGACCGGATGCAGGTCGCTGTCTTTGGCGGACAGCCACGGATTCGTTGCCGTGGCACGGTTAAGCAACGTGGTGCCAATAGTGTCGGCGATGCTGGACTGCAGGCCAGCATGGAGGCCAATTTCCGCCGCCGTATGGGCAAAAGCGCTCAGCAGCGGGACTTTATCGTAGGCAACAGACGCAGCAGCAAAGGGAATAGCGCGTGCGGCACCTCGCGCAACTTGCCCTAGCCTGTCCAGTTGATGCCCTTTGGTCAACACGGCTTCAACAGAGGCTGGCGTTTCTCCCATTTTGTGTAATTCACGGGTTCTCGACTCAATCAGGGCATGCATTTCAGCATGGTTATCACCGTTAATGTGCTTGCCAAACAGCGCGCCAAGCTGGTGATGAATAGCAGCTTCATTGGCCGAGCCATAAACGCTGTCCCCCACAAAATGCAGGCTTTCATGCGCGCTGACGGCAGCAGAAGTGGCCACCGATGAACCCGAAGCGATCGACGCCGGTCGCTGGCCGCTGTGTTCCGGTAAGGGAGGAAGTTCCGCCGCATGTCTGTGCACGGAAGTAACGGAATTGACCATGTGAACGCTCTCCTGATAGTGGGCTAACCGATCGGGTGAGTGGCAAAAAGAGAAGAAAAGTTCCGGGGATAAAAAGAAGAAAAGCTGCTTATACAATGCGCCAAACGTTAAGCCCATTAATCAAAAAACACATCACTAAAAACCCGGCTTACCGCCGGTTAAATTACAGCCTCTGGTAGCACATCCCATCCTTACGCTATACTACTCCTTGAATTTGCTGGCTCGTTCACAAAAGCGGCCAGCATTTCTTGTGTTTGACCCCTGAGATTTATCCACTTTTCCCTTCCGAGGACCTGGCCACAACAGCCAGATAAATTATGTTAAACAGTATTTTGATAATACTTATCCTTATTGCTATTAGTGCCTTTTTCTCAATCTCTGAGATCTCGCTTGCCGCCTCTCGTAAAATCAAACTTAAGCTGCTGGCCGATGAAGGCAACGTCAATGCCCAGCGCGTGCTAAAGATGCAAGAGACGCCGGGCATGTTCTTTACCGTCGTACAAATTGGCCTGAACGCCGTGGCAATTCTCGGCGGTATCGTCGGCGATGCGGCTTTCTCCCCGGCGTTTAAAATTCTGTTGGAGCGTTTTCTGGCTCCGGAACTCGCCGACCAGCTCAGCTTTATTATCTCATTCACCCTCGTCACCAGCCTGTTCATTCTGTTCGCAGACCTCACCCCGAAACGCATCGGTATGATTTCTCCCGAAACGGTTGCTTTACGTATTATCAACCCGATGCGCTTCTGTCTGTTTGTTTTCAGACCTTTGGTGTGGTTCTTCAACGGCCTGGCTAACGTTATCTTCCGCATCTTCAAGCTGCCGATGGTGCGTAAAGACGACATTACTTCTGACGACGTTTATGCGGTGTTTGAGGCCGGTGCGCTGGCGGGCGTGTTGCGTAAGCAGGAACATGAACTGATTGAAAACGTCTTTGAGCTGGAATCGCGTACCGTGCCGTCTTCCATGACCTCACGCGAAAACGTGATTTGGTTCGACCTGCACGCCGACGAGCAAAGCCTGAAGTCCACCATCGCTGAACATCCGCATTCCAAGTTCCTGGTGTGTAACGGCGATATCGACCACGTCGTTGGCTATGTTGATTCCAAAGAGCTGCTGAACCGCGTACTGGGCAACCAAAGCATGGCGCTGAATAGCGGTGTGCATCTGCGTAACGCCCTGATTGTGCCGGACACCCTGACGCTCTCCGAAGCGCTGGAAAGCTTTAAAACCGCCGGGGAAGACTTCGCGGTCATCATGAATGAATACGCGCTGGTGGTGGGCATCATTACCCTGAACGACGTGATGACGACGTTGATGGGTGACCTGGTCGGCCAGGGGATGGAAGAGCAAATCGTTGCCCGTGATGAAAACTCATGGCTGGTGGAAGGCGGCACGCCGATTGACGACGTCATGCGAGTGCTGGATATCGACGAGTTCCCGCAGTCCGGTAACTACGAAACCATCGGTGGGTTCATGATGTTTATGCTGCGTAAGATCCCGAAACGCACCGACTCGGTAAAGTTCTCCGGCTACAAGTTCGAGGTGGTGGATATTGATAACTACCGCATCGATCAGCTGCTGGTAACGCGTATCGACAATAAGCCTGTCGCGCTGACGCCAAAGCTGCCTGACGGTGAAGAGCCTCAGGAGCAGTAAGCAAGCTCTATAAACACTAACGGCCCCTTCGGGGCCGTTTTTTTTACAATTTTTGGGCTTAGCCCATATCCGCCTGTAAGCGCATCACCTGGCGGTTGACCTCGGACATCACCGAGTAGTGCTGCTTATCCTTAACTTTCGGGACAAGGATTTTGCCCTTATCAAATTCGAAAGCGCCAACGTCCTTGATATACAACCGTCCACGGAACAGGATCTTCACGTACTTCGCCACCTGAAGGGGGTTGTAACGTTGGAAAATTTTCATTCTTCTTTACTCCTGCATGTTAACGCCTCTGCGAGCTACATTTGGCCCGACAAAATGAGGCGAAAAAGTTTGGTGCTCGAAAACTATAGTCCAGATATCGAAGGTCACCTAGTGTGTAGAAGTTTTTTTACTAAAAGATTACAAAGTTGCAGAACAATATTTTTAAATGTAAAAAACGGCAGCGTAAGCCTTCAAATTTCAGGGTTATGTGCGTCAGCCCGCAAACTGGCACTTTGCTTGCGGGACAGATGCTTATTCAGCACATATGCTTAAAACATCGACCCAAGTGGTCGGATCACCTGCTAACAACAATAAGGAGTCACCGATGACCCTGCGCAAAACGCTGGCGCTGTCTCTTCTGCTGCTGCCGCTCATGGCCTCAGCCCATAACTTTGAAAATAATCAGCGAGTGTCCCCGATTGGTATTACCGACAAGGGCGAGCTGGTGCTGGATAACGATAAGTTTAGTTATAAAAACTGGAATAGCGCGCAGTTGCCTGGGAAAGTGAGAGTTCTGCAGCATATTGCCGGTCGCTCAAGCGCCAAAGAAGAAAATGCGGCCATGGTCGAAGCTATCAAAGCGGCAAAATTCCCGCATGATAAGTACCAGACCACCACCATTGTGAACACCGACGACGCGATTGTGGGCACCGGCATGTTCGTGCGCAGCAGCATCGAAAGTAATAAGAAAGAGTTCCCGTGGTCACAGTTTATCGTCGACAGTAACGGCGTAGCGGCGAAAGCGTGGCAGCTGCAACAGGGCGGATCAGCTATCGTGGTATTGGATAAAGAAGGCAGAATTCAATTCGCCAAAGATGGCCCGTTAACCCAGCAGGAAGTGCAGCAGGTGATTAGCCTGCTGCAAGGGTTACTCAGTAAATAGAAACCCGGAAGCCGGGGTTCAGGAACGACTCGCGCGGGGTATAGTCCAGCGGCTTGCCCTGCCAGTCATGAACGTGCGCCCCGGCAGCAACCGCCACGGCATGCCCTGCGGCGGTGTCCCAGATATTGGTTGGCCCAAAGCGAGGATAGAGCTGCGCCTGACCGTCGGCCACCAGGCAGAACTTCAGCGACGAGCCTATCGCAGTGGTCTGGTGCTCCCCCATCTGTTCGAGATATTCTTTCAGCTCGCTATCGTTGGCGGCATGAGACCGGCTGACCACCACGCGCGGTGGACGGGCATCCCGCACATGAATCTGATTGCGTACGCCACACTCTTCTTTCCAGGCCTTCCCTTCCGCTGCGCTGTACATAATCTTCAGCACGGGCGCATAGACAACGCCCATCACCGCTTTTCCACCTTCGATAAGCGCGATATTCACGGTGAACTCGCCGTTACGTTTCAGAAATTCTTTTGTGCCGTCCAGCGGGTCGACCAGCCAGTAGCGCTGCCAGCTTTGCCGGGTATCCCACGACTGGGGATCTTCCTCTGACAGCACGGGGATGTCCGGCGTCAACGCTTTCAGCCCTTTCAGAATAATGTCGTGGGCGGCAAGATCCGCCGCCGTCACCGGAGAGTCATCAAGCTTATGCGTCGCCTGAAGCGGCTTCTCTCCCTCATAAACCTGCATGATCGCGGCCCCGGCCTCGCGGGCCAGCTGGCAAATTTGTTCTAACATTCTCCACCTCGTGTTGTGTCTCTGCGCTACATCGAGCGAATAACTTATTGTTTTACTTATATCTCATTGCACCCCGATGCGCTATCTGTGAAGCATTTCTGGTTCACCGGACTTAAATTCTGGCAGACTTCACAAAATTGTAAGCAACAGTCTGTATATACATTGCCCTTTGTGGCGTACCTCTAAAAAGGACATTTAAACATGATTAAGTTTAGCGCAACGCTTCTGGCGACGCTGATAGCCGCCAGCGTCAATGCGGCCACCGTTGACCTGCGGATCATGGAAACGACCGATCTGCACAGCAACATGATGGACTTCGATTACTACAAAGATACGCCGACAGAGAAGTTCGGTCTGGTACGCACCGCAAGTTTGATCAATGCCGCGCGCGGTGAAGTCACCAACAGCGTGCTTGTCGATAACGGCGATATTATTCAGGGCAGCCCGCTCGGCGATTACGCGGCCGCAAAAGGGCTAAAAGCCGGGGAAATTCATCCAGTTTATAAGGCGCTGAATACGCTCGACTATACGGTCGGCAACCTGGGCAACCACGAATTCAACTACGGCCTCGACTTCCTGCACAAAGCCCTCGCTGGCGCCAAATTCCCGTACGTGAACGCCAATATCATCGACGTGAAAACCCAGAAGCCAATGTTCACGCCGTACCTGATTAAAGAAACCGAAGTCAAAGACAAAGACGGCAAAACCCAGACGCTGCGCATCGGCTACATCGGCTTCGTGCCGCCGCAAATCATGACCTGGGATAAAGCCAACCTGAGCGGCAAAGTGACGGTGAACGACATTACCGAAACCGCCAAAAAATACGTGCCGGAAATGCGCCAACAGGGCGCTGATGTAGTCGTCGTGATTGCCCACTCGGGGCTGTCCAGCGAGCCTTATCAGGCGATGGCCGAAAACTCCGTTTATTACCTCAGCCAGGTGCCAGGCGTGGACGCCATTATGTTCGGGCATGCCCATGCCGTATTCCCTGGGAAAGACTTTGCCAATATTA
Source organism: Cedecea neteri (assembly GCF_000758305.1). Classification (NCBI taxonomy): domain Bacteria; kingdom Pseudomonadati; phylum Pseudomonadota; class Gammaproteobacteria; order Enterobacterales; family Enterobacteriaceae; genus Cedecea; species Cedecea neteri. The sequence continues at coordinate 1,631,916 of NZ_CP009458.1, read as the reverse complement.
AAGGGGCCGATATCGAAAAAGGCACCCTGAACGGCGTGCCTGCCGTAATGCCGGGCATGTGGGGCGACCACCTCGGCGTGGTGGATCTGGTGCTGAACAACGATTCCGGCAGTTGGAAAATCACCAGCAGCAAAGCCGAAGCACGGCCAATTTATGACAGCGTAGCCAAAAAATCGCTGGCGGCAGAAGACCAGAACCTGAAAAAAGTGCTGGAGCACGATCACGCCGCAACTCGCGAGTTTGTCAGCAAGCCGGTCGGTAAATCCGCCGACAACATGTATAGCTATCTGGCGCTGGTGCAGGACGATCCAACCGTTCAGGTGGTGAATAACGCGCAGAAGGCCTACGTCGAGAAATACATTCAGGGCGACCCGGACCTTGCGAATCTGCCGGTGCTCTCCGCCGCCGCACCGTTCAAAGTGGGCGGACGTAAAAACGATCCGGCCAGCTTCGTTGAGGTCGAAAAAGGTCAACTGACCTTCCGCAACGCCGCCGATCTCTACCTTTACCCGAACACGCTGGTGGTGGTGAAAGCGACCGGAAAAGAAGTTAAAGAGTGGCTGGAATGTTCCGCCGGGCAGTTCAATCAGATCGACGTGAACAGCACTAAGCCTCAGGAACTGATCAACTGGGACGGCTTCCGTACCTACAACTTCGACGTCATCGACGGCGTGAACTACCAAATAGACGTCAGCCAGCCGGCTCGCTACGACGGTGAATGCCAGATGGTGAACCCGAAGGCCGAGCGCATCAAAGATCTCACCTTCAAGGGCAAACCTATCGACCCGAATGCCGTCTTCCTGGTCGCAACCAATAACTACCGCGCTTACGGCGGCAAATTTGCCGGGACCGGCGACAGCCACATCGCGTTTGCTTCCCCGGATGAGAACCGCTCGGTGCTGGCTAACTGGATCGGCGCTCAGGGCGAAATTCACCCTGCGGCGGACAACAACTGGCGTCTGGCGCCTATAGCCAGCAAGCAGCCGCTGGATATCCGCTTTGAAACCTCGCCGACCGACAAAGCCGCCGCCTTTATCAAAGAAAAAGGTCAGTACCCAATGAAAAAAGTCGCTAACGACGACATTGGTTTTGCTGTCTATCAGCTTGATTTAAGCAAATAAGATCCTCAGGCGTCCCGTTTCTCCCGGGACGCCATCACCTGCGGCAAATTCCCCTCGATCCAGTCGGCCAGCGCGGCCACCTTCTCGGCAATTTCATGACCCATTGGCGTCAGCGTGTACTCCACGTGCGGCGGCACAACCGGGTAAGATTTGCGATCCACAAAACCGTCCGCCTCCAGCCACTGCAGCGTCTGCGCCAGCATTTTCTCGCTCACGCCGCCCATCTTGCGCCTTAAATCGCTAAAACGATGAGTGCCGTCCTGTAATGCCACTAAAATTAAGACACCCCAGCGGCTGGTCACGTGTTTCAGCACGTCCCGCGAGGGGCATTTGTCGCTAAACAGATTGCCGTTACGCAGCTGCTCGCTCAGCGTCATGGGCGCTTCGATGATTTCACTCATTTAACACTTACCTTTTTGTACGTACTTACTAAAAGTTAGTTAGGGTGCTAGTGTGGCACAACTTGTTCGAAACATCACTCAGGAGATTGATCATGATTGCGATTACCGGCGCATCCGGCCAGTTGGGCCGCCTTGTTATTGAAGATTTGTTGAAAACCGTGAAAGCCGAAGAGATCGTGGCCGTTGTGCGCAACCCGGCCAAAGTTAACGATTTTTCCAACCGTGGCGTACAGGTTCGCGCGGCGGATTACGGCGATGTCTCTGCGCTGGCAAAAGCGTTCTCCGGCGTGGAAAAAGTGCTGCTGATCTCCTCCAGCGAGGTTGGCCAGCGCGCCGCCCAGCACAACAATATTATTGCGGCAGCTAAACAGGCTGGCGTGAAACTCATCGCCTATACCAGCCTGCTGCATGCCGACAAATCGCCACTGGCCCTTGCCGAAGAACACATCGTTACTGAGCAACAGCTCAAAGCCTCCGGCGTTCCGTTCGTGTTGCTGCGTAACGGCTGGTACACCGAAAACTACCTGGCCAGCGTGCCGCCAGCGATTCAGCACGGCGTGTTTATCGGCAGCGCCGGGGAAGGCAAAATCGCCTCTGCAACGCGGGCTGATTACGCGGCCGCAGCCGCTAAAGTCCTGACGCTGGATAATCAGGCAGGTAAAGTTTATGAACTGGCGGGAGACCACGGCTGGACGCTCGCAGAACTGGCGGCGGAAGTCAGCCAGCAAAGCGGCAAACCCGTGGTTTATCAGAACCTGAACGAGGCCGATTTTAAAGCGGCACTTCAGGGCGCTGGCCTGCCGGAAGGTTTTGCCGCGCTGCTGGCAAACTCCGATGCAGGCGCGGAAAAAGGCGGTCTTTTTGACGACAGCCACCAGCTTAGCAAGCTGATTGGCCGCCCAACCACACCGCTTCGCGACAGCGTGAAAGGCGCTCTTTAATTGTTAAAAGCTGGTTAATAACTAGCCCTGCACGCGGACATCTCTATAATAACGGGAGGATCCGCGTGGAGAGAAAGCGTGCAGGGAGTTCCCGAGCAGTTCAGCGATGAGAGAGACAGCGCCCAGTTTCGGCATTTGCCGCAGCTGCCGGGCGTTGAGCTTTATCACGCCCATATTGCGAAATACGCCTTTGAGCCACACACTCACGAAGCCTTCGGCATCGGCGCCATCACCTGGGGCGCAGAGCGCTTTCGTTACCGGGGCGAGCAACTGGTTGCCCCCACTGACTCGCTGGTATTGATGAACCCGGACGAGCTGCATACCGGCGAAGCCGCCAGCGAAGATGGCTGGCAGTACCGCATGATTTACCTGGATCCTAACCTGCTGGAGTCGCTGACCGGGGAAAGAAGCTGGTGGTTTAACGCCGCCGTGAATCACGATCCCGCCCGCGCCCGCCAGGTTTCGCAATTTATTGCGGGCCTTTGGCAGGCCGAGGATACGCTCACCCAGCAGGGGCTTCTGCTGAATCTCGTCGAGGCGTTTCGCCCTTACGCTCGCCACCTTCCGGGGCTTCACGAGGCTGCAAACCGCTTCGCCCTCGTGCGCGAATACCTTTACGACAACTATATGCACACCATCACCCTTGAAGATTTAGCGGCACTGGTGTCCCTTAGCCCTTACCATTTCCAAAGGCAGTTCAAAGCCTGCTACCACGTGACCCCGCACCAGATGCTGATGGCGATTCGTCTGTGGCACGCCAAACAGTTTCTCACCCACGGCATGCCGGCCGCCCAGGTCGCCGCCGCCAGCGGCCTGACGGATCAGGCGCATCTGACCCGTGCGTTTGCCCAGCGCTATGGCATTACTCCCGTGCGTTACCAAAAGCAGGTTACCCGCTAACAAGACAGCAACTTCGTACAATACGCCACAGCACGGTGCCTCTACACTGCCGCTAAATTGTGTTGTTGCAGGAAATAAAGATGTTAAGTGGTGTGCTGTACGCCCTGCTGGCGGGGCTAATGTGGGGATTAATTTTTGTAGGGCCGATTATCGTCCCGGACTATCCGGCGGCCCTGCAGTCGACCGGGCGCTATCTCGCCCTTGGGTTGATTGCGATTCCTATTGCGTGGCTTGGGCGTAAGCGCCTGCGTGAGCTGAGCCGCCAGGACTGGTTTACCGCCCTGAAGCTCTCTAGCGTCGGGAACCTGATTTATTACGTCTGCCTGGCAAGCGCCATTCAGCGTACTGGCGCGCCTATCGCGACGATGATCATCGGCACGCTGCCGGTCGTTATCCCCATTTTTGCTAACCTGCTGTACAGCAAAAGGGACGGCAAGCTGCCGTGGCGACGCCTTGCCCCGGCGCTGGTGGTGATTGCCGCCGGGCTCATCATGGTAAATACCGCCGAGCTTCGCGGAGAGCAGGCCGATTTCAGCTGGTGGCGCTACGCCAGCGGTATTCTGCTGGCCTTTGTTTCGGTGGCCTGCTGGGCGTGGTATGCCCTGCGTAATGCCCGCTGGCTGCGGGAGAACCCGGATAAAAACCCGATGATGTGGGCCACGGTTCAGGGGCTTTCCACGCTGCCTTTTTCGCTTCTCGGTTATATCGCCGTGTGCATTTGGATGGGGCACCATGATTCAGGCTTTACCCTCCCCTTCGGCCCGCGCCCGGAAGTCTTTATCACCCTGATGCTGGCCATCGCCGTGCTTTGTTCCTGGCTGGGCAATCTGTGCTGGAACATCGCCTGCCAGCGCCTGCCGACGGTCATTGTCGGCCCGTTGATTGTTTTTGAGACTTTAGCGGGCCTGGCTTATACCTTTATGATTCGCCAGAGCTGGCCACCGCTGTTAACGCTAGGCGGGGTGCTGTGCCTGACGATTGGCGTGGTGCTGGCGGTGCGCTCCAAACCGGAGAAAGTAACGGTGGTTCAGGTTTCCGAAGCGTAAAAAAGCCGGGACTTAGCCCGGCTTTAAAAGAAGATCCCGGCTTAAGATCGCCGGGATTTTTTTAGAAGGTTTCCCAGTTCGCATCCGAAACCGGCATTACCTGTTTGGTTTTCAACTGCGGCGTTTTTAGGTGAGCTGCTTTTGCGAGAGCCGGTGCGCGGCGGCTGATTTTGAAAACCGCTACCGCTTCATTAAGGCGTGAAGCCTGCTCTTCAAGCGCCGCCGCTGCAGCCGCGGACTCTTCGACCAGCGAGGCATTCTGCTGGGTAACGCGGTCCATCTCCGCCACGGCCTGCCCAACCTGATCTATACCCCGGCTTTGCTCGTCCGACGCGGATGCAATTTCACCCATAATATCGGTAACCCGGGTTACAGCGCTGACGATTTCCGCCATCGTTTTACCGGCTTCATTCACCAGATCTGAGCCTGCGTTAACGCGCTCGCCGGAATCATCGATCAGCGCTTTAATCTCTTTTGCCGCCTGAGCACTGCGCTGGGCAAGCGTACGCACTTCACCCGCAACCACGGCAAACCCGCGACCTTGTTCACCCGCTCTGGCCGCTTCGACTGCGGCGTTAAGCGCCAGAATATTGGTCTGGAAGGCAATGCCGTCAATCACGCTGGTGATTTGGGCGATTTTGCTTGAGCTGGTGGCGATTTCGTCCATCGTCCGCACAACGCCTTCGACCACATTGCCGCCTTTTTTCGCGGTGGTGGAAGCGTCCAGCGCCAGACGAGAAGCCTGCCGTGCGTTGTCGGCATTTTGCTTCACGGTGGCCGTCAGCTGTTCCATGCTGGCCGCCGTTTCTTCCAGCGAAGCTGCCTGCTGCTCGGTGCGGGAAGAGAGATCGTTGCTGCCGGCAGAGATTTCACCGGCGCCGGTATAAATGGTGTCGGCCCCGTCGCGCACTACGCTGACGGTATTCGCCAGGGCGGTTTGCATCTCTTTCACGCTATTAGCCAGCAGGGCCATTTCGTTTTTACCTTCGGCCTCAATAGGCCTGGTCAGGTCGCCTGCGGCAATGGCACGAATATGATCCATCACTTCACGCAGCGGCATCAGCAGGACACGACGCATCGCGACCCAGCTCACTACAATCACGCCGATGACGCCAAGCATGACGACGCTGAGGATCCACAAAATCCGCTGGTAGTCAGCCTGATTATCGCGCACGCCCTGGCTGGAAAGCTCGGCCTGCTCATCGCGCCATTCGCGGTAGACCTTCTGCATCGCTACCTGCTTTTGTTCCGCATTTTGCTTGAACATTTGCTCCAGGTTGCCCTGGGCCAGGAAGGTGTTCATTTTGGCAAGCGTTGAAGCGTAGTTATGGTATTGCGCTTCCAGCTCATCGCTCAGGTGTGGACGCAGCCCAGGGGTATCGGGTAACGCCTGGTACTTTTCGAAATGGTTTTGCGCTTCCGCCAGCAGTGAATTAGCCGTGGCGACTAATTCCTGGAGCTGCCCACCGTTGATCTGATTCGCCATGCTGCCCTGAATACGCAGCATGCCGCGGTTCAGCGTGACGCGAGCCTGGTTGAGGCCGATCCAGGCATCGGTAAATTCAGCCACGTTCTGGCTGGAAAGTTGGGAGACAGTGAAGTTGTTCTTATCGTTATTGAGGGCATTGATGAAAACCGTGGCTGACAGCAGCTGCATGAGCCCCAGCACAATCAACACGGTAACCAGTAAGGTGATAACTTTCATTCTTTTAAACATGTATAGCCTTTTCTTATGCAGATATTGTCCGACGTCTAACTATCGGCAGCACCTCCTGGTTATTTATGCTTCGTCTACCCACAAACCACCATTTTTGGGGATTTTTTGTAATCATTCAGTATGTTAAGTGGAAAACATTTTTTGTGATCCACATCTCGCTATGATCGCTGCCCCGAAAGGGTTATAGTGCTCACATAAAGATGCATTTAAAATACATCTTATATTTTATGATGAGGAATCAAGCTATGGCCTACCGCGATCAACCTTTAGGTGAACTGGCGCTGACTATTCCACGCGCTTCTGCACTGTTCCGTAAACTGGATTTGGATTTTTGCTGCGGCGGAAAACAGACGCTGCTGCGGGCAGCAACGCGTAAGGAGCTGGATCTCGAAAAGATTGAAGCTCAGTTGGCCGCACTAGCCACAGAGCCAGCAGAGAAAGACTGGCGCGCTGCGCCGCTGGCAGAAATCATCGACCACATTATTGTGCGCTTCCACGACCGCCACCGCGAGCAACTGCCGGAACTGATTCTGCAGGCGACCAAAGTCGAGCGCGTCCATGCCGATAAGCCCAACGTGCCAAAAGGGCTGGCGAAGTATCTCACCATGCTGCATCAGGAACTCAGCAGCCACATGATGAAAGAGGAACAAATCCTGTTCCCGATGATTAAGCAGGGCATGGGTACGCAGGCCGGAGGCCCGATCAGCGTGATGGAGAGCGAGCATGATGATGCGGGCGAACTGCTGGAAGTGATCAAGCACACCACCAATAACGTGACGCCGCCGCCGGAAGCTTGCACGACGTGGAAAGCGATGTATAACGGGATTAATGAACTGATTGAAGACCTGATGAACCACATCAGCCTGGAGAATAACGTTCTGTTTCCTCGCGCATTGGGCGGAGAAAAATAAGCACTTCGCCCTACAAAAAACCTCTCCGAAAAGGAGAGGTTTTTTAACATTTATACTGCCCGCTTACTTGCCGATATTTGCCAGACGTTTCTTACCGATGAACAGCCAGCCAGCTCCCAGCACAATGAACCACAGCGGCGTCACGATCAGCGCCTGACGGGTATCATCTTCCAGTGTCAGCAGGACAATCACAAAGACGAAGAACGCCATACACACCCAGCACATCAGCTTGCCCAGTGGCATCTTATAGATGGACTTCTCGTGCAGATGAGGACGCTGTTTGCGGTACACCAGGTACGAGCAAAGAATGATGGTCCAGACGAACATGAACAGAATCGCGGAAACCGTGGTGATCATAGTAAAAGCGGCAATCACGTTCGGGTTTACGTAAAGCATCACCACGCCGCCCAGCAGACAGATACAGGAGAAGGTTAACCCTTTCGCCGGTACCGCACGTTTGGAAAGCTTAGCGAACGCTTTAGGCGCCACGCCGTCCTGCGCCAGGCCGAATAGCATACGGCTGGTGGAGAACACGCCGCTGTTCGCGGAGGAAGCCGCAGAAGTCAGCACCACAAAGTTGATGATACTTGCCGCAGCCGGCAGGCCGACCAGCATGAAAAGCTCAACGAACGGACTCTTGTTCGGCACCACGGAGCTCCACGGCGTCACCGACATGATGATAATCAGCGAGAAGACGTAGAACATAATGATGCGCACCGGGATCGAGTTAATCGCTCGCGGAAGTGATTTTTCAGGATCTTTGGTTTCCGCAGCCGTGGTGCCCACCAGTTCAATACCCACAAAGGCAAAGACCGCTATCTGGAACCCGGCAAAGAATCCGCTGATGCCTTTCGGGAACCAGCCGCCGTCGTTCCAGAGGTTGTTGAACGAGGCTTCAACGCCGGACGGAGAATGGAAGCTGGTCAAGACCATCACCAGGCCGATGACGATCAGCGCCACAATAGCGACAATTTTGATCATCGCGAACCAGAACTCCATCTCACCGAACATTTTCACGGTGGCCAGGTTCAGGCTCAGCAGCACCAGCACAACGGCCAGCGAGGCGACCCAGTCAGAAAGTCCTGGGAACCAGAACTGGGCGTAGGCGGTTATCGCTACGACATCCGCCATGCCGGTCACTACCCAGCAGAACCAATATGTCCAACCGGTAAAATACCCGGCCCACGGCCCCAGCAAATCCGCGGCAAAATCGCTGAACGACTTATATTCCAGATTCGATAACAGCAGCTCGCCCATCGCACGCATCACGAAGAACAGCATAAAGCCGATGATCATGTAGACGAAGATGATGGATGGCCCCGCAAGGCTGATGGTTTTCCCTGACCCCATAAACAAGCCGGTGCCGATGGCACCCCCAATGGCAATAAGCTGAATATGGCGGTTTGTTAAATTACGCCGCAGCGACTGCTCGGTCGGCGCCTGAGCGTCGTCCGCGACTTTGACCTGATCTACCATGTTTGTATTTTCCTGTACCTGTCTGTTTTTTCAGGCTCTACTGGCCCGTGAACTGTTTTTACGTGATGTTGTTTTGTGTGATACGAGGTAAGAATCGGCGGGATAAATAATAAGCACAAGGGTAATGTTAATTTTTTGTTTAATTTGAGTGTGAAATCGCATTCACAGCGCGATATAGCTCACAAAAATACCCGTAAAACAGGTTAATGCAAGATAAAATCACGTTAGTTTATTATTAGGCAATGTAAAACCCCGCACCAGGCGGGGTTCTGAGCGCTTTACAGGATTTCCAGCAGCTCGACTTCAAACACCAGGGTGCTGAATGGTGGGATAGAAGCACCGGCACCGCGCTCGCCGTAAGCGAGGTTGTGCGGAATGGTCAGTTCCCATTTGGAGCCTACCGGCATCAGGGTCAGCGCTTCGATCCAGCCAGCGATAACGCCGCTTACCGGGAACTCTGCCGGCTCGCCACGCTGTACGGAGCTGTCGAAAACGGTGCCGTCGATCAGCTTACCGGTGTAATGCACGCGAACGTGATCTTTACGGGCAGGAATCGGGCCAGTGCCCTGAGTGATAACGCGGAACTGCAGGCCGGATTCGGTGCTGCTCACGCCTTCTTTCTCTGCGTTCTCAGCCAGGTATTTCTGGCCTTCTACCGCCAGCTCTTTCTGACGCTCACGACGGACTTCGTCTGCACGTTCATGAACTTCACGCAGTGCGCGGTGTACAACGTCAACAGGCACGGCAGGGGCATTCCCTTCCAGCGCGTCACGGAGGCCAGCGACCAGCGCTTCTGGCAGTAAACCTTGCAGACCGGATTCGCTCAGCTGCTGGCCTACCTGCAGACCAATACCGTAACTTGCTTGTGCTTCGACGCTGTCAAAAGAAGGGGTTGTCATGGATTTTCCTTTCATGATGTTTAAAAGCAAGCCCGAAGCATAACAGCGTCAATCCGCAGGGTAAATGACAATGGAGGAAAGGTGACAAATGCAAACGAAACGGGAACAATAGCTTAAGCAGGCGCAAAACTGTGGTTCACCATCACGGAAACCGGGATTGTTACAGGCATCAAACAGTTAGCGTTTACACTCTAAATAATTCGAGTTGCAGCCAACATCGGCAGCTTGAAGCAGGACGTGTCTATACTGGAAAGTATTCTTTTGAGGAGGGTTGCCCATGCAATTCGCTGTTAAACCATGGCTTACGCGGATTTGGCATGCACCTGAGCATATCCGCTTGTTGGATCCGTTACCTCCCCTGCACCGCCGAGGCATTATTCTTGGCTTTGCGTGCGTGATTCTCGGCTTTCTCCTGCCTGGGGCAGATAACGACAGCCGCCCGGTCACGCGCGATGCGCAGCTCTCCGTACAATCCCAGTCACCGATGCAGGCCGAACTGACGCCTTCCAACGTCCCCGCGACACCGGTTGAGCCTCCACGCGTGGAGGAGCAAACCCAGGCTCCCGTTCCCCACGACAACAATGATATCGAGCAGCAGTGGCGCTCCTATCGTGTAGCCGCCGGCCAGACGATGGCCCAGCTGTTCCGCGATCATAATTTGCCACCAGCGGACGTTTACGCGATGGCGCAGGTAGAAGGTGACAGCAAGCCGCTGAGCAACCTGCAAACCGGGCAAATGGTGCAGATAAGACAAAACGCCAACGGCGTGGTAACGGGCTTAACCATCGATATCGGTAACGATCAGCAGGTGCTGTTTACCCGCCAGCCGAATGGCAGCTTTATTCGCGCGCAGTAAACGGACCCAGCTTCAGAAAAGCAAAACGCCAGCACGAGGCTGGCGTTTTTACGAGCAGTGAATAAAAACTTATTCAGCTACAACGTTTACAGTCAGTTTAGCGAATACTTCGCTGTGAACCTGGAAGTCCACTTCGTGCTCACCGGTGGTGCGCAGAACGCCGTTCGGCAGGCGAACTTCGCTCTTAGCAACAGCAACGCCAGCTGCAGTTACAGCGTCAGCGATGTCGCGAGTACCGATGGAACCGAACAGTTTACCTTCGTCGCCAGCTTTGGACGCGATGGTTACGGTTTCCAGTGCGTTGATTTTCTCAGCGCGAGCTGCAGCAGCAGCCAGAACGTCAGCCAGTTTAGCTTCCAGTTCTGCACGGCGTGCTTCGAAGAACTCAACGTTTTTCTTGGTAGCAGGAACAGCTTTACCCTGTGGTACCAGGAAGTTACGAGCGTAGCCCGCTTTAACGTTAACCTGATCACCCAGGCTACCCAGGTTTGCTACTTTATCAAGCAGAATAACTTGCATTACCTTATCCTCTCAAAGTCGTATTAATGGACCGTGACCGATTACTGATGACGATCAGTGTACGGCAGCAGAGACAGGTAGCGAGCGCGTTTGATAGCGCGAGCCAGCTGACGCTGGTATTTTGCACGGGTACCGGTGATACGGCTTGGGACAATCTTACCGCTTTCGGTGATGTAGTTTTTCAGCGTAGCGATATCTTTATAGTCGATCTCTTGAACGCCTTCCGCGGTGAAACGGCAGAACTTGCGACGACGGAAATAACGTGCCATATGGCTAGTCTCCAGAATCTATCAATTCAATCTGCTCGGCATGCAAGACCACTTTGTTCAGGCCATTTTTCATCTGATGACAAGTAATGAACCCATGAACCGTGATTTGCGTACCGACCGTTATACTGTGAGTAATGGCCTGGTTCGCGTGCCCGCTAACAATCACAGGCATTCGGCACCATGCCTGCCGGTTAAGACCGGCTTCCTCTTGCACAGAACGGTGCTCAAGCACGAACTGGCAGTGAGGAATTCCTGAGGGGCTGACCTTGCGAAGGGGCGTCTTGCACACAGTGCCAGACAACGCCAGGCGGTTGGCCATCATCAGAATTACTCTTCAGAATCCCCAGCATCTGCATCATCAGCGGTTTCGTTAGCGAAATCATCGCGACGCTCACGGCGCTCGTCTTTCGCTTTAACCATTGGAGATGCTTCGGTAACCGCGTGCTTAACGCGCATAACCATGCTGCGGATAACGGCGTCGTTGAAGCGGAAGTTAGTTTCCAGCTCATCGATCGCTTCCTGCGGAGCTTCAACGTTCAGCAGAACGTAGTGAGCTTTGTGCAGTTTGTTGATCGGGTAAGCCAGCTGACGGCGGCCCCAGTCTTCCAGACGGTGGATCGTACCTGCTGCTGCAGTGATTGCACCAGTGTAACGTTCGATCATGCCCGGAACCTGTTCGCTCTGGTCAGGATGGACCATAAAAACGATTTCGTAATGACGCATCGAATTGCTCCTTACGGATTATTCAGCCTCCTGTCAGGGTCAGCCGCGGCCCATGGAAGCAAGGAACGTGTTTGAATTGCGGCTGAAAAATTGACGCGTAATCATACTTACCCAAGCCGCTAAACTCAAGGCCGCAGGCAAATAAATTCTCTTTATGACAGGGGGAATGGCTAAGCCTGTGAATTTCAAAACAAAGCAGTAGATCGTCAAAATATTTTGAAAGAGACCATCAGAAATGGTCACTTTTTATTCAGCCATCAGGAATTACACTTATTGGTAACAGGCCGCCACAGCCATTAACAGGAGCGACGACCACGGATTTCAGGTTTGTTGTAGTGGAGCGCATCATGAAAAATATCGTTATTGCCCTCGCCGCTGTGCTGCTCTTTAGCGCCAATGCGGCCGCAGCTATAAAAATCGACGCCCGCCAGGCCAGAAATATGGACGATGTTCAGAGCCTGGGCGTTATTTACATCAACCATAACTTCGCCACCGTTTCTGAAGCGGAATCGGCCATTCAACAGGATGCTGACCAGCACAACGCGAAGTTTTATCACACGATAATCATGAGAGAACCGGGCAGCAACGGCAATATGCACGTCAGCGCTGACATCTACCGGTAGTTTGAGAGTACGCGTAAACACCAGAGAAGACACCACGACCTAAAAATCCATGTTTGACTTGCCCCCGCTTGCGGGGGCTTTTTTCGCTTACAGGTATCGGGCAAAAAATTGGCTTGTGGCGTCTAACGCTTCGGGCGTTATGCGATGTTTGACGCCCGCTTCCCATACACAAGTCAGGTTTTTATCCAGCTTGTTAGCCTCCAAAGCCTGTTGCAATCTGAACGTTTCGACGGCGGGCACAACATCATCTTCTTCACCATGCCAGAGCAGAAGCGGCCTGTTGCTTAGCGCCTCAAGCTTCTCGCTAACATCGTAATACTTCAGGCTGGCAATAACCTTTTCACGCACCTCCGCCGGAGGTGGAAATAGCGTTTGCGCGAGCGTCGTAAAATAACCCGATCCCATCAGGCTGGCGACGCAGCGCACTTCAGGATGCCGCGACATGATACCCAGCGCCGTCATGCCCCCCATAGAAGCCCCTCCCACGGCAAGTCTGCCCTCGGCAACACCGCCGGAGTTGATTAATGCCTGATAGAGAGCCGGGAATTCATCAATACTGTTTTTTAAAATCGGCCAGAACTGCTGCAAGCGAGCATGAGCGTCGCCGCAGTATCGAGCGCCATGATCGAGCGCATCAGGCATGACAACACGAAATCCCTGCTGCGCCAACGCCACAGCGAAATAGCTATATACCAGCTTTGAAGAGGTAAACCCGTGATAGAAAATCACCGTCGGCAGCGGGGACTGCTTCATTCCGGCAGGTACCGCATGCAACACTTCAACATCGGCGAATCGCTCATTATAAATTTCGATCATCTTCTCTTCTCCTCCGGTGAAATATCAGGGAAAGTAACGCAGATTAGGGATTATTGTAACGGTGAGATCTAGCTAGCGATTTTCATTCGAAAGTCAGCCAAAAGCGCGCCAGAGATAACAAATCGGGAACATTCCCCCTTTGCACGGCCAAACCCGGAACTACACTATGATCGTCAAGAAACGAGAAACCATCATGCCACGGCTATCCGTACTGATTCTGGCGGCCTTACTCAGCGCCTGCAGCGTGCTTCAGGGTACACCGCAGCCAGCACCGTCGCCGACGAATTATCCGCAGGAAGTGCAGCGTTCTCAGACTGCGGCATTAACAAAAATAGGCACCGTGACCGCCGTGGTACGTGGCTCTCCGATGGACTCAGAAGCCATTATTAAGAAGAAAGCCGCAGCAGCAAAAGCCGATTATTATCTCATCATTATGAATGATGAGACGGTTATCCCAGGCCAGTGGTATTCGCAGGCTATTTTGTATCGAAAATAGTCCGGGCCGATAGCCGTTATTTATTGATATTTACACAGCTTTTCGCCGCTTGATCGTTTCTTATGCACAATGGACCTCGCCCTCAGGAAGCGGGGTCAGCTTTGAGTAAGCGAAGGATTGCCCTGTCACTTCGGGGTAAAATGATAAGGAACTGACAATGAAACGATCTCTTGCCTTAACGACACTGCTGTTATCTGTTGGCCTCATTCCGACTCTGGCGCAGTCCGCCGAGTTTGCCAGCGCGGACTGCGTAACGGGCCTTAATGAAATCGGATTAATTTCGGTCAATGACATTGCTGGCAGCCCACAGGACGTCGAACGTATGATCGCGCTGAAAGCTGACGAGCAAGGTGCTTCCTGGTACCGCATTATTCAGATGCAGGAAAACTCTCTGGCCGATAGCTGGCGCGCGCAGGCCATTCTTTACGCATAAAGTCCCATCACTTTATTACGCCACGCCTCCCGTTGCCCGCAGCAGCACATCATTGATGACCTGCTCGGGCAAAAGCGATTCTCCCCGTTCATCCAGCATCATGCGGCACCAGGCTTCTGCTGCCGGGGGTGAAAGTGATTTAAGCAATTGTGCCCCACAGGCGAGAGTAGCCAGCTGCTGCGTAATTTCTCTGCCTCTCTCCTCCTGAGGCTTGTGCAGACGCTGCTGTAGCTGCCGCCAGTTGCGATCGAAATGCCGGTTTTGCCCTTTAACCTCATCAAACTCGCCGCACAGCATTTCCATCGCCGCAGGCTGTTTGGCGAGCACACGCAGAACATCAAGGCTCATAATATTGCCCGAGCCTTCCCAGATGCTGTTTACAGGCATTTCACGATATAACCGAGGCAGCTCGCTCTCTTCGCAGTAGCCTACCCCGCCCAGAACCTCCATCGCTTCGGCCACAAATGGGATCCCTGCTTTGCAGATGCTGAATTTCGCGGCCGGGGTAAACAAACGGCTGTAGGCCAGCTGTAGAGCATCGCCCGGGGACTCCCACGCTCGCGCCAGGCGGAAGAGGAAGGCTGTCTGCCCCTCAAGCCGTAACGCCATTTTCCCCAGCAGCTGGCGCATCATCGGCTGCTCAATCAACGTCTTGCCAAAAGCCTGCCGCTGCAGCGAGTGGTACAAGGCCACCGACAGCGCGCGCCGCATCAAGCCGTGGCTGCCCAGCGCACAGTCGAAACGGGTAAACCCGCCCATCTTCAGAATATGGCGCACGCCCTCACCTTCCTCACCAATGAGCCAGGCGGTGGCATCACAGAACTCGACTTCACTGCTGGCGTTTGAACGGTTGCCCAGCTTGTCCTTGAGCCGCTCAAGGCGAACGGCGTTGCGCTGGCCGTCCGGCAGAATACGAGGTAAGAAGAAGCACGACAGCCCGCCCTTAGCCTGAGCAAGCACCAGATGCGCATCACTTTGCGGCACGGAGAAAAACCATTTGTGCCCCACCAACCGGTAAGCCTCACCGGCCCCTCGACCAGCCAGCGGTTCCGCGCGAGTCGTGTTACTCAGCACGTCAGAGCCACCCTGCTTCTCGGTCATTCCCATACCGATCAGCAAACCACGTTTTTGTTCACCCGGCAGTAAATGTGCGTCATAGCGATCGCTCAGCAAGGACTTACGCCACGCTTCAAATGCCTTGGGTAAGTGCTGTAGCAGCAGCGGCGTTGCCCCAAACGTCATCGTAATCGGGCAAAGCGTGCCCGCTTCCACCTGAGCATGCTGGATAAACCGCGCCGCACGGGCAACAAAAGCGCCCTGTCGCGCATCTTCTTGCCAGGCCAGGTTGTGAACCCGATTAGCAAACAGGCCTTGCATCAGCAAATGCCAGGCCGGGTGAAAGCGAACGTCATCCAGGCGCTCTCCGCTGGCGTCAAACCGCAGCAGCTCCGGCGGATTGATATTTGCCAGTCGGCCCAGCTCCAAAGATTCGGCAGATCCCAGCTGTTGGCCAATGCTGGCCAGAAGTTCAATATCCCAGCCCGCCCCTTCCCGGGCGACGGCTTCTCGCAGCGGGATGTCTGAAAGAAAAAGATTGCTGTTGCTGAGAGGTTTGGGTTGATTAAAAACGGTATGAGTTTGCCAGCGCATGCTGTTCCCTCCATCTTTGGCAATGCCGGTAAGTATGGACGGAGATGCGGGTTCTGCGCGGAGGGGGATCACAAACGGGGTGTTTCCACCCCATTCAAATAATGCGGCTTAGCCGCGCTGGCGCACGATTTCAAACAGGCAAACGCCGGTGGCAACGGACACGTTCAGAGAAGAAACGGTCCCGGCCATTGGAATGCTGACCAGCTCGTCGCAGTGCTCGCGAGTCAGACGACGCATGCCTTCACCTTCTGCACCCATCACCAGCGCCATCGGGCCAGTGAATTTGCTCTGAAACAGAGTATGGTCTGCTTCACCGGCGGTGCCGACGATCCAGACGTTCTCTTCCTGCAGCAGACGCATGGTACGGGCCAGGTTGGTAACACGGATCAGCGGCACGTTCTCCGCTGCGCCACAGGCAACTTTTTTTGCCGTCGCATTCAGCTGCGCGGAACGATCCTTTGGCACGATAACCGCATGCACACCGGCCGCGTCTGCACTACGCAGGCAGGCACCAAGGTTATGCGGATCGGTGACACCGTCCAGAATCAGCAGGAACGGACGTTCGTGTTCAGCGATCAGATCAGGCAGATCGTTTTCCTGATACTGGCGGCCCGGTTTCACGCGGGCGATGATGCCTTGGTGTACCGCGCCTTCGGCTTTCTCGTCGAGCCACTGGCGATTTGCCACCTGCACCGGGATCCCTTGTGCTTCAATAGCGTGGATCAGCGGCAGCAGGCGCTTGTCTTCGCGACCTTTCAGGATAAAAACTTCCTGAAAACGCTGCGGAGCACGTTCAAGCAGGGCCTGGACGGCGTGAATGCCGTAAATAATTTCACTCATCGATATCACTCATTGCGGACGAAGGTTCGCCCGTGTTGGTTTGTTCATGGTCTGGATTTGCCCCTCACCCCAACCCTCTCCCCAAAGGGGCGAGGGAGAAAACGATAAAAGCATACATTATCGTTCTGTTTGCTCCCTCTCCCTCTTCGGGAGGGAATACGTCAGGGTGAAGGTAATATCAGCTCGCCTGCTTCTTCGCGGCGCGCTTCGCCTTGGTTGCTGCGGCTATTTTACGGGTTTTATCCGACGGCGCTTTGGCTTTCTTCGGTTTCTTTCCAGCCTTATCTTTTTTCGCTTTCGCTCCGTCTTTCTCTTTACGGAAAGCATTGTCCGGTTCGAAGTTTACGCGCTTGCCTGCCTGACGGCGTTTAGACGGTGCGCCACCATTTCCGCCTCGCTTCGCTTTGTCTTTTGCCGTTTTGCCTGCACCGCGCGGCGCACGTGAGCTTGAGATAAGCGCGAAGTCGATTTTACGCTCGTCCATGTGCACGGCTTCCACCCGGACCTCAACGCGGTCGCCCAGACGATAAGTCTGCCCGCCGGATTCGCCAATCAGGCGCTGACCAATCTGGTCAAAGCGGTAGTAGTCGTTGTCCAGCGTCGAGACGTGAACCAGGCCGTCGATAAACAAATCGTCCAGACGCACGAAGAAACCGAAGCCAGTTACGCTGGCAATAATGCCGTTGAATACCTGGCCGACCTGATCCTGCATGAAGTCGCATTTCAGCCAGTCCGCTACGTCGCGAGTCGCTTCGTCGGCGCGGCGTTCTGTCATTGAGCAGTGCTGACCCAGCTGCAGCATCTCTTCCATGCTGTAGTGCCAGCCACCGGATTCGGTGCTGTTGCCGGTATGCCCCTGCTCTTTTGCCAGTAAGTATTTAATGGCGCGGTGCAGCGACAAGTCCGGGTAGCGACGAATTGGCGAAGTAAAGTGCGCGTAGGACTGCAGCGCCAGGCCGAAGTGACCACGGTTTTCCGGATCGTAAATCGCCTGTTTCATCGAGCGCAGCAGCATGGTTTGCAGCATTTCGTGATCAGGGCGATCGGCGATAGATTCCAGCAGATCGGCGTAATCACGCGGCTCTGGTTTTTGCCCACCGGGTAATTCCAGGCCCAGCTCCGCCAGCACAGAACGGAACGCGGTGATCGCATCGTTGCTTGGGCGATCGTGATCGCGGAACAGCGCTGGCTCATTATTCTTCTCGACAAAACGCGCCGCCGAGATGTTAGCGAGGATCATGCACTCTTCGATAAGTTTATGTGCATCGTTACGCACGGTCTGCTCAACACGCTCAATGCGGCGCTCAGCGTTGAAGATAAACTTCGCTTCTTCGCTTTCAAACGAGATCCCGCCGCGCTGGGCACGAGAAACTTCCAGCACTTTATAGAGGTTATGCAGCTCTTCAATGTGCTTAACCAGCGGTGCATATTGCTCGCGCAGTTCCTGATCGCCCTGCAGCATATGCCAGACCTTGGTATAGGTCAGGCGCGCATGGGAGCTCATCACCGCTTCATAGAATTTATAGCCCGTCAGACGCCCCGCTGCGGAGATGGTCATCTCGCAGACCATACACAGGCGGTCAACCTGCGGGTTCAGGGAACAAAGGCCGTTTGAAAGCACTTCCGGCAGCATCGGTACTACCT
The DNA here is from genome assembly GCF_000758305.1 of Cedecea neteri. Taxonomy (NCBI): domain Bacteria; kingdom Pseudomonadati; phylum Pseudomonadota; class Gammaproteobacteria; order Enterobacterales; family Enterobacteriaceae; genus Cedecea; species Cedecea neteri. The sequence continues at coordinate 1,613,635 of NZ_CP009458.1, read as the reverse complement.
GCGACGGGAAGTAAACTGACGTCCCACGATTGCGGGCTTCGTTATCCAGCGCCGTTGGCGGACGAACATAGTAGCTTACGTCGGCGATCGCCACCCAAAGGCGCCAGCCACCGCCGCGTTTTTTCTCGCAGAAGACGGCGTCATCAAAGTCACGCGCATCTTCACCGTCGATAGTCACCAGCGGCAGATCGCGCAGATCAACGCGGCCGATTTTGGCTTCTTCCGGCACTTCTTCTTTCAGGTTTGCAACCTGGGCTTCAACTTCTTTCGGCCAGACGTGCGGGATTTCATGGGTACGCAGCGCCATATCAACGGCCATGCCGGTATCCATGTTGTCGCCAAGCACTTCAACAATCTTACCGATCGCTTTGGTACGACGCGTTGGGCGCTGAGTCAGCTCGACCACAACCACAAAGCCCATACGGGCGCCCATCAGCGCTTCCGGCGGGATCAGAATATCGAAGCTCAGACGGCTGTCGTCCGGCACCACAAAACCTACGCCAGCGTCGGTAAAGTAGCGGCCAACAATCAGCCCGGTTCTTGGCTCCAGTACGCGCACAATACGTGCTTCGCGGCGGCCCTTACGGTCAGCACCGAGCGGCTGCGCCAGTACCAGATCGCCATGCATGCACATTTTCATCTGCTCAGATGAAAGATAGAGATCGTCTTTACTCCCTTCGACGCGCAGGAAACCAAACCCGTCGCGGTGGCCGATCACTTTACCTTTCAGTAAGTCCAGACGTTCCGGCAGCGCGTAACACTGGCGGCGAGTGAAGACCAGTTGGCCATCACGCTCCATCGCACGGAGGCGACGGCGCAAAGCTTCAAGCTGTTCTTCACCGGAGATTTTTAGTTCTTCCGCCAGCTCTTCGCGGCTGGCCGGTTTTTCACGTTTTGAGAGATGGTCGAGAATAAACTCCCGGCTTGGGATCGGGTTTTCGTATTTTTCGGCTTCTCGTTCCTGAAAAGGATCTTTTGACATTTCGGGTCCTCCGTTGTCATCCGCAGGTGAAATCGTGATTATTCCACCAGCAGTAATTTGTAGAGCGGTTGGTTTTGGTCCACCAGGTCGGCCAGCGTGTGCTTGTCCAGTTCCTGAAGGAAACTCTGCACCGCCTCAGCCAAAGCCTGTTTAAGTCGGCAGGCGGGGGTGATATGACAAAACTCACTGCTACAGTTCACCAATGAGAGCGGCTCCAGCTCGCGCACCACGTCGCCAATGCGGATCGTTTCCGCAGGCTTACCAAGACGAATGCCGCCATTTTTTCCTCGCACGGCCATGACATAGCCCGCGCGGCTGAGTTGATTGATGATTTTCACCATGTGATTACGGGACACGCCGTACACCTCTGTGACTTCAGAGATATTGGTCATTCTCCCTTCGGGAAGAGAAGCCATATAAATCAAAGCACGTAAACCGTAATCAGTAAAACTCGTTAACTGCACATCAACCTCATGGGTGGGAGGGGAAACGCTTTGCGCAAGGCAAGTTGCACCTTAAAGCAGGTACATATTGATGATAAACCAGCCATATGGTTGCCAGCTAATTTATTTGATTGGAATGATGAATAAAGCGGCGGGAAGAAAGCAATACGGGGTGTGATACCACACCCCGCGACATCATTATGCGTCGAACGGATCGCGCAGAATCATGGTTTCAGTACGGTCTGGGCCGGTTGAGATAATGTCAATCGGCACGCCGGTCACTTCTTCAATGCGTTTGATGTAGTTCAGCGCTGCCTGCGGCAGACCGCTGCGCTCTTTCACGCCGAAAGTGGTTTCAGACCAGCCAGGCATCACTTCGTAAATCGGTTGGATACCTTCCCAGTCATCCGCAGCCATTGGGGTCGTAGTGACTTCGCGACCATCCGGCATACGGTAGCCGACGCAGATTTTCACTTCTTTCAGGCCGTCCAGGACGTCCAGCTTGGTCAGGCAGAAGCCGGACAAGGAGTTGATCTGCACCGCACGACGCACGGCAACCGCATCTAGCCAGCCGGTACGACGACGACGACCGGTGGTCGCACCGAATTCGTTACCCTGCTTGCACAGGAATTCGCCGATGTCATCAAACAGCTCAGTTGGGAACGGACCTGCCCCCACGCGAGTGGAGTAAGCTTTGATGATACCCAGAACGTAATCCACATAGCGCGGACCAATGCCGGAGCCAGTCGCAACGCCACCTGCGGTGGTGTTAGAGGAGGTTACGTACGGATAGGTCCCGTGGTCGATGTCCAGCAGTGTACCCTGGGCACCTTCAAACATGATGAAGTCGCCGCGTTTACGCGCCTGATCCAGCAAGTCAGAGACATCAACAACCATGCTGGTCAGGATGTCGGCAACCGCCATCGCATCGTCCAGCACTTTCTGGTAGTCAACGGCTTCAACTTTGTAGAAGTTCACCAGCTGGAAGTTATGATATTCCATCACTTCTTTCAGCTTGTCTGCAAAGGTGGCTTTGTCGAACAGGTCGCCAACGCGCAGGCCACGACGGGCCACTTTGTCTTCGTAAGCTGGCCCGATGCCGCGACCGGTAGTACCGATAGCTTTTGCACCGCGTGCTTTTTCACGCGCAACGTCCAGCGCAACGTGGTAGTCAAGGATCAGCGGGCAAGCTTCTGACAGCAGCAGACGCTCACGTACTGGAATACCGCGGTCTTCCAGACCTTTCATCTCTTTCATCAGCGCAGCTGGAGACAGCACAACGCCGTTACCGATGATGCTGGTGACGTTTTCGCGAAGAATGCCTGATGGAATAAGATGAAGAACGGTTTTTTCACCGTTGATTACGAGAGTGTGACCTGCGTTGTGACCGCCCTGGTAGCGCACAACATATTTAGCCCGTTCAGTCAGAAGATCGACGATCTTTCCTTTACCTTCGTCACCCCATTGGGTGCCCAGTACGACGACGTTGTTACCCATTTTTCAAAATCACCGTTTGCTTAAAAATGGATTCTACCATCGGTTTCTCAGATGAACAGCCCTTTTAGTATACAAAATCAGTTTCTGCCGGATAAATTTCACTCAGCTACTTGCGCGACTCAACATGTAGTAGATCACGATGCCAGCAACCACAAGACCACCGCCAAAACGACGCAGTAGTGTGTCCGGCAATTGTGCCATAGCCAGAATCATTCGCCGCCAAATGCGCGGATACAGCATTGGCCCCAGGCCTTCGAGTACCAAAACCAGCGCAAGCGCCAGCCAGATTGTTGAATTCATAATCATCCTTTGCGGGCATAAAAAAAGAGCCGGTAAACCGGCTCTTTCAAATTACTCAGCAATTAGCGTGCGCTATTTGCTGGCGTTTTCATGTAGCGGAAGAAGTCGCTGTCCGGGCTCAGCACCATAATATCCTGATTAGACTGGAAGCTGGCTTCATAAGCGCGCAGGCTACGGATAAAGGCGTAGAAGTCTGGATCCTGGCTAAACGCATCAGCAAACAGCTTCGCGGCTTCAGCATCACCTTCACCACGAGAGATACGCCCTTCACGCTCGGCTTCTGCCAGCGTACGGGTAACTTCGTAGTCTGCAGTTGCACGCAGCTTCTCAGCTTCTTCCTGGCCCTGTGAACGGTGACGACGGGCAACCGCTTCACGCTCTGCGCGCATACGGTTGTAAATCGCCTCGGACACCTCAGCAGGCAGGTTAATCTGCTTGATACGCACGTCCACAACTTCAATACCCAGCGCCGCCATACTGTTCGGGTTAACCACCGGCACTTTGCCGTTGGTTTCCTGAGTTACGCGCGCTGCGGCAGACGCAATAGCATCATCCGCTGCCGGCGTAGCAACTTCATCATCCGTGCCCGCAGAACCGGAGTTCAAAGCGTCACGGACGTCCAGCGTCAGGCGACCACGGGAATCGGTCACGATGTCTTTCACATCCAGACGACCAATTTCAGAACGCAGACGGTCACTGAACTTACGTTTCAGCAGCACTTCTGCCTGAGAAACATCACCACCGCCAGTAGCAAGGTAGTAACGGCTGAAGTCGCTGATACGCCACTTGATGTAGGAGTCAACAATCAGGTCCTTCTTCTCTTTGGTTACAAAGCGATCGGCCTGGTTGTCCATCGTCTGGATACGAGCATCCAGGGTTTTCACGGTCTCAATGAACGGGATCTTGAAGTGCAGACCCGGCTCATACACGACCGGTTTGTTTTCGTCATCACGCAGAACTTTGCCGAAGCGTAATGTAATGCCGCGCTCGCCCTCATGCACCACGAACAGCGAGGTGTAGATCACGACCAGCACGATGATAATTACTGCAACAAAAGACTTACGCATCGTTATTCACTCCCTACGCGCTGGGTATCGTTGCGCAGTGCGTTAGCACGACGCTGATCCATGATATCGCCACTCGAGGAGGACGAAGAGGTGCTGGCACTGCTGCTTGAGCTGGACGCTGGCGGCAGACGCAGCAAATTGTTCGCTGCGCTGTTATCGCTCTTTGCGGCCGGCTGCTGAGCGCCGCCCTTCAACATCTGATCCAACGGCAGCACCATCAGGTTGCCACCTTTATCGTTAACCAGCACTTTACGGGTGTGGCTAAGGACTTTTTCCATGGTCTCGATATACAGACGCTCGCGGGTGATTTGCGGTGCGGCTTTATATTCTGGCAGCATCTTCGCGAAGCGAGCCACTTCACCCTGCGCTTCCAGAACGGTCTGTGCTTTATAAGCACGCGCTTCTTCCAGAATACGTTGAGCCTGGCCGTTTGCACGCGGCTGTACTTCGTTGCTGTAAGCTTCCGCTTCACGGATGTACTGCTGTTCGTTTTCACGAGCGGCAATCGCATCATCAAAGGCGGCCTTAACTTCTTCCGGCGGACGTGCCGTCTGGAAGTTTACGTCCAGCAGCGTGATACCCATGTTGTAAGGCTTGATGGTTTCTTCAAGCTCACGCTGGGTATCGCTACGAATCACGGTACGACCTTCTGTCAAGATCTTATCCATAGTGTATTTGCCGATAACGCCGCGCAGCGCGCTGTCGGTGGCCTGACGCAGGCTGTCATCCGCACTGGTCACGCTGAACAGATAGCGCTGTGGATCGGTCACGCGGTACTGCACGTTCATCTCAACGCGCACGACGTTTTCGTCAGAAGTCAGCATCACACCGGACGCTGCAAGTTCACGTACCGACTCAACGTTCACTGCCTGAACGCTGTCGATAAACGTCGGTTTCCAGTTCAGACCCGGTTCAACCAGATGACTGAATTTACCAAAGCGGGTCACAACACCGCGTTCGGCTTCTTTAATGGTATAGAACCCGGTTGCAGCCCAGATAATGACCGCTGCAGCGGCAACAATACCGACCACACGACCGCCAATAGGATTGCCCGGCCCCTGCGATGCATTACCACCGCCGCTGCCACCGCTTTTCCCGCCGCCAAGGCCGCCGAGCTTTTTGCTCAGTTTGCGGAAGATATCATCCAGATCAGGTGGCCCCTGATCACGCCCTCCTTTGTTACCCCCAGAGTCGCCGCCAGGCTTGCTGCTTCCCCACGGGTCGCGGTCCTGTCCGTTATTACCGGGCTGATTCCACGCCATGTTTATGCTCCATATTTGTTGTGCGGTGATATCCCCCGAGGGGGAAATAGTCTTCAGGACATTTATACCCGTCATACTTAAAGCCGCAGGTGCGTTGGCTGCGCCCGCTCACCCCAGTCACATAGTTAGCTATGCTCCTTGGGACTCTCGCTCTTGTCGCCTGCCTGCAACTCGAATTATTTAGGGTATATGAACCAGTCTGATGACATCTAAACGATGTAATCCGCGAGTGCCGGTTCTTGTTTACAAAGGCGACGCCAGTCCACGATAGGCATACGGACTTCTAACCCCACGCAGCCGTCTTCCTCTGTCCACTCTTTTTCTATTGCCTGAAGCTGATAAAAACGGCTCCGCAAACGCCCTGCCTGAGGGGGTAAACGCAGCGTATGCTGCGCAATTTCACCAGACAAACGCTCCGTCAGAGCCTGGAAAAGCAGTGGGACACCGGCACCGGTCTGTGCGGAAAGCCAGACCCGGATCGGCACATTCTCGTCGTTCCTGTCAATACGCGGCTCAAACTCATCCAACGCATCGATTTTATTCATGACCAACAGCGTAGGAATTTCATTCGCCTCAATCTCTTCCAGTACGGTATCGACTGCTGCAATGTTTTCCTGCATCCGGAAGTCGGCCGCGTCAATCACGTGTAACAACAGCGTGGCCTGACGTGTCTCCTGCAAAGTGGCTTTAAACGCCGCTACCAAATCATGCGGCAGGTGGCGAATAAAACCGACAGTATCTGCCAGCACGGTTTCGCCCACATCGGCGACGTCAATACGGCGCAGTGTAGGATCGAGTGTGGCAAATAGCTGATCCGCGGCATAAACATCGGCCGCGGTAATTCTATTAAATAGCGTAGATTTGCCGGCGTTGGTGTAGCCCACCAATGAAATCGTTGGCACATCTGCTTTATTACGTGAACGCCGCCCCTGCTCGCGCTGTTTTTCCACGCGTTCTAAACGCGAGAGGATCAGCATAATACGATTGCGCAGCAGACGACGGTCCGTCTCGAGCTGGGTTTCCCCCGGACCGCGTAAACCGATCCCGCCTTTCTGGCGCTCAAGGTGGGTCCAGCCGCGTACCAGGCGTGTAGCCAAATGGCGAAGCTGGGCCAGCTCAACCTGCAATTTACCCTCATGGGTACGTGCACGTTGGGCAAAAATATCTAAAATTAACCCGGTGCGATCGATAACACGGCACTGGCACAGGGCTTCCAGGTTACGTTCCTGGGCGGGGGATAACGCATGATCAAACAGCACAACCGACGCCCCAGTGGCCTTAACGGCCTCGGCAATCTCAACGGCTTTGCCTTCACCTACGAAATACTTTGGGTGCGGGGACTTGCGGCTACCGGTTACCACCTGCAGTGCTTCGACACCGGCTGAAGAGACCAGGGATTCAAACTCCGCCAGGTCTTCCATGTCTTTGTCTTGCGAAAAATAGATGTGAACCAGTACCGCCTGCTCACCGGCATCATAACGGTCAAACAAGCGTATAACCTCTCAAAAAGACCAGCGGGGAACGCAGCTGAACTGGTCCCCCGACCGGGAAAACAGCAAGCAACCTTATTCGGTTTCTTCGCTGTCTTGTTGCGGCGCAGAACCAGCCTGAGCGCTGCCGCCGTGATGGTAGCCGCCAGAACCGCCGGTGCCGGTGTTATTGCTATGATGAGAAACCGGACGAGACGGAACAACGGTAGAAATCGCGTGCTTATAGACCATCTGGCTGACCGTGTTTTTCAACAGGATCACGAACTGATCGAAAGACTCAATTTGCCCTTGCAGCTTAATACCATTCACCAAATAAATAGAAACTGGAACACGTTCACGACGCAGTGCGTTCAAGAACGGATCTTGTAAAGATTGCCCCTTAGCCATTCTATCTTTTCCTTATATGTTTGTTGTTTGTCACTCAAGAGCGATTAGCTCTGAAAAACTGCGTAAAAATTTGCGCACGCTGACGATTCAATTGTACACATTCACCCATGCTTCGCACTAACAACCTGTAGCACTTCGCTGTATGCCTGCTCTGGTTTTTCACTGTCTAACCAGTGAACACCTTCCCAGCCACGCAGCCAGGTCATCTGGCGCTTAGCCAATTGACGCGTCGCGCAAATACCTCGATAAACCATCTCATCGTATGACGTTTCACCGGCCAAATAAGACCACATCTGGCGGTAGCCCACACAACGGATGGAAGGCATCTCCGTATGCAAATCTCCGCGAGCAAAAAGCGCCCGCACTTCTGCTTCAAAACCTGAAGCTAACATCTGATGAAAACGCTGCTCAATTCGCTGATGGAGCAGTTCACGGCTCGCCGGGGCGATGGCGAACTGATGCACCTGATACGGCAGAGCTTCTCCTGACGTTTGCGTCAGTTCCGTTAAAGTTTTACCCGAAATGAAAAAAACTTCCAGTGCCCGGGAAAGCCTTTGCGGATCATTTGGATGAATCCGGGCAGCGGCAACGGGATCGATTTCTTCCAGTTGACGATGCAACGCATTCCACCCTTGCTCTGCCGCCTGTTGCTCTATCTTTGCCCTGACTTCCGGGTTCGCCGACGGCAGTGGCGAAAGCCCTTCCAGCAGCGCTTTAAAATAGAGCATAGTCCCGCCGACCAGCAGCGGAATACGCCCGGCGGCGGTAATTTCAGCCATCTCGGCCAGCGCATCGCGGCGAAAATCTGCCGCAGAGTACGCCTGAGCCGGGTCAAGCAGGTCCAGTAACCGGTGAGGCGCCTGGGCGAGCTCTTGTTCCGTTGGCTTAGCGGTACCGACATCCATTCCACGATAGATGAGGGCCGAATCCACGCTTATCAACTCTACCGGCAAAGTTTTACGCAAATTAATAGCAAGTGCCGTCTTGCCTGAGGCCGTTGGCCCCATTAAAAAAATCGCCTGTGGCCTTTTTTTATCTTCAGTCATCTTTCAGGGCGTTCATCGCCGATTGTAAATCAACAGGTTGCAGCAAACCGCCGGGGGGGGATTTCACCAACTGCGGGCAAAGACGTTCTACGTCTGCCAGCAGGGTGATCGCCTGAGCCTGACTCCACTGTTCGTGATCGCTTGCCAAATGACGAGCAATCCACAAAGCCAGCTGGCCCGCCGAAACGTCCGCCTGTTGCGCCAGGTATCCTGGCAGTTCGTGAATCAAGATTTGTAAATTTTGTTTGCGTAAAGGTAAAGGTACCGTGCGAATTGTTATCTGCCGGGCATCAGTATCAAACTCAATGCCCATTTCTTTCAAAAGCGCCTGATATTTAACCAATACGTCATGTTCTTCGCGACTGACTTTCAGCCGCAGCGGAATCAGCAGCGGCTGAGCACGCAGACCTTCACTCCCCGGCGCCAGTTGAGCCTGTTTTAGCCACCGTTCAGCAACCACCAGCGAAAGCAGCGAAAGTTTGCCCTGTCGCTCCAGCAAAGCTTTATCCGGCGGTAAAACCGTTAACACCCGGCCAAAACTTTGCGAATGTCCCTCTAACGCAGCCGGCTCTTCAGCACGATCGGCAGGTTTGGGCTCGACGTCGGGCGTCTCAAGCAACTGATGATAAAGGGCACCCTGCTGCTTTTGATAGCCAGGTGCTGCATGTGGCCAAAGCGGTGTGACTCCGGCCCCGGCTGGACGGCCACCGCTGCCCGATGTAGGCGAACTCTGCCTTGTCGCAGCCTCACGGGGCTCACGCGCGACGGCTGGCGTGGCAAACTGATTGCGCCCTGCGGCAACACGGTTTTCCGGCTGCCAACGTTCAACGGGCGTTTCCGCCGTTTCTTCCAACGCCAGGGCGTTCTCACCCTGCTGCTGAAATACGCTGATCACACCCTGATAGATAAAGTCATGCACCAGCCGTGACTGATGGAAACGCACCTCATGCTTCGCCGGGTGAACGTTAACGTCCACCTGGTGCGGATCGATCTCCAGATACAGCACAAAGGCCGGCTGCTGATCCACACCCAATTTGTCTTCACAGGCCTGGCGAATCGCATGGTTAATTAAGCGGTCGCGCATCATGCGCCCGTTAACATAACAATATTGGATCTCCGCCAGGGCCGAAGTGGTTGCAGAAGGCTCAGCAACCCAGCCACGTAGCGTCAAATCACCGTGCTGCCACTCAATGGCCAGCGCCTGTTCGAGAAATGGCGTACCGCAAATGGCCCCCAGGCGACGCTCGCGTGGCGCACCTTCCTGAACGGCACGGTACTGGCGGATCATTTTGCCGTTGTGATTGAGCGTGATAGAAACGTCAAACCGCGCAAGCGCGATGCGGCGCACCACTTCATCAATATGATTAAATTCGGTTTTTTCGGTACGCATGAACTTACGGCGCGCGGGCGTGTTGTAAAACAGATCGAGCACTTCAAGCGTCGTCCCGACAGGGTGCGCGGCTGGTTTGACCGTCACAGCCTGGTCACGCCCTTCAGCATAGGCCTGCCAGGCTTCACTTTGTTCTGCGGTACGCGATGTCAGGGTCAGGCGGGAAACGGAGCTGATGCTTGCCAGCGCTTCGCCGCGAAACCCGAGACTGATAATGGCCTCCAGGTCATCAAGCGAGGCAATTTTACTGGTGGCATGGCGAGCCAGCGCCAGTGCCAGCTCCTGCTGCTTGATGCCGCAGCCGTTGTCCCGAATACGAATGAGCTTCGCGCCACCACGCTCAATGTCGATATCTATGCGTGTGGCCCCGGCATCAAGACTGTTCTCAACCAGCTCTTTCACTACCGACGCAGGACGCTCTACAACCTCGCCAGCGGCGATCTGGTTCGCAAGCTGCGGCGGCAGAACCTGAATCGGCATGTTATCTCCTTAGTTGGTCACCGCGACCTGCTGCGGCGAACCCAGTTGGCTATGGGCAGTTTGCTCATTCGATGGAGCAGACTGCAGCGGGTGCTCGCGGAAATAGTTCCGCAGCCCCTCATAAATGGCCTGAGCTATTTGCTGCTGGTAAGTGTCGCTGCCAAGCAAGCGCTCTTCGGAACTGTTGCTGATGAAGCCAGTTTCAACCAACAGAGAAGGAATATCCGGTGAACGCAGCACGCCCAGGCTCGCGTGTTCCGGGCGGCGCTTATGTAAAGAGCCTACACGCTGCAGCTGAGCCAGCACTTTAGTCGCCACATCATACCCGACCCGCTGAGAATGACCGAACTGCAAATCCAGCACAGCCTGGCTCAGGTAGGGATCGGCCTGGCTGTTTGCCAGCACATCTCCCGCTCCGCCCAGCAACTCAGATTGCTTCTCATGCTGCTCCAGCCAGCCCGCCATTTCACTGTTCGCACGGCGGTTAGAAAGCACCCAGACGGATGCGCCAGTGGCATCGCGATTCGGCGCTGCATCCGCATGAATAGACACCAGCAGATTTGCATTCTGCTTACGCGCTACGTCTGAACGCCCCATGACCGAGATAAAGTAATCCCCATCGCGAGTCAGCACACCACGGAACATCGGGTCATCGTTCAACAAGGCTTTCAGCTTCCGCGCGATAGAAATAGTGACGTTCTTTTCCTGCGTACCACTAGGGCCAATCGCACCGGGATCCTGACCGCCGTGACCGGCGTCAATGGCAACCACAACGGTATCCGACGGGCCGCTGTTTTTGGCACGAGCCGCCGGGCGAGTCACGGTATTAGAACCTATCACGCCGGTGACCTGCTGAGGCTTAAAGGGATTACGAGCCGGATCAGGAGCCTGAACGGGGGTAACTGGTTCAACGCGCTTAGCCACAACTGGCGGCGGAGGTGGAGGCGGTGGAGCATCAGCATTGATCGTAAAGATAACGGTATAGCTGGCCCCGTTTTGCTGTTTCACGGCACGGGTTTTGCCTGGCTGGGTTAAATCGACGACCAGACGCAAAGATTGATCGTCTTTTGGCTGCCCGGCGCTGATGCTTTTCACCAGATTACTGCCGCTAAACTGCAAGGGAAGCCCGCGAATCACGCCGGTTTGTTTGATATCCAGCGCAACGCTTCGCTTATTATCCTGTGAAAAAGTGTATTCCGGGTCGCCCATAAAACTAAAAGTGATACGAGCCTGATTCTCACCGTTAGAAACCTGAATATCCGACAGTGCTGCCGCTCCCGCTTGTACAGAGCACAGCAGCAGGAATCCGGCCATCAACCAACCTTTCACGCGATAGATCATCCCGTCATCCTTGCTATTTGGCTAACCGCGCCAGTAACGCTTCACCAGATGAGGAAACGGCGGCAATGCGCGCTTCGCGACCTTGCGCCTCGTAGCTCAGGTGAATTTCGACATCCGGGTCCGGGAGCACACCTGTCCCCTGCTGCGGCCATTCCACCAGGCAAATTGCATCGTTGGTGAAGTAGTCACGGATCCCCATAAACTCAAGCTCTTCCGGGTCAGCCAGGCGATACAAGTCAAAGTGATAAACCATCAGGTTATCAAGTTGATACGGCTCAACTAATGTATACGTTGGGCTTTTAACGTTGCCCTTGTGCCCCAGCGCCTGTAAAAAGCCGCGGCTAAAGGTGGTTTTACCCGCGCCGAGGTCGCCATAAAGGTAAATCACCGTCGCGCCCTCACAGGCCTTTGCGAGGCGCTCGCCCAGCGCTAACGTTGCCGCTTCTTCAGGTAATGCAATAACTCGATTCATCATGGCTTCAGGTATTCAAATCCGGGTTAACAAACAGGTAAAGCGTTGAAAGCAGGTCGCTTGCCAGCATACCGCGCATGCCTCGCTGGCGGGCTAATACATCAGCCGCCGCGCCGTGAGCTACGCAACCTGCACAGGCAGCATCATAAGGGTTAAGCTTCTGTGCCAGCAATGCGGCAATGATCCCCGACAGCACATCCCCCATTCCACCGCTTCCCATCCCGGCGTTGCCAACGTCGATAACGCCCAGCCGATCGTGGCTGGCAACCAGCGTGCCGGCACCTTTTAAGACCACGGTTCCGCCATAACGTTTAACCAACCGCCTTACTGCAAGTAAGCGGTCACTCTCAATTTGTGACACAGCGCAATTAAGCAGCCTTGCCGCTTCGCCGGGATGAGGCGTAATCACGCGATTCTGACGTTTATCCGGGTTGATTGCCAGAAGGTTAAGCGCGTCCGCGTCCCAAAGCATCGGTTTACGGCTGTTTTCGACTTTCTGCAGCGCTTTTTTACCCCACTCCTGCTGCCCGAGCCCTGGCCCAATGGCCACCACATCGGCCCACTCCAGAGCATCATCAAGCGATTGCGGCGTCAGCTCATGAACCATTAGCTCGGGGCAAGCGGTAAGCAGTGGCGCAACGTTTTCAGCACGAGTAAGTACCCGAACAAGACCAGCCCCCGCTCTCAATGCAGCTTCACCGGCCAGACGAATGGCTCCGGCAGTGCCGCTGTCGCCACCAATCAGTACCAGCCGCCCGTTATCCCCTTTATGCGACGTCGGCCGCCTCGGTTTAATCCACCCGGCAAGCTGCTGAACATCAAACCGGGAAATGGGTGCGGCCTGCCCTTCGAGCCAGGGTTCAAGCCCCAGAGCGGCAAAGTGCAGCCTGCCAACCACATCCCGCGCCTTCCCTGTGAGTAAACCAGGCTTGAGTGCGATAAACGTCACCGTATCCGCCGCCTGAACCACCGTGCCGGGCACAGCGCCCGTTTCTGCCATCAGGCCAGAAGGGATATCCAACGCGATAACCGGCGCAGGGTGAACGTTCATCTGCTCAATCAACCGGGCAATGCCTTCGCGCGGCGCGCTGTTTAAACCAATGCCCAGCAAGGCATCGATAATTAAATCAACATCAGCAGGCCAGAATTTATCGGGATCGTGCGGAACGCCGCCTGCATTAAGCCACGCTTCACGCGCCTGACCGGCTTCTTCGGGTAAAGGCTTTTCACTTTCTACAGCCAGCACCGTTGTCTGAAAACCCGCCGCCTGCGCCAGCCGGGCAACGACATACCCGTCCCCGCCGTTATTCCCATGCCCGCAGACAATCAGCCAATGTCGAGCGTCAGGATAACGCGTGCAGGCAATCTGAAATGCCGCCTGACCGGCGCGCAGCATCAGCTCATACAGCGTGATGCCCAGGCTATCGGCTGCGTCTTTTTCAGCGTTACGCAGCCAGTCTGCTGGCCAGACCGAATGTGGTATACTTTTGCCGTACTTTTCCAGGTTATGGTCCGTCATGTCACAGCCCCTCGATTACAATCAGTTAGCGCAAAACATTAAACAATGGGGCAAAGATCTTGGCTTCCAGCAGGTCGGTATAACCGATACCGATCTCACCGCCAGCGAGCCGCAGCTGCAGGAATGGCTCGACAAGCAATATCACGGTGAAATGGACTGGATGGCCCGGCACGGCATGATGCGCGCGCGCCCACACGAGCTGGTGCCCGGTACGCTCAGGGTCATTAGCGTTCGCATGAACTACCTTCCCACCAATGCCGCCTTTGCCTCAACGCTGAAAAACCCACAGTTGGGCTACGTCAGCCGCTACGCGCTGGGCCGTGACTACCATAAAGTCTTGCGTAACCGCTTAAAAAAGCTGGGAGAAATGATTCAGTCCCACTGCTCCACGCTGAATTTTAGACCTTTTGTTGACTCCGCGCCGCTTCTTGAGCGCCCGCTGGCCGAAAAAGCCGGGCTGGGCTGGACAGGTAAGCACTCACTAATCCTTAATCGCGAGGCAGGTTCGTTCTTCTTTCTTGGCGAACTGCTGGTCGATATTCCGCTGCCAATTGACTCCCCTGTTGAGGAGGGCTGCGGCCGCTGCGTAGCCTGCATGACCATTTGCCCGACCAATGCCATCGTCGAGCCCTACACGGTGGACGCCAGACGCTGTATATCCTATCTGACCATAGAACTTGAAGGCGCAATCCCGGAAGAATTCAGGCCGCTTATCGGCAATCGTATCTACGGCTGCGATGACTGCCAGCTCATCTGCCCATGGAACCGCTACTCGCAGCTTAGCGAAGAAGATGACTTCAGCCCACGTAAGGCGCTCCATTCGCCGCCGTTGACTGAGCTGTTTGCCTGGAGTGAACAGCATTTCCTGCGCGTGACCGAAGGCTCAGCGATCCGCCGTATCGGCCACCTTCGCTGGCTGCGTAATATCGCCGTTGCGCTGGGCAACGCCCCCTGGGATGAAGCGAATCTGGCCGCGCTTGAACAGAGACAAGGTGAGCACCCACTTCTGGATGAACACATTGAATGGGCGATTGCGCAACAATTAGCCAGACGAAGCGAGCAGGCCGTTGAGGTTCAGTTACCGAAGAAACAGCGCCTGGTGAGGGTGATTGAGAAAGGGCTTCCGCGCGACGCATGATATGTCCACAGCGTGTGCATAACATTCAAAAACACGTTGTCATTCAAGTGTCAAAATTTCTGCAAGCATTACATTAATATTTCGACACTAAATTAACTTATTAATTATCAATAAGTTAAAATATTGATGTAATAAATATTACATTTGTAGAAGGCGTGTGGAAAGGGAGAAGGCTGTGGATAAGTCTGTTCATAGTTGTATTGCAAGACAGCAAAAAGCCACCGGCAACGCCTGTTAAGCGCTGTGGATAATTTGTTCTTGAAAGGAAAATTTGGAGCGGGAAACGAGACTCGAACTCGCGACCCCGACCTTGGCAAGGTCGTGCTCTACCAACTGAGCTATTCCCGCTTGGGTGGTGCGTGGCTGTAAAAGCCAATCAAATTTTGGAGCGGGAAACGAGACTCGAACTCGCGACCCCGACCTTGGCAAGGTCGTGCTCTACCAACTGAGCTATTCCCGCTTGGGTGGTGCATGGCTGTAAAAGCCAAATCAAATTTTGGAGCGGGAAACGAGACTCGAACTCGCGACCCCGACCTTGGCAAGGTCGTGCTCTACCAACTGAGCTATTCCCGCTCTGTGTAACGCTGCAAATTCTGCATCGGTACGGGAGGCGCATTATACGAGAATTCGTTTTTGTCGCAAGCCCTCAAACGTTTTTTTTCACGTTTTTCGTCTGACTGCTGGTTAAATCGCCATGATGATTATTTTATCGTCGAAATTGGTTATTTTCCCCTCACCTTTCGGTAAGGGGACTGTTTTTAAAGCTTAATAAAATTCTCGCGATAGTAAGCCAGCTCCGCTACGGACTCGCGAATATCGTCCATTGCCTGGTGAGTCCCCTGCTTTTTGAAGCCAGGCAGAATTTCCGGTTTCCAGCGGCGCGCCAGCTCTTTCAACGTGCTCACGTCGAGGTAACGATAATGGAAGTAGGCCTCCAGCTCGGGCATATACTTAAACAAAAAGCGGCGATCCTGCCCAATGCTGTTCCCGCAAATCGGAGAAGTATTCGCCGGCACCCACTGCTTCAGGAACTCCAGCGTCGCCAGCTCAGCCGCGCGATCGTCATGCGTACTTGCCTTCACGCGCTCAACCAGCCCGCTTGCAGTATGGGTACGAACGTTCCAGTCATCCATTAGCCCCAGCTGTTCATCGGACTGATGTACCGCGATGGTTGGCCCTTCTGCCAGAATGTTCAGGTTGGCATCGGTCACCAGGGTAGCAATCTCAATAATGCGATCCCGCTCGGGATCCAGACCGGTCATTTCTAAATCAATCCAAATCAGATTGTTTTCGTTTCCACTCATGCTATTTTCCACCCTTCTTGTGCGTCGCCCACCCTTGACGATGGGTTAATTCGTATAAAATAGTGTGTATCATAGAGGTTTTGCCCACCAGGGGCGACCAGGAGCCAGTACGCTTGAGCAAAAATAAACTCTCCAAAGGGCAGCAGCGCCGCGTCAACGCGAACCACCAGCGTCGTCTGACAAAAACCGTGGAGAAAGCCGATTATGACGATGCCCAGTTTGGTGAACCGCGCGAAGGCACGGTCATCAGCCGCTTTGGCCAGCATGCGGACGTCGAGTCGCATGAAGGCACGGTACACCGCTGCAACATTCGTCGCACCATTCGTTCGCTGGTTACCGGCGACAAGGTAGTCTGGCGCTTAGCGAAAGAGGCCGCCGAAGGCATCTCGAAAAAAGGGATTGTCGAGGCCGTGCATGAGCGCACCTCCGTTCTGACCCGCCCAGACTTTTACGACGGCGTAAAACCGATTGCGGCAAACATCGACCAAATCATTATCGTTTCGGCCATCCTGCCGGAGCTGTCACTGAACATTATTGACCGCTATCTTGTCGCCTGCGAAACCCTCGACGTTGAGCCACTGCTGGTGCTCAACAAAACCGATCTGCTGGACGATGAAGGCCGGGCCTTCGTTAACGAACAGATGGATATCTACCGCAAAATTGGCTATCGCGTGCTGATGGTTTCCAGCTACAAAGCAGAAGGGCTTAAAGAGCTCGAAGCCGAGCTAGTAGACCGCATCAGTATCTTTGCGGGCCAGTCCGGCGTAGGCAAATCAAGCCTGCTGAACCACCTGTTAGGCTTCACCGACAAGCAAATTCTGGTGAATGACGTTTCCGACGTCTCCGGGCTTGGTCAGCACACCACCACGGCTTCCCGACTTTATCACTTCCCTGGCGGCGGCGATGTCATTGACTCCCCCGGCGTGCGTGAGTTTGGTCTCTGGCACCTCGAGCCTGAACAAATCACCCACGGGTTTGTCGAATTCCATGATTATTTAGGCCGTTGTAAATACCGCGATTGCCGCCATGACAACGATCCAGGCTGCGCCCTGCGTGAAGCCGTGGAACAAGGCCAGATCGCTGAAACACGTTTCGAAAACTACCACCGTATTCTGGAAAGCATGGCGCAGGTAAAAACGCGTAAAAGCTTTTCTGATACTGACAACTGACAATTAAGCTGGGCGTCGCTAGAATCGCCCCTTTTCTGTATCGGCCCACATGCAGGGCATTTAGCCAGGAGGCTATTTTGTTAGACAACATTAAACTTTCGCTGCAGTACATTCTGCCAAAACTGTGGCTGACTCGCCTGGCGGGCTGGGGCGCAAGCAAACGTGCTGGCTGGCTGACCAAACTGGTCATCGATCTGTTCGTCAAATACTACAAAGTCGACATGAATGAAGCGCAAAAGCCGGACACCGCCGCTTACCGCACCTTCAATGACTTTTTTGTGCGTCCGCTGCGTGATGACGTGCGCCCGGTAAATACCGACCCTAACGTGCTGGTGATGCCTGCTGACGGCGTGATAAGCCAGCTGGGCCGCATCGAAGAAGATAAAATCCTGCAGGCAAAAGGCCATAACTACAGTCTGGAAGCGCTGCTGGCAGGTAACTACCTGATGGCCGACCTGTTCCGTAACGGCAGCTTCGCCACAACTTACCTTTCACCTCGCGACTACCACCGCGTGCACATGCCATGTAACGGCATTCTGCGTGAAATGATCTATGTTCCGGGTGACCTTTTCTCCGTCAACCACCTGACGGCGCAAAACGTCCCGAACCTGTTTGCCCGTAACGAGCGCGTGATCTGCCTGTTCGACACCGAATTTGGCCCAATGGCGCAGATTCTGGTTGGTGCTACCATTGTTGGCAGCATCGAAACCGTCTGGGCGGGCACCATTACGCCACCGCGTGAAGGTGTGATTAAACGCTGGACATGGCCTGCAGGCGAAAGTGAAGGTGCCGTTGCGCTGCTGAAGGGCCAGGAAATGGGCCGCTTCAAGCTGGGCTCGACAGTAATTAACCTGTTTGCGCCAGGCAAAGTAAACCTGGCAGAACAGCTGAAAAACCTGTCGGCCACCAAAATCGGCGAAGTGCTGGCTGTCTCAAGCGAACCTGTCATTGAGCCTGAAGTGCCGGTGAGCGAAATCCCTGCCGAGGTACTGGACACCAAAGCAGACGAATCCGAAGCGCCAAAAACCGCAGAATAACGTCTAAAATCAGGCGACGGGTCACCCCGAAGCCTGAAAGCTCACAGCACTTAACCACGAAAATCAACCCATTGATTTTCTGCTAAAACATCCAGGAGGGAAACATAGTTTTCCCTCTTTCCCAGCAACGTTATAGGTAACTGACGTGCGCCTGATTATCACTTTCCTGATGGCCTGGTGCCTCAGCCTGGGGGCATACGCAGCGACAGCTCCCGACGCAAAACAAATCTCGCAGGAACTGGAGCAGGCTAAGGCCGCCAAAAACACGCCTAACCAGGCGGAAATTGTAGAAGCACTCCAGTCGGCGCTGAATGCGCTGGACGAGCGTAAAGCCTCGCTCGAACGCGCCGAACAATACCAACAAGTCATTGATAATTTCCCTAAACTGTCGCAAACCCTGCGTAAACAACTGACCAACCTGCGTGATGAACCCGAGGAGGTTTCCCCGGGCATGAGCAGCGATGCGTTGAACCAGGAAATCCTGCAGGTCAGCAGCCAGCTTCTGGACAAAAGCCGCCTTGCTCAGCAGGAACAGGAAAGAACCCGGGACATCAGCGATTCGTTAAGCCAGCTCCCTCAGCAGCAAACGGATGCACGCCGCCAGTTGAACGATATCGAGCGCCGCGCCGGTGCCCAGCAAAGCGGCAGTACCCCGCTTGCCCAAGCCCAGCACTTCCTGCTGCAGGCTGAATCAGCACGCCTGAAAGCGCAGGTTGATGAACTCGAACTGGCTCAGCTTTCCGCTAACAACCGCCAGGAGCTTTCGCGCATGCGCGCCGAACTGGCGCAAAAGCAAAGCACCCAGTTGGATGCCTATCTCCAGGCGTTGAGAAATCAGCTCAATAGCCAGCGCCAGCGTGAGGCGGAACAGGCGCTGGAAAGTACCGAACTGCTGGCGGAAACCAGCGCTAACCTGCCGCCGGAAATCGTCGAGCAGTTCAAAAATAACCGCGAACTCTCCCAGGCCCTTAATCAGCAAGCTCAGCGTATGGATCTGGTCGCCTCGCAGCAGCGTCAGGCCAATAACCAGACGCTGGAGGTCCGCCAGGCGCTGAATACGCTACGCGAGCAGTCTCAGTGGCTCGGCGTTTCCAACGTACTGGGTGAAGCGCTACGTGCCCAGGTCGCCCGCCTGCCGGACATGCCCAAACCGCAGCAGTTGGATACCGAGCTGGCTCAGCTGCGCGTAGAGCGACTGCACTATGAAGATTTGCTCAATAAGCATGCTCAACTGCGGCAGGTTCGCCAGGCAGACGGCAGCCCGTTAACGTCGGAACAAAATAAGATCCTGCAGGCCCAGCTTCGCACCCAGCGTGAGCTACTGAATTCACTGCTGCAGGGTGGTGATACCCTGATCCTTGAACTCACCAAGCTGAAAGTCGCCAACAGCCAGCTGGAAGATGCCCTGAAAGAGGTGAACGAAGCGACCCACCGCTACCTGTTCTGGACGTCGGACGTCAGCCCAATAGGCATCAGTTGGCCACTGGAAATCGTCCAGGATCTGCGGCGTCTGGTGTCGCTGGATACCTTTAGCCAGCTGGGTAAGGCTGCGATCATGATGGTGACCAGCAAAGAGACCCTGCTGCCGCTCTTTGGCGCATTGATTCTGGTTGGGTTTAGCATTAGCTCTCGCCGCCACTTCACGGCCTTCCTCGAACGCTCCAGCGCCAAAGTAGGTAAAGTGACCCAGGATCACTTCCGCCTGACGCTGCGCACCGTGTTCTGGTCGATTCTGGTCGCCTCTCCGCTCCCCGTGCTGTGGGCGACGCTCGGCTATGGTTTGCAGGAGGCATGGCCTTACCCTATCGCAGTGGCGATTGGCGACGGCGTTACCGCGACGGTTCCCCTGCTTTGGGGGGTGATGATCTGTGCGACCTTCGCGCGCCCTACCGGGCTGTTTGTGGTGCATTTCGGCTGGCCGCGCGAGCGTGTAGGCCGGGCCATGCGCTACTACATCATGAGCATCGGCCTGATTGTGCCGCTGATCATGGCGCTGATTATGTTCGATAATCTCAACGACCGGGAATTTTCAGCCTCGTTGGGTAGACTTTGCTTCATCATGATTTGCGGCGCGCTGGCCATCGTCACCCTCAGCCTGAAACGCGCCGGACTGCCGCTCTATCTCGACAAGCAGGGCGATGGCGACAACATCGTCAACACCATCCTTTGGAACCTGCTGCTTTGCGCCCCGCTGATGGCCATTCTGGCGGCTATCGTTGGCTACCTGGCGACGGCTCAGGCGCTACTGGCGCGCCTGGAAACCTCCGTGGCTATCTGGTTCCTGCTGCTGGTGATTTACCACATTATTCGCCGCTGGATGCTGATTCAGCGCCGCCGACTGGCCTTTGACCGTGCCAAACACCGTCGGGCTGAAATCCTTGCCCAGCGAGCGCGTGGCGAAGAAGAAACTGCGCATGCCAACAGCACTGAAGGATCGGCCGAAACCGTGGACGAACCGGAAGTCGATCTGGATACCATCAGCGCCCAGTCCCTGCGTCTGGTTCGCTCGATTCTGACGCTGATCGCCCTGCTGTCGGTGATCGTTCTGTGGTCGGAAATCCACTCGGCGTTTGGCTTCCTCGGTAACATCACCTTGTGGGATGTCACCTCCACGGTTCAGGGTGTGGAAAGCATCGAGCCGATTACGCTTGGCGCGGTACTGATTGCCATTCTGGTGCTGATTATTACCACCCAACTGGTGCGTAACCTGCCCGCACTGCTGGAGCTGGCTATTCTCCAGCACCTGAACTTAACTCCCGGCACCGGCTATGCGATCACGACCATCACGAAGTACCTGCTGCTGCTGATTGGCGGACTGGTTGGCTTCTCGATGGTGGGGATTGAGTGGTCTAAACTGCAGTGGCTGGTAGCGGCACTCAGCGTAGGCTTAGGCTTCGGTTTACAGCAAATCTTTGCCAACTTCGTCTCCGGCCTGATTATTCTGTTCGAGAAGCCGATACGCATCGGCGACACGGTCACCATCCGCGATCTGACGGGCACCATCACGCGAATCAACACCCGCGCGACAACCATCAGCGACTGGGACCGCAAAGAAATCATCGTGCCGAATCAGGCCTTTATTACCGAACAGTTCATCAACTGGTCGCTTTCGGACTCGGTCACGCGCGTGGTGCTCACCATTCCGGCCCCGTCAGAAGCGAATACAGAAGAGGTCACCCAGGTCCTGCTGGAAGCCGCGCACCGCTGCACGCTGGTGCTCGATACGCCAGCGCCGGAAGCCTTCCTGGTTGATCTCCAGCAAGGTATCCAGGTGTTCGAGCTGCGTATTCACGCGGCGGAAATGGGCCACCGCATGCCGCTGCGCCACGAAATCCACCAGTTGATTCTGCAGGGCTTCCGCGAGCACAACATCGAAATGCCGTTCCCACCGTTCCAGATGCGTCTGGAGAGCCTCGGCGGGCAGCGTAGCAGTAAGACGATTAAATCCGCGGGCAGAGCCGCCAGAACGCCCGGCAGCCTGTAATTTTAAGGAAGGGAAAAAACGCGTTGGCAAAAACCAACGCGTTTTTTTATTTCAGCAGTTTAGGCAGCTCGCGCAGGCACCAGGCTTTGGCCTCGCCCATGCTGTCGCGCCGCCACGCCATGATGATATCAATCTCGTTGGTATATTCCGGGCTCACTACCCGCAGGCGGCCTTCGGCGATATCCTGCTCAACCAGCGGATACGGCATTGTGGCCACGCCAAGCCCGGCCAACAGCGCCAGCCGCTTCTCTTCGATAGAGCTCACCGTCAGGCGCGGCTGTTTGTCCAACAGGCGCACCGTTAACACCGGCCTTTCACGGGCGGTATCCGCCACGGCCACGCCACGATACTTCACGCGGGTCACTTCAGAAAGCGGCTCCGGCTCCTGATGAATCGGGTGATCCGGTGCGGCAACGTAAACGCTCATCACTTTGTAAAGCTTGCGGGAGTTAATCTCCGAGGAACTGCGGAAGTGCATATCTGGCGCGATAACGATATCCGCCCTGCCCTGTTCCAGGCGCTCCCAGGCCCCGGCCAGCACTTCGGTGAAAATAGATAATTGGGTGTCGGCTTTATCGGCCAGCTTATCCACCAGCGGGAACAGTTTTTCCGTCGGCACCAGCGCTTCGGTGACGATAGTCAGGTTTGCTTCCCAGCCCCGCGCCAGCGCTTCCGCGTCGGTGGTTAACTTATCCGCCGCCTCGAGCAGCACGCGCCCTCGCTCCAGCAGCATACGTCCCACGTTGGTAAATTTGGTGCGATGCCCCGAGCGGTCAAACAGCACCACATCCAACTCTTCTTCCAGTTTTTGCATGGTGTAGCTGAGCGCGGACGGTACACGTCCCAGCTCGTCGGCCGCAGCGGCAAAGCTTCCGCGTCTGTCGATCGCATCCATGACCCTTAACGCTTCCAGCGTCAACGCCCTTTCTTTCGCCATTTCGTTCTCATTCAGGAAATTTGAACATACCGAGCAGATTAACTGGCTAACAATGCAGCGTCCAGACCCTTAACATGGGTTTAGTGTAAAGAGAGGTCAAGAATTATGATTACGACAAGAACAGCCAAACAGTGTGGTAAAGCTGACTACGGATGGCTGCAGGCTCGCTACACCTTTTCTTTTGGACACTACTTCGACCCTAAACTGTTGGGCTACGCCTCTCTGCGCGTGCTCAACCAGGAAGTACTGGCCCCTGGAGCCTCGTTTCAACCGCGCGGCTACCCGAAAGTAGACATCCTCAACCTGATTCTGGAAGGGGAAGCGGAATACCGCGACAGCGAAGGCAACCATATCCAGGCCAGCGCCGGTGAAGTCCTGCTGCTTTCCACCCAGCCGGGGATCAGCTATAGCGAGCACAACCTCAGCAAAGAGAAATCGCTGACGCGCATGCAGCTGTGGCTGGATGCCTGCCCGGATCGCGAAAATCCGCTGGTGCAAAAGATCCAGTTAGCGGGAGCATCACATCAGCTGATTGCCTCGCCGGACGGCAGCAATCACAGCCTGCAGCTGCGTCAACAAGTGTGGATCCACCACATTGAGATGGAAAAAGGCGAGCAGCTAAGCTTCCAGCTTCACGGCCCACGAGCTTATCTGCAGTCGATTCACGGCACGGTGCATGCGGTGACGCCATCAGAAGAGAAGGAAGCACTGACCTGCGGCGATGGCGCGTTTATTCGCGATGAAGCCAATATCACCCTGGTCGCCGATACGCCGCTGCGCGGCCTGCTGATCGACCTGCCGGTCTAACCTACCGCCTGCCTCTTTCGTCCTGAAAGGGGCAGCATCCCTCGATCCCTGGGTATTTCTCCACAACATTCATTCTGTAGAAAACCGTCTCATCCAGGACACAAGCCGCATGCGGCGAAATATTGTCACGCCTACGAATAACATCCCCGATATATTCTCATTGGTTTTGGTGCTTTATTACTTTGGTTAATCCTCACCAGCATGATCGATGCAACCGTTAACTCATTCAAATATTTCGATAAATTATTATTCAACCTTGTAACCAGCGCGCGCGTAGACTATCGATTCCAATTCTGTAAAAGCCCCATATGGTAAGTAAATATTTAGCGGTTGCGTTTCATCTAACACTTACTATTTATCATGATTTAAATAATAACCTAATATTTATAATGAGTTACGAATACCGTATGGGAATTTTGCTCTTCCCATACCAAAGTTAAGGGTTCGCTATATCTGAGAGCGCTCTTTTATTAGGGTAAAGCGGTAAATTTCCTTTTATATTTCGCAGATGTCAGCCTTGTGACAGTCGGAACAGTAGACACAGAAGCAGCAAATTCGCACCACATTGGGAACATTCCCAATTTTTGTCATTTTTTAAAATCAGTATCTACACGTTTACGTAGTTCATTATTTCAAAGGCCTAAAATGGATATTAACGCTCATCTAGTTATTAAAAATTCAGCTTTAAAAACAAAAACAGAATGTGTGATAACGCTCACCAACTGGAACGTTCCCGCTTTACGGTAAAAAATAGAGATGTTTAAGATTGCGTGGTCTTTTGAACAACTTTTTTCGGAATCCAATAACACTAAAAAAATCAAAAAACTGACAATTACAAAATCAGAAAAATGCCAGACAAAGCGAACCGGAAAAATTAAGAAAACCGGCGAACGCTCTCGGCCTAAAAATAAATAAAATATAACACTGATAAACGCCACAGCGTTTAGCTATCCCGCAAGCTTATTCTTGCAGGCACTTTGATACATACAGCACTTGAAAGTCAGCGCCGACACGGCTGCTGGCGATGTTTTCTGAATTTGCCGGTTCTGAATGGCTTCGGGCGTTATCGAAAACGCAGTCATTCGGGATGTATCAATTGCTTACAACAAATAAGCGTAGCAGTTTCGCTTAAAAGGGGTAGTCGCCATGGACGTTTATGGTCAAAGATATGCCATGTTTATCTCTTTTGATGCTGTTGCCGTCTCGGGTATTACGGTAGAAGCATTAAAAGTCTCGCAAAGCCTTAAACAAAAAGGCATCAATTCTTATCTCGATCTTGGGTATGACATTAAAGTTGACAAAGGCAACTTTAATAAGCCTTACGATCATGAACCCGAAATTTATCGCGATGCATTTACCTTAACGCGCATCAGTGGGATTACATCTGTCCCCCATTACTCCCCAGCGTTTATTGAAAAAGCACACGCCGTACTTATCAGTGAAAGGCTTTCTGTTTCATTTGAAGAAAAAGAAGAAATAATCCGTGCCGTTGAATATTCCGCCCAAAGCCTGGCCGAAAGAATTTTACTTCAATGGGAACAACTACGAATTTGCACTGTGATTGTCGAAAACGGCACACTGCCAGAGAATATTATTTACACCCGCGCACTTTATCTCGCTATCGAACAATACGGCCACCGTCACCAGTTAGGAAATTTTGTTATCTGGCGGGATCACGACCTCATGTGGAACAGCGAGAAAAATATCATGAAGTATGGTTTACCGCCGTATAACCATGCCATTAAACCTGTCAAATCCCCTTTTATTAGCTACGTTACGCTGAATAACGATCTCAAAGAAAAGCTGGAACACTGGTGCCAGCGGGAAGTCGATATTCACGTAGTGAAAAATACCTACAGCTTTACCGGGCAACAGGCGCTGAAAAACATCCGGTCATCCCTGGATATTTCCGCCGATGACATAGTCATTGCCCGAACGACGCGCATCATTCCGCAGAAGCGCCTGGACCGTGACGTACTGCTGGTACAACGCCTTAACCACCTGTTCAGAAAGCACAATATTGATAAAACCGTCTGGCTTTTGATCGCCGGTGATACCCGTGAGCACGCCACGCATACTGGCGAGCTGGAACAGCTGGCACAGGAACTGGACATTGCCCCTTATGTGAAGTTTCTTGGCCCGCTACACCATAACTTCATGCCCATGAGTCTGGGAAAAATCACCATCGAGGATCTCTACCATTCCTGCGACCTGGTGTCGTTCCTGACCTCGTGGGACTACGACAGCTACGGCAATCCCATTGGTGAGGCGATCAGCAGCCAGCGCTGCTACATCACTACCCGCTACGAATACTACCCGGAAGTCTACGGCCAGCACGGCTTTGAAGCCCCGGTGATGCCTATCTCGGACGGGCAGGACGGCCTGCCTGACGAAGCCTTTATCAACGAAGTCTTTTTGCTGCTGACCAATAAACCTGAAATGGATCGTATAGCCGCAAAGAACTTCGCCATCGGCAAAAACATCCTTTCTAACAACGTGATGGACATTCTGAATATCACCGCCCCAGGAGTAGATATGCGCGATAACATTTTCGTCTCGGTAGTGCTGCCTGTTTACAATGAAAGCGACCGAATTGATGAAGTTTTAGCCTCATTATTTGGCCAACAAACGCATGGCCGATTGGTAACCCATGACGCTTATGAAGTGATCATCGTGGATAACAACTCCCGCGATGATTCCGTGGCAAAGATAAACCGCTTCAAAGAAACACATCCGGCGATGGATGTGCACATTATCCAGGAGAAGATTCAGGGCGTATCTTCGGCCCGTAAATGCGGTATGGATTACGCCGCCCTGCGCTCAAGAGCGCGTGATGCCAGGCTGGGCAAAAGCAATAAACACTATATTGTCTCCGCCGATGCCGACTGCACCGTGGATCCTTACTGGCTGCATACTCTGATAGAAAAAATGATTGCCGACGACGGCGATCTTGGGACCTGCAATTACTACTACGACCGTGAGGCTTTCCAGCAGCGCCCTAACCTCTTCCGTGAAATTCAAAAAACCCTGCGCTGCCGCGACGTGTCGTTCTCATTGTTCGGTGGCTTCCCGGATGGCAAAGGCTTCGCCGTGGAGCGCAGCCTGTACGAAAAAATTGGCGGCATCGAGATCTTCTACCAGTTGGAAAAAGGCCGCTTCGTGGAACACCTTTCGGACGATTGGGATTTCGGCATCAAGATCATCGCCTGGGGCGGCAAGCCGGTTTACGCCAAAGAATCCTTTGTGGAGATCAACAGCCGCCGCGTGGACACCATTATTGACGATGTGATCAACGGCATCGCCTACGGCAGCGACGGCATCATCATCATGAAAGACGTGCGCCCGGATGTCTCAATCCAAAAAAACACGCTGATTGACCTCACCGAGGAGCAGGCCAGGCAGGGCTGGGAATACTCCATCAAAGACTACATCCCGAAAAACATCGTTCTTCCGGCCCTGCTGAATCCGCACATCTTGCTGGAGAACGAGCGGGTACGAGCCTTTTTCTCGCCGCAGGTTGCTGAGCGGCTTTACCAGCGCATTCACGCGATAAAGCGTGAGATGAGCATCATCGACTTCAAGCCGATCCATAGCTACAAAACGCCGGCCTACCGGCTCTATTTCGAGTTCCGCCACGAGATATTCACCGCGCTGCGTAACGCCGTCGGGGAGGATATTGGTTTTGCGCCACCGCTTCCGGCCTGCTTTGACAGCGTCGCGGAAAAAGATTTCGAACGCTTTGTCTGGTACTTCTGTGAAGATCGCGAGTCCGGTGAAGCCCACAACTACTTTGCCAACGGAGGTGTTTTCTGATGAATACCGAAGCTCTCGCGTCCTTAAAAGATCTCGATCCGGCCTATCCGGTTCCGGCAGTTTACGGCTTCCTCTCCCAACCGGAGAACGAGGCTTTTCTGGACTACGTCCATAAAGATCCTTTTGGCTGCCATGTTTTTCCCGGTGACATTGAGCACTACCCGCTGGAGTCGTTTTTTGCCGATATGGAGCACGACATCCGGGCTGCGAAACAGATCCATCTGTGGGCCTATATTCCCACCTGCCGTTACCGCTGCCACTTCTGTCAGTATCCAACGGTGATCCTCAACCCGAAATCACCTTCGGCGGAAGGCGTCTTCCGGGACCTGGTGGACTACAACATTAAAGAAGCGAAGATGTGGCTGGAAAAAGTGCCGAGTCTGTCAAAAGCGGAAATTGGCGAATTCAACATCTTTGGCGGCACGCCTTCCCTGCTCCCGGAACCGGAACTGCGCCGGCTGATGGACTTCTATTACACGCACTTTAATTTCTCGGCGGCAACGCTCCGCTTTGAAGGCGAACCCGGGACATTAAACCGCGAATACATCGGCATTCTGAAAGAGCTGGGTTTCAGCAAAATCAGCTTCGGCACCCAATCCTTCAACGACGCCATTATTGCCGCCTGTGGCCGCCAGCACACCGCCGACGAGTGTGAAGAAACCATCCGCAGCGCGCGGGAACAGGGCATCGAGTGGGTCAGCGTCGATCTTATCTACGGCATGCTGGGCCAAACCGTGGATGACGTGAAGTACGACATGGAGCGCACCCTGGAGCTGGATCTCTCCCACGTCGTCTGCACCAAGCTGCACATGGAAGAGTTCATGAAAACGCGCACCGGCGTATCCGGCGAACGTGAAAGCCTGTGGCAGAAAAAAGGGCTGATCAACATGAACAACATGACGTTCCCGGGGCTGGGCAAGCAATACCAAATGCGTGAACTGGTCGAGAAATACCTCACCGAGGGCTATCGCGAACACCCCACGATGTATTTCCACCAGAACCACCTGGAAGCTGAAAAGTGGAAAGGGCTGATCACCGATCTGGACAAGCAATATCCTGAGGTCGCCATTGGCCTGGGTGGTAGTTCGAAATGCACCCGCGCCGAAGCCATCAACATCACCGGCTATAAGCAATATAAGCAGTACCTCGACGAAGGCCGTCTGCCTATCGAAGAAAGCCACGGTATTTCACCGGAACAGCGCGAAGTTAACGCCTTCAAAATGGCCCTCTCCACGCTGATTCCGGTGGACGACGCCGTGTTCGCAACCCGCTTCAACGGCAACAGTTTTTTTGAAAACCGCATCATCAAGCCGACGCTGGAAAAACTGCAGGCAAAAGAACTGGTGGTGATTGAGCAAGGCGTGGTCACGCTGACGCCCATTGGCGTCACGCTGGTTGAAGCCATCATTAACACCCAATTTATCTCAGCCGACGCAGAGCAGGAGTAACCCATGAGCCACTCTTCAACTACGCCGGTTTTCAGTCTGTTTTACATCGCTATCGACACCGAAGCAGGCATTACCCAGCAGGCATTTGAAACCTTTGTGCAAAACAAAGGCGTGCATATTCCCTGCTATCCAGGCTGGCGCTGGACGCTGCTTCGCGGGCTGCGCGGCGAACGTGCCGGGCAATATTTGATGCTGTTTGAAATCGAAAATGCGGCAATGCGGGATCGCTATATGGCCGCAGACGGCAACCAGACCGGACAGGCTCGTGAGTTCTGGCGGCAGCATCCTGAAGCCGAAGCGCTGCTGGCAGAATGGCGTAGCTACGGCACGTTCAGCGAACTGCCAACCCTGTTCACCGATTATCGCCTGCTGGCGGAAAATAAGAAAAGCACCGTCCAGCCGGGTCCCCGCTATCAGCAGCAGCCCCCGGTTGCTCGGGTGATTGGTATTCACAACCTGGCGTTGCGCCCCAACGTCAGTGCCGAACAGTTTGAAAGTTTTATCGAGGGTAACCATCACCGGATTGAAGATTACCCTGACTGGAAATTCCGGCTGTTGAAAGGGGAGCGGGGTAACAGGCTCGATCAGTATGTGGTGCTGATGGAAATCGCCAGCCTGAAGGCGCTGGATGTCTTTTACCCCGAGCCGGATATCGCCACCGACGAAGCGGCCAAATTCGCCAAAGCGCACCGCGATACCAAACAAATGTACGAGGAATGGAAAAAACTCGCCTCGTTTTCCGGGTCACCGCAAATCTATACAGATTACCTCTCGGTAGCAGAAAGCCTCAATTAACGCTTACCGCCGCGCGTGCCCGAAGGACCGGGCACAACGCATTCACGCGAGTGAATCCACACACTGAGTCACGAAATTACTATGACGATTAACTCAACCCCAACCCTGGCGGACGTACAGTCGCGGGAACAGCACGCCACACGTGCCATATTTTTTATGGCCGGTTTAGCCATGTCGTCCTGGGCCCCGTTAATTCCTTTCGCCAAAGCGAGGCTCGATATTAACGACGGCGCTTTAGGGCTACTGCTCTTTTGCATCGCCGCAGGCTCAATGCTCGTCATGCCGTTTACCGGCCGCCTGATCACAAAATTTGGTGGCCGCCGCCTGATGATCCTCAGCGTGCTGGGGCTTGCCGCGGATTTACCGCTGCTGATGCTGTTTGACCAGCGCGAAGCCATGGCGCTGGCTTTGCTGCTCTTCGGCACCTTCAACGGTCTGCTCGACGTTGCCATGAACGCCCACGCAGTGGTAGTCGAACAGGAAAGTGAGCAGGCAAAAATGTCCGGCTTTCACGGCTTTTACAGCATCGGCAGCATTGCCGGTGCGGGTAGCGTCAGCTTCTTTCTGTGGCTGGGGGCGACTCCGCTGCTTGCCGTGTCCGCTATTGCCATTTTTCTGGCTTTGCTGCTCTTCGCTTCTTCCCGCAACATTTTGCCTAAACAGAATAAAGCCACGAGCGGCAAAGGCGAGACGTTACAAGTGCTGAGCCATCCGCCCGTGCTGGTCATCGCGGTTCTTTGCTTTTTCGTCTTTATGCTTGAAGGCGCCATGCTGGACTGGTCGGCAGTATTTATGACCTCGGAGCGCGGTATGAGTGCTTCGCTAGCGGGCTTCGGCTACACCTTATATTCCATTACCGTCACGCTTGGGCGGCTCAGCGGCGATCGCCTGGTCAGCGCCCTGGGCGGCAAGCTCGTGCTGCTCCTCGGCTGCGCCATTGCTGGCACCGGGATTGTCCTGCTCGTCTTTACCCAGTGGGGCACCCTGCCGGGGTTTATCCTGGTTGGAGCCGGGCTCGCCAACATTATTCCCATTCTCTTTACCTCTGCCGGTAACCAGCCGGGAGTTTCAGCAGATTTCTCCATCCCTGCCGTCACGCTTTTTGGCTACAGCGGCCTGCTCGCAGGGCCTGCGTTGATTGGCTTTATCGCCCATCACATTGGGCTCAGTTTGACCTTCAGCGGTGCCCTGTTGCTGCTTTTGTTTGTGGCTTCAGGTTCGCCATTTATTTCTCGCCAGCGTTAACGAAACAGGAGTTTGTATGAGTCAGTCATCACCGGCAGTATTCAGTCTTCACTATGTGGGCCTTAACCTGAAAAAGGGCGTCACCGAAGAGACGTTCGAAGCCTTTGTGCAAGCCAAAGGCGTGCATATCCCCGCCTATCCGGGCTGGCGCTGGACCTTGCTGAAAGGCCTGCGCGGAGAGCGTCAGAACCAATACCTGATGTTGTACGAAGCAGAAAATGCCGACAGCTACGCGCGCTATATCGATAGCCAGGGGGAACAAACGGAGCAGGCTCGTGCTTTTTGGCGCGATCATCCTGCGGGCATTGAGCTTATCAACACCTGGAAAACCTTCGCGACGTTTGGCGAGCTGCCAACAATTTTCTCCACCTATCAGCAGCTCGCTGAAAACGAACATAGCTCTTTGGCAGAAGGGCCAAACTACCAGCTACGCGACGGGCAGGAACCGATTAAACGTGTCGTCGGGTTACACAATCTGGCGCTGCGTTCAGGTGTTTCCCCGCAGACTTTCGATGCATTTATCCGCGACAACGTTCACCGTATTGACGACTACCCAGGCTGGAAATTCCATATGTTGAAAGGCACCGGCGGCAACCGCATCGAGCAATATCTGGTGATGCTCGAGATAGAAAGCCTGGCCTCGCTGAACTCATTCCACCCGGAACTGGACGTCTCCACGGAGAAATCGCTGCAGTTTGTGAAGGATCATCAGGAAAGCGAAAGAATGTACGACGAATGGCGCGAACTGGCTTCGTTCTCTGGTGCCCCGCAACTTTATACCGACTACATCACCATCGCCGGTAGCCTGTAACCTTACGTTTCCCTTCTCCTTACGGGGAAGGGAAACGACGTCAGGCCAGCTGAGTCATCGTGGTTTCCCCTTTCTCAATGCCTAACTCGTACAGCGTAAACGCCGTATGTTTTTCAATAAGGGTTGCCAGTTCAGGCGAGTGGCTGGTGAGCCAAATTTGCGTGTAACGGCTTGCCTCGGCAATCAGGCGGGCAAGCGCCGGGAGCATTTGCGGATGCAGGCTATTCTCAGGCTCATTAAGCGCGATAAATTGCGGCGGCCTCGGGCTGAGCAGCGCCACCGTCAGGCAGAGAAAGCGCAGCGTGCCGTCTGAAAACTCCGCGGACTCCAGCGGGCGATTAATCCCCTGCCGGTTCATCATCATCTGAAAGCGCCCGCCGCTGTTATCACAGAAAAACGTACATTCCGGGAAAGCCTGCTCCAGCACGGTAAACATCAGCTCGCTGTCGCCAATTTCGACGATGGTCTGAAATGCGGCGGCCAGGTTTAAGCCATCGCCGGACAGCACCGGAGAGCGATAGCCCACCTGCGGCAGCCTCAGGCCAGCGCCTTTGGAAATATCGAACTCGTGGTAGAAGCGCCAGTTACGCAGCGTCTCCCTGGCGCTGGAGACTTCCGGGTACAAATGCGGCTCGCCAAGCTGGCCAAAGAGGGATTCATTTTCGTACAGCGTGGCGGCGTGAGTGACCTTTTCGCCGTTGACGTTATTAAGAAAGACCGTCTGGTTGCGGCGCTGCATGACCGACGATGAAGGGCGACGCCGGTAGCCGCTGAGCCAGATTTGCTCTTCTTTGACGATAGGATCGAGGCCAAACATCGTCGGGTACGGCAGCGGTTCAGGGAAGCCCACCTGCAGTTCATATTCAAACGTGTCGGTTTCGACTGCCAGCGTCAGCCTGCGCGGCGCGCTGGCGTAGCCGCGGGCACGATCGCCCGCCCACATTGCTTTCTGGATCCCGCCTTCATCAGAAAGCCAATGAGACAGTTGCCCACTCCCCGCGCCGTGGATCAGATGGATCGCCTTATAAATATTAGACTTACCGCACCCGTTTGGCCCAAACACCACATTCAACCTGCCCAAATCAATGGAAAGCTTACGCACAGAACGGTAGTTGTCGATGTACAGGGATTTGATCATCATTTTTCGCCACAGTGAAACTTGAGGAGCATTATGACAAATACCCGCCAAAGCGCACTTGTTTGCCGCCAGAGGCTCAAAGCGATCCCACCGCAACCGCAATGTAAAAGCACAGCACGGCAACGATCGTGCCGATCACAATCCTTCTGTCCGTTGCATCCGGTTCTCTGTTTTGCATCCTGCCCCTCCTGGTCACTTGTCTGCCTGTTTAATTTCGGTATGATACACAAACTAGTTAACAGTGTTAACCAAATACATTTCCCTCATTGATGTGAGTTACTATGCAGACCAACGAAATTGAAGAATTCCGCGCCGCGCTGCGCGAGATGGTGCGCGAGCTGGGCATGCTGAACAGGAAAAGCAGCGGGACCGATCTGTCGCCGTTACAAAGCCATATCTTGATCGAACTCGATCGCAAGCCTGCCGGGGTAACGGAGCTTGCCCGCCGCCTGTGCGTGGAAAAATCCAGCATTAGCAGAACGCTTCGCGGTCTTGAAAGTGCCCATCTGCTGGCAAGAACGCAGGATGAAAGCGACGGGAGAGCCACTGTGTTCAACCTTAGCCAGGAGGGCATTGCCGCACTGAAAGATCTTACCGAACACGCTAACGACTTCACGGCCCAGGCCCTTTCTCTGGCATCAGACAGCGAAAAGCAGCAGATCTATCAGTCGGTCAAATCGCTGACTCGCGCGCTGGTCAATGCCCGCAGCCAGAGGGATCTTCAGGTTAAGATCCGGCCCATTCGCGCAGAGGACAATCTCGCTATCGCTGACGTGATCCGCCAAAGCTTTCGCGATAACAAAATCGATCATCTCGAAGGCGTGAGCCTGCACGATCCGGCGCTGAATGACCTGACCAGCGCCTACCAAAACTCCGGTTCCGGCTACTGGGTAGTTGAACACGAGGGCAAGATTTTAGGCGGCGTTGGCATCGCCCCGCTGCAGGGCGCAGGTGAAGAATATTGTGAATTGCAGAAACTCTATCTGGACAGCAGCGTGACGGGCATGGGCCTGGGAAGACGCCTGATGGCGCTGGCGATAGAGCAAGCCGAAGCGTTCGGCTATCGATACTGCTACCTGGAAACGCTAAATGAACTCAGCTCGGCGGTCTCACTCTACGAAGCGTTCGGTTTCAAGCATCTGGACGGCAACCTGGGCAACACCGGCCACAACAGCTGTGAGATCTGCATGCTTAAAACGCTGAAATAGGCTGTGTTGAAAACAAAACGCCCCGCAAACTTGCACCTGCGGGGCGTTTATTAAGGAGTTGAAGCTGACCGATAAGCCGCTTTCTTTCTATGAAGAGCGTCGTGGACAGTCATTCATCTTGTTGTTTCTGAAAACAAAACGCCCCGCCAGCTTTCACTGTACGGGGCGTTTCGATATGAATGAGTTGAAGCTGACCGATAAGCCGGGTTCTGTCGTGGACAGTCATTCATCTAGGCCAGCAATCGCTCACTGGCTCAAGCAGCCTACCCGGGTTCAGTACGGGCCGTACCATGTGAACCCCTATTTGGCCTTGCTCCGGGTGGAGTTTACCGTGCCACGGACTGTTACCAGCCGCGCGGTGCGCTCTTACCGCACCCTTTCACCCTTACCTGATCCCGCTTGCGCGGGCCATCGGCGGTTTGCTCTCTGTTGCACTGGTCGTGGGTTTCCCCCCCAGGCGTTACCTGGCACCCTGCCCTATGGAGCCCGGACTTTCCTCCCCCTCGCCCGTCTCCCCCGAAGAGGACGACGACGAAGCGGCGACTGTCTGGTCAGCTTCGGCGCGCAGTATAGAGGGTTTCATCTCCCCTGTCACGCGGGCCCGCCAGAAACGAAAAGCTAGTCGCCCACCAGCACAACCTCAATCCCGCTCTTACGCAGCGCGCTCAGGCTATCTGCAGGAATGCCTATATCGGTGATTACCCGGTGAATGCGCTGGATATCGATGATTTTATGCAGGCTGGAGCGGTTAAATTTACTGGAATCTGTCACCACGATAATACGCTCGGCGACTTCGCACATCTTGCGGTTGAGGCGCGCTTCATCCTCGTTATGGGTGCTCACACCGCGTTCCGGGTCGATAGCATCCACCCCGAGGAACAGCATGTCGAAATGATAATTTTGCAGCGACTGTTCCGCGCTGTCGCCGTAAAACGATAGCGACTGGCGGCGCAGGTGCCCGCCGGTCATCAGCACCTCAACCCCTTCAGCTTCTAACAACGCATTAGCCACGTTGATACCGTTGGTCATGGCGATCACTTCTTTATGCTGGCGCATTAGCCGGGCGATTTCATATGTCGTGGTGCCGGAGTCAAGAATCACCTTGTCGCCGGGCTGGATCAAGTCCGCAGCCACACGCGCGATGCTGCGCTTCAGAGACGTATTCAGCGAGCTTTTATCCTCCACCGAAGGCTCTGCTACCACGCTGCCGGGCTCACAAATCAGCGCTCCGCCGTAGGCACGAACCGCAATGCCCTGCTTTTCAAGAAACGCGAGATCGTTGCGAATGGTGACGGTAGAAACACCAAAAAAAGAAGATAAATCATTTACCTGCACGCTTCCCTGCTGGCGAAGGCGCTGAATAATCTGCTCGCGCCTTTCGCTGGTACCCGGAATACGTTTGTCCGTTGCGGTATCGCTGTTGCTCATAGGGTAACCTTTCAATATATCTTTCGTTTCATTTCTATTTGCCTATTAACACCTTTCTTTTAGCAGAAAGCAAGCCCCAGGAATCTTCGTTCAAAAGGTGCTGTAAGCACACCATCGACTTTCACTATGTTTCTTTTGCGAAACAGATCGCAATTCCAGTATCTTTCTTTTTATTCTCAAACGTCATTCAGGCACGATTAAATGAAATGAATCGAAAGAAAATGTTTTAACCCATCGCCGTGGAGAGGAAAGTGAAACAGTTGATCGAATTTGTCGCTAACCATAAACGGAACAACCAGTGCGGGATCTTTGCGGTGTGCTCCGCGCATCCGCTGGTGCTTGAGGCCGCCATGCGCCACGCTCGTGAAGCCGGCACCAGCTTGCTTATTGAAGCGACCTCTAATCAGGTAGATCAGTACGGCGGCTATACGGGGATGACACCTGCGGATTTCTGCGGTTTCGTTTATCAACTCGCGGAACAACACCGCTTTCCTTATGCCAACCTGATACTCGGCGGCGATCATCTTGGGCCAAACCGCTGGCAAACCCGGCCAGCCGAAGAGGCAATGTCCCATGCCGAAGAGCTGATCCGTAGCTATGTCGCCGCAGGCTTCAAGAAAATACACCTCGACTGCAGCATGTCTTGTGCAGACGATCCCGTGCCGCTCACGGATGACGTCGTTGCCGGGCGAGCAGCCAGACTGGCGCTGATTGCCGAGCAAACCTGTATCGACCACTTTGGCCATGCCGATCTGGTGTACATCATCGGTACTGAAGTGCCAGTCCCTGGCGGTGCCCATGAAACTCTCGCTGAGCTCGCCGTCACCACGCCGCAGGCCGCAGACGCCACGCTGGAAGCTCACCGCCAGGCTTTTGCAGAACAAGGGCTGAGTCAGATCTGGCCGCGAATTATTGGCCTTGTTGTTCAACCCGGCGTCGAGTTCGACCACACCCAGGTGATTGATTATCAGCCGGAAAAAGCCCGGGCACTAAGCAAACTCATCGCAGATTCACCAACGATGGTTTTTGAAGCGCATTCAACGGATTACCAGACCACTCAGGCGCTGCATCAGTTAGTGGAAGATCACTTTGCGATCCTAAAAGTCGGCCCGGCCCTGACTTTTGCCCTGCGTGAAGCCCTTTTTTCCCTATCAGCCATTGAGCGAGAACTGCTCCCGGCACACAAATGCTCCGGCCTGAGGGACGTCCTGGAAAGCGTGATGCTTGATCACCCGGAGCACTGGCAGCAGCACTATCACGGCAACGGCGATGCGCTACGTCTGGCACGCGGCTACAGCTACTCTGACCGCGTACGCTACTACTGGCCGGATCGCGATATCGATGAGGCTTACGATGTGCTAGTCAGGAACCTTGCCCACGAGCCTATTCCACTGCCGTTAATCAGCCAGTACCTGCCGCTTCAGTACGCCAAAGTGCGGGAAGCACAGCTGGCGGCTAAACCTCATGAACTGATTATCGACCATATTCAGGATGTGCTGCGCCAGTATCACGCGGCCTGTCACGGTGAGCAAAATCCTCATTAACACAATGATAATAAGGGAAATACCATGCCAAATATTGTCTTAAGCCGCATTGATGAGCGCCTGATCCACGGTCAGGTTGGCGTGCAGTGGGTCGGGTTTTCCGGCGCAAACCTGGTTCTGGTCGCGAATGATGAGGTGGCGGAAGATCCCATCCAGCAGAACCTGATGGAGATGGTGCTGGCAGAAGGAATTGCGGTGCGCTTCTGGCCGCTGCAAAAAGTCATCGACAACATTCATCGTGCTGCCGATCGCCAGAAGATCCTGCTGGTCTGCAAAAATCCGCGGGATTTCCTCACCCTGGTAAACGGCAACGTGCCGGTTACGCGCATCAACGTGGGCAACATGCACTACGTCGAAGGCAAAAAGCAGGTGGCTAAAACCGTGTCGGTTGATGAACAGGACATTGCCGCCTTCTCCGGCCTGAAACAGGCCGGCGTCGAATGTTTTGTGCAGGGTGTACCGACGGAATCAGCTCAGGATCTCTATAAACTTCTCTGAGGTATTTGCTATGGAAATCAGCTTACTGCAAGCGATAGCCCTGGGCCTGCTGGCCTTTATCGCCGGTCTGGATATGTTCAACGGCCTGACCCATATGCACCGTCCCGTCGTCCTTGGCCCGCTGGTTGGCCTTATTCTTGGCGATTTACACACCGGTATTCTCACCGGCGGCACTCTGGAGCTGGTGTGGATGGGCCTGGCTCCGCTCGCCGGCGCGCAGCCGCCTAACGTCATTATCGGCACCATCGTCGGCACGACTTTTGCCATTACCACCGGCGTGAAGCCCGAAGTCGCCGTCGGCGTCGCGGTGCCTTTTGCAGTTGCGGTGCAGATGGGCATCACCTTCCTGTTCTCCGTGATGTCCGGCGTCATGGCGCGTGCCGACCGCATGGCAGCAAACGCCGACACCAATGGCATCGAGCGCATTAACTATCTGGCGATGCTCGCACTCGGCATCTTCTATTTTATGTGTGCCTTCTTACCCATTTATTTTGGCGCTGAACATGCCAAAACGGCCATCGACATGCTGCCCGCGCGGTTGATTGACGGGCTTGGCGTCGCCGGAGGCATCATGCCGGCTATCGGTTTCGCCGTACTGCTGAAAATCATGATGAAAAACGTTTATATCCCCTACTTCATCATCGGCTTTGTTGGCGCAGCCTGGTTGAAATTACCGGTGCTGGCGATTGCCGCCGCCGCGCTAGCGCTGGCCCTGATGGATTTGATGCGTAAAGACCCTACTCCCCCGCAGCCCGCTCGCGTCCAGAAAGAGGAATTCGAAGATGGCATCTGATACCCAAACGCTTTCACAGGCCATTGAGTCTGATAACATCATCGCAAACGATAATATTTATGAAGATCAGAAGATTGGCGCGGAGCTAACCCGGAAAGACATCAACCGCGTGGCATGGCGTTCAATGTTGCTGCAGGCCTCGTTTAACTACGAGCGTATGCAGGCCTGTGGCTGGCTGTATGGCCTGCTGCCTGCCCTGAAAAAGATCCACACCAACAAACGCGATTTGGCGCGGGCGATGCAGGGGCATATGGGGTTCTTCAATACCCATCCGTTCCTGGTCACCTTTGTGATCGGCATTATTCTGGCGATGGAACGCTCGAAGCAGGATGTAAACAGCATCCAGAGCACAAAAATTGCCGTTGGTGCTCCGCTCGGCGGCATCGGGGATGCAATGTTCTGGCTGACGCTGCTGCCAATTTGCGGCGGCATCGGCGCCAGCCTGGCGCTTCAGGGATCGATACTCGGTGCCATCGTGTTTATCGTGCTGTTTAACGTGGTGCATCTGGGTCTGCGTTTCGGCCTGGCGCACTACGCTTACCGCATGGGCGTGGCGGCCATTCCGTTAATTAAGGCCAATACACGTAAGGTCGGGCATGCCGCTTCCATCGTCGGGATGACCGTTATCGGTGCCCTCGTGGCAACCTATGTTCGGCTATCCACTACGCTTGAAATTACGGCCGGGGATGCGGTAGTTAAGCTTCAGGCTGACGTCATCGACAAACTGATGCCGGCGTTTTTGCCGCTGGTCTATACCCTGGCAATGTACGCCCTGGTGCGCCGTGGCTGGAGCCCCTTGCGTCTGATTTGCATCACCGTCGTTTTAGCCGTTGTTGGGAAGTTCCTTCACTTCCTCTGAGGAGAAAAGCAGATGTTAAGCATCATTTTGAGCGGCCACGGAGGCTTTGCCAGTGGGATGGAGCAGGCAATGAAGCAGATCCTCGGCGAGCAGCCGCAGATTATTGCCATCGACTTTCCAGAAACCTCCTCCACCGCACGGCTGACGGAACAATTTCAAGCCGCTATCGGCCAGTTGGATGAACGCGAAGGTTTGGTCTTTCTGACGGATTTGCTGGGTGGCACGCCTTTTCGTGTTGCCTCGACGCTGGCGCTTGAGAAGCCGGGACGCGAGGTCGTTACAGGCGTCAATCTGCAGCTACTGCTGGAGATGGTACTGGAGCGCGAAGGGCTAAACGGCAGCGAGTTTCGCCGGATGGCGCTGGAATGCGGGCATCGCGGCCTGACCAGCCTGGTCGACGAGATGGCGCGCCACCGGGCAACGGAAGCCAGCGAAGAAGGCATCTGAAGTAAAAGATCGGATTGCTCATCTCCAGTTTCGCCCCCCGTTTAATGCAGGCGGCGGCTCCTGCTGCTTTCATTATGCATCACTTTGGCCTGTGGCGAGATCCGCTACGGGCCTTTCTTTTTCTTTTCTTAATTGTTTTATTTTCAATTAAAATCATTAAAAACAATATGTTAGACACAAACGAAGATCTGCGTCATGATTTTCGTTTTATTTCATTTTGCATGTTGATCTTGTCGATTCCTTTCTATAAATTTTCATAAAGCACTGTAAACCATCAAATGAAACAAAACGAAAGATTATGGCGATAAAAAGCCGACATCTGACGCTGTAATGCTAAGGACTGAGTCATGAGTGAAACTTCCACGGCCACAGATCGCAGCCACACGACCTGGACTGAAAAAGAGATCCGCCAGCAGCCCGTGAGCTGGATCCGTTCCCTACAACAGATAGACCGCACGCGCGACGAGATCGCCGCCTTCCTTAATCCGCTACTTGCGAACGACAAGTTAAAAATTATCCTTACTGGTGCTGGGACCTCGGCATTTATCGGCGACATCATTGCACCGTGGCTGTCTCGTCACACCGGCAAACAGTTTGTTGCCGTGCCGACTACGGATCTGGTGACCAATCCGCTGGACTATCTCTCCCCTGAACAGCCCACGCTGCTGGTTTCCTTCGCTCGCTCCGGTAACAGCCCCGAGAGCGTGGCGGCGGTGGAACTTGCCAACCAGCTCGTGAAATCCTGCTATCACATAACCATCACCTGTAACGAGGGCGGTAGCCTCTACCGCAGCGCGCTGGAGGACAACCGTTCACTGCCGCTGCTGATGCCTGCGGAAACTCACGATCGTGGTTTTGCTATGACGAGCAGCATCACGACCATGATGGCCAGCTGCCTTGGGGTTTTCGCCCCGGACGTTATCAACACGCAGTCATTTCAGGATGTCGCTCACCGCTGTGCCCAAATCATTCATTCACAAGGCGATTTCAGCGAAATCCCGTTTGGCGATCTTCCCTACGAACGCGTGGTCTACCTTGGCAGCGGTGGCTTGCAGGGCGTGGCGCGAGAAGCCTCTTTGAAGGTGCTTGAGCTCACTGCTGGCAAGCTGGCGGCGTTTTATGACACACCCACCGGCTTCAGGCACGGTCCAAAATCCCTGGTCAATAATAAAACGCTGGCGATCGTGCTGGTCTCAAGCGATCCGTACACTCGCCAGTACGATCTGGATCTTCTGGCGGAGCTGCGCCGCGACGGCCTGGCCATGCAAACGATCGCCATTTCAGCCTCCATCAGCCCTGAAATCACATCAGGTCCTCACATCCTGATGCCTGCGGCAGATCGCACGTTCCTCGATGTTGAGCAGGCGTTTTGCTTCCTGATGTATGCCCAGGTT
The DNA here is from genome assembly GCF_000758305.1 of Cedecea neteri. Classification (NCBI taxonomy): domain Bacteria; kingdom Pseudomonadati; phylum Pseudomonadota; class Gammaproteobacteria; order Enterobacterales; family Enterobacteriaceae; genus Cedecea; species Cedecea neteri. Next base: position 1,572,662 of record NZ_CP009458.1, on the reverse strand, counting down.
TTCGCCCTCACCTCCTCTGTTAAAGCAGGCATTACGCCGGACACGCCCTCCGCCAGCGGCACGGTTAACCGCGTAGTTAAAGGCGTCGTCATTCATCCCTGGAAAGGCTGAGAGGTTCATCATGAGCATTATCTCCACGAAGTATCTGCTTCAGGACGCGCAGGCCAGAGGCTATGCGGTACCAGCGTTTAATATCCACAATGCCGAAACCATCCAGGCGATTCTTGAAGTATGCAAAGAACTGCATTCCCCGGTGATCCTCGCCGGTACACCGGGCACTTTTAAACATATCGCTTTCGAAGAGATTTACGCGCTGTGCCACGCCTATTCCGAAAGCTACGGCATACCACTGGCGCTGCACCTCGATCATCACGAAAGCCTGGCGGACATCAGCCGCAAAGTTAACGCGGGCGTGCGCAGCGCCATGATTGACGGCAGCCACTTCCCCTTTGCTGACAACGTGAAGTTGGTGAGATCCGTAGTCGAGTTTTGCCACCGCAACGACTGCAGCGTCGAGGCCGAACTGGGCCGTCTGGGCGGCGTGGAAGACGACATGGATGTGGATGAAGAAAGCGCTTTTCTGACCGATCCGCAAGAGGCCCGCCGTTTTGTCGAGCTCACCGGCGTCGATAGCCTGGCGGTTGCCATCGGCACCGCGCACGGCCTGTATACCAAACGCCCGAAAATAGACTTCAAACGGCTGGGCGAGATCCGCGACATCGTCAGCATCCCGCTAGTGCTGCACGGCGCGAGTGACGTGCCTGACGAGTTTGTTCGCCGCGCCATCGAGCTTGGCGTCTGCAAAGTGAATGTCGCCACGGAATTAAAAATCGCCTTCGCCGCAGCGGTGAAAGAATGGTTTGGCGCTAACCCGGAAGGCAACGACCCACGCTTTTACATGCGCGTCGGCATGGACGCGATGAAAGAAGTGGTGCGTAGCAAAGTCGCTGTATGCGGCTCGGCGAATAAGTTGCTGCCGGAATCAGCAGCGGCGCTTTAACTCTCTGACGTAAGGACCTCTGATGAAGACAATAATAAAAAGCTCCCTGCTTATTATGTTCATGAGCAACGCCGCGCTGGCGGCTCAGTACCAGTTGGAAAACACCAACCTTGCCGTCTCTTTCGACGATTCAGGCTCGGCGGTAGTGGTGAAAGACCAGCTGTCCGACCATAAACTGGCACCCATCGAGCTATTTTTCCTGACGCTGCCGGACGAAAAAGTTATCCATACCGCCGACTTTAAAATCAAAAACGTCAGCAAAACCGCAGATGCCATTCAGATTGATTACGAGCGGGACGATTTCTCGGTCAACGTGACCCTGAAGCTGCTGAAGGGCAAATACGCGGCGGTAGACTATACGCTGCAGGCCAAAGGCCAGCCTCGAGAAGTCGCGAAGATCACCTTCTTCCCAACCAAAGGCCAGGCTCAGGCACCTTATGTCAGCGGCGCCATCAACAGTTCCCCCATCGTGGCGGACAGTTTCTATATGCTGCCGCAAAAACCGATCGTGAATACCTACGCCTACGAAACCACCACTAATCTGAATGTTGAACTCAAAACGCCGATTAAAACCGATGCCCCGGTGACCTATACGGTCTACTTCGGCACGTTTGAAGCAACAGACCAGCTTCGCCGTAGCTTTAATGAATTTATCAACGCCATGCGCCCGCGCCCTTACCAGCCCTATCTGCACTACAACAGCTGGATGGACATCGGTTTCTTTACGCCCTACACCGAGAAGGACGTGCTGACCCGCATGGATGAATACGCCAGCGAACTGATAAGCAAGCGGAGCGTGAAGCTCGACGGCTTCCTGCTGGATGACGGCTGGGACGATTTGACCGGGAAGTGGCTATTTGGCCCGGCGTTTAAGCACGGATTTGGTGTTATCAAAGAAAAAGCAGACAGTTTGCATACTTCCGTTGGGCTGTGGCTCTCACCATGGGGTGGCTATAACAAACCACGCGACGTGCGCGTTTCACACGCCAAAGAGAACGGCTTTGAAACCGTGGACGGCAAATTTGCCCTCTCAGGCCCCAACTACTTCCGCAATTTTAATCAGCAAATCATCGGGCTTATCAAAAACGAACATATCACCTCGTTTAAGCTCGACGGCATGGGCAACGCCAACTCGTACATCAAGGGCAGCCCCTACGCCTCTGATTTTGATGCTTCTATCGAGCTTATCAAGAACATGCGCGCCGCCAACAAAGACCTGTTTATAAACCTGACAACAGGTACCAATGCCAGCCCCTCCTGGCTGTTCTACGCCGACTCCATCTGGCGCCAGGGCGATGACATCAACGTTTATGGCAAAGGTTCGCCGGTGCAACAGTGGATAACCTATCGCGACGCGGAAACTTATCGCTCCATCGTGCGTAAAGGTCCACTGTTCCCGATTAACTCACTGATGTATCACGGTATCGTCAGCGCCGAACATGCTTATTTTGGGCTGGAAAAAGTACAAACGGACCAGGATTTTGCGGACCAGGCCTGGAGCTACTTCGCCACCGGCACGCAGCTGCAGGAGCTGTACATCACGCCGTCAATGCTGAACAACGCCAAATGGGACACGCTTGCCGACGCGGCGAAGTGGTCAAGGGCGAACAGCAGCGTGCTGGTCGACAGCCACTGGGTTGGCGGCGACCCGACGCAGCTTGAGGTTTACGGCTGGGCATCGTGGAGTAAAGAGAAAGCGATATTGGGCCTGCGGAACCCGTCGGATAAGCCGCAAAGCTACTATCTCGACCTGAGTAAGAGCTTTGAAGTGCCGAACGGCGAGGCCACGCGCTTTACGCTGAAGCAGGTTTACGGCAAGAACGGAACATTAACCAACGACTACCGCAAGCCGCTGGTTGTGACGCTGAAACCGCTGGAAACGCTGGTGATTGAGGCAACGCCGGTAAACTAACAAAATCATAAGGCCCGAATATATCGGGCCTTATTCACGCTGTTATTCACAAGCCTTCTCTGCCACCAGCACAATACCACGGCGGGATTCATCAGGAGACAGGCTCCAAATCTCAGATTCAGGAATGCTTTCACCGTCATAGCAAACACGCTCTCCGTCATAGGGATAGAAGTGCCCATTCTCGGTATTCAGCACAAACACCTTAACGTGCTTCGATGAACGTGCAATACGCCGCCAAATTCCCTGCCCCCCAGAGTACTGCTCATGATCGCTCATTAAGATCAGATCCTTAGCCAGGATAAGATGCTCATAAAGCGTAGTTGCGACTCGCGTATCACGTGCCGGGCTCTCCACAACCACCCCCTCAACCTGAGTCACGGCTTTCGCTTCCCAGTAGCGCTTCACGGCAACAATAGATTCTTCCTGCCTGGTGCTTTTACGAGGAACAAGATCCAACTTAGCTACCACGAGATGGCGAAGTTCGTTGTTGTCATCAAGAGTCGGTTCAGCATAGATAATCGCCGCCGCAGTTTTATCTCTGCGAAAAATGATTAAAGCGGGTTCACCAAGAATTTCCGTGGTTCCAGAAATCTCGAATGCTCTTTCTAATGCTGCAGGGCTGTAACTGATGGGGTAAACGACCATCCTTGAATCTCCTGGTATCAATACCGGCATAAACTTTAACTCCCTTAAAGTCATTCAGTCATGCACAAATTAACACCAGGGAGTTCGTTTTTTAAACGCTAACCGCGTTGCGATGTGAAAACCAGGAGCCGGCTCGAGAAAACTACTTCTCGCTGTTTTCTAACGCATATTTGTACAAGGCATTCTTTTTCACACCGTGAATTTCAGCGGCAAGCGCTGCCGCCTTTTTCAGCGGCAACTCTGTCTGCAGCAACGCCAGCGTACGTAGCGCTTCGGCGGGCAGTTCGTCATCGCTTTGGACTTTAAAGCCTTCAACAATCAGCACCATTTCGCCTTTGCGGCGATTTTCATCTTCCTTCACCCATGCCAACAGCTCGCCTACGGGCGCGCCGTGGATCGACTCCCAGGTTTTGGTCAACTCGCGCGCCAGCACCACGTAGCGGGATTCGCCCAGCACCGTGCAGATATCATCGAGACTGTCGAGCAGGCGGTGGGTGGATTCATAGAAAATCAGCGTTCTCGGTTCCTGCTCAATCGCCTTCAGCGCATCGCGGCGGCCTTTGGATTTTGCAGGCAGAAAACCTTCATAGCAAAAGCGGTCAGACGGCAAGCCAGCGGCGCTGAGTGCAGCGATAGCGGCGCATGGGCCAGGAAGCGGCACGACGCGAATTCCCGCTTCGCGACAGGTGCGCACGAGGTGGTAACCCGGGTCGTTAATCAGCGGCGTACCGGCGTCGGACACCAGCGCAATGCTTTGGCCTTCCTGCAGCTTCGCCAGCAGCGTTTCAGCTTTTTGTTGCTCATTGTGATCGTGAAGTGCGAAGAGTCGCGCATTAATCGCAAAATGCTGCAGCAAAAGTCCGGTATGACGGGTATCTTCTGCGGCAATCAGATCAACGCTTTGCAACACCGAGAGGGCCCGCTGGGTGATATCCCCGAGGTTGCCGATAGGCGTCGGGACGATGTAGAGCGTACTGGCTGAAATCGCCGCCGTTTCGTGTTGTTTCATTGTTTCATCCGTATTGCCGATTTAATATTGTACATTGGGAAATAAAACCACTGGATACAGAATGCTACCCTCAACCTTGAATCGTTCAAAAGCCGGGCGCTGCCTGCCTGTGTTGCTCGCGGCGCTGATTTTTGCCGGCTGTTCAACCCAGGCGCCGGATCAGTCCGCCACGCTGCTGCAGGGCGACACCACCGCCGGGTCCGCTTACTATCTGCAGCAAATGCAGCAAAGTGCAGATGATAGCAAGACCAACTGGCAATTACTCGCCATTCGTTCCCTGCTAAAGGAAGGCAAACCTCAGCAGGCCGTGGCGTTGTATAACCAACTGCCGCAGCAGCTCAACGATGCTCAAGCTCGTGAACAACAACTGCTGGTGCCGGAAGTGAAGATTGCGCAGAAAGATTTCAGCGCCGCCTCTGCCCTGCTGGAAAAGATTGATCCGAGCGCACTCGACAAGGGCCAACAGAGCCGTTATTACCAGGCTGTGATTGACGCTTCTCAGGGACGCCCGTCTTTAGCGCTGCTGCGCGCGTACATTGCTCAGGAACCGCTGCTGAAAGGCGATGCACATCAAAAGAACATTGATGGCACCTGGCAGGTTCTGTCGCAGTTCTCCCCAGAGCAAATGAACAGCCTGGTAATTAACGCCGACGAAAATACCCTGCAGGGTTGGCTGGATCTGCAGCACGTCTGGAGCGATAACCGTAACGATCCTAACATGCTGAAAGCCGGGATTCAGGACTGGCAAACGCGCTACCCGAATAATCCAGGCTCAAAAACGCTGCCGACTCAGTTGGTGAATGTTCAAAACTTCAAACCGGCCTCAACTGGTAAAATCGCTCTCCTGCTGCCGCTCAACGGCCAGGCTGCAGTGTTTGGCCGCGCGATTGAACAAGGGTTTGAAGCGGCAAAAAACAACGGCGTCGCACCGGTTGCAGCCGTTCAGCCTGCCGCTCAGCCCGTAGATCCTAATGCGCAACAACAGTCTGCTCAGCCTCAAGAACAGCCTCAGCCGCAAGAGCCTCAGGCCCCCGCAGATCCTAATGCTGCAGTGAGTCCGGCAAGCGCGTCCGTCAGCGATCTGACAGACCAGAAGGCACAGGCCGCAACGCCGCAAACCGCAACACCTGCCGCACCGGTTGCCCAGCCAGACGCGCAAACCGCACCATCTGTTGCCGCGAACCCGTCGGCAGAAATTAAGATTTACGACACTAGCAGCCAGCCGCTCTCTCAAGTTCTGGCCCAGGCACAGCAGGACGGCGCCACGCTGGTCGTTGGCCCGCTGCTAAAAAACAATGTTGACCAGTTGGCCAGCACCAACAGCCCGTTAAATATTCTGGCGCTTAACCAGCCTGAAAACGTGCAGAATCGCCCTAACATCTGCTATTTCGCGCTGTCTCCAGAGGATGAAGCCCGCGACGCCGCGGATCACATCTGGCAGCAAAGCCACCGCAATCCGCTGATGCTGATCCCTTCAAACGCTCTGGGCGACCGGGTGGCGAAAGCCTTTGCTACCGAATGGCAGAAACTCGGCGGCGGTCTGGTACTGCAGCAGAAATTTGGTTCAGTGAGCGACCTGAAGCGCGGCATTAACAGCGGTTCCGGGATTGCCCTGACTGGCACCCCGGTAAGTACGCCGTCCAATACGCCACCAGGCGTCACCATTGGCGGGCTGACTATTCCGGCTGCACCTACTGATGCGCAAATCACTGCAGGCAGCAGCGGCAACGTCGATGCGGTCTATATCATTGCGACCTCTGAAGAAGTGGCGCTGATCAAACCGATGATTGCGATGCGCACCGGCAGCCGCAGCAGCGCTCAGCTGTATGCCAGCTCGCGCAGCTCGCAGGGCGTGAACGGCCCGGACTACCGCCTGGAAATGGAAGGTTTGCAGTTTAGCGAAATCCCGATGCTTTCCGGCGGCAATCCACAGCTGATGCAGCAGGCGTTAAGCAGCGTCAATAATGACTACTCTCTAGCGCGTCTGTATGCCATGGGCGTTGATGCCTGGACGCTGGCCAGCCACTTCTCGCAGATACGCCAGGTGCCGGGCTACCAGGTCAACGGCAACACCGGGCAGCTCACCGCCAGCCAGGACTGCGTCATTAACAGGAAGTTAAATTGGCTGCAATTCAGTCAGGGCCAGATCGTTCCGGTCTCCTGAACCGCAAGCAACGCGGCGCGCACTATGAACAGCAGGCGCGTCGCTATCTTGAGCGCGAAGGAATGCGCTTTGTGGCCGCGAACGTGCATGTTCGCGGCGGCGAAATCGACCTCATCATGCAACAGCAGCAGGTTATCGTTTTTGTGGAAGTGCGTTTTCGGCGTAACGATAAGTTCGGCGGAGCCGCCGCCAGCGTAACGCGCAGCAAGCAACTGCGCCTGCTGCATGCCGCTCAGGTTTGGCTTAGCGGCAAAGGTCAAAGTTTTGATACTGTAGATTGCCGTTTCGATGTGTTAGCTTTCACCGGCAATGAAATAGCGTGGCTGACCAACGCGTTTGCCGCCGATATCTAAAAAACTCCAGGTAGAATCAACGTGCTCGAAAGAATCAAAGTCTGCTTCACGGAAAGTATTCAAACTCAGATTGCCGCAGCGGAAGCCCTGCCGGACGCCATCTCCCGTGCCGCGATGACGCTGGTTCAGTCTTTGCTGAACGGCAACAAAATCCTCTGTTGTGGCAATGGTACCTCCGCCGCCAACGCACAGCATTTTGCTGCCAGCATGATCAACCGTTTTGAAACAGAGCGCCCTAGTTTACCGGCCATTGCACTTAATGCAGATAATGTGGTCTTAACCGCGATCGCTAACGACCGTCTGCATGAAGAAGTTTATGCCAAACAGGTCCGTGCGCTGGGCCACGCCGGGGACGTTTTGCTGGCGATTTCCACCCGAGGCAATAGCCGTGATATTGTCAAAGCGGTTGAGGCCGCTGTCACCCGCGACATGACCATCGTCGCGCTGACGGGCTATGACGGCGGCGAACTGGCAGGACTGTTGGGGCCACAGGATGTTGAAATCCGAATCCCTTCTCATCGCAGCGCCCGCATCCAGGAGATGCATATGCTGACGGTAAACTGTTTATGCGATCTGATCGACAATACGCTATTTCCCCACCAGGATGGCTAATAGCTAATTTTGAGAAAGGAGAAGGAATGAACATGAAGGCCATTACGCCAGTCGCAGTTCTTATTTCCGCGCTGTTGCTACAGGGCTGCGTCGGTGCCGTTGTTGTGGGAAGCGCCGCCGTAGCGACAAAAACTGCGACAGACCCACGCACCGTTGGGACTCAGGTTGATGACGGCACGCTTGAATTACGCGTGAACAGCGCGCTCAACAAGGATGAGCAAATCAAGAAAGAAGCGCGTATTAACGTGACGGCTTACCAGGGCAAAGTGTTACTGGCCGGTCAGTCTCCTAATCCGGATCTCGCCTCTCGCGCGAAGCAAATTGCGCTGGGCGTAGACGGCGCAACCGAAGTCTATAACGAGATTCGAATTATGGCTCCGGTCGGCCTGGGCGTTGCGTCTAGCGATACCTGGATCACCACAAAAGTTCGCTCTCAGTTGCTCACCAGCGACCAGGTGAAATCGTCTAACGTGAAGGTCACTACGGAGAATGGCGAAGTGTTCCTGCTTGGTCTGGTAACCGAACGTGAAGGTAAAGCCGCGGCGGATATTGCCAGCCGGGTTAGCGGCGTGAAGCACGTCACCACCGCGTTCACGATCCTGAAATAACGGCCCCTCACCCTAACCCTCTCCCCACAGGGGAGAGGGGATAAAAAAGCCCGCCCATTTAATCCCAATATTCCTTAAAGCTGGGATAAATTCGCCCACTGAATTCCCCCTCTCCCTTCCAGGGAGAGGGCCGGGGTGAGGGTCAACTGCAATTACAGCTTACTCAGGCACTCCATCGCCACCGCTTTAAAACTGTCAAAATCCTTACTCTCGCGCAGCCGAACCATCGCTCGCTCACGCAGGAACGTCACAAACAGGTCGTAAATCGCCATCGCCTCTTCGTATTCGCTTTTGCTAATCGCCAGCAGGAAGATCACGTGTGCCGTCTCATCCCCCCAGCTAATACCGTGCGGCGCCAGCACGGTGTAAACCACCGTTTTTTTCGCCAGCAGGCCCAGCGAGTGCGGCAGCGCAATGCCTTCGCCCAGCATGGTACTGACGATGGCCTCGCGCTCCACCACCGACGGATGAAAATCTGCATCAACCACGCCTTCCCGCTCCAGCTGCTCACAGAGTGTCAGGAACAGCTGCTGCTGAGTCATAGGCCGATCGATAATGCGGAAATGGCTGGCATCGAAGAATTTCTCCAGCATGTAAGGCCTTGTTCTGTCCACCAGCACCAGCTTGCCAAGCTGTTCGAGCTGATAGTCCGTCGGGAACGGCGCCATCACCACCACCGGCTTTTCTTTCTCATTGATGCGCGCCGTGCTGATCACAAAGTCCTCATCCACGGTTTCGAGCTGCTCGTAGTCGCGCAGAGAAATAATGTTGGTCACTTCCACCTGCGGATATTTACGCAGCAGCATCGCCTGCAGCATACGCACCGTCGAATTCCCGGTATCGCAAACCAGCAGCACGCGAGGATGCCTCTGGTAACCAATGTTGTAATGGCGTTCCAGACCCACGCCGATGTGCAACACCAGAAAACCAATTTCGTTTTCACTGATGGCGTAAGGGGTATATTTTCCCCAGCTTGAGACCGCCGCCAGCGTCATGTCGTAAGCCAGCGGATAATGCTGTTTGATGTTAGCCAGCAGGGGGTTCGGGATGTTTATCTGGTAGCGCACCCGGGTGATCATCGTCTTGATGTGGGTCAGCAGGTCGGCGTGCAGCTGCTCGTCGCTAAGAAGGTTGTAGTTATAGTGGGTGTTGATGTAGCGCAGGATGTAGTTAACCAGCGCTTCGTCATCGTCGGCGCTGATCGCGCTCGGCGCCACTTCCTGCACCTGCCGCGAGGCGATATGCACCTGCAGCCACTGCTCTTCAGCTTCGGAAAGCGGCTTACCCGCCAGTTGCTGAAGAAGAGCGGCAATCTGTCTGGCCGCCTCTTTCACCTGGACATCAACGTTATCCGCCGTAAATTCCGGGAGCGGATAGCCTTCGCTGATGCGACGAACCGCCACCGAACAATAGAGGCGAATAAACTGCTCGCCTTCATCGGTCAGGCGGATGTGGCAGCGGGTAAAGCAATCGTGCAGCGAACCGGCGAGCAACTCCGGGACACCCGCGTTCAGCGCTTCTTCCGTCAATAACGGATTTTCGCTGTCCTCTAAGGCTAACTGCCACAGCAGATCGGTCAGGCAGGCGCGAATAGCCGTTTCGCTGCCGAACAGCTTCATGCCGTGGCGCGGGCGTGTCTCAATAGTCAGGTGATAGCGGTTAAACCACTCCCGCACTTCGGCCATATCGCTTTGCAGCGTGGCCCGGCTGACAAACCACTCTTCGGCCAGATCTTCCAGCTTCAGTGAAAACGCCGCCGTCAAAAAACGCACCACAAGGTAATGCACGCGTTCTGGCGAAGTGCGAGGAATACGAAGCTGACGCGGGCGATGCTGCACCAGCTCGCCGTAACGCTCAGTATCCTCGATATTCAGTTGATAGCCCGCACCGCGGGTAAGCGTAAACTGAGCCCCGAAGCCTGACATCAGCGCATTAAGCGCCGTGATGTCGGCCCGAACCGTACGAGTAGAAACGGACAAACGCCGCGCCAGTTCATCCTGGGGCAGCGTTTCGTTTTGCAGCATCTCAAAAAGCTGAGCCAGCCGTTGATTGGGGAATCTCACTACCGCTTCCTTTGGTTATCGGGGCGTTTAAGCGCCCCGTCCTGCTTTACTTAAACGGGGTGAAGACCATCTGTGACGGGCTTCCCACCGCCGTATAATCCTCGATAAAAGTTAATTTACCGTTGCCCGGTGCCACGCTAAAACGAGTAATGTTATCGCTGCGCTGGTTCAGGGCATAAAGATGTTTGCCGGTATTATCCAGCGTCAGGCCTCGTGGATAGTCGCCTCGCGTCCAGATATCGTCCTGGTGCGTAAGCTCGCCATTAGCGCCCACGCTGAAATGCGCGATGCTGTTATGCAGGCGGTTGGCCACATACAGTTGCTTGCCGTCGTGGCTCAGCACCAGGCCCGCGGCAAAGCTCGTGCCCTTATAGCCTTTTGGCAGGGAAGAAATCGTCTTTCCTTCGGTCAGCGTGCCTTTCTCTCGGTCAAGCTTGTAATGGGTAAGCGTAGAAGCTTCTTCGTTAATCAACCACAGGCTCGCGCCGTCTGCGGCAAAGACAAAGTGGCGCGGTCCTGCGCCTTTTGAAGAGGCGGCGATAAACGGCGGATCGTTTGGCTCCAGCACACCTTTGTTTTGATCAAAGCGATACTGGTAGATCCGATCCAGGCCAAGATCGGTGGAGAAGACAAACTTGCCGCTCGGATCGGCGGCAATCATATGGGCATGCGGGCCGTTATGATCGCTGGCGGCAAAGCTGCCTTCTACCGCAGCTTCTGGTTTCGCCGCCCCCGGCTCACCGCTGTCCTGATGCTTGTCGCTGGCTTCCTGCAGGCTGCCATCTGCATTAATCGGCAGCACGGAGATTGAGCCGCTCACGTAATTAGCCACCAGCAGGTGCTTGCCCTGCGGCGTTAAAGACAGATAAACCGGGCCCGCGCCCCCGGAAGATACCTGATTCAGTTCGGTCACACTTCCGTCATCGCCCACGCGCAATGCCGCTACCACGCCTTTCTCGGCTTCGCTGGCCACATACAGCGTTTTACCGTCCGGCGACGCGGTGAGCTGTGCGGCGTTCGGCAGCGAGCTGACCAGCGTTTTCTCGCTAAGCGCGCCGGTTTTGGTGTCAACCTGGAAGCGGTAAAGTCCTTCGCCGTTCGGGTTGTAGGTTCCCACCCAAGCGTAATGACTTTGCGCCGCGCTGTTGCCAGCGGCGAGTAAGGCAAATGAAGCAACAAGCAGAGTGCGTGCAGACATGCGTTTGTCCTCGAAGTGTGGTTGATGAGGATTATACCCTCACCCTAACCCTCTCCCTAAAAGGGAGAGGGGATCTTTCTTAGTCACATCAGTCTTTATTTTCCCCCTCGCCCCTTTGGGAGAGGGGAAACAGCGAGCGCTTTACCCCACCAGCTTCTTCGTCATCGCCAACAGCGTGGCAACATCTGCCGGACGCGTATTGCCGCTGGCCTTGTCGATAATCGAACTGTAAATATGCGGGATCACTTTGCTAACGCCGGCATCCAGCGCAATCTTCAGGATCTCCTCGTAGTTCTCGAGATCGATGCCGCCGGTCGGCTCCAGCCAGAAATCATGCTTCGCACAGGCTTCCGCTACCGCCTGATACTCTTCGCGGCAGTCCAGCCCACCCATCGGGAAATATTTGATTGAGCTGCCGCCCATATCCTTCAGCAGCGCAATCGCGGTCTCCACAGGCACGATACCGTCTGCAGCGCCAGAGCTTAACGGGCCGGTGGAGATTTTTACCATCCCGACGGTGCCGGTCGGTGAAACCAGGCCGTTGACCACGCTGTCATTCTGGCCCAGCAGCGCGCGGCTGGTGCCCACGCCGGTAAACACCTGGTTGACGTGCTGGGGCTGAATCTGGCCGGAGATTTCACTCACCATGGCAGATTGGTTCGGGTCGCCTGCACCAAGGCCAACGGACAGCGCGTTGTCGATGAGCGCCGCGTAATCACGCATGTCGGCGACCGCGCTTGCTACATCCGGGTAGTTTTTAGATAACACGCCGACCAGCACATGGCCTTCCGCCGCCTGGTAAATCTCTTTGGCGTTTTCTTTGGAGCCGGCCAGGACGTTCAGGCACACGCGGTCACGGTAAAAATTCGGGGTCAGTTTCATGCTTATTTCTCCTTGCTTACCAGCGCTTTGATGCAGCGGTAAATAATCTCCAGCTGTGCCGCACTTACGCTGCGCACATCCGCTTCAATAATGCCTTCGTTAGCCTTGTAGCCACGGAAGTAGATGGCGTATTCGCCTTGTTTCAGCTTGCTGACCAGTTCGCCGGTGCTGATGCCAACGGTCGCTTCATCGAACTTGATTTCGCTGCGGGCGATATCACGGCCAGCGGCGTCCCACACCACGCGCGCGGTAACGCCGTTCAGCGTGTTCAGGCTGTCGATAAACGGCGTCATTTTGGCGACCATTTCGGCCCCGCTCTCTTTGGCCGCGCTCAGGTAATGCTCAATCGCGCAGGTCAGGCCGAGAATGCCTTCTTTACCGACTTTCATCGCACGCCCGATGCCGCCAGTTTGCAGCTTCACCCACTCGACGTACTGCTCTTTGCCGATCACCAGCCCACTGGTTGGGCCTTCAATGGCTTTCGCCCCGCTGTAAATCACCAGGTCAGCCCCGGCGCGGTAATAGCACTGCAAATCTTCTTCTGCTGCAGCGTCAACAATCAGCGGCAGGTTGTGCTTACGTGCCACGACAACAGCCTGCTCAACGCTGAGCATGCTTTTCTGCACCGAATGGTGGGATTTGATGTAAAGAATGGCCGCCGTGCGTGGAGAAATGGCCGCAGCCAGCTGGTCTGCTGAACATTCGTTGGCGTAGCCCGCTTCAACGATTTTGCCGCCGCCCAGGTTCACCATAGTGCCGACCGGCGCACCGAAGTTAACGTTGTGGCCCTTCGGCAGCACAATCTCGTTGTTCTCCAGCGGGGCGGCATGCAGGTTCTCGATCAGCCATTGATTGTCTTTTACCAGCACCGCAGCTACAGATTGGGCAATACCGGCAGAAGCGCAGGACACCACGGTCGCCGCTTCAACGTCGAGCAGCCCGGCAATGTAGGCGCCGGTCTTGTTGACCAGATCCTTCATTTCGAAGTAGTGATTCATGCCGGTGGTGACCGCGTCCACCACTTCCGGGCGAGGCGTAGACACACCGAGGGCAGTCATGCGGCCAGATGCGTTAATCACCTGTTTTAAATTGTATTTTTCATAGATCGAAGACATGTTCAGCTTTCCCTTGTTCGGTAGTAAACCATTTCCCGGCGCGCACTGCGGCCAACGCCACCAGCGCCTGGTCACCCGTCAGCGTTTGCTGCTCTGCGTCGGTAAATACCGTTGGCTGGCGGCGCAGCTCAAAGACGGTCAGATCGCCATCAAGCCCCACGGCCAGGCGACCTTTATTTTTCAGACGTAATCCATCGGCAGCGTGAGCGGTCACGCAGTCGATAACCTGAGGCAACGACAGGCCAATGGAGAGGAATTTCGACATCACTGCGCCAAGTGAATGCACCGGGCCGCTGATGCGGTTGCGGCAGTAGATATCCGAACTGATGCTGTGCGGCAGAATGCCCTGCTGAATAGCGACACGCGCCACGTCAAAACTAAAGCTGGCGGTGCCGTGCCCGACATCCAGACGCACGCCGCGCTGAATCGCCTGCGCCACGGAGGCTCTCAGTTGCCCGGCCGGATTAAGAATGCGGTTCGGCTTACCGTTATAGCAGTGGGTGATGATATCGCCGCTGGTCAGCAGCTCGGCCACTTCATCGAGGTCCGGTGGGTTGTTGCCGATGTGCACCATCAGCGGCAAGTCACCGTTTTCTTTTTGGATAGCCTTAGCGCGCACCAGCGGCGTAATTCCGTTGTCTCCCACCACGCTGCTGCTCATCCGCGCTTTTAAGCCCACGATAAAGTCCGGGTGGCGCTTCACCGCGCCGCGCACGGCGTCAGCGTCAATATTCGCCATATTGGACAGTTCGTTCTGGGCAATCAGGCCCACGCGGGAGATGTTGAGCAACGCATAAACTTCCGTCGCGGCGCTGCGGGTGATTTGATAGAAATCGTCGACGTCATCGGCCCCGGTGCTTCCGGCATCAACGACCGTGGTCACGCCGGTATGAATCCCTACGCTGTCAGGTTCGTCGTGGTAGATAGGGGACTTGGGATAACAGTGAACGTGGGAGTCAATCCAGCCGGCGCTGACGTAGTACCTGCCGTTCAGCTGGCGCTCTTCAGTTGCCTCGCCGGTTATCTTGCCTAAGGCGGCAATCTTGCCGTCCTTCAGGGCGATATCGATCACGGTATCGTCCACCAGCCGCGCCTGGCGCAGGATCAGGTCAAACATATCTTTCTCCTTAACTGGCGGGCGAGCCGCAGCCCGTCCGCCCTGGAAATACGACTTACAACGCTACCGGGAAAATGGAACCTAAAATCATTGCGCCCAGGATCGCCCCGCCGGTAATCGGTTTGCCCCAGAGGTAAAACAGCAGAGAGCCGATCAACGAGCCGATGCCGATAGGAATCGAAGCCGTCATGGCGCTGAGGATAATCAACGGCCCAAGGAAGCGGCCGGAGGCGTTGCCCGCGCCCATCATGACGTCCGCCCCGTAGGTCGAGTCGCTCTGATTGATGGTGAACTTACGTGCCAGGATGATGATGTAGCCAATGGCGAGACCAATCACCAGGCCGGTCACCAGCGATGCGGCAAAGTTTGCCACCGGGAAGACAAAGCCCGCGCCCAGCAGCAGCGCCGGAACGCCGAGGCCTACGCCGGTTTGAATCGCCCCACCAATATCCAGGATCCCGACCAGAGAGCCTTCGATGATGCGGGCAAACAGGAAGCTGGCGCCAAACGCCGCCACCGCGCCGTAAACGCCGGTATCAATCCCGGACTTCAGCATCGCCACGAAGGCCACTTCGTTAAACGCGCCGATACCGTACAGGTAGTACATGTGTGTCCCGGCAAACACGCCGGAGGAGAGCAGGCCGACAAAGATCGGGAATGACCAGTCCGCGTACCAAAAGCCTTTATTCTGTTCCATGCGTTATCCCCTTATTTGCCGCTCAGCGAGTTATGCAGCAGATCCAGCCAGTTCGGCACGGTCATGTGGAAAGACTCGATCATCTTCATGTCGAACCCGCGGAAGAAGGCACTCAGCACAAACAGGGCCACGATAGCCGTCATCATCACTTTGGTGACGCGGTGCCAGCCGCTTTCTTCAACGCCTTTACCGATCAGGATACCCAGCACCAGCCCCGGCACGGCGTTGCCCATGATCAGCTGCGCTGCGCCGCCGAAAATGGTTGCCCAGAAGCCAGATTTTTTACCGGCATCGATAGCCGCCAGCCAGAAAATAACCGGCATCACAGTGTTCACCAGCAAATTAGCCGCAGGCACCAGCACTTTGACTGCCGTGACCTGAAGCGCCGCTGGCACCGCAGAGGCCGTAGAGTTCAGGAACGCCACCACGATCATGCCGATGATGCCGCAGGCGATAGCCATTTTTTTCGGGTCGTGGAGGGTTTCCGCCACGTTACGGTTCTTCACCATCAGTGCCGCCGCGCCCCAGTTAGGGATGATGCGGTGGTCAACGTCCTGGGTGAATGCCCCCGCCGCGACGGAAGATGCCCAGGCGTTAAAGAAGAAGCCAAGCCCAAAGGAGAAGTGAGAAGCCGGGTCCCCTTCGCAGGAGTTCAGCTCGCCGAGTGTACGAAATGCGCCCATGCCCTGAGAGGTTGGCGCATGGAACATACGCGCGGCCCCGGCACCAACGCCCACACCGACGAGGCCGCCGATAATGAGTGATTTGAATAGTATGATTAAGAACATGTATCTGCCCTTTTCTACCCTGCTTATCTGTCGCTGTAGACGCGTGAACTACAACACCAGCTAATTGGGTATAAATGTTTGAATTAATTAGAGACGAAATCCACCTCATCGAGGTTAAGAGCCGTCACGTTGACGGAAACATCCAGCTCCACGCTGTAGCTCCGCCTTTCCCGGCGCAGGAAGAAGAACAGAAAAGCTTCTTTGCGCACCCTGACCTGCGCCTGAACAACCTGCACGTCCTGTGGCTCAATGCGCAGAAGAATGTGGTTGGTGGATTTAAGCACCGTGCCCTGAACGTGATTCAGGGCGTCGGAAAAGGCTTTGGCTTTGGTATCGCCGCGCCCGCTAACTCGCACCGTGGTAGCGAATTTTTCTTTCATACTTAACTGCCGTACTTCTTGTTCCACGCCTGTACCAGGCGCTCACCCAGCTCTTCTTTGTCCATAAAGCCAAAGCCAAGCACGTTGTTGCCTTCGTTAATCGCCGTCACACCTTCATCAACGGAGCGCATGCCGTACTTCGCTTTGTAGCCATGTTTGGTTTGTGCGGTGATGGCACCCGCGCCGCCGCTGCCGCAGAAGGAGATACCAAAGGTGGCATTTTCTGCTTTCATCACGTCGCCCAGCTTCATGTCGGCGGCAACGCCTGGAATAACCACGGCGCGACCGCCCGCTTTTTCGATCCCTGCTGCAACTTTCTGGCCTTTGCCCAGACGGTCACCAATGACTACGGTAATTTGTTCCATTGTTTTCTCCTGATTATTCAAAGATTGTCTTTCGCCACTTCGAAATGCACTGACAGCAACCACGCTTCTTCTACCGGCAGATTCCCGAACTGATCGACCACCGCCTGCGCCATTTCCATCGACTCCGCGGAGATCTCCTCGAACAAGCTCTCTTCCACTTCTGGTAACGGCTCTCCGGTCAGAGAGCGATGAATCATCGCCTTCACGTGAGAGGCCAGCATTTGTTCCTGTACCGCGTTAGGCGTGATGTGTTTACTTTTGAACAGCGCGTCAATAAAACCCTGAATACGCGCCGTTAACTCCTCGGCTTCATTAACCATTACCGCTCCGTTATTCACCCTGGGTACCTCGTTAACTAATCTGTTTTTTAAGCTACCTGGCGGGGGGAAAGGTTTGTAGCGAGTTGTTTTCCACTTCGAAGTGGAAATCGCAGCTGCAATAGTGATCTGTTCCACATAAAGAGCCGGAATGACGCTTTTCCGCTGGCTTACCGTGAAATGGCTCACATAACCAGGTGATAAAAGACCGTTTTTCCAGCGGCGTTTTTTGTTTGAAAGTGTGATGAAAGGACCGTTTTACCGCCATCATTGGCGTTGCTTATGACGGATACGTTCGTGGTGTAACAGTAAATCCTGCTGCTTATTGCGGCTCATCAGTGCCGTTCGGTCTCGTTTGCTATACCTTAATGGCATAATTTTTCCGACTGGGGTTATCGCCGGGTAATGAAAATCGACGCTGAAATCACCTTCCGTAAGCTTGAGATATTCATGGAGTTTATGGAGAAAGGGAACATTGCGCGCACCGCCGAAGCGCTAGGTATCAGCGGGGTTAGCGTGCATCGCGCATTGCATACCCTGGAGGAGGGTGTGCGCTGCCCGCTGTTTATCCATAAAGGGCGCAACCTGGTGCCGCTAGAGTCTGCGTTTACCCTTCTGGAGCACAGCAAAGAGGTGGTTGCGCTGATGACGCGCGGCATCGATGAAACCCGTCAGGCTGCGGGTGTAGGCCAGGGACGGTTGCGCATCGGCACCCTCTATTCCCTGACGCTCGAAACCGTGCCAAAACTGATCATGGGCATGAAACTCAGGCGGCCAGAGCTGGAAATGGATCTCACTATGGGTTCAAATCAGGTGCTGCTAAATATGCTGGAAGACGGCGTGCTGGACGCCATCCTGATCTCTATTTCCGAAGGCGAAGTCGATCGCTCAAGGCTGGAAGTCCTGCCAATGTTCCGGGACGATATTTTCCTGGCGGCACCGACCAGCTTCCCGCTCGACACCAGCCATCCGGCAGATTTGCGCGAATTCCACGGTGAGAAATTCGTTTCTCTGGCGGAAGGCTTTGCGACCTACGCGGGCTTTCAGGAAGCCTTTAGCGTCGCCGGTTTCGAACCGGAAATCGTCACCCGGGTAAACGACATTTTCTCGATGGTCAGCCTGGTACAGGCGGGCGTCGGGCTCACGTTGATGCCCGGAAGAATGAAGAAGGTGTATGAAAATTCGGTGCAGCTTTTACGACTCGCCGAGCAATACCAGATGAAGCAGACCATCGCTATCGTCTTCGCCCGTAATCGCGAACTCGATCCGAACCTGCTGGCGCTGGCCGCCGAGGGGCGCATGTACGCCCGCTCGTTTATCGATACGCCTAACGCGCCACCTTAGTTTTTTCCGCAAGATGAACGATAGCCGCCACGCTGTTTTGTTCGCGGCAGACGGTGATTCCCTCCCGAAACGCCTGTCGCGTCAGCCCCGAAAGCACGCTGCCCGGCGGCATTTCAATGGCCAGACGCACGTCCCGCTCGTTGGCAGCAACCATCGCCTCTCGCCAGCGCACCGTGCGCGCCATGTTGAGCGCAAGATCTTCCGCAATTTGTTCGGGTAACCAAAGCACGCGGCCCGTGCTACCGCTGAGATAAGCGCAGGACGGGCGGTTCAAGGCTACATCGGCAAACGCCTGCTTAAGCGTCTGAGCAGGTTCGTTCAGCAGCACACAATGGGACGGCACGCTAACCGCCAGTGGGCGAGCTTTTTGCGCGCCCTGCTCCAGCGCTCTGTGCGCCACCTTCGCCATAGCCTGCTCGCTCCCGGCAATGACGATTTGCTGCTCGGCATTGATATTCGCGATATAGGTTCCACTCCCCGCGACAAGGGCTTCAACCTGCTCAAGGCGCAGCCCGACGATGGCCGTTAAGCCGTAACCTTCGGGATAAGCCTGCTCCATCAGGTCGCCGCGAAGTGCCACCAGTCTTAGGGCATCGGAAAAACTGATTACCCCGGCGACGACAGCCGCCGGAAATGCACCAATAGACAGGCCGCTAACCATGTCCGGCTTCACGCCGTTACGCTCAAGCTCCTGCGCCCAGGCCACGCCAGCGATTAGCAGACAAAGCTGCACGGCGCGAGTGTGTTTCAGCGCGGCAACGCTATCCAGTTGGTCGGTTTCATCCCCTAAAACCACCCTCACCTGCGCCATGATGGCATCACGCTCGGGTAAATGTTGCAGCATGCCAGCGCGCTGCGTTCCCTGCCCGGGAAAAGTAAAAAGTATCTTCATCCGTTATCCTCCGGCTGCCAGGGGTTGGCCACGAGCTGCGGCCCCTGGTTGGTTTTCAGCAGCACGCGTTTTTCCCTTAGCCATTCCGCCAGCGCAAATGCGCCATAGGGCGTTTCGATTTGCGTGTCGGCCCGGCAAAGCAGTTTGTCGGTCAGGCTCTGCCACTCTGCCAGCACCTCTTTTGCCAGGGGCTGCGGACTGCGAATCAGCAAATCCAGGTCGCTCGCGGCATGCATTACCGGCACTTCTGTTGCCAGCGCGTAGCCTACGCTCCCGGTAATACCCCAGCACCATGTCCACGGGCGACTTGCCAGTTGAATAGCCGCCTGCACCGGTGGCATGGAAACAAAAGCAGAATTGAGCAGCAGCTCGCGGCTGGATAACATCTCCGGGCTAACAACGCTCTTTACGCTCGCCGGATGCACCCAGCCCGCCGCGCGCTGGTCGCGCCGCATTCCCCGCACGCCTACCGGCACACGGCCTTCACGCTCGACATCACGCCGTACCACCACCGGCAGCGCAGGTCGCCACTGGCTTGTGACCCATTCTTCGCTCACCCCTTCCAGCGCTTCGCGGTCGGTGAGCCAAAGGAGATCGTGGGGGCGTAATGTCGGCATAATTTAAAGTCCTGAAGTCAGCGTAATAAACAGCGGTAGCGACAGGATAGAGAGTACCGAGCTCAGCAACAACACGGCTTCTGCATCCGGCGACTGCACGCCAAAGCGGTTACCAAAAACAACGCCAAAGAAACCAGCAGCCAGAGCAATCATCAGAATGGAAGTGATCGCCACCGGGCCGGTCAGACCAAACGCCAGCACGATCCCCCAGGCGATAAACGGCTGAATAAGCAGCTTGGTGACGGTCGCGGAGATAACCATGGTGTTGATCTGCAGCTTACGGGCAGACAGGATCACCCCGGTCAGGAACAGCGCGGCGGCGGTAGCGGCCAGGCCCAGCGGTTTAATCGAAGCCAGCAGAAGGTCAGGCATACGGATACCGATAGCCGACAGCACAACCCCCAGCAACGGCCCCCAGACGATAGGTTTTTTCACCGAGCGCCACATCAGCACCGGCAGCATAGCCAGCGTAGAGCCGCTGTTTTCACCGGCCGCACGCGCTTTTTCACGCTCAAGGATAAGCAGGCAGAACGGCGTCATCAGGACGGAACCGCAGGCAATAGATACCGCCACGGAAAGTGAAGTCGAAGAGCCTTCCCCGAGCACGCTGCCTAATATTGGCAGGCCGAGCGCAGCATAGTTAGGCAGCGCCACGGTAAGGGTTAACACGGCGGCATCCTGCGGCGACTTTTTAAATACGTTGGTCGCAAGGAAGTAAATCGCCGCGTAGGTAATCCACATCGCAAGCACCAGCACCACAATCAGTGGAGACTGCTGAACAATGCCAAGCCACGGCGTTTGAACTGTCGCGCTAAACAGCGCGGCGGGTAGAGCAAAGTCCATCACAAAAATGTTAAGCAGCGAGACATTTTTGTTATCGACCATTTTCGCTTTGCCGGCGAAAAATCCCAGCAGCATGATGACAAAAATAGGGGCCAGAGCATGAACGATCACGTAAGTCATAACTTCACCTTGAGTCAATAAAGAGAGTTAGCACGGTCGCGATATTTATTATTTTCGGACGTTTTTTTTACTCAGGCACGGCTTACCGTGCCCGGTTATAGAGTCCGGCAGGTTTGTCTTTTTTATTACCAGCTGGCGCGCATACGTTCACGAACCAGCGCCGAACTGTGGCGATTTTTCGCCAGTAGACGGCATTTCAGCGAAGTCTCGCTACGTGCTTCTTTCACCGCTGTGCTCAGGGCTGCCTGCACTTTTGCCACATCGTCACTTTGCGGAGCATCCGGGTTGTTGATATCCAGCAGCGCGGAAAGCAGACCCAGGGTTTCATAGTTGCTGATGTCGTAGGCCATCGGTGGAATGGTGGCGGCCAGTTTTTCCAGCGCCTCCACGGTGCGCAAGGTGATACGCGCGGCGGACTCTTTTCCCATCGCGTGGATCATCACGCCCTTGTCGTTAAAGGCAATCAGCCGGTTAGCCTGGTAACCGTGGGCGAGGAACGCCCCGGACATCGCTTTGCCGACAATCAGGCCCACAACAGGATGCCCGGCCAGGCGGGCATTGGCGTAAGCGCCTGCGGCACCTGCCAGCGCCTGGTGAATACCGAATGCCTCTTCGCGACGCCCATAGGCCTGGCTTGGGACATCAATCACCGCGACGATGGCGCGCTTTTCAGCCTTATCGGCATCTTCAGCGATGGTTTCACTGACCACTTTTGCCAGCGTCCAGCCTTCTAACAGCCCTACTTCGCCGCCAGCCGCCCGGGGATAATGGTTATTGGCATCGGGCACCACGGCGATAAAGCGTGCAGGTTTCCCGTCAACGTTGCCGTCGGCGACCTGTACGGAGGCGCACAGCCCCGCCATACGTGGTGCATCCGGGACCAAAGTGTCCAGCCAAACGGCGGCGCGATTCAGTTTCTGGCTCATTAGCGTTTCTCCCCAAAAAGCTGTTTGATTTGTTCGGCATCAGCCTGCTGGCTGGTGTCAAAATGGGTCAGGCGATCCAGATACCACGCGTAGTTATCGGTGCGGTGCTGAGCCGGAACGCCTTTGGCGATGGCTTCGTTGACCGCCTGCTTCACGGCATGAATGCCGTCGCCAACCAGCGCATCCACCAGCCCGCTCTGATAGCGAACTTCGCCGCCAGTCATGCCCCAGATAAACGGCCGATCGCGGGAGTCGTATTCTTCAATGCCCGCCTCCTGCTCGATAACCTGCGGGCCGTTGAGGCCAAGACGTGCCTCACGGGTCACAATCAAGTAGCTGCAAAGCGCGGCGGCGATCGACATCCCGCCGAAGCAGCCCACGGTGCCGGCCACGACGCCAATCACCGGCGTGTAGCGACGTAAATCGACAATCGCCGCGTGGATATCGGCAATCGCCGCCAGACCGAGGTTGGCCTCCTGCAGGCGCACGCCACCGGTTTCCAGGCAAAGCACAGCCTGAGTAGGAATGCCGCTGCGGTTGTCTTCTGCCGCCAGTTCAAGCGCGGCCGCCATTTTCGCCCCGGACACTTCGCCCATGCTGCCGCCCTGGAATGCACCTTCGATGGCAATCACCACCGCCGGGCCACCGTTAATCGTGCCTTTGGCAACGACCATCCCGTCGTCGGACTGAGGCACGATGCCCTGCAGCCCCAGCCAGGGCGAAATAATGCCGTCGAATGGGTCGAGCAGTTCACGATAGCTGCCTTCATCCAGCAGCAGGCGTGCACGCTCGCGGGCTCTTAATTCAATAAAGCTGCTGTCATCACGCATGAGCCACCTCCTCAAAGACCTGTTCGATACGGATACGCGCCACGCCCGGCGTCGCACCAAAATCATGAATTTTTAGCTGCCCGGCGGGCAGGCTGCTCAGCGCGGCCAGGCGATCGAAAAGTGCTTTCCAGCGTTTTTCGCTGTTATCGACGGAAGTAGTGATGTCGATGGTCAGGGTCTGCCCTTGTGCGGCAGAAAAAAGGACTTCCATATCACCGGAGCCCACCACGCCAGCCAGAGCTTTACCTGTGACCGTGCGGGTTGCCGGAAATGACAACGTAATGTGTTCCATAACGCCCTCGTTAAATAAGTGAGTGAAGCGGGGTGGCATCGTTAGCGATGCAGTCCAGCAGAAGCGTGGCGGCGAGCAAATCTGCCGCACCACCCGGAGAAGCATTCAGCGCCAGCATGTTGCGGTCGAGCATGTCCAGCGCATCGCGGCCTTCTTTGCGCGAGATACCGCCGTTGATCAGCACGTTGCGGGCGCCGTTCTGCATCGTTTCCAGGCCGGTTAATCCGGCACGCGAGAGAACGCAGGTATCTGACAACGAAGTCATAATCGCCATCAGAGCATCAATGCGAGCCTCGCCTTCGGTTGCTCCGGACTGGCGACTGCGGCGGAGCTGAGGCAGCGCGAGACGCATAACGTGAGGAAAACCCTGCTGAGCTTCTTCTCGTGCGCCCGGCAGGCGATAGCGTCTTGTGGCTCTCAACCCTTTGCTAAAGCTCTTGGGTGCAGCCTCATCAGGAAGCGCAGCCAGCCGTGCCGCCGTAGCGGTAATCTCCGCGCTGCTGCCTGCCATACCGTGCATAGCGGCGGCGGAAACCAGCAGGCCGAGCGCCCAGATTGCGCCCCGGTGGGTATTCACCCCACAGGTCGCCGCCATCATCTGCTGCTCCCCTTCGCGCCCCAGGCGCCCGACCAGCTGGCGCAGAGCAATGTCGGCCGGACGTTCCCAGCTTTGTAATGCCAGAGCATGAAATGTCGGGGTCAGGCTGTGGGCCGATCGCTCCATCAGCGCCAGGCTGAGGTCGTGATGGGCGCCATTCCCCCGGCTGTCCACCAGACCGGGTTTCGGGCTCAGGCGGGCTTCTTCAATCAGGCTTTGGGTCGCCGCCCTTGCCAGCCAGCCCGCACCGGCCTCAACGCCTTTCTGTGGATGTAATTTCATTACCAGCTCCGGAATTTCGCTGGCGGGTTGTAGAGACCGCCGGACCATTCGACCAGATCGGCCACGCTGCTTGCCGCCAGCAGGGAACGGGTCGCCTCGCTACGGCGGATCCCCATGTCTTCCGGGTAGGCCACTTTGCCGCTCTGGCGAAGCGCCGCGACGCGCTTAGCGTCAACGCCCAGGCCGATGTCGGTGATACCGGCAACTGCCGCCACCATCGCCCGGCGCTCTTCCAGGCTCTCCGCACGGTAAAGATATGCAATCCCTTCCTCGGTCAGGACGTGGGTGACGTCGTCGCCGTAAATCATCACTGGCGCCAGCGGCATACCGGAGGTTTTAGCCACCTCAACGGCGTCCAGAGTTTCTACGAAGGTCGGTTTCACGCCCGCCTGGAAGGTTTCGACCATCTGCACCACCAGCTTTTTGCCGCGCTGCATCGGGTCAGGTTCGGTGATCATGTTCAGCCAGGCCGGTGTGGCATGGCGACGACCATGCGGATCATGGCCCATGTTTGGCGCGCCGCCGAAGCCCGACAGGCGGCCACGCGTCACGGTAGAAGAGTTAGCCAGGCCATCAACCTGCAGAGTGGAACCGATAAACATATCCACCGCGTATTGCCCTGCCAACTGACACATGGCGCGGTTAGAGCGCATGGAGCCGTCTGCGCCGGTAAAGAAAATATCCGGGCGAGCGCGGATGTACTCTTCCATCCCCAGCTCACCGCCGAAGCAGTGCACGCTCTCAACCCAGCCGCTTTCAATCGCCGGGATCAGCGTCGGGTGCGGGTTCAGGGTCCAGTGCTTGCAGATTTTACCTTTCAGGCCGAGCTGTTCGCCGTAGGTGGGCAGCAGTAGCTCGATGGCGGCGGTGTTGAAGCCGATCCCGTGGTTCAACGACTGCACCTGATGCTCAGCGTAAATGCCTTTGATAGCCATCATCGCCATCAGGATGTGTTCCTGCTTGATCAGGCGCGGGTCGCGGGTAAACAGCGGTTCGATAAAGAAGGGTTTGTCGGCAACCACCACATAGTCAATCCACGAACCGGGAATGTCCACGCGCGGCAGGTCACAGTCGTCGTCTACCAGTTCATTAACCTGGGCGATAACAATGCCGTCATGGAAGGCGGCTGCTTCAACCAATGCGGGCGTATCTTCAGTACTCGGCCCGGTGTACAAGTTGCCTTTGCGGTCGGCTTTATAACCGGCGATAAGCGCGACGTTAGGCGCAAGATCGACGTACAAGCGAGCATAAAGCTCGATGTAGGTGTGAATCGAGCCAATTTCTAACTGCCCGTCTTCCAGCAGTTGAGAAATACGCAGGCTTTGGGTGCCGGAGAAAGAGAAGTCAAGCTTGCGGGCGATACCTTTTTCAAAAATATCAAGGTGTTCGCTGCGGCCTACGCTTGGCATGATCATATGCAGATCGTGCACTTTTTGTGGGCTGACTTCCGCCAGCATACGGGAGAGGAAATCAGCCTGTTTCTGGTTGTTCCCTTCCAGCACCACCCGGTCGCCTGGCGCAATCAGCTTTTCCATTACGCCGACGAGGTCCCCGGTCGGGATCACCTTGCCCTGTACGTTGCTGGACGCCATCCGCCGTTGCTTCTCGGTGCGGCGTGTGTTCCAGACGCGGGCAGGCGTTTGGCTAGCACTCATTATTAACCTCCTGATTCAGCGAATCATTTTGATTGGCTTTAGTCTGGTTAAAAGTGTGCGCCACGCCGGGTTGGCTATCAATTAAGCTCAGGAACCAATCATTAGCCTTAGAGTAATAATGGATTTACCGTTTTGTGATCGAGGTAGAAGGCGAAGAGAGCCGGGGTGCGCTACACGGACGAAGGGGAAAAAAGTGTACTCTGCCGCCCCCGATGTTAAAATTGGCGAGTCTTAAATACAGGTTTTAACGTCATGCAGCTCGTCGCCATACTCAACAATCCTCTGCTAAAACAGCCGCGCATCGCTTAGCGCGCTCACACATTTCCGTCTGCAATTTGAAACGGAACTTTGTTCCGTGGGCACACTTTTGCTGTGAGAAAAAACATGTCAAAGACTGAAAAGCACTGGTCTCAGGTCGAGTACCTGCACGAAACGGTGACCAACCCCAATATTCATATCAAAGGCCAGCACAGTTATTACAGCGACTGCTGGGATAGCGGTTTTGAGCGAAGCGTGGTGCGCTACCTGCAAGGTGATGCGGTGAGCCGGGAGTGGGAATCCATTGGCAAACTTGACCAGCTGTGGATAGGGGATTACGTCTGTATCGCCGCCGAGGCGGTGATCCTGATGGGCGGCAACCACACGCACCGAGGCGACTGGTTTTCCCTTTACCCCTTTATCGAGACCATCAAAGACGCCTACCGCGCCAAAGGCGACACCACGCTCGGGGATGGATGCTGGATAGGTATGAGGGCGATGATAATGCCCGGCGTGACCATCGGTGAAGGCGCGATTATTGCCGCTGGCAGCGTGGTGACGAAAGACGTCGCACCTTATAGCGTTGTCGGCGGTAACCCGGCCAAACCAATCGCCCTACGTTTCGAACCTGAGGTGATTGAGCGGCTGCTAAAGCTGCGAATTTATCAGCTAAGCGACGAGCACTTTCAGGCGATTCGGCCCCTGTTGAGCAATAACGATATTGCTGCGCTGGAGCACGATGTGGGAGCACTGCGGTAAAGAAAACGGGCGGGAATAACCCGCCCGTTCTTAAATCTTAGCGAAACTTCTTGTGGTAGGTATCGCGAGTGGTTTTGAAGTCAGCGGCAGCAGCCTGAGCTTCTGTCACTTTGCCTTCGTTGGCCAATTTCAGTGCACCGTCAATCTGGCCCACGAGGATATCAAACCCGTGGCGGTACTCTTTCATGTTGGCGCTGTCGGCCGCTTCATTTTCCAGCTTAGGCGGGGTGCCTTTCTGCGCATCCAGAGCCGCTTCACGCATATTACCCAGTGAAGTTTTCAGCTCGGCGGCGTCTTTGGTGCTCAGCACGGTCTTGTAGTTTTTCGCGATAATGTCCATGTCGTCGCCAACATCTTTGGCAAACGCAGCGCCGGACAGTAACACGGATGATACGGCTAACATTGCAATCAGTTGCTTACGCATTTACTCACCTTTCCTTTATCTTTTTTATATGAGAAACGGGCGCGGCAGGACGCGCCACATTGCTTTACTGACCGGCTATCTTCATCTCCGGAAGTAAGACTGAACCACACTGAATGTTGCTACGTGTTTCTATATCGTTGCCAATAGTAACTATCTCGCGCCACATGTCTTTCAGGTTGCCGGCGATGGTGATTTCGCTCACCGGATACTGGATCTCGCCGTTCTCAACCCAGAAGCCCGCCGCGCCGCGAGAATAGTCGCCGGTAATGCCGCTCACGCCCTGCCCCATCAGCTCGGTTACGACCAGACCGGTGCCCATCTGTTTCAGCATTTCCTCAAAGCCCAGCCCCTGGCCAGCAATGCGCCAGTTGTGGATGCCGCCCGCGTGACCGGTGCTTTTCAGCCCAAGCTTGCGCGCGGAATAGTTGGTCAGCAGCCACTGCTGCAGCACGCCGTCCTTGATGATATCGCGGCGTTCGGTGCGCACGCCTTCGCTGTCGAATGGCGTGGAAGCCAGGCCTTTCAGCAGGTGCGGATGCTCTTCAATGGTCAGCCAGTCCGGCAGGATTTGCTTGCCCAGGGAATCCAGCAGGAAAGTTGATTTGCGGTACACCGCGCCGCCCGCAATCGCGCCGACCAGGTGACCAAACAGCCCGGTCGCCACTTCATTAGCGAAAATCACCGGCGCTTTCATGGTGGACAGCTTACGTGGAGACAGACGAGATAACGTGCGACGCGCGCAGTCGGCCCCGACCCATTCAGGTGATTTCAGGTCTTCCATCGCGCGACCGATGGTGTAAGCATAATCCCGCTCCATATCACCGTTTTCTTCGGCAATTACGCAGCTCGACAAGGAATGACGAGTGGAGCAGTAGCTCTGCAGCATACCGTGGCTGTTGCCGAAAACTTTGATG
Source organism: Cedecea neteri (assembly GCF_000758305.1). Taxonomy (NCBI): domain Bacteria; kingdom Pseudomonadati; phylum Pseudomonadota; class Gammaproteobacteria; order Enterobacterales; family Enterobacteriaceae; genus Cedecea; species Cedecea neteri. The sequence goes on along the minus strand of NZ_CP009458.1, from coordinate 1,544,683 downwards.
CCGTAATGGCTGTTAAAGCTGCCGCCTTCGGTATTGGTAATGCGTTTGTCCACGTTCAGGGACGCGTTTTCCGCTCTCGCGGCAAGCTCAATGGCGCGCTCCGGGTCAATTTCCGTTGGGTGGAAAAGATCCAGATCGGGTGCATCAAAGGCCAGCAGTTCTTTATCCGCCACGCCAGCGTAAGGGTCCGGCGAGGTATAGCGCGCAATATCCAACGCGGCCTGCACGGTACGGGCAATGGCGTCCGGACTCAGATCTGTGGACGAAGCGCTGCCTTTGCGGTTTTGGTGATAAACGGTGATGCCCAGCGCACCATCGCTATTAAATTCGACGTTCTCCACCTCACCGTAGCGGGTGCTGACGCTGATACCGGTGGTTTTACTGACCGCCACTTCCGCGCCGTCTGACTTGCCCTTTGCCAGCTCCAGCGCCTGTGAAACCGCCTGCTCCAGAACCTGACGTTGTTGTGCTACTTGCGTGTTTACTTTCATCGCTACTGCCATAATGTAAGGTGAGTCGTTCAAGTCTAACAGGATCAGAACAATTTCGCAGTGCAGGCCCATTGCTGGTAATATCCGCGTCAACTTTTTAAGGAGCCTAATATGACCAAGCAGCCCGAAGACTGGCTCGACGACGTGCCCGATGATGAAAATGAAGACGAAGATGATGAAATTATCTGGGTCAGTAAAAGTGAGATTAAGCGCGACGCCGAAGAGCTAAAACGCCTGGGCGTTGAGCTGATGGAACTGGGCAAAAATGCCCTGGAAAAAATCCCGCTCGACGATGATTTACGTGCCGCCATTGAGCTGGCGCAGCGCATCAAGAAAGAAGGCCGCCGCCGCCAGGTGCAGCTGATCGGCAAGATGATGCGTTCCCGCGATATGGACCCAATCCGTCAGGCGCTCGACAAGCTGAAAAACCGCCACAACCAGCAGGTTTCGCTGTTCCACAAGCTGGAAGCCCTGCGCGACCGCCTGGTTGAAGAAGGCGATGACGCGATGAGCGAAGTCCTGAGACTTTATCCGCAGGCGGACCGCCAGCAGTTGCGCGTGTTGATCCGTAACGCGCAAAAAGAAAAAGCGGCCAATAAGCCGCCTAAGTCCTACCGTCAGATCTTCTCTTACCTTCGCGAACTCGCCGAAGAGCAGGAAAGCTAAGACGCTAGCGCTGGCCTGTTTTCCCCGGCCAGCGCTCAATTTCCTCTGACCTTTTTCAGGTCAAATTACTGCGTCGATATAGCGCCACGCCCACCGCCAGCACGGCAAGCATCCCCGCACAGCTGCGGTTCACCCAGCGCATCACGTTGGCCGAGAACTTACGCATCGCGTGGCGGCCACCCCAGGCGTAAATCGTCATCATAATGCAGTCGATAATCGCGCTGACCAGCGCCAGAATCATGTACTGCATCGCCACCGGCTCCTGCGGGCGGATGAACTGTGGCAAAAAGGCCGAGAAGAACAGCAGCCCTTTGGGGTTGGATAAACCGACCATCAGCGATCGCAGAAACGCCGTTTTGCCCGTAGCCACCGCCGCCGAAGCGCTCACGCTTAGCGCCTTAGCAGGTGCGCGCCACAGCACGTAAGCCAGATAGACCAGGTAAAGTGCCCCGCCCCACTTCACTACCGCAAACAGCTGCTCGGATGCCTGTAACAACGCCCCCAGGCCACAGCCGACCGCGCCAATCAGCAGCAGGTCAGCCAGTACGGCACCGAGAAAACCGTAGCCCGCAATACGCATCCCGTAAGTTGCCCCGTTATTGAGCGCTAAAAGCATTGACGGGCCGGGCGTCACCATGACCGCGCTAACGGCGATGACGTAAAGAAAAAGCGTGGTGATATCCATCCATCTAGTCCTGGTAAAAAAAATAGATTAGTGCCCGGCGGCTTCTGCCTGCCGGGTACTTTAAAACGTTTAGGTTAAAGCGGGCGTTCCATCACGACGCGACAGAGATCGTCAAAAAATCGCTGATACCGCGCCTCACCAATGGGCTGCGGATAACTCAGCACAATCAGTTGATGATCGGGGATGTCCGCATGGTAAGTCGGATGGTGATGTACATAGTCGTTTTCGCAGAAACCGAGGCTCTGGTAGAAACGTAGCCGCTTATGGGCGATCTCGGTGGTGAGCGGATCGATTTCGAGGATAGTTTGCGGGTAGAGCTGCAAAAACTGGCTCAGCATTCGCTTGCCGTAGCCCTGTGCACGCAGCTGGCCGTTCACGGCGAGGTGCTCAATATAGGCATAGTCACCAAAATCCCACGCGCCGATCATGCCGACAAACTGCTCGCCGTCGAACCAGGCCTGCAGGCTGTAGTTTGGGTTGGCTAGTGCGCTAATTTTTGCGGCGGGCTGGCGTTTCTCATGGCGCGGAAAGGCGCTTTCATACAGCTCGTCCACGCGGTCAAAATACGGGGAGCTGCGGTCGGTAATTCGTTTTATCGTTAGCATGGCGCGCAGTTTACCAAATGCAGGCGGAGAAATAACCTGGCGGCGGGCTACTTGCCTTTGATCTGAAACGCCTTGCGGTACAAAGAAGGCGACGTTTTAAATTGCTGCTGAAAATGCCTCCGCAGCGAAAGCGCGGAGCTAAAACCGGACGCCATTGCCACCTGTTCCACCGGCTGATCCGTTTTTTCCAGAAAGCGCTGTGCCAGCGCCAGGCGTTGATTAAGCAGCCATTGCGTCACCGTTGTGCCGGTCGTTTGCTGGAAGCGACGGGTAAACGTCCGGCGGCTCATACAGGCTCGGCTTGTCAGGACATCAACCGAAATGGCCTCCTGTAGATTTTGCGTTGCCCAGCCGAGCGTCTGCATAAAGCGATCCCCGCCGTGGGTGTTATACACCGGCTGCTCGATAAACTGCGCCTGCCCGCCCTGCCGCTGCGGAGGCACCACCAGCAGGCGAGCAACGTGGTTAGCCACTTCGGCACCGCACTGCTGCCGGACCAAATGCAGGCAGCAATCAATGCTGGCCGCCGTTCCAGCCGAGGTCACCACGTCGCCTTCATCGACATAAAGCACGTTTCGGTCCAGGGCGACCAAGGGGTAAAGCTGGCTGAAAGCCTGCATCCAGTTCCAGTGGGTTGTCGCCGGGCGGCCATCAAGCAGCCCGCAGGCCGCCAGCACAAACGCCCCCATGCACAAACCCACCACTTTTGCGCCACGCGTGTGGGCACTTTTCAGGGCAGCCTGCAGTTCAGCAGGCGGTGCGACGGCGGGATCGCTCCAGCTCGGCACAATCACCATATCCATCTCATCCAGCGCCACCAGGCTGTGTTCGGCGGTAATGGTAAACCCTGCGTTGGTTTTTAGCGGCCCCGGCTGCGTCGCGCACACGGCCAGCTCATAATAAGGCAGGCCTGCCTCATCGACGGCTTTTTCAAACACCGCACAGGGCACCGAGAGGTGAAAAGGAATGATGTCAGGAAACACGACAATCCCTATTTTAATCGCTGACATCCTGCCTCCGACAATTTGGCGCAATACGCACGGTTTTGGGTATCACGGTAGCTATTTTCAATCCGGCTAGCGCGGCAAACTTTATCTCGTCCACGGCGCAGAGCGCGCCTCCTCAGTAACATACCCAAGGAAGAGCAAAATGAGAAAATTAATTGCCAGTAGCACTTTAGCCCTGTCAATGGCCGCCGCCAGCCTGAGCCTGCAGGCTGAAACCAAAACCGCCGAGCAGGCCCCAACTATCCGTACCATGAGCGGCGCAGAGAAAACCCGCACGCTGGATGCCAAAACCACGGCACTCATCGTCATTGATTTCCAGAACGAATATTTCAGCGGCAAGATGCCCATCCCGGACGGTAAAAAAGCGCTGGATAACACCAAACGCCTTGTGAGCTTTGCCCACAAAGAAGGGATGCCGGTTTACTTCGTGCAGCACCTCGGCCCGGCGAACGGCCCGCTGTTTGCCAAAGGCAGCCGCTTTGCAGAATTCCATAAAGATCTGCAGCCGACCAAAGCTGACTATGTTATTACCAAAGAAACGCCAAGTTCATTTGTGGGCACCACGCTCGACAGCCAGCTAAAAGCGAAAGGGATCAAGCAACTGGTCGTGACCGGCCTGATGACCCATATGTGCGTCTCTTCGACCGCTCGCGACGCGGTTCCGCTGGGTTATCAGGTGATTATTCCTGAAGATGCCACGGCCACGCGTGACCTCGCGACCTGGGATAACAAAGTTGTCGATCATAAAGTGCTGCAGGAAGCGGCGCTGGCGGGGGTAGCTGACGTGTTTGCAGAGATTAAAACCACGGATGAAGTCTTGAAGATGCCCGTGACTAAGGGCTAAAAAAATGGCCCCTTTTGGGGCCAATTTTCTTCTAACGTTAAGTCTTCGGGCGTTAAGCGCGGTCCACCGTAAAGGCTAAGACCTCGGCGAGGCTTTCCGCCCCCAGCGCCAGCATAATCAGGCGATCAACGCCCAACGCCACGCCGGAACTGTCCGGCATGCCGGCTTCCAGCGCCGCCAGCAGGTTCATGTCCACCGGCTGCTGCGGCAGGCCAAGCGCCGCGCGTTTGCGGTTATCCTGCTCGAAACGCTGCTGCTGTTCACGGGCGTCGGTCAGCTCATGGAAGCCGTTCGCCAGTTCGATGCCTTTGAAATACACCTCAAAACGCTCCGCCACGCGGTGATCTTCGGTGCTGATCTGCGCCAGAGAAGCCTGGCTTGCCGGGAAGTGGTACACAAAGGTCGGTTTGTCTTTACCAATCTGCGGCTCTACGCCCATAGCAAACAGCAGCTGCAACAGCGTGTCCCGGTCTTCTTCTGTGTCGGCGATGTTGCTCAGGTCGAGCTTCGCCGCCGCTTCACGCAGCTGCGCTTTGTCCGCAGACAGCGGATCAATATCCAGATGACGCTGGAAAGCCTGCTGGTAAGACAGACTTTCTGCTGCACCGCATTCCAGCACCTGCTGCAGGAGATCGTCCACCTCATTCATCAGGCGGTACATGTCGTAGTGCGGACGATACCACTCCAGCATGGTGAATTCCGGGTTGTGGTGACGCCCCATCTCTTCATTACGGAAACTGCGGCACAGCTGGAACACCGGACCACAACCCGCCGCCAGCAGGCGTTTCATGTGGTACTCCGGGCTGGTCATCAGGTACAAATTCATGCCCTGAGAATGGCCTGGGCCGACGAAACGGGTTTCAAACGGCACCAGATGAATATCGGTAACCGTCGCCTGGCTCATGCAGGGTGTTTCCACCTCCAGAACGCCTCGGTCGGCGAAGAAGCGCCGAATCTCCGCCATAATGGCGGCGCGTTTTAACAAATTGGGGATGGATGCGCTCGGCTGCCAGGTGGCCGTTTCGCTCATGAGAAAGTCTCCGTATTTATGCAAGGCCGAGAAGTCTACCCGCATCACAGAAAGGAGACAAATTTTGCGCAGAGAATTTTATTCTGAGCGTTTTATGGCCCGCGTTGCGCAAATTTTTTCTCATGCTCCAGCAGCCATTTTTTCCGCGCAATGCCACCACCGTATCCCGTCATAGCGCCGTTTTTACCGATGATTCTGTGGCACGGAATGACAATAGCTACCCGGTTCGCACCGTTGGCTCCGGCCACCGCGCGCACGGCATCCGGGTTCTCCATTTTTATCGCCAGCGCCTGATAGTGGGACGTTTCCCCATAAGGCACGGTATCGAGCTGCTGCCAGACTTTTTGCTGAAACGCGCTGCCCGGCGTATGCAGGGCAAGGGTGAACTGTTGTCTCTTTCCGGCAAAGTATTCCTCGATCTCTTTCTCCGTCTGCCGCGTATGATTATTTTCCCCGACGATGATGCGGGCGTTGAGCCGCGACTGCAGATCGTCGAATTCCCGCTCCAGTGCGCGTCGGTCAACAAACTCCAGCAGGCATACGCCCTGCTCGGTGGCACACACAAACATCGGCCCGATGGGGGTGGTAAAACGGTGAATAACGATGATGTCTGTCGCCCGGCTGGGGGCATCGCCAGTGAGTTTTTTGCAGGTGTAGCCAAACCCACTCAGTGAATCGTAGCCGCTGTTAAACGCGGCATCCGTCGCGCTTTTCCCTCGCCTGAGCTCCTGCAATGCCATATTCACTCGCAGCATTCTCTGCCAGGCCTGAAAAGTCATCCCGTGATGTTGCACAAACCAGCGGCGGAGACGCTCGGGACTGATGTTGTGCTGCCGCAGCTCGCCATCGCTGACCCGGTTCTCACTACTCGCCCTGAACAGGGCAATGGCCTGCTCGACTATGGGCGGCGCAGAGAAGGCGTTTTCGGTGGGGCGACAAATTTTGCAGGGACGAAAGCCCGCGTGAAGCGCGGATTTGAAGTCGTTATAAAACTCAACGTTACCCCGCTTAGGTTTACGGGCGCGGCAGTTGGAAATGCAGAACACGCCGGTGGTTTTCACGCCCACAAAAAAAACGCCAACATGCTCGGAAGAACGCGCCACCAGCGCCTCGTACCAGGCATCGCACTGCTCGATATCAAGGATTTTCATCAGCAAAGATCTCGTCAAATGCACCCTGTTGCCGAAGGCTAAACAACAGCTGCTGTAACTTGCGGTTCAGCGCAGCGTGCACAAAATTCCCCATCGAAATGCGTTTCACCCCAAGCGCCGCCAGTTGATTAAAGTCGGGCAAACCCGGCATACACATAATATTAAGCGGCAGATCAACTGCGCTGGCAATCGCCTGAATATCTTCCGGCACGGTCGCGCAGGGCACAAAGAAGCCGTCAGCCCCCGCCTGCTGATATAGCCTGCCGCGGGCGAGCGTTTGATTCAGCGCATCCGGTTCGCCGAGCAAAAAGCCATCGGTTCTGGCATTGATAAAGAGCGGTGTTTTCGCGGCGTCTAATCCTGACTTTATCGAGCTCAGGCGGGCTGCGAACTGTTTTGCATCCAGTAAACGACGCGCTCCCTGCTCAACTTTGCTGTCTTCAAGGTTAATGCCGACGACGCCCAGTGCTGCCAGTTGAATGGCCTGGCGCACCACCGTTTCGGTGTCTTCCCCATACCCGGCTTCCATATCAACGGAAAGCGGCAAATTGACGCACTCACGTATGCGGCCCACCAGGGCCTGGAGTACGGAAAATGGTATTTCTTCTCCATCCTTGTAGCCCAGCATATCGGCGATTGCCGCGCTTGAGGTGCCCAACGCCTGATAACCCGCCGTCTGTGCCGCCTGAGCGCTGGTGACATCCCAAACGTTAGCCAGCACCAATGGCGTGCTCTGATAATGCATCTGACTGAAGCTCATTTTTATCCCCTGCCTTTATAGAATGGAAAGATTCTGTGCTTCAAGCCGGGGCGGCAACAACCGAAAAACAGACGACTATTTTTCGCTATTTTTTCTTCGCACTACACCATTTAAACATTCATTTTTGTGACGTAATTCATTAACAGCGGTAATTAATCGTCCCGTAGAACAGTAAAAAAATCGAACAAATCAAATTTCCCTAAAATCCCTCCGGTTATACTTCCTCTACCTAAAAAGGAGCAGGGATACACCTTTCGCAGCCACCGCCTTTCGGGCAGTGAATACCCTTTGGTCGTATAGCTTTGCGAATTACTAAAATCTGGAGGAATGTCGTGCAAACCTTTCAAGCCGATCTCGCCATTATAGGCGCCGGCGGAGCAGGCCTACGAGCAGCCATTGCGGCGGCCCAGGCTAATCCACAGGCAAAAATCGCTCTGATTTCCAAAGTCTACCCAATGCGCAGCCACACGGTTGCCGCCGAAGGGGGTTCCGCAGCCGTCGCGCAGGATCACGACAGCTTCGACTACCATTTTCACGACACCGTTGCCGGAGGCGACTGGCTGTGTGAGCAGGATGTGGTTGACTACTTCGTTCACCATTGCCCCACCGAAATGACCCAGCTTGAGCAGTGGGGCTGCCCGTGGAGCCGCCGTCCGGACGGTAGCGTCAACGTCAGGCGCTTCGGCGGAATGAAGATCGAACGGACCTGGTTCGCCGCCGACAAAACCGGCTTCCATATGCTCCACACGCTTTTCCAGACTTCCCTTCAGTTCCCGCAAATTCAACGCTTCGACGAACATTTCGTGCTCGACATCCTGGTCGATGACGGCCAGGCACGCGGCGTCGTTGCCATGAATATGATGGAAGGCGAGCTGGTGCAAATCCGCGCCAATGCGGTAGTGATGGCCACCGGCGGTGCCGGACGCGTTTATCGCTACAATACCAACGGCGGCATCGTCACCGGGGACGGCATGGGCATGGCGCTGAGCCACGGCGTGCCGCTGCGCGACATGGAGTTTGTGCAATACCATCCAACCGGGCTGCCGGGTTCCGGCATCCTGATGACCGAAGGCTGCCGTGGTGAAGGCGGCATTCTGGTGAACAAAAACGGCTATCGCTACCTGCAGGATTACGGCATGGGGCCGGAAACTCCGCTCGGCGAGCCGAAGAACAAATACATGGAACTCGGTCCACGCGATAAAGTGTCTCAGGCTTTCTGGCACGAGTGGCGCAAAGGCAACACTATTTCCACTCCGCGCGGCGATGTGGTGTACCTCGACCTGCGCCATCTCGGCGAGAAAAAGCTGCTTGAGCGTCTGCCGTTTATCTGCGAACTGGCCAAAGCCTACGTGGGCGTTGACCCGGTCAAAGAGCCGATCCCGGTTCGCCCAACGGCGCACTACACCATGGGCGGTATCGAGACTGATACCCAGTGCGAAACCCGCATCAAAGGGCTTTTCGCGGTGGGCGAATGTTCCTCCGTTGGCCTGCACGGTGCCAACCGTCTGGGCTCTAACTCGCTGGCAGAACTGGTGGTCTTTGGCCGCCTGGCGGGCGAGCAGGCAATGGAACGCGCCGCACAAGCGCAACCGGCTAACGATGCCGCGCTGAACGCTCAGGCCACCGATGTTGAAGGCCGCCTGAAGCAGTTGGTGAACCAGGAAGGCAACGAAAACTGGTCGAAAATCCGCGACGAGATGGGACTGTCCATGGAGGAAGGCTGCGGGATTTACCGCACCACGGAGTTAATGCAGAAAACCGTCGACAAGCTGGCGGAGCTCCAGGAACGCTTCAAACGCGTGCGCATTACCGACACCTCAAGCGTCTTCAATACCGATCTGCTGTACACCATTGAACTGGGCCACGGCCTGAACGTTGCCGAATGCATGGCGCACTCCGCCCTCGCACGTAAAGAATCGCGCGGCGCCCACCAGCGCCTGGACGAAGGCTATACCGAGCGTGATGACGTCAACTTCCTTAAACATACTCTGGCCTTCCGCGACGCCGACGGCACCACTCGCCTCGACTATAGCGATGTGAAGATCACCACGCTGCCGCCAGCAAAACGCGTGTACGGCGCAGAAGCGGAAGACGCTGAGAAAAAGGAGAAGGCAAATGGCTGAGATGCAAACCCTGAAGATTGAGATTGTGCGCTACAACCCGGAAACGGACAGCCAGCCACATAGCGCAATCTACGAGGTGCCGTTTGACGAGCAAACCTCGCTGCTGGACGGGCTGGGTTATATCAAAGATAACCTCGCGCCGGACCTCAGCTACCGCTGGTCGTGCCGCATGGCGATTTGCGGCTCCTGCGGCATGATGGTCAACAAAGTACCGAAGCTGGCCTGTAAAACCTTCCTGCGCGAATACACCAACGGCATCAAAGTTGAAGCGCTGGCAAACTTCCCGATCGAGCGCGATTTGGTGGTCGACATGACCCACTTCATCGAAAGCCTGGAGTCGATTAAGCCTTATATCATCGGCAACCCACGCACGCCGGATCAGGGCCCAAACAAGCAGACGCCCGCACAGATGGCGAAATACCATCAGTTCTCCGGCTGCATCAACTGCGGGCTGTGCTATGCCGCCTGCCCACAGTTTGGCCTGAACCCTGAGTTTATCGGCCCGGCGGCGATTACCCTCGCTCATCGTTACAACCTGGACAGCCGTGACCACGGCAAGAAACAGCGTATGCCGCAGCTCAACGGGCAAAACGGCGTGTGGAGCTGCACCTTTGTTGGCTACTGCTCCGAAGTTTGTCCAAAACACGTCGATCCGGCCGCGGCCATCCAGCAGGGCAAAGTCGAAAGCTCGAAAGACTTTTTGATTGCCACCCTGAAACCACGCTAAGGAGTGCACCATGACCACGAAACGTAAGCCTTATGTCCGTCCCATGGCGCCGACCTGGTGGCGGCAACTCGGCTTCTACCGTTTTTATATGCTGCGTGAAGGCACTTCGGTTCCGACAGTCTGGTTCAGCATCGTACTGATTTATGGCCTTTTCTCGCTGAAACACGGCGTAGAAGGCTGGGCTGGCTTTGTAGGTTTTCTGCAAAACCCGGTGGTGATCATCCTCAATCTCATTACGCTTGCCGCCGCCGTGCTGCACACCAAAACCTGGTTTGAGCTGGCGCCAAAGGCCGCGAACGTCATCGTTAAAGGCGAGAAAATGGGGCCGGAGCCGGTCATCAAGGGACTGTGGGTTGTCACTGCACTGGTGACTGTCGTTGTGCTGCTTGTAGCACTGTTCTGGTAAGGAGGCTGAGGTGATTAACCAAAATCCAAAACGTTCCGACGAGCCGGTATTCTGGGGCCTGTTTGGCGCAGGCGGCATGTGGGGCGCAATTTTTGCGCCGGTTATCGTACTACTGGTCGGTATCATGCTGCCGCTCGGCCTGTTCCCGGGCGATGCGCTGAGCTTTGACCGCGTTTATGCCTTCGCCCACAGCTGGATTGGCCGTCTGTTCCTGCTGCTGATGATTGTGCTGCCGCTGTGGTGTGGCCTGCACCGTATCCACCATGCGATGCACGACCTGAAGATCCACGTGCCAGCCGGGAAATGGGTGTTCTACGGCCTGGCCGCTATTCTGACGGTGGTGACCATTATTGGCCTGCTGACGCTCTAGCCATTCAGCGCACCAAAAGGCTCGCTTTCGCGCGGGCCTTTTTTATTCCATCGCCAACGCCTTCACCCGCTTTCTGTATTCCCCAGGCGAACAGCCAAACTCACGCATAAAAGCCTTATGGAATGACGATTCGCTGGCGTAGCCTACGGCATCCGCAATGGTGATAACCGAGCTTGCTTCACGCGAGAGCTGCTGAGCGGCAGTTTGCAGCCTTATACGGGTCAGAACCGCCAGCGGTGTGGTGCCGCTCACCTCGCGAAAGAGCAGTGCGAAACTGGCACGAGACATGTGCACTTGTTCAGCCAGCGAGGCAACGGTCCAGGGCGTTTGCGGTGCATTCAGCATGCTTTGTACCGCCATTCCAAGTCTCGGATGCAGCAGCAAATTCAACTGGCTTTTGTCCTGAGCATTTTCCCGTAGCCATTGCCGCAAGCCCAGGGCAATTATCGTGGCACATTGCTGGCTACATATCGCCGCCATACCAGGCTGTGGCATTTCCGCTTCCTGTTGCAGTAGCGAAACCGCCGCCAGCAGCCATGTATGCTCGGGGCTACCTTGTTCGGGAGTCATCACCAGGGCCTCCGGAAGCGCCGTCAAAAAATGGCGGGAAGCCGAAGATAAATACAGGCTCCCACAAACGATCCAGGTCTCTTCCTGCCCTTTCTGCCGCAGCCGGTGCGCAGAGTTTTGCGTCAATACAGCCACCTGCCCGGGCAGCAGCGTCAGCTTTTCACCGGAAGGCAGCTCCAGCCATGCTGCCCCTTGTGTAACGGTGTGCCAGCGAACGGTCGCCAGCGATCCCGCCGCATGAGGCAGGCTCCAGCCCGCGCTTAGCAGGCAATTTTTATCAATCGACCCCTGTGGGGCGCTGAATGCCATCAACTGGCTGAGAGGATCCATCAATCACTCCAACAAATCAGACGATAAGACAGGATTTAAAGATACCTGAAGAAACCACGCGACTGCCATTGGAACAGAATCAAAACCATCAACACGACGGCTGACTCATTGACGGAGAACTCCTATGCAAGCCTATCAGGCAATCATCATTGGCTTTGGTAAAGCAGGTAAAACCCTGGCGGCAACCCTGGCAAAACAAAACTGGAAAGTCGCTATTATCGAACAATCCTCCGCCATGTACGGCGGCACCTGCATCAACATTGGCTGTATCCCAACCAAAACGCTGGTTCACGACGCAGAACGGCATCAGGACTTTACGACAGCTATTGCACGTAAATCTTCGGTCATCAGTTTCCTGCGCGACAAAAACTACCACTTGCTGGCCGACCTGGACAATGTGGACGTTATCGACGGCCACGCCGAGTTTGTTGACCAGCACACGGTGCGCGTGAAGCAAAACGGTGAAGCTATTGAACTGCGCGGTGAAAAAATATTTATCAATACCGGAGCACAGTCCGTTTTGCCGCCGATTGACGGCCTGACGACTACGCCAGGGGTGTATGACAGCACCGGATTGCTTAATCTGACCGCACTCCCAACGCACCTCGGTATTTTGGGCGGCGGCTACATCGGGGTTGAGTTTGCCTCAATGTTTGTCGGTTTCGGCAGCAAGGTCACCATTTTCGAAGCCGCTGCTGATTTCTTGCCGCGTGAAGACCGTGACGTAGCCGAAGCCATCGCCAATATACTTCAACAACAAGGCGTGGAATTGGTCCTCAACGCCCAGGTTCAGCGCGTTGAATCTCGCGACAACACCGTGCATTTGCATACGAGTGATAGCCTCCACAAGGTCGACGCGCTGCTTGTTGCCTCAGGGCGAAAACCCGCTACGGATAGCCTGAACCTGAAAAACGCCGGGGTTGATGTCGATGCCCGTGGAGCCATCGTAGTGAATAAATATCTGCGAACCTCGGCAGACAACATCTGGGCAATGGGGGATGTGACCGGCGGGCTACAGTTTACCTATATCTCGCTCGATGACTTCCGTATCGTGCGTGACAGCCTGTTGGGCGAAGGTAAACGCCATACTGGGGACAGAAAAAATGTACCCTATTCCGTGTTTATGACGCCCCCGCTGTCTCGCATCGGCATGACTGAAGAACAAGCTCTGGCTAGCGGTAAACCCGTTCAGGTCGTTACGCTTCCCGTAGCGGCAATTCCAAGGGCTCGAGTCATGGGCGACACACGCGGCATGCTCAAAGCTATCGTGGACACATCAACGCAGGAGATCCTCGGCGCATCGCTGCTCTGCCCTGGCTCTCATGAGATCATTAACCTGATTAAAACCGTCATGGATGCCGGGCTGCCCTACACCACGCTGCGCGACCAAATTTTCACGCACCCTACCATGAGTGAAGCGCTTAACGACCTGTTTGGGTTGGTAAAATAACCCATCCAGGTTCGGGCAATCAGGTCCTACGCGTTCTCACACTCTCCGGCTAACCAACCGGAGAAGTCTCTCATGGCGGGCGTTTCCGGCCTGGACTGGAGCTTTGTCAGCCAGTAACTGCCGAGACTGATTTCCGTCTCAAACGGGCGCACAATCCGCTCGCTATTCAGCAAGTGAGTAAACATATTGACCGGGGCAATGGCAATGCCTGCCCCAGCCTGTGCGGCTTCGAGCATAGTGACCGAAGAATCAAACACCATCACCAGATGCGTTGGCGACGGTGGAACCTCTCCCGCCGCCTGTAGCCATGCCGCCCATTCGTCTCGCCGATAAGAACGCAGGAGGGTGTGGTTCAGCACGTCCTGCGGGCGCTGGAGTTCAGCAGCCAGCGCCGGAGAACAAAGCGGTGACAGCGGGGCATCACACAGGTATATCGCATCCGTTCCGTGCCAGGCCCCACTCCCAAATCGCACCGTATAATCCAGCCCTTCCGCAGCCGGATCCACCCGGTTGTTGTGCGTCGAAAGCTGAAGGTCGATATGTGGATAGCGCCGACGGAAAGCTTCAAGGCGCGGCAGCAGAAAGCCTGTTGCGAAAGTACCTACCACGCCTAGCTTAAGTTTTTCTCTCGCCTGAGTGCCGGAAAAACGGTCCAGCACACCTGCGATACGGTCAAAGGAATCGTTCAGCACAGGTAACAGATTTTCACCTTCCGTGGTCAACATCAATCCGCGAGAAACGCGCACAAACAGCTGGCAATGCAGGTGTTCTTCCAGCGCCTTTACCTGCTGACTGATGGCAGAGTGGGTGACATTCAGCTCGATGGCGGCATGAGTAAAGCTAAGATGCCTGGCGGCGGCTTCAAAAGCACGCAGGGAGTTCAGCGGGATATAGCTGCGGGTCATCACGTTACCTGTTAGAAAATCTTAAACCTAATGCCAAATTTAATCGTTTGTCACCAGGAGTCAAATCCAACAAACTTGCCTCGTCTGACGGGCCCGGACTGCTATCATCTCTCTAAGGAAGGTTATCCATTATGAAAAAATCCCTCTGCCTGACGCTGCTGCTTACAGCCTCATGCTCCAGCTTTGCCGCTCAAAAAGAACTGACCGCACTGCAGATTGAAAAGCTCGTGAATCGCACCGTTGCCCCGCTAATGAAAGAGCAGGCAATCCCGGGCATGGCGGTGGCGGTTATCTATAAAGGCTACCCGCTGTATTTCACCTGGGGAAAAGCCGATCTACAGCGCAACCTGCCGGTAACGCAGCAAACGTTGTTTGAACTGGGCTCGGTCAGTAAAACCTTTACTGGCGTGCTGGGCGGTGATGCTTTGGCACGTGGCGAAATCAACCTTAACGACCCGGCGCAAAAATACTGGCCTGAGCTGAACGGCAAGCAGTGGAAAGGAATCACCCTGCTGCAGCTTGCCACCTATACTGCCGGCGGCCTGCCGCTGCAGGTGCCCGACGAGGTGACCAACAGCGATGCCCTGCTGAAATTTTACCAGAACTGGCAGCCGCAGTGGGCGCCGGGCACACAGCGCCTCTACGCCAACGCAAGCATCGGACTGTTTGGTGCCTTGATGGTGAAATCGTCAGGCATGGGCTTTGAACAGGCAATGTTAAAACGCGTCTTTGAGCCGCTGAATCTTCAACACACCTGGATTAACGTACCTGCCACGGAAGAAAGCCACTACGCCTGGGGTTACCGGGACGGGAAAGCCGTGCGCGTCTCGCCGGGCATGTTAGATGCGGAAGCCTACGGCGTGAAATCCAGCATCGAAGATATGGCTCATTGGGTGCAGGCCAACATGGCCCCTAATCGCCTGGAAGACAAAACGCTAGCACAGGGTATTCAGCTTGCGCAGTCCCGGTACTGGCGCGTGGGCAGCATGTATCAAGGGCTTGGCTGGGAAATGCTGAACTGGCCGGTGAAGGGGAAAACGGTTATTGACGGCAGCGACAATAAAGTTGCCCTTGCGCCGCACCCGGCAACGTTGATTGATCCTCCCGCACCTGCGGTTAAAGCCTCATGGGTACATAAAACCGGGTCGACAGGCGGCTTTGGAAGCTACGTAGCTTTTATTCCAGAAAAACAGCTGGGCATCGTGATGCTGGCCAACAAAAGCTACCCGAATACCGAGCGAGTAAAAGCCGCTTACGCCATTCTTGAAGCCCTGCAATAAAAATGACCACGGCCTGTTGAGCACAGGCCGTATTATTTCCGGCTTCGCTCACACTTTATTTCCTGTCGCCATCTACACTTAGCTAAAAAACCCTGGAAGGAATCTGCTATGCGCATTTGGCCTGCTGTCACCGCGCTTGCGGTCGCATTATTCGTTGTCTCCTGTAGTGCCCCAACTCCTCCCCCCAGCGTCACGGTCGTGCAAAACTTCGAGGCAAAACGTTTCATCGGCACCTGGTATGAAATTGCCCGGATGGACCACAGCTTTGAAAGCGGCCTGAATCAGGTCACGGCCACCTACAGTTTTATGGATGACGGCGGCCTGCGCGTGATAAACCGCGGGTTTAATCCTGACAGGCAGATGTGGCAGCAGGCCGAAGGGAAGGCTTACTTCACCGGAGACCCGAGCGTTGCCGCGCTAAAAGTCTCTTTCTTTGGCCCGTTCTACGGCGGCTATAACGTGATTGCGCTGGATAAAGACTACCGCCATGCGCTGGTGTGCGGGCCGGACCTCAGCTATCTGTGGATCCTGTCCCGCACGCCAACCATCAGCCGCGACCTCAAACAACAGCTATTGGCTATCGCCGCCCGCCAGGGCTTTGCGGTGGATAAACTGATTTGGGTGAAACAACCGGGCAGTTAATGCGTGGAAAGTTTCAGGCCAATGATCCCGACCACAATCAGAGCCAGGCTAGCCAGACGCATCGGGTTAGCCGACTCTCCCAGCAATAGAATGCCGGTAATCGCCGCACCGACGGCACCGATCCCGGTCCACACCGCATAGGCTGTTCCTGTAGGTAGCGTTTTCATCGCCCAGGCGAGCAAGGCCATACTGACAACCATCGCGACGATGGTAATAACGCTAGGCCACAGGCGGCTAAAACCGTGGGTATATTTCAGTCCTACTGCCCAAACAACTTCCAGTAATCCAGCAATCAACAGTACGATCCAGGCCATAACAGCTCCAGTAAAAATGGGGCCGTCCCCGGTGTGAGATGCGCTTGCGGGTCGTCCCGTAAGGCTTAGGTGAGAAGATGATTTTAGCACTCAAACGGTTGCCTGAAAATCCGTATCCAAATGCCGCGCGATGAAATAATCGTTTCACTCGCCGGGCCTTGCTAAGCCTGGAATTGACAGCGAATTCGCGCGCATTTCCGTGATTCATTTTGGCAAATTTGTTCATATGATAAAACGTGGTTTGCCAGCCTGCAAACGCCGCAGTAATGATTAACGTGAAGCGTGAAAATGTATAAAATATTATTGGTTGATAGGTGTTACTTCAGCCGTCAGGGACTGACGCACTTGCTCAATCAGAAAAATAATCTGGCTACGGCAGTGAGTATTTTAGAGACAGACAGTTTACTTCTCGCCCGGGAAAAAATTATTAAATGGCAGCCGAATATGGTGATCGCCGACTTCAACAGTTTCTCAACCGCATTGCATAATATCCAACAGCTTTCGGCTATTTATTCCGCCTGTGGCGATACGACACGCCTGCTGTTGCTGCAAAGCGGGCAACACCCCACCATTGCCGAATACTGCGCGACGCAAGGCACTACCGATATTTGGGATAAGTCAGTATCATTATCGGCATTAACGACTCTGATTCAGCAGACTATTGCAACTCGCCCGCCATTCCGTGAAGTGAAACGACATATTACGCCATTATTGACCTTACGCGAAGAGAGAATACTAAAACTCTGGAAGGAAGAGGCGAACAATGAATATATTGCCAGAGTGATGGGAATAAGCGTAAAAACAGTTTACACCTACAAGCGCAATATTAGATTAAAGCTGGGAGCCGACAATCGATTATCGCTTTTTTTAAACATTCCGGAAGCCATTTTAGAATAACGGTACGGCACAATCGCCGTACCGAAAATTATTATTCCTGCGCTTTTGTTGCCGCACCAGAAATAGCTTTACCGCCGCTTTGAATATCCTCGCCCACGCCGCGGGTCGTGTTACAGGCGGTCAACAAGGATGAAAGAACGACGAGAGAGAAAAACGCAGCAATAGTTTTCTTAATCATGAGCTTTTCCTTATACCTATATGTTGTTTGTGTATAGCTCGTTAAGCATAGCTAAAAAAATGAACAACGAAGGAGAAGCGAGGCGATTTAGGATAACTGGAGGGGATTATTTATTGGCTACGCGCTCAATGGCGCCGCCGAGATGCTGCAAGTCTTCGCCAAACCCACGCGTGGTATTACAACCCGACAGCGCAGCGGCCAGCAGCGAGATAAAAAGAATTTGTTTCAGCAAACGGTTCATCTTCCCTGCCCTGATAAAGCAGCGGCGCGAGCCTCAGGCACCGCGCCGCGAACCTCCACGAGAATTATTACTTCACGCGAGAAACGTATTCACCAGAACGGGTGTCAACTTTGATGACTTCGCCGATCTGAACGAACAACGGAACTTTAACCACAGCGCCGGTGCTCAGGGTTGCTGGCTTGCCGCCGGTCCCTGCAGTGTCGCCTTTCAGACCTGGATCGGTTTCAACGATTTCCAGCTCAACGAAGTTCGGTGGGGTAACGGAGATTGGCTGGCCGTTCCACAGGGTCACGATGCACTCAGCCTGGTCCAGCAGCCATTTAGCGTTTTCGCCAACGGCTTTTTCGTCCGCAGCCAGCTGCTCGAAGGTTTGGTTGTTCATGAAGTGGTAGAACTCACCGTCGTTGTACAGGTAAGTCAGGTTCATATCGACAACGTCAGCGCCTTCTGCAGAGTCGGTAGACTTGAAGGTTTTCTCAACGCGGGTACCGGTCAGCAGACGACGCAGCTTAACGCGCGCGAATGCCTGGCCTTTGCCCGGTTTTACGAATTCGCTGGCTTCAACCGCGTACGGTTCGCCATCCATCATGATTTTAAGACCGGCACGGAAATCGTTGCTAGAATAAGTCGCCATAAGGCCCTCTGAATTTGTTAACTGGTAGCTTAGCCAAAAAAATGGCACACATTGTAACCCTAAATCCCCCTCACAGAGAAGATTGGTTAGCGCAACTTGCCGATGTTATAACCGATCCTGATGAACTGCTGCACATTTTAAATGTAGCCGACGATGAAGAACTGCTCGCCGGGCGTGAAGCAAGGCGTCTTTTTGCTCTGCGCGTCCCTCGCGCTTTCGTCGCGCGGATGGAAAAAGGCAACCCTAACGACCCTCTGCTGCGCCAGGTTTTGACGGCAAAGCAGGAGTTCGTTGCCGCACCCGGTTTCACCACCGATCCGCTGGAAGAGCAACACAGCGTCGTCCCTGGGCTGCTGCATAAGTACCGCAACCGCGCCTTGCTGCTGGTAAAAGGCGGCTGCGCCGTAAACTGCCGCTACTGTTTCCGCCGCCACTTCCCGTATGCCGACAACCAGGGCAACAAACGCAACTGGCAAACGGCGCTGGCGTATATCAGCGAACATCCTGAGCTGGACGAAATTATTTTCTCCGGCGGCGACCCGCTGATGGCCAAAGATCACGAGCTGGACTGGCTGATGAGCGAGCTAGAGGCCATTCCTCATATCAAACGCCTGCGCATTCACAGCCGTCTGCCGATAGTTATCCCGGCGCGTATTACCGATGTGCTGGCGGCAAGAATCGCACGCTCATCACTTCAGGTGCTGCTGGTTAATCATATTAACCACGCCCAGGAAATTGGCGACGATTTCCGCTCGGCGATGGCAAAACTACGCCAGGCGGGCGTCACGCTGCTGAATCAAAGCGTGTTGCTGCGCGGCGTGAACGACAGCGCGCAAACTCTGGCTGACCTAAGTAATGCACTATTTGATGCGGGCGTGATGCCGTATTACCTGCATGTGCTCGACCGAGTGCAGGGCGCGGCACACTTTATGGTGGAAGACGAAGAGGCCCGGGCGATTATGCGTGAGCTGCTGACGCTGGTTTCTGGCTATATGGTGCCGAAGCTGGCGAGAGAGATAGGCGGAGAGCCAAGTAAGACGCCGCTGGATTTGCAGCTACGGCAAAAGTGAGAGCGTAACGCCCTCACCCTAACCCTCTCCCCCAGGAGAGGGAACCGTTCAGTGCAGCCTGCAACTGTAGAAGAAGCCCCACAACTTTATCCCTTACCAGTGAGAGGGAACCCTCTGGCCTTCTTCCGTTTTTCTCCCTCTCCCTGAGGGAGAGGGCCGGGGTGAGGGTAATACTTACCGAATCAGTTCGGGCACTTATAAACCTGGCCGGTCATTTGGCTAGCCGTTGGCGCAAAGCTCGAGAGCAGCGTCTGGGTTGGGCTACTTACGCCGTACAGCACGTTGCCGCCCATCTCGGCCGCATTGTTACGCAGTGCGTTTGCCGCGCCGCGCATAGAACCGCCTTCATCACCGTGCTGGCCAGACAGCCAGTTGCTCTGTTCCCCGGTCGCGGTGCCTAATAAGCGGCATTCGTTACCTGGTTTGTCTTCAACAAAACGAACGCTCTGGCCGCCAGAGCTAAGCTGATTGCCCGTGCTACATCCTGCCAGCAGCAGCGCTGCCACAACCACTCCTGATGAGACTTTCATGCGCATGTTATTCCCCGTAATCAAGGTATTGAGCCGTTATTGCCCGGTAAGCACTTATACCAGAGTGTGAACAAAAGAAAAAACCCCCAGACATTTCTGACTGAGGGTTTCTTTAACACAAGGTGCTAAGGCGAATTACATCATGCCGCCCATGCCACCCATGCCGCCCATGCCGCCAGCAGCGCCTAAGTCAGGTGCATCGCCTTTAGGCAGGTCGGTAACCATGCACTCGGTAGTGATCATCAGGCCCGCAACGGAAGCCGCGTACTGCAGAGCAGAACGGGTAACTTTGGTTGGGTCCAGGATACCGAAATCGATCATGTTGCCGTATTCTTCGGTAGCAGCGTTGTAACCGTAGTTACCTTCGCCCGCTTTCACCGCGTTGGTAACAACAGATGGCTCTTCACCGGCGTTAGAAACGATCTGACGCAGAGGAGCTTCCATCGCGCGCAGCGCAACTTTGATACCCACGTTCTGGTCTTCGTTCTGAGCGGTCAGGCCAGCCAGTTTAGTGGCAACGCGAACCAGCGCTACACCACCACCGGCAACCACGCCTTCTTCAACCGCAGCACGGGTAGCGTGCAGGGCATCGTCGACGCGAGCTTTTTTCTCTTTCATTTCAACTTCGGTAGCAGCACCGACTTTGATTACCGCTACGCCGCCTGCCAGTTTCGCTACGCGCTCCTGCAGTTTTTCACGGTCGTAGTCAGAAGTAGCTTCTTCGATCTGCTTACGAATCTGACCAACGCGGCCCTGAATAGCGGCTTCTTCACCCACGCCATCGATGATGGTGGTGGTGTCTTTGTTGATCACAACACGTTTAGCCTGGCCAAGGTCTTCCAGGGTCGCTTTTTCCAGCTCCATACCGATCTCTTCAGAGATAACGGTACCGCCGGTCAGAGTAGCGATGTCCTGCAGCATAGCTTTACGACGGTCGCCGAAGCCTGGTGCTTTAACCGCAGCCACTTTCACGATGCCACGCATGGTGTTAACCACCAGGGTAGCCAGTGCTTCGCCTTCAACATCTTCAGCGATGATAACCAGTGGTTTGCCTGCTTTCGCAACGGCTTCCAGCACTGGCAGCATTTCGCGGATGTTGGAGATTTTTTTGTCAGCCAGCAGGATGAACGGGCTTTCCAGCTCAACAGCGCCAGTTTCTGGCTTGTTGATGAAGTACGGGGACAGGTAACCGCGGTCGAACTGCATACCTTCAACCACGTCCAGTTCGTCTTCCAGACCGGTACCGTCTTCAACGGTGATCACGCCTTCTTTACCGACTTTATCCATCGCTTCAGCGATCAGTTTACCTACGGTTTCGTCGGAGTTAGCGGAGATAGTACCCACCTGAGCAATCGCTTTAGAGTCAGAGCACGGCACGGACAGCGCTTTCAGCTCTTCAACAGCGGCAACAACGGCTTTATCGATACCGCGTTTCAGGTCCATTGGGTTCATGCCCGCAGCCACAGCTTTCAGACCTTCGGTGATGATAGCCTGAGCCAGTACGGTTGCGGTGGTGGTGCCGTCGCCTGCAGCGTCGTTCGCTTTAGAGGCAACTTCTTTCACCATCTGTGCGCCCATGTTTTCGAACTTGTCTTCCAGCTCGATTTCACGCGCTACGGAAACGCCATCTTTGGTGATGGTCGGTGCACCGAAAGATTTATCCAGAACCACGTTACGGCCTTTAGGACCGAGGGTAACTTTCACTGCATCTGCCAGTACGTTAACGCCGCGCAGCATTTTTACACGAGCGTCGTTACCGAATTTTACGTCTTTAGCTGCCATTTATTCTGTTCCTCAAATTCGTTCAGGTTCGTGCGTCAAATTACGCTTCAACAATTGCCAGGATGTCGCTTTCGGACATGATCAGCACTTCTTCGTTGTCGATTTTCTCGGACTTCACGCCGTAGCCATCGTTGAAGATAACGATGTCACCCACTTTCACGTCCAGCGGCTGCACGCTACCGTTTTCCAGGATGCGGCCTTTACCGACAGCGATGATCTCGCCACGAGTTGATTTGCCCGCTGCGGAGCCAGTCAGAACGATGCCGCCCGCAGATTTGGATTCAACTTCTTTACGCTTGACGATGACACGATCATGTAATGGACGAATGCTCATTGATAGCTCTCCTTTGAGAAAGTCAGTATCAGATAGTTAGGTAACGCCGTCCCACAGGGGTAATCGGCTGGTGACCTGATTAATGGGGATGCGCTTTCCCCCCTTCAAGGGGGGAAAACAAAAAAAACTAAAATTTAACGATCGTCCCGGTGCTGGTCGTCGAGGCGCTTTGGCGCGTCGTCTTTACGCTGAAACTCGCCGTCAAACGTATTGCCCCCTTCGCTACCGGCGCTAAAACCGCCGCCAGGCATACGGGAGAAGCGCAAATGCGGCATCAGCTTCAGCGTCAGATGCTTTTGCACCGGCGGTAACAGCAGCAGCAGGCCGAGGAAGTCGGTAAAGAAGCCCGGCAGCAGCAGCAAAATACCGGCCATGATCAGCGAGACGCTTTTGATCATCTCCGCCGCAGGGCTTTCGCCGGCCGCCATCTTCTGCTGCATCAGCATCAAGTTTTTAAAACCCTGGTTACGCACCAGAGAGAGGCCAATCACCGAAGTGAAAATGACCAGAATCAGGGTCATAAAGACCCCCAGAACATGTGCCACCTGTATGAACAGCGAAATTTCGATGTAAACATAGAGGAAAACGGCAATAAGCGGGATCCAGCGCACTATACGCTCCTGTCATCGGGCGAGCCCGTTAATGGTCTCGCGAAAAATAGATTAGCAATTACGCGTAGGGGGGAGATGGCGACGCTGTAGACAAAGATCAATGTTTATTGCGTGAATTTTTTCTGGAAATTTTCAACTATTGACCTATATCACATATTAATAATTGTTATGCGTGGCGGCTTTTAATAAGTGATCCAGGTTACTGCTTTTCGCTATCATCAGCATATCATCACGTTAACGCGGTCGAATATGGACATAATCGTCGGCCTATTAAGCTCACAACCACATATCGTGTGTGTGAATAAAACAGTGCATTTATCTGCAGCTTTACTAAGAAGGTTCACATGTTAAATAACATTCGTATCGAAGAAGATTTGTTGGGTACCAGGGAAGTGCCAGCGGATGCCTACTACGGCGTTCATACTCTGAGAGCGATTGAAAACTTCTACATTAGCAACAGTAAAATCAGTGACATACCTGAATTTGTACGCGGTATGGTGATGGTGAAAAAAGCGGCGGCAATGGCGAACAAGGAACTGCAAACCATTCCTAAGAGCATCGCGAACACCATCATTCAGGCCTGTGATGAAGTCCTGAACAACGGCAAATGCATGGATCAGTTCCCGGTAGACGTCTACCAGGGTGGCGCCGGTACTTCCGTCAACATGAACACCAACGAAGTCCTCGCCAACATTGGTCTGGAACTGATGGGCCACCAGAAAGGTGAATACCAGTTCCTGAACCCGAACGACCACGTCAACAAATGCCAGTCGACTAACGACGCCTACCCAACCGGCTTCCGCATCGCGGTGTACGCCTCCATCGTAAAACTGATCGATGCCATCAACCAACTGGGTGAAGGCTTCCAGCGTAAAGCGGTTGAGTTTTCTGAGATCCTGAAAATGGGCCGCACCCAGCTTCAGGACGCCGTGCCAATGACCCTCGGCCAGGAATTCCACGCGTTCAACGTGCTGCTGACTGAAGAGACCAAAAACCTGCTGCGCACCGCTGAACTGCTGCTGGAAGTGAACCTTGGCGCCACCGCCATCGGTACCCGCCTCAACACGCCAGATGGTTACCAACAGCTGGCCGTACAGAAACTGGCGGAAGTCAGCGGCCTGGCTTGTGTACCGGCAGAAGACTTGATTGAAGCGACCTCCGACTGCGGCGCATACGTGATGGTGCACAGCTCCCTGAAGCGCCTCGCTGTGAAAATGTCCAAAATCTGTAACGACCTGCGCCTGCTCTCTTCCGGCCCGCGCGCTGGCCTGAACGAAATCAACCTGCCAGAACTGCAGGCGGGTTCTTCTATCATGCCGGCCAAAGTGAACCCGGTTGTCCCGGAAGTGGTGAACCAGGTTTGCTTCAAAGTCATCGGCAACGACACCACGGTAACCATGGCATCCGAAGCGGGTCAGCTGCAGCTGAACGTGATGGAGCCGGTGATTGGCCAGGCGATGTTCGAATCCATTCATATTCTGACCAACGCCTGCTACAACCTGCTGGAAAAATGCATTAACGGCATCACCGCGAATAAAGAAGTGTGTGAGAGCTACGTGTACAACTCCATCGGCATCGTGACTTATCTGAACCCGTTCATTGGTCACCACAACGGCGACATCGTCGGCAAAATCTGTGCGGAAACCGGCAAGAGCGTGCGCGAGGTCGTGCTGGAGCGCGGCCTGCTGACCGAAGCCGAGCTGGACGATATCTTCTCCGTCCACAACCTGATGCACCCGGTCTACAAAGCTAAGCGCTATACCGATGAAAGCGAACAATAATTCATCTACCTAAACGCCAAAAGGCACGTCCAGTCGGACGTGCCTTTTTCATTTTAACGGTATACGAAAACACAACATTTCATTTTCATCTCATTAAAACATCAAGGAAGCGACCATGATAGTCATCGAGCTCATCATCGTGTTAGCAGCGATTTTTCTGGGGGCAAGGCTTGGCGGGATAGGCATTGGGTACGCCGGTGGATTGGGGGTTTTGATTCTCGCGGCGATAGGCGTAAAGCCTGGCAGCATCCCCTTCGACGTTATTTCCATCATTATGGCGGTCATTGCGGCTATCTCGGCGATGCAAATCGCCGGGGGTCTGGATTACCTCGTTCACCAAACCGAGAAACTGCTACGCAAAAATCCTAAATACATCACTATTCTTGCGCCCATTGTGACCTGGTTTTTGACCATTTTCGCCGGCACCGGCAACATCTCTCTAGCCACGCTGCCGGTGATTGCCGAAGTTGCCAAAGAACAAGGCATCAAGCCCTGCCGTCCGCTCTCAACGGCGGTGGTTTCAGCCCAGATAGCCATTACCGCGTCGCCTATTTCCGCCGCAGTGGTTTACATGTCATCAGTGATGGAAGGCCACGGCGTCAGCTACATTCAGCTGCTGTCCGTTGTAATCCCCTCAACGCTGCTGGCTGTGCTGGTGATGTCATTCCTGGTTTCGATTCTGTTCGACTCAAAGCTGTCCAACGATCCGGTTTACCTCAAACGCCTGGAAGAAGGCCTGATTGAGCTGCGTGGCGACAAGCAAATCGAGCTTAAGCCTCGCGCCAAAACCTCCGTATTCCTCTTCCTGCTTGGCGTGGTGGGCGTGGTTATCTATGCCATCGTCAACAGCCCAAGCCTTGGCCTTGTCGCTACGCCGCTGATGAATACCACCAATGCGATCCTGATTATTATGCTGTCGGTCGCCACCCTGACCACCGTGATTTGTGGTGTGGAAACCGAAAGTATTCTTAGCTCCAGCACCTTCAAAGCCGGGATGAGCGCCTGTATTTGTATTCTGGGCGTGGCCTGGCTGGGCGATACCTTCGTTTCCGCAAACATTGACTGGATCAAAGAGACTGCAGGCAGCGTGATTCAGGGCCACCCTTGGCTGCTGGCAGTAATTTTCTTCTTTGCCTCCGCGCTGCTTTACTCCCAGGCAGCTACGGCCAAAGCGCTGATGCCGATGGCGCTGGCGCTCAGCGTCTCGCCATTAACCGCCGTGGCTTCTTTCGCCGCCGTCTCCGGCCTGTTTATTCTGCCAACCTATCCAACGCTGGTCGCCGCGGTGCAGATGGACGATACCGGCACAACCCGCATCGGCAAATTTGTCTTTAACCATCCGTTCTTTATTCCCGGCACAATGGGCGTGGTGCTGGCGGTCTGCTTCGGCTTCGTGTTCGGCAGCATAATGCTGTAAATCTCTTCAAAGGCGGGCTGTTATTCGGCCCGTCTTCTCCTCCCCGTGCTATAGTCGATGCCGTTTCCTCCCATAATGAGGTTTGCGATGTCGATGACCCAGGCTGTCGTTGTACTCTGTACCGCCCCGGATGAAGCCAGCGCGCAGGATCTGGCCGCGAAAGTGCTGGCGGAAAAACTTGCCGCCTGCGTGACGCTGCTCCCGGGCGCGACGTCGCTCTATTACTGGGAAGGAAAGCTGGAGCAGGAGTACGAAGTCCAAATGCTGCTCAAGAGCGACGTGGAACACCAGGAGGCGCTGCTTGCCTGCCTGAAAACCCACCACCCTTATCAAACGCCTGAACTACTGGTTCTGCCAGTTGCACACGGAAACAGTGAATATCTCTCATGGCTTTACGCATCATTACGCTAGTCCTGCTGCTTTTCAGTTCGCAGGTCTTCGCCGGGCTGTTTGACGCCCAAAATAAAACCCAATTTGTTCCGGTTGATCAGGCCTTTGCCTTTGACTTCCAGCAGGCTGAGCACAAGCTGACGCTCAACTGGCAGATAAAACCCGGCTATTACCTCTACCGCCAGCAGATAAAAGTGGTGCCAACCAGCGCGGACATTGCGCCCCTGACTATTCCCAAAGGCACCTCGCATGAGGATGAGTTCTACGGCAAAACCGAGATCTTCACCCAGCAGCTGAATCTGCCGATTACGGTTAACTCCGCCGATAAAGGCTCGTCCGTCAGCGTCACCTACCAGGGCTGTGCCGAAGCCGGGTTCTGTTATCCGCCGGAAACACGCGTTGTGCCGCTGAGTGCGGTCGCGCCTCTGGCTCAATCCGACTCTGCAGTTTCTTCCTCCTTATCCTCTTCAAAGGATGAGGCCAGCGTGTCTTCCTCCCTCTCCCCTTCCGGGGAGAGGGTCGGGGTGAGGGGTGCAGACAACTCCGCCCCCGCATCGCTCCCCTTCTCCGCGCTGTGGGCCTTCCTGATCGGCATCGGCATCGCCTTCACGCCCTGCGTACTGCCGATGTACCCGCTCATCTCCGGCATCGTTTTGGGCGGTAAACAACGCCTGTCCACCGCCCGGGCGCTGCTGCTGGCTTTCGTTTACGTCCAGGGTATGGCGCTGACCTACACCGCACTCGGCCTGGTCGTTGCCGCCGCGGGGCTTCAGTTCCAGGCGGCGCTACAACATCCGTACGTGCTGATTGGCCTGTCGGCGCTCTTTATCCTGCTCGCCGCCTCGATGTTCGGTCTGTTCACGCTGCAGCTGCCATCATCGCTGCAAACGCGCCTGGCGCTGATGAGCAATCGCCAGCAGGGCGGCTCGGCGGGGGGCGTCTTTGCCATGGGCGCGCTGGCCGGACTTATCTGCTCACCGTGCACCACCGCACCGCTTAGCGCCATCCTGCTGTACATCGCGCAAAGCGGAAATATGTGGCTCGGCGGCGGCACGCTTTACCTTTACGCGCTGGGCATGGGCCTGCCGCTAATCCTGATCACCGTCTTCGGTAATCGCCTGCTGCCGAAAAGCGGGCCTTGGATGGAAAGCGTCAAAACCGCCTTTGGCTTTGTGATTCTGGCGTTGCCGGTCTTCCTGCTGGAACGAGTGCTGGGCGACACCTGGGGGCTGAGGCTTTGGAGTCTGCTGGGCGTCGCCTTCTTTGGTTGGGCATTTATCACCAGTCTGGCGGCGAAGATGCCCTGGCTACGCGTGCTGCAAATCCTCCTGCTGGGTGCCGCGCTGGTCGCCGCTCGCCCACTGCAGGACTGGACTTTTGGCTCTCCCGCATCCGCTGAGGCTCTCCCTCACCTCAGCTTTAACAAAATAGCCAACGTTGAGCAGCTCGATGCGGCGCTAGCCGGGGCGAAAGGCAAACCAGTGATGCTCGATTTGTATGCCGACTGGTGCGTGGCGTGTAAAGAGTTTGAGAAATACACCTTTAGCGATCCGCAGGTACAAAAAGCGCTGTCTGGCGCCGTTTTACTCCAGGCCGATGTCACGGCAAACAATGCCGACGACAAAGCTCTGCTGAAGCATTTACAGGTGCTTGGCCTGCCAACCATTTTATTCTTTGATGCTAACGGCGTTGAACAACCGGCAGACCGCGTAACGGGCTTTATGGACGCCACCACGTTCAGCGAGCATTTGCGCAATCGCAGCCAGTAAACAACACTTGATCCGTTGGGAAACGTAAGGAGAAGACCGTGCAACGCGAAGAAGTTTTAGAGCACGCCCTGCATGTCCTTGAACGTGAAGGCATTGCCAGCACGACGCTGGAGATGGTGGCGAAAGAAGCCGATTACCCGATCGCTGAGGTTCGCCAGTTCTGGCCCGACAGCGAAGCCCTGCTGTACGACGCCCTGCGCTATTTAAGTGCGCAGGTGGATGTCTGGCGGCGCCAGCTGATGCTGGACGAAGAATTAACGCCGGAGCAAAAGCTGCTTAAGCGCTACCACGCCCTGACCGAATGCGTGAGCAACCAGCGCTATCCTGGCTGCCTGTTTATTGCCGCCTGTACCTTCTATCCAGATGCCGCGCACCCGATTCACCAGCTAGCGGACCAGCAGAAGAAAGCGGCCTGGGAGTACACCCACGAGCTGCTGACGCAAATGGAAGTGGACGACCCGACGATGGTCGCACACCAAATGGAGCTGGTGCTGGAAGGCTGCCTGAGCAAGCTATTAGTGAAGCGCAGCCAGGCTGATATCGACACGGCCAGAACCCTTGCGGAAGATATTCTGCGCTTTGCGCTGTGCCGCACCGGCGGGGCATTAACCTGAATTTGCTGCCTTTGACTGAAAAGCAGGCAATCAGCATAGTTTTAGGTAATTTTTATGACAAAGCCGTTGACGCCTGGCGGCCTTTACGGTTTAATGCGGCCCGTTGCCCGGATAGCTCAGTCGGTAGAGCAGGGGATTGAAAATCCCCGTGTCCTTGGTTCGATTCCGAGTCCGGGCACCACTATTTAGAAGAACCAGCCTACGGGCTGGTTTTTTGCTTTTGGGGAAGTGAACTCTTCATCGAATTGAATGATTATTCGACTGCATCAACATCGCCCTCTCCCAACCACTTTTCCAGAGCCAAATAAAAACTACAGCGCTAATCTGCACTAATTTCTAAACGAGGTTCTGGCCTGTATTTTTGAGGAAAGCAGGGACTGGTGGCTCTTTAGAACCCAGGAAGAACAAAATCTACTGAAGCCAAAAATTCAGCGTGATCAGGCCGCAGGTCAGCAGCGCGGTGAGGATTAATTCGAAACTGTAGCGTCGCAACATTATCTGAACTCCAGAAAGAAACACCCGGCAAGCCGGGTGTTTGTGTTAACGCTTCAAGCTAACGGGTAGCCCCGTTGAACTTATGCTGCTGGCTTAACGGCTGGTTTTGCAGCAGCTTTGTGATGTTTTTTCACGTGTTTCTTAGCAGCCTGCGCTTTCTGGGCAACAGGTTTTACTGCTTTTTTGTGATGCTTTTTAGCAGCCTGAGCCTTCTGTGCAGCTGGTTTTACTGCTTTTTTGTGGTGCTTTTTAGCAGCCTGAGCTTTCTGTGCAGCTGGTTTTACTGCTTTTTTGTGGTGCTTTTTAGCAGCCTGAGCTTTCTGCTCGGTGGCTGGCTTAGCGGCTTTTTTGTGTTTCTTTTTAGCGGCCTGAGCTTTCTGAGCGGCAGCTTTTTTGTGTTTCTTATGATGCGTTACTTTTGCAGCTGGAGCTTTAGCAGCAGGAGCAGCGGCGGTGGTTGCCGGCGCAGCAGCAGGTGCAGTAGCGGTAGTGTCAGCAGCGAAAGCGGCAGAAGACAGACCCATAGCAGCGGCAACAACCAGAGCTAATACTTTTTTCATTTCGACATCCTCGAATTTGTTTTCGTGTTTACCCCACTGCGGGGCCGTTGAAATGAACTATAGGCGTGTGGAACAAACTCTTCAGTGAGTGATTGGTATCGGCGTGTAATGAAATGTACAAAGTCAAATTCAGCGATTAGCTACCACATCATGCCGCCTCTTTCCGGCAACACGGCCGTTCACCGCTATGCTAGATTGGCTGACAAACAGACTTCCCCCTACAGGAGCAAAGCATGGCCGCATACTGGATTGCCCACGTCACCGTTCACGACCCTAAGCAGTATCAAAACTATATCGATTTATCCCCCGCGGCTTTTACGCGATACAACGCCCGCTTTTTGGCGCGAGGCGGCAAAGCGGAAGTTGTAGAGGGTGATGCGGCTTTCTCCCGGCATGTCGTCATTGAGTTCGCCGACATGGAAACGGCGCTGGCCTGCTACCACTCACCGGAATACCAGCGCGCTCGTCAGGAAAGGGCCAACGTCGCAGAAGCGATGATCGCTATTGTGGAAGGCCTGCCTGGCTGAGTCTTGCGAACCCAGCCCAGGCTGGGTTTTTAGTCTTTATTGCCTGAAACGTCAGGCCACCCGTTGAGGTCAACGGCTTTATATAAGGTAATCGTAGCCAGCCATCGCCCATCAAAGGTAAGCTGCTCGTGGTCATTCTTTAGGGGAATAGTCATGCATCTACTTTCAGCTATGGAAACCTACGTTCAGGTCATTGATACAGGCTCTTTTTCTGCCGCAGCCAGACGATTGCGCATTGGTCAGCCTGCAATATCAAAAACCATTGCTCAGCTAGAACGTCAGCTTGGCGTAAGGCTGTTATTACGGTCAACCCATGGACTTACCCCTACGGAAGCGGGCAGTAACTTTTACGAACATGCCAGGCGCACACTCAGCGCTGCAGATGAGGCCGTCACCTCCACACGCGGGTTAAGCGCAACGCTGACCGGTCGGCTTCGGGTTAGCGGACCGGTGACGTTTGTTCGGCTGCATATCATGCCGCACCTTGCCGATTTCCTGGCCGAGCATCCGGCACTGGATGTCGATATGTTCCTTGAAGATCGTAACATCGATCTAGTCGAAGGAGGCATAGACGTCGCTCTACGCATGGGGGCTCAGGCTGACTCCTCCCTCACCGCAAGGCGACTGGGGCAAAACCCACGCCTGGTGATGGGCACGCCAGCGTATTTCTCCCGTACCGGCCGTCCGCAGGTACCACAGGATTTACTTAACCACAATGCAGTCATTTACGATCTGCGTGGGGGTGGCTCTGGCTGGGAGTTTCGTCAAGGTAAGCAGCGCGTTCCCGTCACGGTTCATGGGCGGTTACGCACGACCGGCATGGAAGCCGTTCGGGAAGCGGTATTATCCGGGATCGGGCTGTCTATCATGTCTGAATGGATGTTCCGCCGCGAACTTGCCTCAGGTGAAATTCAAGCCGTGTTAACCGACTGGACGTTGCCACCGATCGATCTCTGGGCCGTCTCACCGGCGGGCCGGGCGGCAAGCGCTAAGTCCAAAGCTTTTATCTCTTTCGTTGAAGCACGCGTTTTCGGCAAGCCTTCTCCAGAGAAGCCCTGACCCTCTTCCATTCCCACAGGGAATAAGCACTATTCCCTGCCCCCATCTACCTGCTCCTTTCTTGCGGTGCTGTAATTCTCGCCATCGAGCTAGCCGTATAGCTCTTCAAAATGAGGAAAACCGCATGCAATACCCTACAACGACCCGACTGTTTATTCATGGCCAGTGGCGTGATGCCGCCAATGGAAAAACACAGCCCGTGCTTAACCCGGCAAACGGCCAGCAACTAGGCCAGCTGGCTCACGCCACCCAGCAGGATCTGGATGATGCAGTAGCTTCGGCTCAGCAAGGGTTTGAGACCTGGCGCAATATTCCGGCCATTGAGCGCGGCGTGATTCTGCGCCGTGCTGCGCAGCTGATTCGTGAGCGAGCCGACGCCATTGCGTCACTCATCACTCAGGAACAAGGAAAGCCACTGTCTGAATCCCGCTTTGAAGCCCATGCTGCAGCAGAGATCATCGAATGGTTTGCTGATGAAGGCGTGCGTGTCTACGGGCGCATTGTTCCTTCCAGAGATGCCGCCGTCCAACAGCTAGTCGTTAAAGATCCGGTAGGCGTTGTGGCCGCCTTTACCCCCTGGAACTTCCCGCTGAACCAGGTCGTTCTGAAGCTTGCCGCGGCTCTGGCTGCAGGTTGCTCCATCATCGTCAAAGCTCCGGAAGAAACCCCGGCAAGCCCGGCGGAACTGTTCCGTGCACTTGCGGACGCTGGCGTACCTGCGGGCGTTACCAATCTGGTTTACGGCGACCCGGCAGAAATCTCCGGCTACCTCATCCCGCATCCGGCTGTACGCAAAGTCACGTTTACCGGTTCGACCCCGGTAGGGAAGCAGCTGGCCAGCCTGGCAGGGCAGTATATGAAACGTGTCACAATGGAACTGGGCGGCCATGCGCCCGTTATCATTGCTGAAGATGCCGACATTGAGCTGGCTATTCGGGCGTTGGGCACGGCGAAGTTCCGCAATGCCGGACAGACCTGTATCTCTCCTACCCGCTTCCTGGTGCATGAAAACGTTCGGGCAGCTTTCACCGCCGGGCTGGTTCGCTGGGCAGAAGAATTACGGCCCGGTAACGGCCTGGATGATGCAACCCAGATAGGACCACTCGCTAATGCACGCCGCGTAACGGCTATCGAGACGCTGATTGAAGAGGCGATCGCCAAAGGCGCAAAACTGTTGGCTGGTGGTAAACGAATTGGTCAGCAGGGCAACTTTTACGCGCCAACGGTGCTTGATGATGTGCCTCTCGACGCGCGTATTTTTAACGAAGAGCCTTTTGGGCCGGTCGCGTTAATTCGCGGCTTTACAAGCCTGGAAGACGCCATCAGCGAGGCAAACCGCCTGGATTACGGACTGGCTGCCTATGCTTTTTCGCGTTCGGCCAAAACCATCCACCAGCTTTCACAGCGTATCGAAACCGGCATGCTGTGGGTGAACCAGCCGATGACGCCATCAGCAGAACTGCCGTTTGGCGGCGTAAAAGACTCGGGTTATGGCACTGAAGGCGGTCCGGAAGCCGTAGAGGCGTATCTCAATATTCGCTCGATCTCCATCACTCACGCCTAAAAGAGCGGAAGGGCTATAAACCCAACGCGCTCAGAAAAGTGGCGATCCGTCGCGCAAAGACGGGTCGCTGATAATCCATCAACGCCATCCGCCACAAGCCCTGCAGCCAGGTGGTGATAATGGCCGCCGTTTCCTGCGGATCAAAGCTCTCAGGCAAGGTACCGTGCATCTTATCTTCGCTGAGACGCAGACAAATGGCGTCCTGCACCTTCGCCAGTCCGTTTTTTGCTCGCTCGGCTAACTCCGGTTGAGACAGCACCTCATCGCTGACCATAGCGGCAACCATACAAAGCGGCGAAGACGTTTGTGGGTCATCCAGCGTATTTAGCACCTCAGTAAAAAACGCTCGAACCCCTTCCGCCGCCGTAGATGCACTACGCAACGCGTCCATACGGCGCTGGACAATCTGCTCTTCATAGCGATCGACGCACAGCAAATAGAGGTTTTTTTTGCTTTTTAGCGTGTTGTAAAACGACCCTTCGCCAATCTCCATCGCTTTCAGAAGATCGCGCAGGCCAGTCTCAGCGTAGCCCCGCTGCCAGAAAAGCGCCGTGGCACGATCGAGCGCCTGCTCATAGTCAAAGTTAATTTTTCTCGTCATAGGCCGCAGTATAGCAATTGTAGCAATTGCTACAACTTTATTGACGCCAACGTTCACCCCAGGATATTTTGTAACGGTCGCTACAAATAGTGATTTGTCGTTTACCTTCCCGCCTCACATGGCGGGCTCACTCCTGGAGTTAAGCATGTCCCGTATTATTCATTCAGCAGAACCCTTCACGTTGCCAGCGGCGACGGAAGCCGTCACTCCCTTTCACCTGCATATCCCGGAGAGCGCCATTGAAGACCTGCACTACCGCCTCAGCGGTGTCCGTTGGCCTGAAAAGGAAACCGTAGAAGACTGGTCGCAAGGCGTACCGCTCAATGCGGCAAAGTCGTTGATTCACGACTGGCTGCACCACTACGACTGGCGCAAACTTGAAGCCCGGTTAAACAGCTACCCACAATTCAGGACAAAAATCGACGGGGTGGGGATCTACTTCATTCATGCCCGTTCCCCCCACAAAAACGCCACGCCGATCCTGCTCACGCACGGCTGGCCTGGCTCGGTCATTGAGTTTCTTGAGGTCATTGATCGCTTAACCGATCCAACCCGCTTTGGCGGTATGGAGGATGACGCTTTCCATGTCGTGATACCAGCTATTCCAGGTTACGGATTTTCTGACAAACCAGCGGAAACTGGCTGGAACCCGGGGCGCATTGCGCGAGCATGGGCCGTCCTGATGACTGAACGACTGGGGTATAAGCACTGGGTCGCACAGGGTGGAGACTGGGGGGCCGCAATCACTACCGCGCTGGCCGGTCAGGCACCGGCAGGCCTACTGGCGGCTCATGTAAACCTCCCTATGGTCGTACCGGCCATTCTCCCGGAACAACCGACGGAGGAAGAAAGCAAAGCGCTGGCGGCCATTGAATTATTCGTGTCGAATAAAGCAGGCTACGCCAACCTGATGAACACTCGCCCGCAAACCATCGGCTACGCATTAAGTGACTCACCTGTCGCGCTCGCCGTCTGGATGTACGAAAAGTTCAAAGAATGGACCGACAACCTCGGCAAACCTGAAGATGCACTCAGCCGGGAAAAGATGTTGGATGACATTTCCCTTTACTGGTTTACCGGCACTGGTGTTTCCAGCGCCCGGCTCTATTGGGAAGGCGTTGGCAGCACGATCCGCGGTGCAGACTTCTTCTCTGCCGCGCGCTCCGGCGTAGAAAAGATCAGCGTCCCAATGGGAGCCAGCCTTTTCCCTGCAGAAACCTTTACGCCCCCGCGTGCCTGGGCCGAGGCGGCCTGGAGTAATTTGTTCTACTGGAACGCAGTCGAAAAAGGCGGCCATTTCGCGGCGTTCGAACAACCAGAGATCTTTGCAGGCGAACTGTGGAAGGCCTTTCGCCCCTTCCGGAATCAATCTCCCGCTAACCAAAGTCGATAGCTGCGCCAAAAAACAGGCCGGATTATTCCTGCCCAATATCTAAACAGCCTCCGCTCAGGAGGCTGTCCTTATCGGATCTTCATCCAATGGATTTCTTAGCTTTTTTGATGAAAAGCGCGCGGCTTCAGCCAGGGTTGACCTAAATCAAAGGCCACTCGCTTTTCTCTTCTAAAGCTCACTTTGCACTTCACTTAACCCAAAAAAGATAACGATAATCAAAATCATTTTCATTTATGGGTTTAGTGACATGAAATTGGATCTCCAGGCGCACTTTGCGCTCCCCGGCGGGCAACCCTTTAAAGACAGGCACGCCACCATGCCCTGGCGCGGCGCAATGCCCATCGCCAAAGACCAGCTGGAGCACACCTGGCAGCAGGTGATTGCCAGCCCAACGCCTCCTGGCAAAAGGCTGGTTTATCTCCATATTCCCTTCTGCGCAACGCACTGTACCTTCTGCGGTTTTTACCAGAATCGCTATGAGGCGGACCACTGCGAACGCTACACCGACGCGCTGCTCAGGGAAATCGAGCTGGAGGCCAGCAGCCCGCTGCACCAGTCGGCCCCCATTCACGCCATCTACTTTGGCGGCGGCACGCCTTCGGCGCTGTCAGCCAAAGATTTAGCACGGATTATTCACGCCCTGCGCCGCAGCCTGCCGCTGGCCCCGGACTGCGAAATCACCATTGAAGGTCGGGTGCTGAATTTTGACGATGAGCGTATAGACGCCTGCCTCGACGCCGGTGCCAGCCGCTTCTCCATCGGCATTCAGTCGTTTAACAGTAAAATCCGCAAAAAAATGGCGCGCACCTCCGACGGCCCCACCGCCCGACGCTTTATGGAAAACCTCTGCAAACGCGATCGTGCCGCCGTAGTCTGCGATCTGCTGTTTGGCCTGCCGGGGCAGGATCAAAAGCTGTGGGCCGAAGACCTGGCTATCGCGCGGGACATCGGCCTCGACGGGGTCGATCTGTATGCCCTGAATTTGCTGCCTCAAACGCCGTTGGGTAAAGCAGTGGAAAACGGGCGCGTTACGCTGCCTTCCCCGGCCGAACGCAGAGATTTGTACCTACAAGGCTGCGACTTTATGGACAGCGCAGGCTGGCGCTGTATCAGCAACAGCCACTGGGCGCGCACCACGCGGGAACGCAACCTTTATAACCTGCTGATTAAACAAGGGGCTGACTGCCTGGCCTTTGGCTCCGGCGCGGGCGGCTCGGTTAACGGCTACTCCTGGATGGTTGAACGCAATCTGGAAACCTGGCACACCGCCGTCGCCGCCGGAAAAAAACCGCTGATGATGATGACCCGCACCACTGATCCAGGCTACCGCTGGCGGCATCACCTCCAGGCCGGGATTGAAACCGCCCGCGTGTCGCTCGACGAGCTAACCGCCGATGCGCATCTGCTCCAGCCGCTGCTGACCCAATGGCACGAATCCGGCCTGACCCGGGATGACTCAACCTGTCTGCGTCTGACCGACGAAGGCCGCTTCTGGGCCAGCAATATCTTCCAGTCGCTGCAGACGCTGGTTGCCGCCCTCAATACCCCAATAACAACGGACAAAAAACCACAAGGAGCAACGCTATGACTTCCGTTTCCCTCGCCGATTACTTAAAAACCCAGCCGGACGGCACGCTGGAATCTATTGCCGCACAATATAATGTCACCCTACTGGATGTTGTCTCCCAGCTCCCCGCTCAGGCGCTGGTTAGCGGCGAGCTGTTCGACACCGTCTGGGATACCGTTGTCGAATGGGGCAGCGTCACCACGCTGGTACACACTACTGACCTGATTATTGAATTCTCCGGCGAACTGCCTTCGGGCTTCCACCGCCACGGCTACTTCAACCTGCGCGGCAAAAAAGGCATGACGGGGCATATCAAAGCGGCCAACTGCGCCCATATCGCTTTGGTGGAACGCAAGTTTATGGGGATGGACACCGCCTCAATTCTGTTCTTCAATCAGGCGGGCAGCGCGATGCTGAAAATCTTCATCGGGCGCGACGATCACCGCCAATTACTGGCAGACCAGCTAACGGCTTTTCGTGCGCTGGCAGAGAAACTTAAGGGAAATATTGCATGACGCCATGGTTAATTTTTGGGGCCGGAGGCAAAGGCGTGGGCGCGCTAACCGCGAAACTGGCGCTGGCGGAGAACCGCCCCGTTGTTGCGCTGGTGCGTAATGAAGAGTCCGCCGCAAAACTGCGCGAGGCGGGTGCTCAGGTGATTATCGGTGACGCCTGTAATGCAGACGCTGTCGCAGAAGCCTGTCGCCTGGCGGGCAAGGACGCCACGGTCATTTCGACGATGGGCGGTTCACAGGATTACCAGGCACACCGCACGGTTATCGACTGCGCCGAAAAAGCCGGGATCTCACGCATGGTGCTGGTCACCTCTTTAGGCTGTGGGGAAAGCTGGGCTTACTTGTCCGATCGCGCAAAAGCGGGCTTCGGCCAGGCAGTGCGGGAAAAATCTCTCGCCGAAAGCTGGCTGCAAACTAGCACGCTGGACTTTGCTATTGTGCGCCCCGGCGGCCTGCTTCACGGCGAGCCAACCGGTAAAGCTGTGCTAAGCCAGGCTCCCGAAATACACGGCATGGTGATGCGGGCCGATGTCGCCGCGCACGTCGCAGAACTGGCAAAATCCGTTCACCTGAATCACCAGGTCTATGGTCTCGTTGAACCAGGGCTAAAACCGGCCTGATGCTTCTTATTTATCTCGCCTCGCCTCTTTTTGGCGGGGTGATCTTTTAACAATAAAACATTATTATCATTCCGTTCTAACTTTATTATTTGCAATGGAAATGTCTCTTGTGCAGAAAAATATTCAAAAGCTGCTGAACAGCACGGCAATGCTTCACGAGGGCTATCGGCAGGCAAAAATTCGATATGCCAGTCAGGTAGCGCCGGACTTCAAATTATTTCAATTTTTTAACATAAATGAAAACACATTATCCCGCTGCCTTGCCTATCTTCTGGATCCTCAGGAAGATCATGCTCAGGGGGATCTCTTTCTTTCGAATTTCTATAATTCAATAGGACTCACTGAAAGTATATCCATTAATAAATCAACTCAGGTTTTTACTGAATACACTATACTAAACCAAAGAAGAATAGACATATACATCGCCAGCAAAGAGATTCTTATAGGCGTAGAAAACAAACCCTGGGCTGCCGACCAAATAGACCAGCTCTATGATTATTCAAACTGGCTAGCAAATGAAGCCAAGAAAAAAAACAGCGGTTGGTTAATGGTTTATCTTTGTAACAATGAGATCAATGACTTCACACTTCGCCCTGAAACATCCCAGGATCTCAGAAGAAACATTATACAATTCACTTTTTATCAGTTAGCAGAATGGCTTGCTGCCTGCGCTCCACATATTAAAGCACCACAGGTTCGCTGTTTTGTTGATGCACTAATACAATTTACCCGTGAAGATATAAATGGAGAGACAAACGTGGATTTTGAAAAAGAACTAACAGAGAACGTAATAGCCTCTCCACAGAATCTTAATGCGGCATTTCTTATCGCTCAAAGCATGAGAAAAGTAAAAGAACAACTTTGGATTGACTTCCTATCTTATTTAAAAAAAGAACTTCAACCTAAAGGCATTACCCTTGATTATAATAACCAACTTCTTACGGGAAGCAAGGAAGCTGATTTTCATTTTTACTTTTCAGGGGAAGATGATTTCACCCTGTGCTGGCAATTTGAGAAACCAAACTATTGCGGTTTCTGTTGGGGAATAAGCAGTTCAGATATCATGTCCAAAAAGAACCAGCGCCTCTATTTCCCTCTTATTTCTGAAGCGATGAATGATATATACCCTGAGCTGGAAGCTCACACCCAAAAAGAAGGATGGTGGCCATGGTGGACCTATACCGACGAAAGCATGCATGTGCCACGTAACTGGGGCTTGGATCCAGACGCATGGTCCCTCCTGGTCGAACGAGGAGAAGGCAGTTTTGCTCAGTCAGTCATCAACATCGTGACTAAGGTTCAGGCCGAGATAAATTTAAATCTCTTTAGCGTATCGGCGTAGCCTGTAACGCCGCGCCGGGCTTTCGCTTTTCTGGCGGTATAGCCCGGCAGGCTCTTCCCTCTTGCTACACTTCAAGATAGTTTCGTCAGATAACTAACCTGAGAAGAAGGCAGATCACGCGATGTCCGAACACAACTACCAGCCCCCAAAAGTCTGGACCTGGAACAAGACCGAAGCCGGTCAGTTCTCCAGCATCAACCGCCCGATTTCCGGCCCAACCCACGAAAAAACGCTGCCAGTCGGCAAACACCCGCTGCAGCTTTACTCCCTCGGCACGCCGAACGGGCAGAAAGTCACGATTCTGCTCGAAGAGCTACTGGCGCTGGGCATCAGCGGGGCAGAATACGACGCGCACCTGATTCGCATCGGTGAAGGCGATCAGTTCTCCAGCGGTTTTGTGGAAGTAAACCCGAACTCCAAGATCCCGGCGCTGTTTGACCACTCCGTCACGCCGCCGCTGCGCGTATTTGAGTCCGGCAACATCCTGCTTTACCTCGCAGAAAAATTCGGCCACTTCCTGCCGAAAGACATCGCCGGGCGCACCGAAACGCTGAACTGGCTGTTCTGGCTGCAGGGTTCCGCCCCTTACTTGGGCGGCGGCTTCGGGCACTTCTACCACTATGCGCCGGTCAAAATTGAGTACGCCATCAACCGCTTCGCAATGGAAACCAAGCGTCAGTTGGATGTGCTCGATAAACAGCTGGAGAAACATCGCTTTATCGCCGGAGATGAATACACGATCGCCGATATTGCCATCTTTACCTGGTACGGTGCGCTGGCCAAAGGCGGCCTGTACGAATCCGCCGAGTTCCTCGACATAGCCTCCTACAAACACTTTGGCCGCTGGGCCGATGAAGTGGCTAACCGCCCGGCGGTGAAGCGTGGCCGCATCGTGAACCGCACCTGGGGCGATGTGCAGCTGGCCGAGCGCCACGATGCTTCAGATTTTGATGCATTAGGGTTGTAAGCTTTCACGACAATCCTCTCTCAGGAAGGGAGAGGATCTATTTCATATCGTAGTTATTCCGTTCACCCATAGATCTGTTTTCCCTGCATGTTCAGAGCACGGTGAACGTGTCAGGGAGATAACGCCATCTCCCTGACAACCCTGGCGCCCGGCGAGCTCATCGCCGCTGAAGCGGTAAACCCACCGACTATCACCCAAACATTCGGGGTCGTTCGCGATTCGTTCCCGACGATCGCTCTCTTTCGCTGTTCCCGACAGCTCAACCCCACCTGAGTTGGGTCATAACCGGGGGCGATGAGAGCCGGGGACAAGGGCATGGCTGCAAGACCTAAAGCGACTGTGACGTTCTGCGTGGCTGTAGGTTTAAAGCGAGGCACGGTTCCGGCTTAAATCGCCTCCGTTTTCTCTCCGACTGGCCAGGGTCCGGCCGTCGGGAACGGCCGGAGGCTGAGAGCGTCGGGAACGCATCTCAACCGACCCAGGACTGGGAGATAAAACGGAGGTCTGCCGCTTCAGCGGTCGATTTATTTCGCCGGGAGTCCGGGGTCTCGGGGGAGTGACGGTGACTCCCCCGAGCCGTTCACAGATACGGTGTCTGTATATAAAACAGGGGTAGCAGTGAACGGACCTTAGCCAATCCGGCATAGACCGAGAACTTTGTAGTAAAGAAACAACCTGAATGAGTTCCCCCACGTTTAAATCACACAAATGATAATAGTTTGCATTTAATTATAGCAACAGCTATGTTTTATAGCACTTGCTATAAACGCTGAATCTATAATCACTCGTGAGGGAAGACGATGCCCGGGAAACTGAAGTTAACGCAAAGTATTGTCGCTGCCGCCGCCGCGCTGGCGATGCTATTGGGTGCCGCTCAGGCGCAGGCCAAATTTAAGGCGATCACCACCTTTACTATCATCGCCGATATGGCGCAGAACGTGGCCGGCGACGCGGCCGACGTGGAGTCCATCACCAAGCCTGGCGCGGAAATTCACGAATATCAGCCGACGCCGGGGGACATTCGTCGGGCGCAGGGTGCTCAGCTAATTCTGACCAACGGACTGAATCTGGAACTCTGGTTCGCGAAGTTTTATCAACATCTGAAAGGCGTGCCCGAAGTTGTCGTCACCACCGGCATTCAGCCCACGGGCATTACCGAAGGCCCTTATAACGGCAAACCTAACCCTCACGCATGGATGTCCCCACAAAATGCGCTGATCTACGTCGATAACATCCGGGATGCGTTCGTTAAATACGATCCTGGCAACGCGGCGACCTATACCCGAAACGCCGAAGCCTACAAACAGAAAATTCAGCAGACCATCGAGCCGCTTCGCAACGAACTGGCAAAAATTCCGGCGGATAAACGCTGGCTGGTCACCAGCGAAGGCGCTTTTTCCTACCTGGCCAACGACTTTGGCCTGAAGGAACTCTACCTGTGGCCGATCAACGCCGACCAGCAGGGCACCCCGCAGCAGGTGCGCAAAGTGATCGACAGCATTCGAAAATACCAGATCCCGACGATCTTCAGCGAAAGCACCATCTCCGACAAACCTGCTCGCCAGGCAGCGCGGGAGTCTGGCGCACATTATGGCGGCGTGCTTTATGTCGATTCTTTGAGTGCCGCAGACGGCCCGGTACCCACCTACCTTGACCTGCTGCGCGTCACCACCAGCACCATCGTGAACGGCATCAATGCAGGGCTGAAAAAATGAGTCGTCGTCCCGGCATAGTCGTTCAGGACGCCAGCGTCACCTATCGCAATGGCCACACCGCGCTGCGGGCGGCCAGCTTTGAAATCCCGACCGGCACCATTGCGGCGCTGGTGGGCGTCAACGGTTCCGGGAAATCAACGCTGTTTAAAGCGATCATGGGCTTTGTGCG
The DNA here is from genome assembly GCF_000758305.1 of Cedecea neteri. Taxonomy (NCBI): domain Bacteria; kingdom Pseudomonadati; phylum Pseudomonadota; class Gammaproteobacteria; order Enterobacterales; family Enterobacteriaceae; genus Cedecea; species Cedecea neteri. The sequence continues at coordinate 1,502,985 of NZ_CP009458.1, read as the reverse complement.
CCTGGCCAACGGCAGCATCTCGATTCTGGATATGCCCACGAAAAAAGCACTGCGCCACAATCTGGTGGCCTATGTGCCGCAGTCCGAGGATGTGGACTGGACGTTCCCGGTGCTGGTGGAAGACGTGGTAATGATGGGCCGCTTTGGCCATATGGGGATGCTGCGAATTCCCGGCAAAGCTGACAAACTGGCGGTAGACAACGCCCTTGCCCGCGTCGGCATGAGTGATTTCCGCAAGCGCCAAATCGGCGAACTGTCCGGCGGCCAGAAAAAACGCGTGTTTCTCGCCCGGGCGATTGCCCAGGACGGCCAGGTTATTCTGCTGGACGAACCGTTTACCGGCGTGGATGTGAAAACGGAAGAGCAGATCATCGCCCTGCTGCGCGAGCTGCGGGACGAAGGCCGCACGATGCTGGTCTCAACCCACAACCTCGGCGCCGTCACCGACTATTGCGACTATACCGTGCTGGTGAAAGGTACCGTGCTGGCCTGCGGCCCGACCGACGTCACCTTTACCCAGGCCAACCTGGAGCTGGCGTTCAGCGGCGTGCTGCGCCACGTCACCTTAACAGGGAAAGAAACCAGCGTCCTCACCGACGACGAAAGGCCGTTTATCCACGGCGCGGCGTTAAAAGGGGAGCCTTAATGTCCGTCCTGCTCGAACCGTTTAGCTATGGCTACATGTTTAACGCCATCTGGGTATCAGCCCTGGTCGGCGGCGTGTGCGCGTTCCTCTCCTGCTACCTGATGCTGAAAGGCTGGTCGCTGATCGGCGATGCCCTTTCCCACTCCATCGTGCCCGGCGTCGCTGGGGCCTATATGCTTGGTCTGCCGTTTTCCATCGGCGCATTTTTCTCCGGCGGCCTCGCCGCAGGCACCATGCTGTTTTTAAACCAGCGCACACGCCTGCGCGAAGACACCATCATTGGCCTTATCTTTTCCTCATTCTTTGGCCTCGGGCTGTTTATGGTTTCGCTCAACCCGACGTCGGTAAACATCCAGACCATCGTGCTCGGCAATATTCTCGCCATCGCCCCGTCGGATATCGTGCAGCTGGCGATTATCGGCTTTGTCTCGCTGGCGATTCTGCTGTTGAAGTGGAAAGACCTGATGGTGACCTTCTTCGACGAAAACCACGCGCGTTCCATTGGTCTTAACCCGCTGTGGCTCAAAGGATTGTTCTTCACCCTGCTGTCGGCCACCACCGTGGCGGCGCTGCAAACTGTTGGCGCGTTTCTGGTGATTTGCATGGTGGTCACGCCGGGTGCAACGGCTTATCTGCTGACGGATCGTTTCCCAAAATTACTGATTATTTCCGTCACATTAGGGACTTTTACCAGCGCATTCGGCACCTGGATAAGCTATTTCCTCGACGGTGCCACCGGCGGCATTATCGTGGTGCTGCAAACGCTTATTTTCCTGCTGACCTTCGTGTTTGCCCCCAAACACGGCCTGCTGGCTAACCGTCGGCGCGCGCGCCTGAGCCTGGAGCAAACGCCATGAGCCTGATAGATACTCTGCTTTCTCCCTTCCAGTTTGGCTTTATGATCAACGCCCTGACCATGACCACACTGGTCGCCATTCCGTGTGCGCTGCTCTCCTGCTTCCTGGTGCTAAAAGGCTGGGCGCTGATGGGCGATGCTATGAGCCACGCGGTCTTCCCCGGCGTGGTGATCGCCTGGATGGTCGGCCTGCCGCTGGGCCTCGGCGCGTTCGTGGCCGGGCTGTTTTGCGCCTTTGCCACCGGTTATCTGCAGGACAATAGCCGCATCAAGCGCGACACGGTGATGGGCATCGTTTTCTCCGGCATGTTTGGCGCGGGCCTCGTGCTCTACGTCTACCTGAAGCCAGATATCCATCTCGACCACATTCTGTTCGGCGATATGCTGGGCGTGAGCGGCAGTGATATTCTGCAAACGGGTGCTATCGTGCTGCTAACAGTGATTGTTGTAGGGCTAAAATGGCGGGACTTGCTGCTGCATGCCTTCGACCCGATTCAGGCCCAGGTCTCCGGCCTGAACGTGAAGCTGCTGAACTACGGCCTGCTCTGCCTGGTCTCGCTGACCATCGTCGCGGCGCTGAAGGCGGTGGGGATTATCCTTGCGATTTCCCTGCTTATCGCACCTGGCGCTATCGCTTCGCTGCTGACCCGCACCTTTAAAGGCATGATGCTGGTCGCGCTTGGGCAGGCCATCGTGACGTCATTTCTTGGCGTCTATCTTTCCTTCTTTATCGACAGCGCCCCCGCGCCGACCATCGTTGTGCTTTCTGCCTTAGTCTTCATCGCGGCATTTATCCGGGCGACGATCAAGCAACGGCGTATGGAAGCGATTAGTGAGCCATTCTGAATCCGCATGAAGCGACCCTGGCAACGGTTTTATGGTACAAAGTACCTTCTCTTTTTTGCACAAGTACCAGGGTCGCGCCATGAGCTACACCATCGATATTATCTCCTGCATCACCGACCGCTTCGTTGAGCTGACCGCTACCGAAAAGCGCATCGCGCAGTTTATTCTGGACGATGTGCAAACTGCCGCGGCGCTGCCCATTTCGGAAATGGCGCGCCAGACGCAAACCAGCCAGGCATCGATAACCCGCTTTGCCCGCGCCATCGGCTGTAAGGACGTACGAGAACTGAAGGTCAAACTCGCCCAATCGCTGGCGGTGGGGCAGCGCTTTATTCTCGATGTGCCGGACCTGGAAGGCGTGCAGGGGATCTACGAAACCATCATCAACGTGCTGGATATCAATCGCCGCGCGCTGAACCCGGAGTCACTCAACAAGGCCGTAACCTGGCTGAGCAATGCACGGCAAATCCTGGCGCTGGGCATGGGCGGCGGATCAACCATTTGCGCGCAGGAGTTACAGTTCCGCCTGTTTCGCCTTGGGCTACCGGTCGTCAGTCAGAGCGATGGCCTGCTGGCGAGAATGATGGCGGCGTCAGTCGCCTCCAACGATGTGGTGGTGGCGCTATCGTTGGGAGGTTACACGCCGGAAGTGGTGGAGAGCGCGGCCATTGCCCGCCAGTACGGCGCAAAGATCATCGCCATTACCCCGCAGGGAACACCGCTCGCCGAGCAGGCGGACATCGTATTACCGCTGATTATTCGTGAGAACGACTACATTTTTAAGCCGAGCACTTCGCGTTACGCCATGCTGGCGATGATTGATGTGCTGGCCACCGAACTGGCGATGGCCAACAAAAGCCAGGCGAAGGACCGACTGCGCCGCATCAAGCTGGCGCTGGACAGCCATCGCGGCGGGGCAGACAGGCAGCCGCTCGGCGATTAAGCCCGGTCGGCGCGGTAGCAGGTCACGTCCACTTCAACTTTACAGTCCACCACCAGGTCCGCCACGCAGCACACACGGGCCGGCGGGTGGTCGCCGAAGAATTCCCGGAACACTTTATTGAAGGACTGGAAGTAGCGGGCATCAGTCAGATAGACCTTCACGTGTACCACGTCAGCGAGGGTGTAGCCCGCTTCGGTCATGATATCCACGCAGTTTTGAATCGCCAGCCGCGACTGGTCGACAATCCCGCCTTCAACCACTTCGCCGTCTTTCATCGGCGTCTGGCCGGACACATACAGCCACCCGGCCGCTTCGACAGCTTTGGCAAAAGGCAGGGGCTGCCCGCCGGTACCTGTGCTGCCGCCCACGCCATAACGTTTAATGCTCATCATTGCTCCTTGTTGATCGGTTTACCCTCACCCTAACCCTCTCCCTGAAAGGGAGAGGGGACAAACGTCCAGTCCAGAACCCGATCTCCCCTCTGGGGAGAGGGCCGGGGTGAGGGGCTAAATTTATACTCACTTCTGGCGACGCAAGAACCGCCCCGCACGACCAGTCACCTTCTGCTCGAGCCCGTAGCTCATCACGCCGTTCACCATCACCGCTTCAATACCCGCCGCAGGCTGCTTCGGGTTACTAAAGCTTGCGACGTCGCGCACTGTCAGCGGGTCGAACAACACCAGGTCAGCATAATAACCGCGCTTCACCAGGCCGCGATCGGGCAACTGAAAACGCGTCGCCGACATCCCCGTCATCTTATGCACCGCCTGCGTCAGCGGGAAAAGCTTCTCATCACGGCTGTAGTGCCCCAGCACACGGGGAAACGCACCCCAGAGACGAGGATGCGGCATCGGGTCGTTCGGCAGCCCGTCTGATCCCACCATTGTCGCCGGATAGCGCAGCACGCGCCGTACGTCCTGCTCGTCCATGTTGTAGTAAATCGCGCCCGCGGGCATCAGTAATTTTCCCGCTTCGTGAAGTGACATCGACCAGTCGTCAGCAATTTGCTTCAGCGACCGCCCGGCGACCTCCGGGTGCGGTTCAGACCAGGTAATCACGATCTCGAACTCGTCGGTGATCTGTTTCATGTCCAGCGTTGAAGAGCTGGCGGAATACGGGTAGCAGTCGCAGGAGACATCCTGCTGCTCGCGCACCTTATCGAACAGTTTCAGCGTTTCAACCGTGCGGCCCCAGTTTTTCGCCCCGGCGCATTTGTGGTGCGACACCACAACCGGCACGTTCCCGTGGCGACCAATGCGGAAAGCCTCATCCAGCGCCTCCAGAATCGGCTCAAACTCGGAGCGCAAATGGGTGGTGTAAATCCCCTTCTCCGCCGCCAGCTCTTCCGCCAACGCCATCACTTCTTCGGTGGTGGACTGGAACGCGCTGGCATAGGCCAGGCCGGTGCTCAGCCCCAGTGCCCCCTGCTGCAGCGCTTGCTTTAGCTGGCCGCGCATGGCGAGAATCTCCGCTTCCGTCGCCGGGCGGAACAAATCATCCATCTGGTTATTGCGCAGCGCGGTATGGCCAATCAGCGTGCCCACGTTAATGGCCGGGCGAGCCTGCTCCACGGCATGGGCGTACGCTTCGACGGTGGGATAAACAAACTGGTGCGCCTCGCCCAGCAGATTCATCGGATCAGGCACAAGAGCGTTGATGGTCGCCCCCGCCGCGCTGATGCCGCAGTTGCCAACGATCACCGTGGTAATGCCCTGGCTAATCTTCGGCAGATATTCAGGAAAACGAATCACGTTAATGTCGTCATGCGTATGAACATCAATAAACCCCGGCGCTAATACCCGCCCGCTACCGTCGATCTCATGCACGGCCTCGCCGGAAATCCCCGGGGCAATCTCTGCGATTCGGTCACCCTGCACCGCCACATCAGCCAGGTATTCCGCGCCGCCGGAGCCGTCAATCACGGTGACATTCCTGAAGAGATAATCGAACTTCATCTGCGCCTCACGCCAGTCATAATCTGCGTGCAAGTTAACCATTTACAAGCCTTAAAAACAGTGAAAAACTAAACAAAACCCTTGCAAATCAATGATACTTTTATTCATAAAATTTAAGATCACTTAATAATTTATATAAATAACATCAAGTTAAAATTGATACTTAATCTGAAAGAAAGAATGATCCCGGAGGAAATACGTTATGAAATACCAGGAAATTAACCTCGTACCCCATAAGTCCGCCCTCATGCATTCCCCTGCCAATGTCCTCAACGAAGACGTCTGTCTGCCCGCCGCGCTGATCAAAAAATCTGCTTTGAAAAACAACATCCGGTGGATGCAGGCCTATGCCGATGCACGCGGCGTTTCGCTGGCGCCACACGGAAAAACCACCATGACACCGTGGATCTTCCAGCAGCAGCAAAAAGCGGGCGCGTGGGCCATCGGCGTCGGCAGCGCATGGCAAGCGAGCATCGCGATGTCCGCGGGCATTGAGCGTGTGCTGATGGTTAACCAACTGGTGGGCAAAGCGAACATCACGCTGGTGTCGCAGTTGAAGCATAAACATACCGCCGTCGACTACATCTGCTGCGTGGACAGCGAAGCAAACGCCCGTACCCTGTCAGACTTTTTTAGCCAACAGGGGCAAACCCTCGACGTGCTGATTGAGCTTGGCGTACCCGGAGGCCGCTGCGGCTGCCGCAGTACAGAACAAGCGCTGGCGCTGGCGAAATTGGTGGCAGAATTACCCGGCCTGAATTTACGCGGCCTGGAGCTGTACGAAGGCGTGCTGCACGGTGAAAATCCGCAGCCGAAAATAGAAGCGCTGCTGCAAGAGGCGGCCGCGTTAGCCTGCCAGATGGAACGCTATGTTGATGGAGAATTCCTGCTCACTGGCGCAGGTTCAGTATGGTACGACGTGGTGTGCAATATCTGGCTCGCCGCAGAAAAACCGGCCAACTGCCGGATTGCGATCCGCCCCGGCTGCTACATCACCCACGACGGCGGTATTTATCAGGAAGCCCAGGATCAGTTGATGGCGCGCGATCGGATCGCCTGCGATCTCGGCGGCGACCTGGTTTCCGCCCTGGAACTGGCGGCAATGGTGCAATCAGTGCCGGAAAGCGACCGGGCGATTGTGAATTTTGGCAAGCGCGACAGCGCGTTTGATGCCGGCCTGCCGCAGCCGATAGCCCACTATCGCCAGGGCAAGCCGCTGGCTTCGCCGTCGGAAACCATCGAAGCCACCGGGATTATGGATCAGCATGCGATGTTGAAACTCAAGCCAGGCGCGGACGTGCAGGTTGGGGATATTCTGGTGTTCAGCACTTCTCACCCGTGCCTGACGTTTGATAAGTGGAAGGCGCTGCTGCTGGTGGACGACGAATATAACGTGCTGGATGAGTTAGAGACGGCGTTCTAGGTTGTTACCCTCACCCTAACCCTCTCCCTGGAAGGGAGAGGGGATAAAAAAGGCTCTCAGTTGCCTGCTTCCCCCTCACCCGTCTGGGAAGAAGGGGTAACAAACCACTCAGTTTTGAATTCCCCCTCTCCTCTCTGGGGAGAAGGCCGGGGTGAGGGGCTGAGGGGCCACAGAAAATTTACTTAGCCTCAGCCAGCGCCTTAGCCCTCTCCTCTTCTTCCTTCTGCTGAAGCTCGGTTTCCAGCATCTTCTTCTCATACACCTTAAAGAACGGGTAATAGATCGCCAGCGAAATAAAGAAGCAGATAAACACCAGCCCACAGGCAATCAGGTTCCAGTTGGTGGTGATCAGCGCCCCGAGCGGCGCCGGAACGGTAAACGGCGGCTTCACCATCATCCGAGGGATCAGCCCGCTAATGGTGAACAAATACACCACCACGGTATTCACCATCGGTGCCAGAATAAACGGGATCGCGAGGATCGGATTCATCACGATCGGCGCACCGAAAATCATTGGCTCATTGATGTTAAACAGCCCAGGGATAAACGACAGCTTGCCCAGTTGCTTCAGGTAGATAACGCGGGAGCGAATAAACAGCACCACCAGCGCAAGCGTTGACCCGGTGCCGCCCATCTGCGCATACCACTGGAAGAACTGCTCGGTGAAAATGTTCGGCAGCTCATAGGCGCTCACGCCGGACTGGAACAGCTCCATATTCTGCACAATGGCCTGATCCCACAGCGGGCGGATCAGCGGCCCCATCACGGCATGGCCGTGGATCCCCAGCACCCAGAACACGTCGATAAAGAACTGGGTCACAATCCCGCCAAACAGGTTGGTGCCGGTCATAAAGCCCTTCAGCGGCATAATGATGTAGCTGATGATGGCGTTGATATCGATGTTCAGAAAATGGCGAGGGATCCAGAACACCAGCACCACGGCAAGCGTCGGGAACAGCGCCGAAAACGAGCTGGCGACCACCGGCGGCACGCCCGCGGGCATTTTGATTTCGATGTTGCGGACTTTGATAAAGCGGTAAATCTCAATGGCAATCAGCGAAGAGATAATCGCGCCAAACAGCCCCTGAGAACTCAGCGAAGTGATGGGGATGTAGCGCCCCGCCACCGCTTCGCCCGCCACGGTCACGCCCTGCTTGATGTTCACCGGCACAATCATCAGCAGCGTCGCCAGCATCGCCAGCAGGCCGCTGGTAATGTCATTCAGCTTGTAGCTTTTGCCGAGGAACGAACCAATGGTAAACGCGGCGTACAGCGACATCAGCCCGACGGTAAAGCGGAACGGCACATCCAGCATATCGCGCCACGGCGCAATAAAATCCATGTAGCCCTTAATCGGGATGTTCAGCAAAATCACGAAGAAAGAGCCGACGATGGTCAGCGGCAGAATCGAAATCAGCCCGTTACGAATCGCCTGCATATGCCGCTGGTTGCCAATCGCGTTCGCCACCGGCATCAGCTTTTCAGCTAACTTATCGAAGCCCGACATGGTCAGCCTCCTCAAAACCATTGTGCTCAATCACGGCACTGAACCAGCGCCCGGACTTTTTCAGCGAACGCTGCTGGGTGGCTAAATCCAGCCGATAGAAGCCGTAGCGGTTTTTATAGGCATTCTGCCACGACCAGCAGTCGATGAAGGTCCACATCTGGTAGCCCAGACACTGGCTGCCCTCCGCCATCGCTTTGTGCAGCCAGGCCAAATGTTCCTGAAGAAACTCGATGCGGTAATCGTCCTGCACTTCGCCGTCCACCATGAAATGCTCTTCGTCCATAATGCCGATGCCGTTCTCGGAGACGAACCACGGCAGGTTGCCGTAACGCTCTTTCACCAGCATGGCGATGTCGTACAGCGCAGGCGGGTAAATCTCGATCCCGCGCGAGGTATTCATCCGCCGCCCCGGCATCACGTACTCTTCAAAAAAGCGCTCCGGCACAAAACCGTGTGGCTCCTCAAGCAGCGTCTCACGCGCTTTGACCCGGCGCGGGCGATAATAGTTGATGCCCAGTAAATCGACGTGGGTCGCGGCAATCAGCTCGCAGTCACCTGGCAATATTTTTGGCAGCACATCGTATTCTTTCAGCAGCGCCACCAGCTCGGCAGGGTAGCGCCCAAGCAGCATCGGTTCGTTTATGCTGCGCGTGTAGAACAGGTCGGCCATTTCTGCTGCCCGCAAATCTTCCGGGCTGTCGCTGCGCGGGTAGACGGGAATGACATCCATGATGATGCCAATCTGCCCCTCAAGATTCAGCTCGCGCCAGGCGGCAACCGCTTTGCAGTGGGCGATAACAATGTGGTGCAGCACCTGAGCCGCACGACGGAAATCCGTCACGTAAGGGTAATGGCGAGGATGCAGATAGCCCGCTTCGGCGGGAATAAGCGGCTCATTGAAGGTAAACCAGTAGCGCACCCGATCGCCGAACAGGCGGTAGCAAATTCCCGCGTAACGAGCGAAAGCATCCACCACTTCTCGGTTTTCAAACCCGCCTTTTGCCTGCAATGCCATCGGCATATCAAAATGGTAGAGATTGATAAAAGGCTCAATGCCCTGGCGGATCAGCTCGTCAATCACATCGTTATAAAACTGCACGGCCTGAGGATTAACTTCTCCGTCGCCGTCGGGGATCAGGCGGGACCAGGAGATCGACGTGCGGAATGAATTCAGACCAATGTTTTTCGCCAGCTGAATGTCTTCCCGCCAGCGCTGATAAAACGTAGAGGTTTCGTCGGAGGTGATGCCGTTGTAAAAACGGCCATTAAACTCATGCGAGGCGAAATCCCAGATATTATCGCCTTTGCCATCGCCCTCAACTCGCCCCTCCGACTGCGTGGCGCTGGTCGCCGTACCCCACCAAAATTTTTCAGGAAAGCGGTATTTCATACAGCCCCCTATTTAGCAGTTTTCAGCAGCGACAGCGCGTGATCCAGTACCTTGTCACCCTGCATCGAGCCGTAATGCATCATGTCGATGGCCGCCACCGGAACGCCGTGAGGTGCCGCCGCCGCGCTGAGGTTTTGCAGCTGAAATTTCACCTGCGGCCCGAGGAGGATAACGTCGGCCTCATCGATAATCTGGTCGAAATCGGACACCGGCACGGCGGTAATTTCCACCGCCACATCACGGCTTTGCGCGGACTGCTTCATTCTTTCCACTAACATGCTGGTGGACATCCCCGCAGCACAGCATAAGAAGATTTTTTTCATCACTTTTCCCTCAGAGAATCAATGCAGTGTCCGCGATATGCGGCCAAATATATTCTGGGTAGCGGTGAAAAAAGCCACAAGTGAGGGGCGGCACAGATTTGCTTTTAGCGGCTGGTACTTTTGACTAATGAACGCCAGGAAATACATTAAAAGTGATAATAAACAGACTGATAAGAATGTTACTTTTCTGGTGGCGTTCGTCTTTTAGCGCGGTTTTATTGATGAGAATGGTGCAGCGGTCACAGGCAGAAATTCATCTTAATCGTGCGCCATCCCCTCACCCCGGCCCTCTCCCAGAGGGAGAGGGGGAAAAGAAGTACCAGAGAACAAGGTTTATTCCCTCTCCACAGCCACATGGGAACGGCAGCTTTGTTTATCCCCTCTCCCTTCCAGAGAGAGCGGGAAAACAAGCGCCAGAGAACGTAGGCTATTCCCTCTCCCCACAGCCACATGGAAAAGCAGCTTTTTTATCCCCTCTCCCTTCCAGGGAGAGGGTTAGGGTGAGGGTAAAAAACTACAAACTCCCCACACCACCGTCGACCAAAAGGTCCGTGCCTACCACAAAGGCGGATTCGTCAGACGCCAGGAACACGGCGGCTTTTGCCAGTTCCAGCACCGTGCCGAGACGCCCAATCGGCACAAGATCGCGGATCGCTTCCCGCAGTGTGTCGGCGGCTACGCCATTGCCCAGTTTGCCCAGCGCCGGGGTTTCCGTCGGGCCTGGGCTCAGGCCGTTCACCCTAATCCCACGCGGGTGCAGCTCCCCGGAAAGCGTACGAGCCAGAGAAAGGATCCCTGCTTTGCTCGCGGCGTAGGCGTTGGTCTGCGGCAGACCGATACGCGCGCTGACCGAGCCGCACACAATCACCGAAGAAGGGTTAGCCAGCTGCGGGAGCAGCGCCTGAATCAGGAAGAACGGGCCCTTGAGATTGATGTTCATCAGCCGGTCATACGCCTGTTCGTCCCAGTCTTCCAGCGAGTGATGCGTCACATCCCCCGCATTGATGTAGAGCACATCCAGCCTTGGCCAGAGCTGCTTCAACTCTGCCGCCACCGCACGCTGCCCGGCGATATCGCCCGCATCGCTTTTAATCAGGTGCACATTGCCCAAAACCTCTTTGGCTGCCTGTAGCCCCTGTTCGCTACGCCCGGTGATCGCCACCGTTGCGCCCTCGGCAATAAACTGCCGCGCCGTTTCAAGCCCAATGCCGCTGGTGCCGCCGGTTATCAAGGCGTATTTGCCGTCAAGTCTGCCCATCGTCGTGTCCTAATAAAGGGTTGGTGAGGGCATTATTTCCGCTATAGTATCCTTTGGATAGTAGGCACCAAATGGATACTAACGAACCACAAAGGGCGCATTAGCGTGTACCGGGAGCCAGCATGACAAAAAATTTTTCAATCCTGCCACCGGCGGGCAGCGACTGCCCGATGGTGAATTTTGTGAACCTTATTTCAGGCAAATGGGCCATTCCGATTCTGTACCGCCTGATCCTGCTCAACGATCCGGTGCGGTTTAGCGACCTGCAGCGGGCGGTCAGCCCTATTACGCAGAAAGAGCTCACCCGCCAGCTTCGTCAATTTGAAGCTCGCGGCCTGGTGGTGAGGCAAGTTTTTGCGGAAGTCCCGCCGCGCGTGGAATATCAGATCACCGCGCTCGGTAAGTCTCTGCGCCCAACGCTGGATTCACTCGCCGAATGGATGAGGGAGAATGCCGGTGAGATGGAGCTATCTCTTCCCTGAGAACGCTAAATCAGTTAGCCAAAAACTTCGTCGACCAGCGCGCTGCCGAGGCGCATGGCCGAACAAATACGCGGCATCCCCAGCGCCACGCCCTGCCAGCTCTGGGTGACCGAGTAACAGATCGGCTGACGTTCGATGTCGCAGCCGTCGCCAAGCCAGGTTAAAGCGTCTTTATGCTCCAGCAAACCCGGTGACGTTGGCGTCGCCAGCCAGTCATGGAAATAGTGCCGGGTGCGAGGGGAAGCATTCACTTCCTCCGCCAGGCGGCTGATGGCGAGACTGCGCACATGCTCAATCAACGCCTCCGCCTGTTCCGCCGTCCCCAGACGAACAGCATCGCCAAAGGTCCCCCAGCGCAGCTCTTCCAGCGCGACGTAGCAACGCGCCGCCGGAGAGAACGAAAAATAGTGCCCGCTGCGCCAGCGGGAAAAAATCTGCTCGCTGTGAACCATGCCCTGGCGAACAAGATCGCTGTGCTGAAACTCCTCTTCCAGCCGGGTTAGCCGCTGAGAAAAGTGCTCGCGCAGGGCCTGAAGCCGCTCACGAGCCGCTGCTGAGTGGTGCGCCGTGCGGGCAGAAACCGGCTCTAGCTGGGCAATCCTCTCGCTTATCTGGCTGTTGGCTAAGTAGCTTTTGGCCAGGTCTGCCGACAGCTGGCCGAGGCTTATCAACGACGCGTCAAGCTCGTCCTGCGGCGGTATTCCGGCTATCCCGGCCTGCCGCCGGGCCACCACGACGAACAGCGCCAAAAGCTGCTCATAAAACGCCTGACTTTGCGGGCTGCCCCACGGCTGGCGGGCGACATCAATCCCCATGGCAAAATCGACGACAAATTTTTCGCTAAGACAGCTGAGGGTTCTTATTGGCCCTTCGATTAATACACTGCTCATCATTGCTCCGCTGAGAAAAGCGTCTGGATATCATCGCGCAACAGGCGGGTATCCTCGTGAATGTAACGTGCCGTTCTGACACTCTGTTCCAGCTTGCTCTGGAGAGAAAACAGCACGCTGTCGTTCTGCTGCTTCGCGGAAAGACTCTGGCGTAAATTGCTGTGAATAGCATCCAATACGCTGGCAAAATCAGCGAAAAACGTCGCCATCCCGGCCGTGACGGAAATATCCACCTGCGCGGTAATGGCCTGGTTTATCTGGCCCAGGAACGTCGACACATGGTCATGCAGTTTTTGCTGTAACTTCTCCAGGTCAATCACGTAGCGGCTATGGGTGGCCGCGTAATCTTCCCAGCCCCAGTCCACGCCGTTTAGCCAGCGCGCCAGCACGCCCCGCATCCCGTTTTGCGGCTGCATTGCCGACATAGCCACTTCCTGGTTTTCGATAACGTTGGTGAACGCCGAGTGGGTATTAAAATTAAGCTGGCTGGCCTGGAACGCAGGCAGGCTGATTTGGGCACGGAACCCCGCCACTTTCAGGCCGTCGCTCACCCGCTGCTCAATAGGTTTCAACGCCGACTGCAGCGTATAGCTCAGGCTCGCCTCAAGGTTACTGAGCAGCGCCCCAAGCTCCCCGCTAAGCGTTTGCTGGGCGGCAAATAAAATGCTTTCGCTGGACGCGCGAACCTTGTGTAACAGGGTGCGGGCCGTCGCTTCATCTTCGCCCATCAGCTTGTCGCTGCCCGGCGAAAAATCCACGTTCCGCGTTAAGGTATGAAGGTATAGCGGATGCAGCTTCTCTGCGCCCAGCCGCCCTTCCCGGAAATAGGTTTTCAGGTCGCTATGAATCTGAGTTTCAAAGCGCTGCACAAAATCGCCTATGCCGGCGAGGGCCTCGCTGACTTGCTGCTGAATCACCGCGCTCACCGACTGCTGAGTCTGCAGCAGCAGCTGAATATCCTGCTCCAGTTGCCGAATATTCTCCTGCAAACTGTCGTTAGCCACCTGCAACCCCTGGCAACGGAAACTCAGGTAACGCTCAGCACCCTCGGCATAATCCAGCAGCTTGTGGCACGCCGCGCGCAGCGTGTACAGAGAAGCGTTAGCGTGCGCAGTATGCAGGATGGTCTCAATCGGTGACTCAAACATAGAGTCTTCCCACAGCAAATCCGCCGCGTGGCGCAGGTGCTCAATATCGGCCAAATCCGCGCTGCGCCAGCGCCGACCTAATGCCGCTTCCGCAAAATCCTGCACCCAGCGCTGCTCTTCGGGATCGGGTAAACGGCCATGCGTGGCCAGCTCATAGCGGGCGCGGTTAGCAAGGTAGCCCCACATACTCGACACCGGGAACACGTTTTCCGGCGCGATGCTGTCCTTCATCAGCGTCCCGGCGATCATCGCCTTCACCTGAGCGGCATCGTCGCCGTTGCGATCCTTCTGATCGAACTTGTTCACCAGCGCATACAGCGGCACCGATTTACTGACGCCGAGCACCGCCTCGCGGACTTCTTCGTCGGAGATGGACTTGAGCTGCGTATAGTCCATCACCGCCAGCACGGCGGAAGCCTGCGCCAGCTGCTCTTTCAGCATCTTTTGCAGGTGCGGCTGCCCCGCTTCGTTCGGTCCAGGCGTGTCCAGCAGCGTCAGCTGGCCGTGGCCATTTTTGAGGCCGGCCAGATGCACAAATTCCACCTCAATGACCGGCACATGCTCAATAGCGGCATAGGCTTTGAAGGGGAAAGCCACATCCAGCACCCGGCACAGACGCACCAGATCGTTCAGGCTCTTCAGGCAGTGGAAAATAGGCTGCGCGCCAAGGTAGTGGCGCTCAAAGCCTTTGCCGTTGGCGATCCGGGCGATGAGCGCCTCCATATCCCGGTCCACTTCCAGCTTGCGCGCCAGCGCTTCCCGGCTGGTGATCAGCAGTTTCTCCTGCAACTCCCCCATCAGGCTTTCTATCGGCTGCACATAGGGAAAATGCAGCACCGGCTCGCGCTGGCCCGGCGTGTGGCGGATCAGCGTCGGCAACGCCGTCATGGGCCGGTTGCGGTTTGGCAGAACCTCCGTACCGACAATGGCATTAATGGTGGTCGACTTCCCCGCCTTCATGGTGCCGACAATCGCCAGAACCATTTCATGTTGGGTTATTTTACGCCTTTCGTTTTGCAGCATATCTTTCTGCAGTTCGATGCCGCGTGGGCTAAATTTCAATGGATGTACCGTCGCCACAGGGTTCGCTAAAGCGCTATTTTGTTCATTTTGCAAAGCCAGCGGAGCGACTTTTAAAGCGTTAAGGTTTTGCAACGCTAATTGCAAAAGCCGCTCGGCTTCCTGACTCAATTCAAAAATAGTTTGTGTGTGCATAAAAAATCTTTCCTTAACTCAAATTACCCGGTTTTATGACCGCCACCGTTTAGTTGTAATCATGGCAATACCGGTTTTTATAATTACGTGAGGGAAATAATTTATTAATTAACATTACACCATGCCGCGATCCTGGCTTTTAAGTCGCTCTGCCAGACCTGCGGAGAAATAATGGTGAGATGCGGTATCCAATACTGCACCAGCGGAAACAATTGTTCTGGCGAAGCAATATGACTCGCCAGAAGTAACTCTCCGTTATCAAGCTCTCTGACGGTTTTTTGAAAAGGTAATAGCTTGCGCTGTTTAAAATGTTCAGCCGCCTGCGCGGAAACCTGTAACAGCACTTCCGTTTTTACCCTTTCCCCACCAGGATCATCCCGATCGTCAAATAATGGATAAAAAATAGCTTTACGCTGTGGGCTATTTTCATATTCATACCCTACAACCAATAAATCTGGAATAGCGCGTAGCGTAATATATTGATTATGGCTCTTTATGTCGTACCACGGATAAAACGCAGCAAGCCCTACGCGTTTAGTAATGCGTAACAGGTCGTTTACGTTAAACTGTCCTTTTAAATGCGAAGAGAGACGCTTTTTCCCCTCGCCGACGTCCTCCAGAATAGCACCAAGCCGGTTCAAATCACGATACGCAGTTCGCATATCTACATCAAAACGCTGGCGGATAATATCAGCGGAAAGGGTTTCCCCCTGATAAAGACTTAAGACGATTTCGGCCAGTCGATCTGCAACTTTTACTTTCGCGCCTTTCATTCTCATCGGTTCCTGCCTCTGTATCGGTACATCCATAGGCCCAACCATACCCCTGTCAAGTGACAGGAGGTGTCAGCGCAATACGCTTTTTTTTATTTTTTCAAACAGGTATAGCGCAGCAGCCCATGCTGGCAGACTTGCTCGAAGCGAAGTGAAACTAAGTTAAATTAGCCTTATTTAACGGCAATTAAAGCCTGAACTTTAAGTTAAATTTGGTGCTTATTTCTTTGAATGAAAGGTTTTTTGCACTTTATGGCGGCCAGAAAGCCCGCCGGGCATAGGTTTACGGCAATAATCCCTGCAAATGTAGGGATTTGATGTATAATCTCAGCACTTTTTCGCGATTCAGCATATTTTTACGGCCAAATCGCTATTTTTCATTACTTTATCTCACCTTGAGGATCAGATAATGCAACTCCCTCATTGCCCGAAGTGCAATTCCGAATACACCTACGAAGACAACGGCATGCTGATTTGCCCGGAGTGCGCTCATGAATGGAACCCGGCCGCGGCGAGCGAAGAAGACGCCGCGCTGGTAGTAAAAGATGCCAACGGCAACCTGCTGGTCGACGGCGACAGCGTCACCGTGGTGAAAGATTTGAAGGTCAAAGGCAGCTCTTCGATGTTAAAGATCGGCACCAAAGTGAAGAACATTCGCCTGGTAGAGGGCGATCACAATATCGACTGTAAAATCGACGGTTTTGGCCCAATGAAGCTGAAGTCCGAGTTTGTGAAAAAGAACTGATATCCCCCGGCAGGCGGCTCTGCTGCCTGCCCCGCCTGGCTTACCTCTCCCGCACAACCTACACTTCTTCTGTACTCTCCTTACAGAGGATTCGGTTATGTTTTTAGGACCCTACATCTCATTAAACGGCCGCTGCGCGGAGGCGATCGCCTTTTATCAGCAGGTTTTAGGCGCTGAGCTGACATACAAAATCACCTTCGGTGAAATGCCCAAAGAGGCGAAGAATACAGAAGGTTGCAGCGGCGAGACCGAGTATGCCGACGACAGCATCATGCATGCCTGTTTGCGGGTGACTGGCGGCGCTCTGATGATGACCGACGCCAGCATGAGCGGAGAAAAACCCCAACACACTGGTTTTTCGCTCTGCCTGGTAAGCGCTCATTTAGAAGAGGGTAAACGCTGGTTTGACGGACTGGCTGCGGGCGGCACCGTAACCATGCCGTGGGGCGAAACCTTCTGGGCAAAAGGCTATGGTTCACTGACGGATAAGTTCGGCATTCCGTGGATGGTCAACGTCGAAAGATAAAGCTGCATATTCAATTATTCTTTTGGGGCCTGCTAATCCGGGCCCTTTATTTTTATTAGCGATTAAAAACTCAAGAAAATCAATGCAGCTTATATATTCATTTTTTTGATACTATTTCACTATTCCTTTTAAAAGAATTTATTCCTGACAAAAATAGTCAACATACCAGGACGCGATCGGCATAGGTGCCAAATTAATTACTCCGAATCTAACCCTATTATTTCAGTAATAAGGGAATATATTTAAAAGAGAAACAACATCTGGATATAGAATATATTCATCAATCAATGACAAGCACAACGGGTAAAAATTGCCTACGGGTGATTGTCCTGCCCTTACCCTTGTACTCCCCGCCCTCTCCCCGTTTTTTAGCGAACACAAAGCAACTCTCTGATTCCTCGAAAAACAGGGTTGTGTGCTGACCGCAAACTTCAACTCTTCATCGTACAGAAACCAATCATTAACAAAACCGTCACTTTCCCCCGGCACCATGAGGCAACTTTTGAAGGAGGCCCGTGATGCAAACGACTCTTCACCTCATCAAGCAAAACCCATGCACAGCCCAGCAGCCGTGCGTGCGCATTCGCTTTATCTGATTTGAGAGGCTTTGACTGTTATGCACTTGTCCAGACATCCGACCAGTTACCCAACCCGCTATCAGGAGATAGCCGCCCGGCTCGAGCAGGAGCTGCGCAACAACTACCGCTGCGGCGACTATCTGCCTGCCGAAACACAGCTGGCCGCCTACTACGAAGTCAACCGCCATACGCTGCGCCGTGCCATTGACGAACTGGTCAACAAAGGCTGGGTGCAGCGCCGCCAAGGCGTCGGCGTGCTGGTACTGATGCGTCCGTTTGATTACCCGCTGAACGCTCAGGCGCGTTTTAGCCAGAACCTGCTGGATCAGGGCAGCCATCCCACCAGCGAACGCCTGCTGGCGGTGATTCGCCCGGCCTCTCAGGACGTGGCGGATGCGCTGGGGCTGGCCGAGGGAGACAACGTTATTCACCTGCGCACCCTGCGCCGGGTGAACGGTATCGCGGTGTGCATCATCGACCACTACTTCGCCGAGCAGTCCTGGTGGCCAGCACTGCAAACCTTCAGCCAGGGATCGCTACACGATTTCCTCCAGGCCGAGTTAGGCATTGCCCTGACCCGCGCCCAAACCCGCATCAGCGCTCGTCGTTCCCAGGCCAAAGAGAGCCGCCTGCTGGAAATCCCCAACATGGCGCCGCTGCTCTGTGTTCGCACCCTTAACCACCGTGAAGGCGAGGCCAGGCCGACGGAGTACTCCGTCAGCCTGACCCGTGCCGACATGATTGAATTCACCATGGAGCACTAAATGGACACCAGCCATTTCAACACCGAACAGCGCCGCGAGTGGATGGCGGTGCTGTCACACAGCCAACCGCAGGAGCTTCTTGAGCGCTGGAACAGCCTGAACATTCAGGCGGATTACACACTCATTCGCGCGCCAGAAATCGGCCTGGTTCAGGTGCAGGCCCGCATGGGCGGCACCGGCCAACGCTTTTTCACCGGCGACGCCACGCTGACCCGCTCGGTAGTCAAACTGGCGAGCGGCACCTACGGCTACAGCTACCTGCTTGGCCGCGACAAACAGCACGCCGAATGTTGTGCAGTGATCGACGCCCTGATGCAGGAAACCGCGCATTTTCACACGCTACAAGAAACCTTAATCGCACCGCTGGCGGCCAACCGCGAACAACGCCTTGCCGCTCGCCGTGCGGAAGTTAACAGCAGCCGCGTGGACTTCTTCACGCTGGTACGCGGAGACAACGCATGACTTTAATGACCGCTTTTACCCTTCCGGTGCAGGATGCCCAGCAGAGTTTTCGTCGCCTGCTCAAAGCGATGAGCGAGCCGGGCGTGATTGTTGCGCTGACCTCGCTCCAGCAGGGCTGGCTACCGCTGAACGTAGCGACCACCAGCGTACTGCTAACGCTGGCCGATAACGACACGCCGGTGTGGATCGACGCCACGTTGGGCAACGATATTGCCGCGCAGAACATTCGTTTTCATACCAATGCGCCGCTGTGCGAACAGCCTGACCACGCGCAGTTCGCCGTCGCCAGCGACGCTATCTCTTCCGAACAGCTGAACCTGCTGGCTCAGGGCTGCGACATCGCCCCCGATACCAGCGCGACGCTGATTCTTCAGGTGTCCAGCCTGAGCGGCGGCCGCATGCTTCGTCTGACCGGCGCGGGCATCAACGAAGAACGCATGATCGCCCCGCAGCTGCCGGAATGCGTCCTGCACGAACTGACCGAACGCCCGCACCCGTTCCCGCTGGGCATTGACCTGATTTTGACCTGTGGCGATCGCCTGCTGGCTATCCCACGGACCACCCACGTGGAGGTGTGCTGATGTACGTCGCAGTCAAAGGGGGCGAGAAGGCAATCTCCGCCGCCCACGCCCTGCAGGAACGCAACCGACGCGGCGATGAGACGCTGAAAGAGCTTAGCGTCGCGCAGATTGAGCAGCAGCTCGGCCTGGCCGTTGACCGCGTGATGACGGAAGGCGGTATCGCCGACCGGGAACTCGCCGCGCTGGCCATCAAGCAAGCCAGCGGCGACATGATCGAGGCGATTTTCCTGCTGCGTGCTTACCGCACCACGCTGCCTCGTCTTGCCGTGAGCGAGCCGCTGAACACCGCCGAAATGCGCCTCGAGCGCCGTATTTCCGCCGTTTATAAAGACGTTCCTGGCGGCCAGTTGCTGGGCCCAACCTACGACTACACGCACCGCCTGCTGGACTTCACGCTGCTGGCTAACGGCGAAGTCCCTGACGCCGAACCGGCCGACGAGCAAAGCGCTCCGGCCCCGCATGTGTTCAGCATGCTGGCGAAACAGGGTCTGGCCAAAGTCGAAGAAGACGACGGCGCGCAGCCGGACGACATCACCCGCAACCCGCCGGTTTACCCGTGCTCACGCTCTTCGCGTCTGCAACAACTGGTCCGCGGCGACGAAGGCTACCTGCTGGCCCTCGCCTACTCCACCCAGCGTGGTTACGGACGCAACCACCCGTTTGCCGCCGAGATCCGTAGCGGCTACGTAGACATCGAAATTGTGCCGGAAGAGCTGGGTTTTGCGGTGAACATCGGTGAACTGCTGATGACCGAATGCGAAATGGTGAACGGCTTTGTGGCCCCGGCAGACGAACCGCCGCACTTCACCCGCGGCTATGGCCTGGCGTTTGGCATGAGCGAGCGCAAAACCATGGCGATGGCGCTGGTTGACCGTGCGCTGCAGGCGCCCGACTACGACGAAAACGTCGCTGGCCCGGCGCAGGACGAAGAGTTCGTGTTATCCCACGCGGATAACGTGGAAGCGGCAGGCTTTGTGTCCCACCTCAAACTGCCTCATTACGTGGATTTCCAGGCCGAACTGGAGCTGCTTAACCGCCTGATAAAGGAGCGAGCCAATGGCTAACCTGAGCGGCTATAACTTTGCCTATCTGGACGAGCAAACCAAACGCATGATCCGCCGCGCAATGCTAAAAGCGGTGGCGATTCCAGGTTACCAGGTGCCGTTTGGCGGGCGCGAAATGCCGATGCCTTACGGCTGGGGCACCGGCGGCATTCAGTTGACCGCCAGCCTGATTGGCGAGTCTGACGTGCTGAAGGTGATTGACCAGGGCGCGGACGACACCACCAACGCAGTCTCGATCCGCAACTTCTTCAAGCGGGTGACCGGCGTGAACACCACCGAACGCACCGAAGACGCGACGCTGGTGCAGACCCGCCACCGCATCCCGGAAACGCCGCTGGTGGAAGATCAGATCCTGATTTATCAGGTGCCGATCCCTGAACCGCTGCGCTTTATCGAACCGCGCGAAACGGAAACCCGCACTATGCACGCGCTGGAAGAGTACGGCGTGATGCAGGTGAAGCTGTACGAAGATATCGCCCGCTTCGGCCATATCTCCACCACCTACGCCTACCCGGTGAAGGTGAACGATCGCTACGTGATGGACCCGTCGCCGATCCCGAAATTCGATAACCCAAAAATGCACATGTCCCCTGCGCTGCAGCTGTTCGGCGCCGGACGCGAAAAACGCATTTACGCCGTGCCGCCGTTTACCCGCGTAGAGAGTCTCGACTTCGACGACCATCCCTTCCAGGTTCAGGAATGGGAAGAGCCGTGCGCGATTTGTGGGTCACGCCACAGCTACCTTGATGAAGTGGTGCTCGACGACGCGGGCAACCGCATGTTCGTCTGCTCCGATACCGACTACTGCCGCCAGAACAGTGAGGCCTCTCAGTCATGACCAGCCCGTTACTTTCGGTGAATAACCTCACCCACCTCTATGCGCCCGGCAAAGGCTTTATGGACGTGTCATTTGACCTCTGGCCCGGGGAAGTGCTGGGCATTGTGGGCGAGTCCGGCTCCGGCAAAACGACGCTGCTGAAAGCCATTTCCGCCCGCCTTGCGCCGCAGGAAGGGGAAGTGATTTACCTCGACCGCTCGCTGTACGACATGTCGGAAGGCGAACGCCGCCGCCTGCTGCGCACCGAATGGGGCGTGGTTCACCAGCATCCGATGGACGGCCTGCGCCGCCACGTTTCTGCCGGGGGCAACATCGGCGAGCGCCTGATGGCCACCGGGGCGCGCCACTACGGCGATATTCGTGCCACCGCCCAGCGTTGGCTGGAAGAAGTGGAGATTCCGTCGGCCCGCATTGACGACCTGCCGACCACGTTTTCCGGCGGGATGCAGCAGCGCCTGCAAATCGCCCGCAACCTGGTCACCCATCCGAAACTGGTGTTTATGGATGAACCGACCGGCGGGCTGGATGTTTCCGTGCAGGCACGCCTGCTCGATCTGCTGCGCGGTCTGGTGGTAGAGCTGAACCTGGCCGTGGTGATTGTGACCCACGATCTGGGCGTGGCTCGCCTGCTGGCCGACCGCCTGCTGGTGATGAAACAGGGCAAAGTGGTGGAAAGTGGACTGACCGACCGCGTGCTGGACGACCCGCATCACCCGTATACCCAGCTTTTGGTGTCCTCCGTCCTTCAGAATTAGGTACTCGCTATGACCAGAATACGGGTTGAAAACCTGAGCAAAACCTTTGTCCTGCACCATCAGCACGGCATTCGCCTGCCGGTGCTGGCCAACGCCTCGCTGGAAGTTAAAGGCGGTGAATGCGTGGTGCTGCACGGCCACTCCGGCAGCGGAAAATCCACCCTTCTGCGCTCGCTCTACGCCAACTATTTGCCGGATGAAGGGCACATCTGGGTCAAGCACGCCGACGAGTGGATCGACATCGTGCAGGCCCCGGCGCGCGAAGTGCTGGCGGTGCGTCGCCAGACCATCGGCTGGGTGAGCCAGTTCCTGCGCGTTATCCCGCGTATTTCCGCGCTCGAAGTCGTCATGCAGCCGCTGCTGGATTTGGGCGTGTCACGCGAAGAGTGCGAGGCAAAAGCCGCCAGCCTGCTGACCCGGCTCAACGTGCCGGAGCGCCTGTGGCATCTGGCCCCGTCGACTTTCTCCGGCGGCGAGCAGCAGCGCGTGAACATCGCCCGCGGCTTTATTGTTGATTACCCCATTTTACTGCTTGATGAGCCTACCGCCTCGCTGGACGCCAAAAACAGCGCCGCCGTGGTGGCTTTGATTCAGGAAGCAAAAGCGCGTGGAGCGGCCATTGTCGGCATCTTCCACGATGAAGCTGTACGTGAACAGGTGGCCGACCGCCTGCATACGATGTCCGCGATGGAGCCCCAACATGATTATCAATAATGTTCGCCTGGTGCTGGAAGAAGAAGTGGTCAGTGGCTCACTGGAAGTGGCCGACGGTGTGATTCGCAACTTTGCCGAGACCCAAAGCCAGCTGCCGGGCGCACACGACGGCGGCGGCGGCTGGCTGCTGCCGGGGCTGATTGAGCTGCACACCGACAACCTGGATAAATTCTTTACCCCACGGCCAAAGGTTGACTGGCCGGCGCACTCCGCCATGAGCAGCCACGACGCGCTGATGGTGGCAAGCGGCATCACCACCGTGCTGGATGCCGTTGCCATCGGCGACGTGCGTGACGGCGGCGACCGCCTGGAAAACCTCGAAAAAATGATCAACGCCGTGGAGGATACGCAAAAGCGTGGCCTTAACCGCGCCGAACACCGCCTGCACCTGCGCTGCGAGCTGCCGCATCACACCACGCTGCCGCTGTTCGACAAGCTGGTTGACCGCGAACTGGTCTCCCTCGTTTCGCTGATGGACCACTCGCCGGGCCAGCGCCAGTACGCGGAACTGTCCAAATACCGCGACTACTATCAGGGCAAATACCATCTCACCAACGAGCAGATGGACCGCTTTGAAGAAGAGCAGCTGACGCTGGCGGCCCGCTGGTCGCAGCCAAACCGCCAGGCCATTGCCGCCCGCTGCCGCGACCGCAATATCGCCCTCGCCAGCCATGACGATGCGACGACCGCCCATGTGGTGGAGTCCCATGAAATCGGCAGCGTGATCGCCGAATTCCCGACCACGGAAGAAGCCGCCGAAGCTTCTCGCCGCCACGGCATGAGCGTGCTGATGGGCGCGCCAAACATCGTGCGCGGCGGCTCTCACTCCGGCAACGTGGCGGCCAGCCACCTTGCTCAGGCCGGTCTGCTGGATATCCTTTCCTCAGATTATTACCCGGCGAGCCTGCTGGATGCGGCTTTCCGCGTGGCGCACGACGACAGCAACAGCTTTACGCTGGCGCAGGCGATTCACCTGGTGACTCGCAACCCGGCACGGGCGCTGAACCTGACCGACCGGGGAACGCTGGCGGAAGGTAAACGAGCGGATTTGGTGCTGGCACACATGCACGGCGACCATATCCATGTCGATCACGTCTGGCGCCAGGGAATTCGGGTGTTCTGATGAGTAAACTAATCTGGCTGATGGGCCCGTCCGGCTCCGGCAAAGACAGCCTGCTGAGCGCCCTGCGCCAGCAGGAGCACGCCAGGCTGTTGGTGGCGCACCGGTACATTACCCGCGCCGCCGACGCAGGCTGCGAGAACCACATTGCGCTGAGCGCAAACGAGTTTGAGCAGCGCCAGCAACTGGGGTTGTTTGCTCTGAGCTGGCAGGCGCACGAGCACTCCTACGGTGTCGGCGTGGAAATGGATATATGGCTCGAAGCCGGATTTGACGTGGTGGTGAACGGCTCGCGCCAGCACCTGAAGCAGGCGCGGGAACGTTATGGTGATGGGCTGGTGCCCATCTGCCTGCAGGTTTCCCCGGACGTGCTGCGCCAGCGGCTGGAACAGCGCGGGCGGGAAAACGCAGAGCAAATCGAGCAGCGGCTGCAGCGGGCCGCGCTTTACTCGCCAGAGGGAGGCGATTGCCTGATACTCAACAACGACGGGAGTCTGATACAGTCTGCCGCATTGTTTATGCGGCTGTTAGCCCAGCACCGCTCGAACGTTATCCCTCTTCACCGCAAGGAGCCCCGCCATGTCTGATGTTGTTAAGTTAAAAGCTGCCGCTATCGAAGACAGCGACACCGTTTACCGCATGATTTGCGAGCTGAAACAGGCTCAGGCCGACCGCCCTGGCTTTAACGCCTGCTTCACGGAGAATCTGCGTGACCCAAATATCTTTTATCAACTGGCGTGGTTAGGGAACAAAGCCGTGGGGATGATTAGCCTCCACCTGCAATACCATCTGCATCACGCCCGCCGCATCGGCGAGATCCAGGAACTGGTGGTGCTGGAAGAAGCACGCGGCCACGGCGTCGGTAAACAGCTGCTCGCCTGGGCAGAAGAAAAAGCGCGTAAAGCCGATGCAGAGCTGACGGAGCTTTCGACCAGCACCAGCCGCAAAGACGCCCATCGTTTTTACGAGCGTGAAGGCTACCGCGCCACCCATATCCGCTTTACCAAACCGGTGGAGACACCTGATGACGCTCACGCTAACGCTTAGCGGCACCGGCGGGGCGCAGCTTGTCCCGGCCTGGGGCTGCCGCTGCGCCGCCTGTTCACGGGCGCGAACCAACCCGGTCCACCGCCGACGCCCGTGCAGCGCGGTGCTCAAGTATAACGATGCGATTACGCTGATAGACGCGGGACTGCCCGACCTGATGGACAGCTGGCAGCCGGGGGATTTTCAGCAGTTTTTACTCACCCACTACCATATGGATCATGTCCAGGGCCTCTTTCCGCTACGCTGGGGAGTGGGCGAGAAAATCCCGGTTTACGGCCCGCCGGATGAGCAGGGCTGCGACGATCTGTTCAAGCACCCCGGCCTGCTGGACTTTAGCCATACCGTCGAGCCGTTTGTCGCCTTCACCCTCCAGGCGCTGCGCGTCACGCCACTGCCGCTCCTGCACTCAAAGCTGACGTTTGGCTATCTGTTTGAAACGGCGTACAGCCGACTGGCCTGGCTAAGTGATACGGCGGGGCTGCCGGACAAAACCCTGAAGTTTCTGGCCGCCAACCGCCCGGAAGTGGTGGTGATAGATTGCAGCCGTGAACCCCGGCCTGACACGCCAAAAAATCATTGCGACCTAACCACAGTGATCGCACTGAACGAGCAGATTGGCAGTCCGCGAGTCGTGCTGACCCACATCAGCCACCAGTTTGATGAATGGCTGATGCACAACGTATTGCCTGAAGGGTTTGAAGCGGGTTTTGACGGCATGGAGATCGTGCTGGACTAACGATCGTCGTCGTCCTGCAGGCGGCTCTCTTCGTCATCCAACTGCTGGCGCTCGCGGTCGAGCTGGTTCTGGCGCTCATCAAGACTACGACGCCTGTCTTCCAGCTGGCGGTAACGGGCGTCGTCCTGACGGCTAAGCCGGCGCTGATCCGCCGGATCGTCATTGTCATCATGATAAACGCGGTCGCCACCCGGCTTGTAGGCATCGCTAAAGGCCTGCTGGATATTGCCAATCGCGTCATCAATCACGTCGGCCTGCGCGAACGGCGAGGCCAGGTAAAGCGTGCCGAGCAGCAGCGCGGCGGCATAAGATTTCATCGGTCAGTCTCCGGGATGGACTGACCTCAGCGTAGTCAGCCGGCCTCACGCGCAGTAGCGGAGGAATCTCAAATTCTCGGCGATTCCAGCGCGCCAATGGCCTCGACTCGCGCCTGATGGCGTCCGCCTTCAAACTGCCCGCTTAGCCATGCATCGACGATCATTTTGGCCAAATCCAGCCCCACCACGCGGGAGCCGAAAGCCAACACGTTGGTATTGTTGTGCTGGCGGGAAAGCAGCGCGGAATAAGGTTCGCTGCAGACCACCGCCCGAATACCAGGAAATTTATTGGCGGTGATCGAAATCCCCACGCCGGTACCGCAAATTAAAATGCCTCCCTCAGCTTCGCCGTTCACCACGGCTTCTGCCACCGCGCTGGCGTAGAGCGGGTAATCCGTGCGCTCGCCAGACCAGGTCCCCTTGTCCAGCACCTCAATGCCCTTCTCCTGAAGATGCTCCACAATCTCCGCCTTCAGCAGGAAGCCTACGTGGTCACAGCCAAATGCAATTTTTTTCATTTTATCCTCACCGTTGCCGTTACTTTACGAACCCGACAATTTTCGTGATTTAAGACCGGTTCACTGCCCAATTAATCGGCAAAATTGCCGGGTTCGTGGCCATTTCTACACCGATTCTCTTCACAACACAATGCACAGACTTGTCATTCTCGTGTCATAAAACGACTTCCATTAACGAGAGAATTTAAATTAATTCGTTATAATTCATATAAATAAATAAAATTAAGCGATCGCCTAACTTCACAAAAAGTAAAACTTTATGAATTAATTATTTTTGTGAAGTATGCAGCATATTTTCTGCACACGCTGTGGTGTTATAGTGGCGTCTTCACTCTACGGACACGAGAGAACAGGATGAGTCAGTCAGATATTGATTCACAGCCGCCGTTCGGCATCGGCCTTGCCCCCTGGCTGCGCATGAAGCAGGAGGGGATGACGGACAACGAAAGCCGCATCGTCGACTGGTTGTTGAAGCCCGGCAATCTGAGCGATGCCCCGGCCATTAAAGACGTTGCCGAAGCCCTTGCGGTGTCGGAAGCGATGATCGTTAAAGTCTCGAAGCTGCTGGGGTTCAGCGGCTTCCGCAACCTGCGCAGCGCGCTGGTCACCTACTTTTCCGAGTCAGAGCAGGTGCTGCCGACCGAGCTTGCCTTCGACGAAGCGCCGCAGGATGTGGTCAACAAGGTGTTTAACATCACCCTGCGGACCATTATGGAAGGGCAGTCGATCGTCAACGTGGATGAGATCCACCGTGCGGCGCGCTACTTCGCGAAGGCAAAACAGCGGGATTTGTACGGCGTGGGCGGCTCAAACGCCATTTGTAACGACATCCAGCATAAGTTTTTGCGCATCGGCGTGCGCTGCCAGGCATACCAGGATGCCCACATCATGATGATGTCGGCCTCGCTGCTAAAAGAAGGCGATGTAGTGCTGGTTGTGTCCCATTCAGGGCGCACAGGTGATTTAAAAGCGGCGGTGGAGCTGGCGAAAAAGAACGGCGCAAAAATAATTTGTATTACCCATAGCTATCATTCGCCGATTGCCCGGCTCGCTGATTTTATTATTTGTTCACCGGCGCCCGAGACGCCTTTATTGGGCCGTAACGCTTCGGCGCGTATATTACAATTAACATTACTCGATGCGTTTTTTGTTTCAGTCGCACAGCAAAATATTGAACAGGCAACATTAAATATGCAAAAAACCGGTGCAATTGTGGATTTCTTTTCCCCAGGCGCGCTGAAGTAAAAAAGAGATCCCGCCTCAGCGGGATCTGACTGTACCCTACACTGAGAATATTATTATGAATAAATATCTGAAAATATTCAGCGGCGCTGCTATGGGCCTGATGTTATCCACCAGCGCTTTTGCGGCTGCCGATTATGCGGTGGTATTAAAAACATTATCCAACCCTTATTGGGTGGATATGAAAAAAGGCATTGAAGATGAAGCTAAAACGCTGGGCGTTAGTGTTGATATTTTTGCTTCGCCTTCGGAAGGGGATTTCCAGTCGCAATTACAGCTTTTTGAAGATTTAACTAATAAGAAATACAAAGGCATCGCTTTTGCGCCGCTCTCCTCGGTCAACCTCGTGGTGCCGGTGGCGAATGCCTGGAAAAAAGGCATTTACCTGGTCAACCTCGATGAAAAAATCGATATGGATAACCTGAAAAAAGCCGGCGGCAACGTCGAAGCCTTTGTTACCACCGATAATGTGGCGGTCGGCGCGAAAGGCGCAGGCTTCATCATCGATAAGCTCAGTGCCGCAGGCGGCGACGTGGCCATCATCGAAGGTAAAGCAGGTAACGCCTCCGGCGAAGCCCGTCGCGTAGGCGCCAGCGATGCCTTTAAGAAAGCCAGCCAGATTAAACTGGTTGCCAGCCAGCCCGCCGACTGGGACCGCATCAAGGCACTCGATGTGGCCACCAACGTGCTGCAGCGAAATCCAAATCTGAAAGCCTTCTACTGCGCGAACGACACCATGGCGATGGGTGCCGCTCAGGCGGTGGCTAACGCCGGGAAGACCGGGAAAATTCTGGTGGTTGGCACCGACGGTATCCCGGAAGCCCGTAAGATGGTGGCTGACGGGCAGATGACCGCCACCGTAGCGCAGAACCCGGCGGATATCGGTGCGACAGGCCTGAAGCTGCTGGTAGATGCGGCGAAAACGGGCAAGGTGATTGCGCTGGATAAGGCCCCGCAGTTTAGCCTGGTGGATTCGGTACTGGTGACGAAATAGTTTTAAACCTGAGTCGCCTGATGCCCTCACCCCGGCCCTCTCCCACAGGGAGAGGGAGAAAAAAGGAGTAGCCCTCGTCCGCAGGGAGAGGGTGAAAGAAGGAGTAGTCATCTCTCGCGGGCAAAGGTGCAAAAAGAGTACTAAAAGAAAAGCAGTGGCAGCAGTTATTCCCTCTCCCTTTCGGGACGAGAGAGAACATCAACATCAGCTCGGTACCGTCCCCTCTCCCCTGTGGGGAGAGGGTTAGGGTGAGGGGAAACCTTCGCTAAAAATGATTGAGGCTCGTCATGGTCACGCCATACATTGCAATGGCGGGGATCGGCAAATCCTTTGGTCCGGTTCACGCATTAAAATCGGTTGATTTAACAATATTTCCCGGCGAAATTCATGCGCTGCTCGGGGAAAATGGTGCAGGTAAATCAACCCTAATGAAAGTCCTGTCGGGTATTCACGAACCGACCAAAGGCACCATTACGATTAATAACGTTAATTATGAAAAGCTTGATCATAAATTAGCGGCACAGCTCGGCATTGGGATTATTTATCAAGAACTCAGCGTCATTGATGAATTAACGGTTTTAGAAAATCTTTATATTGGCCGCCATACCACTAAAAAAGTCTTCGGGATTAATATTGTTGACTGGAAAGAGATGCGTATTCGCGCCGCGATGATGCTTTTGCGTGTCGGCTTAAAAGTGGATCTCGATGAAAAGGTGGGTAATTTATCCATCAGTCACAAGCAAATGTTAGAAATTGCCAAAACATTAATGCTGGACGCCAAAGTCATTATTATGGATGAACCCACCTCTTCTTTAACCAATAAAGAAGTGGATTATCTTTTTCTCATCATGAATCAGCTGCGGAAAGAAGGCACGGCGATGGTGTACATCTCCCACAAGCTCGCCGAAATCCGCCGCATCTGCGACCGCTACACGGTCATGAAGGACGGCAGCAGCGTCTGCAGCGGCCTGGTCAGCGACGTCTCCAACGACGACATTGTGCGCCTGATGGTCGGTCGCGAGCTGCAAAACCGCTTTAGCGCAATGAAAGAGAGCGCCGGGAACGTCGAGCCTGACGTGGTGTTTGAGGTGAAGAACGTCAGCAGCCGCGACCGCAAAAAAGTGAAAGACATTTCGTTCAGCGTCAACCGGGGCGAGATCCTGGGTTTTTCCGGCCTCGTCGGCTCCGGGCGCACCGAGCTGATGGACTGCCTGTTTGGCGTGGACAAACGATCAGCCGGGGACATTCTGCTTAACGGGAAAAACATCTCGCCCAGCTCGCCGATGGACGCGCTGAAAAAAGGCATGGGCTACATCACCGAAAGCCGCCGCGATAACGGCTTCTTCGCCAACTTCTCCATCGCCCAGAACATGGCCGTCAGCCAGAGCCTCAAGCGCGGCGGTTACAAAGGCGCGATGGGCCTGTTTAACGAGGCTGAGGAGCGCCAGACTGCCGAAGCCCAGCGCCAGCTGCTGGCGCTGAAGTGCCACAGCGTCGACCAAAACATTACCGAACTTTCCGGCGGCAATCAGCAGAAGGTGCTGATTTCTAAATGGCTGTGCTGCAATCCGGAAGTGATCATTTTCGATGAGCCTACCCGCGGCATCGACGTCGGCGCGAAGGCCGAAATCTACAAAGTGATGCGCCAGCTGGCGGATGACGGAAAAGTCATCCTGATGGTGTCGTCTGAGCTTCCCGAAATTATCGCCGTCTGCGACCGCATTG
This sequence comes from Cedecea neteri, assembly GCF_000758305.1. NCBI lineage: Bacteria > Pseudomonadati > Pseudomonadota > Gammaproteobacteria > Enterobacterales > Enterobacteriaceae > Cedecea > Cedecea neteri. The sequence goes on along the minus strand of NZ_CP009458.1, from coordinate 1,472,604 downwards.
CCGTGTTCTGCGAAGGGCGACTGACGCAAATCCTGACCAATCGCGACGATATCAGCGAAGAGGAGATTATGGCATGGGCATTACCACAAGAATGAAACGCGAAGAAAGCGAGAAAAAACCGTTCAATTTCGCCCAGTTTTGGGACAAATACGGCACCTTCTTCATCCTCGCGATTATCGTCGCCATCTTCGGCACGCTCTCCGCTGAGTACTTCCTGACGGCCAGCAACATCAGCGCCATCTTTGTGCAAAGCTCGGTGACAGTGCTTATCGGTATGGGGGAGTTCTTCGCCATTCTGGTGGCGGGGATCGACCTGTCTGTGGGCGCGATTCTGGCGCTTTCCGGCATGGTCACCGCCAAACTGATGCTGGCGGGCGTTGATCCGTTCCTTGCGGCGCTGATTGGCGGCGTGATTGTCGGCGGGCTGCTCGGGGCGATTAACGGCTGCCTGGTGAACTGGACGGGGCTGCATCCGTTCATCATCACCCTCGGTACCAACGCCATCTTCCGTGGCATCACGCTGGTTATCTCTGACGCCAACTCGGTGTACGGCTTCTCGTTCGACTTCGTGAACTTCTTCGCCGCCACGCCGCTCGGTATCCCGGTGCCGGTGATCTTCTCGCTGATTGTCGCCGGGATACTGTGGTTCCTGACCACCCGCACGCGTCTCGGCCGCAATATTTACGCCCTCGGCGGCAATAAGAACTCGGCGTTCTATTCCGGCATCGACGTGAAGTTCCACATGCTGGTGGTGTTCATCATCTCCGGCATCTGCGCCGGGCTGGCTGGCGTGGTTTCAACCGCGCGTCTTGGGGCGGCAGAGCCGCTGGCGGGCATGGGGTTTGAAACCTACGCCATCGCCAGCGCCATCATCGGCGGCACCAGCTTCTTCGGCGGCAAGGGCCGGATTTTCTCGGTGGTGATTGGCGGCCTGATCATCGGCACCATCAACAACGGGCTCAATATTCTCCAGGTACAAACCTATTACCAGCTGGTGGTAATGGGCGGGCTTATCATCGCTGCGGTGGCCCTGGATCGGTTAATCAGTAAATAAGAACGGCAGATGCGTTGGCCGCACCCGCTGTCAGAAATCCATAGATTTACAGGAGCTTGTAATGAAAATTTCCCCCTCTTTGATGTGCATGGATCTGGCAAAATTCCAGGAACAGATTGAGTTTATCGACCTGCACGCGGACTACTTCCATATCGACATTATGGACGGTCACTTTGTGCCGAACCTGACGCTGTCCCCGTTCTTCGTCGGCCAGGTCAGGAAGCTTGCCAGCAAGCCGCTGGACTGCCACTTAATGGTCACCCGCCCGCAGGATTACATCGTCCCGCTGGCGCAGGCCGGGGCGGACATTATCACCCTGCACCCGGAAACCATTAACGGCCAGGCCTTCCGCCTCATCGAAGAGATCCGCCGCCACGGCATGAAAGTTGGCCTGATTTTGAACCCGGAAACGCCGGTTGAGGCGATGAAGTACTACATTCATAAGGCAGACAAGGTGACGGTGATGACCGTTGACCCAGGGTTTGCCGGCCAGCCGTTTATCCCAGAAATGCTGGACAAAGTGGCCGAGCTGAAAGCCTGGCGTGAGCGCGAAGGGCTGAGCTACGAGATTGAAATTGACGGTTCCTGCAACGCGGCAACCTATGAACGACTCATGGCCGCCGGGGCAGATGTGTTTATCGTCGGCACTTCCGGGCTGTTTAACCACGCCCGGGATATCGACGAGGCCTGGCAGGTGATGAGCGAGCAGATCCTGGCGGCCAAAGACGAGGTTATGCCCCATGCCAAAACCGCTTAACGTGGTGGCCGGAGTGGATATGGGCGCCACCCATATCCGCCTGTGTTTGCAGGACGAGTCCGGCACGGTGCTGCACTGTGAAAAACAGCGCACGGCAGAGATTATCGTGGGTGGCGTAGTCTGCGGGATCGCCCACCTGTTAAACGATCGACTGGATCACTTTCACGCCCGCTGTCGCGGCATGGTGATGGGGTTCCCGGCGCTGGTGGGCAAAGACAAGCGCACGATCATCTCCACGCCGAATTTGCCGCTTTCCGCGCTGGAACTGAACGAGCTGGCGGGCAAGCTGGAGGATGCGATCGGCTGCCCGGTCGAGTTTTCTCGGGATGTAAACCTGCAGCTCTCTTTCGACGTCGCGCAAAACGGCCTGCAGCATCAGCAGGTGCTGGGGGCTTATCTCGGCACCGGCATGGGCTTTGCCGTCTGGCTGAACGGCGCCCCCTGGACCGGCGCCAACGGGGTTGCCGGGGAACTGGGCCATATTCCGCAGGGCGATATGCACCTGACCTGCGGCTGCGGCAATGCAGGCTGCCTGGAGACGGTGTGCTCGGGGATTGCCCTGAAACGCTGGTACGACGCCAGCCCGAAAACGTACGAAATTGGCGAGCTGTTTACCTTTGCCGCCCAGGAGCCGTTTGTCGTTGCCCTGCTCGACCATGCGGCGCGCGCCATCGCCACCAGCATCAACCTCTTCGACCCGGATGCGGTGATCCTCGGCGGCGGGGTGATGGACATGGTCGATTTCCCGCGTGAGGCACTGGTGGCGCAGACGAAACGCTATCTGCGCCGCCCTTTGCCGCATGATGCTGTGCGCTTTATCGACGCGTCGTCCTCGGCCTTCAACGGCGCTCAGGGTGCGGCTACGCTGGCCCGCGCCTGTTTCTTGCCCGCGCTTTACGTAGCGCCTCAGCAAGCTGCGCTCGGGTAAACGGCTTGCGCAGCAGCTCCACATCGGGCAAGTGCTGTTCGCTGCGGCGAAGGTCTTGCCCGCTGATCAGCAACAAATCCAGCTGAGGATGGTGGCGGCGAGCCTGCTGCAGCACATCCGCGCCGCTTAACTCGCCGGGCAGCATCAGGTCGCTGATCACGAGGCCAATGTCCGGCACCTCCGTCATTAGCTCCAGCGCCTGCTGGCTGTCGCTGGCTTCCAGCGTCAGATAACCCAGCTCATGCAGCTGCTCGCACAGCGTCTGGCGTACGTCCGGTTCGTCTTCCAGCACCAGCACAAGCTGGTCGGCAATGTCGGCCTGTTCACCGGCCAGCGGCAAGGCCTCCGGTTGCACCTCCGCAGATGCACGAGGCAGTTGCAGTATGACCCGAGTCCCTTTGCCTGGCTCGCTTTCTATTTGCACCCGCCCGCCGGACTGGCGCACAAAGCCATACACCATCGACAGCCCCAGCCCGCTGCCGCTGCCGGTCTGTTTGGTGGTGAAGAACGGCTCAAACACCTGCGCCTTCACTTCATCCGTCATGCCGTGGCCGGTGTCGGCCACTTCAATCACCACCATATCCTGTTTGCGCCCTTCGCCGCGCACCACGCGCTGGTTCCAGGTGCGGATTTTGATTTCACCGCTGCGGCCTTCCATGGCGTCCCTGGCGTTCATCACCAGATTGATGATCGCGTTCTCCAGCTGGTTAACGTCGATCCACGCAGGCCAGGCGGGCTGCTGGGCTTCTACGCTAAGCGTAAGGTGGGCGGGCAAAGAGTGGCGCATCAGCGGATCGAGGTTTTCCAGCAGGCTTTTCATCGCCACCGCACGCGGATGCAGCGGCTGCTTACGGGAAAAGGCAAGCAGCCGCTGGGTAAGCTGAGCGCCCCGTTCGGCGGCCTTCAGCGCACGCTGAATGCGCACGGCGTCCGGTGAGTCTGTCGCGGTCAGCTCCAGGCTGCCGATAATCACCGCCAGCAGGTTATTAAAATCGTGCGCCAGGCCGCCGGTGAGTTGCCCCACCGCCTTCATTTTTTGACTGTGCACCAGCGCCTCTTCCAGCGCCTTGCGCTCGCTGCGTTCCAGCACCACGTTCACCATGCCCCGCCCCGGCACCGGGCTAAAGCGCAGCTCGATGGTACGCCCGTCCGCCAGCCTCAGTTCCTGCGGCTTCGGCAAAGGCCGGGAAAGATTGCCGAGCATGTGTTCCTGCAGCGGCGTGACCTGTTTGAGTAGCCCGAGGTAGTGCTGGCCACGCTGCAGGCGCTGTGGGTCCAGCCCCAGCAGCAGCGGGTACTGCTGGTTCCACACCACCAGGAAACCGTCGCTGTCGAACAGCGCAAAGCCGTCGCGCATGGCGTGGAAGGTGGTTTCCAGCAAGGTACTTTTCTCTTTCAGCAGGCGCGAAGTGTGCTCCAGCGACGCGGTATTGCGGGCAAAGACGTTAAACGCCCTGGCCAGCTCGCCCAGCTCATCACGCCGCTGCTGCGCAGGCACGCTGACCTCTTTTTCGCCCTTCGCCAGCCGCGTCATCGCCTGGGAAATGGCCGTTAAGTTAGAGCCGAGGTTGCGGTAGATATACAGCCCGGCGAAGCCGGTGATCACCAGCGCCAGCAGGGCGAACAGGCCGATAAAGGCGATGATGGACTGCAAATCCCGGTGGCTTTGCTGGCTGCGCTGCCGGGACTCTTCCCCGACTTTTTGCACGTACAGGTTGATGTCCTGATTCAGAAAAGCCACCAGCGCTTTGATGTGGTACATGTGCCAGGCGATGCCCAGATCGCTTTCCTCAAGCTGGGCAGAGAGCGGCGGCAGCTGCTGCAGGCCGCTTCTGAACTGCTGCAAAATGCTGTCCGCCAGCGGCGATGGCGCTTGTGCGGGCAAGAGCTGCATCACTTCGCTAAGCTGGCGTACCGCTGGCCTCGGCGAAGAAGACTGAATCGCCACCAGGATCAGGCGATCCATCTCTTTGAGCAGCGCGGCATCCGGCACGTTCAGCCCTTCGCGCGCGTTAACCTCCTGCAGGTGCTCAAGATAGCTCTGGTTCTGGTACAGGGCGCTCAGCAGCAGGTTGCGCTGCAAGTGGCGGCGGTGCCCCATCACCAGCATGTTGGTGACGCTGCTTTCCAGCTCGTTGCTGCGGGCGATGATCCGGCTGACCAACTGTGGTTCGCGCCTGGCCAGCGGCGCGGTAGCCAGATGAGAAAGCGAGTTTTGCAGCGAAAGCTGGGTCTGCTTCAGGCTTTCCGCTTCGCTTTGGTATTCCAGCGCGCCGACAACCTGAGAAAGCCTGACCGCCGCCGTCGCCACGTTGGAGGTGTCGCGCGCCAGCTCCATGCTGCCGGACATGTCGAGCAGCGTTTGCCCCTGCACCTGTTCCTGCAGGCGGCTGGCATGTTCAAAACCGAGCACCGCCACGCCGCAGACCATCAGCGTGACCGCCACCACCAGCAGGTTGAAGAACAGCAGGCGGCCACGGGCGCTGGCGAAGAAGGACGGGCGAGGCTGGGTCATAGAGGCTCCGTGGTTGTTTTTTCCCCTCACCCTGACCCTCTCCCCAGAGGGGAGAGGGAAAATAGAGGACAACGAATAGCGCGCCGCCTTTCCCCCTCTCCCTTTCAGGGAGAGGGCCGGGGTGAGGGTCACACATTCACTCCAGTTAAGCATTGCACGGATTTTGATAAATATTTCCACGCCGGGAATGTGATCCAGGTTAACTATTCAACTCTATGACAAATATGAACGGCGGCTGACATTTTGCATTTACCGGCGCGTGGTTGACTGGCCCTATAAATAACCACCACAGGCGCCGCACCATGAGCAGAGTTCCCATTCTGGAAATGCGCAATATTGCCAAGTCGTTTGGCAAATTTTATGCGCTAAAAGGCGTCGATTTAACGGTCTTCCCCGGTGAAATCCATGCGCTAATGGGCGAGAACGGCGCGGGCAAAAGTACCCTGATGAAGATCCTCGCCGGGGCTTACATCGCCACCAGCGGCGAAGTGCTGATTGACGGTGAACCCTACGCCATCAAAGGCCCGAAAGATGCCCTCAACGCTGGCATCACGCTGATTTACCAGGAGATGCAGCTCGCGCCAAACCTTACCGTGGCGGAGAACATTTTCCTTGGCAGCGAGCTGGCGCGCGGCGGCCTGGTGCAGCGTAAAGAGATGGTGCAGCAGGCGCAGGCGGTGATTGACCGCCTCGGGGCGCAGTTTAAAGCCACCGACCTCGTGATGAAGCTCACCATTGCCGAGCAGCAGCAGGTTGAGATTGCCCGTGCGCTCCAGCGCAACAGCCGTATTCTGGTGATGGATGAACCCACCGCCGCCCTCTCCTCTCGCGAAACGCATCGCCTGTTTGAGCTGATTTTCCGCCTGCGCGATGAAGGCATGGCGATTATCTACATCAGCCACCGCATGGCGGAGATCTATGAGCTGTCTGACCGGGTCAGCGTGCTGCGCGACGGCCAGTACGTCGGCAGCCTGACGCGCGAAAACCTGAACGCCAGCGAGCTGGTCAAAATGATGGTGGGCCGCCCCCTCAGCGACCTGTTTAACAAAGAGCGGGATATCCCATTGGGCAGCCCTCGCCTGAATGTCCATCACCTGACGGACAACGGCAAAGTACAGCCCGTCAGCCTGCATGTTCGTTCCGGGGAGATAGTCGGCCTGGCCGGATTGGTTGGCGCGGGACGTTCAGAACTGGCACAGCTGATCTTCGGCGTGCGCAAACCTACGGGCGGCTCGATTGAGATCGACGGCCAGCTTGTGACGCTGCACTCCCCCCGCGAGGCGATTCAGCACGGCATTGGCTTCCTGACCGAAAACCGCAAAGAGCAGGGGCTGTTCCTTGAGCTGGCCGCGCAGGACAACATCACCATGGCCACGCTTGAGCGTGACGCCCACTTCGGCATGCTCGACCGCAAAAAAGCCCAGACCATTTCCGACGACGCCATCAGCCTGCTGAATATTCGCGTCCCTCACGCACAGGTTCGCGCCGGGGGCCTGTCCGGCGGCAACCAGCAAAAACTGCTGATTTCCCGCTGGGTTGCCATTGGCCCGCGCATCCTGATCCTCGACGAGCCAACGCGCGGCGTGGACGTGGGCGCAAAAAGCGAGATTTACCGCATCATGAACCAGCTGGCCCGCCAGGGCGTGGCCATTTTAATGATTTCCAGCGAGCTGCCCGAAGTGGTGGGCATGAGCGACCGGGTGTACGTCATGCGCGAAGGCAGCATTGCCGGCGAGCTGCTGCGCCACAACATTACGCAAGAAAATATTATGACCCTGGCTACCGGCGTGACCGAGGCCCATAAGAAAGAGGTGCACCATGACTAACTCAGGCACGCAACCGGTGGCAAAATCCGCCTCGCTCAAAAAAGCCCTGTTCGGCGATTTGATGCAAACCGTCGGTATTCTGCCGATTCTGGTACTGATCATCGCCGTCTTTGGCTTTGTCGCCCCTAACTTCTTCACCGAGTCTAACCTGCTCAATATCGCCCGCCAGTCGTCCATCAACATCGTGCTGGCGGCGGGAATGACCTTCATTATTCTGACCGGCGGTATCGACCTGTCCGTTGGCTCCATCCTCGGTACCACCGCCGTCACGGCGATGGTGGTGTCGCTGATGCCCGGCTGGGAAGGCCTGTCGATTCCGGCGGCGCTGCTGATGGGCACCGGGCTGGGGCTGTTTAACGGCATGCTGGTCGCCTGGGCTGGGCTGCCGCCGTTTATCGTCACGCTCGGCACCTATACCGCGCTGCGAGGCGCAGCGTATCTGCTGGCCGACGGCACCACAGTGATTAACTCCAACATCAACTTCGAGTGGATTGGTAACGCCTATCTCGGCCCGGTGCCGTGGCTGGTGGTTATCGCCCTGCTGGTGATTGCGGTGTGTTGGTTCATTCTGCGCCGCACCACGCTGGGTGTTCATATCTACGCGGTGGGTGGCAACATGCAGGCGGCACGCCTGACCGGTATCAAAGTGTGGATGGTGCTGCTGTTCGTGTACGGCATGAGCGGGCTGCTTTCCGGCCTGGGCGGCATCATGAGTGCGTCACGGCTTTACAGCGCCAACGGTAACCTCGGCGTGGGCTACGAGCTGGATGCGATTGCCGCCGTTATCCTCGGCGGAACCAGTTTCGTGGGAGGAATTGGCACCATCACCGGCACGCTGGTGGGGGCGCTGATTATCGCCACGCTCAACAACGGCATGACGCTGATGGGCGTCTCCTATTTCTGGCAATTGGTGATCAAAGGGGCGGTGATCATCATAGCGGTGCTGATCGACAAATACCGTACCCGTCACAATCAAAGTGCATAACAACAAAACCCTACCCTACGAGTGAGGAAAACAGCATGCGTTTGAAACCTATAGTTACTGCGTTACTGGCTGGTGCAATGATCGCAGGCGCGCCGTTTGCCCAGGCGAAAGAGTTAAAGTCGATCGGCGTGACGGTGGGCGACCTCGCCAACCCGTTCTTCGTGCAGATCACCAAAGGTGCCGAGCTGGAAGCCCGCAAGCTCGCCGGTGATAACGTGAAAGTGACGCTGGTCTCCAGCGGCTACGATCTTGGCCAGCAGGTGGCGCAGATCGACAACTTTATCGCCGCGAAGGTGGACATGATCATCCTTAACGCCGCGGATTCTAAAGGGATCGGCCCGGCGGTAAAACGCGCGAAAGACGCCGGGATCGTTGTTGTGGCGGTGGACGTTGCGGCAGACGGCGCCGATGCCACGATCACTTCCGATAACACTCAGGCCGGGCAAATGGCCTGTAAGTACATTTCGGATCGCCTGAAAGACAAAGGCAACGTGGTGATCATCAACGGGCCGCCGGTTTCCGCCGTGCAGAACCGCGTCGAAGGCTGCGAAACCGAATTCAAAAAACACCCGGATATTAAGATCCTTTCGTCTAACCAGAATGCTAAGGGCAGCCGTGAAGGTGGCCTGGAAGTGATGACCTCGCTGCTGGCGGCGAATCCGAAGATCGACGGCGTGTTTGCGATCAACGACCCAACGGCGATCGGGGCCGATCTGGCGGCAAAACAGGCTCAACGTAACGAGTTCTTTATTGTCGGCGTGGACGGCAGCCCGGATGGGGAAGAAGCCCTGAAGCGCGGCGGCAGCTCGCTGTTTGTGGCGACCCCGGCCCAGGATCCGCAGGTGATGGCGGCGAAAGCGGTTGAGATTGGCTATGACATTTTGCAGGGCAAACCCGCGCCGAAAGGCCCGGTGCTGATCCCGGTGACGATGATCGATAAGAGCAATATCGGCAGCTACAAAGGGTGGACGGTGAAGTAATTTGCCCCTCACCCCGGCCCTCTCCCCAAAGGGGAGAGGGAGAAAATCGTAAGTCCCCTCTCCCCGAAGGAAGAGGATTAGAGTGAGGTTTTATCCTCTTCGGTCGAGTCAGAACGCCGTCAGTCCCCTCTCCCTTCCAGGGAGAGGGTTAGGGTGAGGGTTTAACCTCTCCGGCCGAGTCAGCACGCCGTCAGTCCCCTCTCCCTTCCAGGGAGAGGGTTAGGGTGAGGGTCCACATCAAAGGAAGGCCAGATGAAACGCTCCGAGGTCAATCAATACCTGAATGAAACCCGGCAGTTTTTTGCCCGCCACGGTGTACAACTACCACCGTTCGCCAGCTTCCCACCGCAAAAATGGCTGCAGGTTAACCCCCGCAGCTGGCAAGAGGTCTTCGATCTGAAACTCGGGTGGGACATCACCGACTTCGGCGGCGGCGACTTCCTGACAATGGGCCTGACGCTATTTACCCTGCGCAATGGTTCCCCGGAAGGCGCTCCCTACGCCAAATCCTACGCCGAGAAAGTCATGCATGTGCGTGATAACCAGATGACGCCGATGCATTTTCACTGGAGCAAGCAGGAAGACATCATCAACCGCGGCGGCGGGAACTTGATTGTCGAACTGTGGCAGTCCGATCCCTTCGAACAGCCTGACGAAACAGACATCACAGTGGTGATTGACGGCTGCCGCCAGACGCACGCGGCGGGCAGCCAGCTGCGCTTATCGCCCGGCGAAAGCATCAGCCTGGTGCCGGAGATGTACCACAGCTTTTGGGGTGAGCCGGGCTATGGCGACGTGCTGGTCGGTGAAGTGTCGATGGTTAACGATGACGACCACGACAACCGCTTTTTAAAACCGCTTGAGCGCTTCAGTACCCTTACCGAAGATGCTGCCCCGGCGCTGCTTTTGTGCCATGAATACCGGCAGTTTATCTAGCCGGAAAGCTTCGCGGCCGCCACGGCGGAATCTGCCACGGCCGCTTTCCCCCTGGCAAGCACCAGGCTTTCATAATCAGCCATGCCGGACAGGCCTTTGCCGAGAAGTATCGCGGCAAGATCGGCGGCATCTCTCAGCGCCGTATTAGCGCCAATGCCGCCAGCCGGACTCATGGCGTGGACGGCGTCACCCAGCAGCGTGACGTTTCCAGGCAGCCAGGCAATGGCCGGATTGCCGTAGCGAACCGGCAAGGTCGCAATATGTTCAGGCAAAGTCCGTTGAATAAGTTTTTGCAGCATCGGGGGAAGAGACAGACTGCCTAAGGGAACACCTAACCGCGAACCAGAGCCGATTAGCGCCCAGTAAAGATAATCCTCGGTCTGCGTGAGGCTGCCACCAAACCCTGCCTTTGCCGCAAGCGCCGTAAAGTCTGGCCGAAAACGCATTTCATCCACAATGGCGCTGAACCCGTCACAAAACACCACGTTAGTGCCTTCGTACTCGGCTTTTTCTGCCGTTAAAGCGCTTTTGCCATAAAGGCAGAGATAGCCAGAATCCATCGGCACGGCATCAGGGGCAAGCTGTGCCCTGACCCGTGAATTAACGCCGTCCGCGCCGACCAGAAGCTGGCAGCTTGCCTCGGCCGCATGAGCAAACCTTAGCCCTACCCGGCCTTCACTTTCCTGATGGTAACCCTCTAAAGCGTGGCCGTAGCGCAGAGACCTCTCGAGGCCGCACATCAGGATTTCCCGCAGCGTCTGGCGGTGAATGCTTAAGTCTGGCTCGAGATCGGGGTTTTGTTCGGCCTGATGCCAGCCTTCAGGCTGGCGGCCATTGGCCTCTTGCCCGGTACGATCCAGAAAACGCCCTTCCGTGCTGGCTACCGAGGCCGTTTGCCGGAAAAGCTGATAAAGCGCAGGAGGCAACACCTCCGCCAGCGCCCGCTGCCCCTGGGCATCGATCCGAATTCGGTAGCCCTGAATACGGCTGTCGGCTGCCGGATCTGCCTCGTAAACGGTGACGCTAATGCCGCGACTTTTCAGGCCCTGAGCCAGCGCCAGCCCGCCCAGTCCCGCACCAATAATTGCAACGCTTGAAGTACTCATGAGCCTTCCTTTGTGGTTTGTTCTGGTTCCACAAAAGAGTTGCACGGCTCGACCGCGCAAGGATAACGTTATACGGACGATAAATAGTGAAAACCGGCCATGATAAAAAATACTCCTCAGTCACCAGCCCCCGACTACAGCGAATGGCTTAGCGGCCCGGCGCTGATTGCGCTTGAAGGCAGCGTCGCACCTGAAAGTGAATATCTGCTCGGCACGCGTGAGGTGGCCTGGCATCAGCATCTGCGCGGCCAGGTTTTTTGCGTTGAGTCTGGGTTACTGCACGTTCACACCGCCGACGGAGCCTGGTTTTTGCCTCCTCATCGCGCCAGCTGGCTGCCGCCGGGCGTCACCCACAAAGTCAGCATCAGCGGAGCCGTCAAAGGCTGGACGCTGCTGATTGCGCCCGAAAGCTGCTCGGGTTTGCCGGAAAAGCCCTGCGTGATTGCCGTTTCAGAGGTGCTTCACGCGCTCGCCCGTCGCGCCTGCCAATGGGATAAGCAGGCGGAACCCGAGCCGGAACAGCAGCGCATGGCCGCCGTTATTTACGACGAGATTTGTCGTGCGCCGCATGAAGCGCTGCATTTACCGATGCCGACGGACAACCGGCTGAAAAAAGTGGCTTCTGCGCTGCTCGCCAACCCCGGCGATGAGCGGACTTTTGAAGCGTGGGCGGCATTCGGGGCGCTTTCGCCCCGCACTCTGCGTCGCCTTTTTGTGGCGGAAACCGGCCTGAATTTTGCCCAGTGGCGCAGGCAGGTTCGGCTGACCCACGGGCTGGATAAGCTGGCGCTGGGGATGTCGGTGTCGGAGGTTTCAGAATTACTTGGCTATGCGTCGCCGGGCAATTTTATTCATATGTTCAAAAATGCCTTTGGCACTTCACCCGCCCGCTATTTTTCCGCAGGCAAATAACCGCTAAACCGCATTATTTTCGCCGTGGGTGATGTCGGCGGCGAAGACGTAACCCACGCCGCGGATGGTGCGAATCAGCGTGGGCTGGTGCGGATTGACCTCGATTTTTCGGCGCAGCCGCATGATTAATACGTCGATGGTGCGGTCGAACACTTCGAGGCTTTCGCTGTGGGTTAGCTCGAGCAGCTTTTCTCGCGACAGCACTTTCCTGGCGTTCTGCACCAGGGAAAGCAGCAGGCCATATTCGCCCTGAGTGAGATCAACCTGCTGCTGTTGAGCATTCATCAACTGGCAGCGATCGGTGTCCAGCCGCCAGCCGTTAAACTGCAGCCCGCTGGTTTTGGTCGGGCTGCTTTCTACGGCCAGCGCTCCGCTGCGCCTCAGCACCGCCTTCACCCGCGCGACGACCACGCGACCGTTGAACGGTTTGGCGATGTAGTCATCGGCGCCCATTTCCAGCCCCACCACTACATCGGACTCGCTACCCATGCCGGTCAGCATCACCACCGGTAAAGCGGGACGCAGTTTCTGCACCTGCTGAAGCACCAGCAGGCCGTTGGTATCCGGCAGCATCATGTCCAGCAAAATCAGCGCCACAGAAGGCTCTGACGCCACAATTTGCAGCGCTTCATTCCCGCTGTGGCATACCAACACATCAAAAACGTGTTCACTGAGCACATCGCGCAGCACGTCGCAAATGGCCTTGTCGTCATCCACCACCAGGATTGCAGGTTTCATTATTGTCTCCGGAGGGGAGGAGGTTCTTTTTAGTGTGAGCGATTGTTGATTGCGCGCCGCAGAAAGAACACAAATCCGTGCGGAATTTTCTATCACTGTCACAAATGGCCGTCAGTTCGACACGTCATTTATGACGAAATCCCCGGTCTTTCGTCAGCCCATTCGCCGGATACCCGCCAAACCCGCGCCAATACCCACTCACTCTATGTGGCATAGATAATGCATTGAGTGGCGCAGCAAGGCGGTTTGCATTTATCGCCGCACTTAAATGACAGCATTGACTGGAGCAACATGATGAAAAAAGTCGTCACGGTTTGCCCCTATTGCGCCTCGGGTTGCAAGATAAACCTGGTGGTGGATAACGGCAAAATCGTCAAGGCGGAAGGCGCACAGGGTAAAACCAACCAGGGCGACCTGTGCCTGAAGGGGTATTACGGTTGGGATTTTATCACTGACACCAAAATCCTTACCCCGCGCCTGAAAACTCCGATGATTCGCCGCGAGCGCGGCGGCAAGCTGGAAGCCGTATCCTGGGACGAAGCGCTGGATTACGTCAGCTCACGCCTGAGCGAGATCAAAGCCAAGTATGGCCCGAACGCCATTCAAACCACCGGCTCCTCACGCGGGACCGGCAACGAAACCAACTATGTAATGCAAAAATTTGCGCGCGCCGTTATTGGAACCAATAACGTCGATTGCTGCGCACGTGTCTGACACGGCCCATCGGTTGCAGGTCTGCACCAGTCGGTCGGGAATGGCGCGATGAGTAACTCCATCGTCGAGATTGAGGATACTGATTTAGTCTTTGTGTTCGGGTACAACCCGGCAGATTCACACCCTATCGTGGCTAATCGCGTGATTAAGGCGAAGCAGAAAGGGGCACAGATTATTGTTGTCGATCCGCGCAAAATTGAAACCGCGCGCATTGCCGACATGCATTTAAGGTTACGCAACGGCTCAAACATCGCGCTGCTGAATGCGATTGGCCACGTCATTATTGAAGAGAATCTTTACGACCACGCTTTCGTCGCTTCTCGTACCGAGGGCTTCGAGGAGTATCGCAAAATTGTTGAAGGCTATACGCCGGAATCCGTAGAAGAAATCACTGGCGTCAGCGCCGGGGAAATCCGTGCGGCCGCGCGTATGTATGCCAAAGCCAAAACGGCCACCATCCTGTGGGGCATGGGCGTGACCCAGTTCTACCAGGGCGTGGAAACCGTGCGCTCGCTCACCAGCCTGGCGCTGATGACCGGCAACCTCGGCAAGCCTAACGTGGGTGTGAACCCGGTTCGCGGCCAGAACAACGTGCAGGGTGCCTGCGATATGGGCGCGCTGCCGGATATGTTCCCCGGCAATCAGTACGTTCGTGACGCGGAAACCCGCAGCAAATTTGCGGCAGCCTGGGGCGTTGACGCTCTGCCGGAGGCTAACGGCTACCGCATCAGCGAACTGCCTCACCGCGTCGAGCACGGGGAAGTCCGTGCGGCCTATATTATGGGGGAAGATCCGCTCCAGACCGACGCCGAGCTTTCCGCCGTGCGCAAAGCGTTTGCCGGGCTTGAGCTGGTGATTGTGCAGGACATCTTCATGACCAAAACCGCCGCCGAGGCAGACGTTATTTTACCGTCCACCTCCTGGGGCGAGCATGAAGGCGTCTTCACCGCCGCCGACCGTGGCTTCCAGCGCTTCTTTAAAGCGGTTGAGCCGAAGTGGGATCTCAAAACGGACTGGCAGATTATCAGCGAAATCTCCACCCGTATGGGCTACCCGATGCGCTACAGCAACACCCAGGAAATCTGGGACGAGCTGCGCCACCTGTGCCCGGACTTCTACGGGGCAACCTACGAGAAGATGGGCGAGCTGGGCTATATCCAGTGGCCTTGCCGGGACACGTCCGACGCGGATCAGGGCACTTCTTACTTGTATGAAAGCAAGTTCGAACGCCCTAACGGGCTGGGGCAGTTCTTCACCTGCGACTGGGCACCGCCTATCGATCGCGTCACCGACGAGTACCCGATGGTGCTTTCGACAGTGCGTGAAGTTGGCCACTACTCCTGTCGTTCAATGACCGGGAACTGTGCAGCCCTGGCAGCGCTGGCCGATGAGCCGGGTTATGCACAAATCCACGTCGAAGATGCCGCCCGGCTGGGCATTGAAGATGAAGCATTGATTTGGGTGAATTCGCGCAAAGGCCGGGTTATTACCCGGGCAGCGGTCAGCGAACGTCCGAATAAAGGCGCGGTGTACATGACCTATCAGTGGTGGATTGGTGCCTGTAATGAGCTGGTGACGGAGAACCTGAGCCCGATTACCAAAACGCCGGAGTACAAGTACTGCGCCGTGCGCGTCGAGCCGATCGCCGATCAGCAGGCCGCCGAGCAGTATGTGATTGATGAGTACAACAAGCTGAAGGCCCGGCTGCGCGAAAGCGCGATGGGGTAAGACATCCCCTCACCCTAACCCTCTCCCCAAAGGGGAGAGGGGATAAAGAAAATGTATTCTCATTCACCCCTTTGAGGAATTTTCCTCCCTCTCCCCTGTGGGGAGAGGGCCGGGGTGAGGGGCTTTACTTAACTACTCGCCTTACTGTCAAACTTCCCAAAAAGCTCACGCTCATAGGCCTGGGCTTTTTTATGGTCGAACTTATGCTCCCACTTGGCGATAACCAGCACCGCCAGCGCGTTGCCGACCACGTTCAGCGCGGTACGCGCCATATCCAGAATACGGTCAACCCCGGCAATAAACGCCAGCCCTTCCAGCGGAATACCGACGCTGCCAAGCGTCGCCAGCAGTACCACGAAGGAGACGCCCGGCACGCCGGCAATCCCTTTTGAGGTCACCATCAACGTCAGCACCAGAATGATTTCCTGCCACAGCGACAGCTCAATGCCATACAGCTGAGCAATAAAGATCGCCGCGATGCTCTGATAAAGCGTGGAGCCGTCCAGGTTAAACGAGTAGCCGGTTGGCACCACGAAGCTGGTAATCGACGCCGGTGCGCCATAGGCTTCCATCTTCTCGATGATACGCGGCAGCACGCTCTCGGAGCTGGCGGTAGAAAACGCCAGAATCAGTTCGTCTTTCAGAATGCGCATCAGGATGGTGATTTTCAGCCCGCACAGGCGCGCCACCGCGCCCAGCACCACCAGCGCAAAGAAGGCAATCGCCACGTATACCAGCACCACCAACTTCAGCAGCGGCCAGAGCGAGGCAAAGCCAAAGTTAGCCACGGTCACGGAAATCAACGCGAAAACGCCCACCGGCGCATAGCGCATCACCATGTGCGTCACCTTGAACATGGTTTCAGAGATGGAGCGGAAAACGGTCACCAGCGGCTCGCGATGAGTCGCGGGCAGCGACGACAGCCCCAGGCCAAACAGCACCGAGAAGAAGATGATCGGCAGCATCTCGCCCTTCGCCATTGATGCCACGATGTTGGTAGGCACGAGCGACAGAATAGTACCCATCAGGCCGTGAGCATGGCTTTGTACGTCCTGCGCCGTATGTTGGTATTTCGAAATATCCACGGTAGCAAGCTGCGACATATCTATGCCGTGGCCCGGCTGGAAAACATTCGCGAGCGTAATGCCCAGAATGATGGCAACCGTCGTGATCACTTCGAAATAAATGATGGTTTTAGCGCCGATGCGGCCAAGCTGTTTGGCGTCGCCGACGCCCGCAATCCCGACCACCAGGGTGGAAATCACAATCGGCACAACGATCATTTTGATCAGGTGAATAAAGATATCGCCCGCCGGTGACAGCAGGTTAGCGACCAGCCATTCACGGCTATCACTTTGATAATGTAGAAAACTTCCCAGGATAATGCCCAGCACCAGCGCCAGCAAGATTTGCCAGGCCAGGCTCATTTTAAAGTTTTTCATAACGACGACAGTTCCTCAAAAAAACGCCATTCCCATGCTGTTGACTCAGGAGAAGGTCACAAACTGAAAGGGGGTATGACAAACATCAGGTGTTAAGCGGGGTTTTTTAAAGCGCCGTATCAGTACCATCCCGATAGCCTGCTGCGCAACCCTTCATTTTTAGGGTTATGCACTTACATTGCATAGATAAACAGGATTTTTCGGGGGAATATGAATATAACTTATTGTTATGGAAAAAATTTCATTATTTGTTTTTGGAAATAAGTACCAAAGGTAATTAATTCTTATGATTCATCTGTTTGAACAATTTTTGCGCGATTATTTTAATGCGTGATCTGCCGCCCAAAAAGTAAACAAAGCTGCCAATACCCCTACTATTAACGTTTGTGTGACATATTATTAACATCCTAAAGGAGAAAAAAAGCCATGAGCCAAGTACACAAACACGCTATTCCCGCAAACATTGCGGACCGTTGCCTGATAAACCCGGAGCAGTACCAGGCCATGTATCAACAGTCGATACAAGACCCGGATGCGTTTTGGGGCGAACAAGGGAAAATTCTCGACTGGATCAAACCGTATCAAAAGGTGAAAAACACCTCTTTTGCGCCGGGAAACATCTCTATCAAGTGGTATGAGGACGGGACGCTTAATTTAGCGGCAAACTGCCTCGACCGGCACCTGAAAGAACGGGGCGATCAAACCGCTATCATCTGGGAAGGCGACGACGCGACCCAGAGCAAAAACATCACTTACCGCGAGCTGCATCGCGATGTCTGCCGTTTTGCCAACACTTTGGTCGAACTGGGCATTAAGAAAGGCGATGTTGTCGCGATTTATATGCCGATGGTGCCGGAAGCCGCCGTTGCCATGCTGGCCTGCGCGCGCATTGGCGCCGTACATTCCGTGATCTTTGGCGGCTTCTCGCCGGAAGCCGTAGCCGGACGCATCATCGACTCCAGCTCTCGCCTGGTGATCACCGCCGATGAAGGCGTGCGCGCCGGGCGCTCAATTCCGCTGAAAAAGAACGTGGATGACGCGCTTAAAAACCCAAATGTGAAAACCGTTGAGCACGTTATCGTCCTGAAGCGCACCGGCGGCAAAATCGACTGGCATCAGAACCGTGACCTGTGGTGGCACGAGCTGACAGAGAAAGCCAGCGACCAGCACCAGCCGGTGGAAATGAACGCTGAAGATCCGCTGTTCATCCTCTATACCTCTGGCTCCACCGGCAAGCCAAAAGGCGTGCTGCACACCACCGGCGGCTATCTGGTGTATGCCGCGACCACCTTTAAATATGTCTTCGACTACCATCCGGGCGATGTTTACTGGTGTACCGCCGACGTGGGCTGGGTGACCGGGCACAGCTACCTGCTTTACGGCCCGCTGGCCTGCGGCGCGATCACGCTGATGTTTGAGGGTGTGCCTAACTGGCCGAAACCAAACCGCATGGCGCAGGTGGTCGACAAGCATAAGGTGAATATTCTCTACACCGCGCCAACCGCCATTCGCGCGCTGATGGCCGAAGGGGATAAAGCCACCGAAGGCACCGACCGCTCTTCGCTGCGCATTCTTGGTTCCGTGGGCGAGCCCATCAACCCGGAAGCCTGGGAGTGGTACTGGAAGCACATCGGCAATGAGAAATGCCC
This sequence comes from Cedecea neteri, assembly GCF_000758305.1. Lineage (NCBI taxonomy): Bacteria > Pseudomonadati > Pseudomonadota > Gammaproteobacteria > Enterobacterales > Enterobacteriaceae > Cedecea > Cedecea neteri. The sequence continues at coordinate 1,454,334 of NZ_CP009458.1, read as the reverse complement.
GGTGATGGACACCTGGTGGCAGACGGAAACCGGTGGTTTTATGATCACCCCGCTGCCGGGTGCAACCGAGCTGAAAGCGGGCTCCGCGACTCAGCCGTTCTTTGGCGTTCAGCCTGCGCTGGTCGATAACGAAGGCAATCCGCAGCTGGGTGCTACCGAAGGCAACCTGACCATTACCGACTCCTGGCCAGGCCAGGCGCGTACGCTGTTCGGGGACCACGAGCGCTTCGAGCAGACTTACTTCTCCACCTTCAAAAACATGTACTTCAGCGGCGACGGCGCGCGCCGTGACGAAGACGGTTATTACTGGATCACCGGCCGCGTGGATGACGTGCTGAACGTGTCCGGCCATCGCCTGGGGACCGCCGAGATTGAATCGGCGCTGGTGTCCCATCCGAAGATTGCCGAAGCCGCGGTGGTGGGGATTCCGCACAACATTAAAGGCCAGGCGATTTACGCCTACGTGACCCTGAACCACGGCGAAGAGCCGACGCCGGAGCTGTACGCCGAAGTGCGCAACTGGGTACGCAAAGAGATAGGCCCGCTTGCCACGCCGGACGTGCTGCACTGGACCGATTCGCTGCCGAAAACCCGCTCCGGCAAGATCATGCGCCGCATCCTGCGCAAGATTGCCTCCGGTGACACCAGCAACCTGGGCGATACCTCCACCCTCGCCGACCCGGGCGTAGTAGAAAAACTGCTGGAAGAAAAACAGGCTTTATCCATACCTTCGTAACCTTGTTCTCCCCCTCTCCCGTTCAGGGAGAGGGAATAACTACAAATACCTACCCTACAAAAACCTCTGGAGATTCTGTGATGAATGACACCATTTATCAGCGGATAGAAAGCAGTGCGCATTTCAGGGAGTTGGTTTCCAAAAGGCAACGGTTTGCCGCCCTTCTGTCACTGATTATGTTAGTGATTTACGTTGGTTTTATTTTGCTGATTGCCTTCGCACCCGCGTGGCTTGGCACCCCGTTGCATGACGGCACCAGCGTCACGCGGGGCATCCCTATCGGCATCGGCGTGATCGTTATTTCCTTCCTGCTCACCGGGGTTTATGTCTGGCGTGCTAACGGCGAATTTGACCGCCTGAATAACGAAGTGCTGCGTGAAGTGGGGGTTAAATGAAACGTTTTCTTGCGGTCTTTGCCGCTCTGCTGCCGGCCGGTGCCTTTGCCGCCGATGCCATAACCGGCGACGTGCAGCGCCAGCCAACGAACTGGCAGGCGATTATCATGTTCCTGATTTTCGTCGCTCTGACGCTGTATATCACTTACTGGGCGTCCAAGCGCGTTCGCTCCCGCAGCGACTATTACACCGCGGGCGGCAACATTACCGGTTTCCAGAATGGCCTGGCGATTGCCGGTGACTTTATGTCGGCGGCCTCGTTCCTCGGGATTTCCGCGCTGGTGTACACCTCAGGTTATGACGGCCTGATTTACTCCCTGGGCTTCCTGGTCGGCTGGCCGATTATTCTGTTCCTGATCGCCGAGCGCCTGCGTAACCTGGGCCGCTATACCTTTGCCGATGTGGCGTCGTATCGCCTCAAGCAGGGGCCAATCCGCACGCTGTCTGCCTGTGGATCGCTGGTCGTCGTTGCCCTTTACCTGATTGCCCAGATGGTTGGCGCCGGGAAGCTCATCGAGCTGCTGTTCGGCCTGAACTACCACGTCGCCGTGGTGCTGGTAGGCGTGCTGATGGTGATGTACGTGCTGTTTGGCGGCATGCTGGCGACGACCTGGGTACAAATCATCAAGGCCGTGCTGCTGCTGTTCGGCGCAAGTTTCATGGCGTTTATGGTAATGAAGCACGTCGGTTTCAGCTTCAATAATCTGTTCAATGAGGCAATGGCGGTGCACCCTAAAGGCGCGGCGATCATGAGCCCTGGCGGGCTGGTGAAAGACCCTATTTCTGCGCTGTCTCTGGGCCTCGGCCTGATGTTCGGCACCGCTGGTTTGCCGCATATTCTGATGCGCTTCTTCACCGTGAGCGACGCCCGCGAAGCTCGTAAAAGCGTGTTTTACGCCACCGGCTTCATGGGTTACTTCTACATCCTGACCTTTATCATCGGTTTTGGCGCCATCATGTTAGTAGGTGCTAACCCGGCGTTTAAAGACGCGGCGGGCGCGCTGATTGGTGGCAACAATATGGCGGCGGTTCACCTCGCCGACGCAGTGGGTGGGAACCTGTTCCTCGGCTTTATCTCTGCGGTTGCCTTCGCCACCATCCTCGCGGTTGTGGCCGGGTTAACGCTGGCGGGCGCCTCAGCGGTGTCTCACGACCTTTACGCCAACGTCTTCCGCAAAGGCGCATCCGAACGCGATGAGCTGAAAGTGTCGAAAATCACCGTTCTGGTGCTGGGAGTGGTGGCTATCCTGCTGGGCATTCTGTTTGAAAAACAGAACATTGCTTTCATGGTGGGGCTGGCATTCTCCATTGCCGCGAGCTGTAACTTCCCGATTATCCTGCTGTCGATGTACTGGTCGAAGCTGACCACGCGCGGTGCAATGATTGGCGGCTGGCTCGGCCTGCTGACGGCGGTAGTGCTGATGATTCTGGGCCCGACTATCTGGGTGCAGATCCTCGGCCACGAAAAAGCGGTCTTCCCGTACGAGTACCCGGCGCTGTTCTCTATTCTGATTGCGTTTGTCGGCATCTGGCTGTTCTCGATTACCGATAATACGCCGGAAGGTAAGCTGGAGCGGGAGAAGTTCCGCGCGCAGTTTATTCGCTCTCAAACCGGTATCGGCATCGATCAGGGACGGGCTCATTAGTTAGTAAGTACTTACCGGGGCTATTGCGGCCCCGGTAGGTTAAAACATCAACCAGCTGACCAGCGGTGCGACCAAAACCGTCACCACGCCGGACAGCATCATCACCAGGCTGGCAATCACCCCTTCCTGCGGCCCAAGCTCATAAGAGCGAGCGGTACCCGCGCCGTGAGAAGCCGCACCGAACCCCGCGCCTTTGGCTATCCCTTCCCTGATCGACAGGCGCAGAAACAGCACGTCCCCTACCGCCATACCGAACACGCCGGTGATCACCACAAACAGCGCCACCAGTTCCGGCTCGCCGCCGATGGGCTTCGCGGCCGCCAGAGCAAAAGGCGTGGTAATCGAGCGCACGGCAAGGCTACGCTGAATGCCGTCCGGCAGGGTAAATAAACGGGCCAGCCAAATCGAGCTGGTCACCGCCACTATCATGGCCGTCAGCACGCCCGCAGAAAGCGACATCCAGTGGCGTTTTATCACCCGGAGGTTGTCATAAACCGGCACCGCAAAAGCAATGGTGGCAGGCCCAAGCAACCACAGCAGCCAGTGCGCCTCCCCCATGTAGTTGCTGTAGGAGATATGGCCGAAGACAAGCATCCCCACCAGTAGCACCGGCGTAAAGACCAGCGGCATCAGCGGCAGTTTGCGAAAACGGCGATACAGGCGTTTATTGGCGAAGTAGAAAACCAGCGTGACCACAAGGCACAGCACGCTGAGCTGGAAGTTAGTCATGACGGGACTGCCTGCGAGCTTCGCGAGCCAGTTCAAAACGATAGACTTTTTCCACCACAAAGGCCGTGCTGCCAAGCACCAGCACGGTACTGACCGCAATCACGGCAAAAATGCGCCAGCCTTCCACCATCAGCAGCTGCGAGTAGTTCACCACCGCCACAACCGCCGGAACGAAGAACAGCAGCATCTCGGCCAGCAACCATTTCGACCCTTCCCTGACCCATTTCAGCGGCACAATGCGGCAAATAATCAGCGCCAGCAGGAGCAACATCCCCACCAGGTTCGCGGGCAGCGGCAGATGCCCCCACGTCACCAACTGTTCGGCAAAAACAAAAAGTCCGGCGTACAGGGCAACCTGCACGGGGACACGCAGGCTATGCATTACAGCAGGCGTAAAACGGCCTAACGCCAAAGCCATGATCGGTGCTCCAGAAAAAATACCAGCCCCGATTATAGAGAGCGGTTCATCGCTACTGAAATGAATTAAAATCATTGCAGGTATAGTCAACAGGAATAGTTATGGACATCAGAACGCTGCGTTATTTCGTTGAAGTCGTCCGCCAGCAGAGCTTCACCCGGGCGGCGGAGAAGATGTTCGTCACGCAGCCCACCATCAGCAAAATGCTGCGCAACCTCGAGGATGAGCTGAACTGCACGCTGCTGATCCGCGACGGCCGCCGTCTGCTGCTGACCGACACCGGCCAGGTGGTGTTTCAGCGCGGGCTGGCCATCCTCGCCGAGTTTCGCCAGCTTGAGGCCGAACTGAGCGACATCAAGCAGCTCACCAACGGCGTGCTGCGCCTCGGCATTCCGCCCATGGTCGGCACGCTGATGACCGGCCCAATCGGTGTGTATCAGCACCGCTACCCCGGCGTGGAGTTTAAGATTTCCGAGTTCGGCGGCCTGACGGTGCAGCAGGCGGTGCTTAATGGCGATCTCGATTTGGCGGTGACGGCTATCCCCGTAGAAGATGAAGGCGCGCTGACGGTAATGCCGCTGTTCCGCCATCCACTGTGTGTATTGGTGCCTCGTTCAGGCCCGTGGATTGGCCGCACCAGCGTTGACCCGGCCGAGCTGGCCGAGCACCCGCTGCTTATCTACAACGAAGATTTCTCTCTTAGCCGTCAGCTTATGCAGCTGTTTGCCGACAACGGTTTTACCCCGCGCATTGCGGTGCGCAGCGGGCAGTGGGATTTCCTTGCGGCGATGGTTCAGGGCGGTGTGGGAATTGCCGTGCTGCCGGAGCCAATTTGCCGCAAGCTTGACCACACCACGCTGATGTGGCTGCCGCTGAACAGCAATCTGAGCTGGCAGTTAGGGATGATTTGGCGTGAAGGGGTTTATATTTCGCAGAGCGCACAGGCGTGGATTGATTGCTGCAGAGAGTTCTGGCCGGCAGTGGAAACCGGCCAGAACTAGCGGGATTACTCTTTCTCGATCAGCAGCGCTTCCAGCAGGTCGAGATCGTGCAGGAGTTTTTGCAGGGTCTCGTTGCTGATTTGCTGGGTGGCGCGCAGATGGTATAGCTCAGCGCGCTCGGAACGCAGTGCCGTCAGGCGGAAGCGGCGCTCAAGATTCTCTTCCAGCTCGCTGCTTTCAACGTCATTTCGCCCGTCTGCACGGCGACGTAAATTTCCGATAACCCGCGAACTCACCTCTTTCAACAGCTGGTCGTCGATATTCTCTTCGCTGTCCGCGGCCAGGCGCTCTTCCATTTTCTGGATAGCGACAATCGCCACTTCAGCCGTGGCGGACCGGGCCAGCCGCTCCTCTTTGCGCGACAGAGACTTATCCCCAACCTCAACGTTTCGCAGCAGAATCGGCAGCATGATGACCCCGGCAAACAGCGAGAACAGGATCACGCCTGCGGAGAGGAAAATCAGCTCATAGCGCGCCGGGAAAGGCGTGCCGTCGTTCAGCAACAGCGGAATGGAAAGCACACCGGCCAGGGTGATGGCCCCGCGCACGCCAGCGAAAGAAGCAATGCCCAGTTCGCGGGTGGTGAAGGAGCCAAATTCCAGAGGGCGCTTTTTCAAAAAGCGCAGGCTGAGGCGTTTCATCGACCACAGCCACAGGAAGCGCACCGCAATCAGGGCGAAATAAATCATCGCCACGTCGAGGAACAGCATCCACAGTTCCACGTTAGGATCGGCATTGGCCGCCGCAACAGAGGTTTCGAGAATACCCGGCAACTGCAGGCCCAACAGCAGGAAGACCATGCCGTTGAACACAAACTCCAGCATCGCCCAGACGCTGTTCGCGCGCAGGCGCATGGTCAGCGGGGCGCTACGCAACACGCCGGAACGGGTAATGGTCATCCCTGCGGCTACCGCCGCCAGAATGCCGGAAACCCCGATGTGTTCAGCAATCAGGTAAGAGGCGAACGGCAACAGAAGAAGCAGCAGGATTTGTGTGGCGGGTTCGTCCCCGCTCCAGCGGCTCATCAGGCGCAGCGATTTGCCGTACAGCCAGCTGACCGCAATCCCCGCCAGCAGGCCGCCCACGGCCACTTTGAAGAACTCAAGCGAAGCGCCGCCGACGCTAAAGGCCATCGCCCCAACGGCGACCGCCACCGCAAGCTTCAGGGACACCAGGCCGGAGGCATCGTTCATCAACGCTTCACCCTGCAATATCCCCATGATCTTCTTCGGGATCCGCCCTTCGCCAACTATCCCGGACAGCGCCACGGCATCCGTCGGTGACAGCACGGCGGCGAGCGCAAAAGCAGGCACCAGCGGAATACCAGGCACCAGGAAGTAAATCAGGAAGCCGATGCCGACCACGGTGACCAGCACCAGCACCAGCGCCAGGCCAATAATTTCCCGGCCATGATGGAGAAATTCGTGGGTGGGCGTTTTCCAACCGTCGGCAAACAGCAGCGGCGGAATGAACAGCACCAGGAACAGCTCAGGGTCGAATTCAACGTGTAAGCCAAAGTGCGGCCAGGCAAGCAGCGCCCCGATGGCAATTTGCATTAACGGCAGTGGGATCTGAAACGGCAACATACGTGTTACCACCCCAGAGAGGGAGACCACGAGGGTCATAATCAAGATTGTGAAGAAAATTTCCATGTTTTCCCTGAACGTGATGTGTGATTTGAAGCGTCACTCTTAGCGGTTGTTTTTATAATAAAACAACTTTTTGCATCACATTGGAACCGGAAATGCCCGAAGTGGGTGAAAGCGGCGGGTTACAGAGCGCAACCCGCACGAATTGAAAATCAGATAGCCCAGCCGCCAGCGTAGAACGCCACCAGCGCAACGGCAATCACCACGGTGCCGATGTTCAGCTTACGCCATTCGCCGGACACTACGCGGCCAATCACCAGAGAAGCAAAGCCGATCATGATGCCGGTCACGATGTTGCAGGTCAGCACGATGAATACCGCGGTAATCAGCCCGGCCATCGCATCCACGAAGTCCGCAAAGTCGATTTTGGCGACGTTGCTCAGCATCAGCAGGCCAACATACATCAGTGCAGGTGCCGTGGCATATGCCGGTACCAGGTAAGAGAGCGGCGACAGGAACAGGATCAGCAGGAACAGCACGCCAACGGTGATGGCTGTCAGGCCGGTTTTGCCGCCTGCTGCGGTGCCCGCTGCAGATTCGATGTAAACCGCTGCCGGGGCTGCGCCCACCAGACCGGAGAACACGCTGCTCAGGGAATCGGTGGTCAGCGCTTTGCCGCCGTCGATAATCTGGCCGTCTTTGTCCAGCAGGTTCGCCTGACCGGCTACCGCGCGGATAGTGCCAGTGGCGTCAAACACAGCAGTCATCACCAGCGCCAGCACGCTTGGCAGAATGATCGGGTTCAGTGCGCCCATGATATCCAGGCTGCCAATCAGCGAGTTGCCTTTGTCATCGCTCAGCGACGGCATGGCGAAAACGCCGGAGAAATGCACGTTCGGGTCGAAGATCAGGCCGACGATGGACACGCCGATAATGGTCAGCAGAATGCCGCCCGGCACCTTCAGTTTTTCCAGACCAATGATCACCGCCAGGCCAATCAGCGACATGATCACCGGGAAGCTGGCGAAATGCCCCAGCGCAACCGGCAGCCCGTCCAGCGGGTTTTTAATCACCAGGCCGACGCCGTTCGCGGCAATCAGCAGCAGGAACAGGCCGATACCAATCCCGGTGCCGTGCGCCACGCCCATCGGCAGATTGCGCAAAATCCAGCTACGAATGCCGGTGGCAGAGATAATGGTGAACAGAACGCCCATCAGGAATACCGCGCCAAGGGCGACCGGCACGCTGATGTGCTGGCCGAGCACCAGGCTAAAGGCGGTGAAAGCGGTCAGCGAGATAGCGCAGCCGATGGCCAGCGGCAGGTTCGCCCACAGGCCCATCACGATGGAGCCCACGCCCGCCACCAGGCAGGTAGCCACAAAGACCGCTGCCGGTGGGAACCCGGCTTTGCCGAGCATTCCTGGCACAACGATCACGGAGTAAACCATAGCAAGGAAGGTTGTCAGACCGGCGACAACTTCCTGACGCACGGTGCTGCCGCGTGCAGAGATTTTGAACCAGGCGTCGAGCGAACCGCCGGCGCGCGGAGAAGGTGTAGACATAGTGAAAAATCCCCTGAGATTTTTAGAATGACGTTTGCCCGGGTGGTGGACAACCCGCTGCCAGTTAAACGTTGTCTCCCTGCGCTACGATTGTGACAAAGGGGTGTCACAAAAAAGCAATCGTTTAACTCCACACGGACAAATCGGTGTTACAGAATTAAGGCAAACGATTATCCAGCCTTCATGGCGGGATTTTCAACTTAACTTTTGCGATTTTCGAGGAAAATATGCTCAGCTGATGAATTAATCGCCTTACGGTGCGCAAACGTTATCGTCAATGCGCAATTTCGCAACAAAAACGCAAAAAGTTGGGCTAATTTTCTCTCGCTTTGCTTCTGCGGCGATCACGCCCCTGGGATCTCAAAAGGGCCGCCTTGATTTAACGCTCGCAGCCAGGCGGGGCGCGTTTGCACGTTTTTCATCCACGCCTGGGTGTGCGGCATGTCGTTGACTTCCCCTCTCGCCAGCAGCGCGGCCACCGGGAAACTCATCTGAATATCTGCCGCGCTAAACTGCTGCCCGGCGAACCACGGGTGCTGGCTCAGGTGATCCTCGATAAAACGGGCATGGGTGCTGAGTTGCTTATTCAACCAGGCTTTCTGCACGCCCTGCCCCAGCGCCTTGCCCACCGGGCGCAGCGGCCAGGGCACAGGTGCTTTACCGAGGCTGCCAAACACCAGCTTCATTAACAGCAGCGGCATCAGCGACCCTTCGGCGTAATGCAGCCAAAAGCGATACTGGATTTTGTCGTTAATCTCCTGCGGCTTCAGGCGGTTTTCACTGTCGTAGGTTTCCTGCAGGTACTCAAGAATGGCACCTGATTCCGCCAGAATATGGCCGTTATCTTCCACCACCGGGGATTTACCCAGCGGATGGATTTTTTTTAGTGCTTCCGGGGCAAGCATGGTGGGTTCCCGCTGATAACGCACAATCTGATACGGCTGAGCCAGTTCTTCCAGCATCCAAAGTACACGCTGGGAACGGGAGTTATTGAGGTGATGCACCGTGAGCATGAGGTAACCCTCTGTTTAGCCAAATGGAATAACTATAGGAAAGCCGTACACGTATCACATGTCAAAAAAATGAACAAAAAAAGAACAATTGACCTTGCAAAGTGAAGGGGCAGACCTACACTTAAATTGTCGGTGCAGACCGGAACCTCCAAAGTCAGTGAAGTGTGTACGTAGGTATGTGTAAGCGTTATCGAGGGGTGCCGACGTCGGGGGAAACCCTCCTGTCAGAACGGGATAGAGCGAAAGACAAAGACCGGAAAAAAACTAAAGCGCCCTTGTGGCGCTTTAGTTTTATGTGGCAACGGATGATTCCTGTTGAGCAATGAGGTTACAGAGAACGTCATTAATAAACCTGGAAAATCAATTCGTTGATTTTCGGCTAATAACAACAAAGAGGGAAAAACCACGCTTTTTCCCTCTTTGTTAGCAGTCTTGAGCGCCCTTGTGGCGCTTTAGTTTTATGTGTGGAAGCTAACGCTAGTCCTCCAACAATCGTGCACCGGTACCCTGCTCGCCCAGCTTGTCTCCTGGGTTACGCAGCGGGCATTCCGCCCCCGATAAACAGCCACAGCCAATGCAGCCATTCAGTTCGTCACGCAATGCGGTCAACGTGGCAATGCGGTGGTTCAGCTCTTCGCGCCATTGCGACGACAGTTTCTTCCAGTCGTTTTTGTTGATCGAATGGCCGTCGGGCAACACGCCAAACGCATCTCCGACGGTGCTCAGCGGAATGCCAATGCGCTGCGCAATTTTTATTATCGCCACCGTTCGCAGCACATCGCGCTGATAACGCCGCTGATTACCTGCATTTCTCGTACTTTTGATCAGACCTTTGCTTTCGTAAAAGTGAAGCGCGGAGACGGCCACGCCGCTGCGCTTCGCCACTTCACCGGGCGTTAACAGCGTTTTTATTCGGGGTAATTTCTTTTCCATAATGCTCTTTACCTCAAGTTAACTTGAGGAATTATACTCCCTGGCAATGAAACTAGCTAACCCGGAAATGAGGACGACTCATGGCTCACCAGGACATCATTTATACGTTGACTGAATGGATTGATGAACATATTGACCAGCCGCTGAACATCGACGTGGTGGCGAAAAAATCAGGTTATTCAAAGTGGTATTTGCAGCGTATGTTCCGCACCGTCATGCACCAAACGCTGGGTGACTATATCCGCCAGCGCCGCCTGCTGATGGCTGCCACGGCGCTGCGCACCACCCAGCGCCCTATTTTTGATATCGCGATGGACTACGGGTATGTTTCGCAGCAAACCTTCTCCCGCGTGTTCCGCCGTGAGTTTGACCGTACGCCAACGGATTACCGCCATCAGGCCTAAGAAAACCAACAGGAGTTGGAGTGAGAAAGTTAAGTTTCGCCATTTTGGCCATCGGACTTGCCTCAATGGCCGCTCAGGCGGCAACCATTTATACCGCGTTCCCGGACAGCGTTAACCCGAAGCAGAAATACGTTTTTTATACGCACGGGAAAGTGTTAGAGGGAAATGTTGATCGGCCGAGTAATCCAAATAAGCCGCACTGGGGCGTTTACGATTTCCCGGCGGTGAAAGAGAAACTCAGCGATGATGGCTACAACCTGATTGCTTATCACAGAGCCAAAGATACTCAGCCAGATCAATATGCCGAAAAGCTAAAGCAAGACGTGAACACGCTGATTGCAAAAGGCGTCCCGGCTAAGAATATTACGCTTGTCGGTTTCTCACGCGGCGGCGAAATTACCATTCTGGCGGCAAGCAAACTGCAGAATAAGGCACTCAACGTTGCCATTCTGGCGGGATGTACACATTCCATTCAGGATGACGCCCGCAATCGCCTGTACGGGAACGTGCTCTCCATTTATGAAGCCTCGGATGAAGTGGGTTCCTGCCAGACGATTGTGAACCACAGTCCGGGGATTACTCATTATAAAGAGATAAAAATTGCTACCGGCCAGCAGCACGGGGCATTTTTCCGCCCTAACCCGGAATGGGTCGTTCCTTTAAAGCAGTGGATCGCGAGCCACTGAAGCCTTGCGAACGGGGATCCCGCCTGGCGTATAGAGCCAGGCGATAAACTCTTGCGGAGGCAGCGCCTTCGCAAAATACCAGCCCTGGCAATACTCCACGCCGTGATCCACCAGCCACGCCACCTGTGCTTCGGTTTCAACTCCTTCGGCAATCGTCGTTAAATTCAGGCTGTGGGCAATTTCAATGATGTGTTCCACCAGCAAATGGCTGGCCCGCTCGCTGGCGAGGGAATCAATAAAGCTTTTGTCGATTTTTAAAATATCGACGTTCAGATACTGCAGGTTGTGCAGATTCGAATACCCGGTGCCAAAGTCATCGATGGCAACTTTAAAGCCTGCGTTGCGGAACTCCTGGATAAACGGCCTGGTTTTTTCAACGTCAATAAACCCTCGCTCGGTCACTTCGATTTTTATCTGCCCCGGACGAATGTTGTAGGTTTTAATCCGTTCTGAAAGTACGGTGATTAAGCGTGAAGAGTGAAAGTCAGATGCCGAAAGATTAATCGAAATATAAAGCCCAGGATGGTCGGCAAGAAACTCACCAAAATCTTTAAATACGGCATCAACTACATAGTCCGATATTTTGTGAATCAGGCCTTCAGATTCTGCCAGCGGAATAAACGTTCCTGGGCTGATGGTTTGCCCGTTAAAATTCACCCACCGCAGCAGTGCTTCCGCACCTACGCAATAACCGTTCTGAATATCAATAATCGGCTGGTAGTGAAGTTTGAGTTGTTTTCTGGTCAACGCTCTCAAAAGCATCCGCCGCGGGGAATTTAACTGCTGGCGGGTTCTGGACCACATAATTAATATCAGCAGGCTGCAAATAACGCCTAACGGAAGCGTCAACGTCAGCTGGTGATACCATTGGCGGTTAAACAGGGTTTCTGACGTGGAAACAATCACCGCAATCGGTCTTTTAGCCGACTGGTCAACAGCATAAAAACGATTGTCTTCGGTAAACGCTTTCTCTTTACGCAGAATGAAATGGTGTAGCAGGTCGCTGTCGGCCCCCGGACTTAAAGAGAAAAAGCTGCGGGTAACGGTGTCGTAGACGCCATAAATCAGCGAGTCATCTTCGGATAAAACTTCTGACCAGGTGAGCGGATTAATCACCGCCATATAATGCCCACGCTGCATGTAGGTCATTTTATGCCCGGCATAAAACGGCGTATCCAGATAATAATAAATGGCGACGTCCGGTTTACGGGTATAAGAAGGGAGCGGCGCTGGCAGAGGTTTTAACGGCTTGTAGCTGGTCGAACACAGCAGCTTATCGCCGCTGACGTAAATTAAATCGGCGACAAAAAGTTTACCGCGCACAATATCCAGCATATTTGCCATGTGTCGGGGACTGCATATTTCTCCAGAAAAACGTTCCGCCTCGCTGCGCGCTTCATTGACGTGGCTGATGACGATTTCCGTTTTTTCCATCACCAGTTTGCCAAAAGAGTGCAGGTGCTGCTGGGTATCACTCATGGCGCGAACATGGGCAAAATAAATTGCCAACATTATCGGCAGGCAAACGATCAGGACAAAACCTGAGGTACGCAACGCCTTAAGATAAATCCGTTTCACCATGATGCTCACACGTCTCTGCTTTTATGCGCCTGTTTTTATACTTTATTAGAACAACCTGATGACCGCCGATTACGTTGCATCATAAAGCCCGCTTTAGCAATAGCCTTCAGCCGTTAACTCTGCGGAAATTAATTTGCGCAACAATGAGATAAGAGAAACCGGAATGCCGTTTAGCTTAAGATTTAACCCACCGCGTTAATATGAGTTTTTCTGGGGTTAAGGCAGCAGGGAATGATTATTTAAACGAAATTGTGGTAAACGTCAGATAAACAAAATGTTCACGCCATCCACGTCCCGGTTTCCCTAAAAAACCCCGCCAACCCGGCCTCAAATCCGTGCAAAAAACCATCACAATACTGGTGATTAAACGCACAAAAGTGATAGACTTCACATTATCAGTGCAACAGAAAAATAAATTGCAGATTTTGAGGAACAAGGTTCATGGCAACAATCACCACCGGCGTGATGCTCATACGCTGGCCGCTGCTTAGCGCGGTTTTGATGTTTTTGGCAAGCAGCCTGAATATTCAGTTTCGCCGCTCGGATTACCGGGCTTTAGCCATAATCAGCAGCGGGCTGGGAATTGCGGCATCCTGCTGGTTTGCCATGGGTTTATTGGGTCTGACGCTCGGCGACTTCCCGATTATCTGGGCGTCGTTTAAAACGGGGCTGGTCGAGATCATCGCCAGAATGCCGCCCGAATGGCCGACGATGATGCCTTAACAGGCTGAGAAGCATTCAAAAAAACCGCCTTCATCGGCGGTTTTTACTTTCAGACGACAAAACCGTAATCGCGCAGTATTTGCCGCGCAGCATCCGAGACCAGGAAAGCCCGCAGCGGCTCTGCCCGTTCGTCGCACACCGCCAGCCCATAATCGGCCTGAATATTGTAGGGCGCCGGGATCTCGAACACCCGCAGTTCACGGTGAGCTTTCAGTGCTGCGGAATAGCTTCGGTAGCCAATCATCAGATCGGCCTGGCCGCTGGCAATAAGCCACTGCGCCGCAAGCCTGCCGTCGGGCACGGCCTGCGTGTCTGGCCCGCCAACCAGAGCTAAGGCTCGCGGCTGCAGGGCGATGCCAAATTCAGCTTCAAATCTGGCAAAGAACTGCCAGGTATAATCCCCGGACGGATCGCTGCCCGGCGTGGAGGTGCCAATGCGTAAGGCTGGATTGCTCAATAGCGTTAGCCAGGTACTTTGCTCCTCAACGCAGTACGCCGCCGCCGTCAGGCAAAGGGCATTCCCGGCAAACCGCTGAACCGCCCGCACTTTGCCCTGCTCCAGCAGCATGTGCGGATGCGCCATGTTTGCCGACGCAAACAGCGAACAGTTTTCACCGGCTTCTATACGCGCCCTTAGCAGACCCGCAGGCCCAAACTGCGTTTCTGTCAGCAGGCCAGTTTCCTGCTCAAACTGGGCCATAAGCGGTTGCCAGACCCGCCTCAGGCTTCCGGCCGCCAGGATCTGTAAGGTCATTACTCTACGCCTTCATAGTGGGTGCGATAAAAACGCTGATACCAGCTGTCGGCCACTTTCTTCATGTCGATGTCTTTGAATCTGGCGGGATACAATTTTTTCGCCATCCACAGCTCGCCAATCGCCATCGCTTCCGGCATCGGGTAGCCCCAGGCTTTGGCGTATTCCGGCATCAGCCAGACCTGATGGTTTTTCACCGCGCCGATCGGCTGCCATTCAGGTTTGCTGACGATCTCATCCACCACTTTGGGGTAACGATCCTGCACGAAGATCACCTGCGGATCCCAGGCGATCACCTGCTCCATCGATACCTGCTTGAAGCCTTTCACGGTCGACGCCGCCACGTTCAGCGCGCCCGCATGGGCCATCATCAGGCCGGTATATTTTCCGGAACCGTAGGTGGTCAGGTCAGGGTTGGCCATATAAGCCCGCACCCGCTGGCTTGCCGGAATGTCTTTCAGGCGATCGCTGACCAGCTTGCGCTCGGCAAAAGTGGCGTCGATCAGCGCTTTGGCCTGCTTCTCTTTATTGACGACTTCGCCAATCAGTTCGATGCCTTCTTTCAGGCCGAGATTGTAGGCTTGCTCTTCGTCCTGCATCGACGGGTTCAGCTTGCCCTGCTCGCCCGATGCGTCGTGGCGCAGCGAGATCGCGATAACCGGGATGCCAAGTCTGCTAATGCTGTCGATCATCTCCTGCGGCGCATAGTTGGTGACGAACACCACCTGAGGGTGCAGCGCCACCAGCTTTTCGGTGTCCACGCTGGTTAAATCGCCCAGTTGAGCTTTGTGCTCAAGCTCCGGCGCCAGGCGCGCGTAGCCGCTGCCAAGCTGCTGCTTCCAGTTCGCCAGAATGCCGACCACTTTGTCGGTGGCGTTCATTTGCACCAGCAGGTTGAGCGTTTGATGCTGAAGTACCACGACACGATCAACCTCGTCGGGGATCGTGACCTGGCGGCCAAGCTGGTCGGTGAGCGTGCGGTTCGCCAGCGCGGCGAGCGGGGAAAGTACTAATAGTGCGCCCAGCGTCAGGCGGCGGGTAAATAGGTTCACGGCGGGAGTCCTTATGATCGTTGTGTATAAAAATATACAGCGATGACTCCCCCGCGCCCAGCGATTTTAAGGGGTAGATCTTACTCCGGGAGCAAACTCGCCTTGCCCCCACCAAACGACCAGTCCTCAGCATTATTATGTCGAATGACGACCATAACGTCGTTGGGATGAATGCCCGGTGACTCGGCAAGTTGCTCGGTAATGACCCGGTAAAAACGTTGCTTCGTCTCAATACTCCGCGGCTTACCGGCCGTTATTTCAATCAGAAGCCAGTCATCGCTGCGGGGTCCCGCCATATAGTGACGATCAAACCGCAGCGCCGATTTATCTTGCTCGCTAAAAACCTGAAACAAATCCGTCTCCGGCACCTCAAATGCCTCCACCAGCGCCCGCTGTATGCTGGATGAAACCGCCGCCAGCCAGGCCTCCGTTTTTCCTTTTAATAAGGTGACATGAAGTACCGGCATTTATTGCTCCTCCTGATTACATTCGACGATCAGCTTATCCAGCACCTTTAGCGCACTGTGGGCGGCAGGCCAGCCCGCATAAAAAGCCAGATGGGTAATCAGCTCGCTTAACTCCTCATCGCTGACGCCATTTTGGCGCGCTAAATCGAGATGAATCGGTAGCTGTTCAAGTCTGTACAGCGCCAGCAGCGCCGCCACGGTGATCAGGCTGCGATCGCGTTTATTCAGTTCCGGTCTTTCCCAGATATCCAGGAATAACAAGTCGTTGCTCATACTGGCGAGCTTTGGCGCCCGGCTCAAAACCCGCTGAATGTCGTGTGATGTTTCGCCCATGAAGCCTCCTGGCTGTTGTTGACAACCTGAGCATACTCATTGAGTATCATTCTAAAAATCAGATATTTTTTAACCAACAATCCTGATTTTCAGGACAATAATCATGACGAATTTAGATCTCGACGTTCTCCGCACTTTTGTTACCGGCATGGCACTCGGCAGCTTTGCCCGGGCAGCTGACCGGCTGGGGCGATCAACCTCAGCGGTCAGCGCCCAGTTGAAGAAACTGGAAGAGCAGGTCGGAACGCCGGTCGTCAAAAAATCAGGCCGGGGCCTGGCGCTGACGCCGACGGGCGAAATTGTGTTGAGTTATGCGAAACGCCTGCTGGAGCTGAATGATGCCGCAATGGCTGCGGTGGCCGACACGCCGCTGAGTGGGCTCTTACGGGTAGGGTTTCAGGAGGATTTTGGTGAAGGCCTGTTAACCGACGTTCTTGGGTCATTTTGTCGCGCCCACCCCGCCGTCATTCTTGAAGCACGTATAGCACGAAACGCAGAGCTGGAATCCGCCCTCAATCATTCCCAGCTGGATTTGGCCTTACTCTGGCAAACGCCATCGGATTTCGTGGAGAATGAGATAGGCAAAATCCCGCTGCACTGGATGGGCATCCCCGAGCAGGTAGAGACATGCCTCGCCAATGGGCAGCCGCTGCCTTTAGTGGTTTTTGATGCCCCCTGCATTTTACGCCGTCACGCCATTGAGGCCCTGGATTGTGCAGGGATCCCCTGGCGGATAGCCTTTACCAGCAGCAGTCTGAACGGCCTGTGGGCAGCGGCACGAGCCGGATTAGGCGTGACGCCAAGAACGCAGGTAGGAAAACCTGCCGATCTCCCGGTGATCCAGACGCTTCCCGCTCTCCCTTCATTAGGCATTTGTCTGCCACGAGCGTCATCTGAACCTAACCCGATTCGGGATTACCTGGCAGACATTATTGAAAAACAGGTGGGCGTTTTTTGCCGCGGAAGCTGAACCAGCGCCAGGTTTGCGGGTAAAAAATGCAACCCCTGTTGCCAATCAATGTCCCAGGGTAATTTTTTGTTGTTAATTATTTCTAACCCCCAGAATCTGGTCTGTCCAGACCGTTTTAATACGCAAATTTAGGCCTTTCAGGGGGCTTTTTTTCCTGCCATTGCCAATAGTTGAGAGATCGGATGTCTGGATACCCGGCAAAAGAGTCTTCAATCCATTGATTTTAAATTAAAAAAATCGGAAAAAATAAATGATTGAGTGGGGGGGTAAAAAGCCATATATTGGCGGCGTTTTATGCACCCTAACCCATACCTATACTCTGGATAATTCGAGTTTCAACTTGAAGCATGACGAGTATTGTTTACTTAATTCAGCCGCTGCGCTCATGCCGACGGTTGTAGGAGAGATATGATGACGGATAAAGTCCGTATTGATACTTTAGATGCAAAATCTGCAAACGCTACCAACGAAACCTATTTGGCACGACAGGCTGAATTCGAATCGAATGTCAGAAGTTACCCGCGCAAATTACCGTTCGCTATAGCCAAAGCCCAGGGCGCCTGGATCATCGACGTTGAAGGTAACCGTTACCTTGACTGTCTGGCCGGTGCGGGCACGTTGGCGCTTGGCCACAACCACCCTGACATCCTGCAAAGCATCCAAAACGTCATTACCAGCGGCTTGCCGTTACATACTTTGGATCTGACTACGCCGTTAAAAGACGAGTTCTCAGAATACCTGCTCTCTTTACTGCCGAGCCAGGGTAAAGAGTACTGCCTGCAGTTCTGCGGCCCATCCGGCGCGGACGCAGTAGAAGCCGCTATCAAGCTGGCTAAGAAACACACCGGCCGCAGCGGCGTAATCAGCTTCTCCGGCGGCTACCACGGGATGACCCACGGCGCGCTGTCCGTGACCGGCAACCTGTCTCCGAAAGCGGCCATCAACGGCCTGATGCCGGAAGTACAGTTCCTGCCATACCCGCACGAATACCGCTGCCCGCTGGGCATTGGCGGCGACGCGGGCGTGAAAGCGCTGACCTATTACTTCGACAACCTGATCAACGACGTTGAAAGCGGCGTGCGCAAACCTGCGGCCGTGATCCTCGAAGCCGTTCAGGGCGAAGGCGGCGTGAACCCGGCTCCTGCCGAGTGGCTGCAGCGCATCCGCAAAGTGACCAAAGAGCATGGCATCGTGCTGATCATCGATGAAGTTCAGGCTGGCTTTGCCCGTACCGGCAAACTGTTCGCCTACGAACACGCTGGCATTGAGCCAGACATCATCGTGATGTCCAAAGCCGTTGGCGGCGGTCTGCCGCTGGCCGTACTGGGCCTGAGAAAAGAGATCGATGCCTGGGAACCAGGTCACCACACCGGCACCTTCCGCGGCAACCAGCTGGCGATGGCGACCGGCCTGACCACCCTGAAGTACCTGAAAGACAACAAAGTCGCTGACAAAGTTGCCGCTCAGGGCGAATGGCTGAAAGGCAAACTGTACGATCTGCAGAAACGCTACCCGGCTATCGGCCACGTTCGCGGCCTGGGCCTGATGCTCGGCATTGAGATCGTGAAGCCAGAAGAAGCACAGGATCACATGGGTTGCTACCCGGCCGACGGCGCGCTGTCTGCCCTGATCCAGAAAAAATGCTTCGAAGCGGGCCTGATTCTGGAGCGCGGTGGCCGTAACGGCTGTGTGCTGCGCCTGCTGCCGTCCCTGCTGATCAGCGACGACGAGCTGGAAATCTTCCTGAGTAAATTTGAAAAAGCCTTGTTAGCCGCTGGCGCAAAAGCTGTCTGACTGGAGTAATAAATATGTCCCGATCTAACCCGATTCTGGCCTCCTCTGCCCAGAGCATTGAGGAATACCAGCAGGCGATCGCCCAGACCAGCCAGGCCGTAGTGGAATGGCTGCAGCAGCCCCAGATGTACCAGGGCAAAACCGTCGCCGAGCTGAAAGAACGTATTCAGCTCGACTTCAATCCACAGGGCCTGGGCAACCAGGTCGCGATTGAACGCGCGATTGAGTATTTCTTAAAAGACAGCCTGCTGGTGCATCACCCGCAGTGCGTGGCGCACCTGCACTGCCCAAGCCTGGTGGTTAGCCAGGCCGCAGAAGTGCTGATCAACGCCACCAACCAGAGCATGGACTCCTGGGACCAAAGCCCGTCGGCGACCATCATTGAGATGAAGCTGATCGAATGGCTGCGCGCTCAGGTCGGTTACCAGCCTGGCGATGCGGGCGTGTTCACCAGCGGCGGGACTCAGAGCAACCTGATGGGCCTGATGCTGGCGCGTGACGCTTACTTTGCGCGTCAGGGCCACTCTGTCCAGCAGGACGGCCTGACCGGTGATATCCGCAAAATCAGAGTGCTGTGCTCTGAAAATGCCCACTTCTCCGTGCAGAAAAACATGGCGCTGATGGGCATGGGCTATCAGTCAGTCACGCTGGTGAAAACCGATGAGTTTGCCCGCATGGACGTTACCGACCTGGCGGCTAAAATCGCCCAGGCGAAAGCGAACGGCGAGCAGATCATGGCTATCGTCGCCACTGCCGGTACGACCGATGCAGGCGCTATCGACCCGCTGAGCGACATCGCGAAGCTGGCCGCAGAGCACCAGATTTGGGTCCACGTTGATGCAGCCTGGGGCGGCGCGCTGCTGCTCTCCGAGAAGTATCGCGACTACCTGAACGGCCTGGAGCTGGTGGATTCCGTTACCCTGGACTTCCACAAGCAGTTCTTCCAGACCATCAGCTGCGGCGCGTTCCTGCTGAAAGATGCTCGCCACTACGAGCTGATGCGCTACCAGGCGGCCTACCTGAACTCCGAGTTCGACGAAGAGCAAGGCGTACCGAACCTGGTGTCCAAGTCGCTGCAGACCACCCGCCGCTTTGACGCTCTGAAGCTGTGGATGGGCCTGGAAGCGCTGGGCCAGAAGCAGTACGCTGAAATCATCGATCACGGCGTGACCATGGCGAAGAATGTGGCGGCCTATGTGGCTGACCACGCTGCTCTGGAGCTGGTGATGCAGCCTCAGCTGGCAAGCGTGCTGTTCCGCTTCCGTCCTGCAAGCCTGGCTGGCCGCAGCGATGCGGAAATCGCGCTGCTGAACCAGAAAATCGGCGATGCGCTGCTGGAATCTGGCCGCGCGAACGTTGGCGTGACAGAGCATAACGGCGTGACCTGCCTGAAGCTGACCCTGCTGAACCCAACCGTCACCCTGGAGGATGTCAAAGTCCTGCTGGCGCTGGTGGAGAAAACTGCAGAGCCGCTGCTGAACGCGTAATGTTAGCGTAATGAATAAAAGCCGGTTGCGATCCTTCGCCACCGGCTTTTTTATTGCTTTGAGTTCTCCAGCCTGAGCTGTCGACGAATAAATTTCGCCACTTCTTCAACCAGCTCTTTGTCTTCAGGCGCCCCCATAAATCCACCGTGCGGCATCGCCTCAAAGACGTGCAGCTCGGCTTCGACGTTCGCCTTTCTCAACGCCCGATGCAGCCTCACCGCATTCGACAGGAATAAATCCCGCGTACCGCTTTGAATCAATGTTGCCGGGAAACCACGGGTAAAATCGCCAAACAGCGGCGAAAGGTAAGGATGCGTTAACTCAGCGCCTGCGGCATAAAGCAGGTTGTTTTCCCTCAACGACCCCGGTAGCACCACGTCCACAAGCTGGTTCACCTGGAAACTGTCGCCGGACTCGGTCAGGTCTGCCTCCGGGGACAACAGCACTAACGCGCCCGGCAACGGCAACCCTTCATCGCGCGCCCGCAGCACCATCGCAGCGGCCAGATTACCGCCCGCCGAACGCCCGGCAATCACGATATTTTCCGGGGCATAGCGCTCCAGCAGGTAACGGTATGTGGCCAGGCAATCATCCAGCGCGGCCGGATAAGGATGCTCAGGCGGCATTCGGTAATCGATGCTGTAGCAACGGAGTCCATACTGCCCAGCCTGGGTGCTGGCACTGGCCTTGCAGGCTTCGCCACCGCCAAAGGTAAACGCCCCGCCGTGGAGATCCACCAGAACGTGATGTTCCGAAGCCAGCGCGTCTGGAGTGGCAATATGCACCGTAGCCTGCTCAATGTGCAGCGTTTGTGGTTCCGACTCGCCGCTCGCTGGCCGGGGCTTCATCGCTGCCGCATACCAGGCCGCCGAAGTGGCTTGAATCTGCTTCCAGGCTTCGCCATCGGTGTGGGATGGCATCGCAAAGCGCGCATTGTGAGGCACGCCATGCTCATCAACCTGGCGACGCAGAGCGGCCTGCGCCTCATCGCTGATGGAATCAGGGAACGGGATAATGTGCCCGGGGCGCAGAACGCCATCAATTTTGTCTGTCATTGCCTGACCTGTGTTGAGAGTCTGTCGCCAGCTTTCGCTGGATGCCGAGTAGCGCGCGCCGCCTGATCCAGCCGCTGGCCGGGCGAATGAGCATCCAATAGAGCGCGAACAGGGCTTTCACGCGCTGCGTTGGGCAATAGACGAAGGTTTCGGTGCGTAATACCGCCGTGCCATCATTCTCTGGCCGGACATCAAAGCGCAGAACCAGTTTAGCCGCGCGTAAATCAGCAAAACGCTGGAAAGCTCCGGCATCTTTCAGAGACTCGACGTCAAGCAACGGCCGCCAGAAACGCCCGGCCAAACCGAAAGAGACTTCGTGGCTGCTTTGATGAAGCAGAGTGAAAGAGCCAAACCCGAATGAGTCGGCCGGTTCAGCGCTTTCTGACTTAAACAAGGCCCGGCGCAGGCGGCGAGGAAGTTGCCGTAAACGGAGTAGCCGGCGGATCACCGGATCGTCTTCCATATTCAGCGCCAGGACGGCCTGAATAATGGCTTCAGGCGTACCCTCAATGGGCGGGGAGAGATGCTTTTCATAAAAGCTAAACGAAGGCAGCCAGGACGTGGCATCGGCCCAACTCTGAGACTCTCGCTCACTCACAAAACCTAAAAATGCCACGGTATCTTCCTTATCCGAGGGCCGCCCGCCCGGCAGATGTCATCCCGCCTTCATAGAAAAAAACCCTGCGGGGCAGGGTTTTGTTTGTTCGTCACGTACAGGTTTATACCCTGATGGGATCAGAACGGGATATCGTCGTCGAAATCCATTGGCGGTTCGTTAGATGGCGCTGGTGCGCTCTGCTGCTGCGGGCGAGACTGCGCGCCGCCGCTGAACTGGTTGCCACCCTGAGGCTGCTGAGGCTGACCCCAACCGCCCTGCTGCTGGCCGCCGTTGCCGCCAGCCGGTGCGCCGCCGCCCTGACGGCCGCCGAGCATCTGCATGGTGCCGCCCACGTTAACCACGACTTCGGTAGTGTATTTTTCTACGCCAGCCTGGTCAGTCCATTTACGGGTTTGCAGTGCGCCTTCGATGTAAACCTGAGAGCCTTTACGCAGGTATTCACCGGCAACTTCGGCCAGTTTTCCGAACAGCACAACGCGGTGCCACTCGGTTTTTTCTTTGGTTTCGCCGGTTTGCTTATCACGCCAGGACTCTGACGTGGCCAGTGTAATGTTGGCGACAGCGCCCCCATTTGGCATATAGCGTACTTCCGGGTCCTGACCCAGATTCCCAACGAGAATCACCTTGTTTACGCCTCTGCTGGCCATGTTCGTGTCTCCTGAAACGTTTTTAAATAGTCTAAACCGGGGATTCTACACTATGCCACCCACAATGTTTATAGCTGCGAGGGACATTCCAGAATGTCGGCTAAGTATAGCTCGTTTCATTAAAACACTGGATATTCATTCAGGTTTTATTGTGTCATAATTAGCCGTTTCTGGCCGTCGGTTGTACCTCTATACATACCAGGCGCATGCAGTCATTATTCCGGGAAAGGTGAATGGATAAGATCGAAGTTCGGGGCGCCCGCACCCACAATCTCAAAAATATCAACCTCGTCATCCCGCGCGACAAACTGATTGTTGTCACCGGGCTTTCGGGTTCAGGCAAATCCTCGCTGGCATTCGACACCCTGTACGCAGAAGGGCAGCGCCGCTACGTTGAGTCCCTTTCGGCCTACGCGCGTCAGTTCCTGTCGCTGATGGAGAAGCCGGATGTCGACCATATCGAAGGGTTGTCCCCTGCGATTTCTATTGAACAGAAATCCACATCCCATAACCCGCGTTCCACCGTCGGAACCATTACGGAAATCCATGACTACCTGCGTCTGCTTTACGCCCGCGTAGGCGAACCGCGCTGCCCGGATCACGACATCCCGCTCGCGGCACAAACCGTCAGCCAGATGGTGGATAACGTGCTCGCGCAGCCGGAGGGCAAGCGCCTGATGCTGCTCGCGCCGATCATTAAAGACCGTAAAGGCGAGCACGCCAAAACGCTGGAAAACCTGGCCAGCCAGGGCTATATCCGCGCACGTATCGACGGCGAAGTCTGTGACCTGTCCGATCCGCCAAAATTAGAGCTACAGAAGAAGCACACTATTGAAGTGGTCGTCGACCGCTTTAAAGTGCGTGAAGACATCGCCCAGCGCCTGGCCGAGTCGTTTGAAACCGCGCTGGAGCTGTCCGGCGGGTCTGCGGTTGTCGCCGACATGGACGATGAAAAAGCGGAAGAGCTGCTGTTTTCCGCCAACTTCGCCTGCCCGGTTTGCGGCTACAGCATGCGCGAACTGGAACCGCGCCTGTTCTCCTTTAACAACCCGGCCGGTGCCTGCCCGACCTGCGACGGCCTGGGCGTACAGCAATATTTCGATCCCGATCGCGTGGTACAAAACGGCGAGCTGTCGCTGGCCGGCGGCGCCATCCGCGGCTGGGATCGCCGTAATTTCTACTACTTCACCATGCTGCGCTCGTTGGCCGATCACTATAAGTTCGACGTGG
This sequence comes from Cedecea neteri, assembly GCF_000758305.1. Classification (NCBI taxonomy): domain Bacteria; kingdom Pseudomonadati; phylum Pseudomonadota; class Gammaproteobacteria; order Enterobacterales; family Enterobacteriaceae; genus Cedecea; species Cedecea neteri. The sequence continues at coordinate 1,430,510 of NZ_CP009458.1, read as the reverse complement.
AAGCCCCTTGGAATGAGCTGACCGACGCGGTGAAGAAAGTCGTCCTGCACGGCTCGGGCAAAGAAACTATCGAATTCAAGTACATGAACGACCGCGGGGACACCTCCGTACGCCGCCATCCGTTCGAAGGCGTGCTGCACAACATGGAGCGCCGCTACAAAGAAACCGAATCTTCCGCCGTGCGCGAAGAGCTGGCGAAATTCATCAGCAACCGGCCTTGCACCAGCTGTGAAGGTACGCGTCTGCGCCGTGAAGCGCGCCATGTGTTTGTAGAAAACACCGCGCTGCCAACAATTTCTGACATGAGCATCGGCCATGCGATGGAATTCTTCCAGAACATGAAGCTCAGCGGCCAGCGTGCGCAAATTGCGGAAAAAGTACTGAAAGAGATCGGCGATCGCCTGAAGTTCCTGGTGAACGTCGGCCTGAATTACCTTTCCCTCTCCCGCTCGGCAGAAACGCTGTCCGGCGGTGAAGCCCAGCGTATTCGTCTGGCAAGCCAGATTGGCGCCGGGCTGGTTGGCGTAATGTACGTGCTGGATGAGCCGTCCATCGGCCTGCATCAGCGCGATAACGAGCGCCTGCTGGAAACACTGATTCACCTGCGCAACCTCGGCAACACGGTGATTGTGGTTGAGCACGACGAAGACGCTATTCGCGCCGCCGACCATATTATCGACATTGGTCCAGGCGCGGGCGTGCACGGCGGCCAGGTGGTTGCAGAAGGCACCATGAAAGACATTATCGCGGTGCCGGAGTCCCTGACTGGGCAGTTCCTGAGCGGCAAACGCGAAATTGCGGTGCCGAAACAGCGCGTAGCCGCCGATCCGTCAAAAGTGCTCAAGCTCTCCGGCGCGAAGGGGAACAACCTGAAGGACGTCACGCTGACGCTGCCGGTGGGGCTGTTTACCTGTATTACCGGGGTGTCCGGCTCCGGCAAGTCGACGCTGATTAACGACACGCTGTTCCCGATTGCCCAGCGCCAGCTGAACGGGGCGACGATAGTCGAACCGGCACCGTACCGCGAAGTTCAGGGCCTGGAGCATTTCGATAAGGTCATCGACATCGACCAAAGCCCGATTGGCCGTACGCCACGCTCTAACCCGGCAACCTACACCGGGGTGTTCACCCCCGTGCGCGAGCTGTTTGCTGGCGTACCGGAAGCACGTTCGCGCGGTTATACGCCGGGGCGCTTTAGCTTCAACGTTCGCGGCGGGCGCTGCGAAGCCTGCCAGGGCGACGGTGTAATCAAAGTCGAAATGCACTTCCTGCCGGATATCTACGTGCCGTGCGACCAGTGCAAAGGCAAACGCTATAACCGTGAAACGCTGGAGATTAAGTACAAAGGTAAAAGCATTCACGAAGTGCTGGATATGACCATTGAAGATGCCCGCGAATTCTTCGATGCCGTTCCGGCGCTGGCGCGTAAGCTGCAAACACTGATCGACGTAGGTCTGTCCTATATTCGGCTAGGCCAGTCGGCAACCACGCTGTCAGGCGGTGAAGCACAGCGCGTTAAGCTGGCGCGTGAGCTGTCCAAACGCGGTACCGGCCAGACGCTGTATATCCTCGATGAGCCGACCACCGGCCTGCACTTTGCAGATATCCAGCAGCTGCTGGAAGTGCTGCATCAGCTCAGGGATCAGGGCAATACCATTGTGGTGATTGAACACAACCTCGACGTGATTAAAACCGCAGACTGGATTGTGGACTTAGGGCCGGAAGGCGGCAGCGGCGGCGGCGAGATTCTGGTCTCCGGCACGCCGGAAACCGTCGCCACCTGCGAAGCCTCTCATACCGCGCGTTTCCTCAAGCCACTGCTGAAATAGTCAAACCGACAATTGCTGCCTGACCTGCTCAGGCAGCAATGTCACCGCCTGCTGATACGAAGCATCCACCAGATAGTAAATTTGCGAACCGGGCAGCGATCCGTCCAGGTAAAGCGTGCTCCAGTGCGCCTTATTCAAATGGGCGCTGGGGAAGACGTCCTGATGCTGCTGGCGCAGAAGCTCTGCCAGATCGGGCGTGGCTTTGAGGGAGACAGCCGGACGCTGGTTCTCCGCATGCACCATGGCAAATAGCACATCGCCGACTTTGATTTGCGTGGCCTTCCAGTCGCTGTGCACGCTCTGCTCTGCGCCGGGTTTTTTCATGCAGTATTCTAAAAGATCCGAATGGGTCATCTTCATTTCCTCGTCCTGAACGTTTACCGGAAGCATTCGCGGCAGCATTAAGTGTGCGCCAAAAGCGCATAACAGACGAGGGAATTGATTAAAAAAACGGCAACCAACTTACGTTAGCTGCCGCTTTTCTGACCGGGATCAGTACTCGGAGTTGACGATAACTTCTTCGCCAAACGAGCCTGCTTTCGGCAGCGGCTGGTAGCTCGAGTTTGAAGCTCGCAGAATACGGATCCCGCGCGCGCCGACGTCCTGGGCTGCGGTGATGTCGTTGTCTGAGTCGCCGTAGAAGATTTTGATTTTCTTCTCTTTCAACCACTGCGTTTTGGTGTTCTGGCCTTCTTTATCGCCGGCAAAGATCACCGGATTGACGCTCGGCTCCGGGATCAGGAAATCACTTTGCAGGGTTTTGGTGACGGTTTCAGTTTTGGTCTGGCTGCGCCCGGTGACAAAGTACACGCTGTCGCCGCGCTTGAGGTGCATGGTGATCAGGCTTTTTGCCACCTCTTTCGGCATGCTGAAGTCATCCCAGCCGTTGTTCATCTTTTCCCAGAATGCCGGGTTTTTCAGGTAGTCCTGCTTGCCTGGAGAAAACTCTTTTTGCCCGCGATAAAAGCCCGGGCTGGAAAACAGCACGGTATCGTCGATATCAAACCCAACGGCGATAGGCGCCCGGCCAAGCAGACTGTTTTCAATTTGTGCCACGGAAACCCAGTGGATTGGCACCTGCTGCGCCAGCTGTGCCACGGTGACGCCAGGATTCAGCGGAGCGGGTGCGGATTCGGTTGCCAAAGCGGCATGATTGAAGCCTGCCAGCAGGCAGACGGCACTGAGTGCCAGAGCGATCTTACGCATTGTTTTCCCTTTAATTTTCTGTTTTTAATCGTTGTTAAAATGAGCAGCCTTGCCATACAGCCTTCCGACCATACCTGCCGGGGACCGATCGACAAAGATTTTTTTCAGTTTTATGTCAGAGAAAACAGGCAGGGTCACAGAACAGAGGCGGAATTTCCTCTCCCAAACGGGAGAGGAAAAAGGAAACATGCGGCAACTAAATTAAGTTAGCAAGCACTTACATTACTGCGGCGAACGCCTGCGCCACGCGCTGGACGTTGCTGTGGTTAAGCCCGGCAACACAGATACGACCGCTGGCAAGCAGGTAAATACCAAACTCATCACGCAGGCGGTCGGCCTGAGCCGCACTTAACCCGGTGTAACTAAACATGCCGCGCTGCTTCACCAGGTAGTCAAAGTTACGCCCCGACACGGCTTTGGTCAGCACTTCCACCAACACCTGGCGCATTTCCAGAATACGCACGCGCATGGTTTCCACTTCGGCAATCCAGCTCGCTTTCAGCTTCTCGTCATTCAGGACGGTCGCCACAACCTGTGCCCCAAAGTTCGGCGGGCTGGAGTAGTTGCGGCGCACGGTAGCTTTGAGCTGGCCCAGTACGCGCCCTGCAGCATCGCTGTCTTCGCAAACCACGGAAAGCCCACCTACGCGCTCACCGTACAGGGAGAAGATTTTAGAGAAAGAGTTGCTGACCAGCATCGGCTGCCCGGAGGAGGCTATGGCGCGGATGGCATAGGCATCCTGTTCCATCCCTGCACCAAAGCCCTGATAGGCGATGTCGAGGAACGGGATCAGATTGCGTGCTTTAAGAATTTCCGTGACGGCATCCCACTGGCCGTCAGTGAGGTCGGAGCCGGTTGGGTTGTGACAGCAAGGGTGCAGCAGCACGACGCTAAGTTCAGGCAGCGTATTCAGTTTTTCCAGCAGCGCCTCAAAGCGCACGCCGTTGGTTTCGCTGTCGAACCACGGGTAAGTATTCACGGTGAAACCCGCGCCTTCAAAGATGGCGACATGGTTTTCCCAGGTAGGATCGCTGACCCACACCTGTGAATCAGGGAAATAGGTTTTCAGGAAATCAGCGCCGATTTTTAAGGCACCGGAACCCCCGAGCGTTTGCACGGTAGCAATGCGGCCTTCCAGCAACGCTGGATGATTGGCGCCAAACAGCAGCGGCGCAATAGCGCTGCGGTAGCCGTTCAGGCCTTCCATTGGTAAGTAGAGAGAGGCGCCGTGAGGCTGTGCGTTCAGGCGAGCTTCTGCTTCTGCCACGGCCTGTAACTGCGGGATCACCCCGTCTTCATTGTAATAGAGGCCAATGCTGAGGTTAACCTTGTCGCTGCGCGGATCGACTTTAAAGCGTTCCATGAGGGAAAGGATCGGGTCGCCAGCATAGGCGTCAACTTTTTGAAACACGGTGAGGTTCTCCTGGTTTACAGTTCGCGGATTTCCACTGTAAACCAGGCGAGGACACTCAGTCCAGATACTTCATTGTGACCCTTGAAGTCAGGCGAGTGATAAGTTCGTAAGCACTTACATTCGAATATTCGGCGATGCGTTCGACTGGCAAACCTTCGCCCCACAGCACCGCGCCATCGCCCGGTTTATCGGCGGCGTTCGGCCCTAAATCGACACAGATCATGTCCATGGCAACGCGTCCCACGATAGGCACTTCGCGGCCATTAACCAATACCGGCGTGCCGGACGGCGCGCTGCGCGGGTAACCATCGCCGTAGCCCATGGCCACCACGCCAAGGCAGGTGTCACGCTCGGCAGTCCAGGTTCCGCCGTAGCCGACCGGTTCCCCGGCTTTATGGTCACGAACCGCGATCAGGCTTGAGGTTAAAGACATCACCGGCTGGAAGCCAAAGTCTTCGCCCCACGGCTTTTGTTCCAGCGGCGAAACGCCGTACAGGATAATACCGGGGCGAACCCAGTCCATATGCGAGTCGGGCCACAACAGAATGCCGCCCGAGGCAGCGATAGAACGCTGCCCCGGCTTGCCTGCAGTGAAAGAATTGAATATGTCGAGCTGACGCGGAGTGGCATCGGACTCCGGCTCATCAGCACGGGCAAAGTGGCTCACCACGTTCACCGGCTGGCTAACGTTTTTGCAGGCGGCCAGACGCTGATAGAAGGCTTCTGCTTCTTCCGGGCGTACGCCGAGACGATGCATCCCGGTGTCGAGCTTCATCCAGACGGTAATGGGCTGGCTGAGATCGGCCTGCTCCAGCGCTTCCAGCTGTTGAATGCTGTGGATTGCCGTCTGGAAGTTCTGGGCGGCAATCACCGGCAAGTCTTCAGCATTGAAAAACCCTTCCAGCAGCAGAACGGGTTTAGTGATGCCGCCCTCTCGCAGGCGCAGGGCTTCTTCGAGCCGGGCCACGCCGAAAGCATCGGCGTTTTCTAAGGTGCGGGCGGTCTCCAGCAGACCATGCCCATAGGCGTTTGCTTTCACGACTGCCACCAGACGACTGTTCGGAGCCAGTTCGCGCAGGCGTTGCAGGTTGTGTCGCAGAGCGCGGCGGTTAATGACGACGGTTGCCGCTTGCATGTTCGTTCCTTGCTTAAAAAGTAATAAAAACCTATCCCCTGAATCTTTCGAGCCCCGGCAAAGTGGCTTGAAGGATGACGAGGATTTTTATTCTTCGTCGTACTGCGGCCCGGCGTAGTTATCGAAGCGCGACCACTGGCCGTTAAAGGTCAGGCGCACAGTACCGATGGGGCCGTTACGCTGCTTACCGATGATGATTTCCGCGATACCTTTCAGGTCGCTGTTTTCGTGGTAAACCTCGTCGCGGTAGATAAACATGATCAAGTCGGCATCCTGCTCGATGGAGCCGGACTCACGCAGGTCGGAGTTGACCGGGCGCTTGTCGGCACGCTGTTCCAGGGAGCGGTTAAGCTGCGACAGCGCCACCACCGGCACCTGAAGTTCTTTTGCCAGCGCCTTGAGCGAGCGGGAAATCTCGGCGATTTCCAGCGTACGGTTGTCGGACAGCGACGGCACGCGCATCAGCTGCAGGTAGTCGATCATGATCATGCTCAGGCCTTCATGCTCACGGTAGATACGGCGAGCACGGGAGCGCACTTCGGTTGGCGTCAGGCCGGAAGAGTCATCGATGTACATGTTGCGCTTCTCGAGCAGAATGCCCATGGTGCTCGAGATTCGCGCCCAGTCCTCGTCATCCAGCTGGCCGGTACGGATTCGGGTCTGGTCCACGCGCGACAGCGACGCCAGCATACGCATCATGATCTGCTCGCCGGGCATCTCGAGGCTGAAGATCAGCACCGGTTTGTCCTGCAGCATGGCGGCGTTTTCGCAGAGGTTCATCGCAAAGGTGGTTTTCCCCATCGACGGACGGGCTGCCACGATAATCAGGTCAGAGCGCTGGAGACCCGCGGTTTTCTTGTTCAGATCCTGGTAGCCGGTATCCACACCCGTGACGCCGTCGTGCGGCGTCTGATACAAGGACTCGATACGCGACACGGTGGCTTCCAGAATCTGGTCGATGCTTTTCGGGCCTTCGTCTTTATTGGCGCGGTTTTCGGCAATCTGGAAAACGCGTGATTCTGCCAGATCCAGCAGGTCTTCACTGGTACGCCCCTGCGGATCATAGCCGGCATCGGCAATTTCATTGGCGACCGCAATCATTTCGCGCACAACAGCACGTTCGCGCACGATATCGGCATAGGCGCTGATGTTTGCCGCACTTGGCGTGTTTTTAGAAAGTTCAGCGAGATAAGCAAAACCGCCGACGCTCTCGAGCTGGCCCTGGAGCTCCAGGGATTCGGAAAGCGTAATCAGGTCGATGGGTTTGCTCATTTCGAGCAGGCGCTGCATTTCGGTGAAGATCATGCGGTGCGGACGGCTGAAGAAGTCGTTGGCGACCACGCGCTCGGCGACGTTGTCCCAGCGTTCGTTATCCAGCATTAAACCGCCCAACACCGACTGCTCCGCCTCAAGCGAGTGCGGCGGCATTTTCAGCCCTTCTACCTGACGGTCGCGGGGTTCGTTCGGTTTGTTGAAGGGTTTATTTCCTGCCATAGTGAGGGAGCTACCAAATTCATAGTGAGAGACCGGGAAGTATAACCATTCTTGTCACTCTTCGACACAAGGAGTTTCCATGGCAACGCGCATCGAATTTAGCCAACACGGCGGGCCAGAAGTACTGAAAGCCGTTGAGTTTACGCCGAAAGATCCGGCGGAGAACGAAGTTCAGGTTGAGAATAAAGCGATAGGTATTAATTACATTGATACCTATATCCGCAGCGGGCTTTATCCGCCTCCGGCGCTCCCGAGCGGGCTGGGGACCGAAGCCGCGGGCGTTGTCAGCAAGGTCGGCAGCAAAGTCACTCATCTGAAGGTTGGCGATCGAGTGGTTTACGCGCAGTCTGGCCTGGGGGCCTACAGCAGCGTCCATAATGCGCCAGCCGACAAGGTCGCTAAAATCCCGGATGTTATCTCTTTCGAACAGGCTGCAGCGTCTTTCCTGAAAGGCCTGACCGTGTTTTATCTCCTGCGGAAAACCTACGAAATTAAAGCCAATGAAACCTTTCTGTTCCACGCGGCGGCAGGTGGCGTGGGCCTGATCGCCTGCCAGTGGGCAAAGGCGCTGGGCGCAAAATTGATTGGTACTGTCGGTTCGGCACAAAAGGCCGATCGTGCTTTGCAGGCCGGGGCGTGGCAAACCATCAACTATCAGCACGAAAATATCTCCGAGCGCGTCAAAGAGCTGACCGGCGGCAAGAAAGTGGCGGTGGTTTATGATTCCGTCGGGAAAGAGACCTGGGAAGCGTCGCTGGATTGTCTGCAGCGCCGTGGGCTGCTGGTGAGCTTTGGTAACTCTTCCGGGCCGGTGACCGGCGTGAACCTGGGCATTCTGAACCAGAAGGGATCGCTGTACGTGACCCGCCCTTCTCTGAACGGCTATCTCACCACCCGCGCAGAGTTCGATGAAGCCTGCCACGAGCTGTTTTCGCTGATCGCCAGCGGCGCGATTAAGGTGGATGTCGCGGAAAACCAGAAGTTTGCGCTGAAGGATGCGGTGCTTGCACACCAGACGCTGGAAAGCCGTGCCACGCAGGGGTCAAGCCTGTTGATTCCATAACCCTTTCAAAATCCAGAAAGAATTAGGGCTTCCCGGAGGAAGCCCTTTCTTTTTTGTTCGAGCCGTATGTAGGGTACAGCGCGATGAATTCTTGTTACTGCGAAAGGATAGTCGCAGATTTAATAAGTAAAAGAAATGACGCCGCCGGGATTAAGTTCAGGCTTGTGATCGGCCCCGCAATACCTGAATTCTCCCGATAGTTTAAAGGCTAAAGCTGGCGTTTATCGGCAACCAAAGACAGCGCGTGTTCAACCACTTCAATGCCAGCCCCGGCTTTATGCGCGTTCTCGCTTAAGTAACGGCGCCACTGACGCGCGCCCGGTATTCCCTGGAACAGGCCGAGCATATGGCGAGTCACATGGCCCAGGTAGGTGCCGTTTGCCAGTTCGCGCTCAATGTACGGATACATCGCTCGCACCACGGCAACGGGATCGCTGTCCGCAACATCTGCCCCGAAAATTTCGCGGTCAACCGTTGTCAGCAAGCCAGGGTTTTGGTAAGCCTCACGCCCGACCATCACGCCATCCAGGTGCTGGAGGTGCGTTTTCGCTTCTTCCAGCGTCTTAACCCCGCCATTAATCGCCATGGTCAGTTGCGGGAAATCACGCTTGAGCTGGTAAACGCGCGGGTAATCCAGCGGTGGAATTTCACGGTTTTCTTTTGGGCTCAGGCCAGAGAGCCAGGCTTTACGCGCGTGGATGATAAACATCTCGCATTCGCCCTTGCCTGCCACCGTGCCAATAAAATCGCAGAGGAATTCGTAGCTGTCCTGGTCGTCGATACCGATACGGGTTTTTACCGTCACCGGGATAGAAACCACATCACGCATCGCTTTAATACAGTCGGCGACCAGCTGCGCTTCACCCATCAGGCAAGCACCGAAGCGCCCGTTCTGAACCCGGTCAGAAGGGCAGCCTACGTTCAGGTTAATTTCATCGTAGCCGCGCGCTTCGGCGAGTTTCGCGCAGTGTGCCAGCGCCTGTGGGTCGCTGCCGCCAAGTTGCAGCGCAATCGGATGTTCTTCTTCGCTATAGGCCAGATAGTCCCCTTTACCGTGGATGATCGCCCCGGTGGTCACCATTTCGGTGTACAGCAGCGTGTGGCGGGACAGCTGGCGCAGGAAATAGCGGCAGTGGCGATCGGTCCAGTCGAGCATCGGCGCAATGGAGAAACGGTGCGGCTGGAAAGGAGTCTGGTTGCTTTGTGAGGACATACGTTTACGCAGGCTACGATTAAAAAAGGGTCGCTACTATAGCATAAAGCAGCGCCGGGGCATCAGGCTGCCCCGGCATTCAGTATCAGAAGGCCACGCTCAGCTGCGCCCCTGCACCCCAGGTTTGGTCTTCACCGTACAGGCCCATCAAATCGATATTGACGTGTTTGCCCGCCGCGAACCCTACCCCACCGGTAAAGACGTTGCTGTCATTGCTTTTCACATCAGCACGGTAGCCAGCACGCAGCGCCAGCCAGGAAAGCGGCCTCACCTCAGCACCGACACCCACGTACTGGGAATTGGCTTCGCTTTTAAAGCCTTTGGTTTCGGTCAGATCGCCGTCCGCGCTCAGGGTCACCAGCTCGTTATGCCAGGCCACGCCGGCGGTCACCAGCGGGCTGATTTGATAAGTATCTTTGTAGTTTCGTACTTCGCCGGTACGCCCATTAGTGATGCGAATGTCTTTCGTGTCGATATCACGGGACACCAGGTTTTGGCCGCTCAGACCAACGGTCCAGTTCTCGCCAAAATCGGCCGCCACGCCGGCGTCAAGGTTGAATCCAGTGTCATCGTTGCGGTACTGGCTGTTCTTCCAGTCGCCGCTACGGTAGTCATAAATGGATGTCGTGTAATTATACAGCCAGGTTTTCTGCAGCTTTGGCGTAACGCCAACGGAAACCGGGACACCACCTACGTCAAACTTGTGGGCCAGAGCAATACCATAATCAGACACAATGGCCGCGCGGCCGGAAGCGGTAGAATTCAGGTTACGAGTGATTTGGTCGGAGCCGTTCAACGCAGCATCAATCGCCACGCTTCCCGCCACAGCGCTGGAATTCTGGATACTGCGTAGGTAATTGATATCATTCTGGTCTATATCGGAACTGACTTTCGCTCGTGCGTAAGCTTTGGTAACGAATGCTACGGAGAGAGTGTCATTGGGAATACTGACCGCAATTCCTGCGGCGGCTTTGGCATTCGCCGTTTCGCCTCGTAAATCTTCAAGCTCACCGGCTAAATCCCCGGCGGCGCTCCGAAACTGATTTAACGTCCCGTTCGGATTTAAAAGAATATCTCGTGGCGTTAACGACCCAATGGCCTGTTTATAGTTATCAACTTTATCGCTGATATCGTCGATGCGATCCTGGAGGTTGTCTTTATCCGTTATTTGCGCCCCAATAGACGGTAAAATAACGGTAATATTGTCGTCTGGTTTGGACCGGGCTAATAGCGCCGGGTTGATTAACACGCCACTGCCATAATTAGCCGAAGCCACGCCGGTGCCCCCCATCGCATCGTTTCGCGCTTCGGACCAGGTCCCTGCCGCCCCTGCCTGATGGGCAATAAAGAAGGTTGCGGCGAGTGTCGCCACCGAAGATTTTATTTTATTCATTCACAGCACGCCTGTCTGATTGTCAGATGAAGTAATTCGCCCCTGACAGTTATGACTGAACAGAGGCAGACTATTGCTGTGAATAGCGCGATAAAACGATGGATATTTGAACCATCAGGATCCCAGATATATCCTTAGGGTTAACGTCTTATTGTTTCCTTGCTAATTAATTTATAGTTTACCCTTCGGCTTTCGTGAAGGCAGACCGTTATGCGGGCCAAAGAATTGAGGCGGATGATCTATCCAGCGATCCTTGCGCTGCATGGCGTAAGACTGATTTAGCGGGTAATAAATTTTATTTTCGGCTTTATTGGCTTCGCCTACGACTAATAACCGCACATCCTGTTCGGTATTATTAATAAAGGTATGGCAAATGCCGGTTCCGGCCGGAAATCCCACGCTGTCGCCCGGTTCAAGCGCCCAAAGATGACCATTGATCCACACTTCCGGGTGCCCCTCGAGCACATAAGCAAACTCTTCTTCGCTGCTTTCCGCGTGGGGATAAGAGGTTCTGCGGCCAGGGGGGATACGCTCATGGTGAATACCAAGGCGGGTTAAACCGAAATTACGGGCCAAAGGAGCACCAATGGAGAACAGCTCCGTGCTGTCAGGATACGTTGCGTCATCCTCGCCTTCAAGCTCGCGCCAGTGACGAATACAATCAGGTTTTTGCATCACTTCCTCCTGGGTAGATAGGGTCAGTATGTACCAGGATTCGGCGTTTTATCCGCATTATGGTAAAGTATTGCGTCAATGACCGGGAGAGGCTGATGGATACCACAACTTCGCAAAACGTGTTAGCTCAGGCTGAAAAGCTCTGCCTGCAACGCAATGTACGCCTGACGCCGCAGCGTCTCGAGGTTTTGCGCCTTATGGCCGAGCAAACCGGCGCCATCAGCGCCTACGACCTGCTGGATCTCCTGCGCGTTAGCGAGCCACAGGCTAAGCCTCCAACGGTTTATCGCGCGCTGGATTTTCTGCTAGAGCAAGGTTTTGTTCACCGTGTGGAATCCAACAACAGTTACGTACTGTGTAATTTTATCGATCACCCAACCCACTCTTCCGCCATGTTTATCTGCGACAGATGCGGAGCGGTAAAAGAGCAAGCGGCTCAGGGTGTGGAAGATATTATGCAGAAACTGGCATCCAAAATGGGATTTACCCTGCGCCATAATGTGATTGAAGCTCACGGATTGTGTGCGGATTGCTCGGAAGTGGAAGCCTGTAGCCACCACGACGCCTGCAATCACGATCATTCAGTGCAGCCAAAGAAAAAGCGTTAAGAGGGAGTGGTACGTCCTTGTACCCGGGCAGGATTGGTCTTACTGAGTAGCACATTTGAGGGGCCGCCAGGTTACCAGCGGTATTTGCTCCCGGACTCCCAGTCCTTCACTTCTTTCTCTGCCTGGTCTTTGGCGTAGCCGTAGCGTTCCTGGATTTTACCCACCAGCTGGTCACGCTTCCCTTCGATGACGGTCATATCGTCATCGGTCAGCTTACCCCATTTCTCTTTGATCGTACCTTTGAACTGCTTCCAGTTACCGCCGATTTCGTCCTTATTCATCGTCATCTCCTCATCGTTCGGTTTAGGTTTGTGCATCCGGGCTGCAGGATGCTGACTTTCTGGAACACACCCACTGTCTGCTGGATGTAAAGGTAATTGTAGACAAGGATTCTGAGTTAAATTTAAAACTCAGAATCTTTAACCATTATTAAAAGCGATGACATGCTGATTCCTCGCCTTAAAAACGAGAAATCAGCACGATAGAAGATGAGTTAACGAGCGTCAGGCAGCGCGATCAATGGCTGCCCGATGCAGCGAACCAGGTGTTATTGCGCCAGTGGCGTCGCCAGATGACGCCAAGCGACAGGCCGCGCAAGGCTAAAAACACTGCCAGCGACAGCCACAGGGCGTGGTTGCCCCACAAAGGCAGCGTAAGCATCGTCACGCCAAAACCCAATGCCGCAACCGCCATACTATTTCGCATTTCGGCACCCCGTGTCGCACCAATGAACATACCGTCCAGCAGGTAGCACCAAACGCCCACTACCGGCAAAATCACCTGCCAGGCAAGGTAATGATTTGCCAGAACACGAAGCTCCGGCAGGGAGGTAAGCAGGGCGACAATTTGCTCCCCGGCAAAGGCATAAATAGCGGCAAACGCTATCGCAACCAGCCCCGCCTGCCTGCACGCAGCCCCCCAAACCTCGAGCAACTGCCCACGGTTACGCGCCCCGTAAGCCTGCCCTGAATGGGCCTCCACGGCGTAAGCAAAGCCATCGAGCGCATAGGCGGTGAAGGTCAGCAGCGTCATCAGTACGGCGTTAACGGCGACAATTTCGCTACCGAGACGCGCACCAAAAATGGTGATGGAAGCAAAGCAGATTTGCAGCAGCAGCGAACGCAGCATGATGTCGCGATTAAGCGCCAGCAGCTTACGCAAATCACCCTGCCAGGCCGTTTTAAGACGAGCCCAACTGATGCCCCGCAGCTTCATCACTTTGCTCACCATCACCAGGCCGATGATAAACGTGGCATATTCAGACACCGCCGTGGCCAGCGCCGCCCCCTGCACGTTCATGTGCAGCCCCATCACCAGCCAGAGATCGAGCACGATATTAATCAGGTTGCCGACGACCAACAGAATGACCGGCGCTCGCGCATACTGAACGCCCAGCAGCCAGCCTAACAGCACGAGGTTAGCCAGAGATGCGGGAGCGCTCAGCCAGCGGATTTCGAGGAAGCGCCTTGCCTGATACAGCACCTCGTCATTGCCGCCAACAACGTGCAGCGCAAGGTTGATCAGTGGATAACGCAGGACCACGATAGCCAGCCCGGCTATCAGCGCCAGCATCAGGGGCTGAACCAGCGCGCGCGCCAGCCGCTGCGGATCGTTCGCGCCAAACGCCTGTGCCGTTAACCCGGTGGTGCTCATGCGCAGAAAAAGCAGCAGCATAAAGAGGAAACTGGTCGCCGTGGCACCGATAGCGACCCCGCCGAGATAGGTTGGGCTATCAAGATGGCCAATGACCGCGGTATCGACCAGGCCCAGTAACGGCACGGTAATGTTGGAAAAAATCATCGGCAGCGCAAGCCGCCACAGCGCACCATCCGTTGACGAAAAGAATCGCATGGAAATGATCCAGGGGAAAATAGAGAGGTGTTTAAAGCAGGTGGCACGGTAGCGTTACCGCACCACCGGAAGAGGTGTTACAGCCATTCACCGTTGCGGATAACCCCGACGGCCAGGCCTTCAATGCTAAAACTCTGCTCGCGAAGATCGACCACAATAGGCTGGAATTCGCTGTTTTCCGGCAGCAGGTGCACGGTGTTGCCCTGCTTTTTCAGGCGTTTTACGGTCACTTCATCGTCGATACGCGCGACAACGACCTGGCCATTACGTACGTCCTGAGTTTTGTGTACCGCTAATAAATCACCGTCCATGATGCCGATATCTTTCATCGACATGCCGCTGACGCGCAGCAGGAAATCGGCATTCGGTTTGAACAGAGAAGGGTCAACCTGGTAGTGGCCTTCGATGTGCTGCTGCGCCAACAGCGGCTCACCGGCTGCAACGCGGCCCACCAGCGGCAGGCCATTTTCTTCTTCAACCAGCAGACGAATGCCGCGTGATGCGCCAGAAACAATCTCAATGGCACCTTTACGTGCCAGCGCTTTTAGATGCTCTTCCGCGGCGTTTGGAGAACGGAACCCCAGACGTTGTGCAATTTCGGCGCGCGTAGGTGGCATGCCGGTCTGGTTGATATGATCCCGAATGAGATCAAACACCTCTTGCTGCCTGGTAGTTAGTGCTTTCATTCCGCCCCCTGGGTGTTTATACAGTCATGCTGTGAGTATATACAGCCCCGGGCGATTTTGAAACCACAAATTAAGCAAAAAACCAGCGACTTAAACTATTCTGGAAGGGCTATCGCAAATGTGACCAAAGCAAGGTGGCCCAGGTCGCAACCGCAAGGATAATCGCTATCAATACGGCGGCTGAACCCATATCTTTGGCTCGCCCTGAAAGCTCGTGGTACTCGGTGCCAACACGGTCAACCAGTGCTTCAATGGCGCTGTTGAGGATTTCGACAATCATCACCAAAACCACCGAGCCAATCAGTAAAATACGCGTGATGGGGTCCACATCCAGCCAGCAAGCGATGGCGATAGCGATAACCGCAGCCACGCCCTCCTGACGAAAGGCAGCTTCGTTGATCCAGGCCGCACGGAGCCCCTTCCACGAGTAGCCTGCAGCCTTAATAATGCGGGTGATGCCGGTGGTATTATTCGCCATTCAAGGAAACCTTTTTAAAGATTGAGCGTCAATGCTCATTGAGTCTAAATCGCAGCGCCACAGAAATTCCCCAGAGTTTCTGATATCCTTGCGGCGCATTTGCATTATTAACCTGAGGCTTTACATCATTTATGTCAGGCTGGCCAAGAATTTACTACAAATTACTGAATTTACCATTAAGCGTTCTGGTAAAGAGCAAGTCTATTCCGGCGGATCCACAAACCGAACTCGGTCTGGACCCTTCACGCCCCATCATGTACGTCCTGCCCTACAATTCTAAGGCAGACTTACTGACGCTGCGTGCCCAATGTCTGGATCACGATCTGCCCGACCCGCTGGAACCTCTGGAAATTGACGGCGTACTGCTGCCGCGCTACGTGTTTATCCACGGCGGGCCGCGCGTCTTCACCTATTACACGCCAAAAGAAGAGTCGGTAAAACTGTTCCACGATTATCTGGATCTGCACCGCAGCAATCCCGATCTCGATGTGCAGATGGTGCCGGTTTCCGTGATGTTCGGCCGCTCGCCAGGGCGTGAAAAAGGGGAAATCAATCCTCCTTTACGTACGCTGAACGGCGTCCAGAAATTCTTTGCGGTTTCCTGGCTGGGTCGCGATAGCTTCGTGCGTTTCTCACCGCCCGTTTCGCTTCGCCGTATGGCAACCGAACACGGCACGGACAAGATTATCGCCCAAAAACTGGCTCGCGTGGCGCGCACTCACTTTGCCCGCCAGCGTCTGGCCGCCGTTGGCCCGCGCCTGCCGGTTCGCCAGGATCTCTTCAACAAGCTGCTGGCGTCAAAAGCGATTGCCCGCGCGGTAGAAGATGAAGCCCGCAGCAAGAAGATCTCCCACGAAAAAGCACAGCAAAACGCCGTCGCATTGATGGAAGAGATTGCCGCGAACTTCTCCTACGAAGCCGTGCGTCTGACTGACCGCGTTTTAGGCTTAACCTGGAACCGCCTCTATCAGGGCATTAACGTGCATAACGCCGAGCGCGTGCGCCAGCTTGCCCACGACGGCCACGAAATCGTCTATGTGCCCTGCCACCGCAGCCACATGGATTATCTGCTGCTTTCCTACGTGCTTTATCACCAGGGGCTGGTTCCGCCGCACATTGCCGCCGGGATCAACCTGAACTTCTGGCCAGCCGGCCCGATTTTCCGCCGCCTGGGCGCGTTCTTTATTCGTCGTACCTTCAAGGGCAACAAGCTCTACTCCACGGTATTCCGCGAATACCTGGGCGAGCTGTTCAGCCGCGGCTATTCCGTTGAGTACTTTGTCGAGGGTGGTCGCTCCCGTACCGGCCGCTTGCTGGATCCTAAGACCGGCACGCTGTCGATGACCATTCAGGCAATGCTGCGCGGCGGCACCCGCCCGATTACTCTGGTGCCGATCTACATCGGCTACGAGCATGTCATGGAAGTGGGAACCTACGCGAAAGAGCTGCGCGGTGCGACCAAAGAAAAAGAGAGCTTCATGCAGATGGTGCGCGGCCTGAGTAAGCTGCGCAACCTCGGCCAGGGTTACGTTAACTTCGGTGAACCGCTGCCGCTGATGACCTACCTGAACCAGCATGTGCCGGAATGGAAGGACTCTATCGATCCGATAGAAGCAATTCGCCCGGCCTGGCTGACGCCAACGGTGAACGATATCGCCGCCGATCTGATGGTGCGCATCAACAACGCAGGGGCCGCTAACGCCATGAACCTGTGCTGTACCGCGTTGCTTGCTTCACGCCAGCGCTCGCTGACCCGTGAACAGCTCACCGAACAGCTCGACTGCTACCTCAACCTGCTGCGTAACGTGCCATATTCCCCGGATGCCACCGCACCAACGGTTTCCGCCAATGCGCTGATCGACCACGCACTGCAGATGAACAAGTTCGAGGTGGAGAAAGACACCATCGGTGACATCATCATTCTGCCGCGCGAGCAGGCCGTGTTGATGACCTATTACCGTAACAACATCATGCACATGCTGGTGTTGCCGTCGCTAATGGCGTCTATCATCACTCAGCATCGCCACATCTCACGCGCAGAGCTGCTGCGTCAGATAGAAGTCGTTTACCCGATGCTGAAAGCCGAGCTATTCCTGCGTTGGGAAAAGAGCGAACTGGGCAGAGAAATTGATGCGCTGATCGCCGAGATGGAACGTCAGGGCCTGGTGATGGTGGTCGGTGACGAAGTGCAGATCAACCCTAACCGTTCACGCATTCTGCAGCTTCTGGCGGCGGGCGTGCGCGAGACAGTCCAGCGTTATGCCATCACTTTCTGGCAGTTGAGCGCCAACCCGTCGATCAACCGCGGGACGCTGGAGCGCGAAAGCCGCACGGTGGCACAGCGCCTGTCCGTTCTGCACGGCATTAATGCGCCGGAGTTCTTTGATAAAGCAGTCTTTACCTCGCTGGTGCTTACCCTGCGCGATGAAGGCTATATCAGCGATACCGGTGATGCGGACGCAAGCGAAACCATCAAGGTTTACCAGATGCTGGCCGATCTTGTGACCTCGGATGTACGCCTGACGATTGAGAGCTCAGCGTCCCAGGACGCGGTTTCTTAATTCTGCGGAAACGAAAAAGGCGGGTGATTAACCCGCCTTTTTTATTGCCTGAAGACTGACTCAGAAATGCAGGTAACTCAGTGCCAGGCCCAGGAACAGCACCAGTCCGACATAGTTATTGTTCATAAACGCTTTAAAGCAGCCTTCACGCTCGCGTTTAGTGATCAACTTCTGCTGATGCACAAACAGCCCGCCCGCCAGCAAAATTGACCAGTAGAACGTACCACCCAGCCCGTTTAGCCAGCCCACAACGCCCATCAACAGCATAGTGGCGATTTGCAGCAGGCCGATAATCAGCTTATCGTTGCGGCCAAAGAGAATCGCAGTCGACTTAATGCCGATCTTCAGGTCGTCGTCGCGGTCGACCATCGCATACTGCGTGTCGTACGCCACGGTCCAGCAAATATTGGCGAGGAACATCAGCCAGCAGCTTAACGGCACCGATTCGCTGGCGGCGGCAAATGCCATCGGAATGGACCAGCCAAAAGCCGCACCCAGTACCACCTGAGGCAGATGGGTGTAGCGCTTCATAAACGGATACACCCACGCCAGCGCCAGCCCGGCCACGGACAGCAATATCGTCATGGTATTGAGCGTCAGCACCAGCAGGAAAGCCAGGCCCACCAGCACCGCAAACAGGATCTTCGCTTCTTTCTCAGTAACTGCACCGCTAGGCAAAGGGCGCTGCGCGGTACGCTTTACGTGTCCGTCAAATTTGCGGTCGGCATAATCGTTCACCACGCAGCCCGCGGCGCGCATCAGCCAGACGCCGGCGATAAAAACAACCAGATTCAGCAGTGAAGGTAAGCCCGGCGTTGCCACCCACAACGCCCACAGCGTGGGCCACAGCAGCAACAAAGCGCCAATGGGCTTATCGGTACGCATCAACCGGTGATAAGCCAGCAGTTTTCCCTGCTTAAGACTCCACTCCATTATTTTTCCTCTTCATACAGCGGAGACGCCGGCAGGAACAGTTCGGTCAGCAACAAAGGCTTACCGGAAAGTCTCAGTCGGGAACGGCGTCCCCACAGTTCGGCGCTGCGGCCAACCTCAATGTAGTCACGCGTCAGGGTTGATGAACTGAAAAGGTAGCGCCCGAGCGGCGTATCGCCAAGCTTTTGCAGCGCCAGTTCAGGGCCATCAAGCGTGCTTTCAGGCACCACTGTGCGGCCCAGCAGCCAGGGTTCGTCATCTCCGCAGAGGATGATTTCCCGCAGCCAGTAACGCTCAGAGGCAGGTAATAAATCGGCTTCGGGTAAATCATTGCCAGCAGGGACAAAACCTTCGCGCACGATGCGGACGGTGACTTTTTGGCAGTGCTGTTCGAAGCGTTTCGTCATCGAATCTTCCAGCAACAGCCAGTCGAGATAAGCGGAGCTAAGTCCTTGCGGGACCTCCGTGTAGAAATTCAGGGCGCGCAACGGCGACAGCGCGTCGGACATGGGGATGCTCTCCGATACATAACCTGATGGCATTGTAACGCAGAACATCTCTGTGCGGGCAGACAATGGCAACACACTCGGCAAATACCGCAACAATTGAGCAACAGCAACTTAAAGCTTTTGGGCTACGGAAAAAAAAGGTGCGCCTGAGCGCACCAATACTTCAAGCATCAGCAACGTGGGGAAATGGTTACCCCTTGCCTTTTACACTGCTGATAAAAGTTTTACGGGCGGAGGTGGAACCCAGACGCTCGGCTTCATTCAGCAGTTTCAGGGCTTTATCGATGTCGCCTTTATCCACCGCCTGTTTAATGGCGCGGTTAAAATAGCTTTCCGTATCATTGAGCATAGGTTCGCTCTTCGCGGCAGGTGCCGGAGCTGGCGCAGCCACTGGTGCTGGTGCCGGTGCGGCAGCTGGTGCAGAGTAGGCCGTCGGCGGCGCTACATTACCGACCACAACAGGTTTGGCATCGGACCCACCAAAGATCTTACCGATCATGATGTTGCCGCTGTTTTGTTCGGTTTTCAGCTTAACCGTCAGGTTACCTTGCCCACTGTGGCTAGCGATCGGATCGGCCACATCAGGAATAGCGTTGCTTGCCCCTTCAGCATAAAGCTTCGCCGGGTTGATCATGCGGGTCGTTTCCGTCAGATCGTGTTTCGTGGTGTACACCAGCATGTAGATCTGTTTCTGCCCCATCATCGGGGTCAGCTTCATGACGTTTTCCAGACGGTTACCGGAGGTCATGCCCGGTTTCTGGTACTGGAAGTAACTGCTCGGGAAGAAAGCAGATGGCTGCATCTGCCCGTCGAGAATAAGGACATTTGGCGCATAAACGCTCAGGTCTTTTACCAGGCTGGTCAGCGTGATTTCCAGTGAGCCCTGATCGGCTGGCAGCACGAACGCCGCAACACTCCCGGTGAGTTCCCCGACGTTAAGGCTGGCCGAAGAAGCGGTCAGCACAACGTCCTGGCTAACAGGCGGCATCAACGGAATCCACGGTAAGCTTTGTAGTTTGTCCGCTGGAATAGACGGTGCGGTTGAGACATTTTGTGGGTTAATTGCCGTGTTGGCGGCAAAGGAAGCCGGCACAGACGATAAGCCCAGTACGGGAAGCAGGCAAAGCGCGAGAAGATGTTTTTTCATTGTTTTATCCTCGAAGCGAACCCGTCTCCTTCAGGCAAAAAAGAGACGGGTCAGGCATGTGAAACCGGCGGGCGCTAAGCACCCGCGCGGGGGATTAACTTACCACCAGACTTCCATCTGAGCACCGAAGGTGACTTCGCTGTCGTTGCCGCGGCTGAAAGTACGAGCGCTGGTATCGGCGAAAGCAATGCCGGATGGTGTGCCCGCTACGTAGTTAGAATCGGAGGCATCGCTGGAAGAATAACCCCACTTCTCATCCCACTTAGCGTAGGTTGCGAAGACGCGGATAGCCGGGCGAGACCAGATGCTGTTACCCGCCTGCCACTGCTGTGCCAGGGTAATTTTATACTGGTTGTTGCTCTTGTCGGTCAGCTGAGACTTCACGTTGTCATAGCCGACTTCCAGCAGGGTGCTCATGATTGGCGTCCATTTGTACATAGGACGAACGCCCACGGTCCACCACTGGGTACCGTTTTTATCATCGCGGTTGATATCCTGGTACATACCCACGTACATCAGGCCCCAGGTATCGTTGAAGTCGATAGCACCGTGGTCAATCACGCGCAGCATTTTGCCGTCGTTGTTTTGGAAGGTATTCGGGCGCCCGGTACCGTTGGTTTGTGCCATCGCGTTGGTGCCGTACTGCACCACAAATTTGTTCAGGCTGGTGCCGAGGAAGGTCTGAGTATGTTCCACGGTACCCAACCAACCATTTTTGGTCGCATCCTGCACGCCAAAATCATAGTGCTTGCTGGTATTGGCGCGGCCGTAATCAAAGCCCACTTCCAGAGAACCGCCAGGGTTCACTTCCATCTGCCCTAAACGAATATCAAAGATATCGTTCGCCAGATCTTGTTTTTTGGTCGTACCGTTGATGAAGGCCTCTGAACCACCGGCTTCACCGTTACGGGTTGCGGCCAGGGAGAGTTTACCGAAGCCCAGGTTAATGTCTTCCAGGCCAGCACCTGGGCCAGAAACGTCCCAGTAGTAGAAGTCGATCATGTGCACGTCATGGCGTTTGTAATAACGCTTACCTGCCCAAATATTCGCGCCTGGCAGCGCATCAATCAGGTTTTTACCTACCACGTTCATCTGACGCACACGTGGGCCACCGTTGGTGTCCTCGTCATCGTTCAGTTGGTTAGTGGCGTAACCAATCATGGTGTCAACGTAGAAGCTCTTCTCACCTTCCTGCCAAACTTGCTGACCTAACTCAATTTCAGCATAAGTTTCACATTCGTTACCCAGACGGTATTTAGAGCCAGCACCTGTCGCTTTAAAACACTGCTGCTGACCGCCGCTGCCTGTCCAGCCAATACCAGAACGTGCGTAGCCCTTGAAATCAACGGCGCCAGCCTGTGCAGACACGATGCCTGCAATGACGGCGACCGCCAGTGGGAGTTTGCGCAGAGTAATCATCATTCTATCTCCTGAGATCATTGCTTTTATTTTTTATGGGAATGCTTAAACGCCGGGCTCTTGATGCAACCGACGACATGCGGTGCCATCTTCTCGGAACAGATGGCAGCGCTCTGGCGGCAGGCCAATAGCGAATGTGGCACCCTCTTTTACCAACACCACGTCGTTCTGGCGGTAAACCAGGTTTTGACGAATGGCGGGGATTTGGATGTGAATCTGAGTCTCATGTCCCAACTGCTCAACGACCTGCACTTCCCCTTCAAGGGTGACGTCAGCAATGTCGCTCGGCAGCAGGTGTTCCGGGCGAATGCCAAGTGACATATTGGCCCCCACCTGAACATTGCGGCTTTCCACCGGCAGCCAGACATGCTGACGGTTAGGCAATTCCACCTGCACCTGGTCAATGGCCGTCGCGGTCACTTTTACCGGCAGGAAGTTCATTTTTGGCGACCCGATGAAGCCCGCGACAAAGCGGTCAGCCGGGTAGTGATACAGCTCGAGCGGCTTCCCAACCTGCGCGACGCGGCCAGCATCCAGCACGACGATTTTGTCGGCCAGGGTCATCGCCTCAATCTGGTCATGGGTGACGTAAATCATCGTGCGGCCCAGACGCTTGTGCAGACGGGATATCTCGATACGCATCTGCACGCGCAGCGCCGCATCAAGATTTGAAAGCGGCTCATCCAGCAGGAAGACTCGAGGCTCCGCGACCAGCGTTCGACCAATCGCCACACGCTGGCGTTGCCCACCGGACAGCGCCTTCGGGCGGCGGTCCAGCAGATGCGCGAGCTGCAGGGTTTCAGAAACCTGATTCACGCGCTGGTTGATATCGTCTTTTTTTGCCCCGGCAAGCTTCAGGCCGAAGGACATGTTTTCCGCGACAGACAGGTGGGGATAGAGGGCGTAAGACTGAAACACCATCCCCACGCCACGCTCAGCGGGAGGGATATCGTTCATGCGCTTTTCACCAATCAGCAGTTCACCGCTGGTGATAGTTTCAAGCCCCGCGATCATTCTCAGCAGCGTTGATTTACCGCAGCCTGATGGCCCGACAAAAACCACGAATTCTCCTTCATTGATGTCGAGATTGATGTCTTTCGACACCACCACGTCACCCCAGGCTTTTGTTACGTTCCGTAGCTGCACGCTCGCCATTACCACTCCCTCATTACTGCCGCCTGCCGTCGGACAGGTGCTTCAAGATGTGTCCGACTATGAGGGAAAGCGACATTTGGTAAATCCTCCACCCTAACGCTTTTTTATGGGGGAGGAGGCGGGAGGATGAGGCAGGGGCATCTGCAACCGGTTGCAGGTGGCACAAGGGATTTTCGTGATCGCGGCTTCAATTTTCAGTGCGTTTTTATGTGCGCCAGGACACATAACGGCCAGTTATGCAAAGCAGATCACAGATAACCACTCAGGGGCGTAGAGCAAAGGAGGATGAGAAGCGCTTGTCATCTCCGCAGACTTAACAACGTTAATCTGCACTACCCTATAAAGCGCACACCACCACTCAAAGGATGGGAACATGAAAATTAAAACCGGCGCCCGTATCCTCGCTCTGTCAGCCCTGACGACGATGATGCTTTCCGCCTCTGCACTGGCAAAAATCGAAGAAGGCAAACTGGTCATCTGGATTAACGGCGATAAGGGCTACAACGGCCTGGCCGAAGTCGGTAAGAAGTTTGAGAAAGATACCGGTATTAAAGTCACCATTGAACATCCTGATAAACTTGAAGAAAAATTCCCACAGGTGGCGGCAACCGGCGATGGCCCGGACATTATCTTCTGGGCTCATGACCGCTTTGGCGGCTATGCGCAATCCGGCCTGTTAGCCGAAATCACCCCAGATAAAGCTTTCCAGGACAAGCTCTATCCGTTCACCTGGGATGCCGTTCGCTACAACGGCAAGTTCATCGCTTACCCAATTGCGGTAGAAGCGCTGTCGCTGATTTATAACAAAGACCTGGTCCCAAACCCGCCGAAAACCTGGGAGGAGATCCCCGCCCTGGATAAAGAACTGAAAGCGAAAGGCAAGAGCGCGCTGATGTTCAACCTGCAGGAACCGTACTTCACCTGGCCGCT
Organism: Cedecea neteri; assembly: GCF_000758305.1. NCBI lineage: Bacteria > Pseudomonadati > Pseudomonadota > Gammaproteobacteria > Enterobacterales > Enterobacteriaceae > Cedecea > Cedecea neteri. The sequence continues at coordinate 1,406,811 of NZ_CP009458.1, read as the reverse complement.
GATTGCGGCAGATGGCGGGTATGCCTTCAAGTTCGAAAACGGCAAATATGATGTGAAAGACGTGGGCGTGGACAGCGCAGGGGCAAAAGCGGGTCTCGGCTTCCTGGTTGATATGATCAAGAACAAGCAGATGAATGCCGACACCGACTATTCCATCGCTGAAGCCGCATTCAACAAGGGCGAAACGGCGATGACGATTAACGGGCCGTGGGCCTGGTCAAATATCGACAAGAGCAAAATCAACTACGGCGTGACGCTGCTGCCGACCTTTAAAGGCAAGCCGTCTAAACCATTCGTAGGTGTGCTGAGTGCCGGTATTAACGCCGCCAGCCCAAATAAAGAACTGGCGAAAGAGTTCCTTGAGAACTACCTGTTGACCGATCAGGGTCTGGCGGATGTGAACAAGGACAAACCGCTCGGTGCCGTGGCGCTGAAATCGTTCCAGGAACAACTGGCGAAGGATCCGCGTATTGCCGCCACCATGAATAACGCCCAGAAGGGCGAGATTATGCCGAATATTCCTCAGATGTCTGCTTTCTGGTATGCCGTGCGCACGGCGGTCATCAACGCCGTTAGCGGCCGTCAGACCGTTGATGCTGCGCTGAAGGATGCTCAGGGACGTATCACTAAGTAAACCTTGCCCCTCACCCCGGCCCTCTCCCCATAGGGGAGAGGGGGAATTCAGATTGAGTCCGGCCCTCTGCCCACAAGGGATAGGGCGAATTCGGATTGAACCCGGCCCCCTCCCACAAGGGAGAGGGAATTCGGATTGAACCCGGCCCCCTCCCACAAGGGAGAGGGAATTCGGATTGAACCCGGCCCCCTCCCACAAGGGAGAGGGAATTCGGATAGAACCCGGCCCCCTCCCACAAGGGAGAGGGAGTTCGGATTGAGTCCTGCTCTCCTGCCGGAGTGAGAAAACTGGCCCTTTCTGTCCCCTCTCCCCCTTGGGGAGAGGGTTAGGGTGAGGGGAAATAACACGCTGTAGAGGAACACCCCATGGATGCAGTTAAAAAGAGCCGCTGGTGGCAAAGCGAGGGACTGAAATGGTCAGTCATCGGGGCATTGGGCCTGCTGGTTGGCTATCTTGTGGTTTTAATGTACGCCCAGGGGGAGTACCTGTTCGCCATCATGACGCTGATTTTAAGCTCACTTGGCCTCTATATTTTTGCTAACCGCAAGGCCTACGCCTGGCGCTACGTCTATCCCGGCATGGCAGGTATGGGGCTGTTTGTCCTCTTCCCGCTGATCTGTACCATCGCTATCGCCTTTACCAACTACAGCAGCACCAACCAACTGACATTTGAACGCGCGCAGCAGGTGCTGATGGACCGCCAGTACCAGGCGGGCAAAACCTTCAACTTTAGCCTTTATCCAAACGGCAATGAATGGACGTTAGCGCTCACCGACGGGGAAAGCGGGAAAAATTATATCTCGGACAAATTTACCTTTGGCGGCGCGCAAAAAATTCAGCTGAAAGAGGCTGATACGCTGCCGGAAGGCGAGCGCGGCAACCTGCGCGTCATCACCCAAAACCGCCAGGCTCTGAGCCAGATAACCGCCGTGCTGCCGGATGAAAGCAAGGTGGTGATGAGCTCCCTGCGCCAGTTCTCTGGCACTCGCCCGCTCTACACGCTGGCGGAAAACGGCGAGCTGACCAATAACCAGACCAATGTAAAATACGCCCCGAACGACCATATCGGTTATTACGAGTCGGTAAACGCCGACGGCAGCTGGGCTGGAGAACAGCTAAGCCCGGGCTATACCGTCACCATCGGCTGGAAAAATTTCCTGCGCGTTTTCCACGATGACGGGATCCAAAAGCCCTTCCTGGCTATTTTCGTCTGGACGGTGATTTTCTCCGTGCTGACGGTGATTCTTACCGTCGCGGTGGGGATGGTGCTGGCCTGCGTGGTGCAGTGGGAATCGTTGAAGGGTAAAGCGGTGTATCGCCTGCTGCTGATCCTGCCCTATGCCGTGCCTTCGTTTATTTCCATTTTGATTTTCAAAGGCTTATTCAACCAAAGCTTCGGCGAAATCAATATGATGCTGAGCGCACTGTTCGGCATTAAGCCCGCCTGGTTCAGCGACCCAACCACCGCTCGCTCGATGATCATCATCGTCAATACCTGGCTGGGCTATCCCTACATGATGATCCTGTGCATGGGGCTGCTGAAAGCCATTCCTGACGACCTTTACGAAGCATCAGCGATGGACGGAGCGGGTCCGTTCCAGAACTTCTTTAAAATCACGCTGCCGCTGCTGATTAAGCCGCTCACGCCGCTAATGATTGCCAGCTTCGCCTTTAACTTTAACAACTTCGTTCTGATTCAGTTGCTGACCAACGGCGGCCCGGACAGGCTCGGGACGACCACGCCAGCGGGTTATACCGACCTGCTGGTGAGCTACACCTATCGCATCGCCTTTGAAGGCGGCGGCGGCCAGGACTTCGGTCTGGCGGCGGCTATCGCAACGCTTATCTTCCTGCTGGTGGGCGCCCTTGCGATTGTGAACCTGAAAGCCACCCGCATGAAGTTCGATTAAGGAGACGACGATGGCCATGGTACAACCCAAATCTCAAAAGCTGCGTCTGTTCCTCACGCACTTTCTGCTGCTGCTGTTTATCGCGGCAATCATGTTCCCGCTGCTGATGGTCATCGCCATCTCGCTGCGTCCGGGTAACTTTGCCACCGGGAGCCTGATCCCGGACCAGGTTTCCTGGGAACACTGGAAGCTGGCGCTGGGCTTTAGCGTTGAGCACGCGGATGGTCGCGTCACGCCACCGCCGTTCCCGGTGCTGCTCTGGCTGTGGAACTCGATAAAAATTGCCGGGATCACGGCGATAGGTATCGTCGCCCTTTCCACCACCTGCGCCTACGCTTTTGCCCGTATGCGTTTCCCCGGCAAAGCCACTCTGCTGAAAGGGATGCTGATTTTCCAGATGTTCCCGGCGGTGCTTTCCCTGGTGGCGCTATATGCCTTGTTTGATCGCCTGGGCCAGTACATTCCGTTTATCGGCCTGAACACCCACGGCGGGGTGATCTTTGCTTATTTAGGCGGGATTGCGCTGCACGTCTGGACGATTAAGGGCTACTTCGAAACGATTGATGGCTCGCTGGAAGAGGCCGCTGCGCTGGATGGCGCGACGCCGTGGCAGGCATTCCGTCTGGTGCTGCTGCCGCTGTCGGTGCCCATTCTGGCGGTGGTCTTTATTCTGTCGTTTATTGCCGCGATTACCGAGGTGCCTGTGGCTTCGCTGTTGCTGCGCGACGTGGACAGCTACACGCTGGCCGTGGGGATGCAGCAATACCTTAACCCGCAGAACTACCTGTGGGGTGATTTTGCCGCGGCGGCGGTGCTCTCCGCGATACCGATTACCGTTGTGTTCCTGCTGGCCCAGCGCTGGCTGGTGAGCGGCCTGACCGCTGGCGGGGTGAAAGGTTAACGTTTATCCCTGAAAGTCATTTGCTTCATCTTTATGCCATACCACTGCAACCCTCACTTTGACCTTAGCACTTTATTCAGGCGGCCCCAGGGCCGCCCTTTTTTATTCCCGCTTCAGGCGTTGGCTATTACACAGCCAAAGCGTAATCACCAGCACCAGAATCGCTGCCGAGTAGATCAGCACGTCCAGCGGCGATTTATGATCGATGATAATCAGGCGCACAATCGCGGTGATACCGATGTACACGAAGTAGCGCAGCGGGAAGTGATAGCCCGACTGAAAGTACTTCACAATCAGCGCGATAAATTCGAAATAGAGGAAATAGACCACCAGCCCTTCGATAAACAGGTACGAGCTGGCGTCATCCCCCGGCGTGAACAGCACGGTGGCGAGATGAACGGTCTCTTTGCCCAGGAAGATAATCAGGATCACCCCCAGGGCTAATAAACCCAGATTGAGCACCGTCTGCATGACGGTAGAAATCCAGGCAAAACGCGGTGTCGCAGGCATAACGGCCCCTCATTATTATTGTGGTCTTGAGAGGCTGTTATACGTCCAGAATGTGATCTTGATCTAGTTTATTTACTTACTTTCACTAACGGAAATTTTCGCTGCGGTCGCTGGTCACCCCGTACAGGTCAAACTTACGGCCCAGCATCTGCCCGCCGTCACGCGTCAGCGGTGTCCAGGTTACCTGTGCCCGGCTGCGGGTCGGGTAAGCCGAGAAGATATCCAGCGGCACATTGATGTAGAAACCTTTGGTGAAGTCCCCTTCGCCGTACTCTTTCTTCGACACATTGGTGATGGTGGCGTAGGTGCCTACCACGATCCCGCTGTCAAAGTGTTTGGAGATCTCCAGCGTGCCGCCTTTATCCTGCGCCAGATACTGGCCGATGCTGAGCTTAACCAGCACATCCTGAGCAAACGGTGGCGTCCAGTAGCCGGTGATATGCCCGGTCTTCGCGCTGTAGTCGGTAAATTTCATCATGTCCTGCGAACTGCGCCAGTCACGCTGTTTGACGTAGTTGCCGTTGACGCCGATCGCCCAGTTGCTGTCCACCGGGCGGTAAAGCAGCTCCGCCCCCGCGCCGCCATACATGGTTTCCAGGTAGCCCGCGTAAACCTGGCCGTAGATCCCATGCCCGAAGTACTGGAAGTAGTTAGCCTGCAGGTTGTTGATGTAAATATCGTTTTCTACATATTCGCGAACGTGGGTACGCACGCGCGGCAGCGTGGAATCCGTTGGCGGGTTGGTGTAGTTAAATTTGTCGTAGTTATTGGCGACGTTAGCAAACAGGCTGCCGCTGGTTAACAGGTGGTCCGTCAGCCAGTAATCCACGTTCCCCATCACCCCGACCTGGTACATGTAGAAGCTTTCCGGGCCACCGATGGACTGGTTAAGAATCGGATCGAGCGAGTAGTTGAAGCGCGACTTCTCGATGTAATATCCCTGCTCGGTGCTTTCTGGCACCACGGGCTCAACGCGTTTTTGTACCAGCGTCGTTTCTTGCCCCAGCGGTTCACCCTCGAGATGTCGACGCAAGCTGGCGACGTCCGTTTCCGTGGTGACCTGCGGCATATTAATCCGGCTTTCGGTAATGCGGATGGTGCGAATATTATCCGGCAGATCATTCATCACGATGCGGTTGGCACGTTCAATACCTTCGCGGGAATTTCGGTATTTCACCTGCTCGCCCGTGACGTAAAGCGTGTCACCTTTGACCTGAATATTCGGGTTGATCAGTCCAGCATTGTATTTCAGGTCGGTCAGCTGGTTAGCCACCACGTTGTGCTGCAGAATTTCGTCCTGAGGATGTGGCTGATACTCTGGGCGACGGGAATCGTTGTACCCCGGCTTGAGGTCGTTGAAGTTGGTGCGGAGCGTCACGCCAAACATAAAGGTGTTGCCGCGCTCGTAGCTCATGTTCACGTCGGCCCAGTCGGTCACCCGGTAGATAGCGCCGACGTTAACGCTGCTGCGCTGGTCTATTTTCCCTGCAAACTCATGGCTGTAGTTGTTGCCTTCATACTCAACTTTTAGCCTGAGTGGCTGCCACGGCGTCTGGTATTCCACGCCGCCAAACAGCGATGTCGGGCCGTGGAACATGCCGCTAAAGTTGAAGGAGCCCGCCATTTGGTAACTGTTATCCCGGTGGCAGTACTTGTCGCTGTATTCGCAGAGCGGGTTTTTGATGTTGCCGCTGGTACCTAAATATCCCCAGCCCATGCCGAGACTGAAATCGAACGGCCCCCAGGCTTTGCTCGCCACCACATATTCACCGTCAAACAGCCCGGTGCCGCCCAGATCACGAATACCGGCGGAGACCTGAGGCAGCCAGTAACCCTCTTCCCACAGACGGAATTTCACGTCAAACGCTTTGTCTTTATAGGTCTGGTCACCCGAGAAAGCCTTCACGCTACTGTAGTGACGTGTGCGCACGTCGGTATAGCGCAGCGTGGCCTCCATCCAGGGGAAAAGCTGCATGGAGGCGGAGTAAAAGCGGTACTGATCGTTGTCGCGGTAGTTGAGATTAAATTCGCCCTCAGGCGCCATACGTGCCGTCGGCGTTTGCAGCAAACCCGCGCCGCCAAAATCCGCCTGAGAAGGGCCAACGGGTGCCGGATACGTTTCGGCGCGGCAGGCGGATGTCACCGCCAGCGCAATCAGACTATACAGGTAACGTTTTTTCATTAATCCGGTATCCGATGGGTCAGGGTATTAAGAATCTGCTGGTTCAGCTCATCAAAGGTGGAGCTGAAAAGGTGGTCGGAGAAACCCACAAAGATGACGCTGCCTGGCGACGGTTCTCTATGGCGCTTATTCCAGTACGCGACCGGCGCTTTTTCGATTTTGCCGTCCGGGTAAATCACCCAGGCATAGCTCCTTTCAGCCCCGCTCAACAGGCTGACGTCGTCCAGATAGTCATCCACGCTGCGCCCGGGGGTAAAAGGCTTCACGCCAGGCGAGCTGACTAATCCCACCAGGGTGATGGTTGTGGGCTGCGGCCCGGTCCACAGGCTGTACTCCCCCTGAAGCGGTACGTTTGCCTGTGGGCGAAGGCGAACCCAATCGGGGTCCAGATTGACAAACTGCCGCCCGGTTACGTGCATGGCGCTGAGCTGCTGACGCAGCCCGTTGATGGCAGCCCCATCGTCTCCACCTTCGTCTGCGGCCACTTCAGCCAGGCGCGCCAGAAGCTGCTGGTGTTTTTGCTCTTCTGCAGCGCTTGCCTGCCGGGTGCTAATCACCGCCGCCGGCCACCAGGTGCGGCTTAATGCAGGGTTAGTCACTAAGTCCGCCAGCCGTGCGGCATCGGTAATCACCCGCGGCTGCGTTTGCGGTTGGGCATAAACCGTCACGGTACTTTCTGCATGGGAAAAGGCACTGGCGAAAAGCAGAGTCATCAACGTAAAGGGGAGTTTTTTCATTGTTTTGCCGCCTTCACTAGAAGCGTGGTAATAGGCCAGTAGCCAGGGCCAAGATACTGTTTTGATTTGCGGATTTGGCCTTCATCGTCGATCCAATAGCGGTTCGTCCAGCTTTTCCCGAGCGCAGTCACCTCTTCTTCCAGCACGCGCACTTTGGTCACGCTACTGCCGAGTTTCACCGTGTCGGTACCGTCAAATTCAAAGGTGGACGTTGCGGTGGCGTAGCGAACCTGCTGGTGTTCAGTCCAGGCCATCTGCCGGGTCCAGCTCGCGCCATCCTGAATCTGTTTCACGTTCGCCAGCGGGTCGCTGGCCAGATTGGTGACTTCCGTGAGGTTGTCCCGTAGCCCGGAGGTTTTCACAATGCGGCCGTTTTGCGTGACGATGACCGACCGGTCCTGCGTCACCCACTTCTGCTGGCCGTCTTCGTTATAAGCGAGTACCACAAACAGCTGCGGGCCGTTGTTGATGCTCATGTATTGGCTCGCGTAGCGCATCTCGGCAATTTCATCGTCGGTAAGCTGTACGCCTCCGCCTCCGGCAATACTGTTCCAAAGCGAGGTGCCAAGCCCTCTGGTGGTCGCTGAGCACGCCTGGAGTAACAGACAGACAAAGAGTATTGCGAGTCGCTGCACGGTGATTCCCCGGTTTAAAATAACCACACCGAAGTGTGGTTATGGTTAAAAACACCCAAACGTTAACGGGTGGTGGTGCTGGTCGTCGTGGTTGTGGTGGTCCCGGTGTTAGAACCGTCGCCGCCACCGGTGGCGGCTAATGCCACACCGACCGCTGACCCAACAGTGCTGGCGCTGGTTGCAGCAGAACTGCCTGCAGACACAGACGTCGCCTGCGCGCCGGCCGCATCACCCACAGCTACAGGGTCAGCATTCGCCGCGCCGGCGGCTGCCAGCGTAAATATGGCTAAAGCGCCATAAAGGGTTTTTCTCATTACAATTTCCCTTCATTGAATGAATGGAGATTTACCTGAAAAGGTTTCAGGCGCGATCGAGTATACACAACACAATGTGATGAATTAGCCCGCAGGAAATAAGGAGTGAATTTTAAGAAAAAGAGTAAAAATCAAAGCTGAAGTTATATTTAAATAAACTTAAACCAAATAAAAACAATCAATTATAAAGAATATTGAGAGAACTTGATTCAATATAATCTTAAATTAAAGATCTGACAAAGCGGCGGAAAAACCACTTTTCGGATTAACCTCAGGGTGACAATATCGAGAATTATGACGGCAAGGGGATAACTCTTATAAAAAATATGCCAGCACAAGGCTGGCATATTTAAATCATGCGGTTTAATTAATCACGCCATGCTTTATAGCGGTTAATCAGGCCGTTGGTAGAGCTGTCGTGGCTGGCGATTTGTTTGTCGTCGCCCAGCTCTGGCAGGATGCGGTTAGCCAGCTGTTTGCCCAACTCCACGCCCCACTGGTCGAAGGTGAAGATGTTCAGGATCGCGCCCTGGGTGAAGATTTTGTGCTCGTAGAGTGCAATCAGCGCACCCAGGCTGAACGGAGTGATTTCGCGCAGCAGGATGGAGTTGGTTGGGCGGTTGCCTTCGAACACTTTGAACGGCACAACGTGGTCCAGCGTGGCCGGATCTTTACCCTGGTCACGGTATTCCTGCTCAACCACTTCACGGGATTTCCCGAACGCCAGCGCTTCGGTCTGTGCGAAGAAGTTAGACAGCAGTTTTGGATGGTGATCGGACAGTGGGTTATGGCTGATGGCCGGCGCGATGAAATCGCACGGCACCATTTTGGTCCCCTGGTGAATCAGCTGGTAGAACGCGTGCTGCCCGTTGGTGCCCGGCTCGCCCCAGATAATTGGGCCAGTCTGGTAGTCCACGGCATTGCCGTTGCGGTCAACATACTTACCGTTGGACTCCATGTTGCCCTGCTGGAAGTAGGCCGCAAAGCGATGCATGTACTGGTCGTATGGCAGAATCGCTTCAGTTTCAGCGCCGAAGAAATTGTTGTACCAGATGCCGATCAGCGCCAGCAGTACCGGCAGGTTTTGCTCGGCAGGGGTGGTGGAGAAGTGTTTGTCCATCGCATGCGCGCCGGACAGCAACTCAACAAAGTTGTCGAAGCCCACGGACAGAATGATGGACAGGCCAATGGCTGACCACAGAGAGTAGCGGCCGCCAACCCAGTCCCAGAATTCGAACATGTTTGCAGTGTCGATACCAAACTCACCAACGGCTTTACCGTTAGTGGACAGCGCAGCGAAGTGTTTCGCGACGTGTTTTTCATCGCCAGCGGCGCGCAGGAACCAGTCACGCGCGCTGTGGGCGTTGGTCATCGTTTCCTGAGTGGTGAAGGTTTTAGACGCCACCAGGAACAGCGTGGTTTCCGGGTTAACGTTCTTCAGCACTTCGGCAATGTGGGTACCGTCAACGTTAGACACAAAGTGCATGTTGAGGTGGTTTTTGTATGGACGCAGCGCTTCGGTAACCATGAATGGGCCGAGGTCAGAGCCGCCGATACCGATGTTAACCACGTCGGTGATGGCTTTGCCGGTGTAGCCTTTCCAGCTGCCGCTGATGATGCTTTCAGAGAAGGCTTTCATCTTCTCAAGCACCGCGTTCACTTCCGGCATCACGTCTTTGCCATCGACCACGATAGGCGTGTTGCTGCGGTTACGCAGCGCAACGTGCAGCACGGCGCGGTCTTCGGTGCGGTTGATTTTCTCGCCGGCGAACATGGATTTGATCGCGCTCTGCAGATCGGTCTCTTTCGCCAGAGCCTGCAGTTTTTCGAGGGTTTCGGTAGTGATGCGGTTTTTGGAGAAGTCCACCAGCATCAGGTCATCGAAGGTCGCGGAGAACTTGCTGAAGCGGTCGTTATCTTTCGCGAACAGGTCGGAAAGCGTAACGTCTTTCATCTCATCGTAGTGTTTTTGGAGTGCCTGCCAGGCAGAGGTCTGCTTCGGGTTGATGTTTTTCATAGCAATACTCTTCTGATTTGAGAATTGTGACTTCGGTCGATTGTAGCGCCTGCAGGCAAAAATTGTGATTGATTTTATGCCATTAAGAGAGGGTTTCCCGTAACCCCCTAAAAAGCGGCAAAAATACCCTCTTATAAGTTAAATTCCTGATTACCGATTTAACATGAAAAATCCGCATAACCCCGCAGTTGACATGCCTTCGCCGAAGCTTTATTTATTAGGCGCTACCTGCGCGTGCGCAGGCCAGAAGAGGCGCGTTGCCCAGAAAATCGTATCCGAGGAACCAGTAACAAGGACGATACGTGAGGGGGAGCAACGCCGAGATGATGAAGCGGCTGGTCACGCTTATTGTCGGCTGCAGGGGCTGAATCCTCTGGGTTGTCACCAGAAACGTTCGCAGTCGAGCGTTTCATATCCGGTCCAAAAGGCCGGATAGCCAAGGTGGAGCACTTCTGGGTGATATCGTAGTTCTCCTGCTCTGCGCCCACCCGTTTACCGCTCTTCCCTTGTGCCAAGGCTGAATACTTTTTTGCCAGTTGAATGGCCCCTGACACGAGGTAGTTATGTCTCAAACCGTAGTCGCCAAATTTGGTGGGACCAGCGTCGCCGATTTCGACGCGATGAACCGCAGCGCCGATGTGGTGCTGGCCGATAGCCACGTCCGCGTGGTTGTGCTTTCCGCCTCCGCTGGCGTGACTAATCTGCTGGTTGCTCTGGCTGAAGGCCTCGAAGCAACCGAGCGCTTCGTCAAGCTCGATGCCATCCGCAAAATTCAGTACAACATCGTTGAGCGTCTGGCGAACCCGGACGTTATCCGCGAAGAGATCGATCGCCTGCTTGAAAATATCACGACCCTTGCAGAAGCAGCCTCTCTGGCGACCTCCACCGCGCTGACCGATGAGCTGGTCAGCCACGGCGAACTAATGTCCACCCTACTGTTCGTGGAAATCCTGCGTGAACGCCAGGTGGAAGCGCAGTGGTTCGATATTCGTAAAGTCATGCGCACCAACGACCGCTTTGGCCGTGCCGAACCGGATATCGCCGCGCTGGCGGAACTGGCAAGCCAGCAGATGCTGCCGCGCCTCGCGGAATCTCTGGTGATCACTCAGGGCTTTATCGGTAGCGAAGAAAAAGGCAGGACGACTACGCTTGGCCGCGGCGGCAGCGACTATACCGCTGCACTGCTCGGCGAAGCGCTGAATGCCGCGCGCGTGGATATCTGGACCGACGTGCCGGGCATCTACACCACCGATCCGCGCATGGTGCCTGCGGCAAAACGCATTGACCGCATCGCCTTTGAAGAAGCCGCTGAAATGGCGACCTTTGGCGCGAAAGTCCTGCACCCGGCGACGCTGTTGCCTGCCGTGCGCTGCGACATTCCGGTGTTCGTTGGCTCCAGCAAAGATCCTGCGGCTGGCGGAACTTTGGTCTGCAAAAAAACGGAAAACCCACCGCTCTTCCGCGCCCTTGCGGTCCGTCGCAAGCAAACGCTGCTGACGCTGCACAGCCTGCACATGCTTCATTCCCGCGGTTTCCTGGCGGAAGTGTTCAGCATTCTGGCTCGCCATAATATTTCCGTGGACTTGATAACCACCTCCGAAGTGAGCGTGGCGCTGACCATGGACACCACCGGCTCTACCTCCACCGGCGACAGCCTGCTGACCACAGCACTGCTCACCGAGCTTTCATCTCTGTGTCGTGTGGAAGTCGAAGAGAACCTGGCGCTGGTGGCTATCATCGGCAATAAGCTGTCCCAGGCCTGTGGCGTAGGCAAAGAAGTGTTCGGCGTGCTAGATCCGTTCAACATCCGCATGATTTGCTACGGCGCATCCAGCTACAACCTGTGCTTCCTGGTGCCTGGCGACGATGCAGAGCAGGTGGTACAGAAGCTGCACCGCAACCTGTTTGAATAACTAACAGAGAAGAAAAGGCCCGGTAACATCGCATGTACCGGGCCTTTTTTATGCACTCAAAACGGTTTTCATCAACAGCCTGTCAAGTTCTTTGCTATCGCCCTCCCGGCTGTCCGGTAGCGTGGGCGGGGTTTCACCTCGAGCCAGCTCAGACACAATAAACTCATGCAATAGCGGCCGACGTGATCCGAACTTCGCCTCACCGACACGCTGTTTGATCTCCAGCAGTTCGTCCACTTCCTGGCGTAGAGAAGCATCAAGGTTGCTTCCGGCCAACAGTTCAGCAAAACGCATCGGCGGGACGCCTTTTCCTTCTTCTACCCAACGCACTGCAAGCAGCGGGCGTAGCACGTAGAAGTACTTTTTCAGCCGCACTTCATCGCCCTGTAGGTAGCCGCGAAAGTTTTTACGCGCCATGGAGTAATAGTGCCAGCGAGCCCGCAGGGGTGAAAACCAGCCTGGAACCTGCGCTTTTAGTCCGGCGATAACAGCCTCATCCTGCTGATAGACTATCGGCGAGTCCAGCCACTCAATCAGCGTAGGGTTCGCGCCTTTCAGCAGACCTAGCGTTTTGCGCCATTCCCAACCACAAACATCCAGTTCGTCATCTATTGGTAATTCAATCACATCCCTGCCCGCCTCAACCCGCAGATACCATTCAGGGGCATGAACGTATAAAAACCGCACGTCATAATCGCTGTCTGGGGAAGCAAAACCCCAGGCCCGGCTGCCGGATTCGCAGGCATAGAGCACCCGTACGCCAAAGCGCCGTTCTACTTCTTCTAACTGATGCCGCACCCGCTCGCGCATTGCGGCATCGACTCCGTTGTAAGTCATTTTTTTATCCTTTTACACAGACAACCTGCCGGAGCGTATGAACAATTTCCACCAGCGAAGACTGCGCCGCCATGACGGCATCAATGTCTTTATAAGCCATCGGGATTTCATCAATCACTTCGCTGTCTTTACGGCACTCAACATGGGCGGTGGCGCGTATCTGATCCTCAACGGTAAAGCGATTTTTAGCCGCCGTTCGGCTCATGGCGCGCCCGGCACCGTGGCTACAAGAGCAAAAACTCTGCGCATTACCCAGCCCGCGCACAATAAAGCTTTTTGCCCCCATAGAACCGGGAATAATGCCCATCTGGCCTTTCTGCGCCGAAACCGCCCCCTTACGGGTGACCAGCACTTCCTCACCGAAATGTGTTTCCTGCTGCACATAATTATGGTGGCAATTCACCGCTTCCTGCTGCGTCATAAAGGGTTTGCTCACAATACGCGACAGCGCGGTCAGCACGCGAGACATCATGACTTCACGATTATGGCGGGCAAAATCCTGCGCCCACTCCACCGCTTCGATGTAATCATCGTAGTGCTGGCTTCCCGCCCGAAAGTAAGCCAGGTTTTTGTCCGGCAGATTGGCCATGTGCTGCTGCATATCCTTCTGCGCCAGGGCGATAAAAAGATTGCCAATGGCATTTCCCACACCGCGCGATCCGCTGTGCAGCATCACCCACACTCGCTGCTGCTCATCCAGACAAATTTCAATAAAGTGGTTACCGGTGCCCAGCGTTCCCAGATGCTGATGGTTATTGGTTTTCAGCAGCTTTGGGTATTTGTCCGTCAGACGCTTGAATCGCGGTGCCAGCTGCGACCAATGTCCATTTACCTCTTCAGGCGGTGTGCTCCACGCGCCTTTATCACGGCGAGAGCGCGTGTTGGTTCGGCCATGAGGCACCGCCTGTTCTATTGCACTGCGCAATCCGCGGAGGTTATCCGGCAGATCGCCCGCCGCCAGCGAGGTACGCACGGCAATCATTCCACAACCAATATCGACCCCAACCGCCGCCGGTATAATCGCGCCTTTGGTGGGAATTACGCTGCCGATAGTTGATCCTTTGCCGAGATGCACATCCGGCATAACCGCCAGATGTTTAAAAATAAACGGCATCTTCGCTGTGTTCAGCAATTGCTCGCGGGCTTCCGGTTCAACCGATACGCCATGAGTCCACATTTTTATCGGCGCGCTGTTTTCCGCCGCCAACAGTTGAAATTCGTTATGCTGCATTTTCTTATCCTTTGAGATTAACCAACCCATGTAGAACCTGATCCAGACCGCCAAAAACGGAAATTTTATCAATGCGCTCCGCGACTCTTTCGAGCGTTTCCAGTTCCTTAAGGCGTAACGCTACAGGGTTGTTTTCCATCACCTTTGCGGTATTCAGCAGCGAACGTGTGGCCGCCGTCTCTTCACGCCGACGGATCACATTGGCCTGCGCCGATTTTTCGGCTTCAACCAGCCGGGACAAAATGGTTTTCATTTCACCCGGTAGCACAATGTCTTTTACGCCCAATGAAGCGATTTCAATACCGAACGGAGCTATGCGGTTTTTCACTTGAGCGCTGACAACTTCATCAATAATCTGCTTATCCTCCAGCAGCTCATCCAGCGTTCGTGTTCCTACCGCTTCTCGCAGCGCAAATTGCAGCTCACGGTACAAATGCTCCACCGGTTTCGTTAACTGGCCGAAGGCCTGCAACACATCGCTATAGCGCCAGTTTGCGGCCATGTTTAAACGCAGGTTTACCTTATCTTTGGTGAGGATCTCCTGCCCGCCGACCTCCAGAGCCTGCAGGCGGGTATCCACCACTTCAGCTTCCACTAAATGATTTATTTTCCACCATGCGGTCATGCCCGGCGGCAACAGCGTCTGAGTTTCACCATCAATTTTCAATACGCCAACGTGCCAGGCAGGCACAGAAACCACCAGGATGGCGTCTCGCCCTTTCACCGCGCCGTTTCGACGTGGCTGCAGGACTGCATTCATGACTTCGTCTGGTACCTGCACGTTTTGGGTATCGATACGTGCCAGCGTCAATGCATCCCCCGCCTGCCAGAACAAACGCTGCGTTGAAGGCGGCAAAATTTCCTGCAAAATGCCATTTACTGACAGAGCGCCAATTTCACCCTCGGCTAAATCCGCAGTCAGGCAGTAGCGCTCAACCCAGTCGGGCTGAAAACGACGCAAATACAGCGCTAGCGCCTCGGGGACTTCGCTCCCGTCCAGATTCACCACCAACACTTCAGGTTGGTTAAACCACGGCAGACGGTGTTCGCCTGCTTCCAGGACCTGATAGTAATCGCCCTGTCTCATCAACAACCCCAGTTGACCTTTTCGTATCGTTATTTTTTTCATTGTTTTCCTGTTCCTTAAAAATCAGGCGCGGGTAAGGGAGCGAGACCGCAGGGGAATTCCTTTTTGCCTGTGGCCCAGCGCCATTACCGGCAGCCCTCTTCGGAGCTTGCTGACCGCTCAAGGCTCCTTTGTCACTTTCTTCGTTAACAACCAGTTTCATTGGGAGAATGAATTGGGAATTGAACCCTTGTCTGTGCTTGCACGCTTACGGAACACACCCGAAAAACAGTCTGTACCGTTCCTGGTGTGCCGCTGGGGGTTAATCCCCTTTTGCGCTCAACACACTTACGTTATTGCCAGAAGCGTGCCAGAAAATAAAAAAGACAAATAAATTAGTTAACTTATTAATTTATAAGCTTTTTAAAAATAAACCTTCATTCATTCCTTGCTGGGATCAGCCATCTTTTTTATCCTTTAATATCGATGTTTATCTTTTAGGATAAAAATGAAAAAACGGCGTGTGGTGATTGGCGTACTGGGCACGGTGCTGGATAAACGCGGCAAGCGGGCAAATCGCTTCCATAAATGGCGGCCAACGGTTGGCCTGTGCCAGCAGCCGGACTTCCCCGTTGATCGGCTCGAGCTGCTGTATCAGCCGAAAGACTCTGGCATGGCGGAGCAGTTATCGGACGATATCGCTCGCGTTTCGCCTGATACAGACGTCCGCCGGCATCAGGTCATTATCAAAGATCCCTGGGACTTTGAAGAGGTGTATGCCGCCTTCCTTGATTTTGCCACCCGTTACGATTTCGATACCGCTAACGAAGAGTATTTGGTGCACATCACCACCGGGACACATGTCGCACAAATTTGCTGGTTTCTCCTGACGGAGGCGCGCTACCTCCCCGCCAGCCTGCTGCAAACCGGCCCGGCCCGGAAAGGCACCCCAGAAGAAGGCTCCCCCGCAGGTACCTACTCGGTTATCGATCTCGATTTAAGCCGCTATACCACCTTAACCAGCCGCTTTCAGCGGGAGCAGCAACAGTCGATTTCTTTCCTGAAAGCGGGCATCGACACGCGGAATACCACGTTTAACCAGTTGATCGATCGCATTGAGCGAGTTGCGCTCCGTTCCACGGCCCCCGTGCTGCTGACTGGCCCAACCGGGGCGGGTAAATCTTTCCTGGCAAAACGCATTTACCAACTCAAGCAAGCTCGCCATCAGGTTGCCGGCAAGTTGGTCGCGGTAAACTGCGCCACGCTGCGAGGCGATAACGCAATGTCCACGTTATTCGGGCATGTAAAAGGGGCGTTTACGGGCGCGCTTACGGCACGAACGGGCCTCTTACGTGAGGCCGATGGCGGCGTGCTATTTTTGGATGAAATCGCTGAGCTAGGGTTGGACGAACAGGCCATGCTACTGAAAGCGATTGAAGAAAAAACGTTTTTCCCGTTTGGTTCCGATAAAGAGGTACAGAGCGATTTTCAGCTAATCGCCGGCACCCACCGGGATATGCGCCAGTGGGTCACAGAGGGACGCTTTCGCGAAGATCTCTATGCCAGGATTAACATGTGGAGCTTTGCTCTGCCGGGCCTGGCGCAGCGGCGGGAAGACATTCCACCCAACGTAGAGTACGAACTACAGCGCTTCTCTTCCGAAGCCCAAGCGCAAGTTCGTTTTGATAAAGAGGCCAGGGACCATTATCTGAATTTTGCCTGTTCTGCACAGGCACAATGGCGCGGAAACTTCCGTGAGCTGAGCTCCTCCGTATCACGCATGGCAACCCTGGCGGAACAAGGACGGATAACGCTGGAGGCCGTTAAGGAGGAGATCGTGCAGCTTAAGGAAAGCTGGCAAATCACCTCTCCTGATATGGCGCCTAATCCAGACATAGATTTATTCGATCAACGTCAGCTGGAAACCGTGCTGGAGGTTTGCCGCCGCACCCAGTCACTTTCCGAGGCCGGGCGCGAACTTTTTGCCGTCTCGCGGCTGAAAAAGGCTAACCCGAATGATGCTGACCGCCTGCGTAAATATCTGGCACGTTTTAACCTGAGCTGGGACAGCGCCCACGGAGGCTAAAGCTCATAATTTGTTTGAATAATCTTCCTTGCCGCGATAAACAATAATCAGGGCCAGGCTCGATCCTGGCCCGCAATAATAAGCCAACACAACACAAACGCCGATTCGTTCAGAGGCCACCGCCGCAGAGTGGCTTGACTGGCGACGAAGCATTCGCAAGGAAAATCATATGGTTGCTACCCTAACCCGGCTGTTCCCGCTCTGGGCGCTGCTGCTCTCCGTCGCTGCGTATTATACCCCCTCAACCTTTACCCCAATTGGCCCGTGGGTCAGCACGCTGCTGATGCTCATTATGTTTGGCATGGGCGTGCATCTGCGACTTGAAGACTTTAAACGCGTGCTGTCGCGCCCGGCCCCGGTAGCTGCAGGCATTTTTCTGCATTACCTGGTGATGCCGCTGGCGGCGTGGCTACTGGCGATGTTGTTCCATATGCCACCCGATCTGTCAGCCGGGATGGTGCTGGTCGGCAGCGTAGCCAGCGGCACGGCGTCCAACGTCATGATTTACTTGGCCAAAGGCGATGTTGCGCTCTCCGTGACTATCTCATCGGTTTCCACGCTGGTCGGCGTATTTGCCACGCCGCTGCTGACCCGTCTCTACGTCGACGCCGACATTAAAGTCGATGTGATGGGCATGCTGGTGAGCATTCTGCAAATCGTCATCATCCCGATTGGCCTTGGCCTGATTGTGCATCACCTGTTCCCGCGCCTGGTGAAGCGCGTGGAGCCGTGGCTGCCTGCGTTTTCTATGCTTTGTATTCTCGCCATCATTAGCGCAGTTGTGGCAGGTTCGGCGTCACACATAGCTTCCGTGGGTCTGATGGTGATTGTCGCGGTGATTCTGCATAACACTATTGGCCTGCTCGGCGGTTACTGGGGAGGGCGGCTGTTTGGGTTTGACGAGTCGACCTGCCGGACGCTGGCCATCGAAGTGGGAATGCAGAACTCTGGTCTTGCGGCCACGCTGGGCAAAATCTACTTCTCCCCGCTCGCGGCACTGCCTGGCGCATTGTTCTCCGTCTGGCACAATCTCTCCGGCTCTCTGCTGGCCGGGTATTGGTCTGGCAAGGCGATAACGCCGAAGCCAGACGACAAAAAATAATCGCTAAAAGCCTGCTGATGCAGGCTTTTTTGTCTCGTCGGCGCGGTGGGTTTGCTTTACACTGAAGGTCCTTTCCTGGGAGATTGCAACGATGGCTACAGCCAGACTGACACAGCAAGACATGACGGAAAGCGAACAGCGTGAGCTAAAAACGCTGCTGGATCGCGCCCGCATTGCCCACGGTCGTACGTTGACCAACTCAGAGACTAATCAGGTAAAAAAAGAGTACATCGACAAGCTGATGGCGGAACGTGCGCTGGCGGCCAAGAAAGCTCGCCAGCTGAAGAAACAAAATGCCTTAAAGCCGGATACGACGACGACTTATTCATGGTCGGCCAATAATCACACGCGAGGTAAGCGCTAGTTTAACGGCCCTTCTTCTTCCGGCCTGGGGAAGCAAAGCGTTTACGCGAGGCAAGCTCAGCGGGCGTTTTTGCTGAGCTTTTCGGGCCGCTTACCAACGGTTTTTTCGCCGCCGGGCCGGCCGCTTTTGGCTTCGCTTTTTTAGCCGGTTTCGCCTCTGAGGAGGAATCCTCAATCAGCTTAAACAGTTCAATCAGTTCATCATCCGTCAGGTCGCGCCATTCCCCCAGCGGGATCCCGGTGAGATTAACGTTCATGATGCGCGTGCGCTCCAGCTTCGTCACTTCATAGCCAAAGTGTTCACACATGCGGCGGATCTGGCGGTTCAGCCCCTGCACCAGGGTGATGCGAAACGCAAACGGCGCTTCTTTTTTAACTTTGCATTTCTTGGTGACGGTGCCCAGAATCGGCACGCCCGCCCCCATACCGCGAATAAACTCGTCGGTAACCGGCTTGTTCACCGTGACCACGTACTCTTTTTCATGGTCGTTCCCGGCACGCAGGATTTTGTTCACCAGGTCGCCGTGGTTGGTGAGGAAAATCAGCCCCTGAGAATCTTTATCCAGGCGACCAATAGGGAACACGCGCTTGCTGTGGTTCACATAGTCAACGATGTTGTCTTTCTCACCGTCTTCCGTGGTGCTTACAATCCCCACCGGCTTATTCAGTGCAATGAGCACCAGATCTTCTTCGTTGCGGGGTTCGATGAGCTGACCATTCACCTTCACGCTGTCGCCGGCAAAAACCTGATCGCCAATTTTGGCGCGTTTGCCGTTAATAAAAACGTTGCCCTGTTCGATGTAGCGATCGGCATCACGGCGTGAGCAGATCCCGCTCTCGCTGATGTATTTGTTAAGACGAATAGATGAATTAGTCAGCATGGCTCCTCCGAAAACCCAGGACTATACCTTACCCGCAGGGCGTTGCGAACAGCCTTTCTCACATTAACCAGCATCTCTGGAAGCTTCATCGTGAATCTTGAAATCGAGTTGCGAGTCGCTTTCAATATTCATCCCGTTCGTCGTCATCGTCCGGCTGGTCCAGCACGCTGTAGGCGACGGAGCAGAACAACGAGTTCAGGCGCTTCATGTCTCCCAGCAGCCCAAGGTGCAACGAACTGGTCTCGATACTCTGCACGTTCTGCTGGTGCAGGCGATCAACGTGGGCATGAGAGTAACGGCGGTTCATGATACGGAAGCGGTGTTTGTTCCGGCGCAGCCGGCGGGCGCTGCCCAGGTCACTCGAAAAGAACACCGACAGGCTCAGCTGCAGGTTGCTGATCAGCTGCTGGAGCAGGTTATCCAGCTCGGTCAGGCCATCCGGCGAGAAGGCCCGGCGCGCGGCGAGGGATTTATCCGCCACTTCGCTGCCCATACGTTCGATGATGTCCGCCGCCTGCTCCAGGTTAAGCGACATTTCAATGATTTCAGCCCAGCGGCGCGATTCCATTTCCGCCAAATCTTCCTTCGGCATCTGCGCGAGATAGAGTTTGATGGCGGTATACAGCACGTCCACGTCATCAGCCAGCTTACGCAGCTCTTTTTCCTGGCGCGGCTCGCCGTGCATCACCTTGCTCCAGGTTTCCAGCATCTGCTCAAGCACGTCGCCCATTCTCAGGGTTTCACGCGCAGCGTTAGATAACCCCAATGCGGGAGTATCCAGCGCCGTAGGATCGAGGTGCTTCGGCTTCATCCGGGCATCGACTTCCGGCGCTTCGCTGATCACCCGGCGGCAGAAGCGCGCCATGGGTTCGGCAAACGGCACCATCACCAGGCAACGAATCAGGTTGTAGAACACGTGGAAGTAGATAACCAGTTCAGATTCCGGCAGCGGCAGGTGGTGCATCAACCGGGCCAGGACATGCACAAACGGCAACACCAGCAGACTGCCCACCAGCTTGAACAGCAGACTGCCCAACGCCACGCGACGCGCGGCAGCATTGGCAGCGCTGTTGTTGATCATTGCCAGCAGGCCGGAGCCGAGGTTAGCCCCGATGACCAGGCACAGCGCCACATCAAACGAGATCACGCCGGTGGAGGTCAGCGTGGCCGTCAGCAGGACGGCGGCCAGACTCGAGTAGCTGATAATGGCAAACATCGCGCCAATCAGCGCGTCGAGCATGATGTCGCCGGTCAGGGAAGCAAAGATCACCTGGACGCCGTTCGCCTGGGTAATCGGCGTAACGGCCCCTACAATCAGCTCAAGCGCCAGCAGAATAAGGCCCAGGCCAATCCCCACGCGGCCAAGCTGCCCGGCGCGGGTCTGCTTGCGGCTGAGAAAGAAGATAACACCGATGAAAATCAGCAGTGGCGAAAGCCATGAGAGATCGAAAGTCAGGATACGCGCCATTAGCGCTGTACCGACATCAGCCCCCAGCACAATCACCAGCGCAGGAGCGAGCGCCACCAAATCCTGGGCAACAAACGAGGTCACCAACATGGTGGTGGCATTACTGCTCTGCACCAGCGCGGTCACGCCTATCCCGGCGCAGAAGGCGAGCGGTTTCTTTTCTACGCTGTGGCTAAGCACACTGCGCAGGTTGGCACCGTAAACGCGCATGATACCAGTGCGCACAATATGCGTGCCCCAGACCAGCAGCGAAACGGCAGACAGCAGGTGTAACAACGTCAGCACGGATTCTTGTTCTCCTTATCGTTTTTAGGGTTCCCGAAGCAAAAATAGCCACCATCCTTCAGTATAAGGGTTTAACTTCAATAAAGAGACAAGGCGCCCCCAGAGCGCCTTGTAAGTTGTAAGGAAAGATAACAGGTTTGTGAGTTAGTCGGCGTCGTACCCGAGGTTCGGCGCAAGCCAGCGTTCAACCTCGCTGACCGGCATACCTTTACGGCGAGCATAGTCTTCGACCTGATCACGCTGAATTTGCGCGACGGCGAAGTACTTGCTGTCCGGGTGGCTGAAGTACCAGCCGGAAACAGATGCGCCGGGCCACATGGCGTAAGACTCTGTGAGCTTCATGCCAATCACGTTTTCGACGTCCAGCAGCGCCCAGATGGCCGCTTTTTCCGTGTGCTCCGGGCAGGCCGGGTAGCCCGGTGCCGGGCGAATTCCCTGATAATTCTCACGAATCAGTTCCTCGTTGCTGAGGTTTTCCGTGGCCGCATAGCCCCAGTAGACTTTACGCACGCGCTCGTGCAGATATTCTGCAAAAGCTTCGGCCAGGCGGTCGGCAACCGCTTTCACCATAATTTTATTGTAATCATCGTGCTGCGCATCGTAGGCATCAGCCAGTGCATCTTCTTCAATACCGCCGGTGACCGCAAAAGCGCCGATGTAGTCGGCTTTACCGCTGTGTTTAGGCGCAACAAAATCGGCAATGCAGTAGTTCGGGAAGCCGTTCTTTTCCGTTTGCTGGCGCAGATGGCGACTGAAGCCTTTAACCTGAGATCGTGTTTCATCGGCATAAATTTCCACGTCGTCCCCCACGCGATTCGCCGGGAACAGGCCGACCACGCCGCGCGGCGTCATTGTTTTCGTCCGATGGAGCATATCCAGCATCTCGTTAGCGTCTTTAAACAGGCGTTTTGCCTCATCGCCAACAACCTCATCTTCCAGAATGCGGGGGTATTTACCGGCCAGCGACCAGGTCATGAAGAACGGTGTCCAGTCGATATAGTTTCGCAGCGTTTCAATACTGGCGGTCACTTCCTGCACGCCCAGCCGATGCGGAACCGGAGGCGTATAGCTTTCCCAGTCGAAAGGCAGATCGTTATCCCGCGCGACTTCCAGCGTAACCGGCGGCGTGCGCGGTTTTTTACGCGCGTGCTGCGTACGAACAACTTCGTACTCTTTGCGAGTGCGGGCGACAAACTCATCGCGCTGGGTTTCTGAAAGTAGAGCAGAAACCACGCCAACGGTACGTGACGCATTCTGCACGTAGACGGTTGGCCCGCTGTAGTTCTGCTCTATTTTCACCGCCGTGTGGGCTTTTGACGTGGTCGCCCCACCGATCAGCAGCGGCAGCGTAAAACCCTGCCGCTCCATCTCTTTGGCCACATTGACCATTTCGTCCAGCGATGGGGTGATAAGCCCTGACAGGCCGATGATATCGGCCCCGACTTCACGGGCGGTTTTCAAAATTTTCTCACCGGGCACCATCACGCCAAGATCGATAATCTCGTAGTTGTTACATTGCAGCACCACGCCGACGATGTTCTTGCCGATGTCATGCACGTCGCCCTTGACGGTGGCCAGCACGATTTTACCGTTGCTGCTGCCCTGTTCCTTGCTGGCTTCGATGTACGGCTCAAGGTATGCCACCGCCTGCTTCATCACGCGGGCAGACTTCACCACCTGCGGCAGGAACATTTTCCCTTCGCCGAACAAATCACCCACCACGTTCATTCCGGCCATCAGCGGGCCTTCAATCACTTCAATGGGGCGAGCCGACTGCTGACGGGCTTCTTCGGTATCCGCTTCAATAAACTCGGTGATGCCTTTCACCAGCGAATATTCCAGACGCTTCGCCACGTCCCAGCTACGCCATTCCGCCAGTTGAGCATTGGCGCCGTCATCGCTTTTACTGCCGCGATATTTTTCAGCCAGCTCCAGCAGACGCTCGGTACTGTCGTCGCGGCGGTTGAGAATGACGTCTTCGACGGCATCCCGCAGTTCAGCGGGAAGATCGTCGTATATCGCCAGTTGCCCGGCGTTGACGATCCCCATGTCCATGCCGTTGCGAATCGCGTAGTAAAGGAACACCGCGTGAATGGCTTCGCGCACCGGATCGTTGCCGCGGAAGGAGAAGGAGACGTTAGACACGCCACCAGAGATCATCGCATGGGGCAGCTCGCGCTTAATGTCTTCGCAGGCGCCGATGAAATCCTGGGCGTAATTGTTGTGTTCTTCGATGCCGGTCGCCACCGCGAAGATATTCGGGTCAAAAATGATATCTTCCGGCGGGAAACCCACCTCTTCGGTAAGAATTTTATAGGCCCGGCGGCAAATCTCGATTTTACGCTCGCGCGTATCGGCCTGGCCGACCTCATCAAACGCCATCACCACCATCGCCGCGCCGTAGCGGCGTACCAGCTTCGCATGGTGGATAAACGGCTCAATGCCTTCTTTCATGGAAATCGAGTTAACGATGCCTTTGCCCTGAATGCACTTCAGCCCTTTTTCGATCACGTCCCATTTCGAGGAGTCGATCATGATCGGCACCCGGGCGATATCCGGTTCACCGGCAATCAGGTTCAGGAAACGTACCATCGCCGCCTCGGCATCCAGCATCCCTTCATCCATGTTGATGTCGATGATTTGCGCGCCGCTGGCGACCTGCTGCAGCGCCACTTCCAGCGCTTCGTTATATTTTTCTTCTTTGATCAGACGTTTGAATTTTGCCGAGCCGGTGACGTTGGTGCGTTCGCCGACGTTAACAAACAGGCTGTCCGCGCCGATGTTCAATGGCTCAAGCCCGGCAAGCCGACAGGCAACCGGCAGATCGGGAAGTTTACGCGGCGCGACGCCGGCTACCACTTTGCTCATTGCGGCGATATGCGCAGGCGTTGTCCCGCAACAGCCGCCGACAATGTTCAGGAACCCGGCCTGCGCCCATTCCCCAATCTGCTGCGCCATCACTTCCGCATCAAGGTCGTATTCGCCAAAAGCGTTTGGCAGACCAGCATTAGGGTGAGCCGTCACGTAGCACTCAGCAATGCGCGACAGTTCAGCCACGTACTGGCGGAGTTCGTCCGGCCCCAGCGCACAGTTCAGGCCGAAAGAGAGCGCATCGGCGTGGCGTAGGGAGTTATAGAAAGCTTCCGTCGTCTGACCGGAAAGCGTACGGCCTGACGCATCGGTAATAGTGCCGGAAATCATGATCGGCAGGTCAACGCCGAGCGCTTCAAATTCCGCTTTTACGGCGAAGATGGCGGCTTTGGCGTTCAGGGTGTCGAACACTGTTTCGATCATGATCAAGTCGGCCCCGCCTTCCACCAGCGCCCTGGTCGATTCGCGGTAAGCGGCAACCAGCTGATCAAAGGTGATGTTGCGGAAGGCCGGGTCGTTCACATCCGGGGAAATCGACGCCGTGCGGTTGGTTGGGCCAAGCACACCGGCGACGTAACGCGGTTTTTCCGGCGTGCGGGCCGTCCATTCGTCAGCACAGACACGCGCCAGCTTAGCGGCTTCGTAGTTAATTTCCGCCGATAGCGACTCCATTTGGTAATCCGCCATCGCAATGGTGGTGGAGTTAAAGGTGTTAGTTTCGACGATGTCGGCGCCAGCTTCAAAGTAGGCATAGTGAATCGCGGCGATAATTTCCGGTTTGCTGAGCACCAGCAGGTCATTGTTGCCTTTGAGGTCACACGGCCAGTCGGCAAAACGCTCGCCGCGGAAATCACTCTCATCAAGACGGTAGCTTTGGATCATGGTCCCCATACCGCCGTCCAGCACCAAAATGCGTTCACTCAGTTGTTGCTTCAGCTTCTCTACATTGTTGCTCACGCTCACTCCCACCTGTTTTCCCTGCCTGACGGATATGCCATCCCATACTTGCACAATCTATAGGGTCGTAAAAGCCGCATGTCGGGAACATGAGAGATGTTCAGCATCACTCCTCCGATCAGTCTGAGTAGCGGTTGCAAATTCGCCAAATAAAACGAAAATGATTTCCACGATACGAAAAAGGAGTCCGGTATGGTTGCTACAGTCCCCGCTAAACGAGGTAAGAAACCCCGCGCCGCAGCCGCTGCGGCTCCGGCTGCTACCGGGCAAGTGCAGTCCCTGACCCGCGGCCTTAAGCTGCTGGAGTGGATCGCCGAATCTCACGGTAGTGTGGCGCTCACCGAGCTTGCCCAGCAGGCTGGTTTGCCCAATTCCACCACCCACCGCCTGCTCACCACGATGCAGCAGTTAGGCTTTGTGCATCAGGTGGGCGATCTTGGCCACTGGACGATTGGCGCGCACGCATTTGTCGTCGGCAGCAGCTTCCTGCAAAGCCGCAATCTGCTGGCCATTGTGCACCCGATTCTGCGCAAACTGATGGAAGCCTCCGGTGAAACCGTCAACCTCGCGGTGCTCGACAAGAGCGATCACCAAGCGATTATTATCGACCAGGTTCAGTGCACGCAGCTGATGCGTATGTCGGCGCCCATTGGCGGCAAGCTGCCGATGCACGCGTCCGGTGCGGGCAAGGCGTTTCTGGCCCAGCTTAACGACGACGAACTGGCCGGCCTGCTGCACCGCAAAGGCCTGCACAGTTACACGCCGGCAACGCTGACTTCGCCGCTGCATTTGAAAGAAGATTTAGCGCAAACCCGCAAGCGTGGTTATTCGTTTGACGATGAAGAACATGCGCTGGGGCTGCGTTGCGTAGCCTCGTGCATCTACGATGAACATCATGAAGCGTTTGCGGCGATCTCCATTTCTGGCCCGATTTCACGCATCACCGATGACCGAGTAACGGAGCTGGGTGCGCTGGTGATCAAAGCGGCGAAGGAAATTACTCTGGCTTACGGCGGCGGGCGCTAGCCCGCTCGCTTCACTTCCCCAAACCGCTGGCTAAAGCGCTGGCGGCGGCGATAAGCATAAACATCTTCGACATAGCCATCGCGGATGCGGGTTTGCAAAGCACGCCAAAAGTCGGCGCGGAACAGGTCGGCGTGCATTTCATCGAATAGCGGGCGAATGCGTTTGTCCGCGCAAAGATAGTGCCGGAACTCTTCCGGGAAGACATCTCCCGGCGAGATGCTGTACCACGGCTCCGAAGAGAGTTCATCTTCCGGGTAACGCGGCGGCGGAATATCCCGGAAATTTACCTCGGTCATGTAGCAAATTTCATCGTAATCGTAGAACACCACCCGCCCGTGGCGCGTCACGCCAAAGTTTTTAAACAGCATGTCGCCAGGGAAGATGTTGGCTGCCGCCAACTGACGAATGGCGTTGCCGTACTCTTCCACCGCATCCCGTAGCTGCTGGCCTTCTACCTGCTCCAGCCACAGGTTAAGCGGCACCATTCGCCGCTCAATGTAGAGATGGCTGATAGCAATGCGGTCGCCAAGATCGGTCAGTTTTTCAGGAACTTCTTCCTGCAGCAGCGCCATGAGATCGGAACTTATCTGCCGCTTATCCAGCACGAAGTTTTCAAACTCCTGCGTATCCGCCATGCGCCCCACGCGGTCATGCTCTTTTACCAGTTGGTAGCAGGCACGGACTCTTTCGGCGGTGACTTCTTTCTGCGGCGCGAACTTGTCTTTTATCACTTTAAACACGCGATCAAAGCCCGGCAGCGTGAACACAAGCATCACCATGCCGCGTATGCCGGGTGCCTCAATAAACTGCTCATGCGTGCCGTGAATGTAGGTCAGATATTCGCGATAGCTTTCGGTTTTGCCGTGCTTCTGGCAGCCAATCGCCATGTACAGCTCGGCGGTGGTTTTTCCTGGTAAAATCTCGCGCAGCCACTCAACAAGCGCTGCGGGGAAAGGGGCATACACCATGAAATAAGAACGCGCAAAGCCAAAAACGATGCTGGCTTCGGGGGAACTGGTCAGGCAGGTGTCTACCATTAACCGGCCATCATCGGTGCGATGGATCGGCAATAAAAAGGGAATTTTTCCTCCCGGCAGAACCAGTTTGCCAACCAGCCAGGCGGCTTTATTGCGGTAAAACAGTTCATTAGCCACTTCCAGCGTGGCCGTCCGCAATGTTTCTGCGCCGAAGGTTTCGTGCAGATGGGCGAGGATAAAACCCACATCTCGCGCAATATCCTGCCACGGCAGGCGAAGCGGGAGATCGGAGAGCAAGGTCGTGAGCAACGTCGTCCAACCCTGCTCCGGGAGAAATGTTTTTGCCAGTGGGCGAGGCAGCGGCCGAAGCTGCTTACCAGCCTGTGAGCTGAAGATAAAAAGCCGCTCGGGAGTAAGCGAGCGGTGGTCGAAGAGTCGACAATAGACAGAATTAAAAAAGCTTTCGGCAATTTCAAAACGTGGATAATCCGGCAGCAAGCGGGTGTATTGCTCTTTCACGCGCAGGAGAAAGGCCGCGTCGGTATTTTGCCCGCCAGTGATGCAGCGAAGCTGTTCTACGACGAGACCTACGTGGTGATCGTACAGGTTGATACGGCTTTTCATCGCCTGCTGAACGGCGTGCCAGTCAGCCTGTTCAAAGCGCTGCTGGGCACCCGCGGTGACCTCCAGAAATCGACCGTATTGCGCGTCGAACCCCTGCAGGATGGTGTGGGCAATTAACAGCTCCAGCCTGTGTGACATTTATTTCTCCCCTCACCCCGGCCCTCTCCCAAAGGAGAGGGGGAAAATAAAGTTTCTTCAGAACTGCTCTTCTTCAGTCGAACCTGTCAGCGCCGTGACGGAAGAAGCCCCGCCCTGAATGACGGTGGTTACACGGTCAAAGTAGCCGGTCCCCACTTCCTGTTGGTGAGAAACGAAGGTGTAGCCTTCCGAAGCGGCGGCAAACTCAGGCTGCTGTACCTTCTCAACGTAGTGGCGCATCCCCTCGCCCTGCGCATAAGAGTGCGCCAGGTCGAACATGTTGAACCACATGCTGTGGATCCCCGCCAGGGTGATGAACTGGTATTTGTAGCCCATGTCCGACAGTTCTTGCTGGAAGGACGCGATAGTTTTGTCATCGAGGTTTTTCTTCCAGTTAAAGGACGGCGAGCAGTTGTAGGCCAGCAGTTTGCCAGGGAAGCGTGCGTGGATGGCTTCCGCGAAGCGACGGGCCTGGTCCAGATCAGGTTTAGAGGTTTCACACCAGACCAGGTCGGCATAAGGCGCGTAGGCCAGGCCACGGCTGATAGCCTGCTCAATGCCAGCGCGGGTACGATAGAAACCTTCCTGCGTGCGCTCACCGGTGATGAATTCACGGTCGTATTCGTCGCAGTCGGAGGTGATCAGATCTGCGGCATCAGCATCGGTACGGGCGATCAGCAGCGTTGGAACCCCCATCACATCAGCCGCCAGGCGAGCAGCGGTCAGCTTCTGGATAGCTTCCTGAGTGGGGACCAGAACTTTACCGCCCATATGGCCGCATTTCTTCACCGAGGCAAGCTGGTCTTCAAAGTGCACCGCAGCGGCACCGGCCTGAATCATCGACTTCATCAGTTCGAAGGCGTTCAGCACGCCGCCAAAACCAGCTTCTGCATCGGCAACGATAGGCAGGAAGTAGTCAATGTGGCGCGGATCGCCTGGTTCAATATTGGATGCCCACTGGATCTGATCCGCACGCTGGAAACTGTTGTTGATCCGATCGACAACAGCAGGGACAGAGTTCGCCGGGTAAAGTGACTGATCCGGGTACATGCTGGACGCCAGGTTCGCGTCCGCCGCAACCTGCCAGCCGGAGAGGTAAATGGCTTCGATGCCGGCTTTAGCCTGCTGTAGAGCCTGGCCTCCGGTTAACGCCCCCAGACTGTTTACGTAGCCTTTTTTCGACTCACCGTGCAGCAGGCGCCAGAGTTTAGCCGCCCCGTGCTGTGCCAAAGTACATTCCGGGGTCAGTGAACCGCGCAGTTTCACGACGTCTTCTGCGCTATAGGTACGCTTGATGCCTTCCCAACGCGGCTGTGTCCATTCTTGTTGTACTTGTTGAATCTGTTGGCTACGAGAGGTTTTCATTTCAGATGCTCCATTTTTATAGGGTTAGGTTCAGGCAAGCAGGCGATAGCCCGGCAGCGTCAGGAAGTCGATTAACTCTTCTGAGGTGGTAATTTGTTCCATCAGCCGTGCAGCTTCATCGAAGCGTCCCTGGCTAAAACGCTGGTCGCCCAGCTCGTCCTGAATCACCAACATCTCTTCGGCAAGCATCTGGCGGAACAGCGCTTTCGTCACGGTCTGGCCGTTGCTTAGCGTCTTTTGGTGGTGGATCCATTGCCAGATAGAAGTACGGGAAATTTCAGCGGTCGCGGCATCTTCCATCAGCCCGTAGATAGGCACGCAGCCGTTGCCGGAGATCCACGCCTCGATGTACTGCACCGCAACGCGGATGTTAGCGCGCATACCTTCTTCAGTGCGTTCACCAGGGCAAGGTTCAAGCAACTGTGCCGCAGTAATGGGTGCATCTTCGCTGCGGCTGATGTCCAGCTGGTTCTGGCGCTCACCCAGCGCTTTGCCAAAGACCTCAACAACCGTGTCCGCCAGGCCCGGATGCGCAATCCAGGTACCATCATGGCCGTTGTTGGCCTCCATCTCTTTGTCCGCTTTGACTTTGTTGAGTACCCATTCATTACGCGCGCTGTCTTTGCTCGGGATAAAGGCCGCCATGCCGCCCATCGCAAAGGCACCGCGACGATGGCAGGTCTTGATCAGCAGGCGCGAGTAGGCGTTCAGGAAAGGCTTATCCATCGTCACGGATTGCCTGTCCGGCAGGACGCGATCCGGGTGGTTTTTCAGGGTTTTGATGTAGCTGAAGATGTAGTCCCAACGGCCACAGTTCAGGCCCACTATGTGATCTTTCAAAGCATGCAGGATCTCGTCCATCTGGAAGACAGCAGGCAGTGTTTCGATCAGTAAAGTTGCTTTAATGGTGCCGCGTGGCAGATCGAAGCGATCTTCCGTAAAGCTGAAGACTTCGCTCCACCAGGCCGCTTCCTGCCATGACTGAGTTTTGGGCAGATAGAAATAAGGGCCACTGCCTTTAGCCAGCAGGGTATCCACGTTGTGGAAGAAATAGAGCCCGAAGTCGAACAGGCTGCCAGGGATCGCTTCCCCACGCCAGGTCACGTGTTTTTCAGGCAGATGCAGGCCGCGCACGCGGCAAACCAGTACCGCCGGGTCTGGCTTCAGCTGATAGATTTTTCCCGCTTCGTTTGTCCAGCTAATGGTGCCGTTAATCGCGTCGCGCAGGTTGATTTGCCCGTCGATGACTTTGCTCCAGCTTGGTGCCAGAGAATCTTCGAAGTCGGCCATAAAGACTTTTACGTTAGCATTCAGGGCGTTGATCACCATTTTGCGTTCAACCGGCCCGGTAATTTCTACCCTGCGGTCGAGCAGATCCTGCGGAATACCACGAATCTGCCAGTCACTTTTACGAATGGAATCGGTTTCCGAATTGAAATCAGGAAGCTTTCCGCCGTCGATGGCCTGCTGTTCAGCAATGCGGGATGCCAGCAGCTTGTTGCGCTGTGGGGTAAAGCGACTCGCCAGCTCGCCGAGGAATTCTACGGCTTCCGGGGTGAGGATCTGCTTTTCTTGCTCGCCAAACGGCTGGCTAAAGGCCAGCTCTTCGCTAACTGTCTGTTGTGTCATTCGGTTACTCCTTCGTCTTATCCCGTCGAGACGGCCAAAAGTGAATCGCGCACGGCTGTGCAGTTTTCATGCAACAGAATTAAGACTACTTCATGAATTTTTAAAATCAAAAACAATTTCCATTTTTAATTTTAAATTGATTTATCGTATTGATATTTATGGGATTAAAGTTTAATCAAGGAGGGAAGTGGTTTTCAGAAAAGAAAAAAGGCGCCGAAGGCGCCTGGAATGGGAAGCTGAAACGCTTAATCGAGCGTCGGGTTCATGTGGCGAAGGTCGAATGGCGTAATCTGGTAGACGTAGTAGTTCAGCCAGTTGGTGAACAGCAAATTGCCATGGCTACGCCAGGTCGCGTGAGGTTTTTTCGCCGGATCGTCGCCCGGGAAGTAGTTATAAGGTACCTCGGGCTGAAGCCCCGCATCGACATCGCGGAAGTACTCGCCGGACAGCGTCAGCGCATCATATTCCGGGTGGCCGGTCACGAACGCGATACGCTTATCCCTGCTGCCAAACAGATAGGCATCGCCCTGTTCAGTTTCGGCAAAGATCTCCAGATCGGTGTAATCCCGGATCAGCTGCGCAGGAAAATCAGCATAGCGAGAGTGAGGCGCCAGGAATGAATCATCAAACCCGCGAGTTAGCAAGGCATGGGGCTGAGTAACATGGTGCTCGTAGACACCAGAAAGTTTTTCATCCCGTGTTTGCTTAGGAATACCGTACAAAATATTCAGCGCGGCCTGGACTGCCCAACAGACAAACAGCGTCGAGGTAACATGATCTTTGGCCCATTCCAGTACCTGCTGGATTTGCGGCCAGTAAGCAACATCATTAAATTCAACCAGTCCGAGAGGCGCACCGGTGACGATCAATCCGTCATAGTTGTCGTGTTTAATGTCGTCAAAATTACAATAAAAGTTATTGAGGTGCTCGCCAGGTGTATGGCGAGATTCGCGACTGTCGATGCGCAGCAGCTGGATATCCACCTGCAGTGGAGAGTTGGAAAGCAACCGCAGGAACTGGTTTTCCGTCTCAATTTTCTTTGGCATCAGATTCAGGATCAGTACCTTTAACGGACGTATTTCCTGATTGCTGGCGCGCGATGTCGTCATCACAAAGACGTTTTCTTCACGCAGGAAATTGACGGCTGGTAGCTCGTCCTGCACCCGAATCGGCATAACCTTATATCCTCAAAGCATACGTTTAAACGTTTAGACATCCAGACACCTGACGATACCGAGTTTATGGATCAATGTCGAGTCAGAAGCGAAAAGGTGAAAATGTTTCATTTAAGAGTGATGATGCAGAGTAGATATTTACGCTGGATTGAAGGCAAGGGCGTAGTGAATATGTCTGTTTAAGGAAGGTAAAATATGAAGCGTACAAAAGCAAAAGGCCCAGTCTTTCGACTGAGCCTTTTGCTTTTATTTGATGCCTGGCAGTTGTATGCCGGGCCGTCCTGCCCGTCACCCTGCGGGCAGCCTCCGGCTGTGCAAAATCGTTCCTGACGATTTTGTCCTGCTCTCTGAGAGTTGAAAGTGGCAGAAACCAGAAAACAAAAAACCCCAGCCATCAGGCTGAGGTTTTCTGTTTTATTTGATGCCTGGCAGTTCCCTACTCTCGCATGGGGAGACCCCACACTACCATCGGCGCTACGGCGTTTCACTTCTGAGTTCGGCATGGGGTCAGGTGGGACCACCGCGCTACGGCCGCCAGGCAAATTCTGTTTATTGACCGTTATATTTTTATATAACCATCAACTAAATCCTGAACTAAGCTGAAAATTTACTTCTCTCTAAAACACCTTCGGTGTTGTAAGGTTAAGCCTCACGGATCATTAGTACTGGTTAGCTCAACGTATCGCTACGCTTACACACCCAGCCTATCAACGTCGTAGTCTTCAACGTTCCTTCAGGACTCTCAAGGAGTCAGGGAGAACTCATCTCGGGGCAAGTTTCGCGCTTAGATGCTTTCAGCGCTTATCTCTTCCGCATTTAGCTACCGGGCAATGCCATTGGCATGACAACCCGAACACCAGTGATGCGTCCACTCCGGTCCTCTCGTACTAGGAGCAGCCCCCCTCAATTCTCCAGCGCCCACGGCAGATAGGGACCGAACTGTCTCACGACGTTCTAAACCCAGCTCGCGTACCACTTTAAATGGCGAACAGCCATACCCTTGGGACCTACTTCAGCCCCAGGATGTGATGAGCCGACATCGAGGTGCCAAACACCGCCGTCGATATGAACTCTTGGGCGGTATCAGCCTGTTATCCCCGGAGTACCTTTTATCCGTTGAGCGATGGCCCTTCCATTCAGAACCACCGGATCACTAAGACCTGCTTTCGCACCTGCTCGAGCCGTCACTCTCGCAGTCAAGCTAGCTTATGCCTTTGCACTAACCTCACGATGTCCGACCGTGATTAGCTAACCTTCGTGCTCCTCCGTTACGCTTTAGGAGGAGACCGCCCCAGTCAAACTACCCACCAGACACTGTCCGCAACCCGGATCACGGGTCTACGTTAGAACATCAAACATTAAAGGGTGGTATTTCAAGGTTGGCTCCACGCAGACTGGCGTCCACGCTTCAAAGCCTCCCACCTATCCTACACATCAAGGCTCAATGTTCAGTGTCAAGCTATAGTAAAGGTTCACGGGGTCTTTCCGTCTTGCCGCGGGTACACTGCATCTTCACAGCGATTTCAATTTCACTGAGTCTCGGGTGGAGACAGCCTGGCCATCATTACGCCATTCGTGCAGGTCGGAACTTACCCGACAAGGAATTTCGCTACCTTAGGACCGTTATAGTTACGGCCGCCGTTTACCGGGGCTTCGATCAAGAGCTTCTCCTTGCGGATAACCCCATCAATTAACCTTCCGGCACCGGGCAGGCGTCACACCGTATACGTCCACTTTCGTGTTTGCACAGTGCTGTGTTTTTAATAAACAGTTGCAGCCAGCTGGTATCTTCGACTGCCTTCAGCTCCACCCGCGAGGGGTTTCACCTAACGACAGCGTGCCTTCTCCCGAAGTTACGGCACCATTTTGCCTAGTTCCTTCACCCGAGTTCTCTCAAGCGCCTTGGTATTCTCTACCTGACCACCTGTGTCGGTTTGGGGTACGATTCAATGTTACCTGATGCTTAGAGGCTTTTCCTGGAAGCAGGGCATTTGTTACTTCAGCACCGTAGTGCCTCGTCATCACACCTCAGCGTTAATAAGAGTCCGGATTTACCTAAACTCTCCGCCTACATGCTTAAACCGGGACAACCGTCGCCCGGCTAACATAGCCTTCTCCGTCCCCCCTTCGCAGTAACACCGAGTACAGGAATATTAACCTGTTTCCCATCGACTACGCCTTTCGGCCTCGCCTTAGGGGTCGACTCACCCTGCCCCGATTAACGTTGGACAGGAACCCTTGGTCTTCCGGCGAGCGGGCTTTTCACCCGCTTTATCGTTACTTATGTCAGCATTCGCACTTCTGATACCTCCAGCAAACCTCACAGTTCACCTTCAACGGCTTACAGAACGCTCCCCTACCCAACAACACATAGTGTCGCTGCCGCAGCTTCGGTGCATGGTTTAGCCCCGTTACATCTTCCGCGCAGGCCGACTCGACCAGTGAGCTATTACGCTTTCTTTAAATGATGGCTGCTTCTAAGCCAACATCCTGGCTGTCTGTGCCTTCCCACATCGTTTCCCACTTAACCATGACTTTGGGACCTTAGCTGGCGGTCTGGGTTGTTTCCCTCTTCACGACGGACGTTAGCACCCGCCGTGTGTCTCCCGTGATAACATTCTTCGGTATTCGTAGTTTGCATCGGGTTGGTAAGCCGGGATGGCCCCCTAGCCGAAACAGTGCTCTACCCCCGAAGATGAGTTCACGAGGCGCTACCTAAATAGCTTTCGGGGAGAACCAGCTATCTCCCGGTTTGATTGGCCTTTCACCCCCAGCCACAAGTCATCCGCTAATTTTTCAACATTAGTCGGTTCGGTCCTCCAGTTAGTGTTACCCAACCTTCAACCTGCCCATGGCTAGATCACCGGGTTTCGGGTCTATACCCTGCAACTTAACGCCCAGTTAAGACTCGGTTTCCCTGCGGCTCCCCTATACGGTTAACCTTGCTACAGAATATAAGTCGCTGACCCATTATACAAAAGGTACGCAGTCACCCCATAAAGAGGCTCCCACTGCTTGTACGTACACGGTTTCAGGTTCTTTTTCACTCCCCTCGCCGGGGTTCTTTTCGCCTTTCCCTCACGGTACTGGTTCACTATCGGTCAGTCAGGAGTATTTAGCCTTGGAGGATGGTCCCCCCATATTCAGACAGGATACCACGTGTCCCGCCCTACTCTTCGAACTCACAGCCTGTGCATTTTAGTGTACGGGAGTATCACCCTGTACCCTGCGACTTTCCAGACGCTTCCACTAACACACAAACTGATTCAGGTTCTGGGCTGCTCCCCGTTCGCTCGCCGCTACTGGGGGAATCTCGGTTGATTTCTTTTCCTCGGGGTACTTAGATGTTTCAGTTCCCCCGGTTCGCTTCATTACGCTATGTATTCACGTAATGATAGTGTGTCGAAACACACTGGGTTTCCCCATTCGGAAATCGCCGGCTATAACGGTTCATATCACCTTACCGACGCTTATCGCAGATTAGCACGTCCTTCATCGCCTCTGACTGCCAGGGCATCCACCGTGTACGCTTAGTCGCTTAACCTCACAACCCGAAGATGTTTCGCTTCAGATTATGAAAATTTGAGAGACTCGAACATGTCTTAACCTCATTCTTTATTACGGAAGAATAAGACGACATGTCGTTTCAATTTTCAGCTTGTTCCGGATTGTTAAAGAGCAAATATCTCAAACATGACTCTTTCAAGTCAGCTTTGAGATATATCGGCACGCAACTTTCACTTACATACCAGCAAGTGGCGTCCCCTAGGGGATTCGAACCCCTGTTACCGCCGTGAAAGGGCGGTGTCCTGGGCCTCTAGACGAAGGGGACACTGAAGTCTCAATCGCAAGACGCCTTGCTTCTCTACATCTATCAGACAATCTGTGTGAGCACTACGCGGGTTGTATCTATTAGGTAAGGAGGTGATCCAACCGCAGGTTCCCCTACGGTTACCTTGTTACGACTTCACCCCAGTCATGAATCACAAAGTGGTAAGCGCCCTCCCGAAGGTTAAGCTACCTACTTCTTTTGCAACCCACTCCCATGGTGTGACGGGCGGTGTGTACAAGGCCCGGGAACGTATTCACCGTAGCATTCTGATCTACGATTACTAGCGATTCCGACTTCATGGAGTCGAGTTGCAGACTCCAATCCGGACTACGACGCACTTTATGAGGTCCGCTTGCTCTCGCGAGGTCGCTTCTCTTTGTATGCGCCATTGTAGCACGTGTGTAGCCCTACTCGTAAGGGCCATGATGACTTGACGTCATCCCCACCTTCCTCCAGTTTATCACTGGCAGTCTCCTTTGAGTTCCCGGCCGAACCGCTGGCAACAAAGGATAAGGGTTGCGCTCGTTGCGGGACTTAACCCAACATTTCACAACACGAGCTGACGACAGCCATGCAGCACCTGTCTCAGAGTTCCCGAAGGCACCAATCCATCTCTGGAAAGTTCTCTGGATGTCAAGAGTAGGTAAGGTTCTTCGCGTTGCATCGAATTAAACCACATGCTCCACCGCTTGTGCGGGCCCCCGTCAATTCATTTGAGTTTTAACCTTGCGGCCGTACTCCCCAGGCGGTCGACTTAACGCGTTAGCTCCGGAAGCCACGCCTCAAGGGCACAACCTCCAAGTCGACATCGTTTACGGCGTGGACTACCAGGGTATCTAATCCTGTTTGCTCCCCACGCTTTCGCACCTGAGCGTCAGTCTTTGTCCAGGGGGCCGCCTTCGCCACCGGTATTCCTCCAGATCTCTACGCATTTCACCGCTACACCTGGAATTCTACCCCCCTCTACAAGACTCAAGCTTGCCAGTTTCGAATGCAGTTCCCAGGTTGAGCCCGGGGATTTCACATCCGACTTAACAAACCGCCTGCGTGCGCTTTACGCCCAGTAATTCCGATTAACGCTTGCACCCTCCGTATTACCGCGGCTGCTGGCACGGAGTTAGCCGGTGCTTCTTCTGCGAGTAACGTCAATCGCTAAGGTTATTAACCTTAACGCCTTCCTCCTCGCTGAAAGTACTTTACAACCCGAAGGCCTTCTTCATACACGCGGCATGGCTGCATCAGGCTTGCGCCCATTGTGCAATATTCCCCACTGCTGCCTCCCGTAGGAGTCTGGACCGTGTCTCAGTTCCAGTGTGGCTGGTCATCCTCTCAGACCAGCTAGGGATCGTCGCCTAGGTGAGCCATTACCTCACCTACTAGCTAATCCCATCTGGGTTCATCTGATGGCAAGAGGCCCGAAGGTCCCCCTCTTTGGTCTTGCGACGTTATGCGGTATTAGCTACCGTTTCCAGTAGTTATCCCCCTCCATCAGGCAGATCCCCAGACATTACTCACCCGTCCGCCGCTCGTCACCCAGGAGCAAGCTCCCCGTGCTACCGCTCGACTTGCATGTGTTAGGCCTGCCGCCAGCGTTCAATCTGAGCCATGATCAAACTCTTCAATTTAAAAGTGTTTGATGCTCAAAGAATTAAAACTGTTTATAAAATCAGTAGTCACTCTTCAAGACTTGATATTTGTTTGCATCCGAAGATGCTGAGATATCAATCCTGCGAGTGCCCACACAGATTGTCTGATAAATTGTTAAAGAGCAGTGAGTCAGTCGCTTTCGCTTGCTAACTCGAGGTGGCGTATAATACGCTTTCCTCTTTCAGAGTCAACCCTTAATTTCAGGATTTTTCACTCTCATCGCCGCCGTTACTCTGTGATGTTGTTCACATGTTCCGTGTCGATGGAGGCGCATTATAGGGAGTTCTCCCGGCGCTGCAATACTAAAATGACAGAAAAATGACTGACTGCTGCATTCCACAGCAAAACCCCGCCTTATACCCTTTTGCACACAGACTTATCCACAATCCGGATTTGAACTTAAAATTCGCGAGCGTGACGCAAACGTTTTCGCTACAATGCACCGCGATAAAATGGACACCCCCGATGGGGGCGTTAGCTGAGTTTTCGTCTCTTCTTTTCCTTAATTTCCCTTTTCTGCACCGCCAGAACTAAGGTGAAGACTAAAATTCAGCTAACGCTCTTCTATATGCGAACCAAAGCCAAGGGATAAAACCATGTCACAACGTCGTCCTGTACGCCGCGCACTGCTCAGTGTTTCTGACAAAGCCGGTATCGTCGAATTCGCTCAGGCCCTCTCCCAACGTGGAGTGGAGCTGCTGTCCACCGGCGGAACCGCCCGCCTGCTGGCAGAAGCAAACCTGCCGGTAACCGAAGTCTCCGACTACACCGGTTTCCCGGAGATGATGGACGGACGCGTCAAAACGCTGCACCCGAAAGTTCACGGCGGCATTCTTGGCCGTCGCGGTCAGGACGATGCCATCATGGCGGAGCACGCCATCTCTCCTATTGATATGGTCGTCGTTAACCTTTATCCGTTTGCCCAGACCGTTGCCCGCGAAGGCTGCTCTTTAGAAGATGCGGTTGAGAATATCGACATCGGCGGCCCAACCATGGTTCGCTCCGCGGCCAAGAACCATAAAGATGTGGCGATCGTAGTAAAGAGCAGCGACTACCAGGCGATCGTTGCCGAGCTGGACGCGAACGAAGGATCCCTGACGCTGGAAACTCGCTTCGATCTGGCGATCAAAGCTTTCGAGCACACTGCGGCCTACGACGGCATGATCGCTAACTACTTCGGTAGCCTGGTCCCGGCCTATCACGGCGAAAGTAAAGATCCTGCCGGGCGCTTCCCACGCACGCTGAACCTGAACTTCATTAAGAAGCAGGATATGCGCTATGGCGAAAACAGCCATCAGCAGGCCGCCTTCTATATAGAAGAAGAAATTAAAGAAGCATCCGTGGCAACCGCGACCCAGGTTCAGGGCAAAGCGCTCTCCTATAACAACATCGCGGATACCGATGCGGCACTGGAATGTGTGAAAGAGTTCGACGAACCGGCCTGCGTTATCGTTAAACACGCTAACCCTTGCGGCGTGGCCGTCAGTGGTTCCGTACTCGAAGCCTACAACCAGGCTTATAAAACTGATCCAACCTCGGCCTTCGGCGGCATCATCGCTTTCAACCGTGAGCTGGACGCAGAAACCGCACAGGCCATTATTTCTCGCCAGTTCGTCGAGGTCATTATCGCCCCTTCAGCTAGCGAAGAAGCGCTGAAGATCACCGCGGCTAAACAGAACGTTCGCGTCCTGGTTTGCGGCCAGTGGCAGAAACGCACAGCTGGCCTCGATTTCAAACGCGTCAATGGCGGCCTGCTGGTTCAGGATCGTGATTTAGGTATGGTGACCGCAGGCGATCTGCGCGTAGTCACTAAACGTCAGCCGACCGAGCAAGAACTGCATGATGCACTGTTCTGCTGGAAAGTGGCGAAGTTCGTTAAATCCAATGCCATCGTTTATGCCCGTGACAATATGACCATCGGCATAGGCGCAGGCCAGATGAGCCGCGTCTACTCAGCCAAAATTGCCGGTATCAAAGCCAGCGATGAAGGCCTGGAAGTGAAAGGTTCGGCTATGGCTTCTGATGCTTTCTTCCCGTTCCGCGATGGCATTGATGCCGCAGCCGAAGCTGGCGTGAGCTGCGTTATCCAGCCGGGCGGGTCAATTCGTGATGATGAAGTCATTGCCGCCGCCGACGAGCATGGGATCGCAATGATCTTCACCGGCATGCGCCACTTCCGCCATTAATTACCGGAGCGTTTATAGATGAAAGTTTTAGTTATTGGCAACGGCGGGCGCGAGCATGCGCTGGCCTGGAAAGCGGCTCAGTCTCCTTTAGTACGTACTGTATTTGTTGCGCCAGGTAACGCGGGCACCGCACTGGAACCTGCGCTGCAGAACGTTGCTATTAGCGCGACAGATATTCCAGCTTTGCTTAGCTTTGCGCAGAACGAAAACATCGACTTAACCATCGTCGGCCCGGAAGCGCCGCTGGTGATTGGCGTGGTGGATGCATTCCGCGCCGCTGGCCTGAAAATCTTCGGGCCTACCGAAGGGGCGGCACAGCTGGAAGGCTCGAAGGCTTTTACCAAAGACTTCCTGGCTCGCCACAACATCCCGACGGCGGAATACCAGAACTTTACCGAAGTTGAGCCTGCGCTGGCTTACCTGCGCGAGAAAGGCGCACCTATTGTGATTAAGGCCGACGGCCTGGCTGCGGGTAAAGGCGTTATTGTGGCGATGACGCTGGAAGAAGCGGAAGCTGCCGTCAATGACATGCTGGCCGGGAACGCGTTTGGCGATGCGGGCCACCGCATTGTTATTGAAGAGTTCCTCGATGGCGAAGAAGCCAGCTTTATTGTGATGGTAGATGGCGAGCACGTTCTGCCGATGGCCACCAGCCAGGATCATAAACGCGTTGGCGACGGCGATACTGGCCCGAACACCGGCGGCATGGGCGCATACTCTCCCGCGCCGGTTGTGACTGATGAAGTCCATCAACGCACCATGGAACGCGTGATTTGGCCGACCGTGCGCGGTATGGCTGCCGAAGGGAATACCTACACAGGCTTCCTGTATGCCGGGTTGATGATCGACAAGCAGGGCAATCCGAAGGTGATTGAGTTCAACTGCCGCTTTGGTGACCCGGAAACTCAGCCCATCATGCTGCGCTTGCAGTCAGATCTGGTTGAGCTTTGCCTCGCCGCCTGCGACGGCAAGCTGGATGAGAAAGATTCTAAATGGGATGAGCGTCCAGCTCTGGGCATCGTACTGGCAGCAGGCGGTTATCCGGCCGATTATCGCAACGGCGACGTTATCCACGGTCTGCCGCTGGAAGAAGTGGCCGACGGCAAGGTGTTCCACGCCGGGACTAAGCTCAGCGAAGATGACCGCGTGCTCACCAACGGCGGGCGCGTATTATGCGTGACTGCGTTGGGCGAAACGGTAGCAAAAGCGCAACAGCGCGCGCTGGAGCTGAAAAAAGATATTCACTGGGATGGCAGTTTCAGCCGCTCGGATATCGGCTATCGCGCCATTGCGCGTGAAAACACGAAGTAATCCAGAAAGTACACACTAAACCGCCCGCGTGGCGGTTTTTTTACGCCTAGAAATCGCCAGGCTTAGGCTGCCAGCTGCAGAAGTTCTGGTTCGCCACCAGCAGCAGCTGTGAACCTTCCGGGGCTTCCAGCCAGGCAATGCTGACGTCAAGGGAGGAGTGGCTCTGACGGCGTGCTATATGGCTCAGGGAGGCGCTATCAAGCTTTGGCGATAATGTTTCGCCTTCGCAGGTCGTTACCGTGCCGTTCTGGTGCCAGCGCCCCTGGCGCAGCACAACGTGGCCGATGCGCAGCGCTTCGCTGGTCTCACGAATACGATTGGCGTTGAACTGGTACAAAGCCACCTGATCGTTAGAAAGCTGCTGCTTCTGGCTATTCACTTCCCGCTGCATAAAGCTCAGGTCGCCGTGGTCGTCAAAGCGGACTTTGACATGCTCCGGCTGCTTGCCCTGAATATTGAGTTCGATAAAGGTCAGTTTGTCACCCTGCCAGCGGTATTCACCGGTGGTAGTGGCGCCGTGCTGCCACGGGCTAAACGCGGTAAGGATATGGGTGGATTCATCGGCGTTGTCTTTTCGCCAGATGCGCACCACGCCCTGATCGGCAACATAGCCGGTAGCGGTAAAAGGAGGGAGTTTGTTACTGCTGCATGCCGTGAGCGCCAGTACACCCGCCAGCGCCAGTAGTGGACGCCAGACGGACAAAAGGGGCGTAAACGCCCCTCTGTTAAAACTGTTCACTGACACGCGTTAACTTACTTAACCGCGTCTTTCAGTGCTTTACCAGAAACAAATGCCGGCACGTTAGCAGCAGCAATTTTGATTTCTTTACCGGTCTGCGGGTTGCGGCCAGTGCGCTCAGCACGGTGGTTCACTTTGAAGGTACCGAAACCAACCAGTTGTACAGCATCACCTTCTTTCAGAGACTCAGTAATTGCAGCCAGAGTGGATTCCAGAGCAGCTTTAGCCTGTGCTTTAGACAGGTCAGCCTTGTCAGCAATTACATCAATCAGTTGAGTCTTGTTCATAAGTTATCCTTACAATGTGTTTATCGCTTGCTAAGCATCGAGTGCGACGGAAATGCCTAAAAAGCACTCTCCTGCATACACGCACCGATAGCCACTTTTATTCGCCCCACAAATGTAGACCAGACGGGGGGTTAATTGGAAGCCTCCAGGGAGGACAAATCAGACTGTATGTCACGTTTTACTGTCTTACTGCTGCAAATTTATACCGATATTACTGATGCCGGCCTCACGGAGGTCAGCACGAAGCCCTTTAATGAGCTCAATATCGCGTTCTTCGCAGTCCGCCAGCAGCCGGAAAATCTCCCACTGAATGTCCCATTCTTCTTCTACCGCCGGGTTTGCTCTCAACTCCTCGTCGGTCATTTCGCGACCGGCCTGAGTCATTTCCAGCATCGCCACCGAAGTGATTGAACATTTACTGACTTCGATTGCGTGCTCCAGCGTTTCACCCGAGAGACGGGAGTGAATAAGCTCACTCAACGCCACGCACGCGTCAATCGCCGGATAGACACCGTAAATATCATAGTCGTCAGCCGCAGGAATTGCCTCTTCAAGTTTCTCTAACTGACTATCAAAGTTCACTTTGGCGTCTTTCACCGTTTGGGTTTCCCAAACCAGGTCAAGGATCTTGCGATAAAGCTGGGGATCGCCAAAGCCGGTTTGCTGGCAAAACATGGCGTAGTTCGGGTACATACGCTCGCACAAAGAAGCCATAAAAGTGACGTGCTGCCAGCTTTCCAGCTTCTCCAGGCGTAAATGAATAGGGTTCTGTAACATGACGGTGTCTCAAAGACGGAAAATTAGCGGCAGTTTACCTGAATCACCTGCCGATTGCTTGCAGGCGCTTAAAAGCCGGGCGCCCGGAGGCAACGGCATCGGCCCAACGGGTTGGCTCCGGAAGACGGTAACCGGCCATGCAGCGCTCGACCCATGTTAATGCGCCGTCGAGGCTTACGCGGTGCCCGGTAGAAATAAACAAAGGATTACAGCGTTTTTTACTGCGCCAGACCCACGCCAGTTGCTCGCCTTTGTCCATCAACGGCGCACGAGCGGCGGGTTCTTCCCCCAACGGTTCAAACTTCCCGCACAACCGCTTTTTCGCCACGCCAATCGTCGGCACATCCACCAGCAGCCCAAAATGGCTGGCAACCCCTAAACGACGGGGATGCGAGATGCCGTGTCCGTCCACAAACACCAGATCGGGCTTCTGTGAAAGCATCCCCCACGCCTCAAGCAACGCGGGATATTCGCGGAAGGATAAAAAACCGGGGATATAAGGCATGGTGGTGGCAATTCTTGCCACCTGATATTCAACCAACTCAAGAGACGGATAGCTCAACAAAACGATGGCCGCGCGGGTGACGTCTCCGCCTTGTTCAAACCCCACATCGGCCCCGGCGATCAACCGCGGTGGATCCTGCTCAAGGCGATCTTCGCGGATCACTTTTGAGGCCAGATCCAGCTGTTGCTCTCGCAGTACGGTGAGATCCATCTCTTGCTACCTTAAGCGCGGTGATATTGCGCAGACAGGCGATGCACGGCTTCCACAAAGACGCCTGCATGCTCTGGCGGAACATCCTGGTGAATACCATGCCCAAGGTTAAAGACGTGCCCTTCCCCCTGCCCGAAACCTGCCAGAATGGTGGCAACTTCTTCTTCGATGCGTGCCGGCTGAGCGTAGAGCATGGAAGGGTCCATATTCCCCTGCAGCGCGACTTTATGACCTACGCGGCGACGTGCATCTGCAATATCCGTTGTCCAGTCGAGGCCCAGTGCATCACACCCGGTTTCCGCCATCGCTTCAAGCCACTGCCCGCCGCCTTTGGTGAACAACGTCACCGGCACACGGCGGCCATCGTTTTCA
Organism: Cedecea neteri; assembly: GCF_000758305.1. Classification (NCBI taxonomy): domain Bacteria; kingdom Pseudomonadati; phylum Pseudomonadota; class Gammaproteobacteria; order Enterobacterales; family Enterobacteriaceae; genus Cedecea; species Cedecea neteri. The sequence goes on along the minus strand of NZ_CP009458.1, from coordinate 1,363,111 downwards.
CGCAGCAGGCCATCGACGATTTTGTGCATGTAATAGAGCGAGAATTCTTTGTAATCACGTCCGCTCAGCACGCCGCCCCAGGTGTCAAAGATCATCACCGACTGCGCGCCCGCGCGGATTTGCGCATTCAGGTACAGCGTCACGCTCTGCGCCAACTTGTCCAGCAACAGGTGCAGCGCTTTCGGGTCGGCAAACATCATTTTCTTAATCACGGTGAAGGCTTTGCTGCTACCGCCTTCCACCATATAAGTGGCCAGCGTCCACGGGCTGCCGGAGAAGCCAATCAGCGGCACTTCGCCCTTCAGTTCACGACGAATCGTGCGCACCGCGTTCATCACGTATGCCAGCTCGCCTTCCGGATCGGGAATCGGCAGCTTTTGAACATCGGCCAGGCTTTGAATCGGGGAGCTAAAGCGTGGGCCTTCACCGGCTTCAAAATACAACCCAAGCCCCATCGCGTCCGGGATGGTCAGAATGTCCGAGAAGAGGATCGCCGCATCAAGCGCATAACGGCGCAGCGGTTGCAGGGTGACTTCGCAGGCCAGCTCAGCATTTTTGCACAGCGACATAAAGTCACCTGCCTGAGCGCGCGTCGCCTTATATTCCGGCAAATAACGCCCTGCCTGGCGCATCATCCACACCGGGGTGACATCTACCGGCAAGCGCTGCAGGGCGCGCAGGTAACGATCGTTCTTCAGTTCAGTCATTTTTACCTTTCCTTTAGCTGTATCGCCGCAGTCTATCATTCATAGTCCGCGCGACACAGGGCGACGGTATCTTCAATTAAGCGGCGTGCCACGGTGCCCGGCGGCGGCAATAGCGGCAGTTGGTCATAGCGATACCAGCCCGCATCCAGCAGTTCTTTCGGGTCAATTTTGATTTCGCCGCTGTGGTAATCCGCCATAAAGGCGGTCATTAGCGACTGCGGGAACGGCCAAGGCTGGGAAGTCACGTAGCGCAGGTTTTTCACCTGAATACTGCTCTCTTCCATGACTTCGCGCGCTACCGCCTGCTCCAGCGTTTCGCCGACCTCGACAAATCCGGCCAGGACGGTGTAAACGCCGTTGCGATGCCGCGTGTGCTGAGCCAGCAGGATATGATCGTCCTTACGGATAGCGACAATAATGCAGGGGGCAATTTGCGGGTAATACCGTTCCCGGCAGTGCCCACAGAGCATTGCCCATTCGCTTTTGCTGAAGTGCATTTCATGGCCGCAGTAACCGCAATACTTATGCGAGCGATAAAACTCGGCCAGCTGAACGCCTCGCCCGGCCAGTTGGAACAGGCCCACATCGCGATCCAGAAGCTGGCGCAGCGAGCCCATGTCCGAGCGGCGGTTTTCACGAATCAGCCAGACGGGCTCACCTTCCCACTCACCAATATCCAGAGCACGGGTGCCTACGAGCTGAAATTCTTCCGCGCTGCCGTGAGGTAAGTCACCCTGCGGCAACCATATTTTTTGCTCATGGCTGACTATCCACCAACCATGATCTAAGTTTTGAATAACACGTTCCATAACCTGGTGCACATCCCCGTGTTCACTGATATAAACAATTAGTTTTTACTTTTTTGGGTTAGTTTGCGTTCAATCTTTTAACTCACGGAGTCTCAATCATGCTGAACCAGTTAGCCAATCTGACTGAGCGCGTTGGTGGTAGTAATGAGTTAGTTGACCATTGGCTGCAGGCCCGTAAGCACCTGTTGGTCGCCTATTACAACATGGTCGGGATCAAGCCTAACAAGGAATCGCACACCGCGCTCGACGAAAAAGCGTTAGACAATTTTTGCCACGGCCTGGTGGATTACCTCTCTTCCGGTCATTTCAGTATCTACGAGCGAATCATCAGCAACCTGGAAGGCAGTAGCCCGCTGCTAAGCGCAGCTCAGCTCTACCCTCAACTGGAAGCCAACACCCAGCAAATCATGGACCTCTACGACTCCCACCTGGAAAACGCCATCGACCGCGACAGCTGGGTCGAGTTTCAGCAGGCGCTGTCGGAGATTGGCGAGTGCCTGGGGTCCCGCTTCACCCTTGAAGATAAACTAGTCCTCCTGGCTATTGATAACAACCTCGACGGCAGCGCCAGCGATCCTGCCGGGCTGGCAAGTCCGGCTTGAGTTGTTAGCTATTAACGAGTAATTTACAACTTTCCCACCGCAAGGTGGGATCATTCTTGTCGGAGTGCCGAGTGCGTTAAGCACCGGCTGAGACCGTTAATTCGGGATCCGCGGAACCTGATCAGGTTAGAACCTGCGAAGGGAACAAGAGTAATTCTGTCTTTGGGTACACCCGTTTTCGGGCGGCCCATATCCATTACTCCTTCCGTTGTCCTGACAAGCCATATCCTGACTAAACCTGGAATGAGCTATGTCTGCATCTGAAAACAAACCTGGCCGCCGTGAACAACGCGCCGCCGCCCAACACTTTATCAATACGCTTGAAGGTACCGCCTTCCCTAACTCCAGACGCATCTATCTGACCGGGTCACGCGAAGATATCCGCATCCCGATGCGCGAAATCCAGCTCAGCCCAACGCTCACTGGCGGGAGCAAAGATGCCCCGCAATATCAGCCGAACGATGCAGTTCCCGTCTACGATACCTCCGGTCCTTATGGCGATCCGGACATCTCAATAAACGTGTTACACGGGATATCTCCCCTACGCAGCGCATGGATTGCCGACCGGCGTGACAGCGAAGCACTGGATGAACGCAGCTCCGCTTACACAAAAGCGCGTCTTGCCGACGACGGCCTGGACGAATTGCGCTTTGAAACTCAGTCCAAACCTCGCCGGGCAATAGCCGGACAATGCGTCACCCAGTTGCATTACGCCCGCAAAGGCCTTGTCACCCCGGAGATGGAATTCATCGCCATTCGCGAAAATATGGGGCGCGAGCGTATTCGTGATGCCGTCCTGCGCCACCAGCATCCCGGCGAAGGGTTTGGGGCCCGCCTGCCGGAAAACATCACGCCGGAGTTTGTCCGCGATGAAGTCGCCGCCGGGCGAGCGATTATTCCCGCCAATATCAACCACCCGGAATCAGAGCCGATGATTATCGGTCGCAATTTCCTGGTGAAGGTCAATGCCAATATCGGCAACTCGGCGGTCACGTCTTCTATTGAAGAGGAGGTGGAGAAGCTAGTCTGGGCAACACGCTGGGGGGCAGACACGGTGATGGACCTTTCAACCGGCCGCTATATTCACGAAACGCGGGAATGGATCCTGCGTAATAGCCCGGTGCCCATCGGCACGGTGCCAATCTACCAGGCACTGGAGAAGGCGAACGGTATCGCCGAAGACCTGAGCTGGGAGATGTTCCGCGACACGCTGCTGGAGCAGGCAGAGCAAGGCGTGGATTACTTCACCATTCACGCTGGAGTGCTGCTTCGCTATGTTCCGATGACCGCGAAGCGCCTGACCGGAATTGTGTCGCGCGGTGGATCAATTATGGCAAAGTGGTGCCTGTCCCATCATCAGGAAAACTTCCTGTATCAGCACTTCCGTGAAATCTGCGAAATCTGCGCCGCCTATGACGTTTCCCTTTCTCTGGGCGATGGCTTACGTCCGGGCTCCATCCAGGATGCCAACGACGAAGCTCAGTTTGCCGAACTGCATACGCTGGGCGAGTTGACCAAAATTGCCTGGGAGTACGATGTCCAGGTGATGATTGAAGGCCCGGGGCATGTGCCGATGCAGATGATTCGCCGCAACATGACCGAAGAACTGGAGCATTGTCACGAAGCACCTTTCTACACCCTTGGTCCGCTCACGACCGATATCGCGCCGGGCTATGACCACTTCACCTCCGGCATTGGCGCCGCCATGATTGGCTGGTTTGGTTGTGCGATGCTTTGCTACGTCACGCCGAAAGAGCACCTCGGCCTGCCGAACAAAGAGGACGTTAAGCAGGGGCTGATCACTTACAAGATTGCCGCTCACGCCGCGGACCTGGCCAAAGGGCATCCGGGCGCGCAAATACGCGACAACGCGATGTCCAAAGCACGCTTTGAATTCCGCTGGGAAGATCAGTTCAACCTGGCGCTCGACCCCTTCACCGCCCGCGCTTACCACGATGAAACCCTGCCGCAGGAATCCGGCAAAGTCGCGCATTTCTGTTCCATGTGCGGCCCGAAGTTTTGCTCTATGAAGATCACCCAGGAAGTGCGCGACTACGCCTCAAAACAGGCGAGAGATGCTGGCATGGAAGATATGTCTCAGCACTTCCGCGCCCGGGGCGGTGAAATTTATCTCAGACAAGAGGAAGCATAATGTCCAGACTCATTTTCCCAGCCACGTCACGCAGGCTGGGCCTTTATCCAGTCGTCGACAGCGTGGAGTGGATCGAACGCCTCCTCGGGGCGGGCGTCAAAACCATCCAGCTCCGCATTAAAGATAAACGCGATGCAGACGTTGAAGCTGACGTTATCGCCGCCATTGCGCTGGGCGAACGCTACAACGCTCGCCTGTTCATCAACGACTACTGGCGACTGGCCATCAAACACGGTGCTTATGGCGTACATCTCGGCCAGGAAGATATGGATGTCGCCAATCTGGCGGCGATAAGCGAAGCCGGGCTTCGGCTGGGGCTTTCAACCCACGACAACATGGAAATGGATCGCGCCTTAAGCGCGAACCCGTCCTACATTGCGCTGGGCCATGTCTTCCCTACCCAAACCAAGCAAATGCCCTCCTCCCCGCAGGGGCTGAATAAGCTGGCAGAACATATCCAGACGCTGGGTGATTATTCCACCGTCGCCATCGGCGGGATAAGCATCGATCGTGTGCCTGCCGTGTTAGCTACCGGCGTGGGCAGCGTCGCCGTCGTCAGCGCCATTACGCAGGCTCCCGACTGGCGTATCGCCACGGCGAAGCTACTCGAACTGGCAGGAACCGGCGATGAATGATGCGGATTTTATGCGCTATAGCCGCCAGCTGCTGCTGGAAGACGTGGCGATTGAAGGGCAGGAAAAACTGCTGTCCAGCACGGCGTTGGTCGTCGGTCTGGGCGGCTTAGGTTCACCCGCCGCGCTGTATCTCGCCGCCGCTGGTGTAGGCAAGCTTATCGTCGCGGACGATGACAGGGTGCATATCAGCAATCTCCAGCGCCAGATCCTGTTCACTTCAGAAGATATTGAGCACCCGAAATCCTCCGCAGCCCACCAGCATCTGCAACGCCTGAACCCAGGCGTAAAAATTGTTCCTCTGGCAGAGAGGCTGACGGGTACTTCTCTGACAGAAGCCGTGCGCGAGGCCGACGTGGTGCTGGACTGCAGCGATAATATGGCAACCCGCCAGGCGGTCAACACCGCCTGCGTAGCCTCGAATACACCTCTTATCACCGCCAGCGCCGTCGGTTTTGGCGGCCAGATGATGGTCCTGACGCCGCCCTGGGAGCATGGCTGCTACCGCTGCGTCTGGCCTGACGAGAGTGAACCCGAACGCAACTGCCGCACCTCCGGCGTCATCGGCCCGGTCGTGGGCGTGATGGGTACCCTTCAGGCGCTGGAAGCCATTAAATTGCTGACCGGTATGGCACCGGCTACTGGCGAGCTGCGTCTGTTTGACGCCCGGCAGCACAGCTGGCGCACGCTGGCGATGCAAAAATCAGCCACCTGCCCGGTCTGCGGAGGCCACGATGCGCATTCAGTTTAACGATGAACCTCTGGAATGTACGGCTGGCCTGACGCTCGCAGCCCTTCTGGCCCAGCTTGATCAGGGCAAAACTGGCGCGGCGCTCGCCGTTAATCAAACCATTATCCCGCGCGACCAGTGGAGCAATCATCTGCTGTGCGAGGGCGATACCATTCTGCTGTTTCAGGCAATTGCCGGGGGCTGACATGTTACAGATTGCCGATAAAACCTTTTCCTCTCGCCTGTTCACCGGCACCGGAAAATTCTCCTCCAGCCAGATGATGATCGACGCGATTCGTACTTCTGGCTCACAGCTTGTCACCATGGCAATGAAACGCGTGGATTTACGTGGTCATAGTGATGACATTCTTCTGCCGCTGCAGCAGGCGGGCGTGCATCTGTTGCCCAATACTTCCGGGGCAAAAACGGCAGAAGAAGCGATTTTTGCGGCCCAGCTTGCCCGCGAAGCGCTGGGAACAAACTGGGTTAAGCTGGAAATTCATCCTGATGCCCGCTATTTACTTCCTGACCCGATTGAAACGCTGAAGGCCGCCGAAACGCTGGTCAAACAAGGATTTGTGGTGCTGCCTTACTGCGGCGCCGACCCCGTGCTCTGCAAACGCCTCGAGGAAGCTGGCTGTGCGGCCGTGATGCCGCTCGGCGCGCCCATCGGTTCAAATCAGGGTTTGCAAACCCGCGCTCTGCTGGAAATCATCATTGAGCAATCCCGTGTGCCGGTTGTGGTAGATGCCGGGATCGGCGCACCAAGCCATGCAGCTGAAGCGTTAGAAATGGGGGCTTCTGCCGTGCTGGTCAATACCGCCATAGCGGTCGCCCGTGATCCGGTGCAAATGGCTCAGGCGTTCCGTCTGGCCGTGGAAGCTGGAACCCTTGCGGCACAGGCCGGGTTAGGCTATCGCCACCAGCAGGCGCAGGCCTCCAGCCCGCTGACCAGTTTCCTGCAGTTTAGCGAGGAGAATGCCTGATGGCGGAAACCTTTACCGACCGCTGGCGGCAGCTGGACTGGGACGATATTACGCTGAGCATTAACGGTAAGACGGCGGCGGACGTCGAACGGGCAATTCACTCGCCCCGTCTGACGCGCGAGGACTTGATGGCTTTGCTCTCCCCCGCCGCCAGCCGCTACCTCGAGCCTCTTGCCCAGCGGGCGCAGCAGCTTACGCGCCAGCGCTTCGGCAACACCGTCAGTTTTTACGTGCCGCTCTATCTCTCTAACCTGTGCGCCAACGACTGCACCTATTGCGGTTTTTCCATGAGTAATAAGCTGAAACGCAAAACGCTGGATGAAGCGGAAATTGAGCGCGAATGCGAGGCAATCCGGAAGCTGGGGTTCGAACATCTTTTGCTGGTGACCGGAGAACACCAGACCAAAGTCGGCATGGATTATTTCCGCCAGCATCTGCCGGCGATCCGCAGCCGCTTTAGTTCGCTGCACATGGAAGTCCAGCCGCTGGACGAGCATGAGTATGCCGAACTCAAAACCCTCGGGCTTGATGGCGTGATGGTGTACCAGGAAACCTATCACCCGACGACCTACGCCCAGCACCATCTGAAAGGCAACAAGCAGGATTTCTTCTGGCGGCTGGAAACACCCGACAGGCTGGGCCGCGCAGGCATCGATAAAATCGGCCTTGGCGCGCTGATTGGGCTGTCGGACAGCTGGCGCACCGACTGTTTTATGGTGGCTGAACATCTGCTCTGGCTACAGCAGCGTTACTGGCAAAGCCGCTATTCTATCTCCTTCCCACGCCTGCGCCCGTGTACCGGCGGCGTAGAACCAGCCTCAATCATGACTGAACAGCAGCTGGTACAGGTGATCTGTGCATTCCGCCTGCTTGCGCCGGACGTGGAACTGTCGCTTTCAACCAGAGAATCACCGTGGTTCCGCGACCACGTGATCCCACTGGCGATTAATAACGTCAGCGCCTTTTCGAAAACGCAGCCCGGCGGCTATGCCGATAATCACCCGGAACTTGAGCAGTTTGCGCCTCACGATGGGCGAACGCCGCAGGAAGTGGCTGCCGTGCTCCGTCAGTCAGGTTTGCAGCCTGTCTGGAAGGACTGGGATCACTTTTTGGGAAGGAACGCGCAACCCTGATGTAACACACGGCAAGCGGAAGGATAAGTCTCGACGTTTCCCGTAAGAACATCGATCGGTCATTGTCACCTCCCAGCCGTTCAAATACTGTCCTCCGGTCAGCGCAGATGACTGACCGGAGCGGCAGCAAACGCTTCCTCATGCCGCTCCGCCTTCACAACTGCCGTCTTGATTCTTCGAGAAAAAGCAAAAATGTAACCGGTTTCAGTTTTCTGTGGTTTCTTTTGTGATACCTGACACACAATCGGGTTAAAGCAGTTGTTGCCGCCCCCTCTGCCGGATAAATATCTCTGTATCCTTCGGACATTGAGAGCGAACTATGAAAAATATCGTGTTGTGTTGTGCTGCCGGTATGTCGACCAGCATTCTGGTTCAACGTATGGTTGATGCCGCACAAAAGAAAGGCATCGAAGTCTCAATCAAGGCTGTGCCCGTAGCAGAGTTTAAAGAGAACATCGAACGCGCCGACATCGTTCTGCTTGGTCCGCAGGTGAAATATGAGCAGGCCAAACTTCAGGCCCTTGCCGATCCTCTGGGTAAAAAAGTCGCCGTTATCGACATGATGGATTACGGTTTGATGAAGGGCGACGTGGTGCTTGATAAAGCCCTGAAAATGATGGAGTAAGATGTGGAAGATTTAGAATCAATTATTATGGAACTGCTGGTCAACGCCGGCAGCGCACGTAGCCAGGCCCTGACTGCTCTGCAGCTGGCACGTAAAGGTGATTTTGAAGGTGCCGAGAAGGCAATGGAAGAGTCACACGAATTCGTTAAACACGCTCATAAAATCCAGACCCAGCTGATTGGCCTGGATGAAGGCTCCGGCAAACTGCCGGTAAACCTGATTACCGTTCACTCTCAGGATCACCTGATGAACGCGATGGTCATTCAGGATCTGGCCACCGATATGATTGAGCTTTACCGCCGCCTGCCGCTGGTGAAATAAGTTCGCTCAGCCCCACCAGACAAAATGTCCGCATTGCGGGCATTTTGTTTTTCATCTACGTCTACTGCTAAAAGTCGAGATCTGCCTTTCGCCTTGTTTTGTGGCATAACACTGCATAAAGCCTTGAGCTGCATCGACAGAGATTACTATGCCCGCCATCCCACTGCCTTTTTACACGTTAACTGTTCTCCTTCTTCTACTGTTGAAGATCCTGTTTTCCAGGCATGCGGAATACCGTAATGCAGCGATATTCCTTTCGGGATGTGCAATCCTGCTCCTGATGTCGGCGCTACGGTGGACGTTTGATGCCGTCATTCTGCGCCAGCTCCAGTCTCTGGCCGCAATTGCACTTCCGCCACTGGCCTGGTACTGCTTCGCCAGCCTGCCCAGGCAGCGCGGTGGGCCAAAACACGCAGCCTACTGGCTTGCTCCTGTTTCAGCGCTGATCGTGAATCTCGCGGCGCCAGCGATGACGGATATCGCGTTGATGTTCTTGTTCATCGGATATGGCTCTGCCTTGATCAAAATATCCCACCAGGGCGTTGATACCTTTATTTTTAGCCGATTAAGCGACGCTAACATCACAGCATCAATGGCTTTTTTCGCAGGTTGTTTTCTTTGTTTTTCCGGCGGAATTGATTTCGCAATAGCGGTAGATTTTCATTTTTTTGAAGGCGTGCAGGCTCCGATATTGGTGGCGCTATCCCAGACGCTGCTACTGCCGTTTATCGGCATGGCTGTTGTATTTAAGAGCCAAATTGCCCCACCACCAAAGGTGCTTAGCGCTCAGAAAGACGCCGTACCGGAGCACAATGACGAGGCGCTGGCGGCGCTATATCATCATATTGAGAAAACCCTTTTAGAAGATAATCTGTTTCTTGATCCCGACATTACGCTCAGCCTCATCGGAAAAGCATCCGGGGTAGCGCCACGGCAGCTTTCACGGGCCGTAAATCAGATCTGCGGCTGTAATGTCTCTCAGTGGGTCAACGGGTTTCGCGTCAGGCACGCTCAGGCGCTGTTGCGAAATACCCGTATCCCCGTGACCCAAATCATGCTGGACTCAGGTTTCTCAACAAAATCTCACTTCAATAAAGAATTTGCCCGCCTTAGTGGGTCAACCCCGACGGACTTCCGGCGTTTAGCGGGTGAAAATCCAGTGCCTGATTAACAAATTCGCCGATCTCACGACCAAGAGAAGCATGGATGGCAGCTCTACTGACGGAGCCACCATCCTGGCAGACAATGCCTTCGCCCGGGTTTGCTTGCTCAATAAGTTCGGTAGCTCCTGGCTTACATAATTGCATAAAGCTGAAGTGCGTCGCCCCCGGGACGCTAACATCGCGGCGCTGTTTTTGAGGAATATAACGTGCCAGATAAGCCGACTCGAGACTGGCAGGTAACTCTTCGCTGTCTGACTGGGCAGACATGACCAAAACGGGGATTGCTATTTGCGCCAGGCTGGCGGGTGAAAAACCTCGGGCCAGGCCAAGATCGAGCGAGACAATGGCTTTTATACGCGGATCGCGAGCGTCTTTCGACAATGGCATCGCTGATTCCTGCCGGTCTATCCCTAAGGTGTGCAGCAGTTTACAGCCAGACAATACTGAATGCAGTTTACAATCCTGCAAGAACCGATCAGCGTCAAACCGCCCACCAGCCAGTTCTATCACTGTCCAACCGCCTAATGAATGCCCTACGGCCGCGATGCGCTGCGGATCGATCTTCCCGGCAATGTCTGGCGAGGTCATCAATGCATCCAATACTCGCCGGAGATCCTGGGGACGCTGCCAAAGCCGTTGCGCTTCGGCCTCATTTTTATTGCCAAATGTTGTCCCGGGGTGATTCACCGCCGCAACAATATAGCCCTGAGCGGCCATCAGACTTGCCAGCCAGTTCAGATTGCGCCAGCTACCGCCATACCCATGGGAGAGCAGCAACAACGGGTGCACTTCATTGTCCGGGGTGGCGTTCAGTAACGCGTGAGTCCCCATAGATACAACGTTATCGCCAACAAGCTCTGGATTACCCGTCTGCCGGGTCGGATACCAAACGGCCATTTCAAGAGGCCGGGCACCCTGTTCATCCAGTAGGCGCTGGCGAAAAGCGGTTTCACCATAAGCCGTTTGGCTAAACATGCAGAACAAACTAAAAAGGAAAAAGATCCGTGACATTGTGATTCTCCGGTGAAGTAAACAGAGCGGCATTCTGCTTGTCTCCACGGGGCGAATCGTCCTGAAACACGATCGAGGACCTGTTTTTCACCGGTTGCAGGCATAAAAAAACCCGCCGAAGCGGGTTTTTTATTTCAGGCGTATCGCACGATTACTCGTCGTTACCGCCCAGGCCTGCGTTCAGCAGCTCTGCCAGGCTGGCAGAAGCGTCTTCAGCAGTCACCTGAGGTGCCGCAGGGATTTCACCCGCTGCACGGCGACGCATACGATCCTGGTGGTACGCATAACCGGTACCGGCCGGGATCAGACGACCCACGATAACGTTCTCTTTCAGGCCGCGCAGTTCGTCGCGTTTACCCGCAACGGCTGCTTCGGTCAGCACTCGAGTGGTCTCCTGGAACGATGCCGCGGAGATGAAGGACTCGGTTGCCAGAGAGGCTTTGGTGATACCCAGCAGATCGCGTGCAAAGGTCACGTTGATCTTGCCGTTCGCATCCAGTTCGCGGTTAGCGATCTTAATGCGGGAGTATTCAGCCTGCTCGCCTTCCAGGAAGTCGGAGCTGCCTGCGTTAACGATGGTGGCTTTACGCAGCATCTGACGAACGATAACTTCGATGTGTTTATCGTTAATCTTAACGCCTTGCAGACGGTAAACGTCCTGTACTTCGTTAGTGATGTAACGAGTTACAGCGTACACGCCACGCAGACGCAGGATGTCATGCGGAGACTCTGGACCATCGGAAACAACGTCACCACGTTCAACACGCTCGCCTTCGAACACGTTAAGCTGACGCCATTTCGGAATCATCTCTTCGTACGGCTCGCTACCGTCTACCGGGGTGATAACCAGACGACGTTTCCCTTTGGTTTCTTTACCGAAGGAAATGACACCGCTGATTTCAGCCAGGATTGCCGGCTCTTTCGGACGACGGGCTTCGAACAGGTCAGCAACGCGTGGCAGACCACCGGTAATATCCTTGGTACCGCTGGATTCCTGTGGAATACGCGCCAGAGCGTCACCGGAGCTGATCTGAATACCATCTTCCAGCTGAACAATCGCTTTACCAGGCAGGAAGTACTGAGCCGGCATATCAGTGCCTGGGATCAGAACGTCGTTGCCTTTAGCATCAACGATTTTCAGAGCAGGACGCAGGTCTTTACCACCCGCAGTACGCTCAGCAGAGTCCAGAACGACCAGAGAGGACAGACCGGTCAACTCGTCGGTCTGACGAGTAATGGTCTGGCCGTCGATCATATCGGTAAAGCGAATGAAACCACTCACTTCCGAGATAACCGGCATGGTGTGTGGATCCCAGTTTGCTACGGTTTCACCGCCGGCAACCTGCTCGCCATCACCTTTCGCCATCACAGCACCGTAAGGCACTTTATAGCTCTCTTTGGTACGACCGAATTCGTCGATCAGCTTCAACTCGGTGTTACGAGAAGTGATAACCAGTTTACCGCTGGAATTCACAACCGACTTAGCGTTGCTGAGTTTGATGCTACCTTTGTTCTTAACCTGAATGCTGGATTCAGCAGCAGAACGAGATGCCGCACCACCGATGTGGAACGTACGCATCGTCAGCTGTGTACCAGGTTCACCGATGGACTGTGCCGCGATAACCCCGATAGCTTCACCTTTGTTGATGATGTGACCACGTGCCAGGTCGCGACCGTAGCAGTGAGCACACACGCCAAAGTCAGTTTCGCAACCTACTACGGAACGGACTTTTACGCTGTCAACAGAGTTAGCTTCCAGCAGGTCACACCACTGTTCGTGCAGCAGCGTGTTGCGTGGAACCAGGATATCCGCAGTACCAGGCTTCAGAATATCTTCAGCAGTCACACGACCCAGTACGCGATCGCGCAGCGGCTCTTTAACGTCGCCACCTTCGATAACTGGCGTCATGGTGATGCCTTCCAGGGTGCCACAGTCGTCTTCAGTAACGACCAGATCCTGGGCAACGTCTACCAGACGACGAGTCAGGTAACCGGAGTTCGCTGTTTTCAATGCGGTATCCGCCAGACCTTTACGAGCACCGTGAGTGGAGATGAAGTACTGGAGTACGTTCAGACCTTCACGGAAGTTCGCGGTGATTGGCGTTTCGATGATGGAGCCATCCGGCTTAGCCATCAGACCACGCATACCAGCCAGCTGACGAATCTGTGCCGCAGAACCACGCGCACCGGAGTCGGCCATCATGTAGATGCTGTTGAAGGAAACCTGCTGTTCTTCGACGCCGTCACGGTTAATCACGGTTTCGGTTTGCAGGTTATCCATCATCGCTTTGGATACACGATCGTTCGCCGCAGCCCAGATATCGATAACTTTGTTATAGCGTTCGCCAGCGGTAACCAGACCGGACTGGAACTGTTCCTGGATCTCAGCAACTTCAGCTTCCGCTTCGCTGATGATCTCGTATTTTTTCTCCGGGATGACCATGTCATCAATACCAACGGATGCACCTGAACGCGCTGCGTAAGCAAAGCCGGTGTACATCGTCTGGTCCGCAAAAATAACGGTCGGTTTCAGGCCCAGAATACGGTAACAGGTGTTCAGCATCTTAGAGATAGCCTTTTTACCCAGCGCCTGGTTGACGATGGAGAAAGGCAGACCTTTCGGTACGATCATCCACAGAATCGCACGACCAATGGTGGTGTCGATCAGGCTGGTTTTCGCAACGAATGTGCCCTGAGCATCTTTTTCGTATTCGGTGATACGCACTTTAACGCGCGCATGCAGAGAGGCCAGGCCAGCGCGATAAATACGCTCAGCTTCTTTAGGGCCAGTCAGCACCATGCCTTCGCCTTTGGCGTTAACACAGTCACGGGTCATGTAGTACAGACCCAATACAACGTCCTGAGAAGGAACGATGATTGGCTCGCCGTTCGCTGGGGACAGGATGTTGTTGGTAGACATCATCAGCGCACGCGCTTCCAGCTGAGCTTCAAGCGTCAGTGGAACGTGTACTGCCATCTGGTCACCATCGAAGTCGGCGTTATATGCCGCACAAACCAGCGGGTGCAGCTGGATAGCTTTACCTTCGATCAGAACAGGTTCAAATGCCTGGATACCCAAACGGTGCAGGGTTGGTGCACGGTTCAGCAGTACCGGGTGTTCGCGGATAACTTCGTCCAGGATATCCCAAACGACAGCTTCTTCACGCTCAACCATTTTCTTAGCAGCTTTGATGGTGGTCGCGAGGCCACGCAGTTCCAGCTTGCCGTAGATGAACGGTTTGAACAGCTCCAGTGCCATTTTCTTCGGCAGACCGCACTGATGCAGACGCAGGTATGGACCTACGGTGATTACAGAACGACCGGAGTAGTCAACACGTTTACCCAACAGGTTCTGACGGAAACGACCCTGCTTACCTTTGATCATGTCGGCCAAAGATTTCAGAGGACGTTTGTTAGAGCCGGTGATGGCGCGGCCGCGACGGCCGTTATCCAGCAGGGCATCTACCGCTTCCTGCAGCATACGTTTTTCGTTACGTACGATGATGTCAGGAGCCGCCAGATCAAGCAGACGTTTCAGACGGTTGTTACGGTTGATAACGCGACGGTACAGATCGTTCAGATCTGAGGTTGCGAAACGACCACCATCCAGCGGTACCAGCGGACGCAGATCTGGCGGCAGAACCGGCAGAACGGTCAGGATCATCCACTCTGGTTTGTTACCAGACTGAACGAACGCTTCCAGCAGCTTGATACGCTTGGTCAGCTTTTTACGTTTGGTTTCGGAGTTGGTTTCGTTCAGCTCTTCGCGCAGAGTTTCACACTCTTGCTCCAGATCCATGCTCTTCAGCAGGGCCTGAATAGCTTCCGCACCCATCTTCGCATCGAATTCGTCACCGAACTCTTCCAGCGCATCCAGATACTGCTCTTCAGTCAGGATCTGACGGCGCTCGAGGTTGGTCATCCCGCCTTCGATAACAACATAAGATTCAAAGTACAGCACGCGCTCGATATCACGCAGCGGCATATCCAGCAGCAGGCCGATACGAGATGGCAGAGACTTCAGGAACCAAATGTGGGCAGTTGGAGAAGCCAGTTCGATGTGGCCCATACGCTCACGACGAACTTTAGTCTGGGTAACTTCTACGCCACACTTCTCACAAATGACACCACGGTGCTTCAGGCGCTTGTACTTACCGCACAGGCACTCATAGTCTTTCACTGGCCCAAAAATACGGGCGCAGAACAGACCGTCACGCTCAGGTTTGAACGTACGGTAGTTGATGGTTTCCGGCTTTTTAACTTCACCGAAAGACCATGAACGGATCATGTCTGGCGATGCCAGAGCAATTTTGATCGCATCAAACTCTTCGGTTTTAGTTTGCGCTTTCAGAAACTTTAATAAGTCTTTCACGGATTTGCTCCCGTCGGAGTTAGCACTCTGTGATGCCCGGCGTTAGCCGGGCACCCTGGACCTTTTGAGCAACGATTACTCGTCTTCCAGCTCGATGTTGATACCCAGCGAACGGATCTCTTTCAACAGAACGTTGAAGGATTCCGGCATGCCCGGTTCCATCTGATGGTTGCCATCCACGATGTTCTTATACATCTTGGTACGGCCGTTCACGTCATCAGACTTAACGGTTAGCATTTCCTGCAGGGTATATGCAGCGCCATATGCTTCAAGCGCCCACACTTCCATCTCACCGAAGCGCTGACCACCGAACTGAGCCTTACCACCCAGCGGCTGCTGAGTAACCAGGCTGTAAGAACCGGTAGAACGCGCGTGCATCTTATCGTCGACCAGGTGGTTCAGTTTCAGCATGTACATGTAACCTACAGTTACCTGACGCTCAAACTGCTCACCGGTACGGCCGTCGAACAGGGTGATCTGGCCAGAAGATGGCAGACCGCCGAGTTGCAGCAGCTCTTTAATTTCGGCTTCTTTCGCACCGTCGAAGACCGGCGTTGCGATAGGCATACCTTTACGTAGGTTTTCAGCCAGACGCAGAACTTCATCATCGCTGAAGGTGTTCAGGTCGACTTTCTGACGTACGTCAGTACCCAGATCGTAGGCACGCTGGATGAATTCGCGCAGTTTCGCGACTTCTTGCTGCTGTTTCAGCATGGCGTTGATCTTCTCGCCGATGCCTTTCGCAGCCATACCCAGGTGGGTTTCCAGGATCTGACCGATGTTCATACGAGATGGTACGCCCAGCGGGTTCAGTACGATGTCTACCGGCGTGCCGTTTTCATCGTATGGCATATCTTCGATCGGGTTGATCTTGGAGATAACACCTTTGTTCCCGTGACGACCTGCCATCTTGTCACCAGGCTGAATCTGACGTTTAACGGCCAGATACACTTTCACGATTTTCAGCACGCCAGGTGCCAGGTCATCGCCCTGAGTGATTTTGCGGCGCTTAGCTTCGAGTTTCTTCTCAAACTCGTGCTTCAGCTCGTCGTACTGCTCTGCCAGCTGTTCCAGCTGGTTTTGCTTCTCTTCGTCGGTCAGGCCCAGTTCCAGCCAGCGGTCACGTGGCAGTTTGTCGAGCTTGTCAGCTTCAACGCCACCGGAAACCAGCACGGCATAGATACGGCTGAACAGACCCGCTTCGAGGATCTGCAGTTCTTCAGACAGGTCTTTCTTAGCCTGCTTCAGCTGCATCTCTTCGATTTCCAGCGCACGTTTGTCTTTTTCCACACCATCGCGGGTGAAGACCTGAACGTCGATGACGGTACCGGAAACGCCGTTTGGTACGCGCAGGGAAGAGTCTTTAACGTCAGACGCTTTCTCACCGAAGATTGCGCGCAGCAGTTTTTCTTCTGGGGTCAGCTGGGTTTCACCTTTCGGCGTTACCTTACCAACCAGAATATCACCGCCGGTCACTTCAGCACCGATGTACACGATACCGGATTCATCCAGTTTGGAGAGCGCAGCTTCACCCACGTTAGGGATGTCAGCGGTGATCTCTTCTGGCCCCAGTTTGGTGTCACGAGACACACAAGCCAGTTCCTGAATGTGGATGGTGGTGAAACGATCTTCCTGAACAACACGCTCGGAAACGAGGATGGAGTCTTCGAAGTTGTAACCGTTCCAAGGCATGAACGCTACGCGCATGTTCTGACCAAGCGCCAGTTCACCGAGGTCGGTAGACGGGCCATCAGCCAGCACGTCGCCACGTTCAATTGGCTCACCCAGGGACACACACGGCATCTGGTTGATGCAGGTGTTCTGGTTAGAACGGGTGTACTTAGTCAGGTTGTAGATGTCGATACCCGCTTCGCCCGGGTACATCTCGTCTTCGTTAACTTTGATAACGATACGGGATGCATCAACGTACTGAACGGTACCGCCACGTTTTGCTACGGCAGTAACACCGGAGTCAACGGCTACAGCACGCTCCATACCGGTACCAACCAGCGGCTTATCAGCGCGCAGAGTTGGAACCGCCTGACGTTGCATGTTCGCACCCATCAAGGCACGGTTGGCGTCATCGTGTTCCAGGAACGGGATCAGGGACGCACCGACGGAAACCACCTGCTGGGTGGAAACGTCCATGTAGTCAACCTGGTCGTTGCTGAACAAGCTGGATTCGCCTTTGCTACGGCAGGTAACGAGGTCGTCTACGAAACGGCCTTCTTCGTTCAGGTTGGTGTTCGCCTGAGCGATAACGTAGTTACCTTCTTCGATAGCAGACAGGTAATGAATTTCGTCAGTCACAACGCCGTCAACAACGCGACGATACGGAGTCTCAAGGAAGCCGTATTCGTTAGTCTGCGCGTACACGGACAGGGAGTTGATCAGACCGATGTTTGGACCTTCAGGGGTTTCGATTGGACACACACGACCGTAGTGGGTTGGGTGTACGTCACGTACTTCGAAGCCCGCACGCTCACGGGTCAGACCGCCTGGGCCCAACGCGGAGATACGACGTTTGTGCGTAATCTCAGACAGCGGGTTGTTCTGGTCCATGAACTGAGACAGCTGGCTGGAACCGAAGAACTCTTTCACTGCCGCAGAGATTGGCTTGGCGTTGATCATATCCTGAGGCATCAGGGTATCCAGATCGCCCAGAGACAGACGCTCTTTCACCGCACGCTCAACACGTACCAGGCCAACGCGGAATTGGTTTTCCGCCATTTCGCCTACGGAACGGATACGACGGTTGCCGAGGTGGTCGATGTCATCCACTTCACCTTTGCCGTTACGGATATCGATGAGCTTCTTCATCACTTCGATGATGTCGTCATTGCTCAGGATACCGGAACCTTCAATCTCTTCACGCAGCAGAGAACGGTTGAACTTCATACGACCGACCGCGGACAGATCATAGCGGTCTTCGGAGAAGAACAGATTCTCAAACAGGCTTTCAGCTGCTTCGCGTGTTGGTGGCTCACCAGGGCGCATCATGCGGTAGATCTCAACCAGCGCGCTCAGGCGGTCGTTGGTTGGGTCGACGCGTACAGTTTCAGAAATGTACGGGCCGTGATCCAGGTCGTTGGTGAACAGCGTTTCGATACGCTTGTGGCCTGACTGGCTCAGTTTGGCCAGCAGGTCCAAAGACAGTTCCATGTTCGCCGGGCAAATCAGTTCGCCGGTAGAAGCATCAACGTAGTCTTTAGCCGCAACTTTACCAGCAATGTACTCAACAGGAACTTCGATATGTTTGATATCGTCTTTTTCCAGTTGGCGAATGTGGCGCGCGGTGATACGGCGGCCTTTTTCAACGTACACTTTGCCGTCAGCTTCGATGTCGAAGGATGCGGTTTCGCCACGCAGGCGCTCCGGTACCAGCTCCATCTGCAGCTTGTTGTCACGGATTTCGAAATTAACTTTCTCAAAGAACAGGTCAAGGATCTGCTCAGTGGTGTAGTTCAGTGCGCGCAGGATGATAGTCGCAGGCAGTTTGCGGCGACGGTCAATACGCACGAACAGGTTGTCTTTCGGGTCGAATTCGAAGTCCAGCCAGGAACCACGGTAAGGGATGATACGTGCGTTATACAG
This sequence comes from Cedecea neteri, assembly GCF_000758305.1. NCBI lineage: Bacteria > Pseudomonadati > Pseudomonadota > Gammaproteobacteria > Enterobacterales > Enterobacteriaceae > Cedecea > Cedecea neteri. Next base: position 1,344,274 of record NZ_CP009458.1, on the reverse strand, counting down.
CACCTTCCCTGAAGAGTGGGTCTTACCTTTGTCACTGTCGAAGAACACACCCGGGCTACGGTGAAGCTGAGAAACGATAACGCGCTCAGTACCGTTGATAACGAAGGTCCCGTTGTCGGTCATGAGCGGAATCTCGCCCATGTACACTTCTTGTTCTTTGATGTCTTTAACGGTGCCTTCCGGCGCTTCGCGCTCGTAGATCACCAGACGCAGTTTCACACGCAGCGGAGCAGAATACGTCACGCCACGGATTTGACATTCTTTAACGTCAAATACAGGTTCGCCCAGGCGATAGCTCACATACTGCAGCTCGGAGTTGCCGCTGTAGCTTGCAATCGGGAATACGGAGCGGAAAGCTGCTTCCAGGCCGTACTGTCCTTCGGGATCTTGCTCGATAAACTTCTGGAACGAGTCAAGCTGGATAGAAAGGAGATAAGGAATGTCCAGTACTTGTGGACGCTTTCCAAAATCCTTACGAATACGTTTTTTCTCGGTATAGGAGTAAACCATTAGGGTTCCTCAGCTCGCTGACAAGTCGACCCATCTGCCCGTCGAAAGGGGCAGTTTATGCAACACTATTTTGTGGACCGGAAAGTGGAACACTTCCCGCAATACCTGTTTCTATCACTCTTAAACCATTTCATTGCGCTTTACCCCGGAACTCCCGGCGTAGAAAGTCGCAGTATATTAAGGCGTCGATAGAGACATGCATTGAATGGAAACCAGCAGTCAAACAGTGTGAAACGCTACTGGTACCCTACAGCGCAAAAAGGCTGGTGACTAAAAAGTCACCAGCCATCAGCCTAATTACTTAGGCTGCAACCGGAAGGGTTGGCTTATTTAACTTCAACTTCAGCGCCAGCTTCTTCCAGAGATTTTTTCAGAGCTTCAGCGTCGTCTTTGCTCACGCCTTCTTTCAGCGCAGCTGGTGCAGACTCAACCAGGTCTTTAGCTTCTTTCAGACCCAGGCCAGTTGCGCCACGAACTGCTTTGATTACGGCAACTTTGTTAGCGCCAGCAGCTTTCAGAATAACGTCGAACTCAGTTTTCTCTTCAGCAGCTTCAGCTGGGCCAGCAGCAACAGCTACAGCAGCAGCAGCAGAAACACCGAATTTTTCTTCCATTGCAGAGATCAGTTCTACAACGTCCATTACGGACATAGCGGATACTGCTTCAATGATTTGATCTTTAGTGATAGACATTTAAATTGTTCCTGAATATCAGAATAAGTTTATACGTAAGCGAATACTTGATAAAGAAAACTGCGATTAAGCAGCTTCTTTTGCATCGCGTACAGCAGCCAGAGTACGAACCAGTTTGCCAGCCGAAGCTTCTTTCATGGTTGCCATCAGGCGTGCAATTGCTTCTTCGTAGGTCGGCAGAGTTGCCAGGCGGTCGATTTGGGACGCCGGGATCAGCTCACCTTCAAAGGCAGCGGCTTTGACCTCAAATTTTGCATTCGCTTTAGCGAACTCTTTGAACAGACGAGCAGCAGCGCCCGGGTGTTCCATAGAGTATGCAATCAGGGTCGGACCAACGAACGCGTCTTTCAGGCACTCGAACTGAGTACCTTCAACAACACGGCGCAGCAAGGTGTTACGAACAACACGCATGTAAACGCCGGCTTCGCGACCTGCTTTACGCAGTTCGGTCATTTTGTCAACAGTAACGCCACGGGAATCCGCAACTACTGCAGACAGCGCGCCTTTGGCTACTTCGCTGACTTCAGCAACAATCGCTTGTTTGTCTTGAAGATTTAAAGCCATTAGCTTTTGCTCCTGGGTTTTAGCCGGGACAGAAGTCCCGGAACTCACTTCGCGCTTAACCACAATGGAAAAACGCGTCTACATACGGTGAGCAGAAACAAGCTAAAGACTATCTAAAATATTCTTCAGGTTCTGTCACCGTCTACGCAGGGAATTAAGTTTCTTGCGAAACACCTGCGGTCTTGGACGGAGGCCTGGATAAGGCCAGGCTCCAACCGAAAATTCTTTGTGTTCTGCATAAACAGAACAACGGGCGTAAGATATTAGACTAATCTTTCGCCCGCGTAAAGGCGATTATTAGTTCGCCGCTGCGTTCAGACCAGCCTGGTCTACCGCAACACCTGCACCCATAGTGGTGGAGATGCTAACTTTCTTGATGTACACGCCTTTAGCCTGAGATGGTTTTGCTTTTTTCAGCGCAACCAGCAGAGATTCCAGGTTTTCTTTCAGTTTGTCAGCGTCAAAGTCCACTTTACCGATGGTCGTGTGGATGATGCCGTTTTTGTCGTTACGGTAACGAACCTGACCTGCTTTAGCATTTTTAACTGCTTCAGCAACGTTAGGCGTTACGGTACCAACTTTCGGGTTTGGCATCAGGCCGCGTGGGCCCAGAACCTGGCCCAGCTGGCCAACAACGCGCATTGCATCTGGAGATGCGATAACAACGTCGAAGTTCATTTCGCCTTTCTTGATCTGGTCAGCCAGATCTTCCATACCTACCAGCTCTGCGCCAGCAGCTTTAGCTGCTTCAGCGTTAGGACCCTGAGCAAATACGGCTACGCGAACGGAACGGCCAGTACCGTGTGGCAGTACAGTTGCACCACGAACGTTCTGGTCAGATTTACGAGCATCGATGCCCAGGTTAACTGCAACGTCAACGCTTTCAACGAACTTAGCGGTAGCCAGTTCTTTCAGCAGAGCGATAGCTTCGTTGATGTCGTACTGTTTGGTAGCATCAACTTTGTCACGGATCACGGACATGCGCTTGGTCAGTTTAGCCATTTCTTAGTCCTCCACTACCAGGCCCATGGAACGTGCAGTACCTTCAATGGAGCGAGTCATCGCTTCAATGTCGGAACCAGTCATGTCGGCAGCTTTGGTCTGCGCGATTTCCTGCAGCTGAGCGCGGGAAACTTTACCCACTTTGTCTTTGTTCGGCTTACCGGAACCAGACTTGATACCAGCCGCTTTCTTCAGCAGAACTGCTGCTGGAGGGGTTTTGGTAACGAAAGTGAAAGAACGGTCAGCGTAAACGGTAATAACAACCGGAATTGGCAGACCTTTTTCCAGGGATTCAGTTTTTGCGTTGAACGCTTTACAGAATTCCATGATGTTCACACCCTGCTGACCCAGAGCTGGACCAACTGGTGGACTTGGGTTCGCCATACCAGCTGCAACCTGCAGCTTGACGTAGGCTTGTACTTTCTTAGCCATTCTAAAATCCTCTGATTGGGTAATAGCGCCTCAAGAAGGCTCCCCGTGAATAAACGTCTTATGTGTATTGGACACATAAAAACAAAAGGCGCGAAATTGTATGCCAATTTCGCGCCCTGTGCAATGAATAATCGCTGCTTAAACGATCAAATTATCAGGCTTTTTCCACCTGAGCAAAATCCAGTTCAACCGGTGTTGCACGGCCAAAGATAGAAACGGAAACCTTCAGACGGCTCTTCTCGTAATCCACTTCTTCCACGACACCATTGAAATCAGCAAACGGACCATCGCTAACACGGACCATTTCACCTGGTTCAAACAACGTTTTCGGACGCGGCTTATCACCAACCTGCTGCAGGCGGTTCATGATCGCATCAACTTCTTTATCGCTGATTGGCGCTGGACGATCGGAAGTCCCGCCGATGAAACCCATTACACGCGGAACGCTACGTACCAGGTGCCAGCTTGCGTCGTTCATCACCATCTGGACCAGAACATAGCCAGGGAAGAATTTACGTTCGCTTTTACGACGTTGGCCGCCACGGATTTCAACAACCTCTTCGGTTGGAACCATAACTTCGCCGAACAGCTCTTCCATATTGTGGAGTTTGATGTGTTCGCGCAGCGACGTAGCTACACGACCTTCAAAACCGGAAAACGCCTGAACGACGTACCAACGCTTTTTAGGGGCTTCAGACATCTCAGAACCTCAGGCCAGTAATAAAAGATACCAGGCGGACCAGAATACCATCCAGCCCCCACAGAATCAGTGACATCACAGCGGTAACCGCGGCCACGATTAAAGTGGTGTGCAGAGTTTCCTGGCGAGTAGGCCAAATCACCTTGCGTACTTCAGTTCTCGCTTCGCGAGCAAAGGCTACGGTCGCTTTGCCTTTAACCGTCAGCAGTGCAACACCACCTGCCGCTGCAATCAGAATGACCACAGCCAGTGCACGGAGCGGCAGAGTGATATCACGATAAATGTAGTTGCCCACGATTGCCACGAGCAGCAAAACGACTACTGCCAGCCACTTCATCGCTTCGAGGCCACGCCCGCTCCCTTGAGCTTCGGTATTCGCACTCATAAACCAACCTGTCACAATAAATCAGACAAACATTTTTGCCCCGCGCAGGCGAGGCAACCAAACCGAATCGCTCTTTTCAGACACTACCCGGCATAAACGCCATCTTCAGAGCCTGTCTCAGCAATGATTATCGGTAAAAAATCACTGATGAGCCAGGTTCTGGTTCGAAAGCGTACAAAAAGGGCATCAAATGATGCCCTCTTCTTGTGCATTGCGTCAAATGTTATCAGCGATTAAGCGATAACTTTAGCAACAACACCAGCACCAACGGTACGGCCACCTTCACGGATTGCGAAACGCAGACCGTCGTCCATCGCGATTGGGTGGATCAGGGTAACAACCATTTTGATGTTGTCGCCTGGCATTACCATCTCTACGCCTTCTGGCAGTTCGATGGTACCGGTCACGTCAGTTGTACGGAAGTAGAACTGTGGACGGTAGCCTTTGAAGAACGGAGTATGACGGCCGCCTTCGTCTTTGGACAGGATGTACACTTCAGATTCGAACTTGGTGTGTGGCTTGATAGAGCCTGGCTTAGCCAGTACCTGACCACGTTCGATTTCTTCACGTTTGATACCACGCAGCAGAACACCTACGTTCTCACCAGCACGGCCTTCGTCCAGCAGTTTGCGGAACATTTCAACGCCGGTACAGGTAGATTTCGCAGTATCTTTGATACCAACGATTTCAACTTCTTCACCAACTTTAACGATACCGCGCTCTACACGACCGGTAACAACGGTACCACGACCGGAGATGGAGAATACGTCTTCGATTGGCAGCAGGAACGGCAGGTCGATTGCACGTACTGGTTCTGGGATGTAAGAATCCAGGAAGCCAGCCAGTTCAACGATTTTAGCTTCCCACTCAGCTTCGCCTTCCAGCGCTTTCAGAGCAGAACCACGGATGATTGGAGTGTCATCGCCTGGGAAGTCGTACTGAGACAGAAGTTCACGAACTTCCATTTCAACCAGCTCCAGCAGCTCTTCATCATCAACCATGTCGCATTTGTTCAGGAACACGATGATGTAAGGAACGCCAACCTGACGACCCAGCAGGATGTGCTCACGGGTCTGAGGCATAGGGCCGTCAGTCGCAGCAACAACCAGGATAGCGCCGTCCATCTGAGCAGCACCGGTGATCATGTTTTTCACGTAGTCGGCGTGCCCTGGGCAGTCAACGTGCGCGTAGTGACGAGTCGGGGTGTCGTACTCAACGTGGGAAGTGTTGATGGTGATACCACGAGCTTTTTCTTCTGGTGCGTTATCGATCTGGTCGAATGCACGAGCAGAACCACCGTAGGTTTTAGCCAGAACGGTAGTGATTGCAGCGGTCAGCGTTGTTTTACCATGGTCAACGTGGCCGATAGTACCGACGTTAACGTGCGGTTTTGTACGTTCAAACTTTTCTTTAGACATCGATTGTCCCTCTAAGACACGGATAAATCGGTGATATCACCACATCAACCAGGCATATGCCTGAATTAGCTGAATGCATTAACAGAAGAGAAACAGGGAGGAGATAAAGAAGTGGTGCTGATAGGCAGATTCGAACTGCCGACCTCACCCTTACCAAGGGTGCGCTCTACCAACTGAGCTATATCAGCACATCTTGTTGGAGCGGGCAGTGGGAATCGAACCCACATCATCAGCTTGGAAGGCTGAGGTAATAGCCATTATACGATGCCCGCATCCTGGAACTCGGCTACCTGAATCTTTCTGTACTGAATATGAGAGAAGGCCTCTCAGTATTCGAGCCGACAAACTGCTTGTCTATCGTCTCGGGCTTCGCAGTGCGTTGCCGAATATGGTGGTGGGGGAAGGATTCGAACCTTCGAAGTCGATGACGGCAGATTTACAGTCTGCTCCCTTTGGCCGCTCGGGAACCCCACCTGGGGTACTTGATGGTGCCGGCTACCGGAATCGAACTGGTGACCTACTGATTACAAGTCAGTTGCTCTACCTACTGAGCTAAGCCGGCATCAAGTAGCGCGCATTCTAGGAAGAGAGCGCCGCTCATGCAACAAAAAAATCGCATAAAATGCACTACCGCTCACATTTTGCGCTAGATCTCGAAAATATGGTGGCTAAAGCACCAATTAAGAGCAAATTTCCATCGTTTCCGACATTCGTTTTTTCTCGAGTCAGGTGTCTGGCAATGCCTGAATGGCAAATAATAATCCCAGGAAATAAGACTACACGTCTAAAATGGCTCCTGGCCCTCTTCTTTCACTAAAGCGCAACGTGATGTACCCGCCGTAATACATCACTGTTAGTGATTTTTTCTTATCGTTCTCTTCATTCAGGTGTTACCCTCCTGCCCACTGTTGAAAAGTTAAATACGCTGCATACTTTTGATACAGAACGCTGAGTCTCTTACGTTCTGAAATGTAGCGCGTAAATTTTGTCCTGAATTACAGGCAGAAGCATGCTTATGAGTAATAAAGAGCAAATGTTGGCAACAACCCCTTATCTACAATTTGACCGGAGCCAATGGGCAGCATTGCGTGACTCTGTTCCCATGACGTTAACCGAAGGGGAAATCGCCCGGTTAAAAGGCATTAACGAAGACCTCTCCCTGGAAGAGGTGGCAGAGATTTACCTGCCTCTGTCTCGACTGCTCAACTTCTATATCAGTTCAAACCTGCGCCGCCAGGCTGTACTTGAGCAGTTTCTTGGCACCAATGGCCAACGTATTCCCTATATTATCAGCATTGCGGGTAGCGTTGCGGTAGGGAAAAGCACTACAGCACGCGTGTTGCAGGCGCTACTCAGTCGTTGGCCAGAGCATCGTCAGGTTGAACTGATTACCACCGACGGCTTCCTTCATCCAAACAAAGTGCTCAAAGAGCGCAATTTGATGAAGAAGAAAGGGTTCCCGCAATCCTATGATATGCATCGTCTGGTGAAGTTTGTCTCTGATATCAAATCTGGCGCAACCAATGTGACAGCACCGGTATACTCGCATTTGGTGTATGACGTGATCCCTGACGGCGATAAGACAGTTGCCCAGCCGGATATCTTGATTCTGGAAGGGTTAAACGTCCTGCAAAGCGGGATGGATTATCCTCACGATCCGCACCATGTATTTGTTTCTGACTTCGTCGATTTTTCTATATATGTCGATGCGCCGGAAGAGCTATTACAGAATTGGTATATAAACCGTTTCTTAAAATTCCGTGAAGGTGCATTTACCGATCCAAACTCTTATTTCCATAGCTATGCAAAGCTTTCTAAAGATGAAGCTATAAATATTGCAACGCAGCTATGGAGTGAAATTAATTTATTGAATTTAAAACAAAATATATTACCAACTCGCGATCGTGCGAGCTTGATTATGACAAAGAGTGCTAATCATGCCGTTGATTGTGTCAAACTGAGAAAATAATAAAGTGAGGGGGATCCCCCCTCACTTTAATTTGCTCCGCGCAGCGATATCTCGCCACCAACCCAAGCTTTTATTACCCCATTCTGCTCTAGCAACAATCCACCTTGTTCATTAATACCGCGAGATATTCCATGAACCTCTCGTTCACCAATAATGAGTTTTACCGGCCGATTGATAAAGTTATCCAGTTTTTCCCAACGAGGAAGGAACGGTAATAAACTTTCCTGCTCAAAGAGTTGCAATGCCGTCCGTAGCTCTTGAATCAGAGTGACCGCCAGTGTATTTCGATCAATGCGAATACCAGCTTCCTGGAGATTGATCCATCCCTGATTAATCACATCCGTAGCAACATTACGCATCGCAAGATTGATCCCAGCACCGATAACAATTTGCGCGGCATCCCCTGTTTTTCCGGTGAGTTCAACCAGAATACCAGCGAGCTTACGGTCGTTCAGATAGAGGTCGTTTGGCCATTTTACCCTGACGTCTTCAGCACCAAGACGCTGTAATACTTCCGCCATAACAATGCCAATAACCAGGCTGAGTCCAATTGCCGCAGCTGGCCCCTGCTCCAGACGCCAGTACATCGACAAATAGAGATTTGCCCCAAAGGGAGAGAACCACTGGCGGCCCCGTCTGCCGCGCCCAGCCTGTTGGTATTCGGCTATACATGCATCGCCAGACTGAAGGGTATTGAGACGGTCAAGCAAGTACTGGTTGGTAGAATCAATCACCGGGAGTACAGCCACGCTCCCGTTCTCTATTTGTGACTTAATAAAGCCTTCATCCAGTAATTGGATAGGCTCCGGCAAACTATATCCTTTACCCGGCACAGTGAATACATCAATACCCCAGTCTCGCAGAGTCTGTACGTGCTTATTAATAGCCGCGCGGCTCATGCCTAACTGCTCACCCAGTTGCTCACCTGAATGAAACTCACCGTCTGCCAGAATATTTATTAACGTTAACGGTACCCGATTGTCTTTCACGCGATAGTCTCCACGGCGCTGACTTCACCTTTGCCGCCCATAAAACGAACCTCTGGCTCAAGCCAGACATCAAACTTTTCACCTACCTGCTGGCGTACGTAGTGTGCAAGGGCAACAATATCTGCGCTGCTGGCATTTTCTTCATTAATGATGACCAAAGCCTGTTGCCGATGAACCGCAGCTCCACCGATGCGATAGCCCTTGAGCTGGCATTGATCGATCAACCAACCTGCAGCAAGTTTAACGCTGCCATCTGGCTGAGGGTAATGTGGGACGTTAGTGCCGCAGGCAATGAGTTTTTCCGCCTGTTTCGCGCTAATAACGGGATTTTTGAAGAAACTACCAGCATTACCATTCACTTTTGGGTCGGGTAGTTTCGATGTCCTCATATTGCAGACACTTTCAAAAACCTGCTGGGGTGTAACGGTTGCAGGATCCAGTTTAGCCAGGTCACCATAGCTGAGAATTGGCCTCCACATTTTAGGCAAGCGATAACCTACTGCGACAATGGCAAAACGATCCTGGTAGTCATGTTTAAAGATGCTGTCCCGGTAGCCAAAACGGCATTCTTCATTTGTTAGGCGTATTGCCTGACCACTGCTTAGCTCAACGCAATCGACATAATCACATACCTGTTTAATTTCAACACCATATGCACCGATATTTTGAATAGGCGATGAGCCAGCACAGCCGGGGATCAGAGCAAGGTTTTCCAGACCCGGCATACCTTTCTGGAGAGTGTATTCCACGAGAGAATGCCAATTTTCACCGGCACCAACATGCAGTAACCACGCATCATCGGTTTCAATCACCTGAATTCCTTTAATGCGATTAACAATCACCGTCCCTTCAAAGTCCTGCAGGAAAAGGATGTTACTGCCTTCCCCCAGGATAAGTACTGGCTGATTAGCCTGCGACGATTCCGCCCATGCTTCAGTAAGCTGTTGTACAGATTCAGCGATGACAATATGTGCCGCTGTTGCTTGAATACCGAAGGTATTGAAGGGTTTAAGAGAGGAGTTCATGTCAGCCATTTTCCGGAGTAATAACCCGAGTAGTTTACCCGATCCTGTTGGGAATGGCTTGCCTGTCTCAGTAGTACGCACATAGCAAAAGGCCCAGTCTTTCGACTGAGCCTTTTGCTTTTATTTGATGCCTGGCAGTTGTATGCCGGGCTGTCCTGCCCGTCACCCTGCGGGCAGTCTCCGGCTGTGCAAAATCGTTCCTGACGATTTTATCCTGCTCTCTGAGAGTTGAAAGTGGCAGAAACCAGAAAACAAAAAACCCCAGCCATCAGGCTGAGGTTTTCTGTTTTATTTGATGCCTGGCAGTTCCCTACTCTCGCATGGGGAGACCCCACACTACCATCGGCGCTACGGCGTTTCACTTCTGAGTTCGGCATGGGGTCAGGTGGGACCACCGCGCTACGGCCGCCAGGCAAATTCTGTTTATTGACCGTCGCTTTTGCGACCATCAATATAATCCTGAACTAAGCTGAAAATTATTCGTATCATCCTGATACTCACCCCTTCGGGGCCAGCCTCCGGCTGTTCAAAATCGTTCCAGACGATTTTGTCTCTCTAAAAACACCTTCGGTGTTGTAAGGTTAAGCCTCACGGATCATTAGTACTGGTTAGCTCAACGTATCGCTACGCTTACACACCCAGCCTATCAACGTCGTAGTCTTCAACGTTCCTTCAGGACTCTCAAGGAGTCAGGGAGAACTCATCTCGGGGCAAGTTTCGCGCTTAGATGCTTTCAGCGCTTATCTCTTCCGCATTTAGCTACCGGGCAATGCCATTGGCATGACAACCCGAACACCAGTGATGCGTCCACTCCGGTCCTCTCGTACTAGGAGCAGCCCCCCTCAATTCTCCAGCGCCCACGGCAGATAGGGACCGAACTGTCTCACGACGTTCTAAACCCAGCTCGCGTACCACTTTAAATGGCGAACAGCCATACCCTTGGGACCTACTTCAGCCCCAGGATGTGATGAGCCGACATCGAGGTGCCAAACACCGCCGTCGATATGAACTCTTGGGCGGTATCAGCCTGTTATCCCCGGAGTACCTTTTATCCGTTGAGCGATGGCCCTTCCATTCAGAACCACCGGATCACTAAGACCTGCTTTCGCACCTGCTCGAGCCGTCACTCTCGCAGTCAAGCTAGCTTATGCCTTTGCACTAACCTCACGATGTCCGACCGTGATTAGCTAACCTTCGTGCTCCTCCGTTACGCTTTAGGAGGAGACCGCCCCAGTCAAACTACCCACCAGACACTGTCCGCAACCCGGATCACGGGTCTACGTTAGAACATCAAACATTAAAGGGTGGTATTTCAAGGTTGGCTCCACGCAGACTGGCGTCCACGCTTCAAAGCCTCCCACCTATCCTACACATCAAGGCTCAATGTTCAGTGTCAAGCTATAGTAAAGGTTCACGGGGTCTTTCCGTCTTGCCGCGGGTACACTGCATCTTCACAGCGATTTCAATTTCACTGAGTCTCGGGTGGAGACAGCCTGGCCATCATTACGCCATTCGTGCAGGTCGGAACTTACCCGACAAGGAATTTCGCTACCTTAGGACCGTTATAGTTACGGCCGCCGTTTACCGGGGCTTCGATCAAGAGCTTCTCCTTGCGGATAACCCCATCAATTAACCTTCCGGCACCGGGCAGGCGTCACACCGTATACGTCCACTTTCGTGTTTGCACAGTGCTGTGTTTTTAATAAACAGTTGCAGCCAGCTGGTATCTTCGACTGCCTTCAGCTCCACCCGCGAGGGGTTTCACCTAACGACAGCGTGCCTTCTCCCGAAGTTACGGCACCATTTTGCCTAGTTCCTTCACCCGAGTTCTCTCAAGCGCCTTGGTATTCTCTACCTGACCACCTGTGTCGGTTTGGGGTACGATTCAATGTTACCTGATGCTTAGAGGCTTTTCCTGGAAGCAGGGCATTTGTTACTTCAGCACCGTAGTGCCTCGTCATCACACCTCAGCGTTAATAAGAGTCCGGATTTACCTAAACTCTCCGCCTACATGCTTAAACCGGGACAACCGTCGCCCGGCTAACATAGCCTTCTCCGTCCCCCCTTCGCAGTAACACCGAGTACAGGAATATTAACCTGTTTCCCATCGACTACGCCTTTCGGCCTCGCCTTAGGGGTCGACTCACCCTGCCCCGATTAACGTTGGACAGGAACCCTTGGTCTTCCGGCGAGCGGGCTTTTCACCCGCTTTATCGTTACTTATGTCAGCATTCGCACTTCTGATACCTCCAGCAAACCTCACAGTTCACCTTCAACGGCTTACAGAACGCTCCCCTACCCAACAACACATAGTGTCGCTGCCGCAGCTTCGGTGCATGGTTTAGCCCCGTTACATCTTCCGCGCAGGCCGACTCGACCAGTGAGCTATTACGCTTTCTTTAAATGATGGCTGCTTCTAAGCCAACATCCTGGCTGTCTGTGCCTTCCCACATCGTTTCCCACTTAACCATGACTTTGGGACCTTAGCTGGCGGTCTGGGTTGTTTCCCTCTTCACGACGGACGTTAGCACCCGCCGTGTGTCTCCCGTGATAACATTCTTCGGTATTCGTAGTTTGCATCGGGTTGGTAAGCCGGGATGGCCCCCTAGCCGAAACAGTGCTCTACCCCCGAAGATGAGTTCACGAGGCGCTACCTAAATAGCTTTCGGGGAGAACCAGCTATCTCCCGGTTTGATTGGCCTTTCACCCCCAGCCACAAGTCATCCGCTAATTTTTCAACATTAGTCGGTTCGGTCCTCCAGTTAGTGTTACCCAACCTTCAACCTGCCCATGGCTAGATCACCGGGTTTCGGGTCTATACCCTGCAACTTAACGCCCAGTTAAGACTCGGTTTCCCTGCGGCTCCCCTATACGGTTAACCTTGCTACAGAATATAAGTCGCTGACCCATTATACAAAAGGTACGCAGTCACCCCATAAAGAGGCTCCCACTGCTTGTACGTACACGGTTTCAGGTTCTTTTTCACTCCCCTCGCCGGGGTTCTTTTCGCCTTTCCCTCACGGTACTGGTTCACTATCGGTCAGTCAGGAGTATTTAGCCTTGGAGGATGGTCCCCCCATATTCAGACAGGATACCACGTGTCCCGCCCTACTCTTCGAACTCACAGCCTGTGCATTTTAGTGTACGGGAGTATCACCCTGTACCCTGCGACTTTCCAGACGCTTCCACTAACACACAAACTGATTCAGGTTCTGGGCTGCTCCCCGTTCGCTCGCCGCTACTGGGGGAATCTCGGTTGATTTCTTTTCCTCGGGGTACTTAGATGTTTCAGTTCCCCCGGTTCGCTTCATTACGCTATGTATTCACGTAATGATAGTGTGACGGATCACACTGGGTTTCCCCATTCGGAAATCGCCGGCTATAACGGTTCATATCACCTTACCGACGCTTATCGCAGATTAGCACGTCCTTCATCGCCTCTGACTGCCAGGGCATCCACCGTGTACGCTTAGTCGCTTAACCTCACAACCCGAAGATGTTTCACTTCAGATTATGAAAATTTGAGAGACTCGAACATGTCTTAACCTCATTCTTTATTACGGAAGAACGAGACGACATGTCGTTTCAATTTTCAGCTTGTTCCGGATTGTTAAAGAGCAAATACTTCGCAGCACACCGTCACCGGTACACTCTGAAGTATTGTTGGTGCATGAAATGATGGTGGAGCTAAGCGGGATCGAACCGCTGACCTCCTGCGTGCAAGGCAGGCGCTCTCCCAGCTGAGCTATAGCCCCATCGATTTCGTAAAACCTTTGAATTACCATGAATTCTTTGCTAATCAAGGCGCAGCGCCACGAAGCATACTTTTGTATGTGAGTGGTGCTGTAACGCAGGATAGCGGAGAATTTGGTAGGCCTGAGTGGACTTGAACCACCGACCTCACCCTTATCAGGGGTGCGCTCTAACCACCTGAGCTACAAGCCTATAAGGTTTTACTGCTCGTTTTCTATCAGACAATCTGTGTGAGCACTACGCGGGTTGTATCTATTAGGTAAGGAGGTGATCCAACCGCAGGTTCCCCTACGGTTACCTTGTTACGACTTCACCCCAGTCATGAATCACAAAGTGGTAAGCGCCCTCCCGAAGGTTAAGCTACCTACTTCTTTTGCAACCCACTCCCATGGTGTGACGGGCGGTGTGTACAAGGCCCGGGAACGTATTCACCGTAGCATTCTGATCTACGATTACTAGCGATTCCGACTTCATGGAGTCGAGTTGCAGACTCCAATCCGGACTACGACGCACTTTATGAGGTCCGCTTGCTCTCGCGAGGTCGCTTCTCTTTGTATGCGCCATTGTAGCACGTGTGTAGCCCTACTCGTAAGGGCCATGATGACTTGACGTCATCCCCACCTTCCTCCAGTTTATCACTGGCAGTCTCCTTTGAGTTCCCGGCCGAACCGCTGGCAACAAAGGATAAGGGTTGCGCTCGTTGCGGGACTTAACCCAACATTTCACAACACGAGCTGACGACAGCCATGCAGCACCTGTCTCAGAGTTCCCGAAGGCACCAATCCATCTCTGGAAAGTTCTCTGGATGTCAAGAGTAGGTAAGGTTCTTCGCGTTGCATCGAATTAAACCACATGCTCCACCGCTTGTGCGGGCCCCCGTCAATTCATTTGAGTTTTAACCTTGCGGCCGTACTCCCCAGGCGGTCGACTTAACGCGTTAGCTCCGGAAGCCACGCCTCAAGGGCACAACCTCCAAGTCGACATCGTTTACGGCGTGGACTACCAGGGTATCTAATCCTGTTTGCTCCCCACGCTTTCGCACCTGAGCGTCAGTCTTTGTCCAGGGGGCCGCCTTCGCCACCGGTATTCCTCCAGATCTCTACGCATTTCACCGCTACACCTGGAATTCTACCCCCCTCTACAAGACTCAAGCTTGCCAGTTTCGAATGCAGTTCCCAGGTTGAGCCCGGGGATTTCACATCCGACTTAACAAACCGCCTGCGTGCGCTTTACGCCCAGTAATTCCGATTAACGCTTGCACCCTCCGTATTACCGCGGCTGCTGGCACGGAGTTAGCCGGTGCTTCTTCTGCGAGTAACGTCAATCACCAAGGTTATTAACCTTAACGCCTTCCTCCTCGCTGAAAGTACTTTACAACCCGAAGGCCTTCTTCATACACGCGGCATGGCTGCATCAGGCTTGCGCCCATTGTGCAATATTCCCCACTGCTGCCTCCCGTAGGAGTCTGGACCGTGTCTCAGTTCCAGTGTGGCTGGTCATCCTCTCAGACCAGCTAGGGATCGTCGCCTAGGTGAGCCATTACCCCACCTACTAGCTAATCCCATCTGGGTTCATCTGATGGCAAGAGGCCCGAAGGTCCCCCTCTTTGGTCTTGCGACGTTATGCGGTATTAGCTACCGTTTCCAGTAGTTATCCCCCTCCATCAGGCAGATCCCCAGACATTACTCACCCGTCCGCCGCTCGTCACCCAGGAGCAAGCTCCCCGTGCTACCGCTCGACTTGCATGTGTTAGGCCTGCCGCCAGCGTTCAATCTGAGCCATGATCAAACTCTTCAATTTAAAAGTGTTTGATGCTCAAAGAATTAAAACTGTTTATAAAATCAGTAGTCACTCTTCAAGACTTGATATTTGTTTGCATCCGAAGATGCTGAGATATCAATCCTGCGAGTGCCCACACAGATTGTCTGATAAATTGTTAAAGAGCAGTGCTACTTTCTCAGTAGCGCGGGCTGTGCATATTACGCTTTCCCGCTGCGTAGTCAAGCATTTATTTTTCGCTTCACTCCGCCTGACACGCCGCTTTGCAAGCCGTTGTTCCGTGTCAGTGGAGGCGCATTATAGGGAGTTCTTCGGCGGTGACAAGCGTTTATTTAAAAAAACTTTCTGACCGCATTCTTTTTCGCCAACCCGCTTATTTACAACGCTATTTGGTGCTTAACTGTGCAATTTCACGGGCGAATCGGGCTACCTGCGGCCAATCGGTATAAACCACTTCTTTACTTGTATCCGTTTCACCGTCGGTCATTTTCATAATTAAGCGGATCATGAAGCGGTCCAGCCAGCCATAACGCGGGTAACGTAATGCACCGGCAAACACGGCACAATGATCAGGCTGCCAAACCGAGTTCAGCAAAAACTTGCGGGTATAAGGGTTTGTCTGCGGCGAGCGCTTCTCTGGTTTACGGGCAACGAGGTTGACCGCGAAAAATGCACTCGCGCGCTCCTTCAGCTGCAGCTGATACTTTTTCACGAACGCCTCAACAGAGGCATGGAAATGTCCGTAGCGAATAGAAGCACCAATGATCACCCGGTCGTAATTAGCCCAGGAGATTTCCTCGCAGCGATGAAGATTGACCACATCGCTCTCCACGCCCAGCTCTTTCAGTTCAGAAGAGATATAAGAAGCAATCTCACGAGTTTGACCATCTCGGGTCGAAAACAGAATTAAGGTTTTCACACAGGCTCCGATTACTCACGCCAGAAAGTAGGCGTGAACAGGACTAACAGGGTAAACACTTCAAGGCGACCAAACAGCATATTCACGATCAGGATCCATTTGGCCACAGGATTCATGCTGGCAAAGTTATCCGCCACCACGCCAAGGCCAGGGCCGAGGTTATTCAGCGTTGCCGCCACGGAGGCAAATGCCGAGAAGTCATCGACACCGGTCGCGATGATAGCCAGCATACTGACGATAAACACCAGAGCATAAGCAGAGAAGAATCCCCACACGGCTTCAAGGATTCGTTCCGGCAAGGCCCGGTTCCCAAGCTTGATGCTGTACACGGCATTCGGGTGCACCAGGCGTTTCAGCTCGCGGTTGCCTTGTTTAAACAGCAGCAGGATACGAATCACTTTCAGGCCACCACCGGTAGATCCGGCGCAGCCGCCGATAAAGGCAGAGCAGAGCAGTAAAACCGGCAAGAATAGTGGCCAGCGAGCAATGCTGTCCGTGGTAAAGCCTGCAGTGGTCGCCATCGACACAACCTGGAAGAAAGCCTGGTTCAGCGTCTGCCAGGCTGACTGGTAGGTATTATGGAACCAAAGCACCAGCGTACAGACCAAAACCAGCGAGAGCTGCACGCCGATAAACATCCGAAATTCCGGGTCGCGCCAGTACACCTTGAGGCTACGCCCGCTCAGCAGCGAGAAGTGCAGGCTGTAGTTGCAGCCAGAGATCAGCAGGAAGATAGCAATAATGGTATTGATGGTTGGGCTATTGAAGTAGCCCACGCTCGCATCGTGCGTCGAGAATCCGCCAATCGCAATAGTAGAGAAGCTATGCCCGATAGCGTCAAACGCAGGCATCCCCGCGAACCAAAGCGCCAGCGCACAGGCAATCGTCAGCAGGACATAAATCAGCCACAGCGTCTTTGCTGTTTCAGCAATACGCGGGCGCATTTTGTTATCTTTTAGCGGCCCCGGCATCTCTGCCCGGTATAACTGCAACCCCCCAACGCCAAGAATAGGCAAGATGGCCACCGCCAGGACGATGATCCCCATCCCGCCAAACCATTGCAGCATTTGCCGATAGAAAAGAATCGCATGAGGTAAAGAGTCCAGCCCCACCAGCGTTGTCGCACCGGTTGTTGTCAGGCCGGAAAAAGATTCAAAAAAAGCATCGGTTACCGTCAGATTCGGCCGCTCGGCAAAAACAAACGGCAGCGCACCCACGCTGCCCAGCACGGTCCAGAACAGGACAACGATCAGGAAGCCTTCCTTCGGTTTGAGATCCCTTTTCTCGCGGCGATTCGGCCACCACAGTAAAGAGCCTATCGCCAGCGCAACGAAAAAGGTTTGGGTAAAGGCGCGGCCGGCACCATCGCGATAGATTAGAGCCACTAAGCCGGGGAGGATCATGGTTCCGGAAAAGAGGATAACCAACAGGCCAACGATTCGGGTAATGGCGCGAAAATGCATTTCAGCCGCTTCCTTAAATATCTATAAATAACGAGGTGGGATTATTGTTCAAACGGCAATAAATGCAACGCACCACGGCTAAAGTCACTCAGCCTGGCGCTGAAGGCAACCAACTGGGTTTGCGGCAATGCGACTCGCAGAGCAACGATGGCCTGGAAGTCGCTTTCCACAATAAAACCATCGCTTTGCTTGAGCAGCGCTTCCAAACCCGCCAGCTGCGAATAGTCGCACTGCAAAGTATATTCGGTTAACGGCACTTTGAGCACTGTAGAAAGCTGGTTTAACGCCAGTTGGACACCGCCGCCATAGGCTTTCACCAGACCACCAGTACCCAGCTTCACCCCACCGTAGTAACGCACCACTACCGCAGTGATTTCACCAATCCCTTTCCCCATCAGTTGGGCTAACATCGGTTTTCCTGCAGTGCCGGCAGGCTCGCCGTCATCCGAGAAACCGAGCTGCTGCGAGTCATCCGGCGCGCCAGCAACCCACGCCCAGCAGTGGTGACGGGCGTCCGGGTGTTCAGCCCGGACTTTCTCAACAAACGCTTTCGCCGCTATTACCCCGTCCGTATGGGCGACAAGGGTAATAAAGCGGCTTTTTTTGATCTCCTCGCTGACCGTGACAGGCTCAGCGGGGATTGGCCAGCTTTCCATTACGCGAGCTTCAGGTTACGCGTCATGTTTTCGATGCTGTTTTCATAGATAACGACGTTATCTTCAATACGGATGCCACCAAACGGCTTCAGGGCTTCAATGCGCTTCCAGTCGAAGTGTTTGCTGTACTGCCCTTCACGCCACGGTGCCAGCAGCGATTCGATGAAGTACAGACCTGGTTCGATGGTCAGCACCATGCGAGGTTCCAGTACGCGGGTGCAGCGCAGGTAAGGATGCTGCGAAGGTGCCGCCAGGTGCGTCCCTGTATCGTCCTGCATAAACCCGGCTACGTCGTGAACCTGCAGGCCTAACGGATGCCCGATGCCGTGTGGCATGAACGGGGTAGTGATCCCGGCTTCCAGCATTGCCTCTTCACTGATGTCGTTTACCAGCTTGTGGCGACGCAGCAGCTTAGCCAGGCGCTGATGGAACTGGATGTGGTAGTCGGTATAGCGCACGCCGGACTTCATGGTGTCGATAAGCGCCAGCTGCTCTTCGTTCACGTCTTTAATCAGATGAGCAAAATCGCTGTCGCTTTGGGTCGTCCAGGTTCGCGTCAGGTCGGCGGCATAACCGTTATATTCTGCGCCAGCGTCCAGCAGGAAGCTGCGAATTTCGGCAGGTACGCGGTGATCCAGCTTAGTGTAGTGCAGCACCGAAGCATGCTCATTAAGCGCCACGATATTGCCATACGGTACATCGGTATCGCGGTGGCCGGTCGCCGTCAGGTAAGCGATGTTAATATCGAACTCGCTCATACCGGACAAGAAGGCTTCGTGCGCAGCGCGGTGGCCGACGACTGCCGTTTTCTGTGCTTCGCGCATGCAGGACAGTTCGTAGTCCGTTTTATAAGCGCGATAATAATGCAGATAATCGATAACCCCTTTCGGGTTGATATTGGCTGGCGTGATATCCAGTTGCAATGCACGCTCTGGCACCGGGCCAATGTAGCCAATATTGCCGCGTGCGGCAGGTAGTTGGCTGCCGATACCGTCGGCTTTTGGCAGCGCAATCACGTCAATATCATCAGTCCAGAAGGATTCCGGCAGCGGCTCCACGTTGTGCCAGTAATCCACCGGCAGATAGAACCACAGCTTCGGCTTATTCACACCGTCCACCAGCAGCCAGCAGTTAGGCACCTGGGTCACCGGCACCCAAGCCTTGAACTGCGGGTTTACTTTAAATGGATAGGCATGGTCATCGAGGAAGACATTGAACAGCTCCCCGGAGTGAATAAGTAATGCATCAAGGTTAAAACGCGCCAGAACGTTGCGGGTACGCTCCTGTAGCGTTGCCACATGATCTTTATACAGCGCGGCCAGTGATTCCATAATTTATCCTTCTGTTTTTGTCTCTGTTCGCATCGCATCTTAGCATACCGGACAAACCACCGAGTTATTTCCGCCGCCTGTGATCGAGTTTGCAAATATTTAAAGAGAAATTTGCATTTCATTAACATCAATTCCACACTCCGCTTCATCTGGTACGACCAGATCCCATTGCTGGATTCAGGAGACTGACATGCTCTACCAAGGTGAAACCCTACATCTCGACTGGCTGGAAGACGGCATCGCCGAACTGGTTTTTGATGCCCCCGGCTCCGTCAACAAGCTGGATACAGCGACCGTCGCCAGCCTCGGCGAAGCGCTGGCCGTGCTTGAAAAACAGCCGAACCTCAAAGGCCTGCTGCTGAGCTCCAGCAAGTCCGCCTTCATCGTTGGCGCCGACATTACCGAATTCCTGTCGCTGTTCCTGGTCCCTGCCGAACAGCTGACCCACTGGCTGCAATTTGCCAACAGCGTGTTTAACCGCCTGGAAGATCTGCCCGTCCCAACCATCGCCGCAGTGAATGGCTATGCGCTGGGCGGCGGATGCGAATGCGTGCTGGCAACCGATTATCGCCTGGCAACGCCGGATGCCCGCATTGGCCTGCCGGAAACTAAGTTAGGCATCATGCCGGGCTTTGGCGGCTCCGTTCGCCTGCCGCGTTTATTAGGTGCCGATAGCGCGCTGGAAATTATCACTGCGGGCAAAGATGTTAGCGCTGCAGAAGCGCAAAAACTTGGCCTGGTTGATGGCGTGGTAAAAACCGAAAAACTGCGCGACGGTGCGTTGGCAATTCTGCGTCAGGCGATCAAAGGCGATCTGGACTGGCAGGCTAAGCGCGCCCCGAAACTGCAGCCGCTACGCTTAAGCAAAATCGAAGCCGGTATGAGCTTCACCATTGCTAAAGGCATGGTGGCGCAGATCGCCGGGAAGCATTACCCCGCGCCAATGACCGCGGTAAAAACCATTGAAGCCGCCGCCGGCCTTGGCCGCGATGAAGCCCTGAAGCTCGAAACCCAAAGCTTTGTGCCGCTGGCCCGCTCCAACGAAGCCCGCGCGCTGGTTGGCATCTTCCTGAACGATCAGTTCGTTAAAGCTAAAGCGAAAAAACTCACCAAAGATATCGAAACGCCTAAACATGCGGCCGTACTAGGCGCGGGAATTATGGGTGGCGGCATTGCTTATCAGTCAGCCTGGAAAGGCGTGCCGGTCTTAATGAAAGACATTAACGAGAAGTCACTGGCGCTGGGCATTAATGAAGCCAGCAAGCTGCTGAACAAACAGCTCGAGCGCGGCAAAATTGACGGCATGAAGCTGGCTCAGGTGATTTCGACCATTCAGCCAACGCTGGAATACGCCGGGTTCGATCGTGTAGACGTTGTCGTTGAAGCCGTCGTTGAAAACCCGAAAGTGAAAAAAGCGGTACTGGCGGAAACCGAAGATAAAGTTCGCCCTGATGCCGTGCTGGCTTCCAACACTTCAACTATCCCGATTAGCGAACTGGCTAGCGTGCTGAAACGCCCGGAAAACTTCTGTGGGATGCATTTCTTCAACCCGGTGCACCGCATGCCGCTGGTTGAAGTCATCCGCGGAGAAAAAACCTCAGACGCGACCCTCGCCAAAGTGGTGGCATGGGCAAGCAAAATGGGTAAAACCCCTATCGTGGTCAATGACTGCCCGGGCTTCTTCGTCAACCGCGTGCTGTTCCCTTACTTTGCAGGCTTTAGCCAGCTGCTGCGCGACGGCGCGGATTTCCGTCAGATCGATAAAGTGATGGAAAAACAGTTCGGCTGGCCAATGGGCCCGGCTTACCTGCTGGACGTGGTCGGGATTGATACCGCCCATCACGCACAGGCGGTCATGGCCGCAGGTTTCCCGCAGCGTATGAGTAAAGATTACCGCGACGCGATCGACGTTCTGTTTGATGCCGGACGTTACGGCCAGAAAACCCAGCAGGGTTTCTACCGCTTTAAAGAAGACAGCAAAGGCAAACCGCGCAAAGAGCAGGACGAAGCTGTTGATAGCCTGCTGGCAGACGTGAGCCAGCCTAAGCGCAGCTTCAGCGACGAAGAAATTATCGCTCGCATGATGATCCCAATGGTCAACGAAGTGGTTCGCTGCCTTGAAGAAGGCGTGATCGCCAGCCCGGCAGAAGCCGATATGGCACTGGTTTACGGCCTCGGTTTCCCTCCATTCCATGGCGGCGCGTTCCGCTGGCTGGACACGTTGGGCAGCGCGAAGTATTTCGATATGGCGCAGCAGTACCAAAACCTCGGCCCGCTGTACGTCGTGCCTGAAGGCCTCAAGGCCAAAGCATCACGCAACGAGCCGTACTATCCCCCGGTCGAGCCAGCCCGCCCGGCCAGTGATTTGAAAAGCGCCTGAGGAGTGAATATGGAAAAGGTTGTTATTGTTGATGCCATCCGTACGCCGATGGGCCGCTCTAAAGGCGGTGCGTTCCGCAACGTTCGCGCTGAGGATCTGTCGGCGCACCTGATGCGCAGCATTCTGTCCCGTAACCCGGCGCTCGAAGCCGCAGCATTGGACGACATTTACTGGGGCTGCGTCCAGCAGACGCTTGAGCAGGGTTTCAATATTGCCCGTAACGCATCGCTTCTGGCGGAAATCCCTCATTCGGTGCCTGCTACCACGGTGAACCGCCTGTGCGGTTCCTCCATGCAGGCGCTGCACGATGCAGCACGCATGATTCAAACTGGTGACGCGCATGCTTGCCTGATCGGCGGCGTGGAACACATGGGCCACGTACCAATGACTCACGGGATTGATTTCCACCCAGGCCTTAGCCGCAACGTGGCAAAAGCCGCGGGTATGATGGGCCTGACGGCTGAAATGCTCTCCCGCCTGCACGGTATCAGCCGTGAAATGCAGGATCAGTTTGCCGCGCGTTCCCATCAGCGTGCCTGGGCCGCTACAGAAGCCGGGCACTTCAAAGCTGAAATTATGCCGACCAGCGGTCACGATGCCGACGGCGTTCTGAAGCGTTACGACTACGATGAAGTGATCCGCCCGGAAACCACGGTTGAAGGTCTGGCGGCGCTGAAGCCCGCTTTTGATCCGGTCAACGGCACCGTCACTGCAGGCACATCTTCGGCACTGTCCGATGGCGCATCTGCGATGCTGCTGATGAGCGAAACTCGCGCCAAAGAGCTGGGCCTGAAAATCCGCGCTCGCGTTCGCTCTATGGCCGTCGTCGGCTGCGACCCGTCCATTATGGGCTACGGCCCAGTGCCTGCATCCCAACTGGCGCTGAAAAAAGCAGGTCTGACCGCGCAGGATATTGACCTGTTTGAGATGAACGAAGCGTTTGCCGCCCAGATCCTGCCGTGTATTAAAGATCTGGGGCTGATGGATAAGATCGACGAGAAGATCAACCTGAACGGCGGAGCTATTGCGCTGGGCCACCCGCTGGGCTGCTCCGGCTCGCGTATCAGCACCACGCTTATCAACCTGATGGAGCGTCGCGACGCGCAGTTTGGCCTGGCAACCATGTGTATTGGCCTGGGTCAGGGCATCGCGACCGTATTTGAACGCGTTTAATAAAAAACGAAACTGAGTTTAGTTGCCGTGTTTCCCGCCTGTCAGGGGCGGGTTTTTTATTTCTGAAAGATAAAAAAAAACCACCGACGATGCGGTGGCTTATTCTGACGGCGAACGGCCTTAAATAAAGGAGAAAGCGTCGCCGAACATGTGCTCAACCAGCGCCCCGCGCTCGTTACAGAACAGGTCACGGGCAATTTTTGCCATTTCGAACCGGCCTGCGATATAGATATCGTGCCCGCTCAGGGAAGCGTGATCCTGCATAACGGCGGTAAGCACAGTCCCGCTTCGGCCACGCCAGCCTTCTTCCGGCTGCTCCACCACGGCTTCAACACGAAGATTAGGATGCTGCAGAGTCAGCCCTTCCAGCTCGGACAGGTCGTAAAGATGCTTCTCTTCACGGCCGCCCCAATAGATTGCAATTTCACGCTCTGGGTTACGCGCCAGCGCCGTCAGCAGAATAGAACGAACGTAAGAGAACCCAGTCCCGCCGGCAATCAGGATAAGTGGACGATCTTCGTCCTCGCGCAGCCACGCATCACCGTGTGGCATATCAACCACAATTTCCTGCTCTTTCAGAATACGGTCCATGACCGCCATGGCGTAGAGGTTGAGCTCAGAGGCACCAATATGTAGCTCAATGAACTCACGCTCGCTCGGCGTGGAAGCCATAGAGAACGGGCGTTTATCCCGCTCATCCATCACTACCATCAAATACTGCCCGGCCTGGAATGAGAAATCGCCTTCCGGCAGCAATCGAACGCGATATACCGTGTCGGTTATCGCTTCTACCGAGGTCACTTTACAGCTTAAGGTTGTCATGCGTCCCCTCTGTCGGGTCAATAATGCTAAACCGTAAAGGTCGCCGCTCAGGCGCCTTTGTCGTTATCAAAAATAGCCAGTTCATCCCAGATTGCATCAATACGCGCGCATACCTCAACATCTTTCTTGATTGGGCGCCCCCATTCACGCTGGGTTTCGCCCGGCCATTTATTGGTGGCGTCCAGTCCCATTTTAGAGCCCAGCCCGGAAACCGGGGAGGCAAAATCCAGATAGTCTATCGGCGTGTTATCCACCAGCACCGTATCACGGGACGGATCCATGCGCGTAGTGATCGCCCAGATAACATCGTTCCAGTCGCGCGCATTAACGTCGTCATCGCATACGATAACAAACTTGGTGTACATAAACTGACGCAGGAACGACCAAACCCCCATCATCACTCGCTTGGCATGCCCGGCATACTGCTTTTTGATCGTTACCACAGCCAGGCGGTATGAACACCCTTCCGGCGGGAGATAGAAATCAATAATCTCCGGAAATTGTTTTTGCAGGATGGGCACCAGCACTTCATTCAGCGCCACACCCAACACCGCAGGCTCATCCGGTGGGCGGCCGGTATACGTTGAATGATAAATCGCATCCTGCCGCTGAGTGACATGGGTTACGGTGAACACAGGGAAGCTATCCACTTCGTTGTAGTATCCCGTATGGTCGCCATATGGGCCTTCCGGTGCCATTTCACCAGGCTCAATGTAACCTTCCAGCACAATTTCCGCACCTGCAGGAATTTCAAGATCGTTGGAGATACATTTCACGACCTCGGTTTTAGTCCCGCGCAGCAGCCCGGCAAAAGCATATTCGGACAGCGTATCCGGCACCGGCGTCACCGCCCCAAGAATGGTTGCGGGATCTGCACCAAGCGCTACAGAGACAGGGAAGCGTTCACCCGGGTGAGCCTCGCACCACTCCTGGAAATCCAGGGCACCGCCGCGATGAGACAACCAGCGCATAATCAGCTTGTTTTTGCCAATCAGCTGCTGGCGGTAGATCCCCAGATTCTGGCGCTCTTTGTGCGGACCACGGGTCACAGTGAGCCCCCAGGTAATCAGCGGGGCAACGTCTTCCGGCCAGCAGCGCATGATCGGAATGCGATTAAGATCGACTTCATCCCCTTCCCAAACCTGTTCCTGGCAAGGTGCATTACGCAGACGTTTAGTCGGCATATTGAGAACTTGTTTGAACTGCGGCAGCTTATCAAACAGGTCACGGAAACCTTTTGGCGGCTCCGGTTCTTTCAGGAAGGCCAGCAGTTTCCCTACTTCACGCAGGGCAGTAACGTCTTCCTGCCCCATGCCCATCGCTACGCGTTTCGGCGTCCCAAACAGGTTACACAGCACCGGCATGGCGTAGCCTTTCGGGTTTTCAAACAGCAAAGCCGGGCCACCGGCTCGCAGCGTGCGATCGGCAATTTCAGTCATTTCCAGATTCGGATCGACAGGCAATGCGATACGTTTGAGTTCGCCCTGCTGCTCAAGCAGCGCAAGAAATTCGCGTAGGTCGTGGTATTTCATGCAATTTATCGTGACGTCGGATTTGGCCGTCATTATACGGACTTCACCGCCGGCATGCTGTATTTTTGTTAAATTAGCGTGAAACCGGCCGCCTGCGACCGCGTCCGGACAGGTTATACTGAAGCTGTGTATCTCTGCGAAGGACGTTTTGTTATTCTGACGCGCTTAAGCGGGCGAAAAGAGAAATTATGCAATCCTGGTATCTTCTTTACTGTAAACGTGGTCAATTACTGCGCGCCAAAGAGCATCTTGAGCGCCAGGAAGTTAATTGCCTTACACCAATGATCACGCTGGAAAAAATGGTGCGTGGTAAAAGAACTGCGGTCAGCGAGCCTCTGTTCCCTAATTACCTGTTTGTCGAGTTCGATCCGGAATCCATCCATACCACCACGGTGCATTCCACCCGTGGGGTCAGCCATTTTGTTCGCTTCGGCGCGCAGCCGGCAACAGTACCGGAAACCGTGATTCATGAACTGATGCACTATCAAATAGAGAACATCATCGACCCGGAAACGCCGTATCCCGGCGACAGCGTGGTGATTACTGAAGGGGCATTCAAGGGATTAGAAGCCATTTTTGCTGAGCCAGACGGCGAGGCCCGCTCGATGTTACTGCTGAACTTACTGAACAAGCAGGTACAGCAAAGCATCAGGAATACTGACTTTCGCAAGGTTTAATGCAAAAAGGCCAGCATCTGCTGGCCTTTTTGTTCCTGAATCACAACTAGCGCTGCATCTGCTCATCGTGCAGCCATTGGGCAACACGTTTTGAGAAGTACGTCAGCACGCCATCCGCACCAGCACGCTTAAAGCACATCAACGATTCCATAATGGCCGGTTTTTCGGCCAGCCAGCCGTTCTGAATCGCAGCCATATGCATCGCATATTCACCGGAGACCTGATAGGCAAAGGTAGGCACGCCAAAGGTGTCTTTCACGCGGCGCACAACGTCGAGGTAAGGCATTCCAGGTTTCACCATCACCATGTCGGCCCCTTCCTGCAGATCTTGCGCCACTTCCTGCAAGGCTTCGTCGCTATTAGCCGGATCCATCTGGTAAGTCTTCTTATTGCCGCCCTTCAGGTTACCGGAAGAGCCAATGGCATCCCGGAACGGGCCGTAGTAGCAGGAAGCATATTTTGCGGCATAGGACATAATCTGGGTGTTCACGAAGCCATCAGCTTCTAACTGTTCCCGGATTGAGCCAATACGTCCATCCATCATATCGCTAGGTGCAACGATTTCGGCCCCGGCTTCAGCATGGGAAAGTGCCTGACGAACCAGAATCTCACGAGTGATGTCGTTGATCACATAACCATCAGCGTCAATGACACCGTCCTGCCCGTGGGTGGTGTAAGGATCCAGGGCAACGTCAGTCAGCAACCCAAGCTCAGGCACAGCATCTTTCAGCGCACGCACAGCGCGCTGTACCAGCCCGTTTGGGTTATAGGCTTCTTCCGCATGCAGCGATTTCCCGTCGCTTTCAATGACCGGGAACAGAGAGAGCACCGGTACACCCAGTTTCGCTACCGCCTCAGCTTCTTTCAGCAGTTGATCGATAGTCATACGATAAACACCCGGCATGGACGGCACTTCCTGCTGCTGGTTGTGGCCTTCCATGACAAACACAGGGTAAATAAGGTCGTTTACCGTCAGCTGGTTTTCAGCCACAAGACGACGGCTGAAGTCATGGCGGCGTACGCGGCGCATACGGCGCCCGGGAAACGTACCGGGAAATGCATAGCTCATTTAACTTTCTCCTGATTAAAACCCAGTCGGAATAACCGACGAGCATTGTCATCTGTTACCTGCGCAAGCCAAGCCGGGTCTTCACCGCGCCATTCGGCGACCTTATTCAGGATATGGGGCAGATAACAGGGTTCGTTGCGGCGGGACGCAGGTTTTGGTTGTAAATCCCGGGGCAACAAATAGGGCGCATCGGTTTCCAGCAGCAATTGCTGAGCGGGGATAACCGGAAGTAACTCTCTTAAGGCCAGGCCACGGCGCTCATCGCAAACCCAGCCGGTGATACCGATGAATAACCCTCGGAGCAGGCAATCGCGGGCTTCCTCTTCAGTACCGGTAAAGCAGTGCAGTACTACGCCGGGCAGTTGATCCAGCCAGGGATCAAGCAGTGCAAGAAAGCGTTCGTGGGCATCCCGGCAGTGCAAAAAGACCGGCATCATCAGCTCCGCAGCCAGCGCCAGCTGGGCGGTGAAAGCGCGCTCCTGCTCTGCCGGAGTGGAGAAGTTACGGTTAAAATCGAGACCACATTCGCCGATAGCGACGACCTGGGGTGCCGCCGCTAAACGACGGATGGCGTCCGCAGTTTCGTCATTCCACTGGCTGGCATCATGGGGATGCACTCCGGCGGTGGACCAGCAATTTTCATATCGCTGCGCCATGAGTAACGCTTGTTCACTTTCGTGGAGGTTGGTACCGGTCAACATCATGCCACTCAGGCCAGCCTGCCATGCGCGCTCGACCACATCCTCGTGATCTTTTGCGAATTGAGAACTGGTTAGATTCACGCCAATATCAAACATCTCTCCCTCCAAACGACAACCGCCCCTGAGGGCGGCTATTTCATTACTGCTCTTTTTCAGAGCGCGTCTCTTCAGATTCAGACTCATCATCTTCATCACCATTACGCCCTTTACCGACGTAGAAACGGGAGAAGAAGACGCCAACCTCAAACAGGCAGTACATTGGCACCGCCAGAAGGGTTTGCGAGAAAACATCCGGCGGCGTTAACAGCATGCCGACAACAAAAGCCCCGACCAGAATATAAGGGCGCTTCTGTTTCAGTGATTCCGGTGTCGTCACTCCCATCCAGCACAGCAGGATAATGGCGACGGGCACTTCAAACGCCACGCCAAAGGCCATGAACAGCGACATGACAAAATCGAGATATTTCGTGATGTCCGTCGAGACGACCACCCCTATTGGTGCGGTTTTTGTCAGGAAACCAAAGGCCAGCGGGAAGACGACAAAGTAAGCAAAGGCAATTCCGATATAAAAAAGCAGGGTGCTGGAGAACAGCAACGGCATCACCAGCTTACGCTCATGTTTGTACAACGCAGGGGCAACAAAAGCCCAGATCTGGTACAGAATGACCGGCGCCGCCAGGAACACCGAAACGTAAATAGTTAATTTTATCGGGGTAAAGAACGGTGACGCGACATCGGTCGCAATCATCGTTGAACCCAGTGGCATGTGTTTGATCAGCGGGGCGGAAACCACTTGATAGATGTCATTGGCGAAATAGACCAGCGCCAGGAAAATCACCAGCACGGCGATCATGCTGTTCAGCAGACGCTTACGCAGCTCGATCAGATGGCTAATGAGCGGTTGGGTATCTTCAACAGCCATAGTTACGATTTTTCACCTGGAGGTTGCGTTGGGGTGACAGCGGGTGCAGCCTCGGGCAAAGGCTTCACCTGAGGCTCTACAGCAGATTCGACGACGTTTTCGACCGCCACTGGCGCCGTAGGCACAGCCTCTGGCGGTACGGCATCAGGCGAAGCCGCCTGATGTGCCGCATTGGCTGGCGTGACGCCTTCATGACTTTGCTGCTCATCCTTAACCAACGGGTTATGGATGGTATGCGCTTCGTCGCTGTTCTTTTCAGGATCGTGCTGGGTATAGGAACGCTTCATCGACTCAGCGGCCTGGCGCAGTTCGTCCATTGACGCCTTCAGTTCAGGCGTCAAATTATCCATACTGGCTTTCTCGACCTTTTTCAGGCTGTCCTGCAGTTCCTGCAGTTTCAGTTCCTGAGCGAGTTCGTTCTGCACCGTGGTAGCCAGAGAGCGCAGCGCGCGCACCCAGCCAACAACTGTTTTTACCGCCACCGGTAAGCGTTGTGGACCCAGAACAATCAGGCCAATCACAAACACCAGCAGCAGTTCGCCAAAACCAATGTCGAACACGGTTTATACCTGCTCTTTGTCGTTGCTTTTCGCTTCGTCTTTTTTCACGTCGCTCGGTTTTTCAGAGAGGGATTTCGCTGTGAAATCAGCATCCTTCTCACCATTTTCTTTCTCTTTGCTGTCGTCGTCGCTCATGGCTTTCTTGAAGCCCTTAATAGACGCGCCAAGGTCTGAACCTAAAGAGCCCAACTTCTTGGTGCCAAACAATAAAACAACGATAACAACAATGATTAGCAATTGTGGCCAACTGATGCCCATACCTACTCCTGAATAAAGATGTTAAGGCAATGAGAACCGCTATTATACGGCAATCACCCGTTAATTCCGATTAAAGTTCAGGCAGAGCGCCGCCAGCCAATCAGCCAGACAACGATTCCCCCTGCCATCAACCAGGCAGGCATAAAGTCCCACTCAGGTTTGTTGATCAGCAGCAGCGTCCCGCTCAGTATAAGCGTGGCACCGATGCCGAACAGGTAACGCGACTGTCCCTGCCGCACGTGATGAAGTTGCAGGTCGCGCTGAATTTTATCAACGCTAAGCTGTAATTGCTTGCCCTGGCGCAAACTGTTGTACACCAGTTCCGGCAATTCCGGCATTTTTTCCACCCAAAAAGGGGCTTTTTCTTTGAAAGCGCGTACCAGAGCAGGAATACCAACCTGATCTTTGATCCAGCTTTCCAGGAAAGGTTTCGCCGTTTTCCACAGATCTAGCTGCGGATAAAGCTGCCTACCGACGCCTTCGACATATAAAAGGGTCTTTTGCAGTAAAACCAGCTGTGGTTGAACTTCCATGTTGAAACGGCGCGCGGTATTGAACAAATTCAGCAGTACGTGACCGAAGGAAATCTCAGCCAAAGGTTTCTCAAAAATAGGTTCACAAACGGTGCGAATAGCGAACTCGAACTCTTCGACATTCGTATCTGCCGGCACCCAGCCGGAGTCCACATGCAGCTCGGCCACTTTGCGGTAATCCCGGTTGAAGAAGGCAATAAAGTTTTCTGCCAGATAGCGCTTATCGTCTTTGTTCAGTGAGCCCACAATGCCGCAGTCGATACCAATGTATTGCGGATCTTCCGGATGCTCGTAACTTACGAAAATATTGCCCGGGTGCATATCCGCATGGAAGAAGCTGTCGCGGAATACCTGGGTAAAGAAGACCTGCACGCCCCGTTCAGCTAGCAGTTTCATGTTGGTGCCCTGCGCTTCAAGCGCAACGGTGTCAGAAACTGGAACACCGTAAATCCGCTCCATCACCATCATGCTCTCGCTGCAGTAATCCGAATAAACCTCCGGCACATACAGCATCGGGCTGTTTTCGAAGTTACGGCGAAGTTGGATGGCGTTGGCCGCTTCACGCAGCAGGTTTAACTCATCGATTAGCGTTTTTTCGTATTCACGCACCACTTCCAGCGGGCGAAGACGTCGGCCATCCGGCAGCAGTCGAGGTACCCAGCGAGCAAGGCGATAGATAAGCTTCATATCGGCTTTGATCACCGGCAGGATGTCAGGCCGAATGACCTTAATCACCACCTCTTTGCCGCTCTCTTTCAGGCGTGCGGTGTGCACCTGAGCAATGGAGGCGGAGGCCAGAGGCTTGATGTCAAAATCATCGAACCAGCTTTCAACGGGAATGCCGCCCATCGCCAGTTCAATCTGTTTTTTCGCCAGCGCGCCGTCAAAGGGCGCAACTCTGTCCTGCAGCATAGCCAGCTGATCGGCAATGATCGGTGGGAACAGATCGCGACGGGTGGAAAGCATCTGGCCAAACTTGATCCAAACGGGCCCAAGCTCCTGCAGCGCAAGGCGAAGGCGCTCCCCCAAAGGCTTATCGCGGTGACGATTAGGCATCCAGAACAGGCAACGCCGCCACAAACGCAGCGGCAGCGTAATGCGCATTTTGGGAATCAGCTCATCGAGACCATAGCTCAGGAAGGTACGGACAATGAAATAAAGGCGGCGAATTTCTCCTGGCGTCATTTGCCCTCCAGCTTATCAAGCCGTTGGCTGAGTGCGTCCACCGAGCGTGCCAGCGCTTCAGTTTCCTCTGCGAACCAGGCCACTTCGAGAGAACCCGGCGCCACACGCCACTCTTCAGTGAGCGCTTCCCCCAGATACTGCTGATTGCGGATAAATCCTTTTTTCAACAGCTTGCCGCCATGACGCGCAAACTTACTGATACCTTCAGAAGCAATATCGCCTATATACGGGGCCAGCAGTTCAGCAGGGTCAAACTCCGCGAGGTCCATCAGCGATGCCAGATTTTGTACAACCTGAATGTCACCCGCCACGTCAAGTTCACCGCTGCGAATCAGGGTGGTAAGTTGCTGGCGATCGCGCAGTTTCGGCAACACGCCGATATGGATTGTGACGCTGCAATCCGCCTCACCTTCCCACTGGCTCAGGACGTCCAGCTGTTGTTCACTGAACACCAGCACCAGCGGCGCTGAAAATTCTTTCAGGTTAACGCGCAACGTCTTGCCCTGCAGGCGTTGACGCGCGGATTTCAGGCTACGATCGCGCCAAAGGAAGGTGTTCAGCACACCTTCGATTCCGGCAGTCATCAGCGACATAAATGGCATCGCGGCTCCCTGGTTAGAATTTATAGCCACGGTGCAGGGCGACAATCCCACCGGTCATATTGTAATAGGTGGTGTTTTCAAACCCGGCTTCTTCCATCATGCCTTTCAGCGTTTCCTGATCCGGGTGCATGCGAATGGATTCTGCCAGGTAGCGATAGCTTTCGCCGTCCTGAGCGACCATTTCACCGATGCGCGGCAGAATGTGGAAGGAATACGCGTCGTAGGCTTTGTTCAGCGGCTCGAAAGCCGGTTTCGAGAACTCAAGCACCAGCAGGCGGCCACCGGGTTTGAGCACGCGGAACATAGAGCGCAATGCAGCGTCTTTATCCGTGACGTTACGCAGGCCAAAGGAGATGGTGATGCAGTCAAAGGTGTTGTCCGGGAATGGCAGCGCTTCGGCGTTAGCCTGCACGTATCTGACGTTCCCCACAATGCCGATATTGCGCAGCTTTTCACGCCCCATTTTCAGCATCGAATCGTTAATATCGGCCAATACGACTTCACCGGTCTCACCGACCAGACGAGAAAATTTCGCCGTCAGATCGCCCGTACCGCCCGCAAGATCCAGCACGCGCTGGCCACGACGCACACCGCTACAATCTATCGTGTAGCGTTTCCACAACCTGTGGATACCAAAAGACATCAGGTCGTTCATTACGTCGTATTTCGCCGCAACAGAGTGGAACACGTTCGCCACCATATCGACCTTTTGCTCTTTAGCTACGGTACGGAAGCCAAAGTGCGTTGTTTCCTGGGATCCGGACTCCTGGGATTCATCAACCATCTCAATGCCTGCTTAATCAAGAAAATGTTCGGGAAGTGTAACAGAATGGGCGCGAAAGCCCTATGATTCAACCGTGCTACTCAGCCTCAGTTTAACGCTCTTCACCTGTGCGCAATGAAGACAAAGCATCGAATTCAGCCTCAGGTTCTTCGCCCTCATGGCCCAGTCGCGCCGAATCATCCTCATCTTCCTGACGAGCGCGTTCAACCAGATCTGGATTCATCTCACGTTTGACTTCTACGCCAAGCCCGCGAAACGCATCAGCCTGAACCAGGATATTCCCACGCCCGGACGAAAGCTTTTTCATCGCCTGCCGATAGTTGTCCTGGGCCTTATCAAGGCTTTGCCCAATGGCAGACATATCATCCACGAACAGGCGCATTTTATCGTACAGTCGCCCCGCCCTGTCGGCGATTTGTTGGGCATTACGGCTTTGATGTTCATAGCGCCACAGGTTAGCAATCGTGCGCAACGCCACCAGCAGCGTCGTCGGGCTCACCAGCATAATGTTATTTTTCAGCGCCTCGCTAATCAGTTCAGGCTGTCTGTCGATAGCCAGCAGGAAAGCGGGCTCAACGGGAATAAACATCAACACGTAGTCCAGGGAACGCAATCCCGGCAGTTGCTGGTAATCCTTACGACCCAGAAGGCGAATATGGCTGCGGATAGCGGCGATGTGTTCATTCAGCGCACTTTCACGCGTGAGTTCATCTTCACCATTGAAGTAACGCTCGTAGGCCACCAGCGTCATTTTTGCATCAATAACAACGTCTTTGCCCTGCGGCAGGCGAACGATAACATCCGGCTGCATGCGGCTGTTATTTTCGAGCTGGATATTCACCTGAGTCTGATACTCATGGCCTTCACGCAGGCCAGAAGCTTCCAGTACCCGAGTTAACACCACTTCCCCCCAGTTACCCTGGGTTTTGTTGTCGCCCTTTAGCGCTTTGGTGAGATTGAGCGCCTCTTGCGCCATTTGTGCATTGAGCTGCTGCAGGTTACGGATTTCGTGCGTCAGCGTATGGCGTTCACGGGCCTCCTGACCAAAACTTTCCTGGACCTGGCGACGGAAACCATCGAGCTGCTCACGAAGTGGAGAGAGCAACATGTTCAGGCTTTGGCGGTTCTGCTCTTCAACTTTGCGCCCGCTTTGCTCAAAAATACGGTGGGCCAGATTCTCAAACTGCTCATTCAGGCGCTGCTCGCTATTGAGCATTTGACGGTGCTTGTCTTCAGCATTGAGGCGCGTTTGCTCCAGCAATGTGGTTAATTCACGGATATCTGCTTCCTGCCCGCTGTTAATTTCCATTTGGGTGCGGACTTCACGGTTAAGCTGGTCGCACTCTTCCCGCCAGTGCTGGTTTTGCTGAAGCTCCTGCCGCGCGGCTGTAAGCTCACCGTAGATTTCACGCTGTTCTTCATGTAAAGCCGACAGCCGCTGTGCCGCACGCAGACTGGCGATAAGCCAGCCGGTCAGCAAGCCCACCAGCCCGATGCCCAGCCCAAACAACAGTGAAATATCCATGCATCCCCCAAAACGATATCAACATCGGCAAAATAAAATTCTGCTGTATAAATGTCCAGATGAAAAGGGATTTTCCGGAAGGGAGCGCGCAAAGCATAAAAAAAGCCGGCGAGCGCCGGCCTTATGAACGGAAAAGCAAAACTACAGCAGGCGACGCGCCGCCTCGACCACGATTTTCACCGCGTGGCTTTCCGTTTTCTTCATGGTTTCCGCATTAGGGATCTCTTGCTGAGTACGGTTCACGATTACTCCAGCAACCATACCCGCACGCAGGCCCTGGCTTGAACACATGGTCAGCAGAGTGGCGGATTCCATTTCATAGTTCATCACGCCCATTTCCTGCCACTCTTTCATTGAGCCTTTGAAGCGGCTAACCACGCGGCCGGACAACGTGTCGTAACGCTCCTGCCCAGGGTAGAAGGTGTCGGAGGATGCGGTCACGCCGATGTGCGTCGTTGCGCCCACGGCTTTTGCCGCTTCAACCAGCGCAGTGGTACATGCGAAGTCTGCCACAGCCGGGTATTCCATAGGCGCGAAGTGCAGGCTGGCACCATCAAGGCGAACGGAGGCGGTGGTCACAAGCACATCGCCCACGTTGATGTTCGGCTGAATCGCCCCGGTCGTCCCGACGCGCAGGAAAGTACGGATGCCAAGCTGCGCCAGTTCTTCAACAGCAATAGAGGTCGATGGGCCGCCGATACCGGTAGAACAGATGATAACCGGCTTGCCGTCGAGTTCGGCGCGCCAGGAAGTGAATTCACGGTGGGAAGCCAGCTTAACCGGCTTGTCCATCAGCGCGGCGATTTTTTCCACACGCTCAGGATCGCCTGGGACGATGGCAAGCGTAGCCCCTTGCAGGTCATTTTTAGTGAGGCCGAGATGGAAAACATCAGACTTGGACATAACAGACTCCTCTGTTGAGTAGGTTTCAGGAGAAGCAAAGCGACACTTTACAGAACCCCTGAGCATAATTTCGTGATGACGCTCACTTTGAATGAAACAAATTACATTATTTGTATGTTTATATGCGATCGGCATCACAATTAGGTGTCGATCGGGCTATTTTTTGAACTTTGACGGCGTTTTTTGCCCGACAGATTTGCTACTAATCCTGGCTATAGTTATCACACTGCGCTAATGCTGGTTCGGAGAAAACCATGAAACAAAAGCAAACAACACATAACACACCGGGCGAAGGTTTCGCACCGGCGGCCTCACCCATCGCCCCCACCGCTTTGCTAACGCCGGACGACGCTATTCTTTCTGGGGAAACGTCAATTCCAAGCCAGGGCGACAATATGCCGGCTTACCACGCCAGGCCCAAAAATGCCGATGGCCCGCTGCCGGTCGTTATTGTCATTCAGGAGATTTTTGGCGTACACGAACATATCCGCGATCTCTGTCGCCGGCTAGCGCTTGAAGGCTACCTGGCCATTGCCCCGGAGCTCTATTTTCGCCAGGGCGAACCGGGTGACTTCGCCGATATTCCCACCTTGCTAAGCGGCCTGGTCTCAAAAGTGCCGGACAACCAGGTGCTGGGCGATCTTGACCATGTGGCAAGTTGGGCTTCACGCAACGGCGGCGACGCGCACCGCCTGATGGTCACCGGTTTTTGCTGGGGCGGGCGAATCGCCTGGCTTTATGCGGCACACAATCCACAGCTCAAAGCGGCCGTCGCCTGGTACGGCAAGCTGACAGGTGAAAAGACGTTGAACTCTCATCACCACCCGGTAGATATCGCCGTCAATCTTAATGCGCCAGTGCTAGGCCTGTATGGTGGCCAGGATACCGGGATCTCTCAGGAAAGCGTTGAGACCATGCGCCAGGCACTAAGAGCGGCCAATGCCAATGCGGAAATCATTATTTACCCGGAAGCCGGGCATGCTTTTAACGCAGATTATCGCCCGAGCTACCATGAAGAGTCGGCCAAAGATGGTTGGGAAAGAATGCTGGCGTGGTTTAAACGCTATGGCGTGAGGAAGTAATAAGAAAGGGGGCTAAAAGCCCCCTTTACTCTTAGCATCAAGCAGTGCGCAGATTCTGAGCCGCTTGTACCATGTTTGCCAGCGCCGCACGGGTTTCCGGCCAGCCACGGGTTTTCAGGCCGCAGTCAGGGTTAACCCACAAGCGCTCTGCCGGAACGGATTCCGCCGCTTTCTTGAGCAGGGCTTCAATCCATTGCACATCTGGAACGTTTGGAGAGTGGATGTCGTATACCCCCGGCCCGATTTCATTCGGGTACTCGAACTCTTTAAACGCCTCCAGCAGATCCATATCGGAACGGGAAGTTTCGATGGTGATCACGTCCGCATCCAGCGCCGCAATGGAGTCCATAATGTCGTTGAACTCGCAGTAGCACATGTGGGTGTGGATTTGGGTGTCATCTCGCACCACGGCGGCGTTCAGACGGAAGGCTTCCACGCCCCACTCCAGATAAGCCTGCCAGTCAGACTGGCGCAGCGGCAAACCTTCACGCAGAGCGGGTTCATCAATCTGGATGATACCGATACCTGCGGCTTCCAGATCCGCTACTTCGTCACGCAAGGCCAACGCAATCTGCTTCGCGATAGTCTCACGGGAAACATCTTCACGCGGGAAGGACCAGCAAAGAATCGTTACCGGACCGGTCAGCATGCCTTTAACCGGTTTGTCGGTCAGGGACTGCGCGTATTTGGCCCACTCAACGGTGATCGGCTCCGGGCGACTGATATCACCGATAACAATCGGTGGCTTCACGCAGCGGGAGCCGTAGCTCTGCACCCAGCCGTTTTGAGTAAAGACGAAGCCGTCAAGATGCTCGCCGAAATACTCGACCATGTCGTTACGCTCGGCTTCGCCATGAACCAGTACATCAAGGCCCAGACGTTCCTGTTCTGCAATCGCCTGTTTAATATGTTCGGCGATACCGGTGCGATAGTTGTTGGCGTCCAGCTTGCCTTTTTTGAAGTCCAGGCGCAGGCCGCGAATTTCAGTTGTTTGCGGGAAGGAGCCGATGGTCGTTGTTGGCCAGGCTGGCAGGTTGAAACGTTCACGCTGGGCTGCTGCACGGGCAGTGTAAGCATTCTGGCGCTGGCTATCCTGGGCGGTAATTTTAGCCAGACGCTCGCTGACAGCGGCATTGTGCACACGTTTGGACTGGCGACGAGCCTGAATCGGTGCGCTCCATTCAGCAATTTTTGCGGTATTCCCGCTGTTTAACGCTTCAGTCAGCAGAGACAGCTCGGCACACTTCTGCAGAGCAAAAGCAAACCAGCTTTTCACTTCGGCATCCAGACGAGTTTCTACGCTCAGATCGATTGGACTGTGCAGCAGGGAGCAGGAAGATGCCACCCACAATTCACGTTTACCCACCAGATCTTTTAACTGAGCATATTTCTCCGTCAGATCGGCACGCCAGACGTTACGACCATTGATAACACCTGCAGACAGCAGCCAGTTTGCAGGCAGTTTCTTATGGATGTCATTCACGTCATCTTTGCCATGCACAAAATCAACGTGCAGACCCTGCACCGGCAGCTCGGTGATGGTGTTCAGGTTTGGCCCTACGCCTTCGAAGTAGGTGGTAAGCAGCAGCTTCACCTGGCCGGTCAGCGCGTCGTAAGCGGGTTTGAAGGCATCCAGCCATGCTTTTGGCAGCTCCAGCACCAGCGCAGGCTCATCGATTTGTACCCACTCAACGCCACGCTTCGCCAATTCGGCCAGCACCTGCTGGTAGACCGGCAAAATATCTTTCAACAGGCCCAGGCGATCAAACTGTTCACCTTTCACTTTGCCCAGCCACAGGTAAGTCACTGGCCCAAGCAGGACAGGTTTCACCTTATGGCCCAACGCAAGTGCCTCGTCGACTTCTTCCAGCAGCTGCGTCCAGGTCAGTTTGAACTGCTGTCCCTTAGTAAATTCCGGCACCATGTAGTGGTAGTTGGTATTGAACCATTTGGTCATTTCTGCGGCGGCGGCAGGCTCACCAGTTGGTGCACGGCCACGGCCGATGCGAAACAGCGTATCGATATCGACGCTGCCGTCTTTGTTCTGATGACGAGCCGGTACGTTACCGAGCAGTAGGCTGGTGGTCAGAACATGGTCGTACCAGGCGAAATCGCCTACCGGCAGTAATTCGACGCCAGCTTGTTTTTGTTGGTCCCAGTGGCGGGCACGCAGTTCGCGGCCAACCGCCAGTAATTCTTCGCGGGAAGTATTCCCTGCCCAGTAGCTTTCCTGTGCTTTTTTCAACTCGCGCTTAAGGCCGACGCGAGGGAACCCCAGGGTGTGATTATGGATTGTCATATTATCGCCTCTTTATTTATAAGCTTAATCCAGATGGATTTCGGATTTAGGGAAGGCGGTAAGCTCGCTTATCACCGGGAGCTTACATAAGTAAGTGACCGGTGTAAGTGAGTGAAACCAACGCGCCATAAATTCGAAAGACGCTGGATTTAGACGTCCAGATGTTTACACTTCTATAATCAGCAGGTACTGTATAATCCTCAAGCGCAATTTGTTCATGCCGAAGTGAAGGACTTTCATGATCGAGATTAAACACCTGCGGACGCTGCAAGCGTTACGACACAGCGGTTCGCTGGCCGCCGCTGCTGCCGCCCTGCATCAGACTCAGTCGGCCCTCTCTCACCAGTTCAGCGATCTGGAGCAGCGGCTCGGCTTCCGCCTGTTTATCCGTAAAAGTCAGCCACTTCGCTTTACGCCGCAGGGGGAAATCCTGCTGCAGCTGGCGGAACAAGTGTTGCCGCAGATTGGCCGAGCCCTGCAGGCCTGCAATGAGCCGCACCAGACTCGACTGCGCATTGCAATTGAGTGCCACAGCTGTATTCAGTGGCTGACGCCTGCGCTGGAGAATTTCCGCCAGCACTGGCCGCAGGTGGAGATGGACTTTAAATCCGGCGTCACTTTTGATCCGCAGCCTGCGCTGCAGCAGGGCGAGCTGGATATCGTTCTGACTTCCGATATTTTGCCGCGCAGCGGGTTACATTATTCGCCGATGTTTGATTTTGAAGTGCGCCTGGTGATGGCGACCGACCACCCACTGGCGAAGAAAGAGAGCATTGAGCCTGATGACTTAACGCTTGAAACGCTGCTCATCTACCCGGTACAGCGTGAACGCATGGATATCTGGCGTCATTTCCTGCAGCCAGCAGGGGTTAGCCCGTCACTGAAAAACGTCGATAACACGCTGCTGCTGATTCAGATGGTGTCGGCGCGGATGGGGATTGCTGCCCTGCCGCATTGGGTGGTGGAAAGCTTTGAGCACCAGGGCCTGATTGTCACCAGAACCCTGGGTGAAGGTTTATGGAGCCGGCTCTACGCCGCGGTACGCGACGGCGAACAGCGCCAGCCGGTGACTGAGGCATTTATTCGCTCGACGCGCCAGCATGCCTGCGACCATTTACCGTTTGTGAAGAACGCGGAGCGACCCATCGGCGATGTACCCATAGCGAGGCCATTATCACCGTTCCCCCAATAATAAAGCTCGGCCAGTGGGGCTGCTCCTGCCAGATAGCAAGATTCACCAGCAGCCCGGCCGGGACATGCACGTTGTTCATGATGCCGAGCGTGCCGGCATCCACCTGCGTTGCACCGTAGTTCCACATAAAATAGCCCAGTCCGGAAGCAACCACGCCAAGCCAGACCAAAATCCCCCACTGTAGCGTCGTGGTGGGCAGTTTCTGCGGATTGCCAAGCGCAAACCAGGCCACAACAGCGACAATAAACGCCCCCAGATAGAACCACGAAAATGCACAGTGTTGCGGCATCGGATGCGTTTCCATCAGGCGCTTGTAGCCCACCATGCCGATGGCGAAGCAGATATTGGCCCCTTGCACCAGCAGCAGGCCAATCCAGAAATGATCGCTCACTTTGTCGTAACGAATAATCGCCGCACCAATCACCGCCAGCCCCGCACTCAGCGCATAGCCCCAGCGCAGTTTATTGCCGCTCAGTAAGTCGTAGATCAGCGTGACGTACAGCGGCGTCATTACCGTGAAAAGCAGGAATTCGGATACCGTGAGATAGAGGTAAGCGCGGAAGCTGAAGAGGTACATCACACCCAGCTGTAGCGCCCCCACCAGCATGTAAAGCAGCAGGGTTTTGAGCGGGTAGCCTTTAAAACGCAGGAATGGCAGAAACACCAACGCCGCCAGGCCAACGCGCATCAGCACCGAGAAATAGCTGTCCACATGCCCGGCGAGGTATTCCCCAATCAGGCTAAACGAGAAGGCCCACAGAATGGTGGTAATGATGAGTAATGGCACAATGAGCAATCCACAACGAACAAGATTGCGCCATTGTACTGAGAGGATGCTACATTGGCTTAACTATTTAGTTGACGAGTGGTTATTAATAAACCACTCGTCATTGGCCGATCACTCCGCCTTGAGGAACAGCTTGCGCAGATAGTGTGGCACGGCGTTATCGCCGTTGGTGCCGATGACTTCCAGCTCAGGCAGCAGATCTTTCAGGCGCTGGTGAGCGTTGCCCATGATGCAGCCTTTGCCCGCCATGCTCAGCATCTCGGCGTCGTTCATACCGTCACCGAAGGCAATGCAATCCTTCAGGCTGTAACCCATCGCTTTCGAGACGGCTTCCAGCGCGTGCCCTTTGGAAACACCGCCCGCCATCACTTCCAGACAGGTCAGCGTCGAGAAGCTGACGTTCACGCGATCACCCCAGCGGGCGTTAATTGCCTGCTCCAGCGGCAGCAGTGTGTCATGATCGTCGCAGGTAAAGAATACTTTGCTGACGCCGTCAGCTTCCAGCAGGCCCGGCTCAAACAGGGTGTAGCTGAATTTAGCTTCCTGGAAGTATTTCATCTCTTCCGGGCGGTGGCGGTTCATAAACCACTCGTCGCCTTTGTAGACGTTGGTCACGATGTCCGGGTTGTTATGCACCACGCCAAACAAGTCCTGAGCGATGTCATGGTCGAGATCGTGAGAGAAGAACAGGTTACCGTCGGTATCGTGCACACGCGCCCCGTTCGAGGTGATCATGTACGCCTTGATCTCAAGGTTGTCACGAATTTGCGCCACGTCGATATGGTGTCGGCCGGTCGCAAAAACAAAGTTAACGCCTTCCGCAGTGAGCAGCTTTAACGTTTCTTTCGCATAAGCGGAGAGGAAATGATCGGGAGACAGCAAGGTGCCATCTAAATCTGAAGCAACAACATGGTACATAGGGATCCTCTGGAGAGATATTTTCAATTAGTTATGCCGGTCGAAAAACTCAAGCACGGCAGACAATGCTCTGGCTCGCATAGCGTCCTTCTCAAACAGGATCTCGTGATACGCGCCTTCAATGACGTAAGGTGTTTCCCCCTCACAAGGGTGGCCCGCCGCGGCCATAATTTCGCAGAATTGCTGGTGCGCGCGGTTATCGACCACTCGCTCCTCTTCCGCCTGGAGTAAAAAGATCGGCGTGGTAATAGCAGTGGCTCCTGCTAACACCTTTTCTCCGGCGAGGATCCCTTCTCGTACCCAATGGAACGTTGGCCCGCCCACCCGCAATGCTGGCTCATCAGCATAAAAACGCAGGCTGCGGCGGTATCGCTCTTCGCTGTGGGTCAGGACGTTAACGCTAAACGGCAGCGCGCGCCAGCGGCCCGTCCCAATGGCGTATCCTTCCCGAATACGTGGATGCCCTTCGGCCCAGTCAAGAATATGGCGCACCATCCATTCCGGCCAGCGCAGGATAATACCAAACATCGGGGCGCAGAGCGCGACCGCATCAAAAGCGTCCGGTGCTTGCTGTAGCCATAACGCGGCAATCGCGCCGCCCATCGAATGGGCCAACAGATAGCGTTTACGCCAGTGCCCTGACGCCACTTCCTGCTGGTAAAAGCGGTCAAAATCTTCGACATAGTCACTAAAGTTGACGACGTGGCCACGATGGGAGT
This sequence comes from Cedecea neteri, assembly GCF_000758305.1. Classification (NCBI taxonomy): domain Bacteria; kingdom Pseudomonadati; phylum Pseudomonadota; class Gammaproteobacteria; order Enterobacterales; family Enterobacteriaceae; genus Cedecea; species Cedecea neteri. The sequence goes on along the minus strand of NZ_CP009458.1, from coordinate 1,302,064 downwards.
CCGACAGCATTCGTCCTGAACGCCCTTGCCCGCGGTGGTCGATGATCAAAACATCAAACCCGCTGTGGAAAAGGTCATACGCCAGCTCAGCATATTTCACGTAGCTTTCTATTCTGCCAGGACAGACAACAATCACGCGATCGTGCTGCGCCGAACAGAAGCGAACATAGCGAACCGGCACGTCATCCACGCCGGTGAATTCGCGCTCTTCCCGCTTGCGCCAAAAGTCCGTCAGTGGGCCTGTGGCAAAAGCAGCAAATGCGCCTTCCCGTTCTAACCATCCATTTTTATGCTGAGACATAGGGGTCGGCATCAGGTATCTGTGGTTTTTTTAGGGCCCGTGGCACGCTTATCAACAATAGCGTATTGTGGCATAAAAGCGCGCGTTCAGGGAGTTTCGCATGACCTTCGAGTGGTGGTTTACCTATCTGCTAACCACAATAATTCTTAGCCTTTCCCCCGGCTCCGGTGCCATCAATACGATGACCACCGCCATCAGCCATGGCTATCGCGGTGCGGCTGCGTCAATTACCGGACTGCAAACCGGGCTGGCGCTGCATATTGTGCTGGTCGGCGTTGGGCTTGGCGCCCTGTTTTCACGTTCGCTGCTGGCCTTTGAAGTCCTGAAATGGGCAGGGGTGGCCTATCTTATCTGGCTGGGGATCCAGCAATGGAGAGCCGCTGGCGCGCTGGATTTAAACACGCTGGCCACCACGCAACCGCGCAGCAAACTGTTCAAGCGAGCGGTGTTTGTTAACCTGACCAACCCGAAAAGCATCGTGTTTCTTGCCGCGCTGTTCCCGCAGTTTATCGTCCCGCATCAACCCCAGGCGATGCAGTACGTTGTGCTCGGTGTTACCACAGTCGTCGTCGATATTATTGTGATGATTGGCTACGCGACCCTGGCCAAGAGAATTGCCGCCTGGATTAAGGGGCCGCGCCAGATGAAAGCCTTGAACCGGGTCTTCGGGTCGCTATTTATGCTGGTTGGCGCGCTGCTTGCAGGAGCGCGCCAGGCCTGATTATCGGGAGATGATCAGGTGAATACCAAAGCCGGTGAACAGAGCGCCCGCCATACCGTCGATCCATTTGGCGAGGCGCTGATAGCCGCGACGCATTTTTGGTAAGGCAAACAAGCTCGCCACGATAGTGAACCAGGCGAATGTTTCAATCGCGATCAGCACAAACAGGCCCCAGCGCTCAGCGCTGCCTACGTTGTCGCCAACAAACAGCGAGAACACGCTGCCGAAGTAGATAATCGCTTTCGGGTTAGCCAGGTTCGTCAGCAGCCCTTTCACAAAGCTCTTTCCACCGCTCGCCAGCTCAACTTTCGGCGTTTCTTCGCCTTTAACTTCTTTCTTGAATGCGCCGCGCAGCATCTGATAACCCATCCAGCACAGATACAGCCCGCCGCCGACCATGATGATGTTATGCAGCCAGGCCATTTTTTCGAGGATCAGGTGCAGGCCAAGCAGCGCCACGCCCGCCCAAACCATGACGCCAGCGGTGATCCCCAGCACGCCCATCATTGCCTCTTTGCGAGAGCGGCTTACGGCAGTCTGGGAAACAAAGAAAAAGTCAGGACCCGGGCTCATCAGGGCAACGATGTGCACCAGAGCCACGGTCAGAAATAGCATTAACATAGGGAATAGCTCGCGTGCAGATAATTCGAAGAGTCATTATCCTGCCACTTTTCCTCGCGGCAGGCTACTCTTCATCCACGCCGTCAACGTGGTCGCGAATCAGCGTCATAAACGGGCGGCCAAAGCGCTCGAGTTTGCGCGTCCCCACCCCGTTGATGCCCAGCATCTCGCCCGGCGACAGCGGCATCTGTTCCGCCATTTCAATCAGTGTGGCATCGTTGAATACCACATAAGGCGGGATGTTTTCTTCATCCGCGATAGATTTACGCAGCTTTCTGAGTTTGGCGAACAGCTTGCGATCGTAATTGCCACCAAAGACTTTCTGGCTGGCACGCGGCTTAATAGCGACGACGCGCGGTACCGCCAGCATCAGCGGCTCTTCACCACGTAAATAAGGGCGAGCCGCTTCCGTGAGCTGCAGCGCCGAGTGTGCAGCGATATTTTGCGTCACCACGCCGAGATGGATGAGCTGGCGGATCACGCTGACCCAGTGCTCCGTCGTATGTTCACGGCCTTCACCGTAAACCTTCAGCTTATCGTGACCAAGGTCGCGGATACGCTGATTGTTAGACCCACGCAGCACTTCAACCACATAGCCCATCCCAAAGCGCTGGCCGACACGGTAAATGCAGGACAGCGCTTTTTGCGCGTCCATCAGGCCGTCATAGCGACGAGGCGGATCGAGGCAGATGTCGCAGTTGCCGCAAGACTGTTGACGACCTTCGCCGAAGTAGTTCAGCAGCACGAGGCGGCGACAGGTTTGCGCTTCGGCAAACGCGCCCATGGCGTTGAGCTTATGGCGCTCGATGTCCTGCAGCTGTCCTGGCGCTTTTTCTTCAAGGCATTTACGCAGCCAGGCCATATCCGCTGGGTCGTAAAACAACATCGCTTCCGCAGGCAGGCCATCACGCCCGGCACGGCCCGTTTCCTGATAGTAAGATTCGATGTTGCGGGGAATATCGAAGTGGGCGACAAAACGCACGTTCGGCTTGTTTATACCCATGCCAAACGCGACGGTAGCGACCACTATTTGCAGATCGTCGCGCTGGAATTTTTCCTGCACGTCACCGCGAACCTGATGCTCCAGCCCTGCGTGATAAGCGCCGGCGCTGATGCCTTTGCTTTGCAGCCGGGCGGCGATGTCTTCCACTTTTGCCCGGCTGTTGCAGTAAATAATCCCGGACTTACCGCGCTGTTCCTGAATATAGCGGGTGAGCTGATCGAGCGGCTTAAACTTTTCCATCAACATGTAGCGAATATTCGGCCGGTCGAAGCTGCTGATTTGGATAAACGGATCGTGAAGCCCCAGCAGGCGCACGATATCGAGCCTGGTGGTGTCGTCCGCCGTGGCCGTCAGCGCCACAAACGGCACCGCAGGTAGCCGCTCGCGAAGCTGACCAAGGGCGGCATATTCCGGGCGGAAATCGTGTCCCCACTGTGAAATGCAGTGGGCTTCATCGACCGCCACCATCGAAAGCTGCCAGTTGCTGAGATGGTCAATAAAATTGTCCATCATCAGGCGTTCAGGGGCGATATACAGCAGGCGAATTTGCCCGGTACGGCAGCCGGTCATCACTTCCAGCTGCTGTTCGCGGGTTTGGGTCGAGTTAAGGCAGGCCGCCGCCACGCCGTTCGCCAGCAGCTGATCGACCTGGTCTTTCATCAGGGAAATCAGCGGGGAGACCACCACTGTCAGGCCGCCAAACACCAACGCAGGAATTTGATAACACAGGGATTTACCGCCACCGGTCGGCATCACTACCAGGCAGTCACGCCCCTCCAGCACCGTGTCGATGATGGTTTCCTGACCCGGACGGAACTGTTGATACCCGAAGGTATCCTGCAGAACCTGTCTCGCCAGCGACGCCTGATTGATTACTTCCGCCTGTGCCACGCTATCCCCACTACCTAAAATTCAGGCGCCATTTTCAGCGCCTGGAAGAGAAACTGCAATGCTTTAGAAAAGATCGTTTAGCATAACGCCTACGCCAACCCGTGTCTGGTTAAAGTTATAATCGATGAGCGATTCACCGTAGCCGCTGTAGACTTGGGTATAGAAGCGAACGTTTTTCGAGATCGGGTAACTCACGCCAAATTCTGCTCCACCGTAGCCGCTGTTCCAGTTGTATTGCCCCTTCACGCTGAAAATAGCCTCACCCAGCGCATAGCCAACCTTAAGCTGGTAGTAGCCCATGTATTTGGTGATATCCGGGTTGTCCTCAACGCTCCCCACCACATACCAGGGTTTCACTTCCACCTGCCAGTCGCCGTTTTGTGCCATCAGGCGGGTGTACAGGCGGTTCCAGCCGCGCGAGGTTGGGTCAGAACGACCGTTTGAATCGTGGTTATAGCCAAACTCAACATCTCGCAACGTCCAGCCCGCAAACGTTGCATCCGTTGCGAAACCGAGGAATAGCTGAGGCTCGTAGTTGGTTTCACGAAACGGGGAGGATTCATTGCGGTTAGACAGCTGCCACCAGGATTTTTGGGTATAGGAGGCGGCCAGCACGGAGTTATCCCCCAAAATACCGCGCCACAACGGGAAGGCCAGGCTGAGCTGGAACTTCACCTCATCTTTACGCGCGTTGCTGGCCCAGTCATAAGAGCTGATTGCCTCTTTGTTCATATCGCTGGTCCAGGTGTACAGCAGATAATTCGTGTCGTACGGGTACAGCGTGAAAGGGTTGTCGTGTTCCTGCAGCAGGTTAGCAATGATACTGCCGCGCACCGCGGGCTTGTCGTGGATCTTATCGATGGTGGTTTCTTGTGCGAAGGCGGTCAAAGGCAGCATCGCGGCTACTCCCCACCCCAGAGGTTTCAGCATTAGTCCCGTTCTCCATAACAAAAAAGTGTCTAAATATTTATCGCCAAACATTTTACAGCAGGATGCACCAAAGCACGCCTCTGCGGTTCCGAAAGTGGAAAGCAACAATTGAGAAGCATAAACTACACACTTTGTTAACTTATTCGTTATTTGTTCGAGGAATGAACGATGTCTTCCCCTGTACTGACCACAGAAGCCGCCCTGAAGCTGGTGGGCGAAATCTTCGTGTACCACATGCCGTTCAACCGCGCGCTTGGCCTGGAGCTGGAGCGCTACGAAAAAGCGTTCGCCCAACTGAGCTTTAACAATCAACCGATGATGGTCGGCAACTGGGCGCAAAGTATTTTGCACGGCGGCGTTATTGCCTCCGCGCTGGACGTGGCGGCAGGCCTGGTCTGCGTAGGCAGCACGCTGACGCGCCATGACACCATCACCGAAGACGAGCTTCGCCAGCGCCTGTCAAAAATGGGCACCATCGATTTGCGCGTGGATTATCTGCGTCCAGGACGCGGAGAACGTTTCACGGCCAGCAGTAGCCTCCTGCGTGCCGGTAATAAAGTTGCCGTGGCGCGCGTAGAACTGCATAACCAGGATCAACTGCACATCGCCAGTGCAACGGCTACCTACATGGTAGGGTAAGGATGTAAACCCTGTTATTATTTGCTCACTATTTTTTTACTGAGTTTTTTTCATGGATCCGAAACAGACACGTCAGGGGATCTTGCTTGCCCTGACGGCCTACTTTATCTGGGGCATCGCGCCGGTATATTTCAAACTGATTCACTATGTACCGGCGACAGAAATCCTAACCCACCGCGTTATCTGGTCGTTCTTCTTTATGCTGGCGCTGATCACCGTCTGCCGCCAGTGGCCGCAGGTGAAACGCTCCTGCCAGAACCGTAAAAAGATCCTCGCGCTGGCGTTAAGCGCGGTGCTGATTGGCGGTAACTGGCTGCTTTATATCTGGGCGGTGAATAACCAGCACATGCTGGAAGCCAGCCTGGGTTACTTCATTAACCCGCTGGTGAACGTGCTGCTGGGGATGCTGTTTTTGGGTGAACGCTTCCGGCGGATGCAGTGGGTCGCGGTATTGCTGGCCTTCTGTGGCGTGCTGGTTCAGCTCTGGACTTTCGGTTCGCTGCCGATAATCGGCCTGGGTCTGGCCTTCAGCTTCGCTTTCTATGGCCTGATCCGCAAAAAGATTGCCGTAGATGCACAAACTGGGATGCTGTTTGAAACGCTGTGGCTGCTGCCGATCGCGGGTATTTATCTGTTTGGTATCGCCGATAGCGCCACCAGCCATATGGGAATGAACCCGTGGACGCTGAACCTGATGCTTATTGCCGCCGGGGTGATCACCACGGTGCCGCTGCTTTGCTTTACTGCGGCCGCAACCCGCTTGCGCCTTTCAACGTTGGGCTTCTTCCAGTATCTGGGGCCGACGCTGATGTTCCTGCTGGCGGTGACGTTCTACGGCGAGGTAGTGACTGAAGATAAGCTGATTACTTTTGGCTTTATCTGGGCGGCGCTGGCGCTGTTTATTGCCGATGCGATTTATACTCAGCGGCGCACGAAAGCAACGTCGCTGAAATAGAAGTGAAAAAGGAGCCTTTTGGCTCCTTTTTTCTTACAACCAGTTCTTACGCTTAAAGTAGAGATAAGGCGCTAAGCCAGCGAGCATCATAAAGATAATCGCGCCGGGGTAGCCAAAGCTCCACTTCAGCTCAGGCATAAACTCGAAGTTCATCCCATAGCTGGATGCCACCAGCGTTGGCGGCAGGAAGACAACCGAAACCACCGAGAAGATCTTGATGATGCGGTTCTGCTCGATGTTGATAAAGCCCATCGCCGCCTGCATCAGGAAGTTAACCTTCTGGAAAAGGGATTCGTTATGCGGCAGCAGGGATTCGATGTCTCGCAGGATTTCGCGAGCCTGTTCCAGCTGGCTGCCCGGCAAACGTGCCTTACGCACCAGGAAGTTCAGCGCGCGCTGGGTATCCATCAGGCACAGGCGAACCTTCCAGCCGATATCCTCCAGCTCCGCCAGCGTCGAAAGCGCGGCATCGTATTCATCGCCTTGATGCCCTTCCATGATCACGCGGCTAAGCTGTTCCAGATCGCTATAAATGTTTTCGATTTCATCCGCCAGCTGTTCGATTTTGGTTTCAAACAGATCCAGCAGCAGCTCCCACGCGTTGCCGTCCGCCATGGACTGATTGCGGGCGCGCATGCGGTAAAGGCGAAACGCAGGTAGCTCACGTTCACGCAGCGTGTACAAGCGGCCTTCACGAATGGTAAAAGCGACCGTGCTGTTACCGGCGTGGTCATCGGCATCTTCAAAGAAGAAAAAGGAGTGAATGTGAAGGCCGTCTTCGTCCTCAAAAAAACGCGCGGACGCTTCGATGTCTTCCAGCTCTGGTCGGGTTGCCAGGCTTTGGCCAAGTTCCGTTTGCACTCGCTCTCGCTCGCTCTCTTCCGGCTCGACGAGATCGACCCATACCGAATTGGCAAGGGTATCCGTCTCGTCCAGCTCAATGCGGGCAAGGCGATTATTTTCCAGTTGAAATGCGCTCAGCATGACCGGGACTCCCAATGCAAAAAAAGATCAGGGACAATTCGGTTGGCACACAGACAGAAACAATAGAGGTTTCAGACCATTAAACAGTCTGACTCAAGGGGCGACGGAATGAAAATACACGAGGTCGCTGACAACCACGAAGGCTATCAGCATCAGAGGATAGCCTTAGAAGTTGTACCTGGATGACAGGTTATTGAGCCAGCATCTACTGGGTGTGTCCAAGGCGAGTGTCCTCTTAGCGTATTCGTGCGCGCATGTTACGCCACCACTAATATGGCGTCAACACGCAACGGGACACGGCTGAACAAGTTCATGCCAGTGACATATTAAGGGTAGCCCACCCACAGAAAATTATAATTAATTTCTGTAGGTTACACGGTTTCCAGACGCGCATAAGCGGCAACTAACCACTTGATTCCCTGCCCCTGGAACGCCACCTGCAGGCGGCTGTGCTCCCCGCTGCCTTCCAGGTTCACGATGGTGCCTTCACCGAACTTAGGATGGCGTACGCGCTGCCCCAGGCTGAAGCCAGAATCGTTCTGCGCAATCGGTGTGCCCATACGCTGATGGCTGACCGGGCGGCTGATACTTGCGCGCAGTCGAACCTCTTCCACGCAGTTTTCGGGCAGCTCGCCAATAAAGCGAGACGGACGATGGTAGGCTTCTTTGCCGTACAGGCGGCGAGTTTCCGCATAGGTCAGCGTCAGCTTTTGCATTGCACGGGTTACGCCCACGTAGGCCAGACGGCGCTCTTCTTCCAGACGGCCGCCCTCGTCGAGGGACATCTGGCTCGGGAACATGCCTTCTTCCATCCCTACGATAAACACCTGCGGGAACTCCAGACCCTTGGCCGAGTGCAGCGTCATGAGTTGCACCGCATCCTGCCAGGTATCCGCCTGACCTTCTCCCGCTTCCAGCGCGGCGTGGGAGAGAAACGCCTGCAGCGGCATCAGATCTTCGTCTTCGTCGTTGTAGCTGAACTGGCGCGTGGCCGTCACCAGCTCTTCTAAGTTCTCAATTCGAGTCTGACCTTTCTCGCCTTTCTCCTGTTCATACATAATGAACAGGCCGGAATCTTTAATCACCCGGTCTGTCTGGACGTGCAGCGGCATATCCGCCGTTTCATGGGCAAGCGCGTCAATCAGCTCCATAAAGCGCTGCAGGGCAGACGCCGCACGACCGGCCAGCGCTTTTTCCTGCAGCAGCAGGCGGCAAGATTGCCACAGCGTTAGCTGCTGGTCGCGCGCGGTCTGGCGCACGACGTCGAGCGTGCGGTCACCAATGCCGCGGGTTGGCGTATTGACCACGCGTTCAAAGGCCGCATCGTCGTTGCGGTTGGCAATCAGGCGCAGATAGGAAAGTGCGTCTTTGATCTCCTGACGTTCGAAGAAGCGCATCCCGCCGTAAATGCGGTACGGCATACTGCCCTGCAGCAGCGCCTCTTCCAGCACGCGCGACTGGGCGTTGCTGCGGTACAGAATGGCGCATTGCTCCAGCGCCCCGCCGTTTTCCTGCCAGGTTTTAATACGGTTAACCACGAAGCGGGCTTCATCCAGTTCGTTGAAAGCGCAGTAAATCGAGATAGGTTCGCCGTCGCTGCCGTCGGTCCACAGCTCTTTGCCGAGGCGGCCAGAGTTATTGGCGATCAGGGCGTTGGCTGCATTCAGAATATTGTTCGTCGAGCGATAGTTTTGCTCCAGACGAATCGTTTGTGCCCCCGGGAAGTCATTCAGGAAGCGCTGGATGTTTTCAACCTGCGCCCCGCGCCAGCCGTAGATCGACTGGTCATCATCGCCCACGATCATCACTTTGCCGGTATCACCGGCCAGCAGGCGGATCCACGCATACTGAATGCTGTTGGTGTCCTGGAATTCGTCCACCAGGATGTTGGTGAAGCGTTCGCGGTAATGGTTCAGGATATGCGGCTTGTTTAACCACAGCTCGTGGGCTCGCAGCAATAGCTCAGCAAAATCCACCAGCCCGGCGCGGTCGCAGGCTTCCTGATAGGCCTGGTATACCTTCTGCCAGGTTTGCTCCACCGGGTTACCGTAGCTTTCAACGTGATGCGGACGCAGGCCTTCGTCCTTTTTGCCGTTGATGTACCACATCGCCTGGCGCGGCGGCCACTGTTTCTCGTCCAGGTTCATCGCTTTAATCAGGCGCTTCAGCAAACGTAGCTGATCTTCGCTGTCGAGGATTTGAAAGTCCTGCGGCAGGTTGGCGTCCATGTGGTGCGCGCGCAGCAGGCGGTGTGCCAGGCCATGGAAGGTACCCACCCACATGCCGCCCTGGCTGGTGCCCATCAGTTGACCGATACGGTGGCGCATTTCCGCCGCCGCTTTGTTGGTAAAGGTTACCGCCATGATGGAGTACGGCGAACAGTTTTCGACCGTCATCAACCACGCAATGCGGTGCACAAGCACACGCGTCTTACCACTGCCCGCCCCGGCCAGCACCAGCATATTGCTACGCGTGGCGGCAACCGCTTCGCGCTGTTTGTCGTTGAGGCTGTCGAGCAGGTAAGAAACGTCCATTGGCACCGCCGAAAAAGAGAAAGAGTTGGCTCAGCCAACTACTGGTGATTTGTACAGAGTTGCTGTTGATTATATCAGCGCGAGAAGGGATGCCAACCGCGAAATCTCCAGATGCGGTAATAAACGGCTGTCATCTATCCGCATCAGGTCGCCTTCGCGCAGGTTAATCCAGCAGGCCTGCATTCCGCAGCGCACGGCACCGGCCACGTCGGTGGTCAGATCATCGCCGACATGCAGGATTTGCTCCAGCGGCACATCTAAACGCTGCGCAGCAGTATGATACATATCGCTGAAAGGTTTAGCTCGCCCGTCCGGCCCGGCCCGCAGAATGAATTCAAAGTAGTTATCCAGCCCGAACAAGTGCGGCTCTGCGTTACCGTTGGTGATCGCCACCAGCGGCCATTTTTTAGCAAGCTTTGCCAGTGTGTCGTGCGTTTCCTGCGGAATGTCGATGCGGCTGCGCCATTTTGCAAAGTTTTCCATGGCGGCACTGGCACCGGTAAAGGCCTCTTCCGTGCTAAGTCCGGCATCCAGCATCATCTGCTCGACGGCACGGCGGCGCCATTCAGTGACATCATGATAAATTTCCGGTTCTTTCGCGCGCAGCGTTTCACGGCTGCGATGGAAATCCAAGGCGGTAAACGCGCTGAGCTTCGGGTGATAATTCTGCACAAAGGCCAGCGACTCCTGAGTGGTACGCAGGATCACCGGGTGGTTGTCATAAAGCGTATCGTCGAGATCGAACGTCAGAGCAGCAATTTGCCCGAGCGGGCGGTAAAAATGCATTACGATTTCCCCCGTTTGGCGCGTGGATGCGCGGCATCATACACCGAGGCTAAGTGTTGAAAGTCGAGATGGGTATAGATTTGCGTAGTGGACAGGTTGGCGTGCCCAAGCAGTTCCTGAACGGCGCGCAAATCGCCGCTGGATTCCAGCATGTGGGTGGCAAACGAGTGACGCAGTTTATGGGGATGCACATGGCTGCTTAGCCCCTGCTTGATACCCCATTCACCAAACCGCTTTTGCACATTGCGGGCGGATATTCGCTTTCCCGTCTTCGCCAGAAATAACGCATCGTCGTCCGGGCCAAAAAGTTCGCGTAAATCCAGCCAGTGTTCAACCCAGGTCACCGCGCTCCGACCAACGGGTACGCGGCGCTCTTTGCTGCCTTTCCCCATCACCCAGACCTCTCCGGTCGAAAGATCGATGTGACCACAGTTCATATTCACCAGTTCGGAAAGACGCAGGCCTGCGCCGTACATCACTTCCAGCATCGCGCGATCGCGTACTGCCAGCGGATCGTTCAGATCGATATCCAGCAGATGATTCACATCATCGACTTCGATATTTTTAGGCAAGTGCCGACCAGCTTTTGGCGTAGTAATCCCTTTGGCGGGATTCGCTTTTAGCTCACCCTGGCTAACCATCCAGTCAAAAAAGCTGCGTAGTGCCGAAAGTCTTAACGCCAGGCTGGAGGCCTGCAGGCCTGCCCGGCGGCTGCGCACGGCCAGTGAACGCACGGCGGCGGCATCGCATTGTTGCCAGCCGGTGAGCTTCATCTCTTCGACAATGTGAATAATCGCCGTGAGCTGGCGCTGGTAGTTCAGGAGAGTGAGCGGGCTGAGCTGACGCTCAACCTTGAGGTATCGCAGAAAACCATCAACGTGAGGCGTTAATACGGAAGTGGTCATGCCCGTTCAATCCAACGCTCCAGCAAGTCTGGCAGCATCAGCGCCAGCTCGTGCAGCAGCTGAGTGCCCTGCCCCTGTTGATAATGTTGCGGGTCGCGGCTGCTGAACAGCAGAACGCCAAGATCGCCCTCATTGCCCATCAGCGACAGGGCAACGGAACCAATGGCTTTTGCCTGCGGCAAGACCAACAAAAGTTCCGGGCCATTAAGCGGGCCGAGATAGTGCTGGCTTTCGCCAAGACGCTGAATACGCAGCGGCTCAAAAGCCTGGCGGTTCAGCGCGAGATGCGTAAAGTCTGACGGAGCGCCGATACGCCAGCGGTCAGCAAAAAGCCGGATATTCGCTCCGGCGAGCCCCATGTCCCGCGCCCAGCGATGCAGCCGGTTCAGCATCTCCTGCAGGCTGGACGCCGAAGCCAGTCGCCCCTGAAGCTTCAGTAGCCGATAGAACAGACCTTCGTTAGCGCTCGCCTGCTCCATCAGCAGCGTCATGTTCTCTTCGAGGTGATTGATGTGGTTACGGCTGCGCGCCATATGCCACTCCACCAGCGAAACGCTGCCGCGCACCGGGTGAGGAACCTGCATGCTCTCCACCTGGTGGGCATTGCGAATAAAGAAATCGGGGTTGCGCTGTAAGTATTCGGCAACCGCGACATCGTTAAGCTCAAGAAGGGCTTCTTGCTGTTCCTCGGCATTCTTCATAGATGTATAAATCCATCATAGACGTGGGCCGCCGGGCCGGTCATGTAAAGCGGTGACCCAGGCCCTTTCCAGGCGATATCAAGACGGCCGCCAGGCAGCTCAACGCGCACCTGCTCCGCCAGTAATCCTTGCTGAATACCAACCGCCACTGCGCCACAGGCGCCGCTGCCGCAGGCCTGGGTTTCACCTGCACCGCGTTCGTAAACACGCAGGCGTATGTGTTCGCGACTCACCACCTGCATGAAGCCGATGTTGGCTCGCTCAGGGAAGCGTTCATGGCTTTCCATCACCGGGCCCAGGCTTTCAACCGCGGCGGTTTCAATGTCATCGACCTGAATAACGCAATGCGGGTTACCCATTGAAACGACGCCGCACATAATGGTTTGTTCGGCGGCACGCATAATATAGGTCTTTTCTGCTTTGTTTGCCCGGAACGGTACCTGGGAAGGATCGAAGTTAGGCTCGCCCATATTGACGCGCACCATCTCATCTTCCGTCACGCTCAGTACCATTCTGCCATTGGCGGTACTGACGCGAATCTCACGCTTATTGGTCAGCCCTTTCAGGCGCACAAATCGGGCAAAACAGCGCGCGCCGTTGCCACATTGGGAAACTTCACTGCCGTCGGCGTTAAAGATCCGGTAATGAAAGTCGAGATCGGGATCGTAGGGAGGCTCAACGATCAGTAACTGATCAAAGCCGACGCCAAGATGACGATCCGCAAGTCGACGAATCAGCTCCGGAGAGAAATAAACATTCTGCGTCACCGCGTCGACGACCATAAAGTCATTACCAAGGCCATGCATTTTAGAGAACTGCATCTTCTGCTCCATTAGCGCGGTTACAAAGCACGATTTAGCTAGTAAACAACCTGAGTCGGCGCATCATCAATGCCGCGACTGTTACGGACCGGTGCCGTCTGGATAGATTGTTCCGTGGTTGCGCTATGTGTTGTCGGCGTCGCTTTTTTATCAGCCGGAGGGAAATACAGAGGCCCCTTCAGGCCGCAGCCGGTGAGGCTGACAAGCGTCAGTGCCAAAGCTAGAGGGCAGAAAATCTTCTTCATTATCGGGTAGCCTGTGATTCACTATTCTGCCGTCTATCATCGCAGGTGAACCCTGAAAAGCAATACTCTTCGTCGCCCAGACCGCTGAAAATCACCTGACAGCAAACCGGGCAAGAAAATAATCTCTGATACCGGGCCCCTTCTCATCGCTGACGCAGGTTGTCTTTCAAAAGATGGCACAGATGAAACGGATGAGTATTACGGCCACGAATGATGCCTGAGCCGCAGTTTCTAATTACCGGCGATGCTCTTATACTGCCCTGAAATCCCAACAGGAAACAGACATGAACGACAGCGAATTTCACCTTTTAGCCGATAACCTGTGGCGCACGATTGAAGAGCGTCTGGATGACTGGGACGGCGATAGCGATATTGATTGTGAGATCAACGGCGGCGTGCTGACCATCAGCTTTGAAAACGGCAGCAAGATCATTATCAACCGTCAGGAGCCTTTGCATCAGGTTTGGCTGGCGACCAAAAGCGGCGGCTACCATTTCAACCTGAAGGGTGACGAATGGATATGCGACCGGAGCGGCGCAGAGTTTTGGCAATTGCTGGAAGAAGCCAGCACGCAGCAGGCAGGTGAAGCGGTTAGCTTCCGCTGACTACGGCTGGTACTGCTGCAGCAGCGGCGCTGAGTTGTCGTCCTGATTAACCGGCGCGGCTGTTGTGATTGACTGGGTGCGGAACGGAATGACCTGCACCCGGCCATCTGTTTTCACAATCTGATAGAACTGCGGCAGGTTGAAGTTGATAAAGCTTGAGCCGTAGGTAAAGCGATCGTGGGACGAGGAGTAGAAGCGGCTCACATCGCGCACCAGCTCTTCCTTGCTACCTTCGCAATGATGATAAACTTCCGCCCGGTTGCTTTCATCCAGGATATAGATGTTGAAGCCCTGGTCTTCACTGGCTTCTTCAAAGAAGAACTGAATAATCCCTTCACTGGCAAAACCATCTACCACCGCCGGCAACTGAACCTGGTTAGTGCCAACCTGCACCGACAGGCCATGCAGCTTGTTGTGCGAGATGGCGCCATAAAACTCAACGGCGTTTTCCAGTTTCTGTACCGAGACATTCAGACGCTCGAAGAACAGGCCCCATGTCTGCCCGGAAACGCGCAGCGCTTTAAAGCGGCCCGGTTCCTGGCGCGTACTGGAAAGGCGGAATTCGATGCATTCAGACACAAGCTGCTGCACACGAGTGCGGATCAGGCCACGCAGATGCTGACTGTAGCAGAAGACTTCAACGCTATCCGGCGGCGCGGCATCCTGGTGCATTTTCCCGAGAATGGTTTTTAATGCCTCGATCATCGCCTGCTCGCCGTTAAAGTGCAGAGTACGCACTTCATTCCACGAGTTGCGATACAGCAGGTCAACGCTGCCAATCAGGCATTGCTGCTGCTCGCCGAAGCTAAACACATCCAGCTTGCGGAAGTCGAAGTGCACAACCTGATTGCGGAAGGCGGCCGTCGGGTCATATTCAAGGTTAACGATAATCGCCAGATGGCGAATCTCGCACGGGCTATACAACGCTTTCGGCGTCGGTGCCGGGAGGCGCAGCGGGAAGTGATGGGAGACATCCGCCACCATCTCCTGCAACTTAGGTAAATCACAAATACCGTTGCCCTTAATAAACAGGCGGGTACGCGAGGTCAGCAGGCCGTTAAAGTAGGCCCACGCCACCAGCTTATTAAGATAACGGTTATATTCCAGCGGTTGATGGCTGACGATAGAGTCCATGTTCGGCGCGCGGTTGTAGAGATACCAGCCAGAGCGGTTCGCACGGCCAAGCGGCACATGGATAAAGGTCAGGTTCGGTTCAGACAGATCCGGGGAAATTTGCGGGTTAACGAGAGTGACTTTGCCCGGCAGCGCTTCAAACGCAGCGTACAACTTACGCGTTAACACGCCGATATCCTGCGGACTGGCGGAAACACTCAGGTTGTTGCGGCGCGCAAAGCGGATAAGGTTGCGGTAGCTTTGCATCATTGCGTCGAGCAGTTCGTTATGCGCCTCGCGTACCTGGTCGATTTTCCAGTTTGCACGGTTGTCCAACATCGCCAGGCGTTCTTCGTCCCAGCCCCAGCTCTTCACCAACTGGCTTAAGACTTCACGACGCCAGCCAACACAGGCGCGCTCCCGCGAGAGTTTTTCACAAACTTTCAGGTAGAAACAGCGACGCACCAGATCCAGACGGGCATGATCTTCGATTTGCGTCAGGTACTCGGTGACGCGTTCCAGCATCATGCAGTACGGATCGAGGCCAAAGGAGACAATTTCACCGTCGTGCAGGCGCTGTTTAATGTCTTTTGCCAGCAGGCGCGTGTTTGGGTATTCCCAGGAATACGCCTCCAACAGCAGTGTTTTCAGCACGGCCTTATACGGCGAGTCGATGCTTTTATATAGCTGCCACAGGCTGGCACCAAAGTACTCTTCAGCAGACAGCGAGCTGAGACCGCCAAGATCGAGCCATTCGTTTGGTGTTAGCACGCCCTGCGCGTAAAGGGTCATCACGTAATCGTCGTAATGCTCTTCTTCATCGCCCGGCACCATGTTCCACAGAATGCGTTTCCCGGCCAGACGTACCGCTGTGCGGTAAAATTCGTCCAACAGCAAGATGTGCTGAGTAGAACCGCAGTCTTCGCCGCCCAGGCTGCCGCTTTCGTTGTGGCGGAAGCGGTTTTCATCAATCAGAAAGAAACTAACCTCAACGCCAAGGGAGGCCGCCCAGCTTTCCAGCAGGCTGCATTTTCGCTGCAGCAGTTGGCGCTCGTCGTTATCGAGCCAGGCCTGGTGGCAAACCCAGATATCAAGGTCAGATGAGCAGCTCTGCCCCACGGAGGAGGTGCTGCCCATAGAATAGAGGCCGGTGATCGGCAGTTCGCCCGCTGGCGTCTCCTGAGGCGGCATGCCGCGCTGCAGTTCGAGTTCGTCCAGGTAGTGGCGTTGGGTTTCATCAGGCGTGTAGAGGCAAATGCCGCGGGGAACGTTACCGTCAAGGTAACCCGGCATCAGCGGGTGATGATAATGTAATAACGTTGGCAGTAGACTGTAGACCTGTTGGAAGGCAGGCCCCATAGCAGCAAGCGCACGATCTACGCGCAGTTGGTTGATGGCATCCAGTCTCTGTTTAAGTGTCTCAATATAGAGGTACAAGACGTATCGCCTGATGGTTTCAGTATTACGAAAAAACCCGTTTCCTGGTTGTTGTCCCCATTATTATAAACGATCGGGACAGCAATTGCTGGAAACGTGATCAATTTAACACCTTGCCTGTTGACCGTAAAGAAAGATGAGCTACCAAAGTGGTAGAGGCCCTGGCCACAGGCTGTTTCTTCCATAATACGAATCACGTCCCTCTGTTGCCGCAAAAACCGCCGAACCTGACAGCCTTCCGCGAAGAGTGGTAGGATGGTCGGTGGACGATAATTACGGTAACAAGCATGTTAGACAATATACTCAGAATTGCCACTCGCCAAAGTCCCCTTGCACTCTGGCAAGCACATTATGTTAAGCAACGTCTTGAAGCTTTTCACCCGCAGCTAACCGTTGAGCTGGTGCCAATGGTCACCCGCGGCGACGTCTTGCTGGATACG
Organism: Cedecea neteri; assembly: GCF_000758305.1. Lineage (NCBI taxonomy): Bacteria > Pseudomonadati > Pseudomonadota > Gammaproteobacteria > Enterobacterales > Enterobacteriaceae > Cedecea > Cedecea neteri. The sequence continues at coordinate 1,285,432 of NZ_CP009458.1, read as the reverse complement.
CCGCTTGCCAAAGTTGGCGGGAAAGGACTGTTTGTTAAAGAGCTGGAGCTGGCAATGCTGGACGGGCGCGCGGACATCGCCGTCCATTCCCTGAAAGATGTGCCGGTGGCATTCCCCGAAGGTCTGGGGCTGGTCACCATCTGCGAGCGCGACGATCCTCGCGACGCTTTTGTTTCTAATCATTATCAAACGCTGGATGAGTTGCCTGCCGGCAGCATTGTGGGCACCTCAAGCCTGCGCCGCCAGTGTCAGATAGCCGAACAGCGTCCAGATCTGGTGATTCGTTCCCTACGCGGTAATCTTGGCACCCGCCTTGGGAAACTGGATAAAGGCGAATACGATGCCATTATTCTTGCCGTCGCCGGCCTAAATCGCCTTGAGATGCAGGATCGCATTCGCTACGCCTTACCGCCGGAGGTGTCTTTACCCGCAGTCGGTCAGGGTGCAGTTGGCATTGAATGCCGCCTCGATGATGAACGAACCAGAGCGCTGCTGGCACCGCTGAATCACCATGAAACCGCCGTTCGCGTTAGCGCCGAACGTGCGATGAATATGCGCCTTGAAGGCGGTTGCCAGGTGCCGATCGGCAGCTATGCAGAACTGAAAGATAACGAGCTTTGGTTGCGCGCATTAGTTGGCGCGCCAGACGGTTCCATTATGGTTCGTGGTGAACGTCGAGGTAAGCCGGAAGATGCCGTGGCAATGGGTGTTTCACTGGCGGAAGAATTGCTGAATAACGGCGCCAGGGAAATCCTTGCCGACGTTTATGATGGAGATGCTCCCGCATGACGATCCTTGTCACCCGCCCCTCCCCAGCCGGGGAAGAGTTAGTGAGCCGACTGCGCGCACTCGGGCAGGTGGCTTACAGCTTCCCGCTTATTGAGTTCTCGCCCGGTCGGCAGCTATCGCAGCTTCCGGCCCAGCTTGCGGCGCTCGCGCCCGGCGATCTGGTCTTTGTCCTCTCACAGCACGTCATTGACTATGCCGCGCCACTTTTGCGTCGTAACAGCATCCAGTGGCCGGGCAATCTAAGCTGGTTCGCCATCGGCAGAACGACCGCGCTGGCTTTCCATACCGTCAGCCATATTCCTATTCGTTACCCACAAGATCGGGAAACCAGCGAAATCTTGCTACAATTACCGGAATTACAAAATGTTGCTGGTAAGCGCGCCTTGATTTTACGCGGTAATGGCGGGCGTGAACTGTTGGGCGAAACGCTTGAAGCGCGAGGCGCAGAAGTTAGCTTCTGCGAGTGCTATCAGCGAAGCGCCATTGTTTACGATGGAATAGAAGAAGCCCACCGTTGGCACGCCAGAGGGATCTCGACGTTGGTAGTCACCAGCGGTGAAATGCTACAGCAGTTATATACGCTAACGCCTGACTGGTATCGTGAGAACTGGTTACTTCGCTGCCAGTTACTGGTTGTCAGCGAGCGTTTGGCAAGCCTTGCCAGGACATTGGGTTGGCAGAATATTCGGGTCGCCGCGAATGCGGACAATGACGCGCTGCTACGTGCGTTACAACACACCTAACAATAACAGGACGCCACAATGACGGAACAAAATACTTCCTCCGCCATAGTTGAGGAAACTACACCCGCGGTGGAGACACCATCGCAGCCCGAGCCATCGCCGAAGAAAAATCGTTCCGGCGTGGCGGGTATCGCGCTGGGAGCGATTGCCATTGCAATTGCTCTGGCCTTAGGCGGCGGGCTTTATAGCTATGGCAAGCACCAGGTCTCAACACAGACGGCGACCAGCGATGCGCTGGCAAATCAGCTTATTGCCCTGCAAAAACAGCAGGAAGAACAAAAAGGCGAATTTGAAGCGACGCTCAAGCAACAGGCTACTGCGCTTAGCGACGCAAATAAACAGCAGGCCGCACTGGCACATCAACTCGACGAAGTGCAGCAAAAAGTCGCGACAATATCCGGCAGTGATTCCAAAACCTGGCTGCTGGCACAGGCCGATTTCCTTGTGAAACTGGCAGGCCGCAAGCTGTGGAGCGATCAAGACGTTACGACGGCCGCCGCGTTATTAAAAAGTGCGGATACCAGCCTGGCTGATATGAACGATCCGAGTCTGATCACCGCTCGACGCGCGCTAACCGATGATATTTCAACGCTGTCTACGGTAACGCAGGTCGACTACGACGGGATTATCCTCAAGCTAAATCAGCTCTCTAACGGCCTGGATAATTTGCGCCTGGCCGACAACGATAGCGATGATTCCCCGATGGATTCAGACAGCAGCGAGCTGTCAGGCACAATTACCGAATGGCGTCAGAATCTGGTGAAAAGCTGGCACAGCTTCATGGACAGTTTTATTACTATCCGCCGTCGCGATGAAACCGCCGTTCCGCTCTTGGCACCAAATCAGGATATCTACCTGCGCGAAAACATCCGCTCCCGCTTGCTGGTTGCCGCGCAGGCGGTGCCACGCCATCAGGAAGAGACTTACAAGCAGGCGCTGGATAACGTTTCGACCTGGGTTCGCGCCTATTACGACACCAATGATTCTGCCACCAAAGCGTTCCTTGAAGAGCTTGATGGCCTGAGCCAGCAAAGCATTCATATGGACATCCCGCAAACGCTGCAAAGCCAGGCGCTGCTTGAAAAACTAATGCAGACCCGGGTTCGCAATTTACTTGCTCAGCCGGCGAGTCCCGCTGCCAATAACACCCAGCAGGAAGCGGTACAGTCGCAGCCAGCACCTGCCGTAAGCCAGGGGGAATAAGCATGATCAAAGTCTTATTACTTTTCCTGTTGTTGATTGCGGGCATCGTGCTGGGCCCAATGCTGGCAGGCCATCAGGGCTATGTTTTAATCCAGACCGATAATTACAACATTGAAACCAGCGTGACCGGGTTAGTCATTATTCTGATCCTGACAATGGTGGTGTTGTTCGCCATCGAATGGGTGCTGCGTCGTATTTTCCGCACCGGTGCCCGTACTCGTGGGTGGTTCCTGGGCCGCAAACGCAGCCGTGCCCGTAAACAAACCAAAGCCGCATTGTTGAAACTGGCCGAAGGCGATTACCAGCAGGTTGAGAAGCTGATGAGTAAGAATGCCGATCACGCCGAACAGCCCGTGGTCAACTACTTGCTGGCTGCCGAAGCGGCACAGCAACGTGGTGATGAGATTCGTGCGAACCAGCATTTAGAACGCGCCGCCGAACTGGCGGATAGCGATCAGCTTCCAGTCGAAATCACACGCGTTCGCCTGCAGCTTGCCCGCAATGAAAATCATGCCGCACGTCATGGCATTGATAAGCTTCTGGAAATTGCGCCGCGCCATCCTGAGGTACTTCGTCTGGCTGAGCAGGCTTACCTGCGAACCGGCGCGTGGAGTTCGCTACTGGATATTCTGCCCGCCATGGAGAAAGTGCAGATCGGTGATGAAGCCCACCGCGATGCGCTGCAACAGCAGGCCTGGATCGGCCTCATGGATCAGGCAATGGCCGATCAGGGTAATGAAGGTCTGAAAGCCTGGTGGCGTAACCAAAGCCGTAAAACGCGCCATCAGACCACTCTGCAGGTAGCCATGGCAGAGCATCTTATTGAGTGTGATGACCACGATGCAGCCCAGGAGATCATTCTCGACGGGCTGAAGCGCCAGTATGACGATCGTCTGGTGTTGCTGATGCCGCGTCTGAAGTCAGGTAACCCGGAACAGTTAGAAAAAGCCTTACGTCAGCAGATCAAAACGCAGGGCGATCTTCCTTTACTGCAGAGTACTCTTGGCCAGTTGCTGATGAAACACGGTGAATGGCAGCAGGCGTGTGATGCATTTCGTGAAGCCATTAAACAGCGCCCGGATGCCTACGATTACGCCTGGCTGGCAGACTCTCTCGACAAACTGCATAAGCCTGAAGAAGCAGCTCTTATGCGTCGTGACGGTCTGTTGCTTACCCTGCAAACTCCCTCTAACACCTGATCGTCAGGGCGGTATTCTGCCGCCCTTTCCTTTTCCCCACGCAAAAAAAAACACCTGCCCAAAGGCAGGTGTTAAACAGGTCTGTTTGACAACTAAGTGGTGCTTCACTCAACGTTATGTCCAGGGTGTTCGATGAGACCCCATCGGGGCGACATCTGTCGGTGGACGATAAGCACCGTAATCGGCTCTGCGTCATTCCTGGGTTTATGAAGCCTGAGCAAACATAAGAAGTGGAATGAGCATCTACACAGATATTATTGCACAATCTATGCCAGGTTTGCATTTATAAACGCAGCCGGCTACCAATATTAGTCGTTTCATAGCATTAGCATGACCGAAGTTTTCCTTTCAGGTGCACTGGCATTCCATTCATCACGAAAAGCGTTTGTCTCCTTAAGGAGACGAGTTAGCGCCTTATTTATAAATTATTTTTAAAACAATGAATTAAATGTCTCCATTTAGAGACATTAAATGACCCTATTGTCGCGTCTGAGCGACAATAACAGCATATGGAAATATAAAGACTAAAAAGGCAGGGCTGGGGTATCAGGCATTCACGAGGGAGAATGGGTGAAATACTAAAAGCAAAAAGGCCAGCTCGAAAGCTGGCCTTTTCTAAGGTGGTCGGCGAGAGAGGATTCGAACCTCCGACCCACTGGTCCCAAACCAGTTGCGCTACCAAGCTGCGCTACTCGCCGAAATACTGCTTTTACTACTGCCTTCAACACATCAAAAGCTTATTAAGGCTTCGGGCTGAAAACAAAAACCCTTCTTCAGAAGGGCTTTTAAAATTGGTCGGCGAGAGAGGATTCGAACCTCCGACCCACTGGTCCCAAACCAGTTGCGCTACCAAGCTGCGCTACTCGCCGAAATACTGCTTTTACTACTGATTAATTTAGGTGTGGTGCGAAGAGAGGGACTTGAACCCTCACGTCCGTAAGAACACTAACACCTGAAGCTAGCGCGTCTACCAATTCCGCCACCTTCGCATACATCTAAATTAATGGGGTGGCTAATGGGACTCGAACCCACGACAACTGGAATCACAATCCAGGGCTCTACCAACTGAGCTATAGCCACCACTGTAAAACTTTCACGCGGTACATGATACCACCGCAGCTCTAGCGCCATTATAATAAATGGTGCGCCCGACAGGATTCGAACCTGAGACCTCTGCCTCCGGAGGGCAGCGCTCTATCCAGCTGAGCTACGGGCGCGTAGCGCCGTTGCGGGGTCGGATAATACGGGCTTCGTGCTCAGCTGTCTAGTGCTTATTTCAATAAAATACTCGCAAAACTGCGCGTTTGGTTATGCTTTGCGCATCCTGATGCTTATCCGTTCAGTTTTTCACTAACGGCATGCTTATTCAGGCCAAACACCTTATAAACCAGCGTCACCGCAGCAAGGAAAACAACGCCGACCGTCAGCGACATCCGCGTATCTTCATTCAATCCCATCCCTACCAACACACACACCAGGAACGCCATGGTCAGGTAGTTCGCCCATGGGAATAAAATGGAGCGGAACGGGTGGCTGGCAATCGCTTCACGGTGTGCCTTACGGAAGCGGATTTGGCTAATCAGGATCACAAACCACGGCACCATACCCGGTAATACGCTGGCGCTATAGACATAGACAAAAACGCGCTGCGGATTTGGAATGATGTAGTTGAGGCAAGAACCGAGCAGCAAAATGCCTATTGAAATAGCCACACCTACGACAGGCACACCGCTACGTGAAACCTTCGCCATTTTGGCCGGGAGCTGGCGGTTTTTCGCCAGGGCGTAGAGCATACGCCCGCAGCTGTACATACCACTGTTACAGCCAGACAATGCCGCCGTCAAAACAACAAAGTTAATGATCCCTGCCGCGGCAGTGATACCAATTTTCGCGAAGGTCAAGACAAACGGGCTGCCGGTGGTACCAATCTGGTTCCATGGGAAGATCGTGACAATAACGAAAATCGCGCCCACATAGAAAATCAGAATACGCCACAGTACTTTCCCTACGGCACTGCGCAAGGTGACCTGCGGGTTCTTTGCCTCTCCGGCCGTGATGCCGATTAGCTCCACGCCCTGATAGGACGCGACAACTATACACAAGGCGGTCAGAAACCCTTTCCAGCCACCTGCAAAAAAGCCACCATGCTCTGTCAGATTGCTAAAGCCAATCGCCTGGCCATGGTTTCCAAAACCAAAAAAGATAACGCCCAGGCCCACAACGATCATCACGATAATGGTCGTGACTTTAATCATCGCAAACCAAAACTCTATTTCACCGTACAGGCGCACTGCCGCAAGGTTTGCCAGTGCGACAAGACCAACGGCAAAAATAGCGGGTAGCCACTGGGGAAGATCCGGGAACCAATATTGGACGTAGACCCCAATCGCCGTGATTTCGGAAATACCGACCGCCATCCACATAAACCAATAGGACCAGGCCGTCAGATAGCCAAAAAAGGGGCTCATATAGCGGTGAGCATAGACGGCAAAGGAGCCGGCTACAGGTTCAAGGAACAGCATTTCTCCCATTGAACGCATGATGAAGAATACGAACAGGCCCGCAACAATGTACGCCAGCAATACCGATGGCCCTGCCCATTTGAGGGTACTGGCGGCGCCCATAAACAGGCCAACACCAATGGTTCCTCCCAGGGCGATAAGTTCAATGTGTCGAGCTTCCAGCCCGCGCTGCAGCTCTGCTTTTTTCTCTGCCATAAATCCTCTGTATTGTGTTTGCTTTACTCCGGTTTTTACCGGTTATTGTGTTTGGTTGTTGCCAGACTCAATAACAGGCCATGCAGCGTCGGCAAGAGATTTGCTGGCGCAACATCACTACGGCACTGCATCGAGTGGGCGCAATGGTTCCGTATTTTTTACAAAATTACAAATAACTGCGTAACAAACTGGAATAAGTCTGGTTGAAAATCATGCAGGAAAAGCAAAACGCGCCTGGATCGGCGCGTCGAAAGGTTTAAAGCTTACCGGTAAGGTGCCAGCGCTGATAGCGCAGCAGACGCAGCTGCCGTTTAATGCGAGTCGGCTGTGAAAGCAGGCGGTATAGCCATTCCAGACCTAAGTTTTGCCAGACTTTAGGCGCTCGCTTTACTCGTCCGGTAAATACGTCATATGTACCACCGACGCCCATATAAAGTGCCTGAGAATGCACTTTCCGGCACTCTTGCATTAAGATTTCCTGGCGCGGAGATCCCATCGCTACCGTGACAATCGCCGCCCCACTTTCATGAATGCGTTCAAACAAGGCTGGCCGCTGCTCATCCGTAAAATAGCCATCCTGAGTGCCGACAATATTGACCTGCCAAAGCTGCCTTAGCTTAGCCTCAGTTTGTGCCAGCACCTCAGGCTTACCGCCCACCAAAAATACCGGCGTGCCTTCCTGGCCCGCACGCTGCATCAAGGCTTCCCACAAATCGGCACCGGCAACGCGGTTCACTACGGCTTCCGGGAATTTCTTACGGATGGAACGAACGACGCTGATACCGTCGGCGTATTTGTATTCCGCTGCATCGATAAGGCCGCGAATTTGCTCATCATCTTCTGCCGTCAGGACTTTTTCGGCATTGATTGCCACCAATGTCCCCTGCCGCAAATTCCCTCCTGCATAGAGATAATCCAGCGCATGCTGCATATCTCGCCACCCCAGCAGGCTCAGACCGCGAATATTATAGGAAGGGGCTTCAGTAGAGTTGTTCATGAATATCCTTGTCATGCATTTGTGTGTCGGCAGCAGGTGCAGACACGCGGCGCAGGCGCTGATGAATGAGCCCTGCACTTTCAAATAGCCAGTAAAGTAGTTTTGCCACAACCAGGCACGCGCCAAAAATGACGAGGAAGAACACCACACGCGACACAAAAGAGTCCAGCCCCTCACGGGCCAAAACGATCATATTGAAAATCGCCCCAAAGCAGAACGCGTAGATAATCGCCGCTTTATAGCGGTTGCTTTCCCTGTTCGCCAGCTCATAGAGCCAGTCAAACCATTTGATAATCAGCCCAACGACAACCGCGCCGAGTGGGATAAACCACACGCCGCCCATCACCACCAGCGAGCCGATCAAGGTTGGGGAAATGGCCAGTCCCGAATGGTTGTTTAGCACCTGCCACGTGAAGTAGTTCGCGGTATTCAACACCGTCCCTGGGCGATCTGGCCATACCCAACTTGGGATGAATACGTAGAAATCGCGAATAATAGGTGCCAGCCCCTGGAACTCGATCTTGTCGTAGTTTTGCAGCAGCAAACCTAAATTTTCCCACGGAGAGAACGTGTCGCGAGTCAGATAAAGGAAGGTATAAAACGCCTCGTCTCCGCTAACGTTCAATCCATAGCGCTTAAGTGCCAGCCAGAACATCCCGACGATACCTAGTACGCCCGCCGCCGCCAGCATCCAGAGCGAGATCCAGCCGCGAATAATGCCGATAAACAGGAAAATGGCAAAGGCAATGATGATGTTCGCGCGCGTCCCGCCGACAATCATGTACGTCAACAGGCCAAAGGCGACAGTGCTGACCAGGAAGAAGAGCCAGGCCCGGCCGTCCTGACGCAGGAAGTACACCACCAGCATGGCTGGAATAAAGAAATAGAAGAAACGCTTAAGCGCGACGCCTGACACTTCACTGGAGAAGATTTGGCTGTAAGAGTGCAGTTTGAACAGCAAGAAACCGTTATGGGCAAAGAAGATGCCGACGCTGACCAACGCCACCAGCACCAGCATCAGCCACGTCAGGTGCGTCTCAACCCGGTTCATGGTAAACAGCGAGCGCCGCTCCGTATGCCCTGCCTTCGCCCTAAGCCGCGTTTTATAGGTCACATAGTAAATACCATAGAAACAGGCCGCCGCAAGCTGAGCCTGCAACAGCACGTCCGCGGGCACCACCGAAACCCCAAAACGAAACACCAGGGTACAGGTAAACGGAAAGCCGAAGAAAAAGGTCAACAGGTAAAGCAGCGAAAAGAAGACGTTGAAGTTAAAGCGCACGCGGCGAAACTCCTGATACGTCAGCAATCCGATAAACCCGACCGACAGGAACCAGACAACAAATAACCCGCCAAATTGCGTCAGACTCATTTTTGCTCTCCAGCCGCGATGCTCAACGCGTGATGCCACCCATCAATATAGTTGGGGTTAAAGAAAGCGATGCTTTGCTTATCCAGCAAACGTAGCTGGCGTTGAGCCTCTCTCACGGTCGCTTCATCAAGAGCATCCCCGGTAAAGAGCACCGGAATATGCTGCTCGACCATATCCTGCCAGAACGGATTTTTGCGGTTCAGCACGCAGGGGATCCCGGCCTGAATCAGTAAACACAGGGTGCCGATACCCTGCTGGCGTTCAAAGATAAAATAGCCGAGATCGCACTCGCGCAGCAGGTTAAGGTAATCATTAAATTCAATTTTTTCCGTCAGCACGTCGAGATTTTCCGGGCTAAACAAATCGCTGCCAGCCTGCTTTACCTCTGCAATATAAGCATCGTTGTTTGCCGGGTAACCCATTGGTACAACAACCCGAACCGTGTCACCAAACTGCTGATGAATCGCTTTGAGGGCATCAACATGCCGGTTACTTCGATCGCCGGAATTCCCCACCAGCAATGTTAACTTCCCGCTGCGTTGCGGCTCGTCAGCCATTGTATTGAGACCTGGGTCCATGCGCGTTGGGAAATACAGCAGCTCACCAGGCACCCGCGGGTGGCGCTGATGGAAATAGCTTAAATCCCCACGTGTGGCAAAAATGCGCCCCACCCGCCCCTGAGCAAAACGGCGTAGCTGGTAAAAAAGCCGAAACTTAATACTACGGGAAACCTCATAAAGATCGGCCCCCCAGATATGCCAGTTCATTTGCTCTGGCTTCAGGCCCCCGGTCAGCAAAGCAATCCACAGGCTGCCGTTAAACTGCCCGTGAAAAAAGAAACGCTGCTGCCGGTTAGCTCGGGCTTTTGCCAGAACGTCTGCGGCAATAGCCTGCTTCGAAGGGTAAAGGGAGATCGACAGCGCCGGAAAAGCGGACAACAGGGATTGATCTCCGGATACCACGAGAAATTCTCGGGCATGGGGAGTCGTGGCGGCTAAAACGTCGTTAAAGAAACGCAATACCGTCTGATTGTGATGAGGGATATCAGATCCCAATACGTGAATCAGTGTTGTCATGCTCGTCTACGATAAATAAGGAAAACGCCACAGCAGAGCGCAAAATAAACAATATAAGTCGCCATATAAGCTTGAGCCGCCCCCAGTGCGCCGTGGGCGGGTATCAACCAGCGCGAGAAGCCGGTTAGCAGAGCAAACTGGCTGATTTCAGTCAAAATATAAAAACGCAGCGACGCCTTGGCGATAACCAAATAGCCAAACACATAGGCCCCCACCTTCAGCACGTCCCCCACCAGCTGCCAGGCAAACAAATCACGCATGGCGCTGAATTTTGGTGAAAACAGCAGCCAGATAGCGAAATCACGCAGCAGCCAGACTGTCAGGCTTGCCGCCGCCACGGCGGGCAGAACAAACTTTAGCGAGCGCACGATTTCTCGCGTAATGGCACTTTTTTCTTTCAGACGCGCAAGCGTAGGCAGCAAATAAACGCTAAAAGATGCGGTAATAAACTGCAGATAAGCATCTGAAATACTGCTTACCCCTTGCCAGATACCGACTTCATCCCAGCTGTAATGCTCCGCCAGCAGGTTTCGCATCATCACATAGGCCACGGGGAGCGTAACTGAGGTGATAAGCGCCATCACAGTAAACTTACCAAGATGGCTGGCCAGCAGCTTATCCCAGCTCGGCTTCAGGTAGCTCAGCGGAACATGTTCACGCCTCACAAGCATGACGACAGCAGGGATAACAACCAGTGCAGGCACCAAAGCCAGGCCTAACAACGCCCCCTGGTAACCCCCTAAACGATAGCAAGCATAGTAAGCCAGCACGCCAATCAAGCTGCCTGCAATCAGTGCCAGGGCGTTACCTGCGGCGTCGCGAAATCCTTTCATAATGGCCAGCGACAGGTTTGCCCAGGCAATCCCCATCTGGACCAGTGCCACCAGGCGCACCAGGTTCTGGTAGTCCGCATGGCCAAACAACCCGATACTGATTGGCTGCGCGGCAAGAACGAATATCACCGCCAGCAGGGAAGAAAATCCGAGCACCATTGCAGAAGAGGTGCCGAGTACCCGCTTTAGCTGTTCCGGGTTGTCATGATGTTCGGCAACGTATTTAGTCACGCCGTTAAAAATACCCGCACCGGCAAGCACACCCAGTACGGTCACCATTTGGCGAAAATTGCCGGCAAGTCCCACGCCAGAGGGGCCAAAGGCCACGGCCAGCATTTTGACCACCAACAACCCGGCACCAATTTTTACCAGCGTGGACCCGGCGGTCCACACTGAAGCTTTAGCTAACGACATCTCAGGCGAAGTAACTTTGCAGCGTATTGATAACGGTGCGTTGGTTCACCGGCGACAGGTTGTAGAACAGTGGCAAGCGGAGCAGGCGCTCGCTTTCACGAGTGGTGAAGCGATCTTCCCCATGGAATCGACCAAATTTTTCCCCGGCAGGGCAGGCATGCAGCGGAATATAGTGGAACACCGCCATGATTTCCGCTTCTTTCAGGTAGGAAATCAGCGCGCTGCGATCTTCGATATCGCGTAGCTTGATGTAGAACATATGGGCGTTCTGCACGCAGTCTTCCGGGACAACAGGCAGTTCTATGCGCCCGGCTTTAGCCAGGGGTGCAAGGGCATCGTGATAGTTTTGCCATAGCTTAAGGCGCTGCTGATTAATCTTCTCTGCGGCCTCGAGCTGCGCCCAAAGGTACGCGGCCTGCAGATCTGCCATCAGATAGCTTGAGCCTATATCACGCCAGGTGTATTTATCCACCTGCCCACGGAAGAACTGGCTGCGGTTGGTGCCTTTTTCACGGACGATTTCTGCCCGCTCAATTAAAGCAGGGTCGTTAATCAGCGTCGCGCCGCCTTCACCACCCGCAGTATAATTTTTGGTCTCATGGAAGCTGAAGCACCCGATGTGGCCAATCGAGCCTAACGCTCGGCCTTTATAAGTAGACATCACGCCTTGCGCGGCATCTTCCACCACAAACAGGTTATGTTTTTTCGCGATGGCCATGATGGTATCCATTTCACAAGCCACACCTGCGTAATGAACCGGCACAATAACGCGTGTTTTTTCGGTAATCGCCGCTTCTATTTTGGTTTCATCGATGTTCATGGTGTCAGGACGTACGTCTACAAACACGATGACAGCGCCCCGAAGCACAAAGGCATTAGCCGTTGAAACAAAGGTGTAGCTCGGCATAATCACTTCATCGCCAGGCTTGATATCCAGCAGGATAGCGGCCATTTCCAACGAAGCTGTGCAAGACGGCGTCAGCAGCACTTTCTTGCTGCCAAAACGCTGCTCCATCCATTGCTGGCAGCGACGGGTAAATCCCCCGTCTCCACACAGTTTGCCGCTACCCATAGCAGCCTGCATGTATTCAAGTTCTGTACCAACGACCGGCGGAGCGTTAAATGGGATCATTTTTTCACCTGTATAACCAGAAGGCAGTGCTTTCTATGGTGGCACCGCTTTTAATATAGCGACGCAGCGCCGCGGTATTGCTCACCTGAGTAGCCACCCGCAGAGTTGTCAAACCACGCTGACGACACCAGTCTTGCGCCGCAGCCATTAGTTCCTCGCCCAAGCCTCGTCCGGCAAGCAGGCCAATTCTGGCCTCTGCATCATTTAGCTGCCGCAAGGTCACAAAGCCCAGGCATTCGTCGCCGTTCTGCAGCAACAGGCACTGATGATCAAACGTGCCAAGGACAGCGTTTTCAATCCATTGCGCATAGAAACGACCGCTGTCCCCGGCTTTGTACCAGGGCGTGCGGAAGCGGCTTTGCGTGAATACCTGAGAAGCCGCCAGGCGAAGCGCAGGAATATCATTTGGCTGAGCGATATCGACGGGAATATTTGCATTTTGCGTGCCAACAGAAAGGACCAAATCCACTTCACCTTCGACAAGCTGGAAACCAAGCTGCTGCAGACCATCCAGCCAGTCGGTACGATGAGAGGGAATTTTTGCCTGGACGCGCGACCAGGTATTTAACTGATCTTCCAGCAGCGCAGGGGCTTCCTCAGAGAAGCGAACCGCGCAGCTGTTTACGTCAAAGAAACGATTTTCCCAGTCCAGAGGAGCCAGGGTGCCGTGAATTGGGCTCATCGTCAGTTACCGCCAAACACCTTTGGTATCGACAATCCACGGCTGACGCACTTTGTCAGCCGGGACAGCTTTAAATTCGTTATGGTCAACTAACATCACCAGCACATCAGCCTGGCTAAGGGCTGCTTCCAGCGAGGTTAATTCGCAGTGACCAGCGAGCTTCGCCGGTAGCGTGTGGATATTAGGTTCGACGACCAGCGTTTTACCGCCGTGCCACTCGGCCAACAGCTCAGCAATTTCCATTGCCGGGCTTTCACGCAAATCGTCAATGTTCGGCTTAAAGGCAAGCCCAAAGCAGGCAATCGTCAGCTCGCTGGTCCGGCGGCCTGTTTCAGCCAGGCAATCGGCTATCGCGGCCTTAACCTGGTTTATCACCCACAAAGGCTTGCCGTCATTCACTTCACGAGCAGTGCGGATAAGACGGGCTTGTTCAGGGTTCTGCGATACGATGAACCATGGGTCTACCGCGATGCAGTGCCCTCCGACACCCGGCCCTGGCTGCAGCACATTCACGCGTGGATGGCGATTGGCAAGGCGAATCAATTCCCAGACGTTGATTCCCTGATCTGCACAGATCAGGGAGAGTTCGTTGGCAAAGGCGATATTGACATCACGAAAGCTGTTTTCCGTGAGCTTGCACATTTCGGCCGTGCGAGAGTTGGTAATAACGCATTCGCCTTCGAGGAAAATGTTATACAGCTCGCTCGCACGAGCAGAACATACCGGCGTCATACCGCCAACAACGCGGTCGTTTTTGATCAGTTCAACCATCACCTGCCCCGGTAAAACGCGCTCCGGGCAATAGGCGATATTGATATCCGCCTGCTCTCCCGCTTGTTGAGGGAAACTCAAATCCGGACGCAAAGCAGCCAGCCATTCCGCCATTTGCTCAGTCGCGCCGACGGGAGAAGTTGACTCAAGCACGACCAGCGCCCCTTTTTTCAGGACAGGTGCAATGGATTCTGCTGCAGATTTCACATAAACCATGTCCGGTTCATGATCGCCTTTAAAAGGGGTTGGCACAGCAATAAGATAAGCATCAGCCTCAACGGGCTGCACGGTGGCGCTCAGGTAGCCAGCATCAACGGCAGATTTCACTACTTTGTCTAAATCAGGCTCAATAATGTGAATTTCACCCCGATTGATGGTATCCACCGCTCGCTGATTAATATCCACGCCAATCACTTTACGTTGACGAGAAGCAAACGCGGCAGCGGTCGGTAGGCCAATGTAGCCAAGACCAATTACGGAGATGGTGGAAAAATTCATAATTTCACCTGATTTTGTTTTAAGGCATTTAAAATACGGCTGCAGGCCTCGCCATCGCCGTAAGGGTTATGGGCACGGCTCATCGCATTATATTCATGCTCATTACGGAGCAGTTGGGTGACTTCGGCGACAATTCTCTCTTCGTCGGTCCCCACTAACCGTACGGTACCTGCGGCAACGGCTTCAGGACGCTCAGTAGTTTCGCGCATCACCAAAACGGGCTTCCCAAGAGAAGGCGCTTCTTCCTGAATCCCACCGGAATCCGTCAAAATAAGCCATGCGTGGTTCATGAGATAAACAAAGGGCAGATATTCTTGAGGCTCAATCAAAATCACATTTTCGATATGCCCCAAAATACGCCTCACAGGCTCACTGACGTTTGGATTCAGGTGAACCGGATACACTATCTGCACATCGCTGTTTTGCGCGGCAATTCTTGCCAGCGCGCGGCAAATACGCTCAAAACCATCACCAAAACTTTCCCGACGGTGCCCGGTAACCAGAATCATTTTTTTACTGGCATCAAGGAAAGGGTGTTTCGCCGCGATGTCCTGACGCACGTTTTCTTGAGCCAGGACCCGATCGCGGACGGAAAGTAACGCGTCAATCACACTGTTGCCGGTCACAAAAATTTTTTCTTCGCTGATATTTTCTTTTAGCAGGTTCTGACGCGAATTTTCCGTCGGCGCAAAATGCCAGGAAGCAAGATGTCCGGTTAAAGTACGGTTTGCTTCCTCCGGCCATGGGGAGTACAGATCGCCAGTGCGCAATCCTGCCTCAACGTGCCCGACAGGGATCCGCTGATAGAAAGCAGCAAGGCTCGCCGCAACAGTAGTAGTGGTATCGCCATGGACCAAAACAACATCCGGCTTAAAGGATTCCAAAATAGGCTTTAGCCCTTCCAGAATACGGCAGGTAATTTCCGTCAAGCCCTGCCCCGGCTTCATGATATTTAAGTCAAAGTCCGGCGTAATGGAAAAAAGGTGTAATACCTGATCCAGCATCTCACGATGCTGCGCCGTTACACATACTTTCGCGTCAAAAAACGCGTCTTTTGCCAACGCATCTACCAACGGCGCCATTTTAATAGCTTCCGGGCGCGTGCCAAAAACGGTTAATACTTTCACGGTGATTCTCTTATGTTGAATAAGGTGGAGACATTCCATCGCTCCTCCACCAGGAAAGGGCTTACGCTGTCTTTTGACGGCGAGCTAACGCTACGCCAGCACCAATAAGCGCCCCAACCGCACCCCACATAATCAGCAAGAACGCACGACGAGGGCTATCACGCTTAACTGGCTCTTCCGGCGTGCGTAAATAGCGGTAGGTCTGGAAACGAACATCGACTGTCGGCCCAACATTCAGCGTATTTAACATCGCCCGGTTTTGATCGTAATCGATATCAAAATCAGGCCCTACGGCCTGGAGGCTTTCCAGGCGCGCCTGCAACATAGGACGACCCAGCATGAACATTTCTGAATCCGGAAGTTCTTCTGCAGGAACGTTCGTTTCGCTGCGGGTGATATTTTGCTGTTGAGCAACTTTTAGTGCCTGCTCAATGCTTTTGATTTTGCGATCGTAGATAGAATTCGCCACGGCTTCCTGCCGTTTTACCTGCGCTTTCATCTGAACGGTACGCGCAGCCCAGGCACCTGTAAGCTCTTCATTTAAATGGCTAGCTGCACGCTGGCTGGCAAAGGCGACATATTGCCGCAAAAGGTTATTGGCATCAGCGGCAGTTTCAGCCACCAGCTTTACGCTATCGCTGATGTTACGAGCGCTGTCGCCCGGCGTGTACTGGATATTATCGACGATCTCATCCAACAGTGCGGCATCGGCTTTGCTATTCCCCACCTGGCGCTGCTTGTAGTAATCCGTCTGTAGCCAGAAATCCCTGCGGGTATCATAGGCTGAAAGCTGTACGATGAATTCTTTGTACGCTTCATCCATGACCGAAGGCTGATCTGTCGTCGCCATATTGGCTTTTACATCGAGGTTGCGCAGAAACTGCTGCTGAGAATAGTAACCCCCCAGCATATTGACTGTCGGGCGGTCGGTGATCGCCGTTGCACTCCACTCTTGTTTCGCTAAGAAGGTGTAAATCAGCGCAATAAGGGCAAACACAAAGGCGATTCCGATAATCCAGAATTTGCCCTGCCACAGCGTGCGAAACAAGCCGCGAATATCCAGCTCGTTCTCCACTACCGGGTAATTACCTGGCACATGCTCTTTCATCGCTTCCCCAATTCAAGTCAGACTAAATGTTTACGTTGTTGTTTCTGCGAACACGACGTTTATGACGCCTGATAAAACGCGCCACTTTCCAGGCCCGCTTAATACAAAAATCGTATAGCACGAATGCTAGCAAGAATAATGCCAACATCACCCACTCTGGAATAAAATGTAGATACTCAGCAGTAACACCAATGGCAGCGAGTAACGCTGCGGCAAGGGTGATCAGCACAAACGCCTGTCTTGAAGTAAACCCAGCGCGCATGATCAAATGATGAATATGCTGTCGATCGGGGGAGAATGGACTCATGCCTTTGCGCAGGCGACGATACATAATTGCTATCATGTCCATCAACGGAATCGCAATGATCCATAACGCAGTCACCGGGCTTATTGCATGTGTTTGCCCCTGCGTCGTTTCCAGTAAGATCCAGATAATGGTAAAACCGATTAGTGTGCTGCCGGCGTCTCCCATAAAGACTTTATAACGACGTCCAAGCACACCAAGGTTAAGCAGAATGTATGGCAGGATGGCAACGATCATGGCAAAGCACCACATCGCGAGGCTGTACTGACCATCAAAGAACAGAATGATGCCGATCGCAGCAAACGAAACAGAAGATAGGCCACCGAGTAAGCCATCAATGCCATCAACCATATTGAAGGCGTTGATCGCTGCCCACACGGCGAATAGCGTCAGGAAATAACCAAATGGGCCCAGTACCAGTTCCCATGAACCAAATATATAACCCAAACTACTGAGATGCAGATTGCCATAGAACATCATTACGATGCCGATAACTGCCTGAATTGACGCTCGAATCTTCACTCTTACATCAAAACGATCATCAAGTGCACCGATCAGAACAAGGACGCCTGCACAGGTTAAATAAAGCCAGCCGTGGGGGATGTAGTACTTCCCGAGTATGAAAGAAAAGCAAATACCTGCGTAAACAGAGATCCCACCAACCAGGGGAATCAACCCCTGGTGGCGCTTACGGAAATTCGGTTTATCAACAAGGCCAATTCTCTTCGCTACCTTGCGTGCAATGAATAAAAAGGCGGTAGTAAAGATGAAAATTAGGAGCAAGTCAGTTCCGGCGGTGACTAAATTCACAGTGAAAGGTCTCTGCAAGATTTATGGGCAAAGTCAGCATAGTAAAAATATGCAACTGTCCCGAAGAGATTAAACATAATTCCTCCCTGAACAAACCGTTAGCGATGGATTGTTTCCATGGCAAAAGGAATTTTGAAAAGATAACGATAGCCAATACATTCATCGTCTGTATATCGTATCTAGCAGAAAAGAAAAACGCCACGACTAAGCGTGGCGTTCCCCGAGTTTTTGTTGCTTACGAGCGCTTCATCATGTCGAAGAAGTCATCGTTGGTTTTGGTCATCGCCAACTTGTTGATGAGGAACTCCATCGCATCAATTTCGCCCATCGGGTGAATGATTTTGCGCAAGATCCACATTTTCTGCAGCTCTTCCTGCGTGGTGAGCAGCTCTTCTTTACGCGTACCGGAACGGTTGTAATCGATGGCCGGGAAGACGCGTTTTTCAGCGATCTTACGGGACAGATGCAGTTCCATGTTACCGGTGCCTTTAAACTCTTCGTAGATGACTTCATCCATTTTAGAGCCGGTATCGATAAGCGCGGTGGCGATAATAGTCAGGCTACCGCCCTCTTCCACGTTACGTGCAGCACCGAAGAAACGTTTTGGACGATGCAGGGCGTTTGCGTCCACACCACCGGTCAGAACTTTACCGGATGCTGGCACAACGGTGTTATAGGCACGCGCCAGACGAGTGATGGAATCGAGCAGAATAATAACGTCTTTCTTATGTTCAACCAGACGTTTCGCTTTCTCGATAACCATTTCGGCAACCTGAACGTGGCGAGAAGCCGGTTCGTCAAAGGTAGAAGCAACAACCTCACCTTTAACCAGACGCTGCATCTCGGTCACTTCCTCTGGACGTTCGTCGATCAGCAGCACCATCAGTACACAGTCAGGATGGTTATAAGCAATGCTCTGCGCGATGTTCTGCAGCAGCATGGTTTTACCGGCTTTTGGCGGTGCCACGATCAGGCCACGCTGGCCGCGACCAATTGGTGATGCCAGATCCAGTACACGAGCGGTTAAGTCTTCGGTAGAACCGTTACCACGCTCCATACGCAGACGAGAGTTTGCATGCAGAGGCGTTAAGTTTTCGAACAGAATCTTGCTACGGGCGTTTTCCGGCTTATCGTAGTTAACTTCGTTAACCTTCAGCAGCGCAAAGTAGCGTTCGCCTTCTTTTGGCGGACGAATCTTACCGGAGATGGTATCCCCTGTGCGGAGGTTGAAACGGCGGATTTGGCTGGGAGAAACGTAGATGTCGTCGGGACCGGCGAGGTAGGAGCTGTCTGCGGAGCGGAGGAAACCAAATCCATCCTGCAGTATCTCCAGCACACCGTCACCAAAGATATCTTCGCCACTCTTAGCGTGTTGCTTCAGGATGGAGAAAATGATGTCCTGCTTGCGCATGCGGGCTTGGTTTTCCAGCCCCATATTTTCGCCGAGAGTAATCAGCTCAGAAACCGGCGTATTCTTTAATTCGGTAAGATTCATAATGGTGGGTTCTTAAACTCGGGGTAAATCTCGAACTTAGTTTCGTGAATGGTATGGCAGGGTCATCCGTGCCTGTTTAGTGGCTACCACACATGTCTGATCGCTGCCTGGTCATAGGAAAAACGCAGAACTGAAACGACAAGACGGAATGGGTGATAAGCCCGAATTCGGTTATGCGTCCGTTGTGATTGCTGTAAAAGAGAGTTGATTTGACAGCGAACGGGAAGCATTAAGGTATTACAAAGATTCAAACTTAAGGGCAAGTTTAAAGCGAAGTCATAGGTAACTTAGCATGTGTGACGCCGGGCGTCCAGCAGCTCGCAAAAAAATGCAAATGCGGCACGCACCGGCTGAGATTCCATTATGCCAGATTAGCGTCGAGGAACTCTTTTAACTGGCCTTTAGACAGCGCGCCTACTTTGGTCGCAGCGACTTCGCCATTTTTGAACAGCAACAGGGTTGGGATACCACGGATGCCGTACTTCGGCGCCGTACCCGGGTTCTGGTCGATGTTCAGCTTAGCTACGGTGATTTTGCCCTGATATTCATCAGCGATCTCGTCGAGAATCGGGGCGATCATTTTACACGGACCACACCACTCTGCCCAGAAATCAACCAGAATCAACCCTTCAGCTTGAAGCACGTCCGTGTCGAAACTGCCGTCAGTCAGGTGAATAATTTTATCGCTCATGTTCAACTCCACAGGATTATGTCTACCTTGTTGGTGTAGCATTAACCAACTTGGGGTGACTTTATTTCACCCGGTTTATTTCAACGGATGTGCTTTCGTAAAGCAATAGTAAACTGATATTCTACCACACTATGAGCAAAACACATTTGACCGAAAAGAAGTTTTCCGACTTCGCCCTGCACCCTAAGGTGATTGAAGCCCTTGAAAATAAAGGGTTCCATAACTGCACCCCAATTCAGGCACTGGCACTTCCGCTGACTCTGGCGAATCGTGACGTTGCAGGGCAGGCGCAAACCGGTACAGGCAAAACGATGGCGTTTCTGACGTCCACGTTCCACTATTTACTTTCTCACCCGGTTCCAGAGAACCGTCAGGTGAATCAACCACGCGCCTTGATTATGGCGCCAACCCGCGAATTAGCGGTACAGATTCACTCTGATGCGGAACCGTTAGCTCAGGCGACTGGCCTGAAGCTTGGCCTTGCCTATGGTGGCGACGGCTATGACAAACAGCTGAAAGTGCTGGAAAGCGGCGTCGATATTTTGATCGGTACCACCGGCCGACTGATTGACTACGCCAAACAAAATCACATTAACCTGGGCGCGATTCAGGTTGTGGTCCTGGATGAAGCCGATCGCATGTACGATCTCGGCTTTATTAAAGATATTCGTTGGCTGTTCCGCCGCATGCCGCCGGTCACTCAGCGCCTGAATATGCTGTTCTCAGCCACACTTTCCTACCGCGTACGTGAACTGGCTTTCGAGCAGATGAACAACGCGGAATATGTGGAAGTTGAGCCCGAGCAGAGAACGGGTCACCGCATTAAAGAAGAGCTTTTCTATCCTTCTAACGAAGAGAAAATGCGTCTGCTGCAAACGCTGCTCGAAGAAGAATGGCCAGACCGCGCCATCATCTTCGCGAACACCAAACACCGCTGTGAAGATATCTGGGGCCATCTGGCCGCTGATGGTCATCGCGTTGGGCTGTTAACGGGTGATGTCGCACAGAAAAAACGCCTGCGCATCCTGGAAGAGTTTACCCGTGGCGATCTGGATATTCTGGTTGCAACTGACGTTGCGGCTCGTGGCCTGCATATTCCAGCCGTTACTCACGTCTTCAACTACGATTTGCCGGACGACTGCGAAGACTACGTCCACCGTATTGGTCGTACCGGTCGTGCCGGGGCAAGCGGTCATTCGATCAGCCTCGCATGCGAAGATTACGCCCTGAACCTGTCGGCAATCGAAACCTATATTGGCCACGCCATTCCGGTGAGCAAATATAACGCTGAAGCACTGTTAAATGAGTTCCCACCGCCAAAACGTCTGACCCGCAGCCGCCCAGGCAACGGTCCACGCCGCGGTGGCGCTCCTCGTGGTAATCGTCGTCGCGCAGGTTAAAAAATCTATGCTAAGCACCGCCTCACTCTATGCAGCAATTGATCTGGGTTCTAACAGTTTTCATATGTTGGTTGTGCGTGAGGTGGCAGGAAGCATACAAACCCTGACCCGCATTAAGCGAAAAGTCCGCCTCGCTGCTGGCCTCAACAGCGAGTGCGTTCTCTCTCCGGAAGCCATGGAACGTGGCTGGCAATGCCTACGCTTATTTGCCGAACGCCTTCAGGATATCCCTCAGAATCAAATTCGCGTTGTGGCTACAGCCACGCTGCGTCTCGCCGTTAATGCCGATGTTTTTTTGCAAAAGGCGCAGGAAATCCTCGGCTGCCCGGTCCAGGTGATTCGCGGTGAAGAAGAAGCCCGCCTGATTTATCAGGGCGTTGCCCACACGACCGGGGGCGACGATCGCCGTCTGGTGGTTGATATCGGTGGCGCCAGTACCGAACTGGTAACGGGCACCGGGGCGCAGACAACCTCGTTATTCAGCCTCTCAATGGGCTGTGTCACGTGGCTGGAGCGTTTCTTTAGCGACAGAAATCTTGCTCAGGAGAACTTCGCGGCTGCAGAAGCGGCAGCTGCAGAAGTACTCAGCCCGGTCATTGCCGAGCTTAAAAACCACGGCTGGAAGATTTGTGTCGGCGCTTCAGGTACCGTGCAGGCGCTGCAGGAAATCATGATGGCGCAGGGAATGGACGAACGTATTACCCTGGCAAAACTGCAGCAGCTAAAGCAGCGAGCAATTCAGTGTGGCCGGCTGGAAGAGCTGGAAATTGAAGGACTCACGCTGGAGCGGGCGCTGGTTTTCCCGAGCGGCCTGGCCATTCTCATCGCTATCTTCCAACAGCTTGATATTGAATGCATGACGCTTGCCGGTGGCGCGCTGCGTGAAGGTTTGGTCTACGGGATGCTGCATCTTGCGGTTGACCAGGAGATTCGCCAGAGAACGCTGCGTAACGTCCAGCGCCGTTTTATGGTAGATACCAGCCAGGCGGCTCGCGTGGAGCAGCTTGCGCAGAATTTTGCTTCGCAAATCGCCGAGCCCTGGGGGCTGGATCCCCTCAGTCAGCAAATGTTGGCAAGCAGCGCTCTGCTGCATGAAATTGGCTTGAGCATCGATTTTAAACATGCCCCGCAGCATGCGGCCTATCTGGTGAGAAACCTGGATTTGCCGGGCTATACGCCCGCGCAGAAGAAATTGCTGGCAACGCTACTGCTTAATCAGACCAATCCTGTCGATCTCTCTTCGCTCCACCAGCAAAACGCTGTCCCGCCGCGCGTGGCGGAAAGACTCTGCCGCCTGTTACGCCTGGCGATTATTTTCGCCAACCGCCGCCGGGACG
The DNA here is from genome assembly GCF_000758305.1 of Cedecea neteri. Classification (NCBI taxonomy): domain Bacteria; kingdom Pseudomonadati; phylum Pseudomonadota; class Gammaproteobacteria; order Enterobacterales; family Enterobacteriaceae; genus Cedecea; species Cedecea neteri. Next base: position 1,262,734 of record NZ_CP009458.1, on the reverse strand, counting down.
ATATCCTGCCCGAGATTAAACTGCAGGCCGACGGCGAAACGCTGCATCTGGCATTGCCCGACACCTGGCTTGCCTGTCACCCTCTCGGTGCCGAGCTGCTGGAACAGGAAAAACTGTGGCAGAGCTACGTTCACTGGCCGCTCAGCGTCAATTAATCTAGCTTTTACGCGCTTTGGCCAGCATCTCACGGATGTTGGCCACATTACTTTGTCCTTTTTGCATCCGCTCTTCGGCAGAAACCACTTTACGCTCAGTTTCCCAGCTTAAATCGTCCTGTGGCAGCTCCAGCAGAAACCGGCTTGGTTCAGGGCGCACCAGCTCACCATACTGCCGGCGTTCCCGGCACAGCGTAAACGTCAGCTCTTTTTGCGCCCGAGTAATTCCCACGTAAGCCAGGCGGCGCTCTTCATCCACGTTATCTTCGTCGATGCTGCTTTGATGCGGCAGGATCCCTTCTTCCATGCCGACAAGATAGACATAGGGGAATTCCAGGCCCTTAGAAGCATGCAGGGTCATCAACTGAACCTGATCGGCCTCTTCTTCGCTTTCACCACGCTCCATCATGTCGCGCAGGGTAAAACGCGTTACTACCTGGATTAACGTCATCGGCTCATTCAGGTCGTTGCCTTCAAGCATCTCGGTCATCCAGCTGAAAAGCTGGTTAACGTTTTTCATCCGCATTTCGGCGGCTTTCGGGCTGGGTGAGGTTTCATACAGCCAGCTTTCATAGTCGATGCCGTGGATAAGATCTCGCACGGCAGCCACCGGTTCGCGCTCGGCAAGCGCAGCCACGTCCCGCAGCCAGTGGGTAAAACGCTGCAACGCATCAAGACCGCGCCCGCTGAGCGTCTGACTTAGTCCCATATCAAAGCTGGCGGTGAACAGGCCTTTATTGCGCTGCATCGCCCACTCGCCAAGCTTTTGCAGCGTTGCCGGGCCAATTTCACGTTTGGGTGTGTTCACAATACGTAGAAATGCACTGTCATCATCCGGGTTCGTCAGCACCCGCAGGTAGGCAAGCAGATCTTTAATCTCCGGACGCGAGAAAAATGAAGTGCCGCCGGAGATGCGATACGGGATGCGGTTTTGCATCAGCATCTTTTCGAACACCCGCGACTGGTGATTGCCGCGGTACAGAATCGCGTAATCTTTATAGTTAGTTTTATTAATAAAGTGGTGGGCGATCAGTTCGCCGGTAACGCGTTCGGCCTCATGCTCTTCATGATTCGCCGTCACGACCTTCAATTCTGCGCCGTGTTCAAGTTCAGAGAAAAGCCGCTTCTCAAAAACGTGCGGATTGTTAGCGATCAGAATATTGGCCGCATTCAAAATCCGGCGGGACGAGCGGTAGTTCTGCTCAAGCTTGATCACCTGCAGCGCCGGAAAATCTTTGCTCAGCAGAACCAGGTTCTGCGGATTCGCGCCACGCCACGAATAAATGGATTGGTCATCGTCACCTACAACGGTAAAGCGAGCCCGCGCGCCAACCAGCAGTTTCACCAGCTCATACTGGCTGGTGTTGGTATCCTGGTATTCGTCCACCAGCAGATAGCGAATACGGTTTTGCCAGCGCTCCCTAACTTCTGCATTACGCTGCAGCAGCAGCGTTGGCAGCAAAATCAGATCGTCAAAATCCAGCACGTTGCAGGACTTCAGGTGCGTGTCGTAAAGGCCGTAGCAATGGGCAAAAATACGATCCCGTTCGCCCTTCGCCTGCGCGGCGGCCTGTGCCGGAGACAACAAGCCGTTCTTCCAGTTGGAAATCGTCGAGATCAGCTGTTGGAGCAGCACCTTATCGTTTTCTAACAGGCCTTCAGTTAGCTCTTTTAGCAGTGCGGTCTGATCGGTATCGTCAAACAACGAGAAATTAGATTTCATCCCCAACGCAGCATATTCACGCTTGATAATCTCCAGCCCCAGCGTGTGGAAAGTCGAGATCATCAACCCGCGAGCCTCTTTGCGCCCCAGCGTCTGCGAAACGCGCTCTTTCATTTCGCGGGCGGCCTTATTGGTAAAGGTTACCGCTGCGATCTGGCGCGCCTGATAGCCACTTTCGCGAATCAGATGCGCAATCTTATTGGTGATAACGCGCGTTTTACCCGAGCCAGCTCCGGCCAAAACCAGGCAGGGTCCGGTGACAAATTCGACGGCTTGTTGTTGGCCAGGGTTTAAACGCATACGGTCACTCAATGAAAGTCAGGAGGGGACAAAAACAGCGTGGTAGTATAGCGAGCGTAATCAACATGACTCAAGGCACTATCATGGCAAAAACCGCAGCAGCACTGCATATCCTTGTAAAGGAAGAAAAACTGGCTCAGGACCTTCTGGAGCAGCTTAAAAACGGCGGCGACTTCGAGAAACTGGCGAAGAAGCACTCTACCTGCCCGTCCGGCAAAAAAGGCGGCCATTTAGGTGAATTCCGTCAGGGACAGATGGTTCCTGCATTCGATAAAGTGGTCTTTTCCTGCCCACTGCTGGAGCCTTATGGCCCACTGCATACTCAGTTCGGCTACCACATCATCAAGGTACTGTACCGTAACTAAGTAAAAGGCCGGGATATCCGGCCTTTCTTTATTTTGTCGACTGCAGCGTCTGCTGGGCTTCATGTTTCAGCAAATGTGTGCCGACCGCCATCTGGAACACTTTGAAAATAATGCCGTTGACGAAAGTGGTCAGCGTGAGGGTAATAAACGCCGTCATAATCCAGTCGATCACCGGCATCCCGCTGTGCAGTAAATAGGGGCGGTAAATCAGCATTCCGGCAAACACCACCCAGTGGCTAAGGCAGTAGAAACACTGGAAGAGATGCCCCAGCATCGCATGCTTTTTCGCCGTCCAGCTGCGCAACCCTGCAAACAGTTCAGTTTGGGTTATCGTCATCGAAATACTGGCGGCGGCCAGGGCGATCATCAGACAAACTGGCAGATCCGTGGTTAAGGTTGAAATCATTCCTCGTTCCCCTTTTCATTGAAATAGCGAATAAATTCGCTCCCGATATCTTGCAATGTCAGGCTTTTAAATCGCGCCAGTACCAGCTCTTCAGCGGCGGTAAACGTCTCGGACATCACGCGATTGACTCCCTGCTCCACCAGGCATTGCGGGTTTTCATTACGGTTACCTAGCGCAAACAGACCCGGCGATCCCAGGGCCAGATAAATATCCAGCAGCGTCACTTCGCTGGCCGGGCGGCAGAGCCTCCAGCCGCCGTGATGGCCTTTGGTTGAACAGACGATGTTGTTCTCGCGCAGACCGGCGAGCACTTTACGAATAAACGCCGGATTGCCGTCGATAAAGGCGGCCATTTGTTCCGATGTGAGCGGTTTGTCCATCTGCTCCAGATGAAGCAGGATGTGCAAAGTTGCTGAGAAGGAGTTATTTATTTTCATGTAACTTACGATATTACATAAAAAGAGAGACGGCAAGATAACGGGCACAAAAAAAGGCGCCGAAGCGCCTTTTTCATTTCAAAAACACATTAACCAGCAACGGCGATGCGTTTCATGTCGGTCATGTAGCCACGCAGTTTTTGACCCACTTTTTCGATTTCGTGGCTGCGAATGGCTTCATTGACGTCACGAAGCTGAGCGTTGTCTACCGCAGCGGCTGGGATCTCTTTACCCAGATCGCCTGGCTGCAGCGTGGTCATGAACTCTTTCAGCAGCGGAACAGCTGCGTAGGAGAACAGATAGTTACCGTACTCAGCGGTATCAGAAATAACCACGTTCATTTCGTACAGGCGCTTACGAGCAATGGTGTTAGCAATCAGCGGCAACTCGTGCAGGGACTCATAGTATGCCGACTCTTCGATGATGCCAGCGTCAACCATGGTTTCGAAGGCCAGCTCAACGCCCGCTTTCACCATGGCGATCATCACCACGCCTTTGTCGAAGTATTCCTGCTCGGAAATCTTGCCTTCAAACTGCGGTGCAGTTTCGAAAGCAGTCTGGCCGGTCTCTTCACGCCAGGTATGCAGTTTCTTATCGTCGTTAGCCCAGTCAGCCATCATGCCGGAGGAGAACTCACCGGAGATGATGTCATCCATGTGTTTCTGGAACAGCGGAGCCATGATGGTTTTCAGCTGCTCGGACAGCGCGTTAGCGCGGATTTTTGCCGGGTTGGACAGACGGTCCATCATCAGCGTGATCCCACCCTGTTTCAGCGCTTCGGTGATGGTTTCCCAGCCGAACTGAATCAGTTTTTCTGCATATGCAGCATCAGTACCCTCTGCCACCAGCTTGTCGAAGCACAGCAGAGAACCGGCCTGTAGCATACCGCACAGAATAGTCTGCTCGCCCATCAGGTCAGATTTCACTTCCGCAACGAAGGAAGACTCCAGCACGCCCGCACGGTGGCCACCGGTGGCCGCAGCCCAGGCTTTGGCAATCGCCATGCCTTCGCCTTTCGGATCGTTTTCAGGGTGAACTGCGATAAGCGTTGGCACACCAAAACCACGTTTGTATTCTTCGCGCACTTCGGTGCCCGGGCACTTAGGTGCTACCATCACCACGGTGATGTCTTTACGAATGGTTTCGCCGACTTCAACCACGTTGAAACCGTGGGAGTAGCCCAGCGCTGCGCCGTCTTTCATCATCGGCTGTACGGCCTGAACAACGGAAGAGTGCTGTTTGTCTGGCGTCAGGTTAACAACCAGATCCGCCTGCGGGATCAGCTCTTCGTAAGTACCCACTTTGAAGCCGTTTTCAGTCGCTTTACGCCAGGAAGCACGCTTCTCGGCGATAGCTTCCGCACGCAGGGCATAGGAAACATCCAGCCCGGAGTCGCGCATGTTCAGACCCTGGTTAAGGCCCTGAGCACCGCAGCCGACGATGACGACTTTTTTACCTTTGAGGTAGCTTGCTTCATCGGCGAATTCATCGCGCCCCATGAAGCGACATTTACCCAACTGCGCTAACTGCTGACGCAGGTTCAAAGTGTTGAAATAATTAGCCATCGTAGAACTCCGTATGTGTCGTGTTGTGCTTATTGTAAGGGCTCTGCAGCCGTGTCGTGCTGCCTAGAATGAACCCACTATATGACAGGAAATGCGTTGCTTAAATTGATATATTAACAACGTCGCGTTGCGATTATTGCAATGCAAAAACGAGGCTTGATGACCATGGATTTACGCGATCTGAAAACCTTTCTGCACCTGGCCGAAAGCCGCCATTTTGGGCGTAGCGCACGCGCCATGCACGTCAGCCCCTCCACGCTTTCGCGTCAAATCCAGCGTCTGGAGGACGACCTCGGGCAACCTCTGTTTTTGCGTGATAACCGCACCGTAACGCTAACTGAAGCCGGTGAGCAATTACGGCAGTTTGCCCAGCACACGCTGCTGCAATATCAGCAGATGCGCCACACGCTTGGCCAGCAAGGCCCTTCCCTGAGTGGAGAGCTGCATCTGTTTTGCTCGGTGACCGCCGCATACAGCCATTTGCCGCCCATTCTGGACCGCTTCCGGGCTGAACATCCTTCCGTTGAAATTAAGCTGACCACAGGCGACGCCGCGGATGCGGTAGAAAAAGTTGATTCCAATGAAGCCGACCTGGCGATCGCCGGAAAACCAGAATCCCTTCCGCCTGGCGTGGCTTTCTCAATGCTGGAAAATTTATCCGTGGCCTTGATCGCCCCCGCTTTGCCTTGCCCTGTCAGGGCGCAGGTAAGCCAGCCGGAGCCAGACTGGGCCAAAATTCCGTTTATCATGCCCGAACAGGGGCCTGTTCGCCGCCGTATCGAACTGTGGTTCCGCCGCCAGAAAATCAGTAACCCGGTGATCTATGCCACCGTCGCTGGCCACGAAGCCATGGTGTCAATGGTGGCGCTGGGATGTGGGGTCGCGCTGATCCCGGAAATCGTGCTGGAAAACAGCCCGGAACCGGTGCGCAACCGCGTGCTGGTTCTGGAACGTAACGATGAGAAAGCCCCGTTTGAACTGGGCGTTTGCGTACAAAAAAAGCGGCTCAATGAGCCGCTTATCAGCGCGTTCTGGAAGCTTCTACCCGGCAGCCATTAACCGGCCAGGAAGAAGCGGAACGCCGGGTTTTGGGTTTCGTCGTGACATTCGTAACCCAGTTCGTTGAGCCGGGTTTCGAAGTCCGGCTCATTTTCACCCAACTCAAACGCCGCCAGAACTCGCCCGTAGTCAGTGCCGTGGCTGCGGTAGTGGAACAGAGAAATGTTCCAGTGCGTTCCCAGCGTACTCAAGAACTTCAGCAGCGCCCCTGGTGATTCAGGGAACTCAAAGCTGTACAACCGTTCGCGCAGCGGTTTCGACGGCCGGCCGCCCACCATGTAGCGAACATGCAGCTTCGCCATTTCGTCGTCAGAGAGATCGACCACGCCGTAGCCGCCTTCACTGAGCTGAGCGATGATCTCTTTACGCTCTTCCAGCCCGCGAGTCAGACGCACCCCAACAAAAATGCAGGCATCGTCAGAACTGGCGTAGCGGTAGTTAAACTCGGTAACCGAGCGACCGCCCAGCAGTTGGCAGAACTTCAGGAAGCTGCCTTTTTGCTCGGGAATAGTGACCGCCAGCAACGCTTCCCTCTGCTCGCCCAGTTCACAGCGCTCAGAGACATAACGTAGCCCGTGGAAATTCACGTTTGCGCCAGACAACACATGCGCCAGGCGTTCACCACGAATGTTGTGCTGCTGGACGTACTTTTTCATCCCCGCCAGCGCCAGCGCCCCGGAAGGCTCGGCGACAGCACGCACGTCCTCGAACAAATCCTTCATCGCCGCGCAGATAGCGTCGCTGTCCACGGTGATGATGTCATCCAGGTATTCCTGGCATACGCGGAAGGTTTCGTCGCCGATACGCTTAACCGCAACGCCTTCGGCAAACAGCCCCACGCGCGGCAGCTCAACCGGGTGCCCGGCATCCAGTGCTGCTTTGAGACAGGCAGAATCTTCGGCTTCAACCGCAATCACTTTGATTTGCGGCATCAGTTGCTTGATCAGAACCGCTACGCCAGCCGCCAGGCCACCGCCGCCAACCGGCACGAATACGCGATCGATATGCGCATCCTGCTGCAGCAGTTCCAGCGCAACCGTACCCTGCCCGGCGATGACAGCCGGGTGGTCAAACGGAGGCACGTAGGTGAAACCTTGCTGCTGAGAAAGTTCGATGGCTTTGGCTTTTGCCTCATCGAAATTCGCGCCATGCAGCAACACTTCGCCTCCGAAGGCCCGCACAGCATCGACTTTGATATCTGCAGTAGCCACAGGCATAACGATCAGCGACTTAATACCCAAACGCGTGGACGAAAGCGCCACGCCCTGCGCATGGTTTCCCGCAGAAGCGGTGATCACGCCACAGGCTTTTTGCTCGCTGTTCAGGCCTGCAATCATCGAATACGCCCCGCGCAGCTTGAAGCTGTGCACTGGCTGACGATCTTCACGCTTAACCAGAATGACATTATCAAGGCGCGAAGAAAGCTTTTCCATTTTCTGCAGCGGCGTTACCTGCACGACTTCGTAAACCGGCGCACGCAATACCGCGCGCAGATACTCGGCTCCGCCGGGGGCATCGGGTAGCGGTTGTGACTCAGCCATAATTAGCCTCCAAGCTTGCTTTTATCACGCACGGCGCCTTTATCCGCACTGGTGGCGAGGCTGGCGTAAGCGCGCAGAGCGAAGGACACCTGACGTTCACGATTGCGAGGAGTCCAGGCTGCATCACCGCGAGCTTCCTGCGCTTCACGACGTGCCGCCATTTCCTGATCGGTAAGCTGCAGTTGAATACCGCGATTAGGGATATCAATGGCAATCATGTCGCCGTCTTCAATCAGAGCAATATTGCCGCCGCTAGCTGCTTCCGGAGAAACGTGGCCGATCGACAGACCCGAGGTCCCGCCGGAGAAACGGCCATCGGTGACCAGCGCGCAGGCTTTGCCCAGTCCCATAGATTTCAGGAAGGTGGTTGGATAAAGCATTTCCTGCATGCCAGGCCCGCCTTTTGGCCCTTCGTAGCGAATAACAACCACGTCACCCGCAACCACTTTGCCGCCGAGGATGGCTTCTACCGCATCGTCCTGGCTTTCATAAACTTTGGCCGGGCCACGGAATACCAGGCTACCTTCATCCACGCCCGCGGTTTTAACAATACAGCCATTTTCCGCGAAGTTGCCGTACAGGACGGCCAGGCCGCCGTCTTTGCTGTAGGCATTTTCCAGTGAGCGAATACAGCCGTTAGCACGATCGTCATCCAGCGTGTCCCAGCGGCAGCTCTGCGAGAAAGCCTGGGTAGTACGAATACCCGCCGGACCCGCGCGGAACATGGTTTTCACCGCTTCGTCTTTGGTCAGCATTACATCGTATTGTTCCAGCGTCTGCGGCAGGGAAAGGCCAAGCACGTTTTTCACTTCGCGATTGAGCAACCCGGCGCGATCCAGCTCGCCGAGAATACCGAGCACGCCACCAGCACGGTGCACGTCTTCCATATGGTATTTCTGGGTGCTTGGCGCAACTTTACACAGCTGCGGAACCTTGCGGGACAGCTGGTCAATGTCGGTCATGGTGAAATCGATTTCAGCTTCTTGCGCGGCGGCCAACAGGTGCAGAACGGTGTTAGTAGAGCCGCCCATGGCGATATCCAGCGTCATGGCGTTTTCGAACGCCTCTTTGCTGGCGATGCTACGCGGCAGTGCGGTGGCATCATCCTGCTCGTAGTAACGCTTGGTCAGTTCAACAATGCGTTTACCTGCGTTCAGGAACAGTTCTTTGCGGTCGGCGTGCGTCGCCAGTAGTGAACCGTTGCCCGGCTGAGACAGACCCAGCGCTTCGGTCAGGCAGTTCATGGAGTTGGCGGTGAACATCCCTGAACAAGAGCCGCACGTTGGACACGCGGAGCGTTCAACTTGCTCGCTTTGCTCGTCAGAAACTTTCGGGTCTGCACCCTGAATCATCGCATCAACCAGGTCCAGCTTGATGATCTGGTCGGAAAGTTTGGTTTTCCCGGCTTCCATCGGGCCGCCTGAAACGAAGATCACCGGAATGTTCAGGCGCAGAGAGGCCATCAGCATCCCTGGGGTGATTTTGTCGCAGTTGGAGATACAGACCATGGCATCGGCGCAGTGGGCGTTCACCATGTACTCAACCGAGTCGGCAATCAGCTCGCGGGACGGCAGGGAATAGAGCATGCCGCCATGCCCCATCGCGATACCGTCATCCACCGCAATGGTGTTGAACTCTTTCGCTACGCCGCCGGAGGCTTCGATTTGCTCGGCAACCAGTTTACCCAGATCGCGCAGGTGAACGTGGCCCGGTACGAATTGAGTAAAGGAGTTGACGACCGCAATGATCGGTTTGCCAAAATCGGCGTCGGTCATCCCCGTTGCGCGCCACAGGGCGCGGGCACCCGCCATATTGCGGCCGTGGGTTGTAGTGGCGGAACGATACTTAGGCATGCTTTATTTACTCCAGTCTGTCGGGTAGCAGGCGGTCAGTTGCCGCCCGCCTGGTTATATTTTTGTTTAAGACTTATGGGTTTACCTGATCCAACCAGCCCCACTTGTCTTCGGTTTCGCCAGTGAACAAGCCAAAGAATGCCTGTTGAATACGTTTGGTGACCGGGCCACAGCGACCCTCGCCCACCTGAATGCGGTCTACGCTGCGTACCGGGGTGATTTCTGCGGCGGTACCGGACATAAAGACTTCGTCGGCCAGGTACAGAGATTCTCGCGAAAGCACCTGCTCACGGACTTCAATGCCCAGGTCTTTTGCCAGCTTGATAATTGCATCACGGGTAATGCCCGGCAGTGCTGAAGAGGTGAATGGAGGGGTGTAAATCACGCCATCTTTCACTTCGAACAGGTTTTCGCCCGCGCCCTCGGACAGGAAGCCGTTCACATCGAGCGCAATCCCTTCCTGATAGCCGTGGCGGCGTGCTTCGCTGCCGACCAGCAGAGAAGAAAGGTAGTTACCGCCCGCTTTTGCCGCGGTAGGAATGGTGTTTGGTGCCGCGCGGTTCCAGGAAGAGACCATTGCATCAATCCCCTGATCCAGCGCTTCAGCGCCCAGATAAGCGCCCCACGGGAAGGCCGCAATGATCACGTCGGTGGTGTACCCTTCCGGCGGGTTAACGCCCATGCCTACGTCGCCAACAAAGACCAGAGGGCGGATGTAAGCGCTGGTGAGGTTGTTTTTACGGATAACCGCGCGGCAGGCTTCCATCAGCTCATCAACACTTTGCGATACCGGGAAGCGATAGATTTTTGCTGAGTCACGCAAGCGCTGCATGTGTTCACGATGACGGAACACCACTGGCCCTTTGTGCGAGTCATAGCAACGGATACCTTCAAAGACCGAAGTACCGTAGTGCAACGCGTGGGACATTACGTGAACTTTCGCTTCTCCCCACGGAGTCATCTCGCCATTGAACCAGATGTAATCAGCTTTCTTGGTCGTCATTGTTCTCTTCCTTTTGCGCTCAGGCGCGGATTTGTTGTGATGTTGGTTGCTGGATTTCAACGCAGGCAACGTCAACCAGCTTGCTTAATTGAGTAAACAGTAATTCGACTGGCCGCAGGCTAGCAACGGTCAATTCAATATTAATATTGTCGGTATTCCCCGCCGCGGCCATATTCATGGCGCAGATTTGGAAGCCACGATGACGCACGACGCGTAAAACACGTTCTAACGTTTCCGGGCGGAAGCGAGCCTGCACTGCGAGCTGATGTTGCATCATGATAATTTCTCCAGCATTTGCGAGTTACTGGCACCGGGCGGTACCAACGGCCAGACGTTTTCGTACTCATCGATCGAGACGTGAAGCATGTACGGGCCGTCGCTGTTCAACAGGGCGTCTAACGCGGCTTCTACCTGGTCTTTACGGGTGATGTGCTGGCCTGGAATGCCAAAGGCGCTGGCCAGCGTGAGGAAATCGGGGTTGTCGGTCAGGGTCGTTTCACTGTAGCGCTCTTCAAAAAACAGCTGCTGCCACTGCCTCACCATGCCCAGACGTTGGTTATCGAGCAGCAGGATTTTGACCGGCAACTGCTTGCGCTTGATGGTGCCCAGCTCCTGAACGTTCATCATGAAAGAGCCATCGCCGGAGACGCAGATCACCGTATCTTCCGGCCTTGCCACCTGAGCGCCAACGGCGGCAGGTAAACCAAAGCCCATCGTGCCAAGTCCGCTGGAGGTGATGAAGTTCTCCGGGCTGGTGAAGGTCATGTGCTGTGCGGTCCACATCTGATGTTGGCCTACGTCGGTGGTCACAACAGCTTCAGCTGATTTGCGTTCAGAGAGTTGCTTCAGCAGCAGGGGGGCATAGATAGCCTCGCCCGGATGATCGTAGCGCCACTGGTGTTCTTCGTTCAGGGCCGCGATATGCTGCTGCCATGAAGCAATGTGCAACGGCTGTTGTAAGGCAGGTAAAAGCTGGTTCAGCGGCCCCTGCAACGCAACATGCGCCTGGCGTAACTTGCTCAGCTCCGCAGGATCGATATCCATGTGGATAACTTTGGCGTGCGGAGCAAAGGTATTCAGCTTCCCGGTGACGCGGTCATCGAAACGGGCGCCAACGGCCAACAGCAAATCGCATTCCTGAACGGCGAGGTTTGCCGCTTTGGTACCGTGCATCCCCAGCATACCGGTATAAAACGCATCATCGGCCGGCACTGCGCCCAGCCCTTTCAGGGTGACTGTGGAAGGCATTCCAGTTACGGAAATAAATTCGCGAAGCGCCGGAACTGCCTGCGCCATCCCTACGCCGCCGCCAACGTAAAGCATAGGCTTTTTGGCCTGAACGAGCATTTCACGGGCTTGCTGCAATTCAGCAAACGGCAGGTCTGCATCATCTTCAACGGCAGATAACCAGGCCTCAGGCTCACCGATAGCCAACTGAATATCTTTTGGAATATCGACCAGAACGGGGCCCGGGCGGCCAGCATTAGCAATTTCAAATGCCTCGGCAAGGACACGCGGCAGTTCATCAAGGGATTCGACGAGGAAACTGTGTTTGGTGCAGGCAAGCGACAGACCGAGGACGTCAACTTCCTGGAAGGCGTCAGTCCCAATCAAAGGCGCGGCCACCTGGCCGGTGATGGCAACAACGGGAACAGAATCTAAAAGTGCGTCAGCAAGACCGGTCAAAAGGTTGGTCGCGCCGGGGCCTGAAGTGGCAATACACACACCGGTTTTGCCGGTTGAGCGGGCATAACCAATGGCCGCCATGGCCGCACCTTGTTCATGGCGACACAGTAGATGTTCCACACCACCGTCGTACAACGCATCGTACACCGGCATAATCGCGCCGCCAGGATAACCGAAAACTGTTTCAACCCCCTGCGCTCGCAACGCATGTACTACCCACTGTGCACCATTCATAGTTAGTTCCCCGCCTCATTACCGGAGAAACAGCATTTTATTCTGCAACACATACTCTGTTCCTCGCTTCACATTCTTCAGTCAACAAAAAACCCCCGGACCTTTCGGTGCGGGGGTTCTTTTCGATTCAGGCTTGATTTTTAAGCCTTTCTTTCTCCAAGTGCAGCCCCGCACGGTGGGATAATAATCACCACCACGCTAATCACGACCAGGCTAATCACTCGTAGAAGGGCTGTCATTTTCTGTATGTTCTAACGTCTAGTTCGAAGTAATGCCTACAGAGTTATCACAGAGTGGACGTAAAGCACAATATTTTTTTATGACGAAAAGATCATCGTTGAAATTAATTAGCATAAAAACTATTTAATTTCAGTGGATAACGAGAAAGTGAAAATAATTCATAAAACGGGTCTGCTGAGGCTATTTTCTGCGTAATACCAGTAAAAAGTTATTGTTCTGCGATCGACTTCGCAGCCAGATCTGTAAAAAAGAAAGCGGATAAAAAAGTCAGGAAGATGCTTCCTGGTGAATTAAAAGAACAATATTTAATCTTTTATTGGCACGGCAGAATGAAGTTTTTCGCGGAGGAAAAATGTCACTGTCGGTTGTCTACACCAGAGCAGCACTCGGCGTTCACGCCCCACAGGTTACGGTTGAGGTACATATCAGTGCTGGCTTACCCGGGCTTACGCTTGTCGGCCTGCCTGAAACTACCGTGAGAGAAGCCCGGGATCGGGTCAGAAGTGCATTGATCAACAGTGGCTACACATTTCCGGCGCGTAAAATCACCATTAACCTTGCCCCGGCAGATCTTCCTAAAGAAGGTGGCAGATATGATTTACCGATTGCTCTGGCGCTGCTGGTTGCCTCTGAGCAGCTAAGTACGCCCAAGCTGGCCCAGCTTGAGTTTATCGGCGAGCTCGCGCTAACGGGGGAACTACGTGGGGTTTCCGGGGCCATATCATCCGCTATGGAGGCTTTGAATGCGGGACGAGAAGTTGTGGTTGCCGCAGAAAATGAAGAAGAAGTTGGCCTGATCGCTAAACCGGGCTGCTTTGTAGCCACGCATCTGACCGAAGTATGCGCCTGGTTGGAAGGAAAGCACGATCTCCGCACCCCGGTTAGCCCTGCACTGTGGCAAGCGGATAACAAAGAAGACATGAACGAGATTATTGGGCAAAGCCTGGGAAAACGAGCCCTGGAAATTGCGGCGGCTGGCGGGCATAACCTGTTACTGATAGGCCCACCAGGAACGGGCAAAACCATGCTGGCAAGCCGGCTTAATACGCTCCTTCCTCCTTTGAACGATGCTGAAGCACTACAGAGCGCAGCTATTCTGAGCCTGGTACAATCCTCGCATCTCCATCGCCATTGGCGCCAGCGTCCGTTCAGAGCTCCGCATCATAGCGCTTCTCTAACGTCCATCGTGGGTGGCGGAGCTATCCCGCAGCCAGGGGAAATTTCGTTGGCGCACAACGGCGTATTATTTCTGGATGAATTACCTGAGTTTGAACGCCGCGTGCTGGACTCGCTCAGGGAACCTATTGAATCAGGCGAGATTCATATCTCTCGCACACGAGCAAAAATTACCTACCCCGCGGATTTTCAGCTCATCGCGGCGATGAATCCCAGCCCCACAGGGCACTATGAGGGCAAGCATAACCGTGCCACACCCCAGCAGACTTTACGCTATATGAATCGGCTTTCAGGTCCTTTTCTCGACCGTTTCGATCTCTCAGTGGATATCCCGCTTCTTCCGGCAGGAATGCTGAGCAAAACAAATCATGATGAAGAAAAGAGCGAGGTAATAAGAACGAGGGTAATGGAGACACGTAACAGACAACTCTGCCGGCAGAGTAAGCTAAATGCCCGACTTAGCAATCATGAGATCCGCGAACACTGTACTCTTGTGACAGGTGATGCAGTTTGGCTCGAAGAAACATTGCTCAAGTTGGGCCTGTCGGTCAGGGCATGGCAACGTCTCCTGAAAGTCTCCCGTACTATTGCGGATATCGAGCATTGCGAGAGCATTACCCGGGTACATCTCCAGGAAGCACTCAGCTATCGCACAATTGATCGACTGCTCCTGCATTTGCACAGGCTTGCGGAATAAAAAAAGGGGCTTTCGCCCCATTTTTTAATCATCACTATCGCTGTAGTCTTCAACCGTATCCATCTGCGGTTTGCCGCCAGACAGAGTATGAAAACGTTTTGGGCGTTTGATACGCGCCATGTACTTGCTCCAGACACGTTCCGCTTCAGTAGCAGGCTCGCGCACACCACGGCATACGGCAACAAACTGCACTTCTTCTTCAGTGCCTGGTTCGCGCTTGCCGAGATCCAGCTCATTGAACGCAAAACCGTGACGTTCTAACAGCTGTGCCTCTTTGATGGTGAAATCACCATGACGAGCAAACCCACGTGGATAATGTTTATTGTCGAAAAACCGATTAGTCGTCGTAAAGCTTTCCGCCATCCTACACGCTCCTGATTTTCTTGGCCGAGCTATTTATGGCGCGGAGTATTAGTTACGCTTGACAGAGTGTAAAACAAAACATTTAAATCATAACGACAAATTATTTTTTGGAGTAAGGCGTGGACACAGAATTACTTAAAACCTTCCTGGAAGTTAGCAGAACACGGCACTTTGGACGCGCTGCAGAAGCACTTTATTTGACGCAGTCTGCGGTAAGCTTTCGCATCCGACAGCTCGAAAATCAGCTGGGCGTAAACCTTTTTACCCGCCATCGCAATAACATACGGCTGACAACTGCCGGAGAGCGCCTGTTGCCCTACGCAGAAAATCTGATGAATACGTGGTTAGCAGCAAAAAAAGAGGTATCACATACTTCTCAGCATAATCAGCTCACACTTGGTGCCAGCGCATCACTTTGGGAATGCATGCTTTCTGAATGGCTAGTTGCGCTTTATCAACAGCATAATGGCCTGCAGTTCGAAGCACGAATTGCACAACGGCAGTCGCTCGTTAAACAGCTTCATGAACGCCAGCTGGATTTATTGCTCACCACTGAAGCGCCCAAAATGGATGAATTTGCCAGCCAGTTGCTAGGTTACTTCAGCATGGCGCTTTATGGTCCTGCTGCAGAAAGCCGTAAAACTTCACTCAACTATTTACGTATCGAGTGGGGGGCAGATTTTCACCAGCATGAGGCCGAGCTCATTGGGAGTGATGATATCCCTGTACTAACCACCAGTTCAGCAAAAGTAGCCTGCAAGCTGATATCTGAACTTAACGGTTGTACCTTCTTACCGATTGAATGGGCAAAAGAACAACCCGGGATCTGGCCTGTCCCCGAAAGTACAACGCTTTCCAGACCGTTGTATGCTGTTTGGTTACAAAACACGGATAAGCAGAGCATTATTAAAGAATTATTGAAGACGCCATTAATAGCGCAGTAATGCGCTTTTATAGCAATGAACAAAAAGGAGAGGAATTTTGGATAAAAAAAATCCTTTGCCTAAGCAAAGGATTATATATGGCAGGGGCGGAGAGACTCGAACTCGCGACACCCGGTTTTGGAGACCGGTGCTCTACCAACTGAGCTACGCCCCTAAATTTTTCTACTATTAAGCCTGCTTAAATAGCAGGCTTAATTTTAATAAGTGGCGGAACGGACGGGACTCGAACCCGCGACCCCCTGCGTGACAGGCAGGTATTCTAACCGACTGAACTACCGCTCCACCGAATTTTTTTACAATCACCGGTTTGTTGCCCCGGTTTACTGCTTAATTTGATGCCTGGCAGTTCCCTACTCTCGCATGGGGAGACCCCACACTACCATCGGCGCTACGGCGTTTCACTTCTGAGTTCGGCATGGGGTCAGGTGGGACCACCGCGCTACGGCCGCCAGGCAAATTCTGTTTATTGACCGTTATATTTTTATATAACCATCAACTAAATCCTGAACTAAGCTGAAAATTTACTTCTCTCTAAAACACCTTCGGTGTTGTAAGGTTAAGCCTCACGGATCATTAGTACTGGTTAGCTCAACGTATCGCTACGCTTACACACCCAGCCTATCAACGTCGTAGTCTTCAACGTTCCTTCAGGACTCTCAAGGAGTCAGGGAGAACTCATCTCGGGGCAAGTTTCGCGCTTAGATGCTTTCAGCGCTTATCTCTTCCGCATTTAGCTACCGGGCAATGCCATTGGCATGACAACCCGAACACCAGTGATGCGTCCACTCCGGTCCTCTCGTACTAGGAGCAGCCCCCCTCAATTCTCCAGCGCCCACGGCAGATAGGGACCGAACTGTCTCACGACGTTCTAAACCCAGCTCGCGTACCACTTTAAATGGCGAACAGCCATACCCTTGGGACCTACTTCAGCCCCAGGATGTGATGAGCCGACATCGAGGTGCCAAACACCGCCGTCGATATGAACTCTTGGGCGGTATCAGCCTGTTATCCCCGGAGTACCTTTTATCCGTTGAGCGATGGCCCTTCCATTCAGAACCACCGGATCACTAAGACCTGCTTTCGCACCTGCTCGAGCCGTCACTCTCGCAGTCAAGCTAGCTTATGCCTTTGCACTAACCTCACGATGTCCGACCGTGATTAGCTAACCTTCGTGCTCCTCCGTTACGCTTTAGGAGGAGACCGCCCCAGTCAAACTACCCACCAGACACTGTCCGCAACCCGGATCACGGGTCTACGTTAGAACATCAAACATTAAAGGGTGGTATTTCAAGGTTGGCTCCACGCAGACTGGCGTCCACGCTTCAAAGCCTCCCACCTATCCTACACATCAAGGCTCAATGTTCAGTGTCAAGCTATAGTAAAGGTTCACGGGGTCTTTCCGTCTTGCCGCGGGTACACTGCATCTTCACAGCGATTTCAATTTCACTGAGTCTCGGGTGGAGACAGCCTGGCCATCATTACGCCATTCGTGCAGGTCGGAACTTACCCGACAAGGAATTTCGCTACCTTAGGACCGTTATAGTTACGGCCGCCGTTTACCGGGGCTTCGATCAAGAGCTTCTCCTTACGGATAACCCCATCAATTAACCTTCCGGCACCGGGCAGGCGTCACACCGTATACGTCCACTTTCGTGTTTGCACAGTGCTGTGTTTTTAATAAACAGTTGCAGCCAGCTGGTATCTTCGACTGCCTTCAGCTCCACGAGTAAATCGTTTCACCTAACGACAGCGTGCCTTCTCCCGAAGTTACGGCACCATTTTGCCTAGTTCCTTCACCCGAGTTCTCTCAAGCGCCTTGGTATTCTCTACCTGACCACCTGTGTCGGTTTGGGGTACGATTCAATGTTACCTGATGCTTAGAGGCTTTTCCTGGAAGCAGGGCATTTGTTACTTCAGCACCGTAGTGCCTCGTCATCACACCTCAGCGTTAACAGAAGTCCGGATTTACCTAAACTTCCCGCCTACATGCTTAAACCGGGACAACCGTCGCCCGGCTAACATAGCCTTCTCCGTCCCCCCTTCGCAGTAACACCGAGTACAGGAATATTAACCTGTTTCCCATCGACTACGCCTTTCGGCCTCGCCTTAGGGGTCGACTCACCCTGCCCCGATTAACGTTGGACAGGAACCCTTGGTCTTCCGGCGAGCGGGCTTTTCACCCGCTTTATCGTTACTTATGTCAGCATTCGCACTTCTGATACCTCCAGCAAACCTCACAGTTCACCTTCAACGGCTTACAGAACGCTCCCCTACCCAACAACACATAGTGTCGCTGCCGCAGCTTCGGTGCATGGTTTAGCCCCGTTACATCTTCCGCGCAGGCCGACTCGACCAGTGAGCTATTACGCTTTCTTTAAATGATGGCTGCTTCTAAGCCAACATCCTGGCTGTCTGTGCCTTCCCACATCGTTTCCCACTTAACCATGACTTTGGGACCTTAGCTGGCGGTCTGGGTTGTTTCCCTCTTCACGACGGACGTTAGCACCCGCCGTGTGTCTCCCGTGATAACATTCTTCGGTATTCGTAGTTTGCATCGGGTTGGTAAGCCGGGATGGCCCCCTAGCCGAAACAGTGCTCTACCCCCGAAGATGAGTTCACGAGGCGCTACCTAAATAGCTTTCGGGGAGAACCAGCTATCTCCCGGTTTGATTGGCCTTTCACCCCCAGCCACAAGTCATCCGCTAATTTTTCAACATTAGTCGGTTCGGTCCTCCAGTTAGTGTTACCCAACCTTCAACCTGCCCATGGCTAGATCACCGGGTTTCGGGTCTATACCCTGCAACTTAACGCCCAGTTAAGACTCGGTTTCCCTGCGGCTCCCCTATACGGTTAACCTTGCTACAGAATATAAGTCGCTGACCCATTATACAAAAGGTACGCAGTCACCCCATAAATGAGGCTCCCACTGCTTGTACGTACACGGTTTCAGGTTCTTTTTCACTCCCCTCGCCGGGGTTCTTTTCGCCTTTCCCTCACGGTACTGGTTCACTATCGGTCAGTCAGGAGTATTTAGCCTTGGAGGATGGTCCCCCCATATTCAGACAGGATACCACGTGTCCCGCCCTACTCTTCGAACTCACAGCCTGTGCATTTTAGTGTACGGGAGTATCACCCTGTACCCTGCGACTTTCCAGACGCTTCCACTAACACACAAACTGATTCAGGTTCTGGGCTGCTCCCCGTTCGCTCGCCGCTACTGGGGGAATCTCGGTTGATTTCTTTTCCTCGGGGTACTTAGATGTTTCAGTTCCCCCGGTTCGCTTCATTACGCTATGTATTCACGTAATGATAGTGTGACGGATCACACTGGGTTTCCCCATTCGGAAATCGCCGGCTATAACGGTTCATATCACCTTACCGACGCTTATCGCAGATTAGCACGTCCTTCATCGCCTCTGACTGCCAGGGCATCCACCGTGTACGCTTAGTCGCTTAACCTCACAACCCGAAGATGTTTCGCTTCAGATTATGAAAATTTGAGAGACTCGAACATGTCTTAACCTCATTCTTTATTACGGAAGAACGAGACGACATGTCGTTTCAATTTTCAGCTTGTTCCGGATTGTTAAAGAGCAAATATCTCAAACATGACTCTTTCAAGTCAGCTTTGAGATATATCGGCACGCAACTTTCACTTACATACCAGCAAGTGGCGTCCCCTAGGGGATTCGAACCCCTGTTACCGCCGTGAAAGGGCGGTGTCCTGGGCCTCTAGACGAAGGGGACACTGAAGTCTCAATCGCAAGACGCCTTGCTTCTCTACATCTATCAGACAATCTGTGTGAGCACTACGCGGGTTGTATCTTTTAGGTAAGGAGGTGATCCAACCGCAGGTTCCCCTACGGTTACCTTGTTACGACTTCACCCCAGTCATGAATCACAAAGTGGTAAGCGCCCTCCCGAAGGTTAAGCTACCTACTTCTTTTGCAACCCACTCCCATGGTGTGACGGGCGGTGTGTACAAGGCCCGGGAACGTATTCACCGTAGCATTCTGATCTACGATTACTAGCGATTCCGACTTCATGGAGTCGAGTTGCAGACTCCAATCCGGACTACGACGCACTTTATGAGGTCCGCTTGCTCTCGCGAGGTCGCTTCTCTTTGTATGCGCCATTGTAGCACGTGTGTAGCCCTACTCGTAAGGGCCATGATGACTTGACGTCATCCCCACCTTCCTCCAGTTTATCACTGGCAGTCTCCTTTGAGTTCCCGGCCGAACCGCTGGCAACAAAGGATAAGGGTTGCGCTCGTTGCGGGACTTAACCCAACATTTCACAACACGAGCTGACGACAGCCATGCAGCACCTGTCTCAGAGTTCCCGAAGGCACCAATCCATCTCTGGAAAGTTCTCTGGATGTCAAGAGTAGGTAAGGTTCTTCGCGTTGCATCGAATTAAACCACATGCTCCACCGCTTGTGCGGGCCCCCGTCAATTCATTTGAGTTTTAACCTTGCGGCCGTACTCCCCAGGCGGTCGACTTAACGCGTTAGCTCCGGAAGCCACGCCTCAAGGGCACAACCTCCAAGTCGACATCGTTTACGGCGTGGACTACCAGGGTATCTAATCCTGTTTGCTCCCCACGCTTTCGCACCTGAGCGTCAGTCTTTGTCCAGGGGGCCGCCTTCGCCACCGGTATTCCTCCAGATCTCTACGCATTTCACCGCTACACCTGGAATTCTACCCCCCTCTACAAGACTCAAGCTTGCCAGTTTCGAATGCAGTTCCCAGGTTGAGCCCGGGGATTTCACATCCGACTTAACAAACCGCCTGCGTGCGCTTTACGCCCAGTAATTCCGATTAACGCTTGCACCCTCCGTATTACCGCGGCTGCTGGCACGGAGTTAGCCGGTGCTTCTTCTGCGAGTAACGTCAATCACTAAGGTTATTAACCTTAATGCCTTCCTCCTCGCTGAAAGTACTTTACAACCCGAAGGCCTTCTTCATACACGCGGCATGGCTGCATCAGGCTTGCGCCCATTGTGCAATATTCCCCACTGCTGCCTCCCGTAGGAGTCTGGACCGTGTCTCAGTTCCAGTGTGGCTGGTCATCCTCTCAGACCAGCTAGGGATCGTCGCCTAGGTGAGCCATTACCCCACCTACTAGCTAATCCCATCTGGGTTCATCTGATGGCAAGAGGCCCGAAGGTCCCCCTCTTTGGTCTTGCGACGTTATGCGGTATTAGCTACCGTTTCCAGTAGTTATCCCCCTCCATCAGGCAGATCCCCAGACATTACTCACCCGTCCGCCGCTCGTCACCCAGAGAGCAAGCTCTCCCGTGCTACCGCTCGACTTGCATGTGTTAGGCCTGCCGCCAGCGTTCAATCTGAGCCATGATCAAACTCTTCAATTTAAAAGTGTTTGATGCTCAAAGAATTAAAACTGTTTATAAAATCAGTAGTCACTCTTCAAGACTTGATATTTGTTTGCATCCGAAGATGCTGAGATATCAATCCTGCGAGTGCCCACACAGATTGTCTGATAAATTGTTAAAGAGCAGTGAGTCAGTCGCTTTTGCTTGCTAACTCGAGGTGGCGTATATTACGCTTTCCTCTTTCAGAGTCAAGCGTTTATTTTCGCTTTCGTCTGACTGACTTCCGGGTTGTG